>NZ_CP009285.1:4078404-5437872 GCF_000758665.1 Paenibacillus borealis
AAGCACAGCAGAACCATCTGCAGGAGGCACTTTTACCTATGGCCGGCCGGCTTCCGTAACCTCGTTTGATCTGCATAACCAGATCACCTCCAATAATGCGTTTGCGATTGATAAAGTGTTTGAATCTTTGGTCGCTTTTGACAGCAAGGGTGAAATTAAGGACTTTCTTGCCCAGTCCCACACGATCAGCGAAGACGGCTTAACGTATACCTTCGTATTGCGTGACGGTCTGAAGTTCTCGAACGGAACGCCAGTCACAGCGGAGGATGCTGTGTTCTCCCTGAACCGTCATTTGACGGTTGAAGGGCCTCTGGCGATCTCGGCGACGGTCGAATCCTTCAAGGCACAGGATGACAAGACACTGGTGATTAAGCTGAAAGAACCCTACACACCATTCATCTCCGAGCTGTCGAACTTCTCGAACGGTATTATCCCGAATAATTTCGGCGGGGTTTCCGAAGAAGAATTCTTCAAGAAGCCGGTAGGCACGGGACCTTTCGTAGTTGAAACCTGGGACCCGGCCGGTGATGTTACCTTCACCAAGAACACAAACTACTGGCAGGAAGGTAAACCGTATATCGATAAGCTTGTCTATAAACTGATCGAAGACGACAGCCAGGCGATCAACCAGCTGAAGGCAGGAGAAGTGGATGCAGTGGAAGCCCTGTCCCTTCAGAATGCAGGAGAGATCAAGGATGGCACAGATACAACGGTAGTAACGAACGGCAGCTGGGTGACGGAGCAATTGTTCTTCAACACGCTGGATGAGCATTTCTCCGATGTTCATGTCCGCCGTGCCCTGGCGCTGGCGCTGGACCGTGACGGTCTGACCAAAGCTTTAACCTTCGGATATGCACAGACCGCCAATTCTTTGCTGCCGACAACGATTCCTTACAATGCCAATGATACCCTTAAGTCATTGAACTTCGATGCTGCCGCAGCCAAGGAAGAGCTTGCCAAGTCTGCATTCCCTAACGGATTCTCAACCAAGCTGCTGATTGCTTCCGGCAACAGCACAAGAGCCCAGGAAGCACAGATTATTCAGGCGGCAGGCCAAGCCATCGGAATCAAGATTGAGATTGAATCCGTTGAACTTGCCACCTTCCGTGAACGCTTCTTCGCCTATGATTTCGCGGCGATGCTGAACAGCGGTCAAGCCGATTCTCCGGAGGCGAACTCGATACTCGCCTTCCAGACCGATCCTGAAGGCTTCAGCAAATCGTACTGGACACACTACACGAACGATAATGTAACCAAGCTGCTGTATGAAGGTCAAAAAACACCAGACGGCGATGCCCGCGCAGCAATCTACACCGAGCTGCTGCAGACCCTTGCAGATGAAGTGCCTTACATTCCGCTGTATTATCCGGACATCCTGATCGGTGCCCGTTCTTCCGTTGAAGGACTTGTTGTTCTGCCTAACGGTAGTATCCGTCTGGAAGATGTGCGCGTAAGCAAATGATGAATTCCAGGCAAACCTTAACCGGTGCGCAAGGAAATAATGGTTCTTACAAGTGGCTGGGAATAGCACTTGTAAGAGCCTTAATTGTTATCCTCTGCGTGATGACGGCTGTCTTTTTCCTTATACGTATTGTGCCCGGTGATCCTGCCAAAATGATTCTCGGGGAATACAGTACACCTGAAGCGCTTAAGAATATGCATCACACCCTAGGGCTGGATCTCCCGCTATGGGAACAATTCGTCCGTTTTATGAAGACCTTGTTCACGCAAGGAGATACCGGAAACTCCATTATTATGGGCACCTCGGCACGAGAGCTGATTATGCAGCGGGCTCCTATAACCTTGCTGCTTATCCTGATTGCCTGTGTGCTTGCAATTATTACTGCACTTCTGCTTGCTACGGTTGCAGCCACACATAAGGATAAACTGCTGGATCATCTGATCCGCATCTTTCCTGCGATTACTCTCGGTATGCCAATCTTCTGGGTTGGCATTCTTTTGATTCTGCTCTTTAGTGTCCGGCTGGGCTGGTTCCCTGTCGGGGGAGTAGGCGAAGGCTTCACAGGAACGCTGCGAAGCCTGGCGCTGCCGGCGATAACGGTTGCTTTTTCACAGATTCCTACGCTGGTCCGCTCGCTCAGGGCGCAAATGCTGGAGGTACTCGAATCCGATTTTGTCGTCACGCTGAGAGCAGCGGGCATACCTTCCAGAGTCATTCTGTTTAAGCATGTCCTGCGCAATTCAGCGCTGCCGACACTGATGCTGCTGGGAGTCAACATCTCTTATCTCATCGGGGGTACGCTCGTGGTCGAGCAGGTATTTGGCATCAAAGGGATCGGCAGCCTGCTGTTCACTTCAATTTCGAATCGGGATTTCCCTGTTATCCAGGGAATAGCACTTTATTGTGCGCTATCTGTAGTGATCATCAGTCTGCTGATTGAAATCATCTCCTGGTGGCTGGATCCCAGAACGAAGGGGAAACAATGACAACTACAACTCCAGATATACAATTGCCCGCGGGCAAGAAGAAAGTAAACGGGCTGAGACGGATATGGAATACCCCATCCCTGCTCATTGGAATCATTATGTTCGCTGTGCTTATTCTTCTGGCTCTGTTCATCCCTTACTTAAGTCCATATCATCCAACGGAGCAGAATTTGAGCGCCTTCCTGCAGCCGCCGTCATCCACCCACTGGCTGGGAACCGACCAGCTGGGGCGTGATTTGTTTACCAGACTAATCTATGCAGCGCGGACGGATCTGACTATCATGGTTCTGGCCGAGATCATTCCGTTCTGTACCGGTGTCTTACTGGGAATGCTGTCAGGGTATTACGGCAAATGGACCGACAGAATTATTGCACTGATTACAGATACATTTATCGCTTTCCCGTTCTATCTGATCGTAATTATCGTGGCCTTCGCCAGCGGTGCCGGGGAACGGGGGATTTATATCACCTTCATTCTCGTAGGCTGGATTGTATTCGCCCGTGTGGTCAGAGGACTTAGCGCATCCTTCCGGGAACAGGAATGGGTCGCTTCTGCCCAGACCTTAGGACTTCCCGGCATACGAATTATTCTACGCCATCTTCTGCCTAATGTATTGCCGCAAGCCGTTGTCGTGCTGATGACGGATATGGTCGGGCTGCTTGTAGCCATTGTAACACTGGGTTATCTGGGGATCGGCATTGCACCGCCGACACCGGACTGGGGGACAATGATCTCAGATGGACAACCCTTCATTACCACCGCCTGGTGGCTGTCGGCAGTTCCGGGATTCGCCGTGGTGTATACGGGGATTGCATTGTCTCTGTTAGGGGATGGCCTGGCCGATATTTGGAGGAAAAAATAATGTCAATTGAACCTGTGCTCGAAATAGAATCACTGACACTGGCAGCAAAGTCGAAAGATATTCTCGTCAATAATATAAGCTTCTCGCTTGCGCGCGGGGAGAGTCTCGGGCTGGTAGGGGAGTCTGGCTCCGGCAAGTCGCTTACTCTGCGAGCAATCCTTGGTCTCCTTCCTCGTGGTGTGGAGCAGACCGGAGGGACCGTCCGGAGTACGGTAAGCAGTGCGATGGTATTCCAGGACCCGAGAGGCGCGCTGGACCCGCTCTGTCCGGTTGTGAAACAGCTGGCAGAAGTCGTGTATTACAGACAACAAGTCAGCCTTAGAGCATCGCGGACAATTGCCCTGGAGCTGCTTGCAAGATTAGGTCTTCCGGATTCTTTGAGAAAAACAGACCGTTATCCAAGCCAGTTGTCGGGCGGCCAGTGTCAGCGTGTTGTTATCGCATTGGCTCTTGCCTGTAAGCCCGGCATTCTGCTCTGTGATGAGCCGACAACCGCGCTGGATGTCACCGTTCAGCGGCAGATCATCGACACGATTACCAGTCTGCAGCGTGAGCTGGGCTTCGCCATGGTCTTCGTTACACACAATCTGGCAATTGCCGCTAACCTCTGCTCCAGATTATATGTCATGAAGCAGGGGCAGATTGTGGAGCACGGAGAGACGCTTAATCTGCTTCAGCATCCGGCTGATCCCTACACACAGATGCTTATTGATTCAGTGCTTCCTCTGCCGGAGCTTGAAGGGAGCGTACAATAATGGAATTAGCTTTGCAGGTACGTGATCTAACGGTCCGTTACGGCGGATTTACCGCGCTTGACCATATACAGCTGGATTTGGAGCAGCATACCACGCTGGGGCTTGTCGGAGAGTCCGGTTCTGGAAAGTCTACGCTTGCGCGGGTCATTGCCGGGCTGATCGCTCCGGATGAGGGGCAGATTCTGCTGGGTTCACAGGAGTTGCGCAAGAAGAGAAGCAGAGAGCAGCATAAGAAGATCCAGATGATCTTCCAGAATCCGGATGCCTCGCTGAATCCTAAGCATTCTATCCGGCAGATCCTGTCTGAAGCCCTGCTGTTTCACCGGATTGTCGACCGTTCCCAAGTAGAGACAAGAAGCAAGGAGCTGCTTAGCCGGGTTCAGCTGGAAGCCAGGTCCCTGGACAGGTATCCGCATGAATTCTCCGGCGGCCAACGACAGCGGATTGCCATTGCACGCGCTCTAAGTGTGGAGCCGAGCCTGCTGATCGCCGATGAACCGACAAGTGCACTCGATGTATCCGTGCAGCGGAGCGTATTGGAACTGTTCCACACGCTCAAAAACGAGCTTAACCTTACCGTGTTATTCATTTCTCACGATCTTGGGGTTATTCACGCAGTCAGCGACACCGTTGCCGTCATGCGGCAGGGGAAGCTGGTAGAGATCAATACCAAGGATCAGTTCTTCATCCGCCCGGAGCATGAATACAGCCGCGAGCTGTTATCTGCGGTTCCAAAGATGCCACAATGAAATCAATTACATCAGGAGGTCTACATGAACCAAGAACCTAAAGGATTTATCCCGCTGTCCCTTTCTGAGTTCAATACATTAACAACATTGCTCTCTGATCTCTTAGACACCCAGTACCCTCCGGTGATCATCCCGGGGGAAGCCATATTAGGCATTGAAGCGGTAGCCGCAGGAATTGCTGCACCCGGCCGGACCATTCTAAATGTAGTGACTGGCCCTTACGGCAGTTTGTTTGGACAATGGCTGGAGCGCGGCGGAGCGACGGTGATTGAAGTGAAAGTTTCCTTTGATGAAGTCATTACGGTTGAAGAGGTTGCGTCTGCGGTTGAGCGGTATCATCCGGTTGCTGTTTCCTTCGTACAGGCAGAAGTCGTTACAGGCGGCTCCAACCCTGCGAAGGAAATCTTCGGCCTTGCACGCAAACATAATCTCATTACGGTAACGGATTCCGTATCAGCAGTAGGTGGAGAGGCTCTGTCAGTCGATGAGTGGTCCGTGGACTTTGCCGTAATTGGTGCTCAAAAAGCACTCGCCGGACCTAACGGAGTCAGCGCAGTCAGTATATCACCACGCGGCTGGGCATTCCTGGAGTCGAATGAGCAAGCACCCCGCAATTCCATTCTATCCTTGCTGGATCTGAAGCCGGCACCGGATGGCACGCCGCCGCTTCGCGTCCCGCCGAATATTCCAACACTGGAGGCCAGAGCTCTGATCGCAGCTTTGTCTACTATTGCCGATGAGGGACTGGCTCAAGTGATCAAGCGCCATGAACGTGCAGCAGCTTCTGCCATAGCGGGTATCACAGCTCTTGGTCTTGAACCATGGCAGAAGAACAGCCGTCAATATTCCACACTGACTACTACCGTCCGGATTAACGGGGAAGAGAACCTGCGGATCAAGCAGCCTATCGGCATCGTTGCTCCCGGAGACGGGGAACTATACGGCCAGCTGCTGCGGATCAACCATTTCGGCGCCAACGCCAGCCGGGAAGGCGTGGAGACAGCGGTACGCACGCTTGCCGGATTGCTGAAGCAGGATGCGGAACAGGCAGTTCAGGAAGTCCGCCAGGTATGGGGTGAAGCCCTATGATCCTCAAACAACCACAATTGCAGGCTTACAATGGCATCCATATCGCAGGTATTGAAGGGAAACGGTTCGATATAGAGATTCAGAATGGCCGGTTCACATCGGTTGCGGAAGCAGGATCTAAGCATGTTGAGACGGAAGAGCCCCAGCAGAAGCTATGGATCAGTCCGGGTATCATTGATCTGCATACGCATCTGGCCTGGACCGATTTCGATCATGCCGACCAGCTGAATCGGGACAGCCGGGAGGTTGAAGTGATGCAGGCAGAGGCCTTCGCAGCCACCTTGCGGACTGGTGTAACAACGGCGCGCGATGCCGGAGGCATTCTGCCAAGCACCATCCGGCATCTGGTGAAGTATTATCAGCAGCCGTTACGGGTGCAGACCAGCAGTGAAATGCTGGGTGCAGCGGATGCCAAGGGTGTTAAGCATCTGGAGCAGCGCCTGAATGAGATCTACGCTACCGGAGCAGGATGGATCAAAATTATGGCAACAGGCGGTCTTGGTGCACCTACCGAGAAGGTAACAGAGCCGAACTTCTCTGAGGAAGAGTTCGCCTTCATCGTCCGTCATGCGCACGCGAACCACAAGAAGGTTCTGGTACATACCTGGGGCGGCGTGACGATTGACTGGTCTATCCGGGCTGGAGTGGAATCCATAGAGCATGGGATGTTCCTTACCTGGGATCAGGCGGGCAGACTGGCCGAGTCCGGCGTAGCCTTCGTACCGACAACTTCGATCTACCGGATCGCTGCCGATCCCAAGGGGGTACTTGCACTGAATCCGGTCATCTGTGAACGGGCCGCCCGCGCTGCCGATGCTCATGCCACGGCAATTGGATATGCCAAGCGGGCAGGAATACGTCTTGGATTCGGTACGGATTATGCTACACCATCACTGCATGGTTATAACCTGCAGGAATTCGATACGCTGTTCGATTACGGCTTGAGCCGGGCAGAAGCGTGGAAGTCTGCTACGCAGGACGCAGCTGAGATCCTCGGAAGCGGACATGAGCTGGGGCGGATTGCCGAGGGCTACATTGCCGATGCGGTCATCTATGCTGCCGATCCGTATCAGGCACAGAATGCCGGGCAGCTGCGGAAGAGCATCATTTCGGTGGTTACAGGGGCGCAGGAATCGGATTTGCTCCAGATCAATTAATCGTACCCGGCAGGCATAGGACTGTCCCATTTAACCATTTCATGGTGTTGGGTCAGTCCTTTTTCACGTCTGTTTCTGAAAATAATCCTTGACCTGGAACGCATTACATAAATTATAGTTCAGAGGAACATTACACAAGGGGGCTGGGGATTCATGAGTCAGAACAGCAGAAAAATAGTCTTCATCGACATTGACGGAACACTTCTCACAGAGAATGGCATCGTACCGGAATCGGCGCAGCAGGCATGCAGACAGGCGCGGGAGAACGGGCATTTACTCTACCTGTGTACTGGCCGCTCGAAGGCTGAAATCTATGACTCGATCTGGAATATCGGCTTCGACGGCCTGATCGGAGCTGCAGGCGGGTATGTAGAGAGCGGCAATGAAATGCTTTATCACAAAAAGGTAACCCCGGAAGACGCCAAACATCTGATCGATTATTTCCACGCCAATGAGGTGGATTTCATTCTGGAATCCAACACCGCGCTATACGGGAGCCGCAACTTACAGCCGCATCTGGAACGCAGAATTTATGGTGATCTGCTGAATGATCCTGCAGCACAGGAGCGCAAACGGCTGACACCGCATCCATATATCGCAACACTGACGTATGGGAACGAAGAATTATATTTGGATGATGTCAACAAGATCTGCTTTCTTGAGAGCAGCCTGCCATTTGATCGGATTCAAGCGGATTTACAGGGCCGGTTCACAGCGCTCCAGAGTTCTATCCCCCTGTTTGGCGAGAATAGCGGGGAGCTGATGATTCCGGGTGTCCACAAGGCTTCGGCCATTGCCGATGTGCTGCAGCACCTGAACATTCCGCGTGAAGACAGCATGGCGCTCGGCGATGGGCTTAATGATCTGGAGATGCTGGAATATGTCCAGGTGGGGGTTGCGATGGGCAATGCCAGAGAGCAGCTCAAACAGATTGCCGATGATATCACAGACCACATTGAGGAAGACGGACTGTATAACTGCTTCCTGAAATACGGCCTGATCTCTGCTTGAAGAGACACTGAATTCGTACGGCCCGGGTTGATATCCGATAAAGCTCATGGTAAAATGCACTTAATTAAACGATTGGAGTTGAACAGTATAGTGTAGGATTCTCTTGCGATATATAAAACAATAAAACAGCTTTGAGCGTTATTTCGTGCGCGTGTTTTATTCTTTATATGCAAGAAGGGTCTGCATCTTTTCACTCAATCAATATATCCTTATTCAAGTCCGCCCGGGCTGAATTTGCTGTATTTATTTGAGCTGTAAGAAGATAACCTTCTTGCAGCTTTTATTATTTTATACAGGAGGATATTGTATGTCATTGATCAATGTGAGTAATCTGACGTTTGCCTATGAGGGCACTTACGATAATATTTTTGAACATGTGAATTTCCAGCTGGATACCGATTGGAAACTGGGCTTCACCGGGCGCAACGGCCGGGGCAAAACCACCTTTCTGAACCTGCTGCTTGGCAAATATGAATACAGCGGGACGATATCCGCACAAGTCAGCTTTGAATACTTCCCGTTTCCGGTTACGGACCCCACAAGTCAGACCCTGGATGTAATCAGTGAAATTGACCCGGAGTATGTACACTGGAAATTGATGCGGGAGCTGAACCTGCTGAAGGTAGCGGAGGATGTGCTGTACCGGCCTTTCAATTCATTGTCGAACGGGGAACAGACGAAGGTGCTGCTGGCGGCCCTTTTCATCAAGGAGAACAGCTTCCTGCTTATAGACGAGCCTACCAATCATCTGGATATGAAGGCCCGGCAACTGGTCAGCAACTATCTCAGCACCAAAAGCGGCTATATTCTGGTTTCGCATGACAGAGCTTTCCTGGACAACTGCGTAGACCATATCCTGTCCATCAACAAGACCAACATCGAGATCCAGAAGGGGAACTTCAGCAGCTGGTGGGAGAATAAGACGAGGCAGGATAACTTCGAGCTGGCGGAAGACGAGAAGCTGCGGCGGGACATCAGGCGTCTGTCGGATTCCTCTAAAAGAACAGGCGGCTGGGCCCATGAAGTGGAGAAATCCAAGAACGGCACCCGAAACTCCGGCTCCAAACTGGATAAAGGATACGTTGGCCACAAAGCCGCTAAAATGATGAAGCGTTCGAAATCCATCCAGCAGCGGCAGCAGACTGCCATCGACGAGAAGTCCAAGCTGCTCCGGAATATCGAAAGCTCGGACAGTCTGGAAATATCACAGCTGCCTTATCATAAGCAACAGCTGGTCCAGCTGGATGATGTTTCGATCTATTACAGGGAGAAAAGCGTTTGTTCAGCTGTGAGCTTCACGATTGAGCAGGGGGACCGGATAGCGCTCTCCGGCAGCAACGGCTCCGGTAAATCGAGTATTCTCCTACTGATCTGCGGGGAGAACATAAACTATACAGGCAGCTTGATTAAGGATAGCCAGCTTGCCATTTCTTATGTATCACAGGACACCTCGCATCTTAAGGGCAGTCTGAGCGAATATGCCAGAGAGCACGGGATTGACGAGAGCCTGTTCAAATCGATTCTGCGGAAGCTGGATTTCTCGCGGATTCAATTTGAGAAGGATCTGTCCACCTACAGCGGCGGCCAAAAGAAGAAAGTATTGATTGCCCGGAGCCTCAGCGAGAAGGTGCATCTGCATATCTGGGATGAGCCGCTTAACTTCATTGACGTGATCTCCCGGATGCAGATTGAAGCGCTGCTGATGGAACACACGCCGACGATCCTGTTTGTGGAGCACGACCGGGAATTCTGCGCGAATATTGCTACCAAAAACTATTACTTGGATTGAACGCCGTGATAATGTATTCCAGCCCAAATTCCGTCCGTTAAAGTGATATTGCTCACTTACTTATATAGGAAAATCAGGAATTATATAAAAAGGGGGATTAAGAGCGGGAGGACGGAATTTTGGAGCTGGAACTTAACGGGATTAACGCGGATTCACTAGTTCAAATGTTAAAAGCTTCGTTTACCTTGGAGAATTGGGAGGGTATTCTCCTGATCGCCGACAAACTGTATAGCGAGATTAATGCTATCTATAATGCCAATCAACGTGAACGGGCAGCCGCACAAAAAGTAACTTCATTTAACCTGCGACGTCCCGTAGTCTATTATTTCGGATACAGCATGTCTCTGAAAGGAATCGCGATGGAGAAGAAGGGCCGCTATGCTGAAGCGCGGGCCGCCATCGATAAATATTCAGATCTGAGCTGGATTGAAGGCATGGATGCAGCAGGCGTGGCAGAGGTAGAGTATTATCAGCAGATTGCAAAGGCTAACCGCTATGTGATTGATCTGAACGAGGGGAATACTGATATTATTCCTGATTATATAGCCTTCTTGCGGATTAACGAACAGGAATTACTATTGGGTCTGATTAGTATTCTTAAAGCTGCAATTAACTTTAAATATAACGTCGATGAGATTCTTAACGAATTCCAAGAGAAAATGTCGGCAATGGCAGTGTATTATGAGACCCAAAGAATTGTACGTTATTATAACGATTATATCTATCTTAAGGCGAAATACTATTCCATAATTGGGAAAACCTATGATTCAATTAACACTCTATTACTGTCTCTGACATCATCTGTTAAACTTAATGATAATACAGGATTCAGAAAGTCCGTAGCGCTTTTTGAGAACCTGCGAGCCGAGTCAACCGCAAGTCAGCTTGGTGAGTACAAGCTCTTAATGCAACAATTGCTTGCTTGAATAAGGAAGGCTTTCTTGATGAAAAGGTGTTTATGCTTACGATGATCATGGTTGCTGTTGTGAGGACCAATGTCGCAGTAGAAAGTGCCGCCGGATAATCAACGAGTACACCTTCCGCCGTAAATTCTAGCTTCGTACCCCTAAGCTATGGTGTAGATCTTTAGCATCTACCTGTACACCCTTTAAGATGGACAAGCCTCTGCGAGCTGCAGGGGCTTTTTTTGCGTTCTCAATTAGCAAAATAAAATGCAGGCAATAATTTAGTAAGCGCTTTAAATATCCAATCAGAGCAATAGATAACCAACCGCTGTTATATAGGCAGGCTTCGCGCTTCACCTTATGATAGAACTATCAAGGGGGGATGCACATTGTACGCTAAGTTCTACAAGTACCGCTGGCAATATTTAATGATCCTGCCGGGAGTCCTGCTGCTGCTGCTGTTCAGCTACATACCGATGGCGGGGATTCAGGTTGCCTTCCGTGATTTCCAGCTGGGGACCTCGATCTGGAACAGCTCTTGGGTGGGACTCGGCAACTTCACTTTCCTGCAGGACCCCCAGTTTTTGACGGTGGTCCAAAATACGCTGTATATATCGGTACTGAAATTCATCTTCGGATTCCCGGCACCGATTCTGCTGGCGTTGCTGATTAATGAAGTGACCCGGCCGGTATTTAAGCGTTTCGTGCAATCTGTCAGTTATCTGCCGCATTTTTTCTCATGGATTGTAGTCGCTTACATTCTGCAGTCTTTCCTGACTCTCGATGGCGGGCTGGTCAATCAGATCATCGGAAAGGCGGGCGGTGAACCGGTATTCTTTCTCGGTTCAACAGAGTGGTTCCGTCCTATGGTCATTCTAAGCAGCTTATGGAAAGAGACCGGGTGGAACACAATTCTCTATCTGGCCGCAATCACGACGATTGATCCTCAACTATACGAATCCGCCAAGGTGGAAGGTGCCGGGAAGCTGGCTCAGATCCGGCATATTACCATTCCCGGTATTCTGCCGACAATCTCCATCGTGCTGATTCTGAGTATTCCCAGCCTGATTACGGTAGGGATGGATCAGATATACCCGCTGATGAATTCAGCCAATCAAGGGGTGGCGGATGTGCTCGATACGTACATTATCCGCAACGGACTACAGCAGGGATATTTCGGCATGGCAACCGCAGTAGGACTATTGTCCTCACTGATCAGCTTGATTCTCGTAGTTTCGACCAATCAGCTGTCCAGAAAAATAAACGGGGAAGGATTATGGTGACAGCCAATGAAGCTCAGCAGAGGTGAGACAATAGCCCAGTACATCATCGTAGTTGTTCTGGCCGGCATGTGCTTGTCAGTACTGTACCCGTTCCTGTACATGCTGGCGATCTCCCTGAATGATGGTGCGAGTGCGGCCAAAGGCGGCGTGTATCTATGGCCGAAGAACTTCACCCTAATTAATTATGAAATCGTGCTCGGCAATGAGATTATCCGCCAATCCTATCTGATCACAATTGCCAGGACAGTTATTGGCACCTTCGGAGGACTTATCGTTACGCTTCTGGTCGCTTTCGGGTTGTCTTACCGCGGGCTTCCTTTAAGAAGTACGATTCTCGGCTATATCCTCCTGACGATGTTATTTAACGGCGGGCTGGTTCCTTTCTATATTCAGCTGAACAACCTCGGGCTGGTCAACACGTTCTGGGTGTATATTTTTCCCGGCCTGTTCTCGGTGTGGAACATGTTCGTCATGCTGAAGTTTATACAGGGGATACCGGAAGCCCTGATTGAGTCCGCTGAACTGGATGGTGCCGGTCCTGTCCGTACCCTGGTTCAGATCGTAATTCCGCTCTCTCAGCCTATGCTTGCTGCGCTGGGGCTGTTCACCGCAGTGGGACACTGGAATGACTGGTTCGCCGGCGCTTTCTTCGTAACCAGGCAGAATCTGATACCTGTGCAGACTTTCCTGCAGCAATTGCTCGCAGCCCAGGATCTATCGGCGGTCCTTGGTTCAAATACGAACCAGGAGGCTCTGGCGAGAAGCTCGCAGATGCAGAACATTACACTGATGTCGATTAAGATGGCAGTCGTTATGGTGAGTGCGATCCCGATTCTGTGTGTATATCCGTTCCTGCAGAAATATTTTGTGAAGGGGGTTCTTGTGGGGTCCGTGAAAGGATGAAATACAATACCAGAATAGGGGGAATTAAACAATGAAGATCAATCGTACCCGGCTTGCTGCCCTGGCTGTAGCAACCTTATTGACAACCGTCACAGGCTGTTCGGGCTCCGGCGGAAATGCTGCCGATAATGCTGCTGCAGGCAGTGAAACATCCAGCACCCAGCCTGCCAGCGGCCCGTCATCTTTCAATCTCTGGCTTGGATGGACGTCTACGATTAATAATGACAGCTTGGTCCAGAAATACTGGCGCGAGCAGGAGCCTGGAGTCGATGTGAAGCTGGAGACAACCCAAGGCGACGCGATGACCGCGCTCAATCTGAAGATCAATACAGGCGGCTTCGAGGATGCTGCCATCTTCAACCGGAATGAGACGGTCAAAAGCGCGATGAACCGCTCCAAGCAGCTGATGCCGCTGGAACAATATTTCGACATGCCGGATAAATACCCGGGGCTGGCGTCTATTCCCAAGCAGTATCTGGAACTAATGAAGGATAATGATGGCCATATCTGGTCCATCCCGACCTGGTTTGACCAGAATCCGGAAGACCCGTGGCCGGGCTGGGCATCTCAAGCCTGGATCGTCAGAAGTGATGTGCTGGAGAAAACGGGCATGACCAAAGACGATCTGGCAACGATTGAGGGAGTGGAGACCTTCCTGCGTAAAGCTGCAGAACAGAAGGATGCAGCCGGCAAATCGCTTATCCCTTTATCCTTCCTGATGGATACGAGTGATACACTGGGCTGGAGTGATGAGAATGCGATTCTGACAGCATTCGGGGTAACAACGGGAGGGAACGGCATCGACAAACGCGGTGATGATTTCGTATTCGCTTACGATGATCCCAATTACAAAGCTGCTTACCAATGGATGAACAAGATGTATCAGGAGAAGCTGATTGATCCGGAAGTTGTGACCAGCAAAAAAGAACAGTATGCAGAGAAAAACAAATCAGGCCGCATCGCCTTCAACGTAGGCAGCTTCTGGAATATTCCTGCATCTACCTGGGAAACCCTGGACGGGCCGACAGAGCCGGGCTGGTTCTACGAAGCGGTTCCTTTTCCGAAGGTGGAAGGTGTAGAGAAGCTCGGAATTAATCAGGTCACCAACCCGAATCCGGGCTATGATGTGTATATCAGCGGGAAGACCAAGAATCTCGAGGCCATTCTGAAATTCTTCGATTATACCCTGCAGCCGAAACCTGAACAGCAGCAGGTAATTAATGAAGGTCCGGCAGGGCTGTACTGGGATTGGATCGACCAGCCGCTGGGCAAATGGAAGTTCACAGACGAAGCTTATAAAACGAGCCGGAATTCCGGAGACACCGCGCAGAAAGCCAAGGTTACTCCAGAACTCTATATGGCGGCATCGTACAGCAATGAATGGTATCCTTGGTGGAACACCGAAGATGCGGGTAAAGCCGGAGCGGCTAAGACGATTCAGTTCACCGAAACTATCGGTAAAATGGGCACGATCCGGGTAGCTGAACCCTATGATCTGTTCCAAATGAAACAGGGTGGAGCCTGGGAGAAATATACCCCGGAGCTTGAGAATATCCGTAAGGAATACCGCGCCAAGCTGCTGATGGCCAAAGACGAAGGGCAGTTTGAGAAGAACTGGAATGATTTCCAGGATGCGCTGGAGAAACGCGGACACTGGAGTGAAGTCAAGCAGGAATGGCTGGATACGTACAAAGAAGAAGTAGCTGCAGCGCAATAATACTATAGTGTACAGATGTAACGGAGCACCTCTCACCACGAGAGGGCTCCCTTTGCACTTCATGGGGGGGACATATGTTAAAACAGCAGATAGAGAAATGGATCATTCGTATGACCCGTTCCATGAACCTGAGGAGCAAGATTGTATTATTCTACGGTCTGATTGTGTTCGTTCCGACTGTACTGCTTGCTGCAGGTGCAGGTTACATGATGCTTCATACCGTACGGGCTAACTATATGCTCACAATCCGGGAAGCGGTAAGGCAAAGTGCGCAGAGTATTGAATTCAGGAAGCAGAGCTATGATCTTCTCGCTACCCGTACGGCGACGGATGGAGAGCTAATCTCCAGATTAGCCAGGGACTATGCGGATATCGATGAACAACTCGGCACGGTCAATTATGTAGACCGTTCCTTCCTGCTTACGAGCAAATATTTGCCGGGTATTGAGAATTTCCGTATCTACCATACCAACGGCACACTTGTTCAGGATGGAGGGCTGCTGTGGAAACCGGAGGACCGGATGCTCTCGGGGATGCGGGAGAAGGAATGGTACGCAACGATGCTGCGTAAGGAGGATAATCTGGTATGGACCAATGCGGCTGACGACAGGACGAAGCTGGTGGTTTCCCACAAAATCCTGAATTTGTACGGAGATGTCTACGGCATTGTCTATCTGCTGCTGGACTATAACGGTGTCTTCATGGAATCATTCGACCATCCGTTTGAAGGGGCCGGAGCATTATACATTGTCGACGACAGCGAGCGGATTATTGCCTCCTCTGAGCCCTCCGAGATTGGCAGCCGTTTGTCCGCCTCTTCTTTAGGACCTTATTGGAATAACCCGGAAGAAGCCCCGGCAGCCCGGAACGGGATGGTCCTGATCACCCAGGAAATTAAGTCCGGCTGGACGGTTGCGGCGCTTGTGCATCTCGACCGGCTGGAGGAGCAGTCAACGCGGATTATGTACTACATCGCAATAGGTATTGCCTTTTTCCTGCTGATATCTATCTTTCTGATCATGATTGTCCTCAAAAATGTCATTTGGCGGATACGCAAGCTGGGCATCCGGATGACCGATATCTCGGAAGGTTATTTCGAAGTGACCGTTAGAAACCGTGACAATGATGAACTCGGTGAGCTTGAGGTACTGTTCAATTCTATGTCCGGCCGTTTGAGAAAGCTGGTAGAGGAGCATACAGAAGCCATGCTTAAGGAACGCGAGCAGTCGTTCAGGGCGCTGCAGGCACAGATCAACCCTCATTTCATCTATAATTCCCTTAGCCTGATCCGTTGGCGGGCCATGGATCAGCAGGATGATATCCAAATCCGGACGATAGATGCCCTGACCACCTTCTACCGTCTTGCGCTCAGCAACCGGGTTAATGTGACCCTAATCCGTGATGAAATCGAGCATCTGAAGGCGTACATTGAAATCCAGCAGCTGCGTTATCCCGGACAGGTGTCGGTGGAATGGCAGGTGGAGCCTGAGGTTCTGGATCTTTACAGCATTAAGCTGATCCTCCAGCCAACGGTAGAGAATTGTTATCTGCACGGCGGGATTACGACCAGGGCGCATGCTTTTATTCAGATCACGATCAGGCAGGCGGGTAATCGAATTCAGTTCCAGATTTTTGATAATGGCCAGGGGATCAGCAGGGAGAAGCTGGAACAGATTCGTTCCGGCAGCTACAGGGGTACCCAAAACGGATTCGGAATGAACAATATCCGGGAGCGCCTGGCGCTGTATTTTGGTCCGGAGGGCCGCTTTGAAATTGACAGCACAGAAGACGAATGGACTAAGGTAACCATATATATCCCTGTTTGCACGGATAGTCCTGAGATAAAATAGGGGGTGCTTCATGCGGGCAATAATTGTTGACGATGAGCCTATGCAGATTCAGGGGCTTGTCCGGCATATCAGCTGGAAAGCCCTGGGGTACGAGGAACCGCTAACCGCGCAGTCTGGTAAGGAAGCACTGGCGATCCTGCGGGAAACTCCCGTAGATGTACTGATTACGGATGTCTCCATGCCCGGTATGACCGGAATTGAGCTATTGGCCAGATGCAAAGCGGATTATCCGGCACTGCAGTCTATGCAGACAGTGATGATAAGCGGATATGACGAATTTGAATTTGTGCAGGAGGCTATACACCTGGGGGCCAAAGCCTACGTTCTGAAGCCTGTCAGAACAGAAGAGCTAGAGATGAAGCTTGCGGGCTTCAGGGAAGTGTATGAGAAGAAAAAACAGATAGAACAGGAAACCGCCTTGCTTAAGGAGAAGGTTACAGAGAGCTATGAGGTATTGCAGGAGCGGTTCGTCAAGGATATGATCGAAGGCTGGATTCATAGTGATGAACTGCTTGAATCCTGGCGGCGGCTCCTGGATCTGCCGGGAGGGGAATGGCAGACTTCGTTATTCCTCTTCGGTTATGACCGTCTGTTCCGGGATAATCCGCATGATGCCAAGGAGCGGATTATGTATAGCGAAGGGCTCTTGAACTGTGTGAAGCTTGGGCTTGCCGGGTTCTCTACTGCCTATATCGGGAAGACAGGGGCGGATGAACTGGCGGTCATTGTGCTGAATGCAACGCCCTTGGCCCGGGCCAGACTTGAGAAGCAGCTCACGTTCATCCAAGATATTCTTAGGGAGCAGTACACTGCTTCCGTTACAGTCGGAATCAGCAGGGAGTGCCGTTCATGGACGGAAATACCGCTGCTGTATAAGGAAGTGAGGCATATGATGTCCGGTGCCAGACTAGCCGGGTACGGGCAAATCCTATATTTTGACCAGAGCCTGATGAACGAATATCAGGACTTCCGGCTGCGTGAAGAATATATTCCGGAGATCGTGAAGCTGCTGGACAGCGGGCAGAGTGAGAAGGCTGCTGCTTATTTCAATCATGCTTTCGAAATGCTGCTGGCGCGTGAGCCCGTATCCTTCTCTTATGTGCAGGCTTTCGGCATGGGCTTGCTCAGTGAGCTGGCGCGTAAGACGAAGCGGCTCCAAGAGACGGATACGGAGATGAACATTCTCATGTGGCAGCGGCTGATTGACTGCACCGGAGTGAATGAAGTCAGGAAGGTAGTACTGGAATATTTGGCGCAATATGCTAAGCTTAGTCAGGGAGAACAAGTCGTCCAGCAGCATAACCTGATCCAGCGGGTTGCCCGCCAGCTGGAGGAACGTCTCCAGGAGAATATAACAGTGAAGCAGCTAGCCGAGCAGTTTCACCTGAATCACAGTTATTTGAGTGTTCTCTTCAAGAAAGAAATGGGCCGGACGATTTCTGACTTCACGCAGGAAGCACGAATGAACAAGGCCAAGGAGCTGCTCCGGGACCCGAATATTAAGGTCTATGAAGTTGCAGAGCAGGTAGGCTTTCAAACTGCGGCTTATTTCACCTTCCTGTTCAAGAAAACTACCGGCACCACACCGCAGGAGTTCAGAGATTACCATTATTAGGAGTGATAATTTTGCAGACAAAGATCAGCCTCGAAGGCGAATGGAAGTTGCAATTGGATGAGAGTAAACAGGGACTGGTATTACCTTTTACAGATGTAATCACGCTGCCGGGAACAACCTCCCATGCACGCAAAGGACCGAAGAATGAGGAGTTTCTGGTAAGCGCTCTAACGGATGAATATCTGTTCGAAGGATCCGTCTGGTACTCCAGGGAGATTGACATCCCAGATGAGCTGGCCGGCAAGAACAGTTATCTATATTTGGAACGTACACGGCTTACCACGCTTTGGCTGGACGGGCAGGAGATCGGCAGCCGTGACAGTCTGAACACCGCCCATGTATATGAGCTGCCGCAGCTGGAACCGGGTACGCATACAATCACGATCCGGGTAGACAACACGGGTTACCCGACCAAAGGCGGACATCTGACTTCGCCGGATACCCAGACGAACTGGAATGGAATTACCGGCCGTTTGGAGCTGCAATTCTACGGAGAGTCACAGCTTAGCGGCATCCGCCTGGATTCAGAGCTGGCTGCACGTTCTGTCCGCATCGCAGCAACTCTGGAGAGTAAGAGCGAAACTACACTTGTAGTATCTGCCAAGAGCTTCAATAGTGAGGATTCACACACGGTAGAAGAGCAGGAGTACATAGTATCACCTGGTAAGTTCTCAGTAGACTATGCGCTTGGTCAAGATGCACTGCTCTGGAGTGAATCCGCTCCCAATCTGTATAATATCCTCCTGGTTCTGAAGGATAGTGAAGGCAAAGCCATCGGCCGGCAGGAGGTTATCTTCGGACTGAAGGAATTCCGGGCAGAAGGCGATAAGTTCACGATTAACGGGGAGAAGACATTCCTCCGCGGCAAACATGACGGTCTGATCTTCCCGCTGACCGGCTATGCTCCGACAGATGTGGAAGAATGGGTTAGAATACTTGGCATTTCCAAGTCCTACGGGATCAATCATTACCGTTTCCATACCTGCTGTCCGCCGGAGGCTGCTTTCACAGCTGCGGATATGCTCGGGATCTACATGCAGCCGGAGCTCCCTTTCTGGGGAACGATAACCGTTGAAACCGATGAAGGACATAATCAGGCTGAGCAGGATTACCTGATTAGCGAAGGGTACGCCATTCTGCGGGAATTCGGCAATCATCCATCCTTCGTAATGATGTCCCTCGGCAATGAGCTGTGGGGCAGCAAGGAGAAAATTGACTCCTTCCTGAAGGATTACAAAGCCTTCGATGACCGGCCTTTATACACCCAGGGCTCCAATAACCACCAATGGGTACCGGAGGTTCTGGAGCATGACGACTTCTTCAGCGGGGTGCGCTTCACCCGGGACCGGTTGTTCAGAGGCTCCTATGCGATGTGCGATGCTCCGCTGGGACATGTCCAGACAGCCGTGCCAGGCACGATGAAGGATTATGACGACCAGATCGTTCCTCCGGACTTCCTGAATGGAGGGGGACAGGCTGCTGCAGCTGGCGGGGAGATTCAAATCCAGTACGGCACTGAAGCCAAAACCGTACAAGCCGGCGGAGAGTCCGGCGAATGGATTCCGCAGGTTCCGGTGGTCTCGCATGAGATCGGACAATATGCTACGTTCCCTAATTTCGAGGAAATCAAGAAATACACGGGTTCGCTCAAAGCGGAGAATTTCGTAGTCTTCCGTGAACGGCTGGAGAGCAAGGGACTGGGTCATCTGGCCGCCAAATACTTCGAAGCCTCCGGCCAGCTTGCTGTAGCCTGTTACAAGGAAGAGCTTGAGGCCGCCTTCCGTTCACGCCGGCTTGCCGGCTTCCAGCTCCTGGACCTGCAGGATTTCAGCGGCCAGGGAACTGCACTGGTTGGCGTGCTTGATGCCTTCATGGATTCCAAAGGATTGGTCAGTGCCGAGGAATGGCGCACGTTCTGCAATGATGCAGTGCTGATGGCACGATTCCCTAAGTATAATTATACCGCAGGTGAATTGTTCACTGCCCATGTGGAGCTTAGCTGCTTCCGCAGCGGTATGCCGGCTTCCGCTCAGCTGCTATGGCAGCTTGCAGCAGAAGGGAACGTAATTGCCGAAGGAACAACCTTAGCAGCCATTCCGGCCGGAAGCCCTTATATTGACATCTGTGATCTGGCAGTAAATCTTCCTGTCGTAGACCGGATGAGTAAGCTTGTATTATCCCTTTCGATCCAGGGAACGGATATCCGCAAGAGCTACGATCTGTGGGTATACCCTGAGCAGAGCAGCAACCCGCTTGAGGACATTCATGTATTCACGGAGTTATCCGAAGAGGCGCTCGGTCTGCTGGAGAATGGCGGCAATGTGCTGCTGATGCCGAAGCCGGAATCCCTGCAGAATGCAATTGTAGGGTATTACTGCACGGATTTCTGGTGTTATCCGATGTTCCGTTCCATCTCGGAGAGCATGAACCGGCCGGTACCTGTCGGTACGATGGGACTGCTGATCGATAACAGCCATCCGGTGCTCCGGGAGTTCCCGAGTGAGGAACATTCGACCTATCCATGGTGGAGCATTGTGGAGAATTCGAAATCGCTGATCATGGATGATGCTGACCGCACCTGGAATCCCGTTGTGCAGACCATCGATAATTTCGAGCGTAATCATAAGCTTAGTTTCCTTACGGAATGCCGTCTAGGTAATGGTAATCTTCTGATATGTGCACTCGATGCAGGCAAAGTAAGTGAGACACCTGAAGGCAGACAGTTCTTGACCAGCGTGGCTAATTATATGAAATCTGCTGAATTCAAACCGCAATATCAGGCAACTGCGGCAGAGCTTCAGGCACTGATTCAATAAAGGTAACGAACTCTATAACAAAGGAGCGATTCTCCCTTACCGGAGAGTCGCTCCTTTATTCTATTTACTATGCTCTAAATAAATGTCCGGCACAGCTGCTCCAATATGCTTTCCTGGGAGTTGCCGCGCACATTGCGCTGGAACAGATACGAATCACTGCTCAGGGCGATCATCAGCATATCTGCTCTGAACACACTGTCCGGACCGGACTGCCGGTCTTCCACATTCATTTCTGCAAAAAGCTGAACCAGCTGCTGATGGAATTCTTCATATAGGGAAGTGCTTGTCCTGGAGTGCGCACCAAGTGCGGCAGAGGAGTGCTCCACACCTGCAATAAGCCCGGCATGGATTTCTTTGAACTGCAGAAACAGGGTGAGCAGTCCCCGTAACCGTTCGGAAGGCGGCATAGAAGGGTTATCTTCCAGATAAGCTGTAATGTCCTTGGACAGCTGATCCACGGGGTCTCTGATTAAGTCCAGACACAGCTCGTTTTTGTTGCGGTACCGGCGGTATAATGTGCCCGCGCCAATCTGTGCTTCAGCAGCAATCTGATTCATACTGACCGGCTCAACGCCGTGCTGTTCAAATAACCGTAAAGCTGCATCCAGAATACGCTGCCGGTTCTCGGCGGCGTCTTTGCGTTCGGGACGGCAGTTATATACCGGTTGATCCATTAAACATCACTTCCTGTTCTTCTATGGTTAGCCTTGACAAGTGGAGAGGTCTCCGTTTAATATCAAGGCAAGGATAAGAGGAGAGTTCTCCACTTCATACTATTAGATTGCGAAGGAGTGTGCAACCCGTGACGAAGGAACAGAACCAGAGTGCACTACTGGTGATGGATATGCAGAATGCTATTGTGTCGCGATATGTATCGGAGGAAGGTGCTTTACTACCTTTTCAGACGGCAATAATGACAGCCCGCGAACATGGCATACCGGTCATTTATGTAGGTGTAGCCATGCGCGAAGGTATTCAGATTAGCCCGCTCAACAAAATGTTCGGCAGAATGCCCGCCAATAGCGGAATTACCGCGGAGCACCCGTCGATGCAGATTCATGCATCACTCTCACCACTGCCGGACGAGCCCTTTGTCGGCAAATACCGTGTCAGCGCATTTTCCGGGAGTGACCTGGAGAATCTGCTTCGTTCCCGCGGCATAGACCGGCTGATTCTGAGCGGCATCGCAACAAGCGGAGTCGTACTGTCTACCTTGCGCGAGGCGGCAGATAAGGATTACGGTCTTACCGTATTGTCAGATGCTTGTATCGACTCCGATCCTGAGGTTCACCGTGTGCTTACCGGGAAGGTATTTCCCGCCCAAGCTGATGTGCTGACGGTAGAGGATTGGGCGAATTCTTTGACTCAAGAGTAGTAGACACGGAGTTCTTAGTAACAGGAGGAGGGCAATATTATGGGTTCATTAACAAATCAGGTAGCTGTAGTCACTGGTGCGGGTACAGGGCTTGGCAAAGCTGCAGCGGTAAAATTGGCAGAGCACGGGGCGACTGTCGTTCTGGTGGGCAGACGTCCGGACAAACTGCAAGAGGTAGCTTCAATCATTGAAGCGGCGGAGGGCAGAGCGTTAATCATTCCCGCAGATGTTACGAATTTGGAAGAGGTTCAGCGCCTGCGTGATCAGGTAATCGCGCAGGCAGGGAAGGCGAACATCCTGATCAACAATGCGGGCGGAACAGGAGCCCCAACCCACATCCACGACTTAACATTTGGGGCTTGGGATCACACCCTCCAGCTTAATTTGTACAGCCCTTATATCGTAACCAATGCGTTCCTGCCTGTGATGAGAGAGCAGCAATATGGACGTATCGTATCCATTACCTCGGTGATGGCCAATCTGGTCTATCCGGGACTAGGTGCCTATTCGGCTGCCAAGGCTGGTCTGGAGGCATTGATGAGAACGGTGGCAGTGGAGGAAGCGAAGCACGGAATCATCGTCAACATGTTCGATCCCGGTAATCTGCAAACGGAGCAGAACCCGGGAGGCGCGAAAGATCCGGCTTCGGTTGTCGCTGCCATTATTGACCTTGCTTCCTTGCCGGCCGGCAGCGCTGGCGGAGAGGTGACCAGAGCCTTATCCTAGGAAATGATGACACTGGCAATAGCCAAACAAAAGAGAGCGGTTCTCCGTATAGGGAGACCGCTCTTTATTTGTGTCTGCTAATATGAACCTTTCTGCAATCCCTTATTCCGCTATCCCCGTACAGGCTCGAGTGAAGTCTGCTGAAGATAATCCAGAAACCGCCTGGAGGCAGGGGACAGGTAACGGTCGCGACGCCACTTCAAGCCGACCTCCCATTCCCAGCCCTCTTCCTCAATCGGAATCCAGACCAGGCCGTCCAGCATCAAGCCCAGCGTCTGCGGCAGTACAGAGACTCCCAGTCCGGCTTTGATGAAGCCTGCTACCGTAATCAGATCTTCTGCGTCATACGTTGAAGCCAGCTCGAAATTAGTGTTTTTAAATAACGTTGTGATCGTAGATTTAAGTCCGCAGTTCGTCTTCAACCCGACAAAAGGTTCCCCGGACAGCTCAAATAAACTCAAGCTGGAGCGTGAAGCGAACCGGTGCTGGCTGGAGACCACAATAAAGATCGGCATCCGCCGGATAATCATCCATTCTTCATCGTTCATTGTAGTTTCTCTTGAAGTGATCAGCATGTCCGAGGTACCGGTCTCCAGTGCTTCATCGATATCCCCGTGATTCCCCTGATACAGGTCGAACCGCACCTTCGGATTGTCCGCCTGATAATCTCGGATTAGTGACGGCACCAGATCGACTCCGAGAATATTCAGATATGAGATGTGAATCACGCCTGTCTCCGCATTCGAACATTCATCAATTTCACGAATGCCGTTACCGATGTTCTTCATTGCCTCTTCCACCCATTTGCTGAACGTTATCCCATACCGGTTCAACTGGACGTTACGTCCTCTTCGCTCAAATAAAGGAACACCCAGCTCATTCTCCAGTTTGGAGATGGCATGACTCAGTGCGGGCTGTGTAATTCTAAGCGCCTTGGATGCCGAAGTCATATGCTCAAGCCGGGCCACCGTCAGGAAATACTCCAATTGCGTAAGCTCCATTTCAGGGCACCCTCTTATATTAATATTAGTAATGAATTTAATGAAAATAATAAATTAGACGCTCAAGTTAATCAAGCTTAAAATGAAGAAACAAACAAAGAAAAGGGGAACCAAACAATGACGATTACTTACGCAAATCCAATGACTGAGTATGAAGGCAAAAAAATTCTCGTGACAGGCGGAACTAAAGGCATGGGGGAGGCCATCGTTAACCGGTTTAAAGCTGCTGGCGCTACAGTGATGACTACTGCCCGCACGCTCCCGTCCGGGTTGGCAGATGCTGATTTATTCGTACAAGCTGATCTGTCTGCAAAAGAAGGCGTAGAGAAGGTAATTACCGCAGTTAAGGAACGTTTCGGCAGCATCGATATCCTAGTGAATAACATCGGAGGTAATTCTACGCCTCCCGGCGGGTTCCTGGCGGCAAGCGATGAACACTGGATGGATGCGCTGAACTTGAACCTGCTTGCAGCCGTCCGGCTCGACCGGGGCCTGATCCCCTTGATGCTGGAACAGGGTAAGGGCATTATTATCCACATTTCATCTATTCAAAGAGTGCTGCCGTTAATCGAGTCCACCATTCCTTATGCTGCCGCCAAGGCTGCGCTAAGCAATTACAGTAAAAGCCTCTCCAAAGAATTCTCCCCGCAAGGCATCCGTGTAAACCGCGTAGCTCCGGGATTCATTCAAACGACAGCGGCGGATGCCATGATGGAGAGTATTGCGAAGGTTACGGGCAGTGTGGAAAACGCACTCCAGTCCGTAATAGATGCGCTGGGCGGGATTCCGCTGGGCCGTCCCGGATTCCCGGAGGAAGTAGGCGAACTGGTGGCATTCCTGGCCTCCGACCGTGCTGCTTCCATTACGGGGGCTGAATATGTGATTGACGGAGGAACCGTGCCTACGGTATAAGCAGCAGCCGTACCTTCACTGCCAAGCAGGATCGGATCTGCGCTAAAAGATAAAGAACAGCCCGGCAAGCCACTTATGGCTGCTCCAGGCTGTTCTTTTTGTCTGTTTCAGGATATCATTTCTTAAGATTAGTGCTTAAATCTTTAGCTTTTCTTTAGATTTGGTTTAGACTGGATTAAGAATGGCAGGCTATAGTTACAGTTAGCGCAGCTTGCATGACTAGATAGAGGGGGATTCACCATGTATACCATTCTCATAGCTGATGATGAATCGGAGATTGTAGAGCTTCTGCAGCTGTATCTGGAGAAGGAATACAATATTCTGCAAGCACAGAACGGAATTGAAGCACTGAAGCTAATGCAGGGCAACAAGATAGATCTGGCCATTCTGGATATTATGATGCCGGGGATGGACGGGCTGCAGCTGCTGAAGCGGATACGTGAGCATGAGCATTTCCCGGTGCTGTTCCTGTCGGCCAAGAGCCAGCATCATGATAAAATCCTCGGCCTTGAGCTGGGAGCAGACGATTATATCTCCAAGCCCTTCAATCCGCTGGAGATCGTTGCCCGTGCCGGGGCCCTGCTGCGGCGGGTGCACCAGTTCGATGCCAAGGCTGTAGAAGAAGAGCAGACGAAGGAGCAGATTGTGCTTGGACGGTTAACGCTTGACCGGAGCAGCTGTCAGGTTGAGGTGTCCGGTAAACCGGTAGCTCTGACTTCTACAGAGTACAAAATTCTTGAACTGCTGATGGAGCAGCCGGGCCGGGTATTTACGCGCAAGAAGATTTATGAGGCGGTCTGGGAAGATTTCTATGTCTACGAGGACAACAGCATCATGGTGCATATCAGCAATATCCGCGACAAGATCGAGCGCGATTCCAAGAAACCGGAATACCTGAAGACGATCAGGGGATTGGGGTACAAAATTGAAGCACCCGTGGAAAAGTAGGGATAACCGCCCGCTGCAAACGTCTCTGACCATCGACTTTCTGCTGTTTAACTGTATGCTGCTGATGCTTGTACTGGTGGTCTATCTGTTTATCCAGAAGGATATCACTCACGTCATCATGGACCGGATGATTCCCGATCCCGACCTTTCGGTTGAAGCCGGAGATTATCGCCACGAGCTGGGTCAGGGGCCGGAGAGTGACCGGCTGCTGCAGAGCGGAGGCTGGCTGGAGCTGCTCAACTCCGGCAAACAGGTCATCCGTGTCATTGGAGACAAGCAGGACCAAACCATGGGTTATGATGAGAACAGTCTGTTCAAGGGACTGGAGAACCGCAGCGACCAGCCCTACTACTACTCCATTTCCCAGGTGGATAGTAACAGCGGAGTGGCCTGGTTGCTGCTCAAGATTCCCCGCGATGTGGTCAGCGTGTCCATTAACAACGAAATGCTATTTGCCTATCTGAACCATTCGGTGTTCTTTTATGTGTTTGTGGTCAGCGGAATGATTCTGATGCTGATCTTTGTATATAGCTATTGGGTCTCCAGACGGATCAAGAAGCCGCTGCGGGTTCTAAATCTGGGGATGAACCGTATGATGGAAGGACACTACAATACACGGATTGCCCTTTATGCGGAGACGGAGTTTCTGCGGATTGGCAATAGCTTCAATTACATGGCGGATGTCATTGAGCGGACTACGGAAGAGAAGCGGCAGGCCGAGAAGAGCAAGCAGCGGCTGATGGTAGATCTGTCACATGATCTGAAGACACCGATTACCAGCATTCAGGGTTATGCACAGGCGCTTATCGAAGGGCGGGTTACAGACCCTGAACGGCAGACCAAATACCTGAATTACATTTACACCAAATCCGTGCAGGTGACGAAGCTGATTCAGCATATGCTGGACCTGCTTAAGCTGGATTCACCGGATTTCATTCTTCGCGTAGAGCGGCTGGAGCTGGGGGATCAGCTGCGGGAGATCATTGCCGACACCTACGGTGAAATTGAGCAGAAAGAGTTCGAGCTGCAGCTTCAGGTACCTGAAGAGGAAGTCTACGCCCGTTATGATCCGGAGCTGTTCGCCAGCGTGATCAACAATCTAATCTCCAATGCTCTGGCCTATAACCCAGAAGGTACACGCATCCGCGTGACGGTCATTCCGGAGGATACAGATGTCCGGATTGAGATTGCCGACAATGGGATAGGCATTCCCAAGGAGCTCTGGTCCACGATCTTTGATCCGTTCGTGCGGGGAGATGAAGCCCGGACGACAGCCAGCGGAGGGACAGGACTTGGATTATCCATTGCCAAGAAGAACGTTGAGAAGATGGGCGGTTCCCTGATGCTGGAGAGCCGGGAAGGGGAGCCGACGGTGTTCATTATCCGGATTCCCAGATAAACATTATTGAAGAGAATTCGAAGAAGCGGATGTTCCGCATACCTTAGGAGGAATAATGATGAAGCAGGATACGTTCAAGGGGCTTGTGGAGATTTCAGACCGGGTAATTTCAAGTATAATCCGCTATGCGGTTACCGAAACGCCGGGCATTGCCGGAATGTCCGGCAACCCGGTCAGCGGAAATCTGGCCCGGCGTCTAAGCGGTAAGATTGGCACCAATGGATTGTCAGTGGATGTTACGGATGAAGCCGTGGCGATTCAGCTGGATATCATTATTAATTACGGCTACAAGATTCCTGAGGTATGCCAGATTCTTAAGGATAACGTCCATCAGGCCGTTGAGCACATGCTGGGTCTGTCTCCGCCTATCGTGAATATTAAGGTCGATAAGCTTGCTTTTCCCAACCTATAGCTCCGTCTTCACGTCATCCATATAGAAATCATTCAATACGTCCCGGGAAGCCAGCTTGTTCTTCGAGTAGTTGATTCTATAGATGCAGGAATAGATGACATTCAGGACATATTCAAAAGCAATCTGCGATGAAAAGGTGCCGATCTTCGCATGCTTCACTTCATCCTCAGGCACTTGGATGCAGAGCGTGCTGAGCTTGGCCAATTCCGTCCCGTGAGCCGCGGTGATCGTAATAAAAGGGATGTTTTTGCGTACAAAATATTTCGCGGCCTTCAAATTATTAGCTGTTAGACCATGGTAGGTTAAGAAAATGGCACAGTCATTCTGCGTAAGATTAACCGTATGATATTCCCACTCAGACAGCTCAGTAGCAATCACGGCGTATTTATTAATTTTGATTAATTTATTCTGAAAGCTCTTCGCCCGGATTTCCGAATCACCCAGCGCATAGATGAAGATCTTGTCGGACCGGTCCAGGATGTCAGCGGCCTTGGCTAACTGGGCATCCTCCAGAAAAGCAAAATTCTTCTCGATGGTTGCCTTCATTAATTCCGCAATTTCTTTGGCCACCTGAATCGGAGCTTCACCTGGAGCAAACGGATAATTCACATCCACATTAGAAATGCTATGGACATCCTGCTGGAACTCCCGGGCCAGCTTTAGAATGAATTCCTTATAGCCCGCAAGGCCGAGTTTATGCGTCAGGCGGTTAATGGCCGAATGCGAGGTATAGGTAGCTTTGGCGAGCTCTTGTATGGACATCGGCAGAATATTATCCTTATGGGTCAGGATATAGGCAGCAATGCTTCGTTCGTTGGTTGTAAAATGGTGCATTTCCTTTAATTGCAGCAGCAGCTTCATGACTATGATTCACCTCGGGAATTGAATTTCTGCGTTTTAACAGATGCATCTCTGAACATTATGTTCAAGAAACTGCACCGGTAAATACATATGTACGGATAATTGTACCGTTATGCCTGCTAAGCCTTCACAGCGGGTCTTTTTTTTCTATAATGAACAAAAGAGAAGAGGAGGAACTATAATGTTAACACTCGGCTATATCGGCAACGGCAAGAGCACCAACCGCTATCACCTTCCATTTTCCATGAACCGTGATCACTTGAAGGTCAAGACGATCTATGCCCGCTCACTGTCCAAAACGGAATGGCCCAGAGTACCCGGGATTGAATATACGGACGATCTTGAAACTATGATGAACGACCCGGAGATTCAGCTGATTGTAGTGTGCACAAACACCGATTCCCACTATCATTATGCCAAAATGGCGCTGGACCACGGCAAGCATGTTCTGGTGGAGAAGCCTTTTATGCTGACGGAAGAAGAAGCGGTCTCCATCTTTCAATACGCCAAAGAGAGAAATCTGATCATTCAGTGCTACCAGAACAGACGTTATGACTCGGACTTCCTCACTGCGCAGCAGGTCATAGAATCCGGTAAGCTCGGAGATTTGCTGGAAGTGGAAATGCACTATGATTACTATCGTCCAGAGGTTCCGGCTTCAACCCCGTTCTCTACATACTACAGCTACTTGTACGGTCATGGTTGTCATACCATCGATCAGGTCCTGTCCTATTTCGGTAAACCGGAGACTATCCATTATGACGTCCGCCAATTGCTGGGACCGCAGCAGATGAACGATTACTTTGATCTGGATTTCTTCTACCCTTCGCTAAAAGTGTCGGTCAAATCCAGTTACTTCCGGCTCAAAGAGCGGCCTAGCTTTGTGATATACGGTAAAAAAGGCGTGTTCGTCAAGCAGACGAAGGACCGTCAGGAGGAGCATTTGAAGTTATTTTACCTGCCAAAGGGGCATGTGGATTTCGGTATCGACCTGCCGGAGCATTATGGTATTCTAACTTATCTCGATGATGAGGGCAAGTACCATGAAGAGAAGGTCATCTCAGCCATAGGCGATTATGCCCGTGTATATGACGGTATCTATGATGCAATCGTGCTCGGCAAGGACAAAGTGATTAAGGATGAAGAGACCATAGGTGTTATGCAGATTCTGGAGCAGGGAATGAAGGGGTGCCGCTAAATGAACTTAGGAATAGCCGGAGCCGGGATGATCGTCAAGGATCTGCTCAGCTTCATCGGAGAGATTCCGGGGATTTCCCTGACAGCGATCTTCGCCAGACCCGGCAGGGAAGACGCACTGCAGGAGCTGCAGAACCAATATGGGATAGCCAGGCTATATACTGATTACAGTGCAATGCTTCAGGATACAGATGTGGATACCATATATGTGGCATTGCCGAATCATCTGCATTATGCCTTCACTAAGGAGGCGTTATTATGCGGTAAGCATGTTATTTGTGAGAAGCCGTTCACGTCCAATCTCGCGGAGTTTCTGGAGCTGAAAGAGATCGCTGAGCGAAGCGGGCTTATCCTGCTTGAAGCCATCTCTAATCAATATTTGAACAATGTCGCGGCGGTGAAGGAGCATCTGCCGGGTCTGGGTGTGATCAAAATAGTGGAGTGCAACTATTCGCAATACTCCTCCCGCTATGATGCCTTCAAACGCGGCGAGATCCTGCCTGCGTTCAATCCGGAGATGTCCGGCGGAGCCTTGATGGATATAAATATCTACAATATCCATCTGGTCGTCGGCTTCTTCGGAAGTCCACGGAACGTCGTATACCGGGCGAACATGGAACGGGGAATCGATACGTCGGGGGTGCTGCTGCTGGATTACGGAGATTTCAAATGTGTCTGCATTGGCGCCAAAGACAGCTCAGCTCCCAGCGGAGTAAATATACAGGGGACGGAAGGGTATATACACATTAACGGCTCCGCGAACGGGTGTGACTCCTTTGATTATGTTGCGCTTAGGAAGCATCCCGTCCGTGTGAATCACAAGGATCACCCCCACCGGATGTATGATGAATTCATTTACTTTGAACGATTCATTAGAGAGCAGGACCGGAAGCATGCTGCGGATAGGCTCGCGCACAGTGAGCGTGTGATGCGGGTCATTGAACAGGCGAAGTCGAGCGCCGGGCTTGTGTTTGGATCAGACCGCGGGATGTAAAAGTTCACCTATATACAGAAGAAGCCGCCGGTTGGCGGCTTTTTGGCGCTTCTGCACATAGGGAGATGAGGGGAATGAGCAGAGCATATTCATCAATGCCCTGTAATTTCAATTATATCTAGTTATTACATAATAATTGGTATACAATGGTTAGCGGCTTCGCTACCTATAAAAGAAAAAAATTGTTCCCGGATGAAGAAGCAATGGACGATATCATTTATGTTGCCTCAGTATTTCATGATGTGACCAAAGGGATTGAACCCTACCAGGAGACCGGCTCTGTTCTGGTGAAATCCTTGCTTAAGGATGAATGCTCCCAAGAGCAGCTGGAATTCATATCTGACATTATTGCACTTCATAATATCCGCAATCATGAGGAGCTCCCTTACTACATAAAGCTTGTACAAGATGCTGATATGCTGGATCATTTCGGTACCATGGAGATATGGATGAAATTCCTCAATAGTGCGCATGGTGAAGAGCATGTACTGGAAGCAGTCCAGTTCTGGGAGAGTGAAGAGTACAATAGTTATCTTAAGAAGTCACGAGGCCAGTTGAATTACGACCGTTCGAAGAGCATCTTTGATGCCAAGCTGAAGTTTGAGCAGCAGTTCCAGGAACGGTTCAAGGCAGAGTGTAATGGAGAAGTAGATTTCAACTAACGAAGCAGATAAAAATGCAGGCACCCCGGTGAAATTTCAGCTGGGGTCTGCTTTTTATTGGCCTTAGACAACAATGTTGTACGTATTACAACTTTGATTCATGGGTAGCGGGGTGTTTGGGAAGATTGTTGTATAAAATACAAGAATAATCCGGCTAAGCCGCTTGAAAAAGGTGAATTCCTGCATTTTTATACGAAAATAAACGTAGGCTTTAGTAGGCATTAGCTTAGTACGTGTTTTAAAAGTAACTCTTTCGGGATAAACTTACTCTTAAAGGCGCAAAAAGTCCCCCTACCCCAATTATTGAGCGATTTTTAAAAATCAGCTCGTTTCGGGGGACGTCACTTGAACCGTTAAGCCTAACTTTTCGATTTGTTTCAAGTAATAAGCTAACGCCTTTTCCTTGGACGTGCTCTCCGGCACGTCTTTTTCTTCGTATCCAGATCTGTTTTTCATTAAACTGTAAATAATCTTTACCAGTAAATGTGCCGTGGCTACACACGCTTTTTTGTCTCCACGCCGCTTTCGAACCCGCCTAAAGTGCTGACCGATACGATTGGAGGATTTCTCATTGGCCCATGCCGCCTGGGTTAACGCGCGTTTCAAAAACTTGTTTCCCGGCAGACATTTCGTTTTAGATTTCCTTCCTGCACTTTCCTTGTTTCCCGGGCTGACGCCTGCCCAAGACGTCAATTGTTCCTCCGTTTCGAAACGCTTATGAACCTCCGGACCGAGTTCAGCAAAAATAGCCGCAGCCGTATTGCGTTCAATCCCAGGGATCGAATCGAGCCACTCCAGTTCTTCGGCATATGGGGCTAGCTTGCATTCAATCCGGGCTTCCACTTGCTCGATTTGCTTCTCCAGATACAACAGATGATCCCAGTGAAGCCGCATCATCTCCCGATGATGACGACGCACACGTCCATTCAACGCGTCCATGAGTTCAGGGACCTTTTTCTTTAGTTTTGTCTTCACGAGCCCGCGAAGCTGCTCTTCGTCCAGCACCTCGCCATTCATTAACTGCTCCAGCAACAAACGGCCCGATACGCCAAAGACATCCGTGATGAAACTAGACAATTTGATATTTCCATCTTGCAGCAGTTTATGAATCCGATTCTTTTCGGCAGTGATCGCTTGGACCATTTTCACCCGGTACCGGGTCCAGTCCCGCAGATCCCGCAACTGCTCGGGCAGGACCACACTGGCTTGAACCAATCCGCACCGGTGGAGTTTCGCAATCCAAAAGGCATCGTTCATATCGGTTTTTCGTCCAGGAATGTTTTTAATCGTCCGAGCATTCGCCAAGACGATGTCGCACGTCGATTCGAGTACATTCCAGACCGGTTTCCATAATACCCCTGTACTCTCCATCGCTACCTCCTGACACCGATTCGCGATAAGCCAGTCCTGAAGCCGCAATAATTCACGCGTTGTCGTTCCGAACGTCGAGATTTGCTTTTGGGGAGTGTGGTCCAGCGGTCCGTTTAGAATACAAGCGACAACCGTTTTGTTATGAACATCGAGACCCGCACAGCATTCACGTATAGCATCCATGAATCTATCCTACTTTCCTGTCAATTCACAAATCATGCGCTCATTCGTTTAGAATTTTATACACGCACTTTGATGTGCAATAGGCGGTGCCTGAGAGTCGCAATAGGACAGTTTATACAACAGGGTTTTTGGCCCCAATAAATGCTCGTCCACAGATTTGTTATCTTTAGTTTTTCCAGGTTTTAGGTATAGAAACATAGGGAGTACCTATTTTCATTCTAGGGGGTGACGCCGAGGCGTCATGGAAGTTTATACAACAATTTTGGATTTGGGACGATATGACGAGGGAAATGTTGTATTCTGTGCAGGATTTTATAAAAGTCACCAGATCTCTGTCACAGAAAGCCGATGATTCAAGGAATTTAGCAGGAAATAATTAACTTATTGTCGAATTTACTGGTTTGGGCTAATCCGGCGTGCAGCCGGAGCAGCTTACATACATTGGGGGAAGGAATTAGAACAACTATGAAAAAGCTTGTATTACTGCTCACCACGCTGTTGCTCATGATCGGATTAGGGTATCCAGGAGGAGCCGGAAATGCAGCTGCAGCCGCAGCACCGAAGTACACGGAGATTTCCACATTTGTAGACGGGACACTTATGATCTCGGCATCCAAGTCTGTACTTGTCAATGGTTCGGCTTATGTACCTGTGAAGCTGCTGAATCAGATTCCCGGCTTTACCGTTGCTACCGCAGCCTCTGCTGTGACCATCACCGGAAGTAAGGGAAGCGCGAAGTTGAACAAGGACAACTCTATACTGTACAAAAACTCCAACTATGTCGCGTTCAAAACACTGCTTAAGCTTGGAGCTATAGACGGCAAATATGCCACCAGCTCGTATACTCTGTTCATCTGGAGTACGGAAGATGGCAAAATAAAGAGCAACAGTATGCTCTACGCCATCAGCAAGCTGCCAGGAACCATGGGCCAGGCTGTGGGCAAGAAGGTCTATCTATATGCACATCCCGGCAGCCACTGGGTGACAGATGTTCAATACGCGGACGATACAAATACTTCTACTTTCACCCTACTGAGCGAAGCTGGAATAACTTGGACGCTGGATCTGGACGACAGTGAGACCGACACGTTGTACACCGAAGAGAATCTCTTTGCTTTCAAAGAAAATTTCAACGGTGATCCGGCATGGGCTGTAAATGCAAAGATTCCGGACAGTCCTTTTAAGAACATGGAGAAGGTTACGGTCAAAGATTTCCGTTCCAGTCCCGGGGATGGCGGTCTAGAGGTACTGATCCGCCGGGCGAACGGCCAGGAAATCTATATCAGTCTAGACACGACCGTTAACCCTGTTGATTACCTTAAGGAGCTATTCTACTTTAAGAATCCTAGAACAGCTTATCCCAGCAGTGATGCCGTATGGGCTGCTATCCGGGATGAGCGGATCATTACCGACATGACGTTTGAACAAGTCTATCTGTCGTGGGGAGAGCCCGACAGCTACAACGAAGATTTGGGATATATCGTTTACGGCCATCAATATCTGTATTTCATTAATAACAAGCTGAAATATTACTATGAGCTGTAGAGGATTGCGCCTAAATCATTCGTAAACGGTACTTTACTGAAAAAGCCTCACCGTTGAGGCTTTTTCTTTTGTAATACAATACTAAGAATTCTGCAGGGACTGGTTGAATTTCAACCTTTGTTCATACCCATGAATATAGTTGAGGCCTGAGTGAGTTAACTCACCTGATTTAGCATAACCAGCTTCGTAAATATGGTTCAGGGTAATATTGAAATCCCTTTCGTCCATACCTATTTGATTGAAGCGGGGTTCCTTCTCTTCTTCAAGCAACTTCAGAATCTGATATACCGGGTCCGTACGTAGCAATTCATTCAACTTCCTTCCTGTAAGCAATATGGCTTTAGCATATGCACAAGGAGGGATGTTGGTGACCAACTGACCTCATCCCATTAATCCCGGAGTTGTTACAATGGCTGCAGGATATAAACTGGCCTATAGCAGAAAAGTATGCAATTTGTTGCTGACAGTGCCTAAAGAGACGGTTCCATACGTAGCGGAGGTTCTAAATGGAGGAGATGACATATGGAAGGAATGGTGTCTGCAGTGTTATGTAAGTCAATTGCCTGAAGAATTCAGACATCCATTAGAGACGCAGATTCAGCGAATAGCCTATAACCCAACCAAGGGTGAGGAACTTGAAGAAGTCCATATTACAGCAAGAGAATTGCTCAAGGATTTCAGCTGAATTCCTTGAGCAACTTTAGTTATTTTATACTGTATCCCGTAATCGTCTTCGTCTCCAGACATTCCGCAATACCATATTCCCCGTATTCTCTTCCTAATCCGGACTGTTTATAACCACCGAAGGGGGCTTTCATTTCCGGGCTGGCACCATTGATGCTCACAACGCCGGCGGCAATTCTGGATGCAACCCGGTTGGCCTGATCCAGATCCGCGGAATGCACATAGGCCCCAAGCCCATAGTTGGTGTTATTGGCGATAGCAACCGCTTCTTCCACGGTCTTATAGGTGAGAACCACTAATACAGGTCCGAAAATTTCCTCTCTGGCAATTGTCATATCCTCAGTAACATTTACGAATAGAGTGGGTTTAACGAAATAACCATGCTCTAATCCAGCAGGCCGGCCTATGCCTCCAGTCACCAATTCCGCGCCTTCCTCGATACCTATCTGAATATAGCGTTGTACGTTCAGGAACTGCTTCTCCGTAACAATTGGGCCAAGCACCGTGTCTTCATCCCAGGGATTACCGACTTTCACTGCCCCGATTGCTGATTGTGCCAGCTGCTTCACTTCCTGGAGACGATGCTCCGGAACAAGAATTCGCGTACCTGCCACACAAGCCTGCCCATTATTCATAAATCCTTGAGCTATCGCTACTGGAATCACTTTGGTGTAATCAACATCATCCAGAATTATGTTCGGTGACTTACCCCCGAGCTCCAAGGTAACCCGTTTCAGGGTTTCTGCTGCGCTTTTCAGGATTTCTTTGCCGACACGGGTCGAGCCGGTAAAAGAAATCAGCGCCACATCCGGATTACGGGTGAGTTCGGCACCCACGGTATGGCCGTAACCATTCACGACATTAATGACTCCTTTGGGGAGTCCGGCATTGTGGAATGCTTCCGTAATTCTTCCGGTCTGCATAGCACTAAGCTCACTCGGCTTGATGACGACTGTACATCCCGCAGCAATGGCTGCCGCAAGCTTCGCGGTGATTTGTGAATAACTTGCATTCCAGGGCGTAATAATCCCGACGACACCAACGGGCTCAGAGACTACCTTGGCAGAAGCGATATAACGGACAAATTCAAAGTTGTCCAGCGCCTGCTTCGTATCGAGGAAATTAGCAGCAGCCAGCTTCACGCGGCCGATGGCTGATTTTTTCGGGGCACCATATTCCTCAATATTTGCTTCCACCATTGCATCCATGTTCGCCAGAACAGCATCATGCAGCCGCTGCAGCATTTCACTGCGCTCTTCCACAGAAGTCTGAGAGAAGGTGGCGAAAGCTTCCTTAGCTGCAGCAATAGCCAGTCTGGCATCCTCTTCATTACCGAGTACAACCTGACCTATCACTTCCTGGGTAGCCGGATTGATCAACTGCTGAAGTTCCTTTCCTTGCGGCTCAATAAACTCACCATTCACGTATAACCTGTCTATTGTAAACATACAGACATCTCCTGTTCTTAAGATGGATTAGTTTGATGACGAGGAAATAATATCACGATAAGTATTCAAAGTAAACAAAAAGAACATAAAGTGTCTAATATGTGCATTGTGTTTCGTCCTTTGTAATTTTCATGTATAATGGATTGACTGGCCAACAGGAGGAAAAAACAGTATGTCCTTAGACCCAAAGAAGTCCCTGACGCAAAGCAAGCTTTTGAAAAAAATCATTCCAGCCGTTATGAAGGATGGCTTTCAGCAGTTAAAAATGGAAGAAATCGCGAAACTGATGGATGTCAGCCGTGCGACTATGTACAAGCATTTTTCCTCTAAAGAAGAGGTCATTGCCGGTGTAGTGTACATTTTTGTGGACTACATAGATCAATTAAAGCTTCCTTCCGTGCAGGTGGAGGGAGAATTATTCGGGGTTTCCTTTCAGCAGCTGTTTGAGCAGTCGGTTTCGCTCGCCGGTAAAATATCAGAGGTTTTCCTGAAGGAACTGCAGGGCGCTTACCCGGAGCTGTCGGACAGCCTGAAGTCGGCTCTACTGCAGCGCGAGTCGCAATCGTTAGAGTTTTACCGCCACGGTATAGACCAAGGCATATTCCAGCCGATCAACGAAAGATTCATTCTGCTTCAAGATGAGCTGCTGCTGCGTGAGATTATGAATACGAAGTATTTACTGCAGAATCAGACCTCTATTCAGCAGGTACTGACGGACTACTATCAGTTTAAGAAAGTTCAGTTGTTCCGGCCGGAGAAGATGGGGCTCATCGATGATCATCTGATTATTCCGGTCATTAATCATGTCGCAGAGAAATACAATCGTACACTGTAGGAGGACAATATGCAGCTAATTCAACCCCAAGAAATCCAGTCCCATATCGACCGGTTTACCGGTCTGGACCTATATATTCATCTCGAACTTACAACAGGCGCTTACGCCAGTCACATCGACAGTTCGCGTCCGCCGGGATCAGCGTTCATCAGTAATGCAGTTATCCGCTACACACATGGTTCGATTTCCGGAACTGGGCCTTACCGGGTCGGCCTGAAGACAGAGCAGGGCTGGATTTATGCGGAAGGGCTTACCCATGTGGATGAGAACGAAACCGAGCGGCTAATCCTGGCCGGACATGATAATCAGGGCAAGCTGATTGTGGCATTGCAGCTTAGCCGGAACCCTTTTTAATGCAAATGGAGGATCAAGCAACCGTGAATAGTAGAACTATGACAAATAAGAAAATCTTAGTGGTGTTACCCCATCCTGATGATGAGGCGTATTTTGTCTCCGGGACATTGGCTAAGTACATAGAAGAAGGTGCTCAGGTTACCTATGCCTGCCTGACCTTAGGCGAGATGGGCCGCAACATGGGGGTGCCGCTGTTCGCGAACCGTGTCACCCTGCCGGCCATACGTAAGCTGGAGCTGGCTGCGTCCGCTCAGTCCATAGGTATTCAAGACTTAAGAATGCTCGGCTTCCATGATAAAATGATCGAGTTCGAAGACCGGGATCTGCTGGATAGTCAGATTATGAAGCTGATTCAGGAACTGACTCCGTCGCTCGTCATTACCTTTTATCCCGGTTACAGCGTTCATCCCGATCATGATGCCACAGGAGCTGCTGTTATTCGCACAATTGCCCGGTTACCTCTGACAGAAAGGCCAGTTGTACATTGCTCTGCTTTCTCTAACAATCATGAGAAGGTGATCGGGAAGGCGGATGTAAGTATAGATGTGACCCGATTCCTCGCTACTAAAATAAAGTCTATCCTGTCGCACAGCTCCCAGTTCCAGGAGGACAAGCTTCTTGGCGGGCGTGATATAACAGATGATATTATCCGCAGCAAGTTCGGCACAGAACGGTTCTGGACCTACCAGTTCGGGGATGTCATTGCAGCGAAACCGAGAGGAGATTTAGTTTGTGCGCAGATGTAAGTGCAATATTCATTGACCGGGATGGAACGATAGGCGGTTCAGATGAGGTAAAAGTATAGAGAGAAATGGTCCGTCACGGAGCCGGATTATATAGCCGTTAATCTCGAAGATGCAGTGAATTATGTGATGAATTTAGCTGGATAGGAGTGTTACTGATGACAGAACAACAAGTTTACATACGGTTCCCTGAGGATACAGATGCTGTTGAGCTGACGGCGATGTACAAGCGCAACCGGGAGTTTTTCGAAGAGCATTCTCCGGACGTTCCTGATGAGTTCTATACAGAAGAGTATCAGCGCGACAGGATTTTGAAGTATAAGGAAGACAGAGCTGCGGACGATAGATACGATTTCCTGGTATGTCATAAGGCGGATAACCGGATTATAGGCACTGTAAGCTTGTCTTTTGTGGTGCGGGGACCGCTGCAGAGCAGTATGATCGGATACAGCCTGGATAAAGAGTATAATGGAAAAGGCTACATGACGGAGGCGGTGAAGCAAGTAGTACGCTATGCCTTCGAGGAGCTGAAGTTCCACCGGATCACAGGGGAAGCTTCCCCCGGAAATCCCGGATCGATCCGTGTTCTGGAGAATGCCGGATTCCACAGGGAAGGAATTGCCCAGCGCAACGTGAAGATCAAGGGAGTATGGGAGGATCATCAGATTCTGGCTATTCTTAATCCGTCAGATCTGATCTAGCAAGAGCAATGCATTCATAGCATTCATAATCAAAATTCCGGAGGTTCATCTATGAGTCAGCGTTTGCGTATCACCCGTTCCATGCAACAGGATAATGAAGAGCAAGCTATTACTTTGGAAGAGTGCACACAGTATTTTGCAGACAAACCCGATTTCTCGTATTCGCAAGTCTTAACTGTAAAAGGACCCGAGAGTACGATGTCCATCGATGGTGATTTTTTCATGTGGAGCTATGAGGGGATGGAATTCCCTTTCCGGTTGTACATGGGAGATCTGTACGTTGCTCTTTCTACGGAAGCTATCGTTCCTGTAATGCTCGAAATTGCCACCGCCCTGCGGGCTGACGTGGTTGAAGGATAGCTTAGGGAAAGTTCAGCTTAATCTGTTTATTATACATTAAGTAACCCCTGGTGATGTTATATTTATCCAATGAGTACGGCACATTTAGGGGGGCAACTGAATGAATATTGATAAGACCAGAGTAAGTCCGCTGCACGCGATGTTGAGCGATTTTGTTGAGAATGGACCGTTTACGGGATTAGCTATAGGCATTGTTAAAGATAACGAGGTTATCTTCACAGGTGAGTATGGAGCAGCCAATGTGGCGACAGGTGAGCCAGTGGATAGCAGCACTTTATTTCATCAAGCCTCCGTCTCCAAAACATTCGTAGTTACAGCCGTTATGCAGCTGGTGGAACGCGGACAGGTAGAGCTGGATTCGCCTATCACGAACTATCTTCCGTATTTCAAAATGGAGGATGAACGTTATCTCCAGGTTACTGTAAGACAGCTGCTCAACCATACGTCCGGCATGCCGGATGAAGAGGATTATGCCTGGGACCGGCCTGAATATGACGAAGAGTGTCTCGAACGGTACGTGAAAAGTGTCAGCCGTCACAAGCTGCTGAGCGAACCCGGCACTCATTTTGCTTATAGTAATATCGCTTATGAAGTTCTGGGCGATTTGATCGCCAAGGTCAGCGGACTGAGCTTTGAGCAGTATATGAATGAGCATATTCTTGAACCGGCGGGGATGACATCCAGTTCATTTCTGAAGCAGGAGGTGGAAACGGCTCTGGCCGCTCCTCATGTGCTGAAGAATTCAGCAGGGTACGGCCCCAGCGTAAGTGAAGTGTTTCCTTACAACAGGGCGCATGCTCCCAGTTCCACGCTGTATACCAACGCCCAAGATATGTGCCATTATATGCTGATGCAGCTGGGTCAGGGGAAGGCCAAGAATCGGTATAATGCCTTACAGCCCGGCAGCTATGATCAGATGTGGAATCCTACTATGGCTACAGGCTGGGGACCTGAACATAAGCATGTCGGGTTGGGCTGGTTCCTGGGTGAGTATAAAGGCTCCCGGATTCTCTCGCATTCCGGATGGGATACCGGTTTTCTGAGTGACCTGATCCTGTTCCCGGATAACAATATAGGCATCTCAATAATGACCAACTGTGACTATGTATGGCTTGGCAGTGCAACCTATCCAATCCTTGATCTGCTGCTGGGTTCGGATATTAGTCAGCTCAAGCAGTCGATGGCACATCTTGTTGCCAAAGCTGCTGTAACGAATGGAATCGATATTGCACTTGAAGAATACCAGCGTATCAATAGTTTGGAGAAGGACAAGCATTATTTTGTTGATTTTGAATTTGTGCGCGTCTCCGATACCTTAAGCTGGAGGGGCCACCGTGAAGAAGCTATCCGCGTTCTTACCTGTGCCGCCGCAATCTTCCCTGATAGTGAATCTGTTTCGGGAAGATTGAAGGGGCTTATGGCAGAAGCATAGACGTGTGCAGATACTCACCACAAGAACATAAAAAGGTTCCTCTTACAGTCAATAGGACTGCGGAGGAGCCTTTTTATAAGATTCTATAGTTGCTGCGCTGAATCCATACGCCGCCGGCTCATAAACACTAGAGACAGAGCAACAATGGTGAGGATGATGCCCAGTACCTGGAATCCTTCGAAGCTGAACTGGTTTCCCATCACGATGCCGATCAGCAGTGAAGAGAGGATAGTCCCGAAGTATCTGGACGTACTGAATAGCCCGGAGGATACACCGATAATGTCTTTCGGTGAACTGTTGAATAAGGCGGCTTGCATCGCAACATTGTTCAGTCCGTTACTGATTCCGAAGGCCGCCAGGGCCAGACATACGCTGATTACCGGTGATGAAGGATTCAAAATCACGAGCCATGCCGACCCAAGTGTCATAAGGATTGCGGAGATTATCATTGCCGGTCTTGGTCCGGATCTATCAATCCATCTTCCTGCCAGCGGTGAAATAATCAGCGAGCATAGTCCCAGACTTAACATAAGAATTCCTGTGTGGAACTCGCTGACATGTCTAACCAGCTGCAGGTAAGACGGCAAGCCGAAAAAGACAGAATAAAACAGAAGATTAACCAGCATGAACTGAAGATTGACCCAGGTCAGTGCAGGATAGCTCGCGAAAGTCCGCAGCGGAATAAAAGGCGACTTTGCGCTGAGCTCATGCCGCACGAAGACTGTAAGGAGAACGATTCCGGCCAAGCCGGCAATAACATTAAATAAGGAGACATGCCCGGAGGATTTGGCAGACAGTAATTGGGCGAGCAGGGCAATCAGGCCTACAGTGAACAGCAGAATACCCGGCACATCCATCCGGTTCATCCATTGTCTTACTGAAAGCTTATTGGCAGGTGAAGCCGGTGGCTGGTCCTTCGGAATAGTCCTCCAGGCTAACACAAAGCTAGCCGTCACAAAGGGAACATTGATGAAGAAGATGGACGACCAGCCCCATAAGTGAATGAGTACCCCTCCGAAAAAAGGTCCAATGGCTGCGGCTCCCGAGGTAAACATGGACAGCACAGACAGCGCGGTTGCTTGCTTCTCCGTAATATGCACCCGCACAATAGCCATTCCTACCGCAACCACCATACTCGTTCCAATGGATTGTACAATCCGGAATACGATCAGCCACCCGAAGCCCGGGGACAAGGGGGCTAATATAGAAGCAACGAAGGCGATAACCAGCCCGGTAAGAAAGATGGTCCTGCGGCCGAATAGATCGCTGGCTTTGCCCATGACGGGTTGAGCAACAGCACTGGCAATATAGAATGAGAAGATGATCCAGGAGACTGCGGTGTAATCAAGCTGGAACTGATGCTGTAATCGTGGTATAGCCACAGAAACCATCGAAGAGTTGAGCGGGTTTAGCAGGATTCCCAGCCCAACGGATATCATTAACCACCAGCTGCGGGCATTCATTATATTTTCCCCCTGTAAGTTCTTTAAGGATATCGTACTTGAAACGAGTTATTTACTCCAACGCATTTTATGTTATGATTTCATAGACTTGAGGGAATGAATGGAGGCGGGGTATGGAGCTTCTTCAATTACAATATTTCATCACTGTGGCCCGCTTGGAGCATATGACCGAGGCTGCACTCACTCTGCACGTGACTCAATCTTCACTCAGCAAGACCATTCAGCGCCTGGAAGAGGATCTTGGGGTTCCCCTGTTTGACCGGACCGGGAGGAAGCTGCGCTTAAATGAGTCCGGCAGCAGATTCCTTCCACGTGCGGAGAAGGCCTTGTTTGAATTGGAGCAGGGGAGGCAGGAGCTTAGAGATCTGTCCAGCCTGGAGCCGGATACACTTGAATTAGCCGTAACCACTGCAAGCACATTGCCTAATATCCTCCGGGAATTCCGCAAAAAGCTGCCTGCTGTCCATTTCCACGTACAAATGCTGTCCATGCAGGAGATGATTACCCTTCTTCGAAGGGGAGAGGTCGATTTCTGTTTGTCTTCACCGCCGGTATGGGGAGATGATATGGAATGTCAAATCGTCTGCAACGACCCTATATATGTTGCCGTTCCAGTAGGTCACCCTTTGGCAGGCCGCCGGAGCTTATCGCTAATTGAACTCAAGGATGAATGGTTTGCCGGTGTGAAAAGAGGCTATGGTATCCGCGATTTAGTGGACTCAGTGTGCCAATCTGCAGGCTTTACACCCCGCTATGCGTATGAAGGGGATGAGCCGGCAAGGCTGGTTGCCCTGGTGGAAGCCGGAATCGGCTTAGCCTTCATCCCCGGCACGGCCAAGAATTCACAGGATAATATCCTGTTGATCCCTATCGAGGATCAGGGTCTGGTCAGGGAGATCGCCTTGTTATGGCATAAAGACCGCTACATTTCACAGGCTGGACGGATATTCCGTGACGTCGTTATTGAATACTTCAATGGAAACAATGAAAAGTGAAGGAGGTTGTAATCCATGGATACTAATCAGTATGAACATAAACGCATTCTAGTTGTATTTCCGCATCCCGATGATGAAGCCTTCGCTGCCGCAGGTACCCTGGCGAAGTATATAGACGGCGGTGCTGAAGTGACCTATGCCTGTCTGACCTTAGGGGAGATGGGGCGGAACATGGGAATCCCGCCGTTTGCGAACCGGGTTACTTTGCCGGAGATTCGTAAGGAAGAATTGATAGCCTCCTGCCGTGCGATTGGCATTCAAGACCTACGGATGCTTGGTTTCCACGATAAAATGATCGAATTCGAAGATCCGCAGCTGCTGGACAATACACTGCTGGCGTTGCTCAAAGAATTGACCCCATCACTGGTCATTACCTTTTATCCTGGATATAGTGTACATCCCGATCACGATGCCACCGGAGCCGCTGTTATCCGGGCGGTTAGCAGGCTCCCGGCTGCGGAACGGCCGATGGTTCACTGCATTGCATTCTCCAGCAACCATGAGCAGATGATCGGTCCGCCGGATGTGAATGTAGATGTGACTGCATTCCTTGCGAGGAAAATGGCCTCGATTCAGGCTCACACTTCGCAATATCAGGCGGCGGAGCTTGTTGGAAGCCGGGAGCTGACAGCGGAGGAGATTCAAATCCGCTTCGGGCGGGAATCCTTTTGGACCTACCGGGTGGAATAAGTGCTACAATAATAATGAAAATGCACTAAGGCGTTGGGAGGACAGGCCATGAATAAAGAAGAACAGGTCCTGATGAGTTTCAGGGATTTATTTAACAAGCTGAGCTGGCTGAATAAATCCAAGATGGAAGAGAGTCTTAAGGGGTACAAGCCCTCTGAGGTACATTGCATCGAATATATCGGGCAAAATGCGGATTCCAACGTGACTATACTTGCAGAGCATTTTTATATGACCAGAAGTGCCATAAGTAAAATAACCAAGAAGCTCATGGAAAAGGGCTATATTGAAAGTTACCAGAAGCCGGATAATAAGAAAGAAATCTATTTCAGGCTTACTAAGCAAGGGGAAGCAGTCAGCAAAGTCCATGAGGAACTGCACCAGGAATTCCGGGAGCGGGATAAAGCCGTATTCGAGCAGGTAACCGAGGAGCAATATGACAACATGCTTGGCTTCATTGAGAAGTATAGCAGGCATTTGGATACAGAAATCACGAAGCTCAGTGCAGATTTGAAATCAGAATGAATTGAATAATGATATGAAACCAAAGGCAGCCGGGCTCTATTGAGAGCGGCTGTCTTTTTATTGCATAGAAAACTGCGGGTGAGGCGGACTGAGGGGCGGCCCAGGAGATTTTGTTATTGCGATTTTTGTTGACGAGGACACAAAAGTGAGGTAGGATGATTATGTTTCCTAGGAAACATAATCATAGCGTTTGAGGGGAGAATTACATGTTCAAATCCAGATCACAACCTACACAGAACACAGAACAAACCGTAGACAGACACGCTTTGATCTTCGGCCTTATCTCTGTATTTCTGTGCGGAATAGGCTTCACTATCATAGCGCCTGTCGTTCCATTCTTAGTGCAGCCGTATACCCATAATCCGGGAGAACAAGCGGTAATGGTTACGCTGCTGACCTCCGTTTATGCATTTTGCGTGTTTTTTGCGGCCCCGGTACTTGGAGCACTAAGCGACAAATTTGGCCGCCGTCCATTGCTCATACTATGTCTGCTCGGTTCTGCGATCGGGTACTTCGTCTTCGGGATAGGAGGAGCCCTATGGGTACTGTTCGCCGGACGGATCATAGAAGGTATAACAGGCGGGAGCATCAGCACGATCTTCGCCTATTTTGCCGACATTATTCCTCCAGAGCAAAGAACCAAGTACTTTGGCTGGGTGAGTGCGGTAGTAGGTGCAGGCACTATTATTGGGCCGAGTGTAGGCGGATTACTTGCCAAGTTTGGCTATGCTGTACCGATGTATTTTGGTGCGGCCATTACTTTATTGAATGTTATCTACGGATTATTCTTCATGCCGGAGAGTCTGAGCAAGAATAATAGACTGAAAGAGATTACCATTGTTAGACTGAATCCATTCTCACAGCTGGCCAGTCTGCTCTCCATGAAAAACTTGAACAGGCTGCTTATTTCCGCCTTCCTGCTCTGGATACCTAATGGATCTATGCAGGCTGTGTTCTCACAATTCACAATGGATTCCTTCAGCTGGAAGCCGGTAATCATCGGGCTAATGTTCTCCATTATGGGCTTCCAGGATATCCTGTCACAAGGCTTCATCATGCCCAAGCTTCTGAAGAAATTAAGTGATCAGCAGATCGCCGTGCTTGGAATGGTCTCGGAAATTATAGGCTATGGTTTCATTGCCGTCTCGTCTCTCTTAGCTTTCTATCCGCTGTTCATCGTTGGGATGTTCATCTTCGGCTTTGGCGATTCGATCTTCGGGCCTTCATTCAACGGGATGCTCTCCAAGTCTGTGGATTCGAGTGAACAAGGAAGGATTCAAGGCGGCAGCCAATCAATTCAGGCGCTGGCCAGAATGATCGGACCTCTCATTGGAGGGCAAATCTACGTTTCTCTTGGACACGCCGCACCTGCTGTTATGGGGATCATCCTTATTGCAGCAGCAATACCTGTTCTATATAAGAGAGCACATGTGACAATGTAAAATGTCCCGCAGCCCCGCCAGCCGGCGGGGCTGCTTGTTCTTCAGCTATAATTATGGTATAACTTATTATAAGTCGTTTAATAAGTTCTGGCTGAAGTGCAGCATAGCCGGCAACCCTACAGGAAAAGGCAGGAACAAACAATGAACCAGAAAGAAAGAATGCTTGCAGGACTTCCTTATAAAGCCTGGCTCGATGGATTAACGGAAGAGAGAACAGCTGCGAGACTGAAGGTCCACCAGTTCAATCTGCTCCGTCCCGATGAAGAAGAGGAGAGAGCAGCACTGATCCGGGAGATCTTCGGCAAGACAGGAGAGGTAATTCATATCGAAGCGCCCTTCCACTGTGATTATGGAACGAATATCTCCGTAGGGAATAATTTCTATGCTAATTTCAACTGTACCATTCTTGATGTCGGCAGAGTCGTCATCGGTGATAATGTCATGTTTGCTCCGAATGTATCGCTCTATACAGCAGGTCATCCCATCCATCCGGACTCCAGAAATTCTGGATATGAGTACGGTATTGCTATAACAATCGGCAATAATGTCTGGATAGGCGGCAATGTCATTGTGAATCCCGGCGTAACCATTGGCAACAATGTAGTAATTGGGGCTGGCAGTGTAGTGACCAAAGATATACCGGATAACGTGATCGCTGTAGGAAGCCCTTGCAGAATTATCCGTGAGATCACCGAAGAAGACCGGAAGTATTATTATAAAGACAGAGAATTTGATGTTACGGATTACTAGATAAGTACATAGGTGGCTCTCAGCGGTCCATGTACACCCACTACGAGCTTCATTTCAATATCGGCCGAATTGGAGGGACCGGAGATGAAATTAATGGATGAGCCCACCGGCTCACCGGCTTGAATTCTCCGGTTAAACGCTGCTGCTGCCTGAGTGGAGCGGAGCACAAGCCTCTGCCGCTCAATCACCGCAATATAATGGGCAGGCAGGAAGTGGAGGGAGCGGCCCTGATCCGGGCGGCTCTCCACCACAACCGTTCCGGACTCGGCCAGTGCGCAGTCGGCGAAGATAATCGCTGTATTCGCCGATTCGGCACGCTTAATATTCGCCTCTCTTCCTGCTGCTTCCTCCCATACGAATGCTTCCGGGAACGCCAGCCCGTAACCCTCAAAACGGGAATCTCCGGAAGTCATTACGATCCCGCCGCCATTCGCTTCTATAAGATCGTCCAACGTCCGCTGCAGAATCTCCGGATTCGATTCAATCACCTGAGTATGAATGAAGAAACACTGCTCTTTAAGAATCTCTACCAAATCGTCGTTAGTTAGCTGGCCATAGCTGTCCGGAATCAGGTCCTGTATAACAGGACGCTGAACATGAGTCTTACGTTCCCGGCCCAGCTTAGAGGCAATTGTATTCAGAAAAGCCTCCTTATTCGAGGATACTGTCATTGCTCTGCCCCTCCTTTACGTTTCTCCATCCATGCCCGGAAGCTGTCCTGCTGCTTGACGGGCTGCTTCAGGTCACGGGCATGAATCCAGCCGTGAATCAAGGCGGGCCCTCTTACGATTCGTCCGCGCTTGCTCATCAGCCGGCTGGCAGAGTGTGCAAACCGCAGGCTTCGGCCGAATAGGGCAGGGGAGGACAGCAGCCGGCTGGCTGCCTTCATCTGAAGCCGGTCTCCGGCACCTGTTCTCCGCTGCTGCACAATGTTCTGACGGTGCATAATCAGCTGCTCATGCAGCGGAATCTTCACCGGGCAGACATCTGTGCAAGCGCCGCAGAGACTGGATGCAAAAGGCAGCTCTTTATAGTCATCGTAGCCGCCAAGCAGCGGGGTGATTACCGCGCCGATCGGACCGGGGTAGATCGAACCGTAAGCATGCCCGCCGATATGACGGTAGATCGGACAGACATTAAGGCAAGCTCCGCAGCGGATACACTGCAGCGCCTCGTTAAATTCACTTCCCAGAATATCGGACCGGCCGTTGTCGACGACAACCAGGTGGAATTCCTCGGGACCGTCTGTCTCTCCGGCAGCAGATGGACCCATTACGGTAATGTAGCTGGTTAATTTCTGTCCGACAGCACTGCGGCAGAGCAGGTTATCCAGCACCTCCATTTCCTCCAGGGTCGGAACAATCCGCTCCATACCCATCACCGCAATATGTGTCTTCGGAATGGCAGCCGTAAGATCACCGTTGCCCTCATTGGTTACAAGATTGATCGCTCCCAGATTAGCAATGGCGAAGTTGCAGCCCGTGATGCCGACTTCCGCTTCCAGGAACTTCTGGCGCAGGACCGTCCGGGCAAATCCGGCCAGATTCTCCGGCGTTTCATCGCCTGTATATCCAAGCTTCTCTGAGAACACCCGCTGGATTTGTCTCCGGTCTTTATGCAATGCGGGAGCGACGATATGCGAGGGAGGGTCCCAATCATCCATTTGGAGGATATACTCCCCAAGATCCGTCTCAATCAGCTCACAGCCGGCTTCAATCAAGACCCGGTTCAGCTCAATTTCCTCCGTAACCATGGATTTGGATTTAACGACCTTGGTGGCCTGTTTACGCACAACAACATCCCGTATATAACTGCTGGCTTCTTCTTTGGTAGCAGCAAAATAGACATGCCCGCCCTGTTTCTCAACATTATCAGCGAGCTGCTCCAGATAATAATCCAGGTTCTGCAGGGTATGCTGGCGGATGAGCTGGCCCACGTTCCGCCATTGCTCCCAATCCCCTAGTGTGGTGGCGGCAGACAGACGTCTCGTCTTGAGACTGTCCTGTGCTGAACCGACAGCATTACGCATGAACGAATCCCCAAGGCCGTCCAATGTCCGTTCGCTGAAATCACGTTTATCGGTTTGCAGGCTCATGTACGGCTTCCCCCTCTGCTTACAACAGACTGATGCTGATTCAGCACTTCCGCGATATGCATGATCCGGACAGGCTCACCCTTGCGGGACAATCGGCCCCCGATATTCAGCAGGCAGCCCATATCCGCACTAATCAGAATATCAGCTCCGGTATCCTTGATACAGCCACATTTCTCGTCCACCATCTGCTCGGAAATCTCAGGCATTTTCACCGAGAAGGTTCCTCCAAAGCCACAGCAGTTATCGCTGTTCTTGAGCGGCTCCAGCTGCAGTCCTTTGACCTGTTCTAGTAATTGGTACGGAGTTTCCTTCTCACCCAGCAGCCTTGTCATGTGGCAGGAACGGTGGTAGGTGGCGGTTCCTTCCAGGCTTGCACCAACATCGGTAACGCCTAGCACCTTGACGATGAACTGTGTGAACTCATAGGATTTCTCCTTCAAAGCAACCGCTTTCAACTCCCACTGCGGGTCACCCTTGAAGATCTTCGGGTATTCATGGAACATAGCGATACAGGAGCCGGACGGACCCACAACATAATCGGAGTGCTCGAAGGCAAGCATCATATTCTGCATAGCCAGCTTGGAATCCTTCAGATAGCCGCTGTTATATGTGGGTTGCCCGCAGCAGACCTGCGAAGCCGGGAAATCAATCTCACAACCCAGCCGCTCAAGAACTTCAACCATAGCAATACCGACATCTGGGGTCATAAGGTCTACTAAACAAGTAGAGAAAATACTGACTTTCACGACCGATCCCTCCAATCAATGTAACCCTATAATTATAGCTTAACTCAAAAAGTCAATGAAAAACAACACAAAAACAAATAGTAAATGTGAATCTTATTGACAATAAATATTGATAGCGTTTACACTATGGTGGGGCAATTGTAATAATCTACCTTGAGGGGGAGAAACAGTGACCAAGCATTTGATGTATATCGATGGCCAATTTACGGAATCCGAAGGCAAAGAATGGATCGAAGTAACCAACCCGGCAACAGATGAAGTAATCTCACAGGTTCCCAAGGCTACAAGGAATGATGTCATACGTGCCATTAATGCAGCAGAGGAAGCCCAGTCGGCCTGGGAGGAGACCCCGGCGGTGGAGAGAGGCAGATATTTGCATGCCATTGCAGACGGGATTCGCGCGGAAGCGGACAGCATCGCCAGGCTGATCTCGGAAGAAGTAGGCAAAACACTTGAATTATCTACGGTAGAGGTTAACTTTACAGCTGATTATTTGGATTATATGGCGGAATGGGCACGGCGGTATGAAGGGGAGATCGTTCAGAGCGACCGTGATAATGAGAATATCTTTGTGTTTAAACGGGCGATTGGTGTAACAACAGGCATCCTCCCCTGGAATTTCCCGTTCTTCCTGATCGCGAGAAAGATGGCTCCGGCGCTGATTACCGGCAATACGATTGTCGTCAAGCCAAGTGCGGAATCTCCGAATAATGCAGTGGCCTTCAGCCGCATTGTTGATAAAGCCGGTCTGCCCAAAGGGGTATTCAACCTGGTAACAGGCAGGGGCGGAGAAGTGGGCCATGAACTGGCCAGTAACCCGAAAGTCGGAATGGTCAGTCTTACAGGCAGCGTACCCGCCGGACAAAAGGTGATGGAGGCAGCCGCCGAGAATATCATCAAGGTCAGTCTGGAGCTTGGGGGCAAGGCACCGGCCATTGTCATGAAGGATGCCGATCTGGACCTGGCGATCAAAGCGATTGTGGATTCCCGGGTGATTAATACAGGCCAAGTCTGTAATTGTGCAGAGCGCGTCTATGTGCATGAGTCCATTAAGGATGAATTCACCTCCCGCCTGGTAGAGGTTATGAAGGCAGTGAAATACGGAGACCCGCTCAAGGATAAGGATATTCAGATGGGACCTCTGATTAATAAGGCCGCACAAGATTCAGTTCAGCAGAAGGTAGACCGGGCAGTACAAGAGGGCGCCACAATTGCGCTCGGAGGCAAAAAGGTGGAAGGTGCAGGCAGCTTCTTCGAGCCGACGGTCATTACGAATGCAACCAACGACATGGAGATTGTGCAGGATGAAATCTTCGGACCGGTCATCCCGGTCATATCGTTCTCAACTCTGGATGAAGCGATCGCGCTTGCCAACGACAGTGAATTCGGCTTAACCTCGTCCTTATATACCCAGAATCTTAACGTAGCCATGAAAGTGATTAAACGCCTGAAATATGGTGAAACCTATATCAACCGCGAGAATTTCGAGGCGATGCAGGGCTTCCACGCAGGCTGGAGAAAGTCCGGGATCGGTGGAGCGGACGGCAAACACGGGTTGAACGAATATCTGCAGACACATGTAGTCTATCTACAATATGATAAGTCGGTTAATTAAGTGAACTCATAATTCCCGCAGATATAATAAATGCTCCCAGGCAGTTTGGGAGCATTTTTGCGTTGCTATTCAAGACTTTTCTTCAAATAATATTTCGTCTGGCCTTCCTGGGGACAATCATGGATCTCACCGAAGATCCCATACCCCTGCTTCTGATAAAAGTGCGGAGCCTGCCAGCTCATAGTCGTTAATTCGCTCACCTTGCAGCCGCGCGACCGGGCCCTGTCTTCCAGCTCCTTGAGCAATATTGCGCCTAGTCCATTGCCTCTATAGACGGGATCGACGGCCAGCAGATGAACATTTAGAATCTTCCAGACCATATCTCCAGTAATGCCCCCAACATATGTATCGCCTTCATACGCTGCCAGCGAGATGACTTCGCGCTCATAAGGCGGAATGCTGTCGTCCATACGCCGGCTATGTTCCTCCAGTAATCCCGAGATTTCCTGCTGATTCTGCTCCTGATTTAACTCTTCGATTCTCAACCCAATCACTCCTTCTGCTGAAATTGTAACACAAATATTAATTATTATTGACAATTTGCCTGTAGTTAAATATATTGTTCATAAGAATAAATGTTTCCCACGGGAAACAATTATGTACGAAGAACCCATTGTTTCGTTTGGGAAACAAAATATCAAGACCAATACTACAGCGGATTTCAGACAGCTATTAACAGATAAGGAGCTTGTATATGATCGAGATTAAAGACCTGAACGTTGATTATTTCGGCAATTCTGCACTGGAGAATGTAAATCTCTCGATCCCCTTCGGGCATACGGTGGGTATCATCGGACCGAATGGCGCAGGGAAATCAACACTGATTAAGGCTTTATTAGAAGTGATTAAGAAGAGAACTGGCTCGGTCAGGGTTGAGGGCAGGGATATTTCGGAGTACAAACGGAAGATTGCCTACGTGCCGCAAAAAAACGATATTGATCTCACGTTTCCAATCACGGTGAAGGATACGGTGCTGACGGGAACGTACCCGAACTTGAAAATCTTCCGGCGACCCGGCAAGAAAGAGCGGGAACGGGCCGAAGAATGTATGGCGATGGTGGACATAAGCGACCTAGCGAATAAACAAATCAGCAATTTATCCGGCGGCCAGCTGCAAAGAGTCTTTATTGCCCGGGCACTCGCCCAGGGAGCGGACGTCTTTTTCCTGGATGAACCGTTTGTCGGCATCGATATGGTCAGTGAGAAGATTATTGTGAATCTGCTGAAGCAACTGCGTGAAGAGGGGAAAACCATTCTCGTCGTTCACCATGATCTGCATGAGGTGGAAGAGTATTTTGACAAAATTATTATCCTGAATAAAAAACTGATCGCCTTTGGAGATGTGAAAGATACCTTCACTACCGGCAATATCCGCGCAGCATATGGTGCCTCCTTGGGCAATGTGATCATCAAAGGGGCAGGAGGGGCCGAACATGATTAATGTTATGTCAGACTTGTTCAACATCCCGGTCTACGCGCTTAACGCCGGCTTATCCGCTATCATCCTGGGCATTGTATCGGGGGCGCTGGGCAGCTTCATTGTTCTCCGGAAGATGTCGCTGATGGGCGACGCTTTATCTCATGCTGTACTGCCTGGTGTAGCCTTGTCCTACATACTGGGGATCAACATCCTGCTGGGCGCATCCCTGTTTGGCCTGTTAGCCGCCATCCTCATTCAATTCATTACAAGCCGCAGTACGATCAAAAGCGACACCTCCATCGGCATTATACTCAGTTCATTTTTCGCCCTGGGGATTGTCCTCATTACTTTTGCCAAAAGCGGTCTGGATCTGACTCATATTCTGTTCGGGAATATCCTCGCTGTTCCGCAGTCTGAGTTAACGCAATCTTTCATCATCATGCTCGTTGTGATTGCCATTATTGTATTGCTGTATAAAGAGCTGCTGATCAGTTCGTTCGATCCGGTAGTTGCCAAGGCTTATGGTTTAAAAACAGGCTTCTACCATTATCTGCTGATGATGCTGCTGTCTGTAGTTACGGTATCCTCGTTATCGCAAGTGGGGATTGTGCTGGTCATTGCGATGCTGGTGATCCCGGCAGCCACCTCCTATTTATGGACCCATACGCTGATCCACATGATTGTATTAGCCTCTGCGGTGGGTGCGGTATCGGGAATTGTAGGTGTGTATCTCAGCTTTGGCTTTAATCTCCCGACAAGTGCCACGATAGTACTGGTGGGTGTGAGCCTGTTCGCGGGCTCCTTCATACTGTCACCCAAAAATAATTTCTTAAGGAAAGGGCTGAAGCAAGGATGAAACAACTCAAATGGCTATCATTTATCGTACTGATCTCACTGCTCACTGCTTGTTCTAATACTAATGAGGGGGAAGCGGGTGAGGATAAGCTGCAGATTGTTGCCACGTACTCCATCATCGCGGATATGACCGAGAATATTGTCGGGGACAAAGCTGAAGTATACAGTATGGTTCCCATCGGAACAGACCCGCATATGTATGATCCATTACCTGCCGATACGGGCAAGGTGTCCAGCGCAGATTTGATTTTCTATAACGGCCTGAATCTGGAGACGGGAAAAGGTTGGTTCCAGGACCTGCTGAAGGTGACGAACAAGAACGAGGTTGCCTTTGCTGTCTCCGATGAAGTGACCCCGATGTACCTGACTGAAAAAGGCAAGGAAACGCAAGTGGACCCTCATGCCTGGCTGGATATCCAGAATTCCATTAAGTACGTGGATGTGATCACCAAACGTGTAATTGAACAGGACCCGGACAACAAGGAGTATTATCTTAACAATCAGACCGCCTACGTGGAGGAACTGAATAAGCTGGACCAATACGCCAAAGAGGAAGTAAATAAGATCCCGCAGGAACAACGGATTCTCGTTACCAGCGAAGGGGCATTCAAGTATTTCTCGAAGGCTTACGGCTTCGAATCGGCTTTCATCTGGGAGATTAATACGGACAGCCAAGGGACGCCGGAGCAAATGAAACGGATCATTAGTATTATTGAAGAGAATCAGGTGCCTGCATTATTCCTGGAGACGAGCGTGAACCCCAAGACGATGGAGACCATCTCTAATGAGACAGGAGTGCCTATACATTCTAAGATCTTCACTGATTCCTTAGCTAAAAAAGGGGAAGACGGCGACACCTACATTAAGATGATTCAATGGAATATCGACAAGGTCATCGAAGGGCTGTCACCGGATAAATGAAGGTAAATGCACACGAAGAGTGTCCAAAAGGCGTATTACGCTTCTTGAACACTCTTTTTTGTTTTACACTTTGTCTATAAATGGATGAAAACTAAATAGAAATGACAAATATCATATTTTTGCTATGACTTATTCATTACACTAAAGCACAAGAATGAAAGTGATAATCATTATCAATAGTTAAGGGTTAACTTTTACGTTGACTACTAGTGGGGGGGATTCGGTTGCAGGGTCGTTTTTGGCGGACTGTATTGGCAGTATTTCTGCTGATGTTATTGATCATTCCAGGTCAAGCTCATGCAGCGGACGGCAATTGGCGCAAGGTGGTAGAACAGATAGATGACACTTTGCAGCAAGCGCTGAAGACTTATGTAAGCGGGGATGTCGCAGAGGCCAAGAATCAGGTCAATAATGCGTATTATGGCCCCTATGAAGCCGGACAGATGGAGAAGGCGGTGAAATATAATATTTCATCGAAGCGGAATGCCCTCATTGAGGAAGAGTTCCGCCAGATCCGGAAGTCTATGACGGCAGGGGCGAGCAAGGCCCAGGTCAATCAGCAGATGTCCGAGCTGGTAGACATGCTGCAGGAGGATGCGGCAACGCTGAGTAAGTCCGATAGTACACCATGGGGTATTTTCTTATCGTCACTGGTCATTATCCTGCGCGAAGGTATTGAAGCGATTCTGGTCATCGCCGCGATCATTGCTTATCTGCTCAAGTCAGGCAATAAGGACAAGGTTAAGATTATCTATCAGAGCGCATTAGTGGCACTGGGGGCAAGCGTGCTGACTGCCATCGGGCTCAAATATTTATTCAACATCAGCGGAGCCAGCCAGGAGAACCTGGAAGGGATTACGATGCTGCTGGCCGTCGCCGTGCTGTTCTCGATGAGCTTCTGGTTAATCGGCAAAGCGGATGCCAAACGGTGGAAAAATTACATCGAAGGCAAGATTCAGACATCCATTACGACAGGTAACACGGTAACTCTGTGGCTTGCAGCCTTTCTTGCTGTATACAGAGAAGGCGCAGAAACTGTGCTTTTCTACCAGGCTCTAGTGACTGGACAAGACAAACAAGGAATCAGCATGATCGGGCTGGGAATTCTGGTAGGCGCCTTGGCGCTGGTCGTCATCTTCCTGGTGATCCGGCTTGGAAGTTTGCGGATTCCGCTGAAGCCGTTCTTCATCGGAACCAGCATTCTGATGTACTATCTGGCCTTCGTGTTCGCCGGGGAAGCCATCACTGAGCTTCAAGCCGGAGCAATGATTAGTGCAACTTCGGTCTCCGGATTCCCGATTATCAGTTTCTTCGGAATCTATCCGACGGTCGAGAGCTTATCGGCGCAAGGCCTGTTGCTTCTGGCTACCGCCATAGGGCTAATCTGGTACCTGATCTCTTCCCGCAAAGGAACGGTCAAACCGCAAGGCAAGCCTTTACAGGGCTAAGCGTTAGGATGTAGTTTGCAATGCTTCATAAATAAATAATTAATCAGGGGTGTGCAGAGAATGAAACAAATTAAAAATGTATTGATGGTTACCGGAATTGTACTCGCAATGTCTTCCATAATGGCAGGTTGTAGTTCGGACAACAACAGCAGCAGCAATGCCGCGGCATCAGGCAATAATACGGCAGTCAATGCTCCGGCGGATGAAGCGCCGGCTTTTGAAGAATTCCCGATTGGGGAAGAGCAGGAAGTGGATGGCATTAAGATTGGCGCCTTGTACCTGCAGCCGGTAGATATGGAGCCTATGGATAAAGCTGGCTTGCCAGCCGCACAGTCTGACTTCCACCTTGAAGCAGATATTGCTGCACTCGAAGGGAATGAAACGGGCTTTGGCATCGGCGAGTTCATTCCTTACCTGACTGTTCATTATCAGATCAAAGCCAAAGATACAGACACCGTTGTCTCTGAAGGCACCTTCATGCCGATGAATGCTTCGGACGGCGCGCACTATGGAGCTAACGTTAAACTGCCGGGCGCAGGTACTTATGTTCTGAACTATGTAGTAGAATCACCCGAGAAAATGGATTATCTGCTGCACACGGATGATGCGACTGGGGTTACCGGCCGCTTCTGGCAGGAGCCGATCGACTTGACTTGGGAATTCTCCTGGGTACCAAGAACCTGGTAAGCCGGACCGGAACGAACCTTCGCAAGCTCAATCGGAGAATAGTGTGGTGAGGAAGACATGTTAAAAGCTACTGTGATTACACTCAGCAACGGTTTTGAGATCGCGCTGATTATATCCGTTCTTATTGTATGGCTCCGCCATACCGGAAACAGCCGCTTCAGCAAATGGATCTATTCCGGGACAGCTGCTTCAGCCGTTATCAGCTGGGCAGTACTATACCTGCTGAAATGGTCCGGTCCGAAGAAAGAAAGCTTCACCGGCTGGACCATGGCTGTGTCCTTCATCCTGGAGATTGCATTGCTAATCTGGGTGCTCAGGGAAAGAAAGCTTCACGCCCGGAAGAACAATGCAGCACAATTGCTGTGGGGCAGAGGCGGCTCGAGGACTGTATTCATTTTCCTCACCGCTGTCTGCCTGACCGTGCTGCCCGTGATGCGCATTCTGCAGTTTCCAAGCAGCATCTTCATCCAGACATACAGTGTAGTCAACACGGAGCTTATTCTTACGTTCACTGGCGGCTTACTCGGCTTGGTATGCAGCTTAATGTTCGGCCTGTCTTTTCTAAGAAGCACACGAACACTTTCAGCCCGCAGCTCTGTGGCTGGAAGTGTCTTGCTTCTGTCCGCGATGATGCTTAACCAGCTGTTTACTGTTGCGCAAATTTTGTTCGCCAGAGGGATCTTCCCGTTAACTCCGCTGACGATGAAAATTCTGGTGCCGATCATTAACAACATGGATAAATACCTGTATGTATTGCTGGGAGCTTCTTTTATCTGGACCGTAACGGTCTTATTGTCGTTTATCCGGAGACAAGAAAAGCTGTCGGAGACGTGGAATCCTGCAGTCCAGCGCAAATTCAAAGCCCGGGTACGCAATGACAAGCGCTGGCTGGCAGCCATTGCCGCTCTTATGGTGCTTGTTCCTGCTTTACTCAGTGTTGAGGCGGTGCTGGCAAACCAAGTCATCGAATTGTCTCCGGCAGAGCCGGTTACTCCTGATGCCAGCCACCAGATCGTGATTCCGCAAGCTTCAGTAGATGACCGGAATCTGCACAGATTCGGATACACCGCCGCAGATGGTACGATTGTACGCTTCATTATTATCCGCAAGTCCGAAACGATGTACGGGATCGGCTTCGATGCCTGTAAAATCTGCGGATCATCAGGATACTATCAGAAGGGGAACAAGGTCATTTGCCGGAAATGCGATGTCATTATGAATATTCCGACCATCGGGTTCGAGGGCGGCTGTAATCCGATCCCGCTGGCCTATCACATGGATAAAGGCAATCTCGTTATTGCCAGCAGTGACCTCGAGAAGGAAACCGCTACGTTTCATCAGGAGGATCTTTTCCAGCATTAAGCGATGACGTTGCTATTAGATTGGGGATGGGAATATGTTTGTTCGAATGCTCGCCAAAGCGTTTACTGTGGGCTTCAAGGGCAAGATTCTGCTCATTGTCACCATTGCCTTCGGAGCGTCCCTTGCGACGGCTATGCTGAACGTATCTCTGGATGTCGGCGATAAAATGAACCGGGAACTCAAAACCTACGGCGCCAACCTGCAGGTTCTCCCGAAAATGGATGCCTTGCCTGCGGAAATCGACGGAGTGGACTTCAATCCGCTGGCCGACAGAGAGTTCATTGATGAGCAAGAGCTGCCCAAGATCAAGACGATCTTCTGGGCCTATAATATAGTAGCCTTTACTCCGTATCTGGAGGCTTCCGCCAACTTGGATAACGTGAACCATCCTGTAGCGGTGGTCGGCACCTGGTTCAATAAAGATCTGGATCTTCCTACGGGGGAACAGATTAACACAGGCATCCGGCAGCTCAAAACATGGTGGCAGGTGGATGGAGATTGGGTGAAGGACGATGACGGCAGCACTGCGCTTGTAGGTTCAGCCCTGGCTGGACAGCTTGGGTTAACACCCGGACAGACCGTGGACGTCAATATTGAAGCTGGCGGTGTCAGCAAGAGAGTACCGCTGAAAGTAGCAGGAATCTTAAGCGGCGGAGGAACGGATGATGACAAAATCTTCGTCTCTCTCAGCACACTGCAGCAGACAACCGGTCTTGCCGGCAAGGTAGGCAGAGTTGAAGTAAGTGCGCTGACCACCCCGGAGAACGAGCTGGCCCGCAGGGCGGCGCTGAATCCGGACCGGCTGTCCGCGAAGGATTATGAGACCTGGTATTGCACCGCGTATGTCAGTGCGATTGCCTATCAGATTGAGAAGGCATTGCCTGGTACGGAAGCTAAGGTCATCCGGCAGGTTGCTGAATCCGAAGGGATGATTCTGACCAAAATCCAGCTGTTGATGTTCATTCTTACAGCTGCTGCGTTAATCAGTTCCGGTCTCGGAATCTCCGGCCTGATGACAACTAAAGTGCTGGAAAGAAGCAAGGAGATCGGCCTCATGAAAGCGCTGGGGGCACAGAGCTCCGCCGTACTGCTGTTATTTGTGATGGAAGCCGTTATCTCCGGGCTTGCGGGTGGACTCCTCGGTTACGGTGCGGGACTTGGTTTCGCCCAGATTATAGACCGCACTGTATTCGATACCTCACTTTCGTTCAAAGGACTGGTTCTGCCGCTTGTCCTGCTGCTCTCCGTGCTGCTCACCCTGGCCGGAAGCTTCTCGGCCATGCGGATGGTTATCCGTCTGCAGCCAGCTAATGTAATGAGGGGCGGGAGATAAGTATGCGCAAATCAACGATGTTCATTAGAATGCTGATCAGCTCCTTTCAACTGCGGAAATCAAGAATGTTAATTGCGCTATTCGCTATCATTGTCGGAACCGCGGTAATCTCGGGCCTGCTAAGCGTGTATTATGATATCAATATCAAGATGGGGATGGAATTCCGCTCGTATGGCGCGAATCTGATCCTCACGCCAACGTCCGAATCGCAGAACAAGGTATTTCCAGAGAGTACTGCAGAGGAGATTGCCGGTATATTCCCGCAGCAGGATGTCGTCGGATATACGTCTAACCTCTATGGTCTGGTGAAGATCAATTCCCGCAGACTGGTGGTTGTCGGTACCTGGTTCGATCAGATTCCGAAGATCACACCCTACTGGGAAATTACCGGAACTATGGACACAGACCGGAATGCCTCCGGTACCGTGCTAGTCGGGAAGGACTTAGCCGAGAAGCTGGGCTACAAGATCGGAACGGTGCTTCCGCTTCAGGATGAAGTCTCAGGTAACGAGCAGAAGGTTACGGTAACCGGGACGATCAGCAGCGGCGGGACAGAGGATAATCAAATTTTCATTAATCTAGCAGATGCCCAGAAGCTGTTTCATCAGGAAGGCCAAGCAAATGCGGCATACTTCAGTATTACCGGGGAGGGACTGGATGCAGCAGCCTTAGCGGTCAATCAGAACTATCCACATATGAAGCTTAGTCCGATCAAGCAGATTTCCGGTTCTGAGACGGTCATGCTGGACAAAATCAGCTCGCTGGTCTATATCGTCGTGATCATTATTCTCTTATCTACTCTACTATGCGTAGCCACCACGATGATGACGATGGTGATGGAGCGCAAACAGGAAATTGCCCTGAAAAAGGTGCTGGGCGCCCAGAATAAAGCTCTGTCTCTGGAGTTTCTGAGCGAAGCCGGGGTGCTGGCGCTGGCAGGAACCCTTGTAGGATTGGTGTTCGGCTATTTCCTGGCCCAGGTCATCGGGCAAAGTGTATTCCATTCCTCTATATCCTTCCGCTGGGCAGTCATTCCGCTTGTCACGGTTACTGCGCTGCTGGTAGCCGGTCTGGCTTCGCTGATTCCGCTCAGATCCGTCATCGGTATTGAGCCGGCTGTAGTACTCAAAGGGGAATAAGGCAGAAAGGGGCAAGGATAATGAGTATTCTGGAAATCTCCGGAGTGAGTAAGAAATATGGCAGTCTGCATGCCTTGAAGGATATCACATTCAGTGTGGAGCCGGGGGAATGGCTGTCGATCATGGGCTCCTCCGGTTCAGGAAAGAGCACGATGCTCAATATGATCGGTCTTATGGACAAACCAAGCAGCGGCCAGGTGAAGATAGACGGCATAGCCACCAGCTCAATGAGCTCCAGGAAGCTGACGGAGATCCGCAAAGATAAAATCGGACTGGTCTTCCAGCAGTTTCACCTGATCCCGCATCTTACGGCACTGGAGAATGTTATGGTTGCCCAGTACTATCACAGTATGCCTGACGAGAAGGAGGCAGCGGCGGCCCTGGCCAGAGTAGGTCTGGAAGGGCGCGCCAAGCATTTGCCGCGCCAGCTGTCCGGCGGGGAACAGCAGCGGGTATGTATCGCCAGAGCGCTGATCAATTACCCGGCGCTGATTCTGGCCGATGAGCCGACAGGGAACCTGGATGAGGCTAATGAAGAGATTGTGCTGGATCTGTTCCAGGAGCTGCATCAGGAAGGGCACACGATTATTATGGTGACCCATGCGCCGGAGGTCGGGGAACTGGCCGAACGGCAAATCAGGCTGGAGCACGGAGTCATCAAGGAGATCCGGATGCCGGATAAGGTTGTTGCTGTCGGGCAGGAGCTGGTTATTAAGTGAACGGGGTACTATAAGATTAGAAGAACGGAAGCGAGGTAATGCTGCAATTACCCGGCTTCCGTTTTTTTTGCGCGGACATTATTTTGCGGACATTATTACATGAATTACAGGCATTCAGTTATGGATATGCCATGTCTGGACTCGTATAATCAACTGGTGTAATGTATTTTAGCTATGTGAAACTAGGGCAGGAGGTGAGCCTGTTGGAGAATCGATGGGCTATGGTTACGGGTGCTGACCGGGGGGTTGGACTGAGTCTGGTTAAGGCACTGCTTGAGCAGGGTTATCATGTGTTTGCCGGGCAATATCTGCAGGAGAACAATGAACACTTGGAGCAACTGAAGACAGTTTATGATCAGCAGCTGCAGGTGCTGACGCTGGATATAAGCGACGGGGATAGTGTCCAACAAGCAGTGGAGGCTATAGCAGCTTGCACGGACCGGGTGGAAATACTGATTAACAACGGGGCCATTCTGGGTGATATGAAGATGACGGTTCAGGATACGCTGGATTTCGAAGAAATGGAGCAGGTCTTCCGGGTGAACACACTAGGCTCGCTGCGGATGTCGAACGGCTTAATCGAATCTATTCTCCGGAGTGACAGCAAGCTGATCGTCAACATTTCATCAGAAGCAGGAAGTATTGGAACCTGCTGGCGCAACAGCTGGTACGCTTACTGCATGTCCAAGGCTGCGCTTAATATGCAGTCTCAGCTGATTCATAATCAGATTTCAGCGCAGGGCGGCAAAGTAATGGTTGTTCATCCCGGACATGTCCAGACTTATATGCAAGGCCAGCTGGATACAACCGGAAGCCTCACGGCTGATGAATCTGCAGAATCTATTATGCAGCAGATAGAGAATCGCCTGAAGCCGGATTACGGGCAGGAAGAGCTCACTCTGATCGACTATGCCGGTAATACGCTGCCCTGGTAAGTGGTGAAGATCCAATATCATTGAAAAATCCTGCACAAATTACAACAATTTGCTCATTTTTCTGGCGCCAATCCGCCATTGTTGTATGAAATGCAGCATTTCTTCGCTTCCCAGCGGCTTAGTGGAATAATTCTTGTATTTTATACAACAATCCTCCAATGCACCCGGATATCCCCCAATCAAAGTTGTAATCCGTACAACAATATGCTGATTCAGTCTAAAGTACGGTTTATTATGGTAGGAGCTGCCGGAGGTTAATCCCTCGGGCTTTTTTTTATCCAATCGTATAATAGAAGCTTAGGGCCCGTCAGCATTAATATGTGGAGGTGTGTGTTGTAATGACAGAACAGAAGAAAAGGCCTGAGGTAGGCATTGAACCTTGGGATGCCGGAGATTTCGGATTGCTGCAGCAATTGAATTCTCCCGAGATGACTGTGTTCCTTGGAGGACCGGAAACGGAGGAGAAGCTCCAGTCCCGTCATAAACGTTACTGTGAGATTGCCGGAACTGGAACAGGGAGAATGTTCAAGATCCTCTTGCTGCCAGAGCTTGAAGTTGTCGGCAGTGTGGGCTACTGGGATCGGACTTGGCAAGGGGAGCCGGTGTATGAGCTGGGATGGAGCGTGTTAACTGCTTATCAGGGACAAGGCATAGCTGCAGAAGCAACCTTTAAGGCCATAGCTATGATCCATTCAGAACAGAAGCACAGGTATATTCATGCTTTTCCCAAAGTCATCCATTCTGCTTCAAACGCCATTTGCCGTAAGCTGGGCTTCACATTAATGGGTGAATGTGATTTTGAATATCCTTTAGGGACGATGATCCGGTGCAACGACTGGAGATTGGCACTGTACCTGAAAGTTAATATTTAATAGACAATGTCGTTAAATTAGTACAGTATTGTACTTTTTACGCGAAATCATAAATTGTATTATAAAGAGACGCGAGTATAATAATAGACATGAATCCAATTGTAAATAAAGGGTTAGCCAACTTGTTTGGTTGACCCTTTTTAGCAGGAGATTAAGAAGAGTCTAGAAATGAGCAGGAGGAGCACACTATGGACATTACAGAAGCCGCAAAGAAATACCATGAAAGAATGTTCCCGGGCTATGAATCCAAGCTTGAGGTAACAGATCCCGAGTTTATTGAGCGGTTTGATAATTTTGCATTCGATGAAGTAGTTCATCAGGATGATTTGGATGACCGGACCCGTGTGATGGCCATTCTATCTGTATTAATCGGCTGTCAGGGAATTGATGAGTTCAAAGCTATGCTGCCAGCAGCCCTGAACTTTGGCGTTACACCGGTGGAGGCCAAGGAAATTGTCTATCAGTCCGTCGCTTATCTCGGCATTGGCAGAGTTCTACCCTTCCTGAATGTGCTGAATGATGTATTAACTGCCGGAGGTGTGGAGCTTCCTCTACCGGGGCAGGCCACAACAACTATGGAAACGCGTCTTGAAGCGGGGATTCAGGCGCAGGTGGATATTTTTGGCGAGAGCATGCAGGAATTCTGGAAATCAGGCCCGGAGGAGAGCCGGCACATCAATCAATGGCTTGCAGCGAATTGCTTCGGCGATTACTACACCCGGAAGGGACTGGACCTCAAACAACGAGAGATGATTACCTTCTGCTTCCTGTATGCCCAAGGCGGATGTGAACCGCAGGCAACCAGTCATGCCGCAGCAAATTTCAGGCTTGGAAATGATAAGGAGTTCTTGATCAAGGTCATTTCTCAATGCCTGCCTTTCATCGGTTATCCGCGCAGTCTGAACGCGCTCCGGTGTGTGAATGAAGCAGCCGCGAAATCATAGTGTACAGGAGGATTGAATGATTATGCAAAAAAGAACATGGCTGATTACCGGTGTCAGCAGCGGTTTTGGTTATGTGATGACGCAGCAGCTCCTAGAGAAAGGCGATAAGGTAATCGGAACGGTCCGCAACAAAGATAAGGTAGCCGGTCTTATTGAGAATTATCCCGATACTTTCATATGCGAGCTGCTGGATGTGACCGATGTTCCTGCCATCCGGAAGCTGGTCGATGATTCTTTTGACAAATCCGGAGTGATCGACGTGATCGTAAGCAACGCAGGTTACGGTCTGTTCGGCGCAGCCGAGGAACTGTCTGACGCTGAGGTGGATCATATTATCGCCACGAATCTGACCGGCCCGATCCAGCTGATCCGCTCCGCCCTTCCGCATCTGCGCGCTCAGGGCAGCGGCCGCATTATTCAGCTGTCTTCTTACGGCGGACAGGTTGCTTTCCCGGGAAACTCGATGTACCATGCTACAAAGTTCGGCATTGAAGGTTTCTGTGAATCGGTGGCCCAGGAGGTCGCTGCTTTTAACATCGGTATTACACTGGTGGAGCCGGGAGGCGCCCGTACCGAATTCCGCTATGGCAGCGCACAGGTTGCTTCATTAATGCCGGAATATGAGGGGAATCCTGCGCACGGCTTTTTGAGCATGCTGGACGGTTCGAATGGGCTGGCTCCCGGCGATCCGGCACGAATGGCTGCCCGCATGATTGAGAGTGTCGACGTAGAACCTGCGCCGATGCGTATGGTGTTAGGCTCCCAGGCATTGGCAACCACCCTTTCGACCCTCAAGAAACGAGTTGCTGATTTCGAGAAGCAGACGGAGTTGGCTGCCTCTACGGACTTTCCGGCTGGTGAATAACCGGCACTAATCAGACGGGGATAAAACCGCTTGTAACCATAAACTTAGGAGGAATTACGAATGGAGTATGTAACCTTAAACAACGGAGTACAAATGCCGATTCTGGGCTATGGAGTCTATCAGATATCAGATCAGGCGGAATGTGAGAAATGTGTGCTGGATGCCATAAGCGTGGGCTACCGTTCCATCGATACCGCACAAGCATACCGGAATGAGGAAGCCGTAGGCCGTGCTATCAAAAAGAGTGGAGTTCCCCGGGAAGAATTGTTTATCACAACCAAAGTATGGATCTCTAATGCAGGCTATGAACAAGCTAAAGCCTCTATTAAAGAGTCCCTGCGAAAGCTGCAGCTGGATTATTTGGATCTGGTCCTGATTCATCAGCCGTTTGGAGATTATTATGGAACGTACCGGGCACTGGAAGAGCTGTATAAGGCCGGTACCCTCAGAGCCATTGGTGTAAGTAATTTCTATCCGGACAGATATATCGACCTTGTGCAGTTTACTGAAGTGGTGCCGGCCGTCAATCAGGTGGAGACCCATGTCTTCAACCAGCAGGTCAAAGCTCAGGAAATCATGGAGAAATACCATACGCAGATTGAATCCTGGGGTCCTTTTGCAGAAGGGAAAAACAATTTGTTCACCAACACCACCTTACAAACGGTGGGCGATCAATATCATAAATCCACAGCCCAGGTGGCGTTGCGCTATTTGATTCAGAGAGGCGTGGTAGTTATTCCCAAAACGGTTAGCCGAAACCGAATGGAAGAAAACATGAATGTATTTGATTTCGAGCTGACGCCGGAGGATATGGCTCGAATCGCAGCACTCGATACAGGCGTAAGCGCATTTTTCTCCCACTACGACCCGCAAGTCGTTGAGAATCTCACTGGTTACGGGAAACAGGGTCTGGAGTAAAACGCAGATCCAGTATAGATAGCCAGACATGGGCAGTTAAAAGAGAAGGGCAGCTTCTTAATGGGAAGCTGCCCTTCTTTTATATTTCTTTTGAAATCACGATTTTTCCCCGTCTGGGTTGTTTCTCGCTTGTGCGGTACGCTTCAAATAAACCTTGAGTGGTAAATGGATACCTATGGTCTACATGAATGTTGAGCTTCCCCTCCTGCATGTGAGTGGAAATTTCATTAAGGTCAGCCTGATTTGGATGGGCACGGAAAAATAGCGAGTCAATATTGCGAACGCCTGGATAAGTTCCAATACCGAATGAGGTTATGGAAATATATTTTCCGCCATCCTTTAATATGTCATAGCTGTAATCCCCGAACTCGCCTGGAAGTCCAGTTTCTAATTCTTTATTCCCTAGCATAGCTGTATCAAGAACTATATCTACAGGTGCGGATAACCTTGTCACGAAATCCGGTTGTGAATAATAGTCAATGACTTCATCTGCGCCTAAACCCAGGACAAAGCCATGATTATGCTCTCTTGCAGTTGCAATTACATAAGCACCATAATGTCTGGCTAGTTGAATGGCTGCATGTCCAACACCACCGGCACCCCCATGAATAAGAATACGCTGACCTGGCTGAAGCTTACCGTGCTCAAAAAGTGCCTGCCAGGCCGTCAAGGCTACCGTAGGCGCAGCAGCGGCTTCTTCGAAGGATACATTGTCCGGTATCATCGTTAAGGTATCCTCATCTGCTGCCACTTGATCCATATAAGAACCTCCACGGACCATCCCCATAACGCGGTCACCTGCTTTAAAGTGCTGTACCCCGGTACCCACACCTCTTACCACACCGGCAACATCACCTCCAAGAAAATACGGGAATTGAATGGTAAATTGCCCGCCTACCGGGCTCTGTAATAGTTCACCCGAACGTAAATGATTATCTCCAGGGTTAATTGAGGAGGCATACACCTCCACCAGTACTTGTGTTTCCTTAATTGCAGGAACAGCTAGTTCATACTCTTCGAAAGACTCAGGGATTCCAAAGCCGGTTATACCAATTGCTTTCATGGCGCAGCCTCCATTTGTATTATTGAACATTCGTTGAAAAATCAACGTTTGTTTGTTAAAATCACATTACAAAAAAGCAGAGAATTGTACAATCCCCAAAGCGATCCCTTGTGTTGATTAATCAACACACATCTTAGAAATGTTCAATTCTGACTCATGAAGGAGAAATATATGGATAGACGGATACAGAAATCCAAACAGGCTATTATGGATGCTTTTTTAGCATTAATGTCGGAAACAGATATTGAAAATATCACTGTAAATAAAATTGCTGAGCTGGCCAATGTTAACCGTGGAACGGTTTATTTACATTTTCTAGATAAATATGATCTGCTTGATCATTGTTTGGAAGAACAAATTAACCGCTTAATCGACAAATGCGCGCCTGACAGTGAGGTTACCGGTAAATTCACTTCGAAATCCACATTGCTTCGGGTTTTTGAATATTTGGAACAGAATTCCGGGTTGTATTCTAAGATGCTGAGAAACCGGGGAGTACCTGCTTTTAGAAATCGTTTGCTTGTCGTTGTCCGGGAAAGTCTTAGCAGACAATTCGATTTAATCGCTTCCGGGCCAAATTTTAACAAGGAAATAACCGTACAGTTTCTAGCTTCTGCTGTAATAAGCTCTTTCGAATGGTGGATTAGCAATTCTATGCCTTATCCAGCTTCAGTGATGGCCGAACAGATATGGGCATTATTAGACCGGACGATGATTAGTTTACCCCTGCCTAACCAAAATTCACGATCTGTGATATAATCCTACTCTAAAATAAACGAACTTAATTACTTCAAGAGGTGCAATGATGCGGTTTCATGAATTTTATATCGGACAAGTATTTAGAACCAAAACGCTAACCTTATCGAAAGAGGATATCACCAGATTTGCTGGTGAATTTGACCCGCAATATATGCATCTGGATGAAGAGAAGGCAGCGCAAGGCCGGTTCAACGGAATCATCGCTTCAGGAATTCAGACCTTAGCCGTGTCGTTCAAGCTGTGGGTGGAGACAGGAAGTTATGGGGATGAGGTTATTGCCGGAACTGCGATGAACAACATTAAATTCATGCGGCCCGTATATCCGGGTGATGAATTGTACACTATGGTTGAAGTGACCGGAGCAGAAGAGAAGAGGAATGGAACTGGACTGGTTACAGTGTTATTATCAACCTTCACCAGCGCAGACAATCAGGTTTTTGAGGGCGAGCTGTCTGTGCTGGTGAAGTAGTGAAATCTTTTATACTCTTAATGCTCTGAAGAATTCACGGATGTCTTCCGCAAGAGGCGCCGGATCTTCCATAGCTGTGAAATGTCCGCCGCGGGGCATGGTTGTCCACCGGGTGATATTCAGATTGCGTTCAGCCCATTCCCGCGGCGGCAAGGCGACATCTCCAGGGAAAATAGCTATACCGGCAGGTACCTCAATACGCCCGAGTGGCGGCAATGTATGCGTGTTCTCATAATAGATATTCGCTGTTGACCCTACCGTATTAGTAACCCAATAGATCATAATATTCGTAAGCAGTTCATCCTCGCTAAAGCTGTTCCTTAGATCACCCTTGCAATCACTCCATGCATGGAATTTCTCAATAATCCAAGCTGCTAATCCTACAGGTGAGTCGTTCAGTCCGTAGGCAAGCGTCTGTGGTTTCGTCGATTGAATCGACATATACCCGCCTTCATCAGCCATCCATTTCGAAGTATCCTTGATGTACAGGAGTTCTTCTTCAGTCAACGCCGATTTATCCTGGACAGTCAGAAGATTCCGGATGATACCGATGTCGGTAAGATGTATACCGGTAAGAAGTTCAGGATGGTTGAATGCCAGATACCGTGTAACACCAGAGCCGACATCCCCGCCTGCTGCAGCGAATTTCGGGTAGCCCAGATGTTCAGTCATTAGTCTGGCCCACAGCTCAGCAACATAGGCATTATTCACACCAACGTGCTTCAGGCCATTAGAGAAGCCAAATCCGGGCACGGAAGGGACAATGACATCGAAGGAGTCTTCGGGATTCCCGCCATAACGTTCAGGGTCCGTAAGCATAGGGATAATCTTCTCGTATCGTACAAAGCTGTCCGGCCATCCGTGCGTGAGGATAATCGGCTGCGGGTTAGGGCCTTTGCCGCGCTCGTGCACGAAATGCAGATCGATTCCATCGACGTTACAGCGAAAATGTGACAAGCGGTTCAACTCGGCTTCCCTGGCACGCCAATCAAACTGGTCCCGCCAATACGTAACGAGCGACCGTAAATAACCCTGATCTGTACCCCGTTCCCAGTCAGAGTCCTCTAATTGATCAGGCCAGCGGACATGTTCCAGCCTGTATTTCAGGTCTTCAAGGATTTCATCTGACACCTGGATTTGAAAACGTTCAATTGGCATATTGCTCTCTCCTTAAGTGTAGTAGCTACAGCAACGATATAACTATAATATATCTTTTCAAAATGATGAGGCAATGCCGTAATCAAATGCTAAGGATAATGCTAAGGATAATAGAAACAAAAGAAATCTTTACCACCTGGAGGGATGTTAAACATGAACGAAATGAATCAGGAGTATATCGTGATATCCGGTGCAAGGGAGAACAACCTTAAGAACGTGTCCTTGCGTATCCCGAAACGGAAAATCACCATCTTCACCGGAGTATCCGGCTCCGGCAAATCATCCATCGTCTTCGATACGATTGCTGCAGAATCCACGCGGCTGCTCAATGAGAACTTCAGCATGTTCGTGCGAACCTTCCTTCCGCGTTATCCGCAACCGGATACAGACGGGATCGAGAACCTGAGCATGGCTGTTATCGTAGATCAGAAGCGGCTGGGCGGCGGTTCTCATTCTACGATGGGGACGATCACTGACATCTCGCCTATTCTCCGTCTGCTGTACTCCAGAGTGGGTCAGCCTCATGTAGGCGGTGTGAACATGTTCTCGTTCAACGATCCGCAGGGGATGTGTCCCGAATGTAACGGGATCGGCCGCAAGCTCGGCGTCGATATGAGCCGGGCAGTGGACATGTCCAAATCGTTGAATGAGGGAGCCCTTATGCTGCCGGACTATGCAGTCGGCGGCTGGGATTGGAACATGATCGTACAGGCTGGTGACTTCGATCTGGACAAGAAGCTGAGCGAATATTCAGAGGCGGATCTGGAGGAGCTGCTGTATGGCAAAGCAAGGAAAGTGAAGATGGATTTTGCCGGAAAAGCAACCAATATTACTGTGGAAGGCGTTATAGAGAAGTTCACGGGCAAGTATATCCGGCAGGACGTGAAGACCAAATCCGAGCGCACGCAAAAAATGGTTGCCCCGTTCATCACTGAAGGAACCTGCCCCAGCTGCCATGGGGCAAGACTCAGTCAGGCTGCACTCAGCTGCCGGATCAATGGAAGGAACATTGCGGAGCTGTCGGCGATGGAAGTCGGTCAGCTAATCCGCACCATCCGGAAGATAACGGATCCTGCCGCTGCTCCGGTTGTTCAGTCGCTCGCGGAACGTCTGCAGCACTTGGCGGATATCGGGCTGGACTACCTGACGCTGGACCGTGAGACAGATACGCTATCCGGCGGAGAATCGCAGCGGGTCAAGATGGTGAAGCATCTGAGCGGCAGCCTGGTGGATGTTACCTACATCTTCGACGAGCCAAGCGTCGGATTGCACCCGCGCGATGTCCACCGGTTAAATGAGCTGCTGGAGAAGCTCCGTGACAAAGGAAACACGGTAATTGTCGTTGAACATGATCCCGATGTGATCAAGCTCGCAGATCATATTGTCGATGTAGGACCACATGCCGGCAGCCGCGGCGGCAACATTGTGTACGAAGGAAGCTTCCATGGCTTGCTGGAATCTGGTACGCTGACAGGCACCCATATGAAACGGCCGCTTCAGCTGAAGCAGGATTGCAGACCGTCTTCCGGCAAGCTGCCGATTCAGAATGCCTCTCTGCACAACCTGCAGAATGTCAGTGTAGATATTCCAACCGGTGTGCTGACTGTGGTTACGGGTGTCGCAGGCTCTGGCAAAAGCACGCTGATTAATGATGTCTTTCTCAGTCAGCATCCGGATACGATCGTTATTGACCAATCGGCAATAGGCGTCTCAACACGCTCGAATCCTGCCACCTATACAGGAATCATGGATGATGTCCGCAAGGCTTTCGCAACGGCCAACAAAGTCAATCAGGGGTTGTTCAGCTTCAACTCCAAGGGCGCCTGCGAGAATTGCCAGGGACTTGGTGTCGTGTATACAGACCTTGGTTTCCTCGACAGTGTGAAGCTGCCCTGTGAAGTGTGCGGAGGCAGACGGTTCAAGGAGGAAGTGCTTGCCTACAAGCTGAACGGCAAATCCATTGCCGAGGTCCTGGAGATGACTGTTGAACAGGCCCTTGAGTTCTTGCAGCTCAAAGAGGTGGTGCGCAAGCTTCAGGCTATGAGTGATGTGGGGCTGAACTATATTACACTCGGCCAGCCGCTCAGCACGCTCTCGGGCGGAGAATGCCAGCGCATTAAGCTGGCCAGCGAGCTGCATAAGAAGGGCAGCATCTATGTGATGGACGAGCCAACGACCGGCCTGCATATGTCCGACATCGGCCACCTCCTGGAGATCATGAACCGGCTTGTGGATGCCGGCAATACGGTGATCGTCATCGAGCATAATCTCGATGTGATCAGCCAGGCAGACTGGATCATCGACATGGGTCCGGACGGAGGCAGCAAGGGCGGCGAAGTGGTGTTCGAGGGCACACCTTCGCAGATTATTGATGCGGAGCATTCGATCACGGGGAGATATTTGGTTTAGGTGTTGTTTGTAACCCGCATTATATGCGGGTTTTTCTTTATAATGTTATAAATTATTATAGATAACACCATCTTGAGAGCCAGAAATGAGATTGACCGTAGATAAATAGAAAGATACCATAGATTTGATGCAATCAGCTTTTCTTGGAAATGTGGTTATGTTAGACGTTAATACATGAAGTATAATTCTAATTCACTAAATAAATCGAACTTAAAAATGACCTGCTCTTTAGAAGCCTATGCCTCCAAATCTATTGAGAGTAAGTAACTAGTGTGGAGTGCATACAAATAACTGTACTTCGTACAGTTTAATAATGGTGAGAAACCAGATTTAAGGGGTTAATTGTATTCTGTACAACTAAAGATAGCGGGAAGTCTTCTCTTACGAAATATGATGATTTTTAATTGTAGAAAATACAATTAAAACACTCTCAACGCAATAATCGATCGCTTTAGTTGTACATAACACAGTTAAAGCTTACATGCGGCTCTCGTTACGGACAACCTGCAGTTCAAGCAGGGAATAGGAGGAATCATATTGTCTAATTACATTGTAAAAATCATACCAAAGCATGAGAAAACCATCCCCGGCGAAAAAGAGAGAAATACAATTAGAAATCAATTGAGAATAATGGCTGTTAATAAAGAAATAAGTGAACAGCTGTTTAATGAAGTAACATTTATAGATAGTGGATCAAATTTTGAAGGGATTAGATGCAATCATTGCCTGACGTATTTAGAACCCGATTGGTGGGCTGAGCAAATGGATATAAAAAGTTCAACCCATTTTAATGAATTATCAATAATTTCACCTTGCTGCGCCTCGGCCTTATCATTAAATGAATTGCATTATATTTGGCCGATGGGTTTTGCAAAATATGTTATTGAGATCATGAATCCTGAAGAAGATGAAGTGGTTAGGATTGAACAATTCATAGAAAATATAAACTATAAATTAATAAGAGCACATTACTAGGAAACCCAAAGTTAATAATAGAGGTGATACAACATTAAACTACTTTTTATCTGCAGCCGGAATAAGTGGCGCAGTTTGACTGCTGAGAAGATTTTTAACGGATACAACGGTTACGAAGTGAGGTCGGCAGGCACGGAAGAAGGAGCAAGAATAAAGGTGACCGAAGGACATATCGGATGGTCTGATCTGATATTCGTAATGGAGAAGAAGCATACTAGAAGGCTGAAAGATAAATTTCCACACTCCCTAAAGAACACACGGGTGATCTGTCTCGATATTCAGGACGACTATAGATATATGGATGAAGAACTAATAGAAATCCTGAAATCCAGAGTATCCGAATATATTGAAGTTCCTGAATAAAGCAAATACAGAATGAACTAGAATCGTAGAAAACTTGAGGTGAACCAATGGACAGAATAGCCCATATCAGGTCCGAAGAGAAGCAATATCATGATTATTGTTACGATACATATGACTTATTCAAGCCAGGGTCCTGGCTGCACAGGCCCGTTGCGACGGTGATCAACCTTTTAGAGAAATATAAGGAGCAGGAATACTTAAGTGTGCTAGATTTAGGATCGGGGATCGGCCGGAACAGCATTCCTATTGCTGAATCTTTGAAGCACAGAAATGGTAAAGTGGTATGCGTAGATCTGCTGGAATCGGCTATAGATAAACTGTATCGTTACAGTCAGGAATTTGGAGTCGAACAATACATAGTACCTAGGTTATCTGATATTGAGCAGTTCACCATTGAACAAGATGAGTATGATATTATCGTAGCCGTATCGTCTTTGGAGCATGTCAGTTCAGAGCAGGCGCTGGAGCGGAAACTGCGGGAAATGAATGCAGGGACAAGAATGAATGGAGCGAACTGTATCATTATTGCGTCGAACATTCGTGAAGTTAACCTCGTACATACGCAAGAGCTGGATCCCATGTTTGAAGTGAATCTGTCTACAACAAGAATGTTTGAGCTGTTAGATCATCACTATGCGGGCTGGCAAATTGAACAACGGTTCGTAAAACCGCTGGAATATGAAATCAGCAGAAAGGGTGAGCCTGTCAGGCTGACTTCGGATTGTATAACGTTTGTCGCTAAGAAAAGCTGATCCCATGGGGTTCGGCTTTTTATTTTGACCGCTGACAAGCAAGAGAAATTTCATTATTTCTGTCCAACTGTGACCAGGCGCACCATCCTTTCTGCTCCATCAGCTAAATTAAAAGTATACCGTTAAGCTTTTTCATAAACTTCCGGAATTTGATTTGAATCCTCCTTTTTGGTTGGCGGCCGTAATAGAATAAGGTTGCTGATAAGGATTATCAATCAAACAATGGAGGTTAGCAAATGAGCACACAATTCAAACAAATCGCCGGAGATACTTACTGGGTAGGCAAAATAGATAATCGTCAGGTTCCGTTCCACCGCCTGATTCTGGCTAAAGGAACAACCTATAATTCCTATCTGTTAAAAACGGGCAAGCCGACCGTGATTGATACGGTAGATATGGAGTTCGGCCGGGAATATGCCGAGTGTCTCGCGGGCATGATTGACCTCATGGATATTCATTACATCGTAATTAACCATACGGAGCCTGACCATTCCGGCGGCTTGGCAGCCCTGGCTTCCCAGGCTCTAAATGCCACGATCGTGTGCACCGAAATCGCTGTACCGGAGCTGCAGGAAATGTATAAGCTGCACAGCCGGAACTTCCTGGTCGTTAAAGATGGCGATACGCTGGATATCGGCGGGAAAACACTGCTGTTTAAAGAAACGCCGTACCTTCATACTGCCGAGACGATGATCACGTATTGTATCGAGGATCAAATCCTGTTCCCTTGCGATATCTTCAGTACGCATGTAGCTGTGGAGAATCTGTTCAGTGATGAAGCGGGATTTGATATCACCGAAGATTACAAGGGTTATTATGCTGCCATTATTCATCCGCACAGAAGATATGTAAGAACACTGCTGGAAGCGGTCAGGGATCTGGATATCCGTATGATTGCCCCATCCCATGGATTCCTGATCCGGCAGGACATCCCTAAATTTATTGATCTATATGCCTCGATGAGCCGCGAAACGACTCAAGGTAAAGAAGCAGTTATTGTATATACCACCATCAAGAACAGCACGAAGAAGATGGCCAAAATCATCCAGGATTGCCTGCAGGAGAATAATATCGGAACAGAAGTCTGGGATGCGGATAAAAGCAGCACTGCGGATATTCTGAACAGTATTGCTTCTGCAGACGCGGTCTTTATCGGCAGCTCTACTAAATATGCGGATATGATCGGGAACCTGGAGGCTGTTCTCAAAGAGCTGCAGCATATGAATCTGGAAGGCAAGCTTGCTGCATCCTTTGGTTCGTACGGCTGGAGCGGAGAAGCTATTGAGGTCATTCAGGACTATCTGAACGGAACGAATATGACCGTGCAAAGCACTTCAGAGGTGATCAAAACCACGGGCATGACACATATTGAGTTCCCGGTAAGAGTAAGATTCTCCCCTAAAGAGCCGGAGAAGGTCCAGAAAATTAAAAATGCGGCTGAATTTGTATCGGATCTGCTGCTGAGCTCAATCTAGGGGGAGGAACAACTCATGACGAAGCATTATGTAATCGTCGGCGGCGGCGTATCCGCCGTCCATGCCGCCAAAGCAATACGGGATCAGGACGCTGAAGCGGAAATTTCGATCCTTGGGGAGGAAAGCGGGCTTCCGTATAACCGGATTAAGCTGACCAAAGGCCTGTTCACCGACCTGCACAGCGAGAGGGTGCTGATCAAGAAGGAGAAATGGTACCGCGATAACCGTATCACCGTCAAGACCTCGACCCGGATAGCAGCTGTTCACCCGGATCGTCAAATGATAGAGACAGAAGACGGCCAGCGGGTGGGGTATCATAAGCTGCTGTTATGTATGGGCGCGAGGAACCGCGCACTCTCTATCGAAGGTGCCGGACTTCACAATGTCCACACCATCAGAGACATGAACGATGCGGACCGGCTAAAAGACAGCTTGCAGGAGGGCAGCCGTGTAGCCGTAATTGGCGGCGGCGTGCAGGGCATCGAGACGGCTTGGGCCTTGTTCGAAGCAGGTTATGAGGTCACCGTGATCGAAGCAGCCCCATCCTTGATGGGCAGACAGCTGGACGGGCACTCATCCAGCCTGCTTAAGGAAACTCTGGAGCAATCCGGAGTGAAGGTGATCCTGCAAGCTGGGGTAACCTCTATTGCGGGTACGGATTATGTTACCGGGATTACGCTGGACGATGGTTCTAACTTCCCGTGTGAGCATGTTGTATACTCTATCGGAATTGTCCCGAACACGGCGATTGTAAGCGGATCGGCTATTCAAGTCCGGAACGGCATTATTGTAAACGAACAAATGCAAACCAGTGATCCGAACATCTATGCTGCCGGTGATGTTGCTGAAATTAACGGGCATGTTGAAGGACTATGGGGCGGCGCAATAGAACAGGGCAGGATTGCCGGCAGCAACATGACTGACAGTCTGACCGTTTACCGCAGAGCGGTACCGGTTACTTTGTTTAATGCTTTTGGGATTTCTCTGTTCTCCATTGGCAACACAGATGAACGGCAATGCGATGTGGCGGTAAGCGGAGAAGAGAATGGAGCCTATACGCGAATCTATGTGAAAGATAATACAATCACCGGTGCGATATCCTGGCAGGGAGCTGCTGCCTCCCTGACGTATAAATCGGCTGTAGAGCAGGGAATCAGCCTGACCGGGATTTCTCTTGCCCGCAATAACATCGATGCCATTATGACTGAAGTACAATTCCGATTGAACTAGACCACAACCTATTAGGAGCTGATAAGAATGAAGAAATACATCTGTACACCTTGCGGTTATATCTATGACCCGGCAATAGGCGACCCTGATGAGGACGTAGAAGCAGGCACCGCATTTGAAGATTTGCCTGAGGACTGGGTATGTCCGGTCTGCGGGGAGGACACAAGTCATTTCGTAGCGGTTGAGGACAAAAAATCCATCACACATTAAACCATAAAGGGCTTCTACATTACATTTCAGGGGGAACGGTATGAAAGAGCACTCCTGCCAGCACGCCGCAGAACCTTGTACACGCAAGGTACCGATTTTTGCTGCATTGACGGACGATGATCTCACCAGAATTAGTGCTATGATAAAGCACCGCAAGTATACCAAAGGTCAGCCGTTAATTCTCGAGGGGGCGCCTTCAGATACGCTGCACATTATTCAACAGGGGCATGTGAAGCTATCCAAAATGACTCCTGAAGGCAAGGAACAAATCTTGCACATCCTGACGAATGGGGATTTCTTCGGGGAGCTTAGTATTTTTAACAGTGATGAGCGAAGTAACTTTAACGCATATGCACTGAAAGACACTAATATTTGTATGCTGACCCGGAAGGATATGGAGCAGTTAATGACTGATAATCCGGATATCTCTCTCCGGCTGCTGAAAAGTCTAACCAAAAGACTCGCCCACACGGAGAATCTGGCGCAGAGCCTGGCAACCAAAGACCCGGAGATCCGGATTGCCTGCATGATCATGGAACTCAGTGACAAATACGGTAAAAGGCATGGCAGCCGTATTCATATCGACCTTCCGCTATCCCGTGAGGAACTCGCTAGTTATGTCGGAGTAACACGAGAGACCATCAGCAGGAAGTTCTCCAGGTTTGAAGATTCAGGTCTTATCAAGCTGATTGGAAACAAGCAGATGGTGCTCATGGATCCGGCCGGTGTGGAGAGATATATGGGAAGTTGAATCACAAATAAAGCGGCATTCCACCATTTGATACTGGGGAAATGCCGCTTTTTAAGCATGAAATAGTTAGGATGTAGTTTGCTGCAACAATTGTCCATCCCCAAACGCTTTGTCCAGTAACATGATCTCCGCTCTTCTGCTGACAGCCTGATTTCCAAGCTTAACATCAATGATGAAGTCGTTGCTCAGCATCTGCCGGTACCGGGCGATAATCTCCTCTTCCGGCAATTCAGCCATCTGCTTCGTTTCCGGCGGGATGACTCTAATTCCAGACTGCTCAACCAGTTGGATATTGCGTTTAATATCAGCAGCAAGCTTGCTTAGCGTACTGTCACTTCTGGCCGTCTCCAGATCCACCATACCCATACCGTCATCTGTATAGAAGTGCTTATTGACTGCTGCCAAGGCTGCATGGGAGATATGAAAGGCCTTAATATCCGGTTCGATTATATGATTTAGACCTGCTTGCTCAAGTAGTCCGGCAAGACGATGTACTCTTTCGGTCGTCTGCCCGCTGATTTCACCAAATATAGTCCCTTGCGCTGGCTCCGTTCCAAACCGGGCGTAGAGCACTCCCTCTCTGAGGTCTCCGCCTGCACCCGGGAAGCCTGGAAGCAGCCGCGTACCTGCGATATCAAGCCAGGAGTCATAACCAATCGTGTTAGTCAACGTAATCATGGTTTCGCTTCCGTTATCCTTAATCGCCTTAAGGGCAGACTCCGCCTGATCATAACGTACCGCAACGAAGATGAAATCATAGATGTCATCGTCAGCCAGCTCCGCAATCGTCTTCACCGGGATCTGCTGTGTTGCGCCATTCTCATGATATCGCAGACCCTCCTTCTGAAGAGTCTCCAGCCGCTTGCCCCGGGCCAGCAATGTAACGTCCAGGCCTGACCGGGCAAATTGGAGTGCGTACACACTGCCAATCACTCCGGCGCCAACTATCAGTATTCTGTCTGGTTGTGTATTCAAGTTCATCTGTCCTCTCAGTTAGGTGACACACATTGTTTAAACAATACATGTCTGATACGATAGATCATAGTACGGTTTATATAGGAGTTCAATCGGCAGACTCAGCGATAAGTCGGATAAACAACATAAGCTGAGATGTGATGTCTAAGCAGAGGAGTTAGCTATGGTAAACCAGATAGATCCAAGGGTTGTGCGCACAGGGCAGCTGATCAGGGAGGCCTTCCGGGAATTGCTGAGGCAAAAGGGCTTCGATGACATTACTATTAAAGATATCGCAGAGAGAGCTACCATTAACCGCGCAACATTTTATACCCATTACGAAGATAAATATGCGTTGCTGGATGAAATCATCGAACAGGCTTTCCGCAAGATGATTCCCGGACCCGTGGAGCATGCGCTGAAGTTCACGGATGAAATATGTAACGAGCTGATCCTGATGACTTACCGGTACATCTTAGATTTTTATGAAATATGCCGGATGGATTCCAAATCGATTGCTACGCTGGTGGATGAGAAGATCAAACGGCTGCTGCAGCAAATCATTGAGCGCATTTTTGTAAAAGGTGATTATCCTCATTCCGCAGACCCCAATCAGACAACAATCCTTGCGGCCATGACCGGTTCAGCGATCTATAGCGCAGCGTATCAATGGTTTAAAGCCGGGGAGAGGGAACGTAAGGATTTGCTTGTAGACATGGTACGTCCTTATGTGATGAACGGTTTGGGATTATCATAATTAGGAGGAATAGTGTAATGCATATTTTCCGGGAAGTAAGGGTATTGAAAGACGAGGACAGGCCAGTTACATTTCAGGAAGAAGGCTCAACAAGAACATTGGTAATAAGCATATATTATCGTGCATTTCCTGATCAGTCCGATATGAACGATCTCGGGATGAAATACAGCGAATTGTTTCAGCCTTGCGAACAGAGGGCTATGGGGATTCTTAAGGATATAGGAATGAATATGGAGCTGCTTGATTCCTGTATAACCCATGTGCGGCCATCCAAATTCCCGCAGAAATTGAGCGGGACCTGTCCGGTCATCATCTATTCTCCCGCTCTGGGATTAGACAGGGATATGTATATGTACAATATAGAAGAATTGGTCAAGCAAGGTTCGGTTGTCATTACAATTAGTGCGTCCCATGAAGCAATGTTCACTATTCTCCCGACAGGAGAATTTGTGGAGCAATCCGAAGCAATGAGACTAATAGGTTCAACTAATTACCCGGCCTTACATCATTTGGTTTCGATAAGAAAAAAGGACATTCAATTTCTGCTGGACTATCTCCCGGCTCTGAATGCAACAGATGATACGTTTATAGGATGCCTTGAACTTGATAAAATCATAGTTGCCGGCCATTCATTAGGCGGTATTGCTTCATTAGAAATAGCACTGCAGGATGACCGGATACAAGCATGTATTCTATTAGATCCCAGCATGCATTTATTCAGAGAAGAAAATATGAAGGGTGGAAATAGACCTCTAACGCTCTTGTTACAACAAGAAGCATCGAATCTTGAACAACTCATCCCTAAATTGGGAGAAGAGCTTACAGACAAATTTATTGAAGGCCAAGAACGCGTATCCCGAACATTAGCTGGAATTGGCGAGTTCATCAAAGTACATAATGCTTCACATATGACTTTTAGTGATTTACCTCTGTTCGAAGAAGATTTAGTGCTGGCAAATACAACCCGTAAGACACACAATATCATAAACAATGCCATAATCCGTTTCCTGGAATATGGAGGAATGGCCTAATGCAGTATCACACCAAAGTACTGGCCTACATTATATATAACGATAAGCTGCTCGTGTTCAGGCACAGGGATTACTCCGAAGCTGGTGTTCAAGTTCCTGCCGGAACTGTAGAATCGGGCGAGAGTATAGAATCGGCATTATTCCGGGAAATACTGGAGGAATCAGGAATTACGAAGGATGAGCTGCGGTTAGTCAAGCATTTGAAGACTTATCTGTACTACGCGGAGTATAAACAACAATATCATGAAAGACATGTATATCAGTTAGAGTTAATCCAAGAGCGTCCGGCTCACTGGGTACATACTATAGAAGCATCCGGAGAAGACTCGGGTCTGACCTTTGACTATTTCTGGATCCCGGTACGTGAAGCTGAACTTGCTGGCGGGCAAGGAGATTGTTTAGAATTATGCTGTTAGATTTGTGCTGTAATTAAAAATGTGGATTTCAATGACCCTAACTGTTAATATAATAATATTTGCAAAAGTAAAGGTTACGGGAAAATGAGGACGACGGAATGAAGAAGATTGTCAGCCATAAAGCTTATTTTATCGCAATGCATGTGCTTATATTTATTCTCTTGCTTATAACACTGTACACTTCTTTCCCCTCCGTCCAGGTTATAGTGAAAGAAATTATCGATCCTGCGCAAAAAGTATATACGATTGCCCACCGTGGTGCGTCCGGATATGCTCCTGAGAACACAATGCCGGCCTTCGAGCTGGCACGTGAAATGGATTCCGACTCGATTGAGCTCGATATCCACCTCACCAAGGATCAGATTCCTGTCGTCATCCATGATGATACGGTCAACCGCACGACCAATAGCAAAGGGTATGTAAAGAACATGACTCTGGAGCAGATCAAACAGCTGGATGCCGGGTCGTGGTTCAATAAGGCGTATCCGATGTTTGCCAGAGAAATATATGCAGGGACCACCATTCCTACCCTCGATGAGGTATTCGAAACCTTCGGCAAGGATATCAACTATGTCCTTGAAATCAAGGAGTCTACACCCAAGATTAATATTGAAGTCTTATTGAACGAATACATTAAGAAATATAATCTGGAAAAAGTGGTGGCTATCCATTCATTCAGCGCTGCCAGTCTGCGGAAGTTCCATTCCATCAACCCGGATATTCCGTTGTACCAGCTTGTATGGAATGATTATACCGCGGTGAGAGTTACCGAAGCTTATCTGGCGGACGTCAAGTCCTATGCGGTCGGCATCAGCCCGAATTTCCAGGGAATCAGCGCATCTTATGTGGCACAGATAAAGCGGGCGGGACTTAAGGTCATGCCCTATACCATTAATTATCAGCTCAATATGGATAAAGCCTATTCTTGGGGTGTGGATGGAGTGTATACCAATTTCCCAGACCGTTTCCATGAAGTCATTGAGACGAACAGGAAAAACGCCAATTGGTAATGCAGCAGAGAGCGTGGAGAAGACGCAGGTTTATTTCATAATAAAGGGTCCAGCTCTTGTTCTGTATTCAGGACAAGAGCTGGACCCTTTATTGTTATAGTGCCGAAGAATATATGATTCCTTACAAGGAACTGAACACAATATTACGCAGCTTGCGTGTAACAGGCAGAGTGCCGGCATCTCTTTTCTGGATCATGAACAGGAAGGTTAGGCCGTCTTGCGGACTATTGGTGAAGTAAGCCCCAAGCCATCCGTCCCAGCCGTATTCACCCTGGCCGCCGATCACTCCGGCTTTTCCGGTGTCTTTCAGGATGCGCATCTGGTTGCCATAGCTATATCCCTGCAGGGAATGCCAGGTGTCGAAGCCTTTTTGCTGACAATCGCTTAGAACAGCTGTGGTCATATACTGAACCGTTCTTGGCTTGAGCAGCTGAACGCCGTTCAAGCTGCCCTGGTTCATCAGCATGGTGGTGAATTTGGCAGCATCGTCAATCGTGGAGACAAGTCCCGCTCCGCCGGACTCGTATGCCGGTTCCCGGTCCATATGGTGGTAGATGCCCAGATGGCTCTCCGCATACAGCTTCAGTCCGCCTTCGCCGTCATCCTGGTATACTTTCGCCAGGCGGTTTCTTTTGTCTTCAGGCAGCCAGAAGCCGGTATCCTGCATTTGCAGCGGGCTGAATATTTCCTTCTCCAAAAACTCCCCGTACCGCATCCCGCTAACCGCTTCCACAACGGCTCCCAGTACATCCGCTGATGTCCCGTACTGCCAGAACGATCCCGGCTCGAACGAAAGCGGGCCTTCACCCAGACGGGTGGCGAATTCCATGGTGCTCATCCGGTTATCGCCGTGCAAGCGGCTGTCCAGCTCCTGGAACAAAGCCTCCGTATGCAGAGCGGCCTTGTCAGTTCCTCCTCCATATACCAGTCCCGAGGTCATATTCAGCAGATCATGAATGACAACCTCCCGGCTGACAGGTACCAGTTCACCGTTCTTTTCGACCAGCTGGTTCTTGAACCCTGGAATATAGCGGCTTACCGGATCGAACAAATCGATCTCTCCGCGCTCAAGCAGCAGCATGACTGAGGCCGATGTAACCGGTTTCGTCATGGAGTATAAACGGAAGATCGAATCCCGGGCGATAGGCCGTCCCGCTTCGACATCGGCTAAGCCGTCTTCGTGATAGAACAGCTCGCGGCCATCCTTAATGACCATCAGGTTCGCACCGGCGATTTCCTGGTTACCGATACTTGCTCTTAATGTTTTTTTCAATAGGTTGGTTGTGTTTGAATCCAGCATGTTTCTTAAGTCTCCTTTTCCGGATAAGTTCCCTGAAGCTAAATCAGATATTGTCATTTCACTACTTCAAAATATTAAACTCTTTTGGACAGGTTGTATAGAGGCCAGAAGTGTGGTCTGAATATCCGGTGAACTTGGTGGCAAACTGATTATAGGCATAACATACGCAGTCTCTCTTTTAACCCTTTCCAAATTTCTTCCGGCGCCTTCTTAACTCTGATATCCCCGCCGAGAAAAAGCAGCCAATTGATCATTTCCGTCAGTTCTTCGGGCATATTCACATGGATATACGTCCGTAGAATAGCTGTAGTCTGGTAAGGATTCGTATAAGATAGGGATACCTTCAACGGATGATATTTCTTGAATTGGGCAATCGCCTTAGGGCCGAGCTCAAGGACGAGGTTGCTTTCTTCTTCCTGTTTGCTTAGTATTTCCATTATCTTCTTCTGGCTAATTCGCTTTTTGTCCGGGTAGGGGGTAACACTCGTGAGCTGGTCCACAGGAATTATCCGCTTCCTTTCTTCATTTAAGTCAAAGCCCTCGATCAGCCACAGGCTTTTCTCCCGATAGAGGCGTAAGAGATAAACGGGATAAGCTTGGATGTTCTTCGCTTCTTCACTGGTGATCAGCAAATAGCGGTCCACCAGCAGGGTCTGGATCAGTTTTTCAAGCATGGGGTGGGGGAGGTCAGACAAATCAAGCAAGTCAGGATTGCTGGGGTTAGTCCCTTCAAACAGCAGGATTTGATTCAGAAGGACCAGGTCCTCCTGCTGGTTCTCCGAGATGAGGCCCAGTAATTTCTCTGTCAGAGACTGACGGCTCTTGAGATAAGGGAGCTGCCCGTTTCTTGTGGCCATGAAGGCAATGAACAGAGCTTTGACCTCATTATCTGTAAAGCGGACCACTGGAAGGACAGAATTATGCATGACCGAATACCCGCCATCCCGTCCAACTTCAGCGACAAGCGGCATTCCCAAGGCCTCGATTTCCCGGATATCCCGGATCGCAGTCGAGCGGGAGATGTTAAATTCCTGCATGATTTCCGTAATGGTAAAGCGGGCCCGGTTGTTGATATACCGCATGATGACATTAACCCGTTCAACTTTTTTCATCGCGTCTCCTAAACAGTTTCATTTTATGACATGATTTAAGGCTATCATATACATATCAAGACAAGAAGACAAATTTCAAATACAAAGGATGGTTGCAGACATGGCAAATTACACATTAGAGGAAAAAGACAGCTTCATCGTTATCGGTTTGGGCACAGAGCTTAAGAGCGATTACACGGATTATGCCGGTATTAACAAAGAAAAGTCAGACTTCTGGCAAGCTGTCAGCGAAGATGGTAGGCTCGACAGGTTGAAGGCGATGGCTGCCAACGACTATATCTTTGCCGTGAGTGAAGCGGTAAACAGCAAAATGATGTATTATGCGGGTGTCATGACCGAAGCAGCTGCGCCGGAAGAGGCTAGAGTCATCCAGTTTCCTAAGGGGAAATACCTGGTGGTTAGAGGGGAAGCGGCAACGGCTGATGAACTGAATAATAAGCTTGCCGGAGTTGCTTTTGGTCAAGCCCTGCCGGAAGCGAAGGATTTCGCCTATGTGGGCGGACCCAATACATCGGTTGAGATGGGGCAGCAGGACGGACAGGTCGTAGGTGAAATGTGGATTCCTGTTGTAAGTAAATAACGGGACATAAGAGGAGCGATGAAAATGTCTAATATCGTTGATTTCAAAGAGGTGTCTACGGCTGGTTTGGAGTCGTCGCCTGTAGTGGAGGCACTTGCAGGATTGCGTGCGAATGAAGCGCGTTACTTCATGAATAAGTACAAGCATGAGTTCACGGTTGTCCCGGCCAGCGAAAGCCAGGATACCCTGGATTATGTGAATGGAATTCTGAAAAAAGAGCGTGATCTTGAATTTTCGGCCAAGCCTTTGGAAACCTCGCGTTTTCAGGTAGAGAATATCCGGTTTGCTTACGTCTTTTATGAGGACGGTCTGGCACTTAACGTGATGTATACCGTGGATGATCCCAAGAAGCGGGCTGTCGGATTCAAGCTCTCTGAGGGCATGGAGATTCCTAAGGAGTTAGAAACGAAGTTCAAATTCGCCAGGCAGAAGTCTAAGCTGGCCGGAACGATCCGGGGCTCATTCTTCGTCATTAAAGGAGAATACTAAACCTGGCGGTGAGCTGTGACTGAACCTTTAGAGATAGATTACCGCCTAATCGGGTTAATAATAGGTACGTATTTGGATATCCTATTCCCATAACCCGGAAGAAACGAGGCGATAAGCATGTCAACGTTGGATAAAAGTCATCAGGAAGCTGTCGAGACGGTCAGAGACCTTATCAAAGGTATTGATACAGCGATGTTCACAACAATCTCACCCGAAGGCCTGGTATCCCGTCCCATGAAGACACAGGAGGTTGAGTTTGACGGAGACCTGTGGTTCCTGACGAAGAAGGACACCAGCAAGTTCGATGAGATCCTCCATGATCCGAGGGTTAATGTAGTGTACGCTGACAAATCCTATGTCTCCATTCGTGGAACCGCCAGGATTGTCGAGGATCTGGAGAAGAAGAAAGAATTCTGGAGTGCAGGCTATAACACGTTCCTGAAGACTACCTATGATGACCCGAACGTGATCCTGATTCAGGTTCATGCCGAAGCCGCTGAATATTGGAAGAGCGGTAATCTGGCGGAGATGGCGACTTATATGTTCAAACGAATCACCAATCAGGACACGGAGAAGTCGGATGGGAATAAGACCGTTGAATTAGAATAGTTGTTTGGATAAAAGATGCCCTGCGCCGCTGGAGAATTCCGGCGGGTGGGGCATCTTTTTGCTGATTAATTATAAAAGTGAGGGTTGGGGAAGTGGGTGCCGGCAGATTGGAGAGACATAGGTACGCACGTACGCGCTGTAAGCATAAATGTTGTACGTTGTACAACTTTGATTCCTGGATTGCCGGGTGTTCGGGAGGATTGTTGTATGAAATACAAGAATATTCCACCAAAGTCGCTTTGAAATGGTGAATTGTTGCCTTTTATACAAGAATCTTGGTTTTGAGCCGAGATATCGAGGCAAATGTTGTATTCTGTGCAGGATTTGATTTTTCTCATCTGCGGCTGCCGCTGTTTTTACAATTGGGGCCAGTCTGATTAGGAAATTTGCGGATTGAACATAGGAAATCCGCCCGTGATCAGCGGCATCACCCGCTCTGCCAGCTCGGAGGAAGACTCTGCTCTGCCTTCCACATTCCAGCGGTAGGTTACGCCGTATAAGGACCAGCTTAGCAGGGTGGCGGCAGTGGCAAGCGGCTTCGAATCCGGAGCCGTGTCTGATCCGGTAATCAGCTGCAGGATAAGGGTCTCAAGATGCAGCTTGATATTCTCCTCAAGCAGGAGCGCTACGGAATCATATCTTTTGAAACAGCGGTGGCTGGTTTCATGATAATTACATAATGCGACGATAAGCTCCTGTAGGGTCTTCTCGGTTAACGGCCCTTGAGCATCGACTTTATGGAGGACCATATTTGTAAAGGCATCTAACAAAAAGGCTTCGAACAGCGCATATTTATCCTGGAAATGTGCATAAAAGGTCGTCCGGTTAATCGTCGCTGCCTTGGTGATATCACCGACGGTGATCGAGTTGAAGTCCATGATATTCAATTGCCGGACGAAGGCGTCCAGAATTAATTGACGGGTCCGGATCACCCGCGGGTCGTTCGGATTGGGGGGAAGTACGCCAGCCATCCTGTGAACACCCCTTTCAGTAGAGATTAGAATCCCTTTATTATAATCAGCTTTTTGGCAGACGACAAATAGGATTATCCAAAACGACAGTTTTTCCGGCCTCTAGCTTAAGCAACAACTTGGACAGATTGTTGGTTGAAGGGGGGGCTGGAGCTTGTTACTATTGCATTCATACCCCGCTTTGAGATTAATCATTCAACTACAGGAGGCGTTAACCATGACTAAACAACAGGAGGAAATTCATACCCTGGAGTCCTTATTTGAACCGTACACGGTTCAACAATTAACTATACCGAACCGGATTGTAATGTCACCGATGGCGCGTGCTTTTGCACCGGAGGGTGTGCCGGGTGAAGATATGGCAGCCTATTACCGCCGCCGTGCCGAGAATGGGGTTGGGCTTATCATCACCGTTGGCATGATTGACCATCCTGCTGCAAGCGTTGATCCGGGACTTCCTAATCTCTTCGGTGAAGCCGCTCTGGACGGCTGGAGGGAAGTGGTCAGACAGGTTCATGAAGCAGGCGCGATGATTTTTCCGCAGTTGTCACATATGGGAATGATTCGTCCCGCAGGCTCCGGGCCAATCCCGGATGCCCCATCGGTCGGTCCATCGGGTCTAGACATGCAGGGGAACAAGATAAGCGAGCCGATGACAGAAGAAGAAATTGCCGGCGTCATTCAGGCCTATGCCGATGCAGCAGTGAATGCACAGCAGGCTGGCTTCGACGGGATAGAGCTTTCCGGCGGACACGGCTTATTGATTGACCAGTTCTTCTGGGAACAAACGAATCAGCGGACGGACCGCTATGGCGGCGATTTCCTGAAGCGCACCACCTTCGCAGCCGAAGTTGTCGCGGCCGTCCGCGCTGCAGTCGGCCCGGATTATCCTATTGCTATCCGGTTGTCGCAATGGAAAATGGCGGATTACACAGCGAAGCTGGTGGATACACCGGAGCAGCTGGAGCAATTCCTCGATGTGCTGGTACAGGCAGGTGTGGATATCTTCCACATCTCGACCCGCCGGTTCTGGGACCCGGAATTCGCGGGCTCGGAGCTGGGTCTCGCCGGATGGGTGAAGAAGCTCACCGGGAAGACAACGATTGCCGTTGGTTCCGTAGGCATGGACAATGATCCCGCTGAAGGAGAGGAAGCGGATCATCAGGGCATGGATGAGCTGCTCAAACGTCTGGACAACCAGGAGTTTGATCTGGTAGCGGTCGGACGCGCGCTGCTGGGTGATCCGGCATGGGCGAGGAAAATACGTGAGGGCAGGGCGGAGGAGATTCAAGCCTTTACTCCTGAGGCGGCGGCTAAATTGTATTGAAGCATAAAGAGTGTTTATAAACGCACAAATAAGGCTGCCCAAATGGGCAGCCTTAACTTTATTTAGATTATGATCTAAGGTGAATACTTTCCAATAACCGCTCTCTATTACCCTTTCTCCGCCATATAGGTCTTCTGCGTCCGGAGGACCGGGAAGAGCCAATACATCCACATCACGGTGATGACGAGTGTGCCAAGCCCGCCAATAACTGTCGCCGGTACAGCACCGACCAGACCGGCCATCGTCCCGGACTCGAATTCGCCCAGCTGGTTCGAGGTGCCGATGAACAGGGAGTTGACGGCATTGACCCGGCCCTGCATCTCCTGCGGCGTGTTGACCTGAACGAGCGTCGAACGGATTACGACGCTTACGACGTCGGAAGCGCCGATGAGGAACAGCGCGAAGAGCGAGAGCCAGAAGCTGTGGGACACACCGAACAGAATCGTCGCCAAGGCGAACACAACGAGGGAGGCGAACAGGGTCTTGCCGATTGCTTTCTCCACTGAATAACGGGTTAGGATCAGCGAGACAAGGATCGCCCCGACTGCTGGTGCAGAACGGAGCAGCCCAAGACCTAGCGAGCCGGTCTTCAGGATATCTTCGGCGAAGATCGGCAGCAGGGCCGTCGCACCGCCAAGCAGCACGGCGAACAGGTCAAGTGATATGGTGCCGAGAATGATTTTGCGGGCAAATACAAACTTCAGACCGCTGAGGAACGTGTCCATATTGACGGCGTCCAGCTTCTTCACGAAGTGAACTGTCTTGACGAAGAAGATCAGCACGGTCGAGATCAGTAGCGCAGCCAGCGAGGCAATGTAGGCAGCGGCGGTACCCCAGACGACGAGCACTCCTCCGAGTGACGGGCCGACGATCATCGCGGTCTGCATCGCGGAGGCGGACCAGGCTGCGGCCTTCGGCAGCTGTTCCCGTTCCACGATGTCCGGCACAAGCGCAGCAGAGGCTGGGCCTTCGAAGGTGCGGCAGGCGCCGAGAATGGCGGCGGCGATCAGCAGGTGAAGCGAGCCCAGCCAGCCTTGCAGACTGCCGAGGACGAGCAGCAGGACGACTACGCTCTCCATCAGCTGGCAGAGATAGACGATAGTGCGGCGGTCGTAACGGTCAGCGGTCTGCCCGGCCGGCAGTGTCAGCAGCAGCATGGGCAGGAATTGCGCCAGGCCGACGAGGCCCAGCTGGAAGGCGCTGTCAGTCAGCGCGTACATCTGCCAGCCGATGGCGACAGACAGCATCTGAAAAGCGCTGGTCGAGAATATCCGCGCGATCCACAGACGGAGGAAAGAGCGGTTATGCAGCACGGACGAGCCGTTGTGATTCAATGTAAGTCATCCTCTCTGGTTAACAGGTATTTCGTGTTCTTCGAGTGCATCTCAGGATGCTCACGCCGGATAAGGGCATAATCCTTCCCGTATTGTTCCTCCAGCTCCCTGGCAAAATCACTTTCAATCCGCATCATCACAACATCGTGGAAATAAGAGGTCTGAAGGACGTTCAGCACTGCCGGGTGGTTGCTCTCCAGCGCCGATACCGGCGCGTGCCGGCTGAAGCTGCCGAGAATCGCCGTCTCCTTGTCCAGCAGCATAGAGAAATTGCGTGACCGGTGCGGCCCCCCGGGGGGCACGCTATGTACGATTACCCGTTCAAGCTCCGTTGGCGCTTCACCGATGACCATCAGATGAACGGACGTTCCACGGCGCTCTGCGGCAAGCAGCGATTCTTCGACCCAATGCAGGTCCTCTGCCCAGAGATCAACCAGAATCTCCTCTCTGGCATTGGCGGCAAGCCGGCGGATCGCCAGATCAACCTGCTGGTCTCCCTTCCAGTTACTGAAGAAAGGCGGGGTATCCGGCAGAGTGGTCAGCTCACTCTCCAGCAGGCGGGCAGTACGTTCGAATTCGGATTGCAGCAGCTTCACAACCTGTCCGATCGGGATCGCCGCGAATGTAATCGGATCCCCTTCTTCGGCACGGCAGACACCTTTCTCCACCAGGCCGCGCAGCGCAGCATAGACATTGGAGCGCGATACTGACACCTGCTTAGAGACTTCGTAGCCTGAAGAAGGGAGCTGACCGTGCAGCGCCAGATAACAGCGGGCTTCAAGATCGGATAAGCCGAGTTTCCGTAGAGCTTCAATCATATGGGACCTCCTTTGCATTCTATAATCGACCAGGATTAATAGAAGTATTTTAAAAAACTACTCCTGTCCTGGGTGGCTGTCAAGACTGCCTCATCATAATTTTTATATCCCAGTTCGTAAAGAAACTCAGTGGAGGGAATATAAGGCCCTCTTGAGCACCGCCGGTTGATAATGCAGAGAGTAAGCAGGTATAGTTAATTTATAGTAATTATTACGAATAAATAAACGCCAGTCTAAAGAATCCGTTAAACCGGATCAATCGACACTAACCCCGTTAAGGAGCTTTCAGACAACAATGAATAAAAACAGCAGCAATCAGCGTCTTCCCAGAGCTAAAGGGATTGATATGGGAACGTATTACACGCCTAAAGAATGTGCCAGAAGGCTGGATGCGGTTATTCACAGTCATTTGGGGGAGACCGGCAGCAAATCTGCAAAATATTCGAGTATGCCAAAGCAACGCCCTGCGTCTTGTTCCTGGATGAGTTTGATGCTATTGCCAGAACACGGGAGAGTAATGATGAAGTCAAAGAAATGGCGCGTGCGGTAAATACCTTACTGCAGTGTTTGGATGATTTTGGCGACGGCAGTATATTTATAGCGGCAACGAATCTGGAGAATGAATTGGACCGGGCGATCTGGAGAAGGTTTGATACGAAAATGACCTATTCACTGCCGGATGAATCCAGCAGGCGTCAATATATTGAGCTGTTGATTAATGGATTCGAAGGGGAAGCAGGGCTGACTGAAGAGATATGCGGGCGCCTTGCAGGATGCAGCTTCGCAGATATTGAACAGATAGTCCTCAAAGCCAAATGCAAGGCGATCATAGAGCATAGCCCGCTAACACACGAACATATTGTGCAATCCTATGAGGAATATAGCCCATCTTTATAATAAAGGTGTAAACACTGATGATTGAGATCAGTGTTATTTCTTATGATCTGACGATAAAAAGGATTATTATAGTAAACGCTTACAATATATTGTAATATACAGGTTAAAGTGTGATTACGAAGCAGGGATGGGAATGGAATGCGGATCAAATTCAACATTTTTCAGAAAATGCTGGTGTTGCTGCTGATTCTGCTGACGCCAGTCGTAGCGCTATACTATTATTCCACATCCAAGAGCATCAACATCATTCAGGAGGAGCTTATCAAAGCGAGTCTGAACCGGATGGAGCTTTTCGTGGCGCAGCTGGATGCCAGTATTGAGAAGTTTGATCTGGCTTCTGCACCCATGCTCGTTGACACTAACGTACTGGATTATCTGTATAACTTCGAAATGACTGATTATTCCCTCATGAAAACAAGGCTGCTGATTCAGGAGAAGCTGTCGCTGGCCAGTGCATCCGGCAATTGGCGGAATGACGTAACCGTCTATTTCCCGCAACGCGGCGATAGTATCTCATCTTCTCCCTCTTATGAGTATGATCTTGAAGAGTTCGAGAGCCGGTTCTCACTGGGCTGGAGCTACAGCGAAGATCTGGAGATCGGCTCCGGCTTCACCCGGACCTATATTGCCACGGGTTATACGCCCGCCCGTCCGGATGATCTGGATGTTGCCGTCCGCATTAATCTCTACAAGTGGAGCTTCGAGAATTTGCTCGACACCTACAAGTCCGGGCACTCCGACAATCCGTTTTTTTACAAAAAGGGGCATGCCATCATCGCCAGCCGGTCTGCGGAAGGGCCTGAAATGGACAGGATCATTGCAGAACTGGGCGATAGGGTGAACAGCCGGGATTCAGGCTTTTTAATCCATGCTTTTGACGGCAGGCCGTATCTGATTACCTATTATTATTCCAGTCTGCTTGATTGGCATCTCGTTGATTCCGTTCCGCTCGACCAGATCATCGGACCGATCAGGCAGCAGAGGTTATTGTTCGGGGCTTCCTCGGTCATTCTGCTTCTGTCCGGTATCGCCGCCGCCTCTGCCTTGTACTGGAATGTACACAGGCCTATCTTCCATCTTGTACGCGCGGTGCAGCGGATTAAGGGAGGGGATTACGCCTACAGGCTGCCGAAGAAGTCGAACAATGAATTCGCCTTTCTCATGCAGAACTTCAATGAGATGGCTACACAGATTCAAGATCTCATTGAGAATGTCCTGCAATCCCGTATCCATGCCCGCGATGCCACGCTGAAGCAGCTGCAGGCGCAGATCCATCCTCATTTTCTGTACAATTGTCTCGGTTACATCATCAATATGACCAAAATGAAACAAGACCGGGCCGTCATGGATATGGCATATCATCTGTCCGACTATTACCGGTATACGACGCGGATGGACAACCAGGGAGTCAGCTTGAAGGAGGAACTTGCATTCGTCCGTATTTATCTGGAGATTCTCCAGCTTCGCAACGAGACGCTAACCTTCAGTATCGTGCTGCCGGAGGGATTGGCGGAGCTGCGAATTCCCCGGCTGCTTCTCCAACCCCTCGTGGAAAATGCGATTGTGCATGGACTTGAGGATGTTGAATATGCGGGCCGGGTTGAAATCAGCGTCTTTCTTCAGGAGGGTCTGCTGCAGCTTCAAGTAGAGGATAACGGCAAAGGGTTGAATGAGGAGCAGATCGGCCAGCTGTACATGGAGCTGCTTATTCCGGCTGGCGAATACACGGGGTGCGGGCTATGGAACGTGTATCAACGGCTGCAAGGCAACTTCGGCCCTGACACCCAAATTGTGATCAGCCCTTCCAGACTGGGCGGGCTATCCGTGAGTTTGGTGTGGGAGCCGGGAATACAGGATGAAACGAAGGAGGAAGTATCATGAACAGCCTGCTGGTGGTTGATGACGAGAAGCATTATGCGGATAGTCTGGCGGATACAATTCCATGGACAACCCTTGGCATCTCCCGTGTTCTTAAGGCTTACAGCGCGAGTGAGGCACTTGCCCTGATGGAGTCATTCCCAGTCGATATTCTCATGACTGATATCCGTATGCCGCGTATGACCGGCCTGGAGCTGATCGAGCAGGCCAGACAGCGTATTCCAGGATTGAAGTGCCTGCTGCTCACTGGCTATGCGGACTTCGATTATGCCCGCCGAGCCATTGAGCTTCAGGCGCTGGATTATCTGATGAAGCCGGCTAAGGATGAACAGTTGCTTACAGCCATGGGCAAGATTGTTAAACAGCTCGAACAGGAGCGGTCAATTGAACAAGGCTTCCGTATTTACCGGGATAATAGTATAGAGCTGAAGGCGGGACTGCTGCTCAAGACGATAAGCGGCACGCTGACTGGCAAGGCGCTTGCAGATAAGTTGAAGCTGTATGACCTTCCTCTGCAGATACCGGGAACGGCCTCGTTGTGTCTCATCCGGTTGGGCTCACCCTTTGAAGGACATGATCTGTATTCGCAGTCCCTGATCCGCTTCGCGGTAACGAACATGCTGGAAGAACTGCTGATGGAGCGGTATGACTGCTGGCCGGCCGCGGATGATGAGGGAACCCTGCTTGTACTGATATACGATTTATCGGGTGCGCCACCGGAGCCGCAGTGGGTACAGGAGCAGTTAGAACGGTTAAAGGATGAAGTCCGCAACCTGCTTAAGGGAGAAATATCCGCCGGGCAAGCTGAATGTCTCTTCCCGGAAGGGCTGCAAGCCAGTTATATGAAGGCCAAATCCTGCCTTGACATGGACCGCAGCTTGTCCGGACAGCTGCCGGAGAGCAGCGAGGAGGAAGTGCATCTCATGCGCAAGCTTTATGAAGCGCCGCTTCTGACGCATCTCCTGGAAGCTGAGCAGTGGGAGAAGGCGGAAGCAAAGATCCGCGCATTTGTGTCTCCGCTAATGCATACGGGATCTCCTGATCTCATGCGGGACGTTTTTTTCTTTCTGTCGAATAGCTTCCAGTATATCGCGAACCGCAGCGGCAGGACGCTGGCCCAGATGCTGAATCCCGGCCAATCCGCTTTTATTAAAGGGAAATCGATGCTGCATGCCTCACAGCTGGAGAGCTGGGCGCTGGACTCGCTGCACACCTTGCGGGATAAGCTGGGAGAGGTAAGCGAGGACCACAGCCAGGCCATTGTCCGAAAGACGCAAAGTTATATCCGGATGGAATTGGACAAGGACTTGTCGCTTACTTTGCTGGCCAGACTGGTCTTCGTACATCCCAGTCATCTGTCGAAGCTCTTTAAGCAATGTACCGATACTACCTTATCGCAGTACATCTACGAGCAGCGCATGCTTAAGGCTAGTGAACTGCTCAAGCAGACGAATCATAAAATCTATCATATTGGAGAAAGCATCGGATACCCCAATACCAACTGGTTCATCCGGAAATTCCGAGATTATTATCAGGTGACGCCGCAGGAATTCAGGGACAGATACCGATCGGGAATGGAGTGATGGGGCTGGTGAAGAGGCACAGAAGAAGAGGAAGCCTTCTATTATTGGTTTTGACAGCAATTCTGCTGCTTGCCGGATGTTTGGACAGCGGGGGAAAGACGGCCAGGGAGAGTCAGGAGTATGGGGGGAAAGGGAAGCAGCCGGCTTGGGATTTTAAATACGATCCGCCGATAACGATTACAACGGCAATTGTCGACGAGAACCGGCCTAACGCGTTCAAGCCCGGCGAGAGCCTTACGGATAATGTACACACCCGCTGGATGGAAGATAATCTGGGCATCATTACGAAGTTTGACTGGATTGTCAGTAAGTTTGAGGATGCCGACACCAAAATCCGGCTGGCGCTGACCATGAACGGCAAGCTGCCTGATACCTTTAACGCAGAAGGAGATATCTTGAAGAATCTGCTCAAAGCGGACAGGCTGCTTCCGCTGAATGATGCGATTGAGCAGCTGGCGCATCCCAAGCTGAAGGCGGCACTGGAGAAGTACGCGTATACCATGACTGAGGTGACCAAAGACGGCAAGATTTACGGACTTCCCCGCTTGGGTGCGGGTGACGAGGGCACGGTCATGTGGATCCGCAAGGACTGGCTGGGTAAGCTGTCACTGAACCCGCCGGAGACGATAGATGAACTTGAGAACGTGCTCAAGGCATTCTCGGAGCAAGATCCTAACGGAAATGGTCAAGATGATGAAGTCGGCTTGGCGGTTCCGCTGAAGGAAGGACCATGGAGCTGGATGGGACAGACGGATCCGATCGCGGGTGCCTTCTCGGGTCAGATGCTCTGTACATCGGATATCAAGCTGTTCTGGAATGACGACGGGAATGGCGGTCTGGTCTATGGCGCCGTTCACCCGGATGCAAAGAAATACCTCGAGACGATGGCTTCCTGGATGGCCAAAGGCTATATTGACCGGGATGCCGGTATGAAGGACTCAAGTAAAGCCGCCGAGCTGGCCGTAAAAGGAATGGCCGGAGTTATGTTCGGCCCGTTCTGGATGGGAGCCTGGCCGCTCGGTGACACAGTGAAATCCGATCCGGAGGCGGATTGGCAAGCATATCCCCTCCCTGCCGGACCGGACGGGCTGAAAGGCAAAGCACAGAAGCCGCTCTACGGCATCTATACAGTGTTCAGCAAAGACTTTAAGAATATAGAAGCCTGGTTCGCCTATTATAACAAGCTGCTCGCCAAAAATTTCGGCCCGCAGGATCCTTACTTTGATCCCCGCTTCGCCCTGGGGTATCACGAAGGCTATGATTATGTAATCAAGGATGGTAAAGTGATCACCGTTAATTTCGCTTCCGAAGGGGTTCCGAGTGCCCAGTGGCCGCTTGCTGACGGCTCATCCATCGATATGCGCTGGATGCTCTATCCGCTGACAGGCGGAGCTCCTGTGCTGCCTTATATGAGCACGGATGCGATCAGGAAATTGTCTGAGAGATCGGATGCTGAAATGAGTACGCCGATTGAACAGAGTATCAAGGGGCTAAATTCGGCCCAGCTTGCGGCAGCCGGAATTGCTGTTGCAGAACAGGAGCTCGAAATCCCGAACCGTTACCATGGACCGTTAACGGATGGGATGGAGAAGAATGGAGTGTTCCTGCAGAAACTCGCAACGGAGAGCTACGTGAGCATTATTTATGGAGAGAAGCCGCTCTCCTATTTCGATGAGTTCGTTGCCCAATTTTACAAGAATGGCGGCGACGTGATTACGAGGGAAGTGAATGATTGGTACGAAGATAACAAGCCATGATATTGTGGCTTGTTTTCTTCTATATACACTTATTTCTTCTATATATGAACGTTAACTTCATGAACTAAAATAAAAAGGTGGAAAGCGTTATCAAATGACAGAAGCATCACTCACTAATTTTAAAGGAGGAGAAGAAATGAGGAGAAAAATAAGTTTAATCCTGGCGTTTACGATGTTTGTGACCATTCTTGTATCGATTCCGCTGAGGGCGGATGCAGCCGCAAGCGAAGCCCCCGCAGGGTGGAGAGACTTAGTGGACTACCGTATTTTCAGTACCCTGTCAGACGGCTGGGCAGGGGACAGTGGATTTGGACTGGAGACCGTAGACAGCAAGCTGCCGGTCGACACGACAACCACCTACAATGGGTTGCCTTCACTGCTGCTGAATGCGAAGACTCCAACCAGTCCGTCCTGGTACAACGCACTGATTACAGTAGCGGGCTGGAAAGCGTATGACTTCACCTCATATTATCCCAACGGCTTCCTTGAGTTCAACATTAAGGGGAATGCAGGCGGCGAGTCCTTCCTTCTGGGCTTCAAAGACAGAGTATTCGAACGGGCTGCAGGCAATGAAATTACAACCACCGTTAATATTACCAGCTACACCAGCATCACAACGGGCTGGAAGCATGTGAAGATTCCCTTAAAGGATCTGATGCAGGTCTCGCAAGGCATTAACATTGCTTCGATTGATGCGTTATCCCTTAAGAACAACGGGTTTCAGCCGTTAAAGGTCTGGCTCAATGATATCAGGGTTACCTCTCCCGATAAGGAGAAAGAGTATGCCCCTATCAAGGTCAATCAACTAGGGTATCCTGCGGATGGCGTGAAGCAGGCGCTAGTGACCGGATTTGAGGATGTCCTCACGGTGGATGCAGGTACTCCGTTCACCATTATTAACACCGCTACTAATGCTGCGGCGTTCTCCGGAAGTCTTGTGCTCACCAAGAATTATGATGCTATCGACAGCGGTGAGCGGGTATTCACCGCCGATTTCACCAATCTAACGGCTCCGGGCAAATATTATGTGGCCGTGCAGGGTCTACAGAATTCGCCCAAGTTCTCCATCGGGGATGCGAACAGCATCTATGAGCCTTTTCTGACTGACGTATCGAGATATTTCTATTACCAGAGAACCGGTATAAATATTACCAGTCCATACACTCAGAATTATCAGAGAACTGATTTCACTCCGGACACCTCGGTGCCTCTAATGTCTAATCCTTCAATTAAGAAGGATGTGTCCAAAGGCTGGTATGATGCGGGTGATAAAGGCAAGTACGTCAACGCTGGTGCCAAAGCCTTGTCGGATCTCTTCTGGGCCTATGAAATCATGCCGGAGAAATTCACGGACAGCCAATTCAATATCCCTGAGAGCGGAAATGGCATTCCTGATATCCTGGATGAGTCAAGATGGGAACTGGAATGGATGCTGAAGATGCAGGATGCGGCAACCGGAGGGTTCTATGCGCGTGTAACCTTCCAGGACGATGACAATATGGTTGACAGACAGATTATTGATAAGGATACAGTAAGTTCGCGGACCGGCATCAAGACAACCGCCGATACGGCTACCGCAGCCGGTGTACTGGCACATGCATACCTGATTTATCAGAATATCGACCCGGCCTTTGCCCAGAGTTGTTTGAATGCGGCCGAAGCAGCGTGGGGATATCTGGAGGCACATCCTGAGAATATCCGGACGCCTAACACAGGCAGATGGCCTTATGATGTCACAGATGACGCGTCTAATCGTCTATGGGCTGCCGGCTCCCTGTACAGGTCAACAGGGACAGCCAAATACAATAATTACTTTCTTGCAAACTACACGAATATGGCAATCTATTTCGAGGATACCCTTGATTTCGCCAGCGGATGGGCGAATACCTGGAATACCGGCTTCTTCAGTTATCTGAAAGCCGCTAATCCCAATTCCGCTGTTGTAAGCTGGTATACCACCAAATATCAGCAATGGTTCAATGACAAGGTAAGCAGATATAACGAAAGCGCCTGGAAGAGCATCATTAAAGACGGTAACTATTATTGGGGCATCACCATGCAGGTTGCAGATACACCGATGGAAATGATTATCGGAACGAAGCTGCTTGGAACCTTCGAGAGCAACCGTGCAATTATTAATAAAGTTACGTACAGCCAGCTGGACTGGATTCTCGGCCAGAACCCGGTAGGCGTATCCTTCGTATCGGGCTATGGTGATAACAGCGTGCAGTATCCGTTCAGTATTATGTACAGAACAGATAATTTGCCTGGAGTCCCTAAGGGTTATCTGGTCGGAGGGCCGAATAAATTCTCCAACGATATTACTGTAGGGAACCAGATATCGAGATTTGCCGGCAAAAACTATACCGACAACTTCCAGGAATGGACAACAAATGAGCATACCGTCTACTGGAATTCTGGGCTGGTATTCGTAGCTGCCTATGCAACGGGGAACAGCAGTAACTCGTCGATTAGTCCAACTGCAGCTTCCTTTGATAAGAAAACCGCTAATCAGACCGATATTCCGGTGACGTTGACCCTGAACGGCAATAATCTCACCGGAATTACGAACGGTACAGCATCCCTAATTGAAGGTACGGATTACACGCTATCGGGAAGTACGGTCACATTGCAACGAAGCTATCTCGCACAGCAGCCCATCGGGACGACACATCTCGCCTTCCGGTTTAATGCGGGTTCGGCTGCTGCACTGTCCGTAGCAGTGAGCGATTCATCGGTTACAAATTCGGTGATCAGTCCAGGGTCTGCTGCCTTTGACAAAAAAACCGCCAATCAGGCCGATATTCCGGTGACCCTGACTCTGAACGGTAATACATTCACCGGGATTAACAACGGTGCGGTTTCCTTGGTTGACGGTACGGATTATACCGTATCGGGCACAACGGTTACCATCCTGAAGACTTACCTGGCTGCACAGCCGGCGGGAACAACGACACTGACGTTCAGCTTCAGTGCAGGAGCGGGGTCGAATCTGGCGGTCTCCGTGACGGATACCACCTCCGGCGGCAGCGCAACGCTCAAGGTACAACAGTATAATTCCAGCACTGCGGCAACGGTTAATACACTGAATCCGAAGATAAAACTAGTGAACACCGGTACTACCGCTGTTAATCTGGCCGATGTGAAGCTGCGCTATTATTACACCATTGACGGGGAGAAGGACCAGAGCTTCTGGTGTGACTGGTCAACTGCCGGCAGCAGCAACGTGACCGGCACCTTCGGCAAGCTGGCAACTCCCGTGAGCGGGGCTGATTCTTATCTGGAGATTGGCTTTACAAGCGGAGCCGGAAGTCTGGCTGCAGGAGCCAGCACTGAAATTCAGATCCGCGTAAGTAAGAACGACTGGTCGAACTACACGCAGACAGGAGATTACTCTTTTGACCCGGCCGATACTGCATACACCGATTGGAATAAAACAACTGGTTATATTGCGGGCACTCTTCAGTGGGGAATTGAGCCTTAAGGAACCACGAGATTACGATTATTGTTAGATGGCGGAACATTTGTCCCCTCTATTCCTGCTTCATTAGCGGAGTAGAGGGGGCGCATTGAAAGGAATGAAACAACTCTATTGAAAGCCATGCCACTTCCTGCAAATCAGAAACCGGTACGTATAAGCCGCAAGTCTTCCATTGTGAGAAATCTTCGGACGTTCTGGATGTTCTATGCGATGATGCTGCCGGCGGTCATTCTGCTTGTAATCAATAACTATATCCCTATGTTAGGGATCATTATTGCCTTCAAGACGATCAACTATCAGGACGGGATTCTGGGAAGCCCGTGGTCAGGGATGAAAAATTTCGAATACCTGTTCGCTTCCAAAGATTCCTATATCATCATCCGTAACACATTGCTGTATAACTCTCTGTTCATCGTACTGAATCTCGGGCTTCCGCTGGCCTTCGCCCTGATGCTTAACGAGATGAAGAACCGTTTTCTCTCAAAGCTTCATCAGACAATTATGTTTCTGCCGTACTTCCTGTCAATGATCGTAATCTCCTACCTGGTCTATGGGTTCCTTAGCGATGAGCGGGGATACTTCAACGGGACACTACTCCCAGCTATGGGTCTTGAGCCTGTACGCTGGTACTTCACGAAAGAAGTGTGGCCGGTTATCCTGCCGATCATTAATACGTGGAAGAACATGGGTTACTACACTGTCGTATATATGGCGGCAATCATCGGTATCGATGAAGAGTACTACGAGGCGGCGACGATAGACGGAGCGAATAAGTGGCAGCAGATGAAGAAAATTACGATCCCGTTAATTACGCCGGTAATTACGATTATGACTTTACTGCAGATCGGCAAGATCTTTAATGCTGACTTTGGCCTATTCTTCCAGGTGCCGCGTGAATCAGGGGCGTTATTCCCCGTGACGAATGTTATCGACACCTATGTCTACCGTACGTTCCTGACGGTTGGAGATATCGGACTCTCCTCGGCGGCAGGACTCTTCCAATCGGTAGTCGGTTTCGTGCTGGTATTTGTATCCAACTGGATCGTCCGCCGCATTAATCCCGAGAACGCGCTGTTCTAAGAGAGGAGCCGACATGGCTAAACCAACAAGTGAATTGATATCCGGCTCCAATTCGAAGAATCAGATCTCGGGACGGGCATCAGTTCTCATTAATACCTTCTTCGTGATCTATTCGGCGCTTTGCATTCTGCCGCTGCTTCTGATTATCTCGGTATCGCTTTCTGATGAGCAATCAGTTATGACACATGGCTATCGCTTCTTACCGGCAAACTTTAATCTGGCAGCTTATAAATTTCTGATTAAGGATATCGATCAGATTGTTCATTCCTACGGGATTTCGATCGCCGTAACGGTGACTGGTACGATCCTAAGCGTCATAGTAATTGCGCTTTATGCGTATCCGATTTCGCGGAGTAACTTCCCGCAGGCCAAGTTTTTCACTTTCTTCGTCTTTCTGACCATGCTGATATCCGGCGGCCTCGTCCCCTGGTATCTGGTATATGTGCAGATGCTGGACTTGAGAGATACGCTGTGGTCACTGATCATGCCGCTGATTATGTCGGCGTTCTGGGTATTGATCATGCGTACCTTCTTTAAGGAGACCGTACCAGAAGCCGTCCTGGAATCAGCCAAAATCGACGGAGCCGGAGAGCTGCGGATATTCATCCGGATCGTACTGCCGCTGTCACTCCCGGTTCTGGCAACTGTCGCGCTGTTCCAGACGCTGACCTACTGGAACGACTGGTTCCTGAGTCTGGTGTTTATTACGGACAATCATAATATTTCGGTGCAGTATTTCATGTACAAAATGATGGTCAACATTCAGTACCTCTCCAGCAACCCTAATGCAATGGCCGAGATTACCCGGGCTGGCGGAATGGTCAACTTCCCGAGTGAGACGGTGCGGATGGCGATGGTGGTTGTAGGCGTCGGACCGATCATTTTTGCCTATCCGTTCTTCCAGAAGTACTTCATCAAAGGCTTGACTGTCGGTTCTGTCAAAGGCTAAGGCTGCGGCGGCCGGCTACCATATTTTAATCTAATTCATGGGGGGATTACCTGTAAATGAAACATATGAAAAGCAAAGCTGCACTTCTTCTAACAATATTAATTGTCTCGTCAATCGCTGTCACGGCTTGCGGAAATTCCAATGACTCAAGCACCGCAGCACCTGGTTCTTCCTCAAACACAGCCACAGGCGGCACGTCCACGGATGCTTCGAAGCTCGAGCCTTATAAGCTGAAGCTCGTCTACGAAGGGGCACCGCAGGCAGATGAAGCCATCGTTGAGGAAGCGCTGAATAAGCTCCTGACCGAGAAAATCAATGCAACGATCGATCTCGCTCCGATCGACTGGGGAGCCTGGGACGATAAGATTAACCTCATGATTGCTTCCCGCGAGCCGGTAGATGTTCTATTCACCGCCTCATGGAACGGATATGCGAAGAATGTTGCCAAGGGCGCTTATCTGGATCTGGGTTCTTTACTCGATCAATACGGCCAGGGAATTAAGGAGAGTCTGGACCCCGCTTTCCTGAACGGCTCCAAAATCGGCGGCAAAAACTATGGTGTCCCGACCAATAAAGAGCTGGCATCGTCAGGCGGTATCGTGTACCGGAAGGACATCGCCGATGAGCTTGGCATCGACATGAGCAAAGTCCAAAAGATCGAAGATCTCGAAGCCGTCTATAAAATCGTCAAGGAGAAGAAGCCGAACATGTATCCGCTGTACACGACAGGCGGAACGTTTGCCGCGCATTCCTTTGTGGAGCTGGACTTTTTGGGGGATACAACCATACCTGGTGCAATCGATAAGAATGGGGCGGATGCGGTAGTCAAACCGGCGGAAGAATTCCCTCAGTACTTAAATGCATTGAAGGTAACCCGTGATTACTTCGAGAAGGGCTATGTCAATAAAGACGCGGCCACTTCCCAGACCTCATCGCTCGACGCTTACAAGACCGGCAATGTATTCTCCACCGTAGAGCCGCTCAAGCCAGGAAAGGCTGAAGAAATTGCCTCAGCAACCGCTCTTGAGGGTAAGCTTGCCCAGATCACACTGACGGGCAAAACGGTCGCGACCTCGGAGACCACCGGTGCCATGCTGGCCATTTCATCGACGTCTAAGAACCCGGAACGTGCCATGATGCTCATTAATCTGCTTCATACGGATACTGAGATTATCAATCTGCTGAACTTTGGTATTGAAGGTACACACTTTACGCTTGCCGGCAATGTCATGACACAGACGGATAAATCCGGCCAGTACGCGCCTGGTGTTGCCTGGGAACTGGGGAACCAATTCCTGAACTATGTCTGGAACACAGAAGCACCGGACAAGTGGGAGCAGTTCAAAAAGTTCAACGAAGGCGCCAAATCATCACCGGCCCTCGGGTTCACCTTCGACAGCGAACCGGTCAAATCGGAGGTCGGTGCACTGGCTAACGTCTTAAGAGAATATCAGAAGGCGCTTGAGACAGGCTCGGTTGACCTGGACGAAATGCTGCCGAAGTATATCGCCGCCCAGAAATCGGCCGGACTCGACAAAGTCATCGCCGAGAAGCAGAGACAGCTGGATGAATTCCTGGCCAGCAAGAAGTAATCCGTTCGAAAAGAATAGAGCGTAAATAGAACGTCCCGGATGATGCTTATTCAGATCAGCGGGACTTTTTTGATTATAGAGCTTCTACCTGCATTAACTGCTGAACGCAATACTTGGCAAGGCCTTGTGCTGCGCTGCCTATGGAGTTATCATTTTGGAGATAATAGTCAAAAACAACTGGGAACGGCCCGGCGGAAAAGGGGAGGACAATGAGTCTGCGGAGGAAACCGCCCGAAGAGAGGTCTTCGAAGAAGTGGGTCTGGAAGTTCGCATCCATGAATTAATAGGGGTGTATTATGAAGCGGCGCATGATATGCATCATTTTGTGTTCATAGCGGATAACGCAGATGCCCTGAACCATTAACGGGTACAATTGTTCCATACGATCGGACCGAGACAGTGTTTTGAATAATACATAGCACTACAAAGCATCAGAAAAAGGATCAGAATGCAACGGCAATCTGCTCCTTTTCTATATTCATCTCTTTGGAACCTCGGGCAATCACGCAAAACGTATGCCGGGAACAAACGGACTACTCACAAATTCTATCCAGTAAGGCTCCCAGCTGCTCAGCTAATACAAGATAAGTTACCGGTCTATCGTTCTTGAACCACCATTCGACAACGCCTACATACGAAGCGGCTACAAAATTCACGACCAGATCCCGGTTTAATCCTTCATTCTTCCCTTGGGTGTTGTCCACTTCATCATGGAACTCATCCACAAGGAACTCCATGAACCGGCTGCGGAAGAATGGAGCCCCTTTACTGGCCAGCATCGTGGAGAAAAAGGCGTAATGAGACTCGAAGTATTCCGTCCACAGTACAGACCCTGTTGCAAAATCCAGATCTGCGGCGGCTGCGCATCTTTCCCGGAGCTCTTCGATATGAGTCTCTATCAGTTTATCCAGCAGGTCGTATTTATCCATATAGTGCAGGTATATCGTTCCGCGGCTGACGTTAGCCCGATCCGAAAGATCCTGAATCGTAATATCATCGAAACTCTTTTCCTTCATCAGGTCAATGATTGCAGCCTTTAAGGCTTCCTGAGTTTTAAGGATTCTCCTGTCGATCTTGGTCATATCACTCACCGGTCTTTCTAATATTTATACTTAGTTATAATTATAAACAATTGTATATTATTTTATCAAACGAATTCTTACGATAATGAACAAATTCCTGCATTCTTTTCAGTATTGTACTAAAACAGTGAAATCAGCAATTGGAAAGTTACTGAATGCTGTTATAATAATGAACGAGAGTACATTAACGGAGGTGTTCACTATGGAATATGTGAAGTTCGGAAATACGGGGATGGATGTCTCACGGATTTGTCTGGGTTGTATGAGCTTCGGTGAGGTGCTGCCGGGAGGCCATCAATGGGTACTGGATGAAGCGCACAGCCGGCCGATTATCAAAAGAGCCCTGGAACTCGGAATTAACTTTTTCGATACCGCGAACGTTTATGCCAATGGAACCAGCGAAGAGATTACCGGACGGGCATTGAAGGAATATGCAAACCGTGATGAACTGGTTCTCGCTACGAAGGTCTGGGGTCGTATGCATGAAGGTCCGAATGGTGCAGGGTTGTCCCGGAAATCCATCATGAGTGAAATTGATAAAAGCCTGAAGCGGCTGGGCACGGATTATGTAGATCTCTACATCATCCACCGCTGGGATTACAACACGCCGATTGAAGAAACGATGGAAGCCATGCATGATGTGGTAAAGGCCGGGAAAGCCAGATATATTGGCGCCTCGGCAATGTTCGCCTGGCAATTTCAAAAGGCGCAGCATACCGCAGAGAAAAACGGCTGGACAAGGTTCGTATCGATGCAGAATCACCTGAATCTTATATACCGTGAAGAGGAAAGGGAGATGATGCCGCTATGCAAGGACCAGAAAATTGCGGTCACCCCTTACAGCCCCCTGGCCTCAGGCAGACTGATTCGTGATTGGTCAGAGAGCACTCACCGGTCCGAGACCGACCATGTCCAGAAATGGAAATACGACTCTACCGCTGATGCCGACCGTCTGATCGTCCAGCGCGTGGCGTCTCTTGCCGAAGAGCGCGGTGTACCGCGCATTCATATCGCTTTGGCCTGGCTGTTGCAGAAAGAATCTGTAGCTGCCCCTATTATAGGTGCAACGAAGCTGTCGCAGCTCGAAGATGCTGCCGGTGTTCTGCAGGTGAAATTAACATCAGAAGAGATTAATTTCCTTGAAGAGCTGTATGTTCCACACAACGTAGTTGGAGCACAGTAAGTACAATATACAGATAACTTAAGTGAAAAGGTGGAACTTAGAAATGAAAGCAAATATTATGTACGCTGCCGGTGATGTACGCGTAGAAGAGCTACCCCTCCCGGAATTGCAACAACCGACGGATGCAATTATCAAGGTAGTGGCTGCCTGTATTTGCGGTAGCGATCTGCATCCTTATCACAGCATGCATGCCCATGAGCATGGCGAAGGTGATGCCATGGGACATGAAGTGATTGGACGGATTCAGAAAATGGGTTCAAAGGTTTCCGGATTCAAACAAGGTGATTTGGTGATTGTGCCATTTGCCGTCGGAGATAACACCTGTCCCTTCTGTCAGGAAGGATTGATGACCTCCTGTGTGCATGGAAGCTTCATGACCGGCTGCCAGGCAGAGTATGTCCGGGTACCGCAAGCACAGGGAAGCATGTTCAAGCTGCCGGATGACATTGGTGATGACTCTCCTTTGTTGCCGTCTCTGCTTACATTGTCTGACGTTTATGGTACCGGCTATCATGCGGCGGTGATGGGGCGCGTGAATGAGAACACAACCGTAACCGTAATCGGCGATGGTGCTGTGGGTCTGCTGGCTGTTCTGTCGGCGAAGAAGCTGGGAGCTAAGCAGATCATCCTGATGGGCCGCCATAAAGTGCGGACGGATCTCGGGATTGCGTTCGGCGCTACAGATGTTGTCCCTGAACGCGGCGAAGAAGGCATAGCACGAGTACACGCGCTGACGAACGGGGAAGGAACACATGTTGTTCTGGAATGTGTCGGGCTGATGCCTGCTTACGAGATGAGTATAGGAGCAGTCCGGGCCGGAGGCGTCATTAGCCGTGTAGGTGTTCCGCAGTATGAGGAGGCTCCTGTCGGTTTCGCCAGTCTGTTCGGACGTAATATTACCCTTACCGGTGGGCCGGCACCGACGCGCGCATACATGGAAGAATTATTACCTGACATTCTTGACGGTACCCTTGAACCTGGACGTGTTTTTGATGTCACCGTTGATCTGGATGGCGTTCCGGAAGGTTACCGCGCAATGGACAACAGGGAAGCCTTGAAAGTACTGATCAGACCTTAATCTAAGCAATAGCAATTTCAATGTGATATGGATGTGAAACTAAAGCGGCCTTGTCCTGAACCTTCAGGATCAGGGCCGTTATTTGTGGAATAGAGCTGTTTGTCAGTGGTTTATCACCGGCAATAGTTACAGTTATATAGTAGAGAGAATACATACGAAAGAAGGTAGCAACTGAGCAATCCAGAAATATCTTCAGGTGGAGACGGAATCAGTTGCATGAAGCCTCAGCAGTAACAGGGCAGCTGTCTGCGTCATCCCAAAAGGTTGCTGCAACCATGAATGAGTTAACCAGCGGCGCTGAATCTATTTCAACCTTAGTCATTTCAGCTAATTCGGAAGTGACCGGCCAGTAGGATATCCTATCTGAAGTGGTGCATTCTTCTCAGGATCTGAAGCAGGTCGTAAGGAAGGAAGAAGAGCCCGAATGGCATAATGCCGTTCAGGCTCTTCTTTGTTACGATCCAAGAACGGTAATGATTAGTAAGCGGCAGTTACAGGTAATAACTCTAGAGGCCATTGATCCCAGCTGGGTCTGTAAGGTAAGCTATCTACTATACCAAACCGACAGGATGAGGACTTATGAAAAAAGCGATTATGACGACACTATTGATCTCCAGTCTGCTGATAGGCGGCTGCGGCAATAATGAGGCCGGCAACGGGAATGCGGCTGCCCCAGGGCCGACCGGTGCAGAAACTTCTGCAGCACCGGAGACAACACCAGCGGCGACAGCGGTTGCCACAGTGCAGCCCACTGCCGAAACAACGGCGCCGGCAGCTCCCTCGCCGGAGACAACGGCTGAAGCTACCCCGGAACCGGAAGCGTCCATGCGTCAGGCCTATTTTGACAAACTGGATAAGATTGAAGAGGGTTTGTCAGACCTGAAGGCTATATCGGATAAAGGCACAACGCTTGCAATGTCAGCAGCGGCCGTTCAGGAGAACGAACGGTGGGACAAAGCGCTGAATGAGATCTACCAGGTGCTCAAACAGCAGCTCCCCGAAGCAGAAATGGCTAAGCTGAAAGAGGAGCAGCGGAACTGGATTACACTCCGCGATGAGACGGCGGCCAAGGAGGCAGCCAAATACGAAGGCGGGACAGCGGAGGGACTGGAGTATGCCATCACGCTGGCCGGTGTTACCCGTGACCGCTGTTATAAGCTGGTTGAGTTGTATATGGAATGATGAAGGAGCTGTCAGACGGCGCTGATCTTGCCGATGAAAGAGCAGACAGTAAGAGGATAGGTATAACATTGCAGAAATCTCGACAGGCGGTTGGCTATCGGGATTTCTTTGTGTTGTGCTCTAAATTATGAAGCTGATCGGCTATGGTCTAGCGATTCCTGTAAGGATGCTTTATATCGTGAAATATATAAATCCTTATATTTTAAAATAGTCGATTCTGGGTTGAAAGTGCGTTTTTTTGAGCAGAATTGATTCCCATTATTTGATACACTTGTGCATATTTAGTGAACACAATGAAAGGGGTTGATGTTCTCAGGCTGAAAGGGAATAGCATATTGAAGTTAAGAGGCTTACAGCAAGTCTGCTGAATGACAACTATGATATGAACGTACAAGTTTCCCCCGATTTCTAAATGATTTTAGAATAATAGGAGGAGTTAAGTACATGCGCAGAAAAATGGCTTTCTTCAAAAAATCAATGTTCGCATTCTTATTATCATTAATGCTGGTTATCCCGCTTGCCATTCCGCCATCCCCGGTACATGCTGAATCAACCGGCAGTCTTCCGGCCCGTCAGGCAGAGTATCTGAACCGCGGATTAGTTGCGGTCCTCGTTGATAATGGTGTTTATTTGAGCTGGCGGTACTTGAACACGGATTCAAATGATATCGCTTTCAACGTATACAAGAATGGCTATAAGGTTAATTCGGCCCCAATCAGCGACTCCACCAATTATGTGGATGCGACAGGTGCAGACAGTTCCCAGTATCAGATATCTACCGTAATAGCCGGTAAGGAAGAAATGCAGGCGGAGACAGTATCGGTGCTGCATAACGGGTATTTGCCCATCCCGCTCGATAAGCCGGCTGACGGCCGGACCAAAGACGGAGGCACATACTCCTATTATGCAGGAGATGCTTCTGTAGGAGATTTGGATGGCGACGGCGATTATGAAATCGTTTTCTTATGGAGTCCGAGTAATTCCAAGGACAATTCGCAAGCCGGTTATACCGGCAACGTCTATATCGATGCCATTGAAATGGACGGTACGAAGTTATGGCGAATCGACTTGGGTGTCAACATCCGCGCCGGAGCCCATTATACACAACTGATGGTGTACGATCTGGACGGCAACGGCAAAGCTGAAGTTGTTGTCAAAACAGCAGACGGCACGAAGGACGGCCAAGGCACAGTCATCGGCGACGGCACGAAGGATTACCGCAATGAGAGCGGATACATCCTCTCTGGAGCAGAATATCTGACGCTATTTGACGGTCAGACCGGAGCAGCAGTATCCACCGTGAATTACGACCCTCCAAGAGGGGATGTGAGCGCCTGGGGGGATGGATACGGCAACCGTGTAGACCGATTCCTGGCGGGGATTGCCTATCTGGATGGCGTGAAGCCAAGCGTAGTGATGGCCCGCGGCTACTACACACGAACGACGCTCACAGCTTACGACTATGTTGGCGGTCAACTGGTGAAGCGCTGGAACTTCGATACCAATGAAGCCGGATCACAATATGAAGGACAAGGAAATCACAATCTAAGCGTGCTTGATGTTGACAGTGACGGTAAAGACGAAATCATGTATGGGTCCCTTGCGATTGACGATGATGGAACCCTGATCTATAGCACCGGACTCGGCCATGGAGATGCCATGCATGCCGGCAAGCTTGATCCTAACCGGGAAGGTTACCAGATCGTCAGCGTGCATGAACACACGAATGCCGAATACGGGCTGGAGATGCGCGATGCCGGAACGGGAGAGATTATCTGGGGCCAGTATACCGGCAAGGATACCGGACGCGGTATGTCAGCGGATATTGATCCGAACTATCCGGGATATGAATCCTGGGCATCTACGATTGTCGATGGTCAGATGGACCCTTTATCCCGCGGATACTCGGCTGACGGAGAAGTCATTTATGAACAGAATGAAGTGCCGCGAAGCGCCAACTTTGCGGTCTGGTGGGACGGCGATCTTCAGCGGGAGCTGTTCGACCACGAATGGAATAACACTACAGCGAAAGGCATTCCGCTCGTTTATAAGTGGGATTATGAGAATAAGCAGCTGAAGGAGATTTTCCGGGCAACCGGCACTTTGACTAATAACCACACCAAAGGCAATCCTGCCCTTCAGGCGGATATCCTGGGCGACTGGCGCGAGGAGCTGCTGCTGCGCAGCGAAGACAGCTCGGAGTACAGACTCTATACAACAACTATTCCTACAAGCTACAAGATTCCCGCGCTGATGCAGGATCCGGTATACCGTTTGGGTATAGCCTGGCAGAATGTCGCCTACAACCAGCCGCCGCACACCGGATTCTATCTCGGGACGGAAGCAACGGAATTCCCTAAGGCGAACGTAACTCTTACAGGAGCACAAGAAACAACTGAGCAGGTCCATCACTTTGCTTTCGGTACGGACCCGGCAGCCGGAACAACAGCTATTCAGGATACACTATATACACAAGCAACCGGGTACGGTTTTGAGAGTACAAGCGGAATTACAATGGACGCAAATCATGTTTCGCTTCCGGACAATGCGAAATTTGCAGTTGACCTGCCCAATGCCAATTACAAGGTAACGCTCAAGCTTGGTGCTGATGCCCGGGACAGCAATATGGGTGTCAAATCTGAATTTGTCCAAAAGCTGGCTGTAACGGGCATTAGCGCAGGTGCGCCGCTGGTTTATTCCTACGACGTGGCGCTGGTCGACGGTCAGCTGGAGTTCAACTTCTCCGGCACGGCCATTGATGTGCAGGAAATTATCATCGGGAAGTACCCGGAGAAGACGCCGGGAACTGCGAAGACAATCTATATGGCCGGTGATTCCACCATGCAGTCTTATAGCAGTGCGCAGGCTCCGCAGGAAGGTTGGGGCCAGCAATTCGGACGATATTTCGCGAATGGCGTGGTGGTCCAGAACGATTCGATCGGCGGCAGAAGCAGCAAATCGTTCATGGTTGACGGCCGTCTGGATACGATATTGCAGCGGATCAAACCGGGGGATTACTTCTTCATCTCCTTCGGCCATAACGATGCCAGTATAGGAATTCCGGACCGTTATGCATCTCCTGCAGATTATAAAACCTATCTGACCCGTTATGTGAACGGAGCCAAGCAGCGCGGTGCAACACCTGTACTGCTTACGCCGGTAGGGCGCAGAGACTTTAACACGGTTACTCAGGAATTTAACGTAAGCTTCCCCGAATACGTAAAGGCAGCCAAGGAAGTGGCGGCAGAGCTGAACGTGCCGCTGATCGATTTAAGCCAGTTAAGCATTGCGGATTACAATCGTGTCGGTCTGGCGGCAACGGAGAAAATCTTCCTGTACGCTAATCCCGGTGAATATCCGAAGTACCCGAACGGCGTCGGCGATAATACGCATTTCAGCAGCTACGGTGCGCAGGTTATTGCCGGTCTGGTAGCAGGAGCGGTGAAAGAGATGGGATTAACCATATCACCGTTAGTGATCGATCCGGATATTTCAGAACCGGAGCCAGAGCCGGAAGCTCAGGTGTATGAAGAGAATTTCGAGGGAGATCCGGCTGCCGCACAATATTCGATGGTGAACGCCACGGGTATAGCCGGGACAATGACGGGCACAGTCACCGAGCAAAGCGGAAACAAGGTGATGTCAGTTACCGGTTCCGGCTCCGGGAATCGCGCGAAAGTGTTCCGGTTGTTCGATGCGGTGAACGGCGACATCGTCAATGTCAATTTCAACTGGCATTCCGGTAATGTAGGCGCAACCCCGTCAGAAGGACATCTGACCCTGCAGGATTCGAATGAGAATACCATTTTCACGCTATTAACAAAGACGGGAACCGCTAGTCCCAACACGAAAATCCATTATTTTGTAGGCCCGTATACACCTGACTATGGAACCGGCACCACAGCTGTTCCGGAAGGCGGAATAGCTACGGACATCCTGAAGAACCAGTGGGTCAATGCCAATGTGAAGATTAACTTCGCTGAGAAGAAGATTGATTTGACGCTGACGAGTCTGGCTGACCCAAGTATCACCCAGACGATCAAGGATATTCCGATGAGCTCCGGCGTTTATGCCAATAACGTAAGGGGATTCCGGTTCCTGGGAACGAGAAAGGGAGGAGGCGGCACCCTGAGCTGGACCACCCAGATCGACAATGTGAAGCTCGAAGGCACGAAGCTTCCACCGGTTGCAGGCGATCAGACAGCATTAATTGCGCTGCATCATGAAGTGAAAGCCTTGGATCTGTCAGCCTATTCGGATGCATCCATAGCCGTACTGAATAAAGCTTTGACGTCTGTGGAGGCGGTTATGGCTACAGCTGCTGCTACACAAGCCCAAGTCGACCATGCAGTTAATGTGCTGACGGTCGCGAGGGATTCGCTGACCCGCGAACCGGCAGGTGACATCAGCGAGTACAAATTTGATTTCGGCTCCGGCACCGCTGCTCAAGGATACACCAAAGTAGATTCCAAGAGAGCATATATCGAAGGGAATGGCTATGGCTTTACGGACACCACGCTGGTAGAGGATGAGAACCGTGAAACCGGAAATGCGCTGACAGAGGATTTCATCCGCATGAACGGCAGCAGCCTCCTGGTGGAGATGAAGCCAGCCAATTACCGTGTAACTATGACCATTGGTGATGCACTGGAAGCGACCAATGCTGCTGTAGTTGTAGAACAAATGACCAAAGTTCCGGTTACAACCGTCGCCAAAGGCCAGTTCACCGAAGTGTCTTATGACATTGCCCTGATTGACGGTGTCTTTGACTTTACGTTCTCCGGCAATACACCGAAGATCAATGCGCTTAAGATCGAGCGCCTGCCGGAGATTGGCGTAGCTGACCAGCCAACCCTGTATCTGGCAAGCGATTCTACGGTAGCCAATTACGCAGAAAGCTATCGCCCGCAGGCCGGATGGGGCGAGACACTGGGCGGTTATTTCGATCTGGATCAGATTCGAATTGATAACCGTGCAGTCAGCGGTTTAAGCAGCAAAACCTTCCTGGTTGGCGGATATCTTAATGACATCCTGCTGGGCATTCATGAAGGGGATTATCTGTTCATGCAGTGGTCGCATAATGATTCCACACCGTCCCGGCCGGAACGTTATCTTACACCGGAGCAGTTCAAGGTGTATCTGAAAGATTACATTAACGGCACTGTGCAGAGAGGCGCAATTCCGGTGCTGGTCACGCCGGTGAACCGGCGCGATTTCACCGGAGAAGTATTGAACAAGAGCTTCCCGGAATATGTGCAGGCGATGAAAGAAACGGCACAGGAAACTGGAGCCCTGCTGATCGATCTGAATCAAGTCAGCTGGGAATATTTCCAGGAGCTTGGGCCGGAAGGCACCAAATCCATATTTATGTGGGTAGGTACAACTGAGGACAATACACATCTCCAGATGAACGGTGCGGTTAAGGTATCCGGAATGGTTGCTAAGCTTGTACAGAAGCTGAATATTCCGCTCTCTGCCTTAGTTACAATTGAAGGTGAGCCTTCGGATGAGACCGCGCCGCATACAAGCGCGGCAGTGGAAGGATCATCACAGAACGGGTGGTATACTTCAGCGGTTGAAGTAACGTTTACCGCAACGGATGAAGATTCCGGCGTTGATGCAACCTACTACCAAGTCGACAGCGGTGAGATTCAGACCGGTACGAAGCTGACGTTAAGTGATGAGGGCAAGCACACTGTGACTTACTGGAGTGTTGACCTGGACGGCAATAAGGAGACAGAACAGACGCTTAAGGTGCCGGTTGACCTCGCACCTCCGGCCATCGAAATTCAGGGGCAGCCGGAATACACGATTGACCAGCAGATAGAGATTACCTACACAGCATTTGATACGGTGTCCGGCGTAGCGGAGCCAAGCGGAGTGCTGCTGAATGCTCCAGCTTATACGCTGGAGCCCGGACTGCATGAAGTAACCGCTACGGTCTCCGACTTAGCAGGCAGGGAAACTAGCGTAGACTTCAGCTTCGGTGTCACCGCTACCTTTGCAAGTCTGGCTGAACTGACACGTGCCTTCGCAGCAGAATCAGAAGATCCCGGCGCAGGGGCACTTGCCGAACAGCTGGGCGGCAAGCTGCAACAGGCAGAACAAGCAGCGGGTGCGCATGAAGGTGCGAAGGCACGCCAGCTGCTCGCAGCCTATGGCAATGATGTCAATGCCGGCAGGAATACGGTATTTACAGCGGAACAGGCAGATGTGCTGAGTACGTGGGCAGCATGGATCAGCCAAGGCACACCACTTGCGAACAGTGCCCCCGGCACTCCTGTATTGTCCGACAATAACGGACATGATACAGGGCTGAGAGACGGAGATTACACCATCACAATGAATCTCTGGTGGGGCAATAACGGCACCAAATTTAAGCTGTATGAGAACGGTGAGTTGATCAAAGAAGTGTCTCTGGCAGACCAGTCACCGTCCGCCCAGTCCGTACAGATCGACATTGCCGGCAAGCGGAATGGTACCTATATCTATACCGGTGAACTGACTAATTCACTCGGTACAACGAAAAGCACACCGCTGAGTGTGACTGTTACAGATGCCTCTCCTGGCCAAGCGGTATTATCTAACGACAACTGGGACGGAGACGGCAGCTATAATGTAAGTATGAATCTGTGGTGGGGAACGAATGCTACCGGATATGAGCTCTATGAGAATGGAGTGCTGGTAGATTCCCAAGCCTTGCAGGCACATACACCAGGTGCACAATCGGCAGTCACTGCAATCTCCGGGAAAACGCCTGGAACCTATGAATATGAGGTTGTGTTACGCAACCCGGCGGGAGAAACCAGAACGCCGAAGATGATTGTCACAGTGCGGAAGTAGACCGTACAGGCGATAGCCACGCAGATGCTTCAGCTTCAAAAAAAGGAAAGTCCGGATCCCGGACTTTTCTTTTTTTATCATTTAGGAAATAATTCAATTCCCCAAAATGCGGATAACTTTGAAGAAGCGGTTACAGAAGCTGGGAACAAACGGCATTGGCAAGGGCGTGGTTGAGTGGGTGGTCGGGAACGGAGGACCTGATCGAACCTTTAGTAAGGTGTTGATTCACGCGTTAGGGTGATTTTGTTCTCCTATACAGTAATCTTGCAAAAGTACAGTAACAATCCCTTCAGCCGCATGATATCCTTGGCCAGAAATACTTGATGGACCGATAGGAAAGGAGGGGCAGCAGACATTTTTGAATGCGTTTACAATTAATGCTGTTGATTAAATCTCATTTATTGATTGGAGGCAGAATGAATGAACAAGATCAAAAAATGGAAGCTCGGACTCGTTATGGCGGCGGTGCTGATGCTGATGCTGCCGGCGGGAACAGGAAGTGCAGCCCCTGTGCTGGAAGAGGTGCCATTTCCGATGGATTCCAGCAACCAGGCCGGATGGTGGTCTCCCCTTGCCACGTATGGACTTGGTTATGAGTATGCGTATATGGCCTATAATGCACCGGGAACTATTGCCGGTAAACACACGGTAGCGATAGCCAGACGGGATAACGACGGGATTTGGAGTAAGCTGCCGCTCATGAACGGCACCGTGCCGGCAGAATATCTCGACGATCTCGGGCATAATCAGCCCTCGATGGCCAGAGACGGGAGCGGCCGCTTTCACGTATTTGCCTCCATGCACAGCAATCCATGGCAGTACTTCCGCTCGGATACGGTAGGCGGGATTCCGCAGAATCACTCCGATGAACTGCCCCTAGGCATGACAGTAACCTACCCGGTATTGACGACAGCCCCTAACGGGGATTTGTATCTGATGGTACGTATAGATAAAGATCCGGCAGGCAAAAGAGAGGCCGTTCTGTTCCGCTGGAATAATGCCGAATCGGTATGGACCCAGGTGAAGGTGATTGCAGCACATCTTAACCGGTCTGTATACCCTGACGATCTGGTCTTTGATGCCAACGGAGATCTTCATATCTTGTTCGAGTGGGCGTATTTCGCCGCCAGCCCCTTGCGCCACCAGTTGTCTTATCTGAAATATAGTCCTTCCACGGGAATATTCTCCAAAGCGGACGGAACAACAGTTTCAGCGCCTGTCTCACTGACAACAGCGGATATTGTGCAGCCTCTGGCTCCAGGGGAAGCCTATGTACAGAGCGGCAGTGATCCCGGCGGACCGGGCGTTCAGAGCGCCAAGATGACGCTCGATACTCTTGGCCGTCCGGTTATTGCTTACCGCTATCGTGAAGAAAGCGCCACGAGCTTCTCGGTCAAGCTGGCCACGTATGGCACAGGAGGCTGGACGCTGCAAACGGTCTATAATGCAGCTCCGACTACGGCTGCGATTGATGTGACTTGGGCAGGCAATGCCGCAAGAATCTATTACGTGAAAAGCAGCGGAAGCGACCGTGCGTTCATGGCCGTAAATACGGGCGGAGGCTGGACCGAAACATCGCTTGCGCCGGGCATTCCGGTCGAGCGGCTGGCGGTGGACCGCAGTCCTAAAGGCATTGATATCCTGTATCTGGTGGACGTGACGAATCTGAAGCTCTACTACGGGCGTAACAATTAGACTGCAAAAAAAGAACCTGAGCGGCTGCCCAGGTTCTTCATATTGCATATAAACATACACGATGATATAATCACTTAACAACTGACTTAATTTTAGGTTCGCAAAGATAACGCATCCTATATATTTAATATAACATGCCGGAAATTTCTTGTCAATTTTTTTTCTCAACTCAATAGTTAGGGGAGATACGGAATGGGTTCTTGGGTTCTGGGTTTTGAGGAAATGGATAATACGCAGCTGCTGCTTGTTGGCGGCAAAGGGTTAAATCTGGGGATGTTAACTGGAATAGAAGGCGTCCAAGTCCCCGAAGGCTTCTGTGTTACTACGGCGGGTTATCAGGAAGCAATCTTGCATAACGAAACCTATCATGCTTTGCTAAGCCGGCTGACAACACTGCGGGTGGATGAACGGGAGCAGATTGCGGCAATCAGCAGGGAGATCCGCCAGACCATTACGGAAGCAGAAATTCCTTCCGGGGTTGTAACTGCAGTTACACAGGCTCTCTCCCGGCTAGGGAGTGAACAGGCTTACGCGGTACGTTCCAGTGCGACTGCTGAGGATCTGCCGCACGCCTCTTTTGCCGGTCAGCAAGACACTTATTTAAATATTATCGGCGTTGACGCCATCCTTCAGCATATCAGCAAATGTTGGGCTTCACTATTCACGGACCGCGCGGTAATCTACCGGATGCAGAATGGCTTTGACCACAGTCAGGTCTATTTATCTGTTATCGTTCAACGGATGGTCTTCCCGCAGGCTTCAGGTATTCTATTTACCGCTGATCCGGTAACGAATAACCGCAAGCTGCTGTCCATCGATGCCAGCTTTGGACTTGGAGAAGCATTGGTCTCAGGTCTGGTGTCTGCCGATTCATATAAGGTGAAGAACAAGGAAATCGTGGATAAGCGGATAGCAGCCAAAAAACTGGCCATCTACGGACTACCGGAAGGCGGTACCGAGACCCGGCAGCTCGATCCCGTGCAGCAACAGGCTCAGACCCTTACAGAGCCACAGATTTTACAGCTCGCACAGATCGGAAGAGAAATCGAGGCTTATTTCGGCTCCCCCCAGGATATTGAATGGTGTCTAGCTGATGATACCTTCTATATTGTGCAGAGCCGGCCTATTACTACTCTATTCCCGATCCCCGAAGCCATTGATCAAAAGAACCGCGCTTATGTATCTGTCGGTCATGGACAAATGATGACCGATGCCATGAAACCGCTGGGACTGTCTTTTCACCTGTTAATTACTCCTGCGCCCATGCGTATAGCCGGAGGAAGACTGTTTGTTGATGTCACCGCCCATTTGGCTTCGGCCGCCAGAAAGACAATCATCGATACCCTGGGGAAATCCGATCCGCTTGTTAAAGACGCGCTTATGACTATCGTGGAGCGGGGTGATTTTATACCTTTGTCACCGGAGGTTGAATCAGCAGCCGGGCCTGGTAAAAGCTCCGGTAAGCTGCCGGCGGTTGATCTGGTACCGATCGGAAGCGATCCGACCATCGTTACAAAGCTGATTAAGAGCAATGAAGCATCGGTAGAAGAGCTGAAATACAATATCCGGACGAAATCAGGATCAGATTTATTTGATTTTATCCGGGAAGATATCCAGGAGCTAAAGAAGGTTCTGTTTGACCCGCAAAGTACGGCGGTGTTCATGGCCGCAATGGATGCTTCTGCATGGATCAATGACCATATTAACGAGTGGTTAGGGGAAATAAACGCGGCAGATACACTTTCGCAATCCGTGCAGAACAATATTACTTCGGAAATGGGTCTGGCGCTGATGGATGTCGCTGATGTGATTCGTCCTTACCCGCAGGTCATTGATTATTTACAGAGTGTGCAAGAGGATAACTTCATGGACGGACTGATTACCTTAGAGGGTGGACAAGAAACCCGTGACGCCCTGACGGATTATCTCAGCACGTACGGAATGCGCTGCACCGGCGAAATCGACATTACCAGAACCCGGTGGAGCGAGAAGCCGGCAATCCTGATTCCTATGATTCTAAGTAACATCAGGAACTTTGCGCCTAATGCCAGCAGGCAGAAATTTGAGCAGGGGCGGCAGGAAGCCTGGGATAAAGAACAGGAGCTGTTAGACCGCCTGAAGCAGTTACCGGAGGGGGAACACAAAGCCCGCGAAACCAAACAAATGATTGACCTGGTCCGGAATTTCATTGGTTACCGGGAATATCCCAAATACGGCATGGTTAGCCGCTACCTGGTTTACAAGCAGGCGATCATGAAGGAAGCCGCACGGCTTGTTCAAGCAGGTGTTATCGACGATAAAGAAGATATATTCTACCTCAATTTCGAAGAGCTTCACCAAGTCGTGCGCACGAATACAATCGATTACCAGCTCATTAATAGACGTAAAGATGACTATAAATTATATGATAAGCTCACTCCCCCGCGCGTGATCACGTCTGATGGAGAAATCCTATCCGGCCAGTACAAACGGGAGCATCTCCCGCCAGGAGCAATTGCAGGTCTGCCTGTGTCTTCCGGTGTAATAGAAGGCCGGGCACGTGTAATCTTCAACATGGAAGAGGCTAATCTGGAGGAGGGGGATATCCTGGTGACCTTATTCACCGACCCCAGCTGGACCCCATTGTTCGTCTCCATTAAGGCCTTAGTCACCGAAGTCGGCGGACTGATGACCCATGGAGCTGTCATCGCACGGGAGTATGGCTTACCGGCAGTGGTCGGAGTGGAGAATGCCACCAGACTGATCCAGGACGGGCAACGCATCCGTGTGCATGGAACCGAGGGGTATGTCGAGATATTGTGAAAAGAAAAATATTGACTTCGTGTGCACACGAAGCCCTAGACTATCTTTCAGGGTGATACATGGACCTTTGATGCTGAATTGATATGTTCAGGTATAACATATTTCTCACCGCATTCCGGGTTATTGTTCACCGGGTTCCAGGTATCATTCAATTGACCAGCCAAAACATTTTTGTAATAAGCCTTCTTTGCCTTGATGTGCATTAATTGAAGGTTGTACTCATGTATCTTTGTCTCTAGTTCTTTTTCCTGCTTTGCAACAAGCTCAGCCCTGTCAGGAATCGTCTCATCACCTTGCAAACACATAGCAACGTAATGCTTGACCTCTGAAACCGGCAATCCTGAAATACGAAAGGAGTGTACCATTCGTAACCAATCCAGATCATGGTCAGAGAATAGGCGGTTGTTTCTGCCATCTCTTGAAACGAAAGGGATTAATTGTTGGTCATCGTAGTAGCGGATCGTATGTTTTGTTAGTCCAGTGATTTCAGATACATCTTTAATCGTATATTTGGGTTCATGTAATGACTGATTCAAAATTCCATACCTCCATGATATTGACTTCGAGTAACTCGAATACTTTATGGTGTCATTGTAACAAGCTTGTTGCCGCTCATCAACTGGTAATCATCTTACGAATAAAGGCTTCATCATAAGACAACAATTACTAAAGTTTATAAATGAATAATTAGAAAGAGGTAAGAAAATGAACACAAATTATGACAACCTGCTCGAATCTTTCTCATTTAAAAATGGTATTTCTCTTAGAAATCGCGTTGTAATGTCACCTATGACCACTTGGGCCAGTAATGACGATTATACAATTTCAGATGATGAAGTGAACTATTACAGAAGAAGAGTAGCAGGTGTAGGTCTGGTTATAACAGGCTGTACACATGTTCAACCTAATGGAATTGGTTTTACGAATGAATTTGCAGCTTATGACGATAAATTTATTCCAAGTTTACGCAGATTGGCGGATGCGGCCAAAAGCGGCGGAGCTGCTGCTGTGCTTCAAATTTTTCATGCAGGAAACAAAGCACTCCCGGATCTTACACCAAATGGAGATGTAGTTAGTTCCAGTGCTGTTGAGACGGAAGCTACTGGATTTGCTCCTTCCGTTACACCGAGAGAACTTTCGCACGATGAAATACTGGAAGTCATTCATGCATTTGGAGAAACAACAAGACGAGCTATTGAAGCAGGGTTTGATGGGGTTGAAATTCATGGCGCACACGGATTTTTAGTTCAAAACTTTTTCTCTCCATTCTTCAACAGACGTGAGGATGATTGGGGAGGATCACTTGAGAACCGCCTTCGTTTTCCACTGGCAATAGTTAAGGAAATGAAAAAAGTTATAGAAAAACATGCTGCTAAACCATTTATTTTCGGCTACCGGATTTCTCCTGATGAACATCAAATAGGCGGCATAAGAATGAAAGATACTTATGTACTGATTGAACGGCTAATTGAAGCAGAAGTTGATTATGTGCATGCTTCACTACCTGATGCTCTTTCCTCTAAGCCAGTCGACAGCCAAGATGATAAGACTTATCTTGAGTTGATCGTTGAACATGTGAATAGCCGGATTCCCCTGCTGGCTGCGGGTTCTATGGCAACACCAGATGATGTTGCAACAGGTTTAGATAAGGGACTTAACCTGGCTGTGATCGGACATGCGTTAATTACAGATCCTGATTGGATTGAAAAGGTTCAAAGAGGACAGGAATCAGAAATTCAAACTGCTATAAAGGCTTCCAATATTAATAAGATTGAGCTTCCGGAAAAACTTTGGGATGTCATTCAAGCTTCAGGTCCGTGGTTTAATATCGAAAATTAGTTTTTCTAGTGGAATTGGAGAAGGCCATAAGCAAATGCCGACTATGAAACAGGACGACAAGCTAACCGGGCAGGGAATTGAAATCAATACTTTTGTATATCCCAAAATGAATCATGTGTTTGTCGTGATGCCCATCCCCGAAGCCGTAGATGCCCGGCGGAAGATTATTGAGATCATTAACAACTAGGTGACCCGGATTGCAAACTTATTGTTGACTGCTTAATTATGGTATATTATCCCTATTAATTGCCAGCAGAATTATGGTACTTAGGAGAGGGTTGTATATGAAACTAGCAAAATTATTAAAGTTATCAATAACACTGTTGTTCGTTCTAATGATCTGCTCAGCATGCCAGAATAACAAGGAAGGAGAGACAGGCGAATATATTTCACTGAATGAATTAACAAGCTTAACGGAAAAAGGCGATTCACTGGATTGGAGCGATCTCAACAAGTACTCTTTTGAGGACACCGGTTCGGGATTATATATAAGGAGTTATCCTATCGAAGGAGGGCACCAGCTTGTACTTACGGGTAGAAGCCTGGAGAGTCCGCCGGATAAGATGTATATCATTGATCAAAGCGGCAAGGAGCTGGATTTCAATCAAGATAACTTAAGCGAATGGTATGAGTTAAAATAATATTTAATTCAAATTAAAGAAGCCGCCAATAAGACGGCTTCTTGGTTTATGACGATAAATCAAATCCCGCCTTCTATTGATACTCAGGCAGCCAGTCGCCGTGGGCAGCAATCAGCTCATCACACATGTTAACGATATCGTCCATCGAGAGCTCTGCTGCGGTATGCGGGTCCAGCATGGCTGCATGGTAGATATGCTCTTTCTTGCGTGTGATGGCGGCTTCAATTGTCAACAGCTGTGTATTGATATTGGTCCGGTTAAGCGCCGCACATTGCGGAGGCAGATCGCCTACGTAGGTTGGAGTGACTCCGCTGCGGTCCACCAGGCAAGGGACCTCGACAACGGCCTCCTTTGGCAGATTCGTAATCAGTCCGGTGTTCATTATGTTGCCGCCGATCTTAAACGGTACGTTAGTTTCAATCGCTTCCAGAATATATGAGGCATACTCATGGGAACGTTCATGCTTCAGCTCCTGATTATTCACCAGCTCCTCACGCATTTGCTCCCAGCGTCCGATCTGTTCTACACAGCGGCGCGGATATTCGTCAAGGGGGATCTGGAACCGGTCGATCAGCTCAGGATAATTTCTTTTGATGAAGTAAGGATGGTATTCCGCATTATGCTCGGAGGATTCCGTAATATAGTAGCCGAATTTCAGCATCATCTCATAGCGGACCATATCGCCGTGAGGCTCAAGCTGCTTCTCTGCGGCGAGGCGCTTGATCTCCGGGTACAAATCCTTGCCGTCCTTGGTAACCTTAAGCAGCCAGGCCATGTGGTTAATACCGGCAATTGTCGCCTGCACACCTTCCTGATCGATCCCGAGGTGACTGAATAATCCGGGAATACATTGCTGCACGCTGTGGCATAATCCCACCGTCTTCACGCCACCGTAAGTATTCATCACATTCGTTAGAACAGCCATCGGGTTCGTGTAGTTCAGGAACAGCGCATCCGGGCAGACTTCACGAATATCCGCAGCGAAATCAAGCATGACCGGAATCGTGCGCAAATTGCGGAATATTCCGCCGATGCCTGCGGTGTCTGCAATGGTCTGACGCAAGCCGTATTTCTTCGGAATTTCAAAATCTGTAATGGTGCACGGATCATACCCGCCGACCTGAATCGCATTGATCACATATTTGGCACCGCGCAGCGCTTCCTTACGGTCGGTATAGGCGATGATGGTACAGGTGCTGCCGCCGCTGTGCTTCAGGTTGTTCAGCATATTCTCGGAATCTTTGAGCCGCTGAAGATCAATATCATACAAGGCAAGCTCGAACCCCTGCAGGGCAGGTGTAGCCATGATATCTCCCAGGACGTTTTTGGCAAAAACAGTACTTCCGGCACCGATAAATGTAATTTTCGACATTGGATGTTCTCCTCCTGTAAGTTGCGGAATACGCTTCATTCATATGGGGAATAGGAACACTATTCCTTATGATAATCGTTGTTGTAGAAGCTTTTTTCGCTGTTTTCTTCTATAATCACTATAGAATAGAACAGAAGGCGCGGCTATGGAGAAAGACAAGATGGATATGGAGGAATGTTGCATATGAATCCGGAGCACTATGATTTTGTTATAGGCATTAACCTCACACCCGAGGAGAAGGAGCTGTCTGTGCTGTTCAGCGGAGAAGCGAGACCGCATCCCGGCCATACCATCGGACCTTCTGTACACGATTATTACTTAATACATACTGTTCTGGAAGGTGAAGGTCTGTTTCAAAGCGGGACGTTCTCTGCGCAGTGTAAGAGCGGCGACACTTTCATTATTTTCCCGGGCGCGCTCTTCAGTTATCAGGCAGATCGGGATGCCCCATGGCATTATGCATGGGTAGCCTTGCAGGGGATAGGTGTTCAGGAACTTTTCTTGGCTGTAGGGATTACAAGGGAAATGCCTTTCATGCATTCCGCTAATGTCGCAGAGCTGCATAGTCTGTACGAGAGGATCCGGAATTCTTTCATGCAATCCGCCTACCCGCAGCTGGAGAGTCTGGAGGCTTCAGGCTGGGCACGGCTGCTGCTTCATCAATTCGGGCTGGGCAATGTAAGTGCGCTACCCCTGCACCCTGCCGAAATGCCCGAGATTATTGACCGGCAGATCGACCAGGCGATCCGCTGGATTTCGCTGCAGTTCCATCAGCAGATCAGTATTGATCATCTGGCGTCCTCCCTCGGCTACCACCGGGTGCATCTGTCCAAAGCCTTCAAGCAGAGAACAGGTCTGTCACCTAAACAGTTTTTGCTCAAAATTCGGATGGACAAAGCCAGAGATCTGCTCGGGGGGACGCTGACCATTGAGCAGGTGGCATCGTCCGTCGGCTTCAATGATGCGCTGTATTTCTCCAAGCAATTCCGCAAGCACACCGGCATGCCGCCGAGTGAGTACCGGGCCAGTCTGAGAAGAGGGGAATAGCTGGGGCACGGCCAAATTTTAGTTATTATTTAGAGATTGGTGGAATTTAATCATGAAAAACAGAGATTGGTTATTCGCAGAAGAGAATCGAATTCATAATTTCCGGAGCGCCGCAGTTTTGCTTCATGAGGGTAAAATTCTTCTTCAAAGAGGAGTCGAAGATACTGAATATGCTCTTCCAGGTGGGCATGTGGCTTGGGGGGAGACAAGTGCAGAGGCTCTCATCCGCGAGTATAAGGAAGAGCTCGGCGTAACCATATCAGTAGAGCGGCTAATTTGGGTTGAGGAAACCTTTTGGAAGTGGGGATTGAAAGAAGCGCATACGTTATGTCATTATCATATGGTTCGTTTAAACAGTGCTTCGCAGATTCCTTTAAGCGGACTTTTTAAGTCTTTAGAAACAGATGAATCCAGATTGATTTTCCAGTGGGTTGATATCAATGAATTACAGGAGTATAAGGTTTACCCTGAGTTTCTTCAGTATAAAATCTCGAATTTAGCAGATGGGATTGAGCACTTTGTAACCCGTAACTAATATTACATACATATATAAATTAACCTGCCGAGCTTAACTTGGCGGGTTATTTTGTTTTTCCACACGCAAATCAGGAAGCTGTTCAGAAATTGTTCATATGTCAGGTTTACAGTAACTTAAACTGCTGTCAGCGCAGTTCTCCCACAAGTTGCGCAGGCAATGCATGAAGCTTCAAACACAATCGATGACGAAAAAGGAGGAAGTATTCATCAATGAAAATGAAAAAGATTAGCATTTGGCTCGTACTTATTCTGTTGGTTACCCAATGGACAACAAGCTTTGGCTCTTTCACTGAACGTGCTCATGCAGAACCCAGTAACATTACGGAGAATCTGATCACCAGCGTTTCCCTGGCCGTGTATACGGATGAGCACTACTCAGAGACAGTCACCGGAAATGTATATCAGCTGGATTCCTATTCTGAGCTGAACTACACGTGGTCATTATCAGATGGGCACGGTTATGAAGCAGGCTCCACGTTTGAATTTAATATTCCTGACCAATTTGAGCTTTATAACGATTTGGATGGGGATCTTCAATTTGGCGGGGATACAGTAGGCACCTATCATGTCAATAAGAATAATAATCATGTTGTCTTTACGTTTAATGAATTTATTGAACAATATGATCAAGTAGGAGGGACATTTACTGTCCGTTCACTGCTTAGCTCCAAAAAAATAAAAGGGTCGACCACACAGCTTGTGGCGTTTCCTATTAATGGCGGCACCCAGGTGATTGAACTTCATTTCAAGCCTAACGTCAGTTCAACTGTAGAGAAGAAAGGTACTCCCTTGCCTCAATTCTACAATCCGACGCAAATCGGCTGGACCGTCGATGTCAACAAGACATTGGAAAGTGTCGGTAATGCTGCCGTCACCGATGCGATCCCGGCTGGTTTGTCGCTTGACACAGGCACCATTGTTGTCCGTGAACTTGAAGTGAAGCTGGATGGCACAGTAACACCTGGAGCCATTGTTCCGGGCAGCAGTTATGATGCTTCCGGGTCCACTCCGGCGAAGCTGGACTTGAAATTCAATCAGAGTCCGATCACCAAGGCGTATCGTGTAGAATTCACCACCGATATTACAGCCAGCGGTGAGGACGCAACAAGCTATGAGAATACAGCAGTATTTACGGGAGATAACGGGTTATCCAAAGAATCGAAGGCTACCGTAACCGTAGGACGGGGCAAGCCGCTTAATAAGGTAACCACCAGCTATGACCCGGCAACCCAGATTATTGGCTGGGCCATTGATTTCAATTACAATGAAAAGTTTATTCCGGCAAACGACGCGGTTCTGAAGGATACCATCGACCTCCAACAGGAACTCATTCCAGATTCGCTGAAGGTGTACCCGGTGACTATTGCGGCCGATGGTAAAGGGGTCAAAGATGCCCAGCCGCTTCCGGATAATAAATACACGGTTACAGATTCAGTGGCAGATGGTAAATATCATTTTGAAATCAAATTCAAAGATGATATTGATTCAGCTTACCGCATCGAATACAAGACAAAGGCACCTGACCGTGTATTCAAAAATGGTAAGGTCACTAATGAAGTGATTTTCGGTGAACATACAAGCACAGCTACCCGGGATATCTCCCAACAAATATTGACCAAGAGTAACAGCAATACAGATTATCTGAACAAGACGGTAAATTGGACGATTACGATCAATAAAGATTCCAAAACAATGAATAATCTAATAGTCACGGATACCTTCGTTAACGCAGGGCTCAAGCTTGTACCTGGTAGTCTTTTGATTAAACCTTCCGGGGGAGGTACGGCTGTCGATCATGAGGTTGTTAATACCGAACATGATCCTGTAGCGGCGAATGACGGGTTCACGATTACTTTTAAAGCTCCGATCAATGAACCCTACATTATCACCTACACAACTAAGTTCAACTATGATTGGTTGACGGTGGGGAAAGACCGGTTTATCAATCAGGCAGTGCTGGATTGGTTAGAGACTGGGGAATCTACAACACGGACCATTACGGCAACATCCACATTTGATCCAAGACCTGAAGTGAAGAATAACGGACTCAAGAATGGATCTTATGATGCCTTCAACAAAAAGATTACCTGGAATATCGGGGCCAACTACAACATGAAAACACTGACCAATGCCAAATTGGTGGATACGATTACCAGTGGTCAAGTTGTGGATCTGGATTCCGTTAAGGTATTCAAATGGATCTACGGCACCAATGGAAACCCTTCGGTGGATGTAAACGTCGATGAAGAAGATTACAAGGTAACTCTAACCGGCGATAAGCTGGAGGTAAGCTTTAACAAAACAATCAATTATGCCTTTTACGTTACCTTTAAGACTACTTTCAAAGATCAGGTCATTGATCTGAAGGATGTCGATAACACTGCAGTGCTGTATGACGGCACAACCAAGGAATCCGCAGACCTTAAAGCTTCTGTCAACATTCCTAATGGAGGCGAATATATCGCCAAGACAGGTGCACAAAACAACAATAAGATTGACTGGACGGTTTATATCAACCGTAATCAATCCGTTGTGAGGGATGCAATAGTAACAGATATTCCTAGTGAGAATCAAATTCTGCTCACCAACACCTATCATCTCTTTAAGACAAATGTTGGAAGCGACGGGAAGATCACCTCTTCCGGAGTGGAACTGATTCGCGGCACAGATTATACGCTGACCTTCAAGAAGGACAATGAAGGCAAAGAAAGCTTCGAACTGAAGTTTACCAAAGAAATCTCGGAAGCTTATATTCTTCAATACCAATCTGTGATCACTGCACAAAATAATGAAACAGTCAGCAACGAAGTGAATCTCGCAGGCAAGAATGTCAAAGAGGTTACCAAAGAAAGTAATTCTGAAGTCACGGTCAAGCTCTCCAGCGGATCAGGCACAGGCAGCGGTGTGAGAGGCACACTCAGCATTGAAAAGATTGATGCGAATAATCAGAACAAGACGCTCGAAGGAGCTGCCTTTGACTTATTCCGCGTCATTGGCAATGAGCAGATTTGGATTAATGAGGGAGTAACAGATGATTCAGGTAAGCTTGAATTCACAAAACTGCTCGGTGGCGATTATGCAGTAGTTGAAAAAATTGCACCTGCAGGTTATCTGTTAGATACGACACCTCATGCAGTTAAAATTAATTCAACTACGGGTATTGATCTGAAAATTAAAAACATAACATCAGCGACGCCAACACCATCGCCAACGGCCACACCGACGCCGACTGTTGTGCCGACACCATCGCCGACTGTAGCGCCGACGCCATCACCGACAGCAACACCAGCACCAACAGCAACACCGACACCATCGCCGACAGCAACACCAACAGTAGCGCCAACACCATCGCCGACAGCAACACCAACAGTGGCACCGACACCATCGCCGACAGCAACGCCATCACCAACAGCAACGCCAACTGTTGCGCCTACACCAGTACCAACAGTGAAACCAACGGCAACTCCAACTGTTGCACCAACACCAGTACCAACGGCGACGCCGACTGTTGCGCCAACACAAGCACCAACGGCCACACCGACTGTTGCACCAACGGCGACACCAGCTCCAACAGAACCAGCGACGCCAACAGCAACACCATATGTACCATATGTACCTTCAACACCGTCATCGACACCAACAACTCCTTCAATACCAGGAGTCATAGTCACACCGGGTCCGACAGTAGTTCCAACGGTGACACCATCAGTTTCACCATCGGCTTCACCAGAAACTACAAGTGCACCTACAAACGCACCGACAGCGACACCTGTAATTAGCAGTCCGCCTAGTCCTCAGCCTACAGCTGTCAACACAATAGAGGATATTCCGGTCGAGGGTGAAATCCCGCTTGGGGGGATTCCTAGCCTTGGTGAAGAGCCTGAACATGGAACCGTCGTGATTACACCAGACGGGAAATGGAAGTACACACCTGATCCTGGCTATACCGGAAAAGACAAGTTCACTATTATCGTTAGCAATAATGGAGAGGACCAGGAAATCGAAATCGAAGTAGTGGTAGATGAAGTGCCTAAAGGAACAATTGATGAACCTTCACAGAATCAAAGCGGTCTGCCAGGTAAGCTGCCTCAGACCGGTGAAGAAAGTCCGATAGGCATGTACCTAGCCGGCATTGGTCTGATCATCCTTGGGTTCGTACTCTCGAAGAGATTTAAGACACGCAAGTAGAAACGGTTTTGCCGTCACTTATAAAGACAGTACCGTTTCAGCGAGAAATAGAAGGAAAAATTATCGTCGTGTGAAAGAATCGGCAAAATCGCCCTGTTAGCTTAGGCTGGCAGGGTATTTTTTTGTCTTTAGAAAAGGTGTGAAGTCTTAGCCCGAATTCAACAGGATCAAGGATGCTTAACTTTGCCTGTAACCCTTCATCAGTGTAAAAGAAAAAAAATCTAGCCGATACTTCATTAAATTAACGAGCAGGATAATTCCGTTCAATGGTAAGATAAACTTAATAATTAATTCGAGAATGGAGGGATCATGTGGAGCTTAACCTTGAGAAAGAGCTAAAGAAAATTTGTATAGAACTTTCTGTGAAGTTAAGAGGGAATGGCGGCGGGAATGGGAATGCGTTAATTGATCACGACTTGATTCAACAACTTCATACCACATTGGATGCCTACAAAGAAACGATCCATAAAGAAGAAATGGTTTCTAAAGAATTAGTATGGTCTCTTTTATATACCTGCAGCAGGTTCTATATCCAAAGTAATTATTCTAGAAACGCTGTAGATCTCATGAAAGAATATGATGAACTAAATAATAAGTTACTTTATGTTTTCGGCAATTAGACGCCTGACCATAAACAGTTTGTTTAGGTCAGGCTCTTATTATTCCACCTGCATTCGGATAATATGGGAATCCTGATTCATAACCGCAAGCAGTGTCTCCAAGTGAGCTTTGCGTTGAAATTTCACCGTCATAACTATAGTGGTAAGCTCAGCTTCGCGTTCCGCTTCGAAAGCCAGCACAGATATATCATGTCTCTGCAACAGATTCAGCATTTGTTCCGTTGTCTGCTCATAATAATCTGTTACAAGGGTGACCCGCTCGGTCTGTGGTGAACTTAGCCAGCTGATATGCCCATGCAGAATGATCTGTCCCACAAAAATGATCAAGGCCACTCCTATACCGATGAGATACATACCGGCACCAACTGCCATCCCAATTCCTGCTGTAGTCCAAATTCCTGCGGCTGTAGTTAATCCTTTGACCGTATTGTTCTGCATGAAGATCATTCCAGCTCCCAGGAAACCTACACCGCTAACGATACCCGCAGCAATTCTCGATGGATCAACGGACAGATTCTCCCAGCCGATCTGATCCTGAAATCCGTATTTCGAGACGATAATCATTAGCGCCGCACCCACAGCTACAACAAAATGTGTACGTACTCCGGCTTCCTTCATGCGGTTCTTCCGCTCGAATCCGATGAAGATCCCACATAAACCCGCTAATACTACCCGGCCCAGCAATTCAAATTCCATCCAGTTCCCCTCCCGTACGACCCTTTGAATCTTTAGAGTTGGCATAAACAACTTCACTGCCGATATCGCTGTACAACTAAGTATGAATTTACCTCAAGGTGCATCTCCAACAAAAAAGGCTCGCCCTATTGGCGAACCTTGGCAGCAGATCGAACCTGCTTTAATTTAGCTATTGCATCACTAACCATTTTGTCACGCTCGGGATTGGCGCCAGGCATCGATTGCTCAACGTAGTGACCACTTGCAAATCGACGAGCAGCATCATCAAGACTCATTTTCTTCTTCATGACAATCACCTCTTAGCATAAGTATAGCATAACCAGGCGTTCTGCGACAGATTCATCGATAAGCATGAAGGTAGAAGTGATCCTCTTTGCTCCAATGACATTAATGTAATATTGAATAAGTGGTGCTTTCATCTTTGACTGGAAAGCAACTGCACCTTCAAAGCCAACCTCCATACTACATTTGCATGCAAACACCATCAGGTGCTCACCAATTAAATCGAACTCTTTACGCTTTCTAGGGACACTTTCAATAAGATGTACCCACACATGATCCTCTCTATGCTCAAGGGCTATCGCTCCTTGAATTACATCATCACCATGTATAACCATCTTATACACTGCGATGCCATGCTGCCCGAAATATACTGACCAGTCGAAGTTTTCTTCCCAATCATACATCTGATCCACGATATCATGAGGTTGCAAATAATGAAATGAAATAGGATATGTCTCTCCGCTCTGGATATGTATTAACACGAGACCACCTCCCATTGATTAAAGGGATTGAAAATATAGGTAAATTATGTATTTATACATCTATATGCGTGGGATGGAGCATCGACAGTAGCAATAGACCAAGTCGAGCACAGCGCCAAAATAGGCGCAGTGAACTACACATCACCTAAGAGGTAGGTGCTTCTAGTCAACGGAGCTAACACTCCCAGTTTGTCCAAGTTTACTGGTTAGCTCCTAACCCATGGTGCCATTTACATAGTCAGTTTTAGAAGATTGGCAGCCGCATTCCAATCTCTCTCATTCGGGTAGACGTTCTCTTTTCTAAACATCCACAAAATTATTATAGCACATGCGTTCTTATGAATAACATTATTATTCCATATGAAGAGAAAGCCGTTAGTCATTTATACCGTCACTTTAGAAGTAAGGGAAATGTTGACTATCCAATGTTAAAATTTGAACGGTAAATCATGATACGGTAATATCTAGTGTAGATAATAATAGAGTGGGCATGAACAATTTCATTGCCGATATCGCTGTGTAAAGGAGCATGTAATAGACATGGAGTATACGCTGGAAGCAATTCTTGAAGAAATGAAAATGGAAATAGACAAGTGGCTCATCTTTATCAGTGATAAAGAAGCAGAGAAAATTGTAAAACGGACCACGCTGCAGGCAGGCATTCACGGGTATGCTCTCCTCGAATATGCGGATGGCAGGGTGGATGTGACAGATAATTTACTTGGTTTAACAGAGCCGGGTAAAAGGAAGCAGAATACCCCTGAGCAGCTGACAGAGGTGCAAGTGCGGGAGCAGATTATCCCTGAGCTCGCTTCGTATATGCTGGACAAATTAAAAGCATTACCGCCGGCAGTATTGGATTACCGCTTCAGGTTTGACGGGAAATTCCAGGTGAGCAGCGGTGTTGTTAATGTGCGTATTCTTGAATATGCAGATGAGGCGAAGAGGCAACAGCTTCTGGAACGTATCAGCTTCTATATCTCTAACAAGCTTGAAGCCGGCAAATATCCGACCAAGCCGCTGGAAACCTTTTTCCTGGCCCGGCAACTCCTGGATGAAGGACTGTATCCCGTCTTGGATTTCGGCAGAATCATCGCTGTGTATGAGAAGATCCTGGAGCTGAATAAAGGGAACAAGCATCTGGCTGAGCACCGCAATACTATCACCATAGCACTCAGGAACTGGGTAGAAGATCATTGGCTGCCGCGTTATTTCGAGAACACAGGAACCCAGTGGCAGACGGGATTTACGAAGAAGATAGATGCTGTACTTGAAAATGCCGGGCAAGAAACGGTTGAGCTCGTGATCTTTGCTGCAGTTTGCATCCTCAAATATGAGCCTTCCTACAGCAGAAGTGCGGGGCTTGCCTTCCTGCAATGTGCGCTCGAACTCGGCAGTGTCCAGGCTGCACGGCTAATTAATCATGGCAGCGGTGCCTTTGCAGAAGAGGTTATGAGATTATGCAATGATCAGGTGGAATGTAGCGCTAATGATGTATTTGCCGAGGTACGCATCCGTATTCATCAGGAGTCAGAGGAGAGTTATGCGTTTGCGCTCCGCTTCCTGACGAATCTGTTGAAATTGGGCTTTCCGAAAAGCTACCAGATTAAGTTTAACTCCACAGTTAAGCACTGGCTGCCGCTCAAAGGACTGGGCAAGACGGGCACGCACCGTTTTTTTGCCAACGCGCTTGATTACCCGGGAGTACACCCGTTGCTTGAAGAATACGCCAAGGCGGCGATGGAAACCTTCGAATGGTATACGGATGCGGAAGGGGAGAAGTGCTGCATGCCGGGCAGTTATGCGGTCTTTGGACTGGGTCTCACAGATCAGGCATATTTCCCGCTGGTCGTTCAATATATGGAGAAGGTAGATGTTGAACATCAGTCTGTCCAGAATAGATTCACAGCTGCGTTAATCGAACAATACGGCATTTACAGAGAGATGCTTCCCGTGATGTTGACGTGTATGCTGTACTGTACAGATTCATTGAAGCTCAAGATGAAGGGTGAACTGGAGGATACCAGGCTGCTGAGAGTGCTGCTCGATCAGGTACGCGGCCTGCATTACTACCAGGTGGAACATCTCGTCTACCTGATCTGGGGCGGGAAGAACAAGCTGCAGAAGCTTGCTGACAAAGCTGAGGGAGAGCAGAAGCAATACCTTGCCGGGCTGATCCAAGCGGCCAATCGGAGCTGATACCACCACTGAAAGCTAATATTAATTTAAAAAATAATCATTGCAAAATAGTAATAAACCATCTATTGTGGATAAAGAAGCTCTTTGATATCTGTTTTATCGAATCAAATAAGAAGTCGCTGGCTTCTTGCTGTCTAATTATAGACATTTAGAATCTATGAAGGAGGTTATTCATTATGGAAAAACAATATGCTGATGTAGTAATTATCGGTGGCGGACCGGCTGGTCTGAATGCCGCTTTAGTGCTGGCAAGGGCAAAGAAAAGGGTAGTGGTAATCGATGAGGGGCGTCCGCGTAATGCTGTAACTGGTGCGGTTCACGGGTTTATTACCCGCGATGGGATCCCACCGGGGGAGTTCCGGCGAATTGCACAAGAAGAGATCCTGGCTTATCCTTCGGCATCATTCGTAGCGGATACAGTGATATCGATCGCAGGAACCAACGGTCAGTTTGAATTGAGCACGATGGAAGGACAAATGATATCAAGCCAAAAAATATTATTTGCCATCGGCATGAAGGATCAGCCGCTTTCCATTTCGGGACTTAAGGAGGTATACGGAAAAAGCGCCTTCGTCTGCCCGTATTGTGACGGCTGGGAATTAAGGGACCAGCCGCTCGTCGTCATATCGAAGGGGACTGTCCTAATGCATTTCGCTCCGGTTATCTCGGGATGGACAAGCCAGCTTACGGTTTGTACGAATGGTCCAGATGAACTGACGGAGGCCCAGCGCCAGGAGTTCCAGCACAATCATATTCCCTTGTTCAACTCACCGATCCGGCATATCGACTCGAAGGATGGAATCGTTCAACAAGTTGTACTGGAAGACGGAACGGTGATTCCAGCCAGGGGAATCTTTTTTAAACCCGAGCTGGTGATGGGCTCTGACCTTCCACGCACCATCGGATGCGAATTTACAGAAACAGGAGTACTCGCCGTTAATGAATCCGGACAAACAAATATCCCAGGCATTTATAGCGCCGGGGATGCAGCATCTATGATGCATCAGGCAATCGCTTCGGCTTCGGCGGGCTCATTTGTGGCCGCTGTCATGAATAATGAGCTGAATACAGAAGCTTGGCGGAGAAACATTAATAAGTGAAGGGAATAAGATAATATCATCGTTGTATTAGAAGCATAAATGAGCAGGCTGCGGATCGTGAAATCTACTGATTCAGGTATATGATTAACAAGAGTTGAATATACTTTAGTATAGAACCATCTAATAGGGGATGCTTGCTGCTAAGACATAGACTGTTTACTCAGAATCTGAGTTGCAGTCTTTGTTTTGTTTATAAACCTAACTCATGGAGGATTTAGCATCCAATCCGTGCAACCACTGTACCATATCAGGGGAGGCACTGCGCTGAGCAGCGTCCAAGGGAGTGAGGCCGTCCCACACAGAAATCCAGTTTATATCCGCCTTCCGGCCGAGCAGGTATTCGGCAGCTTCTCGTTGTCCGCCGTGGCAGGCGCACCAGAAAGCGACGTTCACCTCGTCCGGAGGCGATGAGTGTCCCGCTCCCCAAGGGTATTGCTGCGAGAGCGGGTCTCCGGCGAAGTGAGCTTCCATAGCATCTACCAGACCCAACGCGGCTGCATGCCAAAGAGCAGCTTTGGCTCCACGTTCAATCAATCTATGGGCTGCCCGCCATTGCGCAAATGCCACTGCGTCATCCAGCGGCGTTCCGCCGGCTATGACGGCGCCGGATGCCTCGATGTCAGCACCGGAATCGAGAAGGATATCAAGCACTTCGACGTCGTCGCAGCTTGCAGCCCAATGAAGCGGGGTCTCGCTGTGCGGTCCAGTGAACCGGGCATTCACCCCGGCACCGGCTTCTATCAACAGTGCAGCTGTCGCTGAATTGTTAGGGAAATGTCCGGGCCAATCGGTTGCAATATGCAGCATTGAACGCAATTCCCCGTTACTTACAATTCTTGATGTGGCCAGCCCGGCGTTCTCTTCAAGCAGCTGCCTTAAGGCTGGGATATCGCCGGTATGAACCGCTGTAATTACCGAAATACCCAGCGGATGGTCCTCTGGAATATAAGCTATGTTCTTCTCATCACTCATAATTAGAATGCCTCCCGTCTATGGTCTACCACATTGGGTTCCTTAAATAATCATACTTCATATGTATATCCAACTTCAAAAGGTACTTGTTTTTCCTGTTCCGATGTTTTATATTGACATAACAGCAGGTCAAAAATAAAAGAGGTGGACGGACTAGATGACTCCACGCACGAAGGAACAAAATGAGGATATCCGGCTGCGCCGGCTGGCGCAAATCCGCAAAGCCGCAGCCGATGTTTTTTTGGATAAAGGGCCATTACTGGAAATCCGCGATGTGGCCGCGCAAGCGGGACTCGGCTATGGTACGGTATATCATTATTACAGCAATAAGGGAGATTTGCTCAACGATCTGCTATGGGATGCGTTGGACCGGGCCGGGGGATGGATGGGTGGCGCAGAGCTTAGCCCCGACACCGCCAGCGTCCGGCTGCTGGAGCTTTGGGCAGAGGATCACGCTGTATACCTGCTGTATAAGCAGGCCGGGGAAGGCTTTGCTTCGCTGCCCGAAGCGCGTTCATCTCCGCTCTCGGCCGCGTTTCTCCAGGAGGTGCTTACGCCGTTTGCCGCTCTGCTGGCGGACGGTGATTCCACTTCCGGAGGAAACGAAGCGGAATCACCGTATCGGCTGCAGCGTGCGGAAATGCTGCTGGCCGCCTTGGCCGGCTGCGCCTCGCTTTCGCTTCGCCGCGGTAAGCTGCACGAAGAGGCCGGGGATATCACCCGGCTTCTGAAATTCCAGAATGAATGAATAAGGAGCGAATAAACCAAAGATGATTATTCTCAAATCAACCAGGGAAATCGAAGAGATGAAGACGGCTGGGCAAATCGTTGCCGATTGCTACCGTGAAGTGGCCAAACTGATCGAGCCTGGGATTACCACCCGGGAGATCAATGACTTTGTTGCAGGACACATAAACAAGCTGGGCGGCAAGCAGTTTACGAAAGGTTATAACGGGTTCCCCGCAGAAACCTGTATTTCAATCAACGATGTGGTGGCTCACGGCATTCCTTCGAACCGGGTGGTTATCGACGGGGACTTGCTGAAGCTCGACATCGTTGCGGAATACGGCGGATGGTTCGGCGATTCATGCATGAGCTATGCGGTGGGCAGCATCCGGCCGGAGGTGCAGCAATTAATGAAGGTGACGAAAGAATGCCTGGATCTGGGGATCGCCCGGGCGGTTCCCGGAGGCCGGCTTGGCGATATCACATCGGCCATTCAGCAGCACGCGGAAGCGCACGGGTATTCGGTCGTACGTGATCTGCTGGCGCACGGGATCGGGCGGAGCCTGCACGAGGAGCCTAGCTATGAGCATATCGGTGTGGCCGGCAAAGGCATCCGGTTAAAGGAAGGCATGGTGTTCACAATTGAACCCATGATCAATGAAGGTACGTATCGTATCACGATCGATGATGATGAGTGGACGGCAAGAACAGCCGATGGCAAGCTGTCGGCGCAGTATGAGCACACGATCGCAATCACGGCAGACGGACCGTTGATTCTAACTGCCCAATAAGCTTAAGAATAATTGCTGCAATAATGTACTATCTGCCATCAGCTTTTAAGCTGTAATATTACCGGTATATATTCTGCCTAAGAAACTACAGGAGGGTGTTACTATTTCAAAATACGTCGAAATCGGTTACCCGATTTATGCAGGAATGCCGGTTTTCCCAGGGTTGCCAGAAGTGAAATTAGATCCTCGTGAGCGCTTGAGTAAAGGAGATGAATGGAACGGAAGTGTATTAACCATTTATCTTCATGCAGGTACCCATGTGGATGCACCATGGCATCATTTGAATAACGGTAAGGGCATAGATGCTGTTCCAATTGAAGACTTCATCTACAGAAGCCCGCTATTGATTGACTGCCCGCTAGGACCTGACGGTTTCATTACAATCGCTATGCTTGAGGCGTACGAAAAGCTTCATGAAGCAGATATTCTAATCTTCAATACGGGCTATTGGAAATACAGGGATACGGATTTCGAAAGATACGCCAACCATTTCCCGGCCGTCTCTCCCGAAGCTGCTGAATACATCCGGACGAAGCTGCCAAACTGCAAAGCCGTAGCTATTGATACCTTAAGCATTGAAAATATGGCGGAAGCCAAAAGAACCGGCTTTTTTGTCCATCATGCCTTTTTAGACCATGAGAAGTATGAAGAGCCGACGATGCTCATTTACGAAGACATAAATCCAGCGCCGTTAATTGATAAAAAACTCATCTCCGCCTTCGCAGCCCCCCTTCGTATTAAAGACCATGATGCTTCTATTATTAATATCATTGTTGAAGTGGAAGCTTAAGAGCGATTATGAAAAACTCGTGAAGCTTACTGCTAAAATAAAGACTGTATACTCTTAAATGAGTTGCAGTCTTTGTTTGAATTATTTATGCGGATTGACCGGTTTGAGGTGAAGGGGAGGACTGAGGAGCTTGGATGTCGAGGCTGCGCAGATGATGATTGGTCAGCCCGATGATCAGACAGACGGCAAACAAGGCGGCGGCAAGACCGAAGCATACCTCCACACCGATGCTGTCGGCCAGAATACCTACTCCGCCATAGGTTAACGGGATGGAGATATTAAAGGCCATGGAGCTGATGCTGTTGACGCGTCCCCGAAGCGCAGACGGGACAAGCAGCTGGAATAAGGTGCTCATCGGGATCACAGTGACTGTCACACCAAAGCCTAAGATCAGGTTGCCGAAGCAAGCGGACCAGAGTGCAGGAGATAATGCGATAACACACATGCCAAGGCCTTGAACACCCAGTCCACAGGAAAACCAGATACCAATTCTCCGGGGGGATCTGCTGCCGACGAACAGTCCGCCCAGAAGCAGTCCGGCAGCTATAGCGGCATTGAAAATACCGAGCTCGCTGGAACCGCCTTGCAGCAGCTCCCCAATCAGCATGGGGGGAAGCACATTGCTGGGCCCTAAGGCAATATTGCTGAGCGTACCGAGGAGGATGAGCAGGAGCATAGCCGTTTGTCCCCGCAGCCATCCCCAGCCCTCCCGGATCTCCTCGAAGATGGACAAGCCGGTGGCGGCGCGGGAATCCTTCGGGGCCTTGCCGCGCCTCTTAATCTGCTGAATCAGGGCGAGTGAGGCGATAAACGTTACCGCATCCACAATCACGGCCCCTGAATTTCCTATGGAGGCTACCAATATCCCCCCAGCAACCGTGCCGAGAATACGGGTGATTTGCAGGGAAACGGACAGCAGTGAATTGGCTGAGATGAGGTAGGTTTTATCCCTGATGAGCTCCGGCAGGAAGGAGCTCTGCGAAGTTGCAAACAGATTGCCCATAATCGATAGGCCGATTGTGATCAGATAGATATGCAGCAGCTGAAGCTGCCCGGTTAACATCAATACAGCAAGGGCTCCGGTGAGCAGAGCTTGAGCGGCGTCGGAGATTTGCATCAGAATCTTTTTGTTCAAGCGGTCTACCCAGGCACCAATGAATAAACCGAGAATCATTTCCGGCAGGAACTTGGTGACAATCACCAGCCCTACCTGGAGCGAGGAGCCGGTCATCGAGTACACGAGCCAGCTGATTGCGAGATTGTATAAAGAATCCCCGAAGCAGGAGCTTGCCCGGGCCAGCCACAGATAGCGGAAGTCGGCATTCTGCTTTAGCAGAAGCCTGTAATTAGGTTTACTGATTGTGGAATTCAACTGAGAACACCTCCTTTGTCCAAGATCTTCAAGTTTCTGCTGCCGGTGGCCGTTTCGGCCGCAGAAACCGGCTCGAGATACAGTGTTGCCATAGCTTGGTATGAAACTCATGCTGCCCCGATTGCTCCAGTAGTTCCGTCAGACTCAAGCCGTGTTCGAACTTCCGCAGAAATTCAATCATCGGTACAGGAAACGGAAACAGAGTGCCATCCCGGCGGACGAACAGCTGCTGCTCTTTGGGCTGCGGGTAACTGGAATGCTCGGAAGTCCATTGCCCAAGAAGTTCAGTTATATTTTGCGCGGTGACTGCCTTTCCTTCGCGGTCGGATGCGTCAAGAATGTTATCCAGGCTTTTTTTGTTAAACAGCTTGTGGACAGGAAGGTAATAGTGATCCTCAATAAGATGCCCATTCAATTCCATGATTTCGTTCTCATTAGCTGCCGCAGAATTATCCCCGCTGATGACTTCGAGGATATTGCTTCCGAACCGGTCATGATAGAACATCGAATGCGCAGTATCCACTCCCCCCACCCAAGGACGGTCAAACTGATTGGTCCGCAAGGATGTTTTGGCCTCAGTCAGCTCCTTAGACCCGCAGCGTGAAGAATTGGCAAGCAAGTGCTCTTGCTCACTGTAATACAGCCTCCAGGCGACATCTTCACCCTCAAAAGGCCGGATATCCTGAATACGGAAACGCTCCGGTTCTTTGGCTATAATCGCGCCTTTGGTTAAGACGAACTGGCCAAGTCCGCCAAAAGTCCAATACCTGCTGTTCTGCTGCAGAAAATGGACGGAACTCAAGGCATCGTCAACCGTTTCGGTAGGGAATCCGGTAAATCCCATAATCTGCACGCCGATGCCGGCTTCGCTGAACATTTGAATGGTTTCCTGCAGCCGGTCGACCTTGGTTCCTTTATGAATCAGATTCAATATCCGCTGGTTCCCGGATTCAAATCCGACCGAGATGGCGGTACATCCGCTTTGATGCAGCAAATCACAGCGTTCCGGTGTCCAGTATTCCTCAAGCCGGATCTCTGCTCCCCAGCGGATGTCGAGGCCTTCTTCCAGGATTGCCGCAGCCAGCTTGAGCAGCAGAGCCGGAGACAATACGTCTACTGAGAAATAAATATATTTGTAGGTGACGGCGAGCATCCTCAAATCTTCCATAATTTTATCCAGCGGGTATTGCCGCCAGGGGCTGGTAGGCGAATCGGTATTGAGGCCGTAATCACAAAAGGTGCACTTGTTCCAATAACATCCCCGCGAAGGGGAATAGTAGATGAACGGATAAGGGGACAGGTATTTCTCCCAGGGCAGCTTGCTGTACGCCGGCGCCGGAAAGGAGCAGATATCTTCGTATTTGATCTCCAGCGGGGAGGTATCAGATACGGCTTGAACTCTTGGATGCAGCGCAATATTCGGAGACGCAGGCAGCGGCCTATCATGCTCCATTGCCTGGAGGATAGAGACCAGTGCACTTTCACCTTCGCCGATAATGCAGGCATCTGCAGAGTCGAATACCGCATAGAAATCGTTTTTGTTCAAAATATATTTCCAGTAATCTGAGACAGCGGTACCGCCGAATATAATCCGGATTTCCGGGCAGCTCTTCCGAATGTGCTGTGCCATGCTCAGTGCGAAAGGAATTTGGGCAACATAGGTGATACTGATACCAACGAGGGAATAACCGCCAGTGATGATGCCGGGAATCAATTCGTTCCTGTAGTAGTCGGCGAAAGGCTCTGAGATTACTCCGGTGATTCGGGTATCGCGCATATCCAGGGAGCTAAATATATTGAAGAATCCGCTGGTGGCTAAGCTGAACCCTCTGAATTGCCCCGGGAAGCCCTTTAAGGATAAGGCATCCATCCAGAGCATTACGGTCTCAACGGCGCTTGTATACAGCCTGTAGTCAAAAAATTCTGTTTCATCACGGAAAGTGTGCAGCGCGGCTGGCAGCTCCCTGGCAAAATTCATGCCTCGTACTTTGAGCGCATAATAAAGCTCCATTTGTTCAATGGGCGTAGGTTCTTCCAGTGCTTGAAGCTGCGCATAACGTTCATTGATATATTGCATTGTTGTTCCGATTTGCTCAGGCGTTACGTTGTACAGCCATGCGTCAATATTGCTGTCAATAATATCAATATCTTCAAAGCCGAATTGCCGCGCATAGCCCGCCAAGCAACAAAGGCTGTGATATCCCGAAGTAGGATCGCTGATCGGAGGGTAGATAAGCGCAGTTTTTACCATTTCAAGACCTCCATAATGAAAAGAATACCTCCTCATCTGGTGATTCAATGAGGAGGCCGGGCTGCAGAGAACTGTTAGTGAATGTTATTCACATTGTTCTCACGTGTAACGTCGTTATCAAATTCTTCAGTGACTTCTAAGATGACTGCAAGCAATTCTTGTTCTTCCTTTTTCATGTAAATTCACCTCCTTTAGCTAATTAAAGCGATTATATGCTAAAAAATACCATCCTTCATATGAAATAGAAGATAGACGTTGCAATTAATTCCAGATAAACTATTAAATTGGGTAATCCTGTGTAAATTCGCTCAAGCCTAAGTGAATACTCACTCCGCTGTTACGGGAAGAATGTATGAAAGAGAATGTCTGGAAGGAGTGAGCGCTTGATGAAAGTTGCAATCATGGGGGCAGGAATTTCGGGGCTTGCCTGTGCCATTACACTTGAGCAGCATGGAATAGAACCAGTGATTTTTGAAAGCCGCAGTATGATTGGAGACCGGTTTGTGAATGCCGAAGTGCTGCTCTCCATGTTCACCCGTCCCGTTAACGACAGCATCGCTTACTTATCCGAGCAATTTGGTATTTTTCTTCATCCGGCTGCCGGGATTTCAAAGTTCACCTTTTACTCGAAGCATGAGCAGGCTATTCTGGAAGGGCAGCTTGGCTTCACGAACGTTCGTGGAAGACAGAAGAATTCATTCGAAGCGCAGCTGGGGCGGCAGGTGAAGTCGAAAATCCATTATAAATCTGAAAAAACGTATGAAGAACTGCTAGCAGACTACACGCATGTGGTGATGGCAACGGGGGACAGCGATTACGCGAAGAAGACCGGGAATTTCAGGGAAGACCTGACGGTTTCAGTAAAAGGAGCAACGGTGGAGGGGCAATTTGATCCTTATGAGGTTAAAGCGTGGCTGGACTACGAGCTCGCTCCTTTCGGATACGGATACCTGATCCCCTTCTCGGAGAAAGAGGCTAACCTTGTCATTGCCATTCCAGATATCCCTGAGATTAATACCGGTATCGAAACCTTATGGGACCGTTATTATCTCAAGGTACAAGCGGAGCTGGGGCAAGCGCTGCCCGTCACGGACCAGTTTCAAATTACCGGTTACCCCCTTGGGGTATGTCACTCCGGGAGGATCGGCAATACATTTTATGTCGGTAATTGCTTTGGCGCAATGATGCCCTTCATGGGCTTCGGGCAGCATGCCTCCTGGATGACAGGAATTTATGCCGCCCAGGATTTATGCGGTTTGGGTAATTATGAGGAGCTTACCAAGCCAATCAGAAAGAGTTATGAGAACTCGCTTGTCCTGCGCCGAACGATGGAGCATCTCTCGAATGAGAGCCTGGATCTCATTATCCGTAATCTCGACAGCTACTTGGGCAAAAAATTGCTTACAAGCACAACCCTTAATCCTTTAAAAATAGCAAGTTATCTGCTTCGTCCCTATATTAAGCTGAAGAGCTAATTATTTTAACTTAAGAGCTTCAATAAATCGTTTCTCAGCCGTACAATTTCCCTGTTTGCACTATCCGCATAATCCGGCAGCAGCATATCCCGTACCATTCTAGTCCGCAGCCACATCATAAAGAATAAATCCAAAATCAGGCTTGGGCATAAAAGCACAAATTTAAATACAGATGGATGAATTGCAACGCCAGCTTTTTGAATTGCCCTTAAATACGTTTTTAAGGTGACTGTTATTTGGTGTGCCGTTTGTCTGGTTCTGATTGTTTGTTCGTCAATGACCTTATGGTCAGAGTGTAAAACACTAAGCAATGCAATGTCCGATACGGAATGTGTTATGAGATAGGCCTTCATATCCTTATTCATTGTGTAAGGAAGCTTTGCTGTTTTGAATAATTGAGCGAGGTTCTCTACACGTTCTGTCACTACACCGTTTATTTCGCCGAACATAGTAGCTATCAGAATCTTTGGAGGGAACCGGGCATACAAAATCCCCTCTTTAATCTGTCCGCCTGCCCCGGGAAAAGCTGGTAAAAGTCTGTCTCCAACAATATCCAGCCACGAAGTAAATCCAATCGAATTATTAGTCATGGTAACAATATTTTTGCTTTGATTGTCTTTGAGTGCCAGCAACGCGGATTCGGATTGATCGTAACGAACGGTTACAAAAATAAAATCGTATACATCATCATTTTCAAGCTTATCTATGACTTTTACCTGTACCGCTTTAACGGCACCTTTCTCATTATATTGCAGACCTTTCTCTTTCAAGGCTGTAAACCGGTTAGAACGTGCAAACAGAGTAACATCCACCCCTGCTTCCAAGAATTTGATTGCGTATGCGCTCCCTATAACACCTGCACCAAAAATTAAAATCCTATATGGTCTTGCTGACATACAAATCCCCCCTATGTTTAAACATCATCTCTTGACTATCAGACAACGTGTTGTATGATGTGATCATAAAGCTTTGGTATTCCTTCATCAACCATCAGTTTTTTATGATTTGTCGGATGATAATCTTGTTCGGAATAGGAGGTTACATTGAAAAAGCAGCCCGAAACCACGGAAAAAACCAGACAAAATTTTATCGATGTTTTTTGTGAGCTATACAGCCAAAAGCCGATTGAAAAAATCTCGGTTCAAGAGATTGCGAAGAAGTCGGGGTATAACCGCAGCACATTTTATCAATACTTTACTGATATTTACGATTTGTTGGACTCTGTTGAAAATGATTTATTGAATTATATAAAAGAAGAATTGGCGAAGAAAGAGCTGCCTACCTATACTGTTCAGGATGCGCTTCATTGTTTGGAGAAGCCGGGATATCTCTCCGTCCTCAAGGCACTCTTGGGTGATTATGGCAGTATCCGTTTTTTGGAACGCCTGAAAAGGGAAATCACTCTTAACAACTTGGATTTGAACGTTCCGCACAACGATTCATTAACACCATATTTAATTGAGTTTCACATCTCAACATCACTTTCTTTATTCCGTCTATGGCTTCAGCGGGGAAAGGATTTAGCGCCGGAAGATTTTTTCGGGTTAGTGGATAATCTGTTCACAACGGGGATAACGCCGTATTCTAAATAATGCTGACATGACGGACAAGAACATATGCGCACAGGAAGCCGCCGAAGAGGCGGCTTTTTGTTTTAATGAGATGACAAGGTTATCTTTTCAAATGCAGCTGGCGGTATTCTGTTGGGGTCATGCCATAGTGTTTCTTGAAATTGCGCAGAAAGCTGGAGAAGTTCGTGTAGCCGACTTGCTCGGCAATATCATTCAGCTTCATGGGAGTTTCCAGCAGCAGCCGGTGGGCGGCCTTCATGCGTACTTCAATCAGATAGTCGACAAAATTACTGAAGGTATATTCCTTGAACAGCTTGCTTAAATAATTGGGGCTGATGTTGAACCGGTCGGCCAAATAATTAACGGAAATATCACTCTCGGCGTAGTGCTCCGTGACATAGGAGAGAACGCTTTCAATTAATTCGCCGCTTTTTTTCTTCATGCTCCGTTTCTCCTGCAGCGACTGAATCAGTTCAGCCATCAGCGAGCTTAAGACCATCCGCATCTCGTACAGGGTCTCGCATTGCTGCAGGCGGATGAACACCGCTTCATGCTCCGTCTGAAACTGTTCGTTCAAGCTGGAGTCGGCCGCGGTTCGCAGCGCTTTCAGAATGACCTGCAGGCAGAGCTGAACCATCATCTCTTTAGACAGATTGCAGCGGGCTGCCCGTTTGAACAGCTCCTCCAGCACGATTCCGGTCTTCTCCGCGTTCACCTGCTTGACCGTTTCCTGCACGGCATCAACGGATTCGAAGACTTCAAGCAGCCTGCCGCTGTCCCATGCACCAACATCACTGGAGGTAATGAGCGCGTTGTGCCCCAGGAGAATCTTGCAGGATATCAGTCCGGCCGACTCCAGATAGGATCTACGGATGTCATGGAAGTGGTCGTAATGCCCGCCGATGCTGATAGAGATCGTCCGTCTGAACTGTACCTCAACATAAGCCATGAAATCTTCGCTTAGAGATCTGGCTTCCGCAGTATTCTCCGCATTTCCTCCAGCTCTGAAGCTCAGAATCATTACCGCCTGTTCGTCGTTCATCTGAATTGCTGCCCCTTTCACCTTATCCTGCCGGGAGCGGATCATCTCTTCAGCTACATTGCACAGCGCGTACAGGTACAGGTTCATGTCTCCGACCTTCTCCAGCATCGCCTTATTATCGAATTCTATGGTGAGTACGATATAATGCTCCGGATACAGTTCAATGCCCACATGCTTCAGCATCGGCTCTACGGAAGCGAATTTCGTCCGGTTGCCGGTCAGAATATCGAACATGATCTGCAGCTTCAGCGCCGGAATGCTCTCGTGCAGCTTCTTCTCTGCATTGGAATAGCCGGTGAATACCTGCTCAATTCTGTTATGCAGATCATTATAGGAGAGTGCAGATGAGGATGCTCCGCTCTGGAACCCGGAGGGAGTGCGCTCTGTAATCTCTTCCAGCCTCCCGATGAAAAACTCCATAGGAGCATACCAGCGGTGATTGACGAACCGGGTTGCGGAAACCGCGATGATCACCATGAGCAAGGCCATGCCGATCAGAATATACCGCACAGTGAGTGAAAGCGTGCTGAGCTGATGCTGGGATACGATATAGATCAGCTTCCAGCCGGTATAGGAAGAATTATCGTAGAATATGAGATTTCTGCCGTTGGCGGTTTTCTCTGCCACATAACCACGCCCATCGCGCGCGAGCACCCGGGAAGCGTAGCTGTTGTCCAGAATGCTCTGATGAATCTGCTTGGGGTCCTTATGGGATAGAACATTCCCGTTCCCGTCGACCAGAAATACATTGTAGCTGTCGCTGAACTGCAGATCGTCGAACATCTTCGAAATACTCTTTTCATTAATCAGCGTGACCATTACACCGCTTCTGTCTTTGGGTCCGGCGGTAAAAGGGTAATTGCGGACAAGCAGGAAATCGCTGCTCTGGGCAGCGGGAGGAGAGGCGTTCCACTTCCCGGCCTGGGCACTTCCGGTGAAGGACTTGATCCAGCCCATCGAGGGCGCAGATTCCAGAGGGTAATAGTCGGAAGCAGAGAGGAGCTTGCCGCTGTTCTCCGAATACAGATAGATACCCTTCATATTAAAATTGGCTCCGAGACTGTTACCCAGCTGATCCTGGAGCATGGAGAGGCCCAGCAAATGCTGCGGTGTATCGAGGCCGGAATCTTCAAAAAAGGATCGGGTGTCATTGCTCCGCAGCAGATTAATTGTGGTTAAATCGATCTCCTGCAGCGTGCTGTCTACACGTTTGCTGATCTGGCTCAGCACATTCTGATTCGAACCAATCACCTGCGCTTCTAACTGACGGATAGAGCTAATATAGCTGATGGCTACGGTTGTCAGGATAATCAGGATGAATAATGCGGTATAAATGAGCTGTACTTTGGCTGATATTCTTCTCTTCACTTGCTATCGCTCCCTTATCCGGCGGATGTTCCCTTCATTATATGATATAACGAAGCGGTAAGCGGGTTTCACTTTCCATTCTGATGTAGCGTTATCTACAATTATTCCCCGGATAGCGGGAAATGAGAGTTCATTGTAGGTTCTGCAACTGTTCAGCCTGCAGCGGAGCCAGCTATAGTTAGGTGGAGGCCAGGCGCCAGGCTTCACCGTCATAGCAAGACATGATCTGCCCAACATCACAAGTCCATTGGAGGTCACAAGAATGTACAGAAACAGAAAGCTCACCCCCGCGCTTCTCGCGGTCCTGCTGCTCGGTACGGCGGCGTTGTCCGCTTGCGGCAACAGTAATGGAAACGCCGGCACAACCGCAGAGTCATCTCCGGCTGCAGCCTCACAGCCGCCAAGCGCAGATCCGTATGCTTCGCTGCCCAAGGAGATATCCGGCTCCATTTATGACAGAGGACAGGTGGCCACCGGAGAAGGCTCCTATGAGGAGAACCGGTGGACGAAGTATATCAATGAGAATTCCGGAGTGAAGGTGAATTGGGTACCGATCCCGCGCAATCAGGAGGCCGATAAGTTCAATGTGCTGATTGCTTCCGATCAGGCGCCGGATATGATGACGACCTTCAACCGCGACTTTATTGTCCGCTGGGCCGATGAAGGAGCCATTCAGCCGCTGGATGAGTATATCGACAAGTACAGCACCAGCTACAAAAAATATCTGCAGGAGCATCCCGAGCTGAAGCCTTACCTGACACTGGACGACGGTAAAATCTATGCCATCGCCAGCATGCGGCCCGCCCGTGCCAATACCGCCATCTTCATCCGGCAGGACTGGCTGGATAAGCTGGGGCTGGCTATGCCGACTTCGGTGGATGAGCTGGTGGAGGTCGCCAAAGCCTTCCGGGATAATGACCCCGACGGCAACGGTGCGGCCGATACCATTCCAATGGCGATGTCAACAGCCTATACCGCAATCACCGATGACTGGTATATGGCGCGCAGTGCAGCCTGGTTCGTGGAGGACGGGAAGCTCACCCAGAGCTTCTTCACCGAACGTTATAAAGACGCTCTTGCTTTCCGCCAGCTGGCTTACCATGAGAGTCTCGTTGACAAGGAATTTGCCACAGACAAGGAATTTTCCCGGCAGAAGCAACTGTGGACCACAGGGCGCTCCGGCATCTATTTCAGCAACCTGAATATGGACAATACCATTACCGAGCTGCGGAAGAATAACCCGGAGGCTAAGCTGGCCGCAATTCCGCCACTGTCCACGAAATATGGAACGAACGGCTATGAGGTCGAAGTTCCCAATCATCTGCTGACTGCCTTCAATAAGAATATGAAGAACCCGCAGGCTGCAATGGAATTTATCGACTGGATGCTGGATTCAGGCTGGGAGCCGCTGACCTACGGAACCGAAGGCGTCCATTATCAGATGAAGGACAGCATTCCGGTCACGACCGATTATGACAAATGGAAGACGGAGGTCGGCTACGCCTCCGAATACCGGCTGGTACAGCAGGAGCAGCAGACGCCGGAATATTTGATTACCCGGGCTGGGGACAGCAAGGATGATCAGGATATGGCTGCCCTCAAAAGTACCATTATTAAGTTCACGGAGAACCATACCTTCCGCAAGGATCTGCCTTATATCCCGCCTGTTGCGGAATACGCCTCCATCGCCGGCTCGTTTGAGACCAAATGGAAAGAAATCAATACCCGTATGGCGATGGGCAGCCAGACACCGGATGAAGCTGTGGAAGAGCTGCGCCAAGCCTGGAACAGCCTGGACGGAGACAATGTGACCGCCAAGGTGCAGGCCTGGTACGATGCGAACAAAGATAAGCTGAAGTAATGATTCTGTGATATAAGGGAGCTGCGGAATGAACCCTATTCCAGGCTCCCGACATTTATAGAGGAGTGAGAAAGAGCTATATGCCAAAAACACTGCACCAGCCTTCCGGTCCGGCGGCCATACGCTCCAAAAGCCTGAACAAGCCGGGGCGGGGCCTGTTATTTTATCTCTACCGGGACCGGTATCTGTACTTGTTCCTTATTCCGGCGATGTCCTATTTCTTCCTGTTCAAATTTGTCACCCTGTACGGCGAGCTGATTGCCTTCAAGGACTTCCGTCTGCTTGACGGTGTATGGGGCAGTCCCTGGGTGGGACTGAAGCACTTTCATACCTTGTTTAGCAGCTCGGAGTTCTGGAATGTTCTTCGTAATACCCTGCTGCTGAATTTGTACAATCTTGTTTTTGCCTTTCCAGCTCCGATTCTGCTTGCGCTGCTGCTGAATGAGCTGCGGGTGAACTGGTTCAAGCGGGCTGTGCAGAACATGCTGTATCTGCCCTTTTTTATCTCATGGGTGGTTCTGGCGGGGATCATCGTCTCTTTGCTGTCGCCTTCCACCGGAGTGGTGAATGCGGCACTGCGCCTGTTCGGGATCGATCCGATTTATTTCATGACCAGCACGTTATGGTGGCCTGTGGTGTTCATTGTCTCGACCATCTGGCAGAGCGCAGGCTGGGGCACGATTATCTATATGGCTGCCATCTCCGCCATTGATCCCGGCTTATATGAAGCGGCCAAAATCGACGGAGCCACCAAGCTGCGCCAGATCTGGCACATCACGCTGCCGGGCATCAGGGGAACCATTGGCGTCCTGCTGGTTCTGCAGATGGGGAAGATGATGGATGTGGGCTTCGAACATATCTTTAATCTGCAGAATGCCGCTGTCTTCAGTGTATCCGATGTAATCAGCACGTTCGTGTACCGCACAGGGCTGCAGAACGCGCAATACAGTCTGGCAACGGCAGTGGGATTATTTCAGGCACTGATCGGGCTGATTCTGGTGCTGACTGTCAACAAAATTGTGAAAAAGCTGGGAGAAGGCGGATTATGGTAAAACGACTCAAGAGTATGCCGCTGTATCTGTTCCTCGCCCTGTGCGCTTTCATCACGGTATTTCCGCTTCTGAATATTCTGGCCATGTCGCTGAGCAGCAGCCGGGCAATTATCTCGGGCGAAGTGGTATTGTGGCCGGTGGAGATTACCGTTCAGGCCTATAAACAGCTGTTCATCGACGGGCAGCTGCTCATTGCCCTCAAGAATACAGTGATTATCACAGCCGTAGGGACTGTACTCCAGATGATCGCAACCACGCTAGCCGCGTATACGCTTTCGAAGCGGAGATTAAAAGGACGGCAGATCTTTACGTTTATGGTGATGTTCAGCATGCTGTTCGGCACTGGGCTGATCCCGCTGTTCCTGCTCGTTAAGCAGCTGCACCTGATCAATACCTTTTGGGCGATCTGGCTGCCCGGGCTGGTAAGTGCTTACAATCTGTTTGTCATGAAATCATTTTTTGAAGGCCTGCCGGCTGAGCTGGAAGAGTCGGCGACGATTGACGGCGCAACGGACCTGACGGTGTTCGTCAAGCTGACGCTGCCTTTATCCAAGCCTATCCTGGCTGCGATTTCGCTGTTCTACGCGGTGGCTCTGTGGAACACGTATTCCAACGCCTTGTATTTCATCAGCAAATCGCAGCTGCTGCCTGTAACGGTCAAGCTGTACCAGATGCTGCAGACGCCGATTGATTCCCTCCTTGCGGGCGGGGATTCCTCCCAATACATTCAGCCGGAGGGTCTGAAGGCGGCGGCAATCATCATCACGGTGCTGCCGATCCTCTGCGTATATCCGTTTTTGCAAAAGCATTTTATCAAAGGGGTTCTGCTGGGCTCAGTGAAGGGCTGACGGGCAGAATTCCATTTCCGGAGGTAACCCATGAAGGCAACTGCAAACTATACACTCGGTTCATTTGCGTTTGATTTACGGAACAGCCTGGCACCTGCTGAACATCTCTGGGTGTGCAGCGGCTATAGTACTGTAGCGCCGTCCGCACGAACGGTCAGCGGAGTTAAGGGCTGCTATTCGCCGCCTTTTGCCGCCAAGGATCTGGCTGTGAAACTTCATATAACAGCGGACGGACACCCTGTTCGCGATGATGGAAACTTAGGCAAAGGAGACTGTGGCGTACTCTATGCGAAAGGCGTCTGGCAGCCCGATCAGATCAAAAGGCAAGGAACATACCATCATCTGGTGGAGGGAGGCTTGTTATCACTGGCGGTGTCCAGTGAATTGACGCCTTTGGCGGATGCCCATGGTTTCCTCCTGACCCAGCGGATCAAGAACCGCAGTCTTAGAACGGTAACGGTTGCGGTACTACCGGAGCTGTTGCCGGGAAGCCCGGCTATGGTTCCGCTGGACGAGTGGGACTATGGAGCACCGCTGACCTCTGCCAGTCCTGCCCTGCAGCTTGAGGAAGGAATCTGGGAGAATGAACAGGTCCGCATTACCCTGCTTCGGGAAGGGGGTCAGGAGCTTAGCCTTGGAGAAGGGGAGGAGGCCGTGTTCCGGCTGGCTGCGGTTCTGACTCCTGCGGGGCAAGAGTTCCGTAGGGAAGAAGGGCAGACCCTGGAAGAGCTGGGGCGGCGGACAACCGTAGTCTGGGAACGCCGGCTTGAGGAAGCCTGCCGGGAATTGCCGGTGCTGCAATCGGATATTCCGGGTCTGGAAGACTATTACCGCCGCTCATTGATCAGCGGGATGGTCTGTCTGTGGGAGAATCCGGAATTCGCCATTCAGCCCTTTCCCGCCGTCTCCGGCCTGGAAGGTGCCGGAATCTGCTGTTACCCCTGGGATGCCGGGGGCTACGGTGCAAGAACGCTGGCGCTGATGCTGGGGAAGGATAAAGCGGCACAACTGGCTAGTCTTATAGCAGCCAGCGGCATTGAACGGCACTCCCGGTTTGCCCCCAGCGGACAAGGCGCCCATGTGCCCTACTCGTATAGCTTATGGTCGTTCCTGAACTTTGCCTGGTCGATCTTTGTGCTGCATGGGGAAGGGGCAAAGCTATTTCCGACCATGCGGACACTGGCCTTATATGACGATAACCGGCTGCCGGAGTGGAGGGAGCTGCTGGATTATGGCCTTCAGCCGAACCTGCTGGAAATGCGGGGCGCAGGCTATGAGCATATCGTAGCCAGTCCGAATGCCGAGCGGGCCTGGAGCTATGACCGCTTGGCCGATCTGGCGCAACATCTGGATTTGCGGGATCAGCCCGCACAGGAATGGCGGGATAAGGCGGAGCGTATCCGCCAGTCGATCCGCACCCATCTGTGGGATGAGGACAAAGCCTGGTTCAAGGCCATTTATCCCGAAGGTCATGAGGAATGGATCTATTCAATTCAATATTATGACGCCCTTCGCTTCGGTGCCTGCACGGAGGAGATGAAGCAGGGAATGTTCGCCCAAATCAGGGACGGTGCTTTCCTAGGCAAATACGGCGTAAGCAGTATCTCGGCCGAAGATGAGCTGCATTATGAGCAGAACGATCCGGATTGGTCGGGAGGCGGAGCCTATGCCGGAGATGGACCGATGCTTGCGCTGACGCTGTGGGAATCCGGCAGCGCTGAGCTGGCCTGGGATGTGCTGAAGCGCCATTTCTGGATGGGGCAGCATCTGCCGTATTATCCGCAGGAGCATTACTGCGACCGTCCGGCTGTTCCCGTGCATAAGCGGGCAAATGTAGTCGCAGGGCTGTCCGGCGCGGAAGCCATTCTGTTCGGCCTTACCGGCCTCGATCCCCGGCTGGATGGCAGCTTATGGATTCACCCCCGTCCGCCTGCTGAAGGGAGGGTATCTCTTTCAGGCTTCGCTTTCCGGGGGCATATCATCGATGTGCGGATGAGCCCGGAGTGGTGCGAAATCATCTGTGATGACAAGGTAATCTACAGCGGTGTGCCCAGCCTGTGTGAGGTCGTTAAATCCCGGTGAGCCGCTGGAAGCGAAGGGAGGGAACTATGTGCACTATGAGAAGGAAGACTGGAATTTTGAACTGGTGGTAGCAGGAGCCGGAGTCGGCGGGATCAGCGCCGCCCTTGCCGCGGCGAGATTATTCAGGCGCGTGCTGCTGATTGAGGCGGGGCCGGAGGTCGGCGGCACCGGCGTCTTCTCCAGTGTCTCGCTGATCTGCAATTTCCGAGACAGCCGGGGACGTCCAATTACAAGCGGCATTCACCGTGAACTGTTCCCGGCTGCGTATACCCATTACAACGAACAGCGGGTGCCGACCTATGATGAGCTGGCCCTGAAGTCCACCTATCAGCAGCTCCTGGAAGCTGAGCCGACGCTGACTGTATGGACCGGCTGCACGGTGGAGAGCGCCGATGTGGAGAATGGGCGGATTCAGCGCCTTCACCTTCAAGGACAACAGGCTGGCACGGTTGCAGCTGAGGTGTTTCTGGATGCGACGGCGGATGGCAATCTCTCTGCAATGGCAGGTATGCAATACGAAATCGGCCGCGAGGGTGACGGCAAGCTGCAGTCAGCCACCGCAACCTTCCGTGTGAGCGGCTTCGATCTCTTGAAGCTGGAGAATCCGGATATCCAGACCTGGCCGGCAATTCATTCGCTGAGGCTTGAGCTGCTGCCGTATTATCAGGCGCTGAAGGACGAGGGGAAGACCGCTAATCCAAGGCAGAGCATCACCTGCTTTCCGTATCCGGACGGCAAGGCGCTGCTCTTCAACTCCACCTCTGTGCTGGGGGTGGACCCTACCCGTCCGGATTCCGTAAGCCGGGGCATGGAGGAGGGTACCCGTCAAGCCAATGAACTGTTCGGGGCTATCTGCGGTCATCCGGCCTTCCGGCAAGCCAGGCTGGATTATATCGCGCCGCGACTCGGCGTCAGAGAAGGCCGGCGGATCACAGGTGAGTACATCCTGACGGCAGAGGATTGTCTGAACACCCGGCATTTCGGGGATATGATTGCGGCTTGCGCCTATTCATTGGACATTCATAGTCCAGATGGAGGGGCAACCAGACTCGAGAGCATTCCCGGGGACGGTTATTACCATATCCCCTATCGTTCCCTGATCCCTGTGGGCTGCTCCAATCTGCTGCTCGCCTCCCGCTGCATCAGCGGAACCCATGAGGCGCACAGCTCCTACCGGATCATGGCGTCGGTCAGCGCCATCGGCGAAGCGGCGGGTGTCGCTGCCTCGCTGGCCGTGATTCAGCGGAAGAAGGATGTAAGGGAGGTGAGGCCTGCGCATATCCGTTATGTGCTTCAGCTGCGGGGGCAATTCACAGAAGGCGAAGTGGAGCGGATTCCGCTTCCGGCAAGTCCGCAGCAGGAACCGCCTGTATCCGTTGAACCGAACTTCAAGTCAAATCATGACTGACATTTCAGAAGGGAGGAATAAGCGACGATGAATAGGAGAAGCAGCAAGCAAGCATTATGGGCATTGATCATCGTGCTGGTATTCTCCATGACGGCAGAAGGTTCTGCTTCTGCAGTCTACGGAGAACCATTGAGAGAGATTGCATCTATCGGGGGAATCAAACCGCCGGACGCCTTAAATACTCCAGTGAGCGTGGCGGAGTCCGTCTACGAAGAACCGGGCTCCCCGGTCATTACAGACTGGGAAGATGATTTCCGCAGCAGCTTCGGTAAGCATACGCATGCACTGGCACTGGAAGCGGAGGATATCGTCATTGACGGTACAGTGGACGAGTGGAGCCGCTATGCAGAGATCAAGCTGCCGGAAGCTGCCGGACAGGTGCTGGTCGACGGCTGGGGAGGGCCTGCGGATGTGTCCGCCAGCGTCTATCTCGCTTATGATGAGAACTACTTCTACTATGCGGCGAAGGTGACAGATAATGTGCATGTTCCTGTCTCCGACAGCACCATGTGGAGAGGAGACAGCATCCAGTTCGCCTTCAGTCCCGGCGGCAGCTACGGGCCGGAATATGGCATTAATTACATGGACGGGCAGGCGCATGTCTGGCAGTTCAGCGAAGGCGGGGCCGCAGCAGGAGCGGAAGTGATCACTGCTGCAGCCAGCCGGACCGGACAGGAGACCTTCTATGAAGTACGGATGCCGTGGTCTGCCATCTCCACAGGTATGCCGGAGAACGGGGAGCTTCCGTTCACGCTGCTGTTCAACGACAATGACGGCGCGGGCCGGCGGGGCTGGCTGGAATGGACACCAGGCATCGGCAAAGCTAAAAGTCCGGCCGACCATGCAGTAGTTCATCTGGTTCCTTCCGCCGATCCCTGGAGCTTCTGGGTGGAAGGCCCCAAGGAGATCAATGTGAATGCTACGGTCTCTTATTCGGTGTACGCTGTGAACACGACTGATGAACCCTATAACCTCCATCTGTCGTCCAGCCTTCCGGGTGTGGAAGCAGATTTCACGCTGCCTGCAGGCTCGGCAGCCGGATGGAGCCTGCCGTTCACCACGGCAGACCCCGGAGAGCAGCTGCTTGACTTCACGCTTGCAGAGCAAGGGGGCACTGCCGGCAAACGCCAGGAGCTGAAGGTGACTGCAGTACTCGATCCCGCAGAGATTGAGGCCATGCTGGACAGTGTGAATGCACAACTGCCCGGTCTGGAGCAGTTGCTGCTGCAATGTGAGGCACAGGGACTGTCAACAGACTATGAGCGGATCGATTATACCGTGATCAAGGACTTCATTGGTTACGGCAAGGAGGATATCGTGCAAGGGCGGCTCGGCAGAGCGCATTATGTGGCGGCTGAGCTTGAGAGGATGCTTGCGGGCAGCAAGCATCAGCTGGAAGGTTATCTGGACGGCAGCCTGAGTCCGCAGTCCGCTCCCCGCTATGTCACCGGACGGCCGGAAATCTCCGGATATTCCTTCGTTGGAGACACCATTGTGAGAAGTACAGGCGCCACCGAAGAACGGCCTATCTTCTTCACGGGCTACGGCCACTTCAACCAGGTGAAGCGGGATATTCCGAAGCTTCAGGATCTCGGAGCCAACGTTATCCAGATTGAACTGGGGCCAAGGGATGTCATTCTGGATAAACAGGATTTCGTTAACCGCTACACGGTCAACCGCTCCGGCGCAGTGTCTGCTACTGCGGCTATTACAGACGGGGTGAGCCATTCCGGCAACCATTCCCTGAAGATTGTCAATGCATCGCCGCGGCAGTCGAATGTATTTATCAATGTCGCTCAGACTTTAGCGGTAGAGCCCGAGACTACCTATGAATTCAAGGTATGGGTGAAGGGTGACAATGCCAGGAATGTCTGGTTCCCGGGCGGAACGGGCTGGAAGCAGCGCCAGCCGTTGCCAAGCGGAACCTATGACTGGACGGAGGTGACGTACGAATACACCACAGCGAAGGGGGAGGTATCCTACCCGCTGGTTATTTTATCCGAGAATACGGGGACGGTCTGGGTGGATGACATAAGTGTCGTCAAGGCCGGGAGCACGGTGAATCTGATTCAGAATCCCGGCTTCGAGGAGCTGGGCGGCTATTCCGCTGATAAGGAGTACGTTGTCTCCACCCGCAAAATCGAATCCGATCTGTTGCCGGTGCTGCAGCGGGCCGAAGATCATAACGTGGCGGTCAATCTTCTGATTTCCCCGCATTATTTCCCGGACTGGGTGCTGGCTAAGTGGCCTGAGCTGAAGGTGGAGAACAACGGCTCCATCAAATTCTCCCTGTACCAGCCTATGGCCCAAGCTATTATAGAGGATTATTTGCGGGCTCTGATTCCCGCCATCAAGGATTATGATTCGCTGCAGAGTCTTACGCTCACCAACGAGTCTGTCTATACGTCGAATAAGGATGCCTATGCGCTGCCGGCCTGGCAGGAGTATCTTGAAGGAATCTATGGCGGTGATATCGGGCAGCTGAACAGCGTTTATCAAACGGCCTACAGCTCTTTCACCGAAGTGCCTATGCCTGAGAATATTACAGCTACTCCGGCGTCCTATGACTATGTTCTGTTTAACCAGGATTACTTCGCCGGCTGGCATGAATGGATGGCTGGAATTATCCATGAGCTCGCTCCCGGATTGCCCGTACAGGCCAAAATTATGGGTGATCCCCGGGGCAGCCTCTCGTGGGGCGTGGATATCGAGCGCTTCTCGGAGTTCAGCCAGATCAACGGCAATGATAACTGGAATTATATCAACGAAGGCCCGAAGGGCTTCATGGAAGAACTCAGCTTCTACGATATGCAGGCTTCCTTCAAAGAAGCTCCGGTCTTTAATTCAGAGCATCACCTGATCGCTGACGGGGACAAAATGTATACGCCGGAACAAGCGAAGCATGTCCGCTCCGTACTGTGGCAAAGCGCAATTCATGGCCGGGGCGGATCAACAATCTGGGTATGGGAGCGGACCTACAATGAGACGGCCAGCACCGAGGGCAGCATTCTGCACCGGCCGGATGTTATAGCGCAGGCAGGGCGGACCAATCTGGACCTGAACCGGCTGTCCGGTCAGGTTACCGCCTTCCAGAATGAACAGCCGCAAGCGGCGATTCTGTATTCTACCGCCTCGGGTGTCTTCTCCGGCGATTACTCGGCAGTCTCGCTCCGCGCTTATGAAGCATTGTCTTACAGCGGCTATAAGGCGGGATATGTATCTGAAAAGCAGGTGGACAATGGCTGGCTGGACACTTATAAGCTGCTGATTGTGCCAAATGCTTCAAGAGTCAATCCGGAGACGCTGACCGGCATCAGACAGTTTATGGAGCAGGGCGGACGGGTACTGCTGATCGGCTCCCACGCCTTGGAGCTTACGCCGCATGGCGTGGCACTCCCAGCCGCAGACAGAAGTTATGTGTTCACCCATGCGGACAAGATATCGGCAACGGACTGGACCGCAGGCCAAATCAGAGATTTCTTGTTGCCTGTCCTGCAGACCTTGAATCCGGGGCAACTGCTGCTGATTGATCCGGCAGACAATACTCCCGTATACAATGTGGAGTGGAGGACGGTTGAGTACGGCGGACAAACACTGGTGAATGTGGTTAACTATGGCCCGGAACCCGTCGAGGTGAAAGCGGTCCGCAATGGAGCAGCAGCAAGCGGCTTCACGGACCTGATCTCAGATCAAAACGTTGCAGGGCAGACCCTGGAGCTTCAGCCGCTGACCCCTTATTTGTTCAGGCTGGACTTTCCGGCTGAGACGGTAAACTGAGCGGGTGCGCGGCGGCGCTCAACATAATAAAAGCAGTAATTTTCTATAGCTGGAAGACAATCTAAGAGCAAAATTTGGGAGGCGCACGTAATTGGATAAGAAGCGTTATGTACAGGTAGGCATTGGCGGCAGGGCTCAATTTTTCTATGAAGCTATCGCGAAGGAGTACAGGGATTCTGCGGAGCTTACCGCTGTCTGCGATGTGAATCAGACACGTATGGATTATGCCAACAAGCTGCTCTCGGAAACACACGGGTATCCGCAGGTGAACACCTACCTGGCTGAACAGTTTGACACCATGATCGAGACTGAGAAACCGGATATTGTCATTGTCACCAGTGTCGACCGGACCCATCACAAATATATTATCCGCGCGCTTGAGCTTGGCTGTGATGTCATCACAGAGAAGCCCATGACGGTGGATGTGGAGAAATGCAAGGAGATATACGATGCGGTGGAGCGTACCGGACGCAAGGTCAGGGTCACCTTCAATTACCGCTATGCCCCCCATCATACGAAGGCCCGCGAGCTCATTGCCTCCGGGGTGATCGGGGAGGTGCATTCCATTCATTTCGAATGGCTGCTGAATACAGAGCATGGGGCGGATTATTTCCGCCGTTGGCACCGGGACAAACGCAACAGCGGAGGACTGCTTGTTCACAAATCCACTCACCACTTTGATCTGGTCAATTTCTGGATCGGTGCGGAGCCCGAAACGGTGTTTGCCTTCGGCGATCTGAGATTCTATGGCCGGGAGAATGCCGAGAACCGCGGCGTGACTTCATTCTATCAGCGTGCCACCGGAAATCCGGCAGCCAAGGACGATCCCTTTGCCCTGCGGCTGGATGAGAATCCCGTCCTGAAGGAGATGTATCTGGATGCGGAAGCAGAGGATGGCTATCAGCGGGATCAAAGCGTATTCGGTGACGGAATCAGCATTGAGGATACGATGGGCGTCATGGTCCGGTACAGCAATAAGGCGATTCTTACGTATTCATTGAATGCCTACATGCCTTGGGAGGGTTACCGGATAGCCTTTAACGGATCTAAAGGACGAATCGAAATGAGCATCGTGGAGAAATCCTATGTCAATGCCGGGGGGGACCGTGCCCTGGAAGGAGCTGTGGAAGGCAAGCATATTGTAGTACACCCCATGTTTGGAGCGCCTTATGAAGTCCAGGTGGATGAAGGGGCGGGAGGCCACGGCGGCGGAGATCCTGTGCTGCTGAACGACCTGTTCGGAACCCCGGACGAGGATATTTACCACCGTGCGGCCGACCACCGGGACGGAGCCCGCTCCATTATGACCGGAATCGCCGCCAACCAGGCCATTCGTACCGGACTCCCGGTACGGATCAAGGATCTGATTACGATTTAATTTGTTAAAAAAGCTGTCTTAGCCTGGTTCACAAGAGGCGTTCCCCATCATTTCTTGATGAACGGGAATGCCTCTTCTGCGTTGTGCAGCAAGCCGTATCTCATGACTCGTTCAATTTTTAATAGTGCTTACATTAGGATATTCATAGGGTCCTTTGCTCTCCGTCATTATAATGAAGGTGCAATTACCTTAATGATGAGGTGAGGTGGGGGTATTAATGAAGAGGAAGTTCGTTATGTCTTTGCTGCTTGTATGGATGCTGATTGTCGCAGTCGTTCCGTCTTATGCAGGTGCTGATCCGGCGCCGGGTCCGGTGAGTATTGTTCTGGGAGTGACGAATACGGAGAATGGAATAACGGCCTGGAACGGAGATGGCCCGGGAGGGGTTATCAAAGAGACGGTCCAGGGCAAAACAGGATGGCGGACCGATCCGGCAGGAGGCGGGAAATATATATACCTGAATGTGTCGGATGCCTTTATCCAAGGCGGAACCAATGCGGTCACGGTCACATTCGAATATTATGATCCGGCCGGCAGCGCGGACAATACCTTCGGGTTCTCTTACGACTCCGCAACGAGTGCCTGGGATTATAACGTACCTAAGACGTATCTGACAGGCAGCAACTCCTGGAAGACCGTCACCTATACCTTGAAGGACGCTAACTTAGCAAACAGGGAAAATGGGGCCGACATCCGGATCGACACCTCCGTCCCCGTCCTGTTCGGAAGCATAACTGTCGCGAAAAGTGCGGCTACTTCCGTAGCTACAGGGGTGCAGGCTGTTCCGGCTGCCGTTAATCTGCCTATCGGATCAACACAGACGATTGCCTCAGCCGTGTTGGACCAGAACGGCTACCTGATGAACAAGCTCACCATCAGCTATACCAGCAGTAATGCTGCTGTTGCCAAGATCGACAGCACAGGTAAAATAACAGCCCAGCAGCTCGGAAGCGCCGTCGTCACGGCGAAGTACGGTACGCTCACGAAGAGCGTTCCCGTTATAGTGACAAAGGTAACCGGACCTGTAAGCGTTATCTTAGGGGCTGTCCCTCAGGAAAACGGATTGACGCCGTTTGCCGGAGATACGAACGCCAAGACCATCCAAACTTATAATGGCATTACCGGCTGGCAGACGAATCCTGCCGCGAGCGCGCATTATATCTATTTCAAGGTAACTGACAATTACATTTATGGCGGTAAAAATACGGTCAAGGTAACGGTAGACTACTACGACAGCGCCGTGACCGGTGAGAAGGGCTTCAAGCTTGCTTATGATTCCACGCAGACGCAGTACGCTTATACAGACTTGACTGTGCTGACCGGAAGCAATACCTGGAAGCAGGTGACTTACATTGTTGAGGATGCCCAGTTCAGCAACCGTCTGAATAATGGTGCCGACTTCCGGATCGAGACCAGTGTACCGGTCTGCTTCTCCAAGGTAACTGCTGAACTCATTCCTACCGTGTCCATGCGCGGGGCTCAGGTTAAGACGGGCAGCGTCTTCAAGGATACGGAGGCGTCCAGCGTCAACCTGGTTTTCGACAATCAGTTCGAATCAGCCAGAGCACTGCATGTGACGTACAGCCTGCTTGACTATTCGAACATCAAAGTGGATGAAGGAGCGTTCGATGTCAGCCTGAACGCGGAGCAGAAGGGCTTCGTCAAGCCGCTGAACTTCGGCATTCTGGATAAAGGGACGTACACAGTATCTGTGGACGCTGTCAGTGCGGATGGAACGATTAAGCTTCATGAAGATCTGCACCTTGGAACGATTGCCGATCTGACGGGGAAGCCTGTGCAATCCTTCCTGGGGATGAACACCCACTTCAGCAAAGCGTATGGCGGCTCGGATATACGGCTTCCGCTGGCAGCCCAGGCTGGCGCAGTATCCATTCGGGACGGTTATAACCCGGGTAATCCGACGACTTATATCGATAACGCCGCTGCGAACGGGTTGAGCACATTTATCGTGACGAGCACGGACCCCGTTGTCATAGAGCAGACAGTTACGAGTCTGCAGGGCAAGGTGAACGCTTTTGAAATCGGCAATGAACTCAGTACCCAACTGACGCCCGCGCAATATCTGGCTGTTCTGCAGAACGCGTATACGATTATCAAAGGTGTGAATCCAAGCCTGAAGGTAGTCGGCGGGGTAACCTTGAACTATGACGAGCCTTGGCTGAAACAGCTGGTCGACCTGGGGGCGACGCAATATCTGGACGTGATGTCCTTCCATGTGTACCCCTCTTATAATCCTGAACAAGGGGAGACCCTCGCTGAATTCCAGGATTTGAACAATTATATCGAAGCGTATCAGAGTAACCACGGGCTCACGAAGACAATTGAATTGTGGCTGACAGAAATTGGCTGGCCGACGATGGATCAGAAGTGGGGAGGGTTCACAGAGGTTGAATCGGCTTCATATGCGGTTCAATTGTACGTGGCCAATCTGGCGAATGATAAGCTGATCGATCGGATTTACTGGTATGATTTCCTGAATGACTGTACCGACAGCACCTTCTATGAATGCAGCCAAGGCGTGCTGTATGTCGATAATTCGCCGAAACCTTCATTTGTCGGGCTCAATGCCGTGTCGGATCTGCTGGGCGGAGCCACCTTCATTGAGGCATATACCCTGGCGGACAATGACGTCAGAGCCTATAAGTTCCACCGTGCGTCCGACAACCAGGATATCACCGTAATCTGGTCAAATGCCGATAAGCAGATCGGTCTGCATACGGGAACCGCCGGGGTAGAGCTGAGAGATATGTTCGGCAATGCCCGTGCCTTCAATACGATCGGTGGCACGACGACATTCACGGCTTCGCAGGAGCCCGTCTACCTCATCGGAAATTCCGCTGCGGTGCCCGTGCTGGATACTCCGACATTTAAGGCGGATGCCTCTGTAATTACGGCGGCTCCCGGGGAAGAAATCCAGATCAGGATCACCCGCGCGGGCGGGGCAGAATCGCTATCCGGCACTTATGAGCTGGCCCTTCCGGCTGGCTGGGTGCTGGTATCGGGAAGTTCCTTCGCCGCGGGATCGGCAACGGATATCTTAACCGTCAGAGCCCCGGGCACCACCTCCACCGGAGTCGCACGGATCTACCCGTCCGGTCCGGCAGGCGAACAGTACGGCAGCCTGACGCTGCAAGTTCTGATGGAGGAAGCAGTTGCCGTACACGTGTCACCCGTAGTGAATGCAGCAGGGGACGGCTGGGATCTGGCGGTCACGATCGACAACCAGAATGCAGCCGAAACGATGAGCGGAGGAACGGTTACCGTGCTGGAGCCATCTGATATGGCCGGAGCGGCTACCTTTGCGCCTATTGCGCCTCATTCAAGCACAACTCTTGCTATTCCGGCACCGTCCCTAAGCAAGGATACCCCATTATCTGTCAAGCTCAAGGTGGACCGGGACGACGGGTTCTCGCAGCTCATCGAACGGAATATCAGCGCTCTGACGGCAGTCAAGTCGAACAATACCATTGTAATCGATGGGGTTATCAACGCTGCAGAGTGGAGTAATGCGGAATCCTTCGCACTTGACCAGGCCTCACAGGTCCGGCTCATGACCGACTGGGGAGGGACTGGAGATCTGAGCGCCACCGCCTACACCAAGTGGGACGCGGAGCAGCTGTACCTGGCTGTTCAGGTGACGGATAATACCCATTTCAACAATAACCCGCCGGGCGACGCCTGGAAGGGGGATTCCATCCAGTTCGCGATTGATCCGGGGCGTTCTATCGAGCCGGGCAAACTGGGCTGGAGCGAGAACATCGTCGCCTTGAACCCGGAGACTAATGCGGTCATGAAAAGAGGCGGCATCGGCGGTAATAATCTGCAGAATTCATCTGTTGCGATCCACCGGGAAGGAACTCAAACCGTCTATGAGCTGGAAGTTAAATGGCAGGATATCCTTCCGGCGGGAATGACGCCGTCTGCCACGGACGCCATCGGGTTCTCTCTGCTTGTCAATGATAATGACGGAACAGGCAGACGCGGATGGATGGAGTATATGAGCGGAATCGGCTTCTCCAAGAATCCGAATCTCTTCGGTGACCTGATCCTGACCGATCGGACGAAGCTTGGAGCAGACCTGCCCGGGCCGGCGTCGATTACGGTCAGTCAGGCAGAAGTGATCTTGCCCGTCGGGGGTACAGCTTCTGTAACGACTGTAGTCTATGATGAGAATAATGCGGTCATGAGCGGTGTCCAGGTCGCCTGGTCGAGCAGCAACCCCGCGGTTGCCGCAGTCGATGCGGCGGGGACGATTACAGGGGTGTCCGCAGGCACGTCCGTCGTGCAGGCCACTTATGAGGGCTTAGTCTCAGACGTCGCCGTGACGGTTCAAGAAGTCACCCTGATCTCCGATGGTTTCAGCGGAAGCAACGGGAATGGGATATCCGGAAGAACACCGGACACGGCTAATCTTCCCGGAGGGACTTGGTCGCTGGCAAGCTTTCCTTCGAACGGAAATTTCTCCGCCTTTGTGAATAGCGGCCAGGGAAATCCGTTGCCGCAAGCACAGATCAATGCGGCAGGGAATTCACGCGGCGCCATTGCCATTCCGCTCACCGGCTCCGGCAGCGATCACAAGCCGGCGAGAATGCGCATCGAGGCGGATCTCTCCTTCCCGGTGAAAGCTACCGAGCATGTGGGACTCGGATTCTACGCTGCTCTTCCTTCCCAGAGCAGCGGTGAGACTGCCGAGACCTATTTCACAGGCCTCAGCATCGATAACCGGACGGGAGCTATTACACTTAAGGTGAACGGTCAAACCATAGGTTCAGAGATTGCATATACCGGTACATGGAATCCTGAGAGCAGTTTTCTGCATCTAGCCTATACGGTTGATACCTCAACGGGTGAGATCTCCGGCATAACCTTTACGGGCAGCACAAGCAATTATAGCTTCACGACAGACGGATTCACCGGGAACGCTACTGCTTATGCCGTCGTCCTGATCGGCTCTACTTCCCAGCGGGATCATCGTGTTTATCTGGATAATTTCAAGATTAGCGGTATATAGAACCAAGCAGGCAACAGCGGTGCGGGGAGTGATCTCCGTACCGTTGTTTGGTATGCCGTTTGAATTTTCATAGCGAGGAAGTACAGATATTCCATTCCCGCTTATAGCGAAACTCTATACAATTACGCTGAGTCTATCGAAGAAACGACAAGGGGAGTGCCTCGATGAATAACATTGTACATGTCATATCCCATACCCATTGGGACCGGGAATGGTATATGCCGTTTGAGAAGCATCACGTGAGACTGGTCACTTTGATGGATGAATTGCTGGACGTGCTGGAACGGGACGCGGAATTCCGCAGCTTCCATCTCGACGGCCAGACGATCATCCTGGACGATTATTTACAAGTGCGTCCTGACCGCAGGGAAGAGCTTGAGCAGCGTATAAGAGAGGGCCGCATCCTGATCGGCCCCTGGTATATCCTGCAGGATGAGTTCCTGACCAGTCCGGAAGCCAACGTGCGGAACCTGCTGGCCGGCTGGCAGGCCGCGAAGCCCTATGGCCGCTGGACACGGGTTGGTTATTTCCCGGACTCCTTCGGGAATATCGGACAGGCGCCGCAGCTGATCGCGCAAGCGGGCATGACAGCGGCGGTATTCGGTAGAGGGGTGAAGCCGACAGGCTTCAATAATTACGTCCGGCAATCGGACAGCTACGAATCGCCTTATTCCGAGATGTACTGGGAGTCACCTGACGGCACGAAAGTCCTGGGCATCTTATTTGCAAATTGGTACAACAACGGGATGGAGATACCGGTACGGGACGAAGAGGCGACGGCCTATTGGGACGAACGTATAGCAGCGGCCGGGCAGTTTGCCTCGACACCTCACCTGCTGCTAATGAACGGCTGTGACCATCAGCCGGTCCAGGCCGATTTGTCCGCAGCGCTTGCGGCCGCACGTCGGCTATATCCGGATGCCAGGTTTGTACACTCCAACTTCGAGACCTATATCGAACAAGTCCGGGCTGCCGCACCGGAGAAGCTTAACGTCATCCATGGAGAACTGCGCAGCTTGCGCAGTGACGGCTGGTATACACTCGTCAATACGGCTTCAAGCCGGATTAATCTGAAGCGGCAGAACGCCCTGGGCCAATTAGAGCTGGAGCGGGTCGCAGAGCCGCTCGCAGCCTTCGCTTTCCTGCAGGAGGTTGCATATCCGCACCACTTGCTTGCTTATGCCTGGAAGACGCTGATGCAGAATCATCCTCACGATAGCATCTGCGGCTGCAGCATTGATGAGGTTCACCGGGAGATGGTAACACGGTTCGACAAAAGCTTCCAGGTGGCCGAATCGATCGCCCTGGACAGCGCGGAGGCGCTGGCGGGCAAGGTGGATACCTCTTGCTTCGCTGCCTACGGTAACGCCTTGCCGTTCATCGTATTCAACACGACCGGCTGGCCCAAGCACGGTGTCGTCACGGTTGAACTGGAGACCCAGCGGTTGTATCTGGCTGAAGGCAAGCCGGCTGAGCTGAAGCAAAGACTCAGCAGCCTGCCCTTCCGGCCGGGATACGTCATTACGGATTCGGGCGGGAGCCTTGAAGCGCAGGTGGAGGACCTCGGCGTCCGCTTCGGCTACAAGCTGCCGGAGGACCGGTTCCGCGAGCCTTATTACGCCCGTATCATCCGCTTGACCTTCTTCGCCGGTCAAATTCCGGCTCTCGGATACCGGACATTCGCCTGGGCAACGGGTACGCCTCCTGCTGCATCTTTCACCCCGTCTCCGCTTGTTACAGGTCCGCGATCAATGGAGAATGAATGGATTCGTGTGGATATTGCAGATAACGGAACGTTCACTATGCTGGATAAGGCGTCGCAGACAAACTATTCCGGATTAGGCTATTTCGAGGATACGGGCGATATCGGCAATGAATACGTATACGCCGCACCGCAAGGACATTCTGCGCTGACGACAGAAGACAGCCCGATGTCTTCCTGCGAACTGGTGGAGAACTGGGCCGGAGCAGCCACGTTCGAGATCGTTCACCGGTGGGCTATTCCGGCAGAAGCGGATTCGATGCTGCAGGAAGAAACCGATGCGATGGTTCCCTTCATGGAGCGGCAAGCACAGCGCGGCAAGCGTGAGGTTCCGCTCATCCTCAGGATGAAGGTGACGCTGGAGCGGGGAGCGAGAAGCTTAAAGCTATCGGTCCATTACGACAACCAGGCGAAGGATCACCGGCTGCGTATCTGCTTCCCGGCCGGCATTCAGGAGGACAGCCATTACGCGGAATCGGTCTTCGAGATTGCGGAGCGCAGTAATGCTCCTTACTCCGAATGGGTCAATCCGAGCTACTGCCATCATCAGCAATCGTTCTGCGGCATGGATTCCGGGGAGGCCGGTCTGATGGCGGCAGGCCTCGGGCTGCACGAGTATGAAGTGCTGCAGGACGGCCGTAACACACTTGCCGTCACGCTGCTCCGGGCTGTGGGGGAATTAGGGGACTGGGGCGTGTTCCGCACGCCGGAGGCGCAGTGCCTGGGAGAGCATACGGCCCAGCTCAGCCTCATTCCGTATTCGGGTAAGCCGTTCCGGACTGAAGCGGCGGTGGAAGCCTATCGCCGGTCGGTCCCCTTTACGGTAAGTCCAACCGGGTTGAAATCCGGAGAACTTCCCCCTACCCATTCTTGGCTGCAATGGGAGGGAGACGGACTGTTACTGACATCGGTCAAGGTTTCGGAAGAAACCGGCGATCTCGTCGTCCGCTGGTTCAATGCCACAAAGCAGCCTGCGTTCTTAACGCTGGATGCACCTTCCGGGGCCGGGGGCGTATGGAACAAAAGCAACATTATGGAGGAACGGCTGCATCGGCTGACCCCAGGGCAGGATGGACGGGTTCAGTTACCGGTCCGGTCTGCCGAGATTGTGACGGTGGTTTATGTGAGGACCGGACAGGGAGAACTCCCTTTAGAGTAATAATCGGATTATAATGAATTATGGAAAAAATTATGATCTGGGGGCGATGGCCATACTCTCGTTAATCCAATCCGTCACAAAGGGGATTATGGCTGTATTCGCCTATATTTCACGCTCTCTTTTCCGCAAAATGCTGCTTGCCTTATTCGCCGTCATCACGGTTACGGTATCTGTGCTGGGCTTGTATACTTACGACCATACTTCCTCCGATATAAAGCAGCGCGAGATCAAGAACATGGAGTTGTTCAGCTCGCAGTCGGCCTCCAACCTGGAGACGCAGATGGCGAACATCAAAAGTACAGCCTGGAACTACTTTTCGGACCCGAGATTCCAAAGCTTCGTACAGACGTTAGGCTCCGACCCGCTGGCTTATAGTGAGTTCTCCGGCAACTTCAGCCAGTTCGTGACCGATCATTCGGCGGTGGAATTTATCGTGGTCACACAGCTGGAGGGCAACCGCCTGATCAAAGGCAATCTCAACAACACCGATGTGATCGACTTCGAGGATTTGAAGGAGATCGCGGTGGCGAATAACGGCAGAGGCGTCTGGGTCCCTTCAATAGCGTTCGACCGGCGTACAGGGGAGAAAGTAAGCACGCTGACGTTCGTACAGGCGGTAAAAAATATCAGCACTCTTACCAAGTTCCCCATCATCGGTGTCCTGATGGTCCAGCTGTCCTACGAGTATCTGAAGGAATGGCTCGCGGGACTTGGAGAGACCGAAGGCGTGGATTTCCTTCTGATGGATTCCAAGACCAAGACGGTTAAGATATCGGCTGATTCCTCCTTGCTGGGCAAGCCTGTGGAACGCCATAAGGACTCAGAAGTGCTGTATGTCTCCCAGGCCCTGGCCAAAACGTCATGGGTTCTCGTCGGGATCGTTGATGTCCACACACTGCTCAAAGAGGTAAACGGATTGGCGCGGGATACAATCTTAATCGGGATTGCCTGCCTGCTGGGGGCCATGCTGATCGCAATTCTTCTGTCCTCACGGATCCTGACCCCCCTTAAGGAGCTCAAGAAGGGGATTCTGGCCGTCGAGAAGGGCGATTACAATATTATTCTGCCTATCCGCACCAAAGATGAAACCGGTTACATCATTCACCGGTTTAATCATATGGCGGAGGAGATCAAAGCGCTTATCCTCAAAGTGTACGAAACGGACCGGGTAAGGAAAGAGGCAGAAATCAAGGCACTTCAATCGCAGATCAATCCTCATTTTCTATACAACACTCTAGGTATTATCGATAGTCTTGCTACCTTGCACGATGACGACCGGATCAGCCTGATTAGCCGTTCACTGGCGAAGATGTTCCGTTACAACATTAGCGCCGACCGGATGTCGACGATACAGCTTGAGCTTCGTCAGATCGAATTGTACCTCTACATCCAGCAGCAGCGATACGGGAACCGGTTCAAATACACAGTCGAGGTGGAGGAAACTTTATATGATATCCCCATTCCGAAGCTGTTAATGCAGCCCCTGGTTGAGAATTGCTTCGTACATGTCTTCGATAGAATGTCCGCACAGAGCGAATTGCGGATCCGGGGCTGGAGCAGGTCCGATCAACAGATCTATCTCTCGATCTGGAATAATGGCCCGCCGGTCGCTGCAGCAAGACTAGCGGAGCTGAACATGCTGCTAAGTCAAGATATCCAGCAGCGGCGTGACGAGACGCCTCCATCCTCCATCGGGCTGATGAATGTGCAGAACCGGATCAAGCTGCTGTATGGCACAGAGTATGGTCTTACGATCACCAGCGAATGGGAGAAGGGAACAGAAGTCGTTATTCTTCTAAGAAAGCTTGGAGAGGAGGAGCAATCCGATGAAGCTGCTTCTAATTGAAGATGAGCCCATCTTACGGCAAGGGATAATCCGGACGATCGAACGGATGGGGCTGCCGATTGATGAGATCGGTGAAGCCTCGAACGGACTTGAAGGCCTGCAGTGTCTTGCGGAGCTACAGCCGGACATCGTAGTTACGGATATCCGGATGCCGGAGATGAACGGGCTGGATTTCATCCGCGAGGCCAAAGAGCTGGACGGGAAGCTGCAATTCATTCTCGTCAGCGGATATGAAGAATTCGAGTTCGCCAAGAGAGGTATTCAATACGGAGTTGCCGACTATCTGCTGAAGCCGATAGAACCCGAAGAACTCCGGGCCTGCCTGATGCGGATCATGGCGAAGATTGAGCAGGACCGCCGGCATTCCTCTCTCGGCGATGAGCTCCAGCTGCTGCAGCAACGAAGCGAGGAGATCTCGCGCCAACGGCTGTTGACCAAGCTGATCCAGCAAGGAGGCGGGAGCTCCGCCATCGAGCAGGACGGAAAGCTTGCTTCAATGAATACTTTTTGCCGTGAGTTTGTAGTAGTCCTGTTCGAAGTCGTGATGCCCGGCTTGCCCTACAGCTCCTTCCTTAAGGGAGACGAAGCCCTGCTCCGGTTCGCAATCTCCAACGTCATCTCCCAGGTGCTTGAATCCAAAGGGCGGGAAGGAACGCTGTTCCGCCATTCGCTCTATGACAATGAGCTTGTCTACGTGCTCGGAGACGGCGAATCTATTGAACGGACTGCCATCAAGCGGGAGCTCGAAGAGGCCCTGACATGGATTAACGGCTATCTCAAGCTTGAGGCGACCATTGGGGTTGGCATGCCGGTGCAGAGCATCAGTCAAATCCATCAGTCCTATCAGCAAGCGAAGCAGGCCCTGCGGGACCGGATCATTCACGGGCGGAATCAAGTATATGGTCTGACCCCGGCGGCCGGCGGCAAAGGGAACGGGAGCTCGGTTCTTGCGGAAGAAGATGAACGGTTCGTATTCCGTCTCCTGAATGATGGCAATGCGGCAGCTTTGACCAAGTGGCTCGGCCCCCGCCTGGAGGCGCTCGTTCAATACGAAGAATCCAGCTTCAATCAATTAGAGAGCTTCTGCATCGATTACCATCTTCTCTACCGTAAATATCTGCTTCTAAAAACGAGTATCCCGGAATGGATCATTGGTGAGGTCGGAGATATGCTGAGCTGGCTCCACGAAGTGGAGGATTGGAAGGAGATTGAGGGCAGGCTTGCGGCAATGACGAATAATATCATCGAGCACTTGAACAGGATGAGGCATTCGTCCAATCCCGATCTGATGGATGAGATCAAGTTATATATAGACAACAACCTGCATGAACCTGTCAGTCTGCAGATGATCGCGGAGCGGTTCTATATCCATCCGAATTATTTCTCCAGACGGTTCAAAGAGAGGTTTAAGAGTAGCTTTATTACCTACATGACGGACGAACGGATTCACAAGGCTGAACAGCTCTTGAAGAGGACGGAACTGCAAATTCAGGAAATAGCCGTCCTGGTAGGCTTCCCCGATGCTGCTTACTTCAGCAGCGTGTTCCGGAAGTCGACAGGGACGACTCCGGTCCAGTATCGCTTGAATGTGCAGGCTTCCCCGGAGGAAGGCCGGTGAGGTGACAGGAGGCAGAAGAGTGCATGAAGAACCCGTGCGCTTACAGAGGAGGAGATTTTTAATTGAAGAGGGAAGGGCACGATCACTATAAGACACTAATCTGCGGCGCGACTCTCAGCGGAATCGGAGCAGCGTTAGCGGCACCGGAATCGGCTCTGGTGGTCGAGCGGTCCGCAGCGGTAGGGCAAGAGTTCATCGAGAGCTTCAACCCGGGACGGAACGGGGACGCGCCCTCGTTGTCCGGATTCGGATATTCGTTCGCTGCTGAGCTCCGGCAACGCAATTTGACGGGACCGGCTATAGCACCGGTCCACCTGCCGGGTCTTCACCCGGTCCTGTGCCGGAGACTGCTGGATGCCCGGGTCCATGTGCTGCTGCTGACGGAGATTCTGCAGATCCGGCAGCACTCCTCAGGCTTTGAAGTTGAGCTATACAATGCGTCCGGCATCCGTACGGTAACTGCCGGACGCATTCTCGATACAACCACAAGCCGGGTATCCCGGCCGGCGGATCGCTTCCAACCGGATAAGCGCAGTCTTAATGCGTATATTCACACCGATATTGCAGGTCAGGGCCTGCCTGCTGCCAGCGATCCCGGGGTGGAGCTCGTTCAAGGCCGTTTCAGCGCAGAGCATATCATCAAGTGGACACTGGAGGCAGACGATGATTGGCCAGCCGCAAGGAAGGGTCTATTAAGCTATTGGCATAATCGTCCAAGTGTACTTCTCCCCTGGACAATTGCGGCCATCGCCTCCGTCTTTGATTCCGATGTGCCCCGGGGCTTGCAGATCTTCATGGACGACTGGTTCTGGCTGCCATCGAAAGGGTACAGACAGCCGGTTGAAGCCATTGACCAAGGTTATGTACACCGGAGAAGATGGGAGGCGGAAGCGGATGGAGTGCGCTGAAAGGTATAGCGGCGGCAGGGTCAACCAATTACCCTTCGAGGGAGTTCATGCGGGATATTATGATGTCATCGTAGCAGGGCTGGGGACAGCGGGTGCGATAGCGGCGGTCACCGCTGCCAGACAGGGACTGAAGGTGCTTGCGGTTGAGCGTCTGCATGGCATGGGCGGCACGGGTACAATAGGTGCCATATGGAGCTATTATTACGGTTCCAGGGGCGGCTTATCTGAGAGTCTTGACGAAAAGGCTGTGAGGCTTGCTGCCGGATGCTTCACACCTTCGCAAGGCGTGAACGGAGAAGCCAAAATGATCGTGATGGAGCAGGAAGCGATCCGGCTTGGAGTGGTTATCCGTTATGAAAGTACGATTACAGGCGTTCTTATGCAGGGCAGCCGCGTATGCGGAATCGAATGGATTTCCGCGGAAGGCAGATTAGCCGCAGGCAGTGAGGTCGTTATTGATTGCACGGGAGACGCGCATGTGTGTGCGCATGCCGGAGCAGGCGTGTATTACGGCCGGCCGCTGGACGGCCAGACGCAGCCGTTCTCGAATGTATGGCTGCAGCTGGAGAACGGGCAGGTGAGCTCCCGGCATACTGATTCAGGTTATGTCACTCAAGGCGATGCTTTAACAATGTCACGGGCGAATCTGCAATCTGCGACCGTCTCTACGCACTTGAAGGCTGTGTACGAGGAGCAGGACCGGTGGCTCCGCCTGGCGCCTCTGACCGGAGTAAGGGAGGGACGGTTGATTAAGGGGGAAGAACAGGTGACACTCGAACGCTTCCTGAATGATGATTATACGGCAGAGCCTTTGTTTTACGCCTATGCCCATGTGGATATGCACAGCAAGGATATCGCATTTGAGAGCGAGATCCTGCAGAAATGGACCGTTGCCTGTAGCATGTGGGGACATACAATATCCGTTCCGGTTCCGCTGGGCGCCCTCATTCCAAGAGGACTGGAGGGCCTGCTCGCCGCGGGCAGATGCTTGGCCGTTGATCATGATTTGGCCACCTGCATACGGATGAAACGCGATATGCAAAAGACGGGGGAGGCCGCCGCCTATGCCGCCTATCTCTCCATAACCGGGAAAGTACCGCTCCGGGAGGTTCCTTATCCGGAGCTATCCGCGCTGCTCGCCGCAACGGGCTGCCTGCCGATAAGCGGGCAGCCTGCGGGTGCGGGGCCGCCTTGGCTCGATCAGCCGGAGGCCATACGGGAAGGCATGTCCAGTGCGCATCCGGGTCCTGCAATCTGGTCGGCGGTAAGAATGGGCGAGCCGATTTGCGCTGCTTTGCGGTCCTGGATGGCCCAGGACCAGGATATTAACCTCTGTAAGCACAGCGCGTTCGCGCTTGCACTCCTTGGAGACACCACATCCGCTGCGGCGCTGAGAACGATCGCACGCGATAAGGATCCGTTTGTTCCGCAGAGCCGTCTCGTCCATAAGCGTAATCATGGACGGGGCTATTCGGCGATTTTCCTGCTTGGATTGCTTGCGGACAAGGAGGCAACGGATTTGTTGTACGCCTTATTGGAAGAGCCGGCAGAAGCTTTCCCCGAACCTGACTCAAGCGAATTGTCGGAGACATGTTCCGAAGTTCATTTTCAATACATCTCGTTCGCGGTGACTGCCTTGGCAAGAATCGGAGACCGCCACTCCGATACACGGAAAGCAACAGCCGGAGCTTACCGCCAGCTGCTGCAAAGAAAGGACCTCCGGCTTAATGTGACCCTGCCGGGTGCATCTCATATTCCGTACGACATGTTCCCTAAAATCCGATTGTGTATTGAGCAAACAATCCTCCGCTGGGGCATCGAACCGCTGCTGTCCTCGAGGTGAAATATTTATGTTTATCCGGTTAATTATTTCTATTAAGTAAGCGGTTGCAAACCTTTATGATGAAAGAGTACAGCAACCACACTTCACGGGGGGATATGAAATGAAGCGTTATAGGAGTTCTACACAAAAACGGGCTGCGCTGTTAACAATATCGTTAGCCTTCAGTATGCTGGCGGCATGCGGTTCCAACAACGGGAGTGCTCCGGCAGCCGAACAGACGGCGCAGCCGGCCAGTAACACTCCGGCAGCAGCGAATTCGGCAGAGCCTTCAAAGGAAGCGGCGATCGTCGAGATTACAGTCTGGGATAAGCCGGCGCCGGATGCCTCGACTAAAGCGGTCGCCGAAGAGCTGCAGGCTAAGTTCGATGCTGCCTATCCGAACATCAAGGTCACTCATGAGGATGAGACGCAGACGCCGGAGAAATTCCTGGCAGCGGTTGCGGGCGGAGAGCAGCCGGAAGTGTTCCGGCCGTCGTTCCCCAAGATGCAGGAATACGTTCAAGCGGGGATTGTGGCAGACATTACAGATTTGATTAACGCCTCTCCCGAGAAGGACCGCTTTATCGACGGCGCCTTCAACATGGCTACCCAGGATAATAAGATCTATGGCGTACCCTTATCCATGTATTCGACAGGCGTATATTACAACAAGAAACTGTTCGAGAATGCCGGAATTACGAGCCTTCCGGCCACCTGGGATGAATTCGCCGCCACGGCCAAGACCGTTCAGGAGAAAAATCCCGGGAGCGTCGGGTTCGACATTCTCGGCATGGACTGGGGCGACTGGCACTTCGAGTATTATGTCTGGCAGGCCGGAGGAGACTTGACGGAGCTGCAGCCGGACGGCACCGTCAAGCTCAGTTTCACATCGGATGCGACGGTGAAGGCATTGCAGTATTACAAGGACTTGAAGTGGACGCACAAAGTCGTCCAGAGCAATGTTCTTCAGTCCTTTGAGGAGAATAACAAAGACTTCTACAGCGGCAAATCGGCGATGATCCTTGGCGCATCCGATTCCTATAACACCTTCGTCAGCCAGGGTATGGATCCAAACGTGATCGGCTTCATGCCTTATCCGGTCGGTCCAGCGGGTGTAGGACCATCCCAGGTGGGCGGCAGCTTCTGGGCAATCAGCCCGTCGGCGACCCCGGAGAAGCGGCAGGCAGCCTTCGATTACATTATGTTCATGTCCTCCAAGGAAGCCATCGAGACCCGTTTGCAGTTCAACAAAGATAACGGCCTCGGCATCAACCCGTTCACCGTTGTTAAAGATGTGGATCCGTCACGATATGTCGAGGGTATGCCGGCCGATTTCTTAAGCGCCATCCGCAAGGCAGCAGAGACGCAGCAGCTGGAATATTACTTGAAGTCGAGCCTGAGCCCTTACGTGGTAAAGCCGATTCAGAAGGTACTGCTGGATAAGAATGCGGACCCGCTGACAGAACTTAAGGCTGCGGAGCAACTGGCACAGAAGGAAGTTATCGATAAGTATAACAAGGACATCCTGAGCAAAACCGGCAACTAACAACAGATTTTTAAGATGCCCGGGGTTTCCGGATCGGTGATCCCGGCATCTATTCTTGTGCAGGCGGTGAAAAGATGAAGCTCGAATCCAGTCCTCCCCTAAAGGCCCTTCACACCAGGCGGAACCGCTTCCGTATCCGGTGGACGCCGGTCTTGTTTCTACTGCCCTCCATTATCGTCTTCATCGTGTTTAAGTATTATCTGATCTTCTCGGCCGTTCAAATCAGTCTATTTAACTACGATATCGTGAACCCGCCCGGCAAGTTCGTAGGGTTAGAGAATTACTTCGTCTTTTTGCAGACATCGACATTCTGGCTTGCGCTGAAGAACACCTTCATCATCTTCCTGTTGTCCGTCGCGCTGACGTTCTGGGTTCCGATTGTTCAGGCAATCTTCCTGAGCGAGATCCGTAGGGCGAACGGGGTGTACCGGGTGCTGTATCAGATTCCGAGCATTCTGCCGGTCGTGGCAGGCGCGCTGCTGTGGAAGTGGATGTACAACCCCGACAGCGGGCTGTTCAATTACTTGCTCGGCAAGATCGGCCTGGGTCCCTACGGCTGGCTTAACGATATTGCTATGACCAAGTTCGCCATTGTCCTGCCCGGGTTCTTCGCCAGCGGCGGAATCGGAGTATTGCTGTACTATGCTGCGATCAAGTCAATTCCTGCGGAATTATTCGAATCGGCCAAAATCGACGGCTGCGGCCCTTGGCGCCGTATCCTGTCGCTCGTAATCCCTAATATCCGCTTCGTGATCCTGATCCAGTTCATTTCGTTCATGTCCGGCGCGCTGCTTGCATTCGATAATATCTTCATTCTGACGAGGGGCGGTCCTGCGGATGCTTCACTCGTCGTATCCTTGCTCATTCAGCGTTCCGCCTTCGAACAATCGAATTTCGGCATGTCGGCAGCCTTGTCATTCTTCATGTTTCTGGTCATTGCCCTGCTGACGGTCATTCAATTCAAGCTGCAGAAGGAGGATAACTGATCCTTATGAAATCTAACCGCATCTCTGAGCGAGGTGAGAAGGGGCTCAAGATCACCTCCTATACCGTGACGATCCTGTTCCTCCTGTTCGGCACGCTGCCGCTCGTGTGGCTGTTTCTCACCTCCATCATGGACAACGAGTCGCTTCAGTCGGCTACGCCCAAATTCATTCCCGATGTGCCTCATACCCTTACCGTCACAGTAGATTTCACTGGTGCCGGCAGCGGGGATGAGAATTTCTACAAAAAAGAAGCCATGGAGGCCATCTGGTTCCCCTGGGCTTCATTCATCCGCAACAATATCGGGGAGATTATCGTGAACGGAACGAAGGACGGCCATCAGCTGTTCCGGGCTAAGGCCACTTCAGCGCAATTCTATGTGGGCCAGATGTCCATCGTACCTACCCGCGTAGTCAACGATCAGGTCATGAAGCTGAAGCTGCCAACCATTGCGGAGAGGAAGCTGAGTGATTTCGAGTGGTATGGAGCGGAATTGAGGCCAGCCCCAGCTCCGGAAGCCTCCTCTGATCATGAGTTAGCTAAGCTCTATCGCGATTTCTTCGTGTCCCATGACGTGTTAGCCGGAAAAATAACGAGTGTCGAGCATTCCCGCAATAAGCTAAGGCTGTTCGACAGCTTCGCCAGCCTGCAGCATATAGCAATTGGGAAAGCCGGGGATCTCGGGTTCTACCGTTACTTCATCAACAGCGGAATTGTCACGTTCACCGTCATCATCTGGCAGCTGATCTTCGCGGGTATCGGCAGCTATGCCTTGTCCCAGCTCATCCGCAGCAGCCGCCTAAGATTCTGGCTGTTGATGTTCTTCCTGGCGACGATTATGATTCCCGGGGTATCGGTCCTGATTCCCCAATATATTCTGATCAAGAACCTGCACCTTAGCGATTCCCTGTGGGCCATTATCCTGCCGCATTTCGCCTGGGGCTTCGTAATCTTCCTGTTCAAGGGCTTCTTCGATCAGCTGCCCAAGGAATTGCTGCAGGCGGCACGGATTGACGGAGCAGGGGAGTTCAAGACCTTTCTGCGGATTGTCGTCCCCATGTCAATTCCTGTGTTCACCATCGTCGCTGTCATGACCTTCGTCCCCGTCTGGAATGAATTCATGTGGCCTTACATCGTAACGAAATCACCGGAGCATTGGACGTTCCCGGTCGCCATGAACGACATGCAGCAGACGACCGACCGGAATACCATCGTACGGCCGAACCTGATCAGTGCGAGCGGTGTCATATCGCTGATTCCACTCCTCATCTTATTCATGTCCACACAACGGTTCGTGGAGAAAGGGATTAATTTCACAGGAATCAAGGGCTAATAACCACCTGAAGGAGCAGAGGACCAATGGAAAGCTATGAGGTTGTCATATACGGAGCAACACCAGGCGGAATCGGCGCAGCGATCGCCGCGGCGAGGCAGGGCCGTAAGACCTTACTCCTGGAGCCGACGGATCATCTGGGCGGAATGCTGACAAGCGGACTAGGCAGAACCGACATTCTCTCGCATGATGCATCCGGCGCCGTATTCCGTGAATTTGCGGCTCGTGTGCATGCTTATTACAGCAGCACGTACGGTGAAGAATCCATCCAGGTCAAGGAATGCAATCAGGGATTGTTCTTCGAGCCGTCCGTCGCCAAGCGGATCCTGATTGAGATGATAAGCAAGGAAAATCATCTGCAGATCCGCATGGGCGCGGAGTTGAAGAGCGTCCGGGCAGAAGGCAGCCGCCTGTCAGCCATTCGGGTACAAACGGATGCCGGGGAATGGGAGACCGGCGGCAAGGTATTCGTGGACGGGACATATGAAGGCGATTTGGCAGCGATGGCAGGTGTTCCTTACGGGCTGGGGCGCGAATCCAGGGAAGAATGGAATGAGGAGTATGCCGGCAGGCTATATATGAACTTCGATGAGTCCAAGGAAGTGTATCCCGGCAGCACTGGAGAGGGGGATGACCGGATACAAGCCTATAATTACCGGCTGTGCCTAACCCGAAACCGGGATAATTTCATTGCTGTTACCAAACCTGAGGAGTACGACCGCGAGGACTACACTACGTTAGCAACCGATGTAGCGGAGAAACGAGTCAAGTCAATTGGCGATGTACTCAATATGCTGGCCGTACCGAACGGCAAGACAGACTGCAATAACCACCATTACTGCATGTGCTCAACGGATCTCCCGGAGGAGAATACTGCTTATGCCGATGGAGACCGCAGGACGAGAGAGGAATTTGGCAAGCGTCAGAGGCATTATATTCAAGGGCTGCTATGGTTTGTTCAGCACGATGAGGAGCTGCCGGAGGACTTTCGCCAGGATGCGTTAAGCTGGGGTTATGCAGCAGATGAATTTACCGATTATGGGTATTTCCCCCCGCAGCTATATGTGCGTGAAGCCAGACGGATACAGGGGGAGTACACGTTTACAGAGAATGATGCAAGGCTCGCTCCCGGCCTTGAACGTGCGCCGGTTCAGTTCGACAGCATTGCGGTCGGGGATTATCCGATTGATTCACATGCCGTGAAGAAACGGGAGCAGGAGGGTCAGAATAAGGCGCTTGAGGGATTCCTCGGTCTCAACTGGCTGTCCGAAATCTATCAGATTCCCTACGGGGTTATTGTCCCGCAAGCTATTGACGGATTGCTTGTACCGGTCGCCGTGTCCGCCAGCCATATGGGCTTCGGGACGATCCGGATGGAGCCATGCTGGATGCAGCTCGGCTTCGCGGCCGGTATAGCCGCAGACCTTGCCATTGCAAGGGATACGGATGTGCGTCTTGTACCTATCGATGCCTTGCAGATCAGCTTGCTTGAGAGAGAGCAGCGTATTACCTGCTTCGAGGATGTTGCCTGGGATCATCCTGCAAGGAAGGCTGCGGAATACTTGGGAACGAAGGGTTTCTTCACAGGTTATGCTGCCGGATTGGACGATCCGATGCCGGTATCGGAAGCCTCCAGGCTGATTGCATGGGCACGCAGCTTACCCGAATGCCGCAGCCTCCCCGTACTTCCGGCGACAGATAACCTCATTCCGGTGGGTACAGATATGGGGCCAAGGCTGCCCCTGGAGGAATCCGGACCACGGGAGTACTGGCGTGAACAGCCGCTGCTAAACAGGGCGATGACGGCAAATTGGATTAAGGTTGCATCAAGGGCGCTTGGCCTCTCCACCGGAGAGATCGCGGATATAGAGCCTAGCCGCGAATCCAGTGTTTCAAGAGGAACGTTTATGTCCGTGCTGTATGAGCTAATACGTGAGATTCAGCAAGTGAAGTGAGGGGGGATCCTGTTGAAAGCAGCCGGCAGATGGGCAGGCAAAAGCTGGGCTACGCTTGGAGACAGCATCAGCGCCGCGGGTGGCTATCAGCCGCTGGTGTGTGCAGAAGCCGGTTTCAGAACAATGGTCAACCCCGCAGTCAGCGGTTGTCCGATGGCAGCGGGCGGAGACCGTGATTACGGAGCAACCGTACATGCGGGCCGTTCCTTAACTGAAATCCCTGACTGTGTTACAGTCTTTGCGGGAACCAACGATTTCAGGCTCGACAAACCGCTGGGGAATATAGAAGAGCGGGACATTCATACGTTTTGTGGTGCCTACGCCACATTAATTGAGGAGCTGTTAACCCGCAGGCCGGATGCCCGGCTGAATCTGTGGACCCCGCTTCAGCGGGATAAGGACGGATGGGACACGACCTTCATTAACGATGCAGGCTTCCGTCTGCCGGATTACGCTGAAGCGGTCCGCAGGATCGGAGCCTATTATGCCTTGCCCGTCCTTGACGTGTATGCTGAAAGCGGGATTACCCGGTTAACCCTCGATTATTTCACCCTTGACGGCCTTCATCCGAACGAGGCAGGCTTTCAGCGGATTTCTGAGCTGGTTATCCCTTTTCTGGAACGGATTTGAACGGCAGGCAAAGTGGCTCCATGTACTATTGAATGTACAAAGAAACCTCTCTTTTGAAATGGTTGGTCTTACTTCCATTTTACTAAAAGAGAGGTTTCTTAATGTGTTTTTAAGATTGCAGTTCCAAATTCCCGCTTAAACAGCGGAGAGGACGGAACGATTGTGGAAAAGCGACAGCGGTCGCCTTGGTCTCCAGATTTTCACCGCTAAGGGGAATAAATAAAAATCTGGAGAGCACAGCGATTGGAACAACGGTCCGTTCGCGCAGCGTTCACTAAAGTGCTAACGTTGATCCTACTCCAAAAATAAGGGGCTTATTAGTTACCCCAACCAACTAAAGGACCACTCTGAACCTCTGTACTTATGGCATCGGTAAAAGTATCAGTTGTATGGAAGTAGTAGGAATGCCGGCCGGGAGGCAGCTTGGCGGTGTATTCATAGATTCTGCCGTCCATATAATAGTGTCACTCGGATTAGATGGCTGCATGATTCGGACAACGCCGTCCAAGACCAGCTCCATGGCAAATGGGGCCTGATTATCCGCATCGGTATAAGTGACAGTGAAAGTAAACTCAGTCTGTGGTGTGCCTTCTGTTTGATTTACTCCTCCTAAAGTTAAGGTTGGCGCACTTCCGCTGACCTGATTGGTTGCCTTAATTTCATCAATCAGCATTTCTCCGGCAGTGACTGTATTTTGTTTCAGCCAAATGGACATCTTCAGCGCCTTTTTATCAATAGCCGGACTAAGTGCATTCAGATCAAATTGCAGATCGCTCCAGTCCGCTGGAACCTCTACCCAGCCTCCGGTCAGGTTGTACGTTCTTTTGCCGTCATTGATTTCAATCCGGGTTCTGAGGTCAGGAGAGGCCGGATTCTTAAGCGTAATATTCAAATACCGGTAGCCGCTCAGATCGACCACATCGTTCCAAGGCTGGAATTTAGCCGCTGAAGTCACACTTGCCGGAGTCTGGGCGAATTTGCCGGCCGAACGTCCGTCTGCTGTAAGCTTGGTGAATGTTCCCGTGCCGCCGTTTTGATTATACCAGTTGACCCAAGTCGTGTTGGCCGCAGAGCCACCCCAGAAGCCGCCGCCTCCAAAATCATCATATAAGAGCGGAGTGGAGGGGTCCGGCAACGCCGGAGCAACAGTGTAATGAGTCGAGCTGTAGGTGTATCCGCCGGAAGAATCCGTAGCACGAACATCTACTCTCCGGCTTACGTAGGGTAAGGATTGGCTCTCGTCGATGACAGCAGCGTAAACCGCACCGCTTACAGTTGAATATACATTACCGGATACCGTCATCGGCTGATAAGGCAATCCGGCTGCCGCATACTCTACCTGGTTCAGATCATCCCCAGCCTCAGCAAAAACAGTTACATTTCCCCGGACCCATTCTCCAATCACCGGAGAGAGTACCGGCAAGGCGGGCGGCTTCGCCGTGTTGTCCGCACCTGTTCCCGCAGTTGCACTCAGTCCCATGACTGTGTACAGGAGTCCTGCCTGAATGCTGATGCTGAACTCGTTATACCGCCACTGATTCGTATCATCCAGATAGAGGGAACGGTCCTCGTACCAGGGGCTTATACTGTTTCTATTCTTAGGATCTTTCATATTCGGTCCGCTGACCATGGCGCCGGGAAAGATAATTCCGGTATCACCCGCAGTATTGGAATCCTCATTGTAGCGGGTATGCGGGAACATTACATGATGGGTGCCAATGCCGGAGACCCAGCTGATATTCCACGGATTCTCTCCGAACAGCCAGTACATGCCTTTCACCACCGCCTCTAGTGCTGCCGGGTCACCAAACAATTCATAGTACCGCAGCATATCCCCTAAATAAGAAGCATGAGGCTCGTTTACGCCGAAGTTTTTGAACTGGTTCAGTACACCATACGGTGTATCATCTGACGAGGAGAGGAAGAAATCCGCTTGTCCTTTTAACAAACTATGAATATGAGATTGGGTTGCAGCATCGGCAACCGGATAGAACTCAGCCATGGACATTGGGCTCATATCCCAGTAGTTCGTGGAGGAGATGTCACCCAGGGTTAAGGCGTTAATTGTAGCCGAGGCTGCATTCCAATTCCGGATATCTCCGGTCAGCAAGTACAGTTCGACATCAGCAAGCAGCTTGGAATTGGGGATGCCTCCTCTGGTAGAGTAGGAGCCTATGGGACCGTCAGGATTGGCAACTACATAATCATAAAAGATAACAGCTGCGCTCTCGCATTGGTCGGCAAAATCCGTGAGTTCTGCAATCCGGGCTGACGCGATATCGCCTTCGATAATAGCCGTGCGGATCGCGCGCGCTGTAGCAGCAAGTGTACCCGCTGACTTGGCTGAGCCACCAACACTTAAATCGGTCAGCTTCCGGTCATCCGCTGTGCCTGATATATTGTCGGTAGATTTCTCCGGATGGACGAAAGAAGCATTGTTTCTGAGATTATACATTTCCCCGCCGAGCTGATCCGCGAACTTGATGAGATATTCGCTGCCGAAGACCGCTTCATCTATCAGGTCCGGGATGCCATTGCTGTCGTTATCGTACTTGACACTCTCCTTGTCAGCATAACGCGTATAAGCGAGTGCGATCTCCGCGCCGACCCATTGGTTACCGCCATATTTGCCGTAATCACCCGCATCATACCAGCTGCCTGTCAGATCATAATGGGTAAGGCCGTCCGCAGACTGGGCATCATCGAGGTGTCCTGCGGCATGGTAGAGCTTGGCGGAAGGAGCTATACTGCTGTAACCCTCCGGATAAGCATCACTGGTGGCTACTGAGGCACGCAGAAGACGGTAGAAGGCAGTCATTTCATCCTTGTATTGATCCCACAGGTTAGGCGTAATTTCAAAAGGATATGAATACTGCTGATTACTTCGCACCCTGTAGTTGTTCCCGGCATCCGTGACGGAGGAGAAACCGATAGAGTAAACATGCTTATTCCAGTAGAAGCCCTCATAAGTCATGGTGCCTGAAGACACGACATTAGCTCCATCCAAGATTTCATAGGTGGTGTCTGTGACTGTGGTGGTTGAGATGAATTTGGCGTTCTTGATATCGTCTGCGCTGTAGCCGGCTTGGCTGACTACAATATCAATCACAGAAGAGGAATTGGTTACGCTCAAATTGTGAATTCCGGTCGTGACTTCATTTGAAGTCGTATCTGTTGTACGGAAATAGTAGGAATGGGTTCCTGCCGGAAGCTTGGTCATGAACCTGTAATCTTTTCCGTCCGTGTAGGTAACATCGGCTTGATCGGTTTCGCGCATAGTATAGGCCGTGTCATCAATGATCACCTGGACAGCATAGGGCGCCTCATTATCCGGGTCGGTATAAGTGGCATCAAAGGTAAAATTAGTATTCTGGTTATAGCTGCCATCCGTATCCGCACTCATCACAGCCGGGCTTAACTGAGGCGCAGTACCGCCGGAGGCCGTGGTAAACACGATATCATCGATCAGCATTTCCCCGTAAGTCCCGCCGGCTTGTCTAAGCCATATTTCCAGTTTGACTTTCTCCTTCTGAATCTTGGGCGACAAGGCATCCAGATCAAACTGCAGGCCGGTCCAGGTATCCGTTGCGGGTACATAACCACCGGTAAGATTGTAATTGGTAATACCATCGCCTATGACAACACGAATGAGTGACTGGGCATAACCCGCATTTTGCAAAGACAGATTCATATAACGGTAGCCCGAGAGGTCAAAGGTCTCGTTCATCGGCTGAAACTTGGCCCAGGAGGTGGAGGAGCCTGGGGTTTGTGTGAACTTTCCAATCGTGCGGGTGCCTTGTACCGTCTTGGTGAAAGTACCGCTGCCGCCGTTCTGATTATACCAGTTCGTCCAATTTTGTTTGAACAGCCCCCCGCCGGCAAAATCATCATACAAAAGAGGGTGTCCGGGTCCTGGCAAGGGGTTAACCGCTGCTGCGGCAGGCCGGGGAGACAGAGCAACAGTACCTATAATTAACAACAGACAGAGGCAGACAGATAATAACTTTTTAAGTCTCAGGGGGAATAGGCTTGATCTGAACATCTATTTAACCTCCTCATAGTCAGATAGTGTGAACCCTAATCTCCTTCCCTCGTTTATGTAAACGCTTGCAAAAAGAGCATAAAAGAGTTACTATCACTAATCGATGATGAATTACAGGAAATATGTGATCTATACTAGGGCTGTAACGGCTTCGAACCTATGAAACAGAGATCTTTCAGAGACTGGCGGTCAATAATCCTGATATAGATCACACACTTGATGAAATAGATCATCTACCGTAATTTGCAGCGAGTGTACTGTGATACAAAAGGGGGGGCATCATGTATAAAATTCTCGTTGTGGATGATGAGCCGAGAGTGAGTGCGGGGATCAAAAATTTCCTGCTCGCTTCGGATATGAACATCACTTATGTTGAAACGGCAATCAATGGATTCGAAGCGATTGATTATCTGCGGATGGACCGCTTTGATCTGGTGCTTACCGATATACAGATGGGCCGGATGAGCGGTATTGAATTAATGGAAAATATCTATATGGAGCAGTGGAATGTCCCGGTGATTGTCATTTCCGCTCATGAGAAGTTTGATTTCGCCAAAAAATCGCTCCGGCTGGGGGCAAAGGATTATCTGGTCAAGCCGGTAGAGCGAACAGAGCTGCTCCGTGTTGTCCGCAAAGCCTTAACCCAGAAAGAGCTTACGGGCAAGAGCCCGGAAGCGGAAAGCAGGCAGATACAGGAGCAATCCAGGCGTAATGAGTGGCTGATGGAGCTGGTTACGCAGCGGAATCTGACCCGGAAGGATATCGAAGATGTAACCAGTGAGCTGGGCGAGCTATTACAGGGACAATTCTTCGGCGTGATCTCCAGCCGCATTGATTATAGCGAGGCCGGCTTCAGCCATCAGAAGGTCACGCTCCATGACCGCAAACTATTGAAATATGCGGCGATCAATATTATGAATGAAACCTTATTGGAGTGGAAGGGTCTGACCTTCAACGGTTTCGGCCATTCCATCATCAGCATTATCCAGTTATCTGCCGAAGAAATGGGCGATCCCCAGGTTAGAGTACACTCGCAGATCCATATGATCGGGCAGATGATCGCCATGAACATGAAGCAGTATCTGAATGTGGAGGCAACGATAGGCCTCAGCACTTTAGACGGGGATGTATTGATGCTCCCTAGGCTGATGGAAGAAGCAGATACTGCGGCGGAGTGGACCAAAGTTCATCCCGGACAAAGAGTCTTCTATTATCACGATATAGCCGTGCAGGATAATCTGAGTATGGTGGTCTGGATGAGCAAGGTCAGTGCGTTCATGGAGCAGATGAAATCAGCGGTAGAATCCTCAGGGGACTTGAATCCGCAAAGCATTCTTAGCCAGCTGCCGGTGTCTGATCAGTCACAGGAGGTCATGAACAGCTATTGCGGGATGCTGATCTACCGGATTTACGGGCTGCTGGTAGAATACGGACAGGGGAACGGGGTTTCCCTCTATGATTTCAACCCGGATATGGTGTTCCAGGGCCTGACCGGACAGCAGAAGCTGGAACGGCTGCACCGGTACATTGAAGATTCGGTTACTTTCTTGCAGCAGCTCTCTAAGGCCAGAGATCAGAACGTGATCTCACGGATTACGAATTACATCCAGAAGAATTACCGTAATCCGGCACTGAAAATTCAGGATATTTCTGAGGAGGTCCATTTCAGTGCTGCCCATCTGGGTTATATTTTCAAACGCGATATGAAAACTAACCTCTGGGACTATGTGACGGCACTCAGGATGGAGGAGGCCAGGCGGCTGATGATTACCACGGACAAGAAACGGTATGAAATCGCCTTTGCGGTAGGGTATGAGTCGCCTGAGCACTTCAGCCGGATGTTCAAGAGAATGCTGGGGCTCACACCGGCTGAATTCCGCAAGCAAGCCAGAGGAGGGGACCGGACTGAAGCTGAAACTGAAACATAAAGTCACCCTGGCATTCCTCGTATTTATTGTCCTCCCCTTTATAGTAGTAGGCTGGATTTCAGCTTATGTGGCTGTGAACACCATCAAGGAAGAAGTCGGAAGTACCACGCTGCAGCTGGTTAAACAAAATCATGTGACAATAGACAAGACCATATCCGCTATCAATGACAGGACGGTCACGCTGCTGGATAATCACTTTTTCAGTAATCCGGCAGGGTACAGCTTCTGGACCGGAATCGACACACTGAATGAAATCCAGCAGGCCGATAATATTCTGGAAAGCTGGTCTACCGGGGGCACGGAATATGCGATTTATATGAGAAATATTGAGCGTAGAGATACGCCTTTTGATCTTTCCCATAAGACGAAGGGATTCAAGTATTTGGATAATGATGCGGGCGGATTGCCTGACGCTATGGTAAGCAACATGGATGTCAGCGGCGGCGGGGCACTGCGCATCACGCATGCAGAGACCGGTGAGCAAACAATCTCGTTCATGCGCAGTATCCTCAATCCCCGGGATTATAATGACGCAATCGGCCTGCTGGTGGTCAACAAGGTAGAGGTGCTTTTAACCCGGGATATGGTGTCTGTTGAGGTACCTTCTGCTGCCGGTATCTTCTTATTCAACGACCAGGATGAGCTGTTAATGACAGCCGGTTCCGGCAGCATTTCACTGGCCGAGATTGACAAGAATATCGGACCTGCGGGGCCTTACGGCTTCACCTTCGCTGAAGAAGGCGGGGAAGAGTGGCTGTATGCCTATTCGGACAGCTCGAAATTCCATACCAGATTATTGTACAAAATCCCCTTAGCGTCCATTACCGGTAAACAAATCTGGCTGCAAAATATGCTCGTAATTATCTCCGTCGTTTATTTAGCGTTTGTCCTCACGTTTGTTCTCTATTTAGTACGGCTTGTCGTCAAGCCCGTAGTGAAGCTCGTCTCGGTTATGAAAATTTATGAACCCGGCAAAGCGCTGTCATGGACGGAGGAGCCGCTCAGGCATGATGAATTCGGCATTCTGTATGGATCATTTGTGAAAATGACCAAAAGGCTGGATTATTCGATTGAAGAAAATTATGTGATGCAGCTGAAACAAAAGGAGTATGAGCTGCTGATGCTTCAATCCCAGATCACCCCCCATTATCTGTACAATACCCTGGACTCGATTTACTGGTATGCGCTGGATAGCGGAAATACCGAGGTAGGCGAAATGGTCCGTGACTTATCCATGCTGCTGCGTATTGGGCTAAGCAAAGGCCGTAAAATGATTACAGCCGGGGAAGAGCTGGAGCATGCCCAGGCCTATACACGGCTGCAAGAGAAACGCTACCCTGACACCTTCGGGGTCTGCTGGCAGATCGATGAAACAGTGAGCGGTTATGAAACTCCCAAGGTCATTATTCAGCCTCTGATCGAAAATGCCATTATTCATGGCGTGCGCGGAATGGATGGAGAAGGCGAGATACGGGTATCTGCCGTTCAAAGTGAAGATACACTCCGCTTCATCGTAGAGGACAACGGATATCTGCCTGTAGATCCGGATGAACTCTCAGCCATTATGCAGGCAGAGCATAGTCCGAAGGGGTACGGCATCAGAAATGTGCATCAGCGGATCCAGCTCCACTACGGGGAGGCGTATGGTTTGACCTTTGAACGAAGTGTGGACGGGTGGACACGGGCAATCATCACCCTGCCTTTGCGCAGGCCTGAATGAGGGACTACCGGCTATGGGCGTTTAAAAGATCACGTTTTTACGGGAATGCATCATCGTAGCCGTGTAGAGATGGTTCTATAATAAGTCCATGAAAGGAGTAATGGACATGACTAGAGCCACTGGATTCTCAAGATTTATCCATGCCATGTGGAAGTACAAGGCGCTGACACTAATGATGCTGCCGGCCGTGCTTGTCCTTCTGGCGCACAGCTATCTGCCGATGTTCGGTATATTCATTGCGTTCAAGAATGTGAATTACATTGACGGAATTTGGGGGAGTCCATGGGTAGGATTTGATAACTTCAAATTCCTGTTCTCCTCGGGAGATATGTGGAGAATTGTAAGAAACACGCTGCTGTACAGCTTGACCTTTATGATACTGAACCTAGTGCTGTCGGTATCGATCGCGGTGGCCATCAATGAGATCCGGCGGCGGTTTCTGGCAAAAGCTTACCAAAGCTTTATTATCCTGCCGCACTTCCTGTCAATGGTAGTAGTGAGTTATCTCGTATACGCTTTCCTGCAGCCGGATCATGGCTTCATTAATGCCACCGTCCTCAAAGCCTTCGGGCAGGATGCGGTGTTCTGGTATTCGGAGAAGGAATACTGGCCTTATATCCTGGTGTTCGTGAACGCCTGGAAGCATGCCGGCTTCGGTGCTGTAATCTACATTGCGGCGATCGCCGGAATTGACCCCGAATACTATGAGGCTGCGCTTATCGACGGGGCTTCCAAGTGGAAGCAGATTACGAACATAACGATCCCTTTTATCCGGCCGGTCATTATTATTATGACGATTCTGTCGATGGGAAGTATCTTCAGTTCAGACTTCGGGCTGTTCTTCCAGGTGCCCATGAACTCAGGGGCTCTGTATCCGGTAACGGATACCGTGGATACGTATGTATACCGCGCCTTAATGCAATTAAATGATATCGGGATGTCCTCGGCTACGGCGCTTGTACAATCGGTGGTAGGATTCATCATGGTGATTGCAACCAATAGCGCGGTCAGACAAATTGACCGGGAACAGGCATTATTCTAAACAAAGGAGAACAATCATGGCCAACGACTCCGGCAGCCGCATCGGCGGAATTTCTGTAGCTTCCAGTATGATTTTAAACATTGCTTTTGTAATCCTCTCATTAATCTGCTTTTTGCCTGTTCTGCTAGTCATTATTGTATCCTTCACAGACGGGCAGTCCATTCTGACTCAGGGGTACAGCTTTGTTCCGGATAAATGGTCGTTGATTGCGTACGAATCCATCTTTAAGGATTTTCAGACGATTCTGTCGGGCTACCGGGTGAGCTTTACCATAACCATTCTTGGCACAGCGCTCAGTGTACTGCTCATGGCACTATATGCCTATCCCATTTCACGTGCGGATTATCCGTTCCGTAATGCATTTACGTTCTTTTTGTTCTTCACGATGTTGTTTAATGGCGGGATGGTCAGCAGATATTTAATTTACACTCAGGTGCTGCATATCAAAGACTCCTATATGGCGCTGATCCTGCCTATGCTGATTGTGCCATTCAACGTAATCATTATGCGGACCTTTTTCCAGACGACCATTCATCCTGCAGTGATCGAATCGGCAAGAATTGACGGTGCAGGTGAACTAAGAATCTTCCTGCGGATCGTTCTGCCGCTCTCGTTGCCTGTCCTGGCGACCATGGCTTTGTTCAGCACTATCGGTTATTGGAACGACTGGTTCAATGCGCTGCTGTATATCAGCAGTGAGGACAAATATCCGCTCCAGTATTTGATGATGCGTGTCCTCAATGATGTGCAGTATCTGCGCAATAACGTAGAGCTGGCCGCCCAGAATCCAACGATGATGAAGAACCTGCCGAATGAATCCTTGCAGATGGCAATGGCCGTCATTGGGATGGGGCCGATCCTGATCGCTTATCCTTTCTTTCAGAAATATTTCGTCAAAGGCCTCACAGTAGGGGCTGTTAAGGGCTAAAGCAGCGGTGGAACCGGCAAGCAGCATATTCTGTCTGCCGTTCTATATATAAGCTTAATAATCTAGGGAGGGTTAATATGAAAAAGTTAAAAGGGCGCAAACCGCTATTCACAGCGATTATTCTGGTTCTTGCGTTATCCTTGCAGGCATGCTCTGGCGGTAATAACGGGGGTACTTCTGAACCGGCAGCATCAAAAGGCACGGAGAGCACGAGTACTGCGGCACCTGCTGACAGTCCGGAATCACTGAAGCCTTACGAGGTGTCAATTATCTACTTCGGTGCGCCGCAGCGGGATGATGCGCTGGTGGAAGCCAAGCTCAGTGAATATTTCAAAGAGAAATTTAATGCCACCGTTGATCTTCAGCCGATCGCCTCCAGCGAATACAAGCAGAAGACCGAGCTGATGTTAAATGCCGGTGAGCCGATGGATCTTGTGTTCACAGCCTCATGGCTTAATTTCTTCGGCAACGTCTCCAAGGGTGCCTTCCTGGATCTGGATGATCTGCTGGCCAAATACGGGCAGGGCATCTCGGAGAATCTGAATCCGATTTACCTGGAGGCTCCACGCTACAAAGGGAAGCTGTACGGAATTCCCACAAACAAAGAGATTACCCAGGGCAAGGCCTACACCTACCGGAAAGATATAGTCGACAAATATAATATTCCTATTGAGGATATTAAGACGATGTCGGACTTTGAACCCTGGTTCAAGCTGCTGAAGGAGAAGGAGCCGGAATTGATTCTGGATTTCATTAAGGAGTCGGGTGAGGGCATGATGTATGAGACCCGCTCGGACTTCCGCGTCATCGGTCCGACGCCTAACAAGATTCCTTTGTTCTTATATGACTATACGAATACAGATAACATCGAGATAAAGTCGGTTGTTGATCCGGAAATCTCATCGATTGCCAAAGCGGAGTATGAGCTGAACCGCAGCTATTATGAGAAGGGCTACATCAATAGCGATGCAGCTACAACAACGACTGACATCGGTGATTTAAGAAAACAGGGTAAAATCTGGATGCAGCAGGCCGTCTGGAAGCCGGGGGCTGATATTGAACTGAAAATTGCCACCGACAATAAATATGATTTCATCTCTAAGGTTATCGAAGAACCTATCGTGACCACGGACCTTGCCGCCGGATCGATGTTCTCCATCTCCCGCACCTCCAAAGATCCGGAACGGGCCATGATGGTATTAAATGCGCTGCATACCGATCCTTACGCCGTGAATCTGTTCGTTAACGGAATTGAAGGCACCCACTATAAGAAGATTAGCGAGAACCGCATCGAGCCGATTGCCGATTCCGGATATGGCACCAGCGCCCTGTTCTGGGTGATCGGTAATCAGCTCATCAATTATCTCAAGCCGGGCCAGCCTGATGATTTGTATTCAAGCTGGCAGGAATTCAACAATGAGGCCAAACGTTCACCGCTGTTAGGGTTCGTATTCGATGAGTCATCCGTCAAGAACGAGATTACTCAGCTCACCTCGGTGATTGGCGAGTACCGGGCCGCAAGCACAGGTGCAATTCCTGACCCTGCCAAAATGCTTGAGGAAAGAAATGAAAAACTGAAAAAGGCGGGCATTGAGAAGGTCCAAACAGAATTGCAGACCCAAATTGATGCCTGGAAAGCAGCTCAATAATTAACGGATTGAAGCATGGCAGGAGGTCTGTTGTTTCAGGGCGTCCTGCCATTTAACTGTACAAGAGAAAAGGAGATCATACATGATGGAGACTTGGATCAATGAGGCCCGGGATTATGCCCTGGGCAAATTAAGCAACACGCGCCACAGAATCGGAGCAACCTTCCCTAATGCCTCTTACGGCGGAAAATATGATGCGCGTGACCCCGATTGCTGGACTAACGGGTTCTGGCCCGGCATCCTGTGGCTGGCTTATCGTGCTACCGGCGATGAGGAATACCGGAGTATCGCCGAGAACTGTGAAGAGCAGCTGGATGCGCCTCTTCAGGAATACGAACAGCTCCATCATGATAACGGATTCCTCTGGAGTCTGTCAGCGGTGGCCGACTACAAGCTCACCGGCAATATGCTGTCCCGAAGAAGAGGGCTGATCGCAGCCAGCCATTTAGCCAGCCGCTTTAATCTCAAAGGGCATTTCATCCGTGCCTGGCTGTATGAGGGCAGCGAAGGCCTGGCTATTATAGATTGCATGATGAATCTTGGCTTACTGTACTGGGCCAGCGAAGAGCTTAAGGACCCGCGGTACCGGCATATAGCCGCTGCACATTCTGAGATGGCTCTCCGTGAATTCATCCGTCAGGACGGCTCGGTGCACCATATCGTCCGCTTCGATCCCGGAACGGGAGAGCGGATAGAGGCGCTTGGCGGACAAGGGTATAGCCCGGATTCCGCCTGGTCCCGCGGATCGGCTTGGGCGATTTACGGCTTCGCTATAGGGTACCGGTACACGCGCGACATCCGGTTCTTGGATGCGGCCAAAGCGGCAGCGGATTATTTCGCCGCACAATTGCCGGAGGATCTTGTGCCTCCGTGGGATTTCCGGGCACCTGCTGATCAGCTATGGGCCAAAGATTCAACAGCTGCTGCCTGCGCAGCCAGCGGAATGCTGGAAATCGCCTTTCTGCTGGAAGGCGAAGAAGCAGCACGCTACCGGAAGCTCGGTGCGGCAATAACGGAATCGCTGTTCCGCCATTACTCGCCGGAGGACCCGGCAGAAGAGGCGTTGATTACCAAGGGAACCGGCAGCTTCCCGTCCAATGCCGAAGTAGAGGTGCCTATCATCTACGGCGACTTTTTCTTTCTGGAAGCCTTGCTGAAGTTAAAGGGAGAGAGTGAAATCTTTTGGTAGAAGGAAGGCTTTACCGGCAATGAAGGAGGTACAACGTTGATGAGAAGAAGAGTGGAGTATGTCGATCCGTTTATAGGTGTGGATGGGGAAAATAATTGCTTGTGCGGGCCTTATCTGCCGGGCAGCATCGTAAGGCTTGGCCCGGATACGCTGCCGCCGCAGCTATCCCACGGCTACGACAGTTCGAGGCCGATTATCCGATTCAGTCATACGCATGTCAGCGGGACGGGAGGCGGAGGCCGTTACGGCAATGTGGGCTTCACCCCTTATACCGGCATGCAGCGGTTCCATATTGATCCTTACCTTAAGGAAAATGAGCATGCCGAAGCAGGCTATTACAGCGTGCAATTAATGCCCGCTTCCATACAGGCTGAATTGACCAGCACAGCGCGCACAGGCATTCACCGTTACAGCTTCAGTGCCAGGGACGCTGCCAATCTGTTGATTGATGCAGGATCTGTCATTCAGGTAGGCGGAGATGAGCCGGGAAAGACTACCGGCGTCTCCACGGGCGGTTACCTTGAAGTGATATCGGAGTACGAGATTGCCGGCCGTTCTGATCTGCGCGGGGGTTGGGGGCATGAGTTTCCTTATTCCGTCTACTTCTATATCCGCTTCGATCAGCCGATGAAGAGCAGCCTGCTGGCGGACGCCGGCGGGGTTCGCCGCAGCCCGTCTGTGGATGGCCCGAATTGTAAGGCTTCCCTTAGCTTCGGTGACTGCGGAGTTCTGGTGGCGAAGACTGGTATTTCTTATGTAAGTGTCGGCAAGGCCAGGGCCAGTGTGGACCGGGAAGCGTCTGCCGGATTCGATGAAATCCGGCAAGCGGCCAGTAGCATCTGGGAGGATAAACTCAGCAGAGTCACGGTGGAAGGGGGTAGCGAGGAGCATACGCGGCTCTTCTATACCCTGATGACCCGGCTGTTCTGTATGCCGAGTGACTTGGGTGTAGACGATGAGAACTTCGCCTGGGAATCCGGGGTCCGGCATTTCACCGATCTGTACGCACTGTGGGACAGCGTCCGAAATGCCAACTCGTTAATTACACTGCTGGACCCGCAGCTTGAAGCGGATATCCTCAATTGTCTGCTGGATATCGCGGATCATACCGGCTGGCTGCCGGACGCCTGGATTATGGGACATAGTGCGATGATTCAAGGGGGAAGCTCCGCTGATGTGCTGTTCTGTGAAGCGGCGCTTAAGAACCTGGAGGGGATCGATTATGCTAAGGCCCTGAAGCAAATGCGCAAGAATAATGAGGTTCCGTCTCCGGACACCTGGCTCTATGGCCGTCACCTGAAGGATTACCATGCCCTGGGGTACTTATCGACGGATGTTAAGAAAAACTGTGTATCCCGTCATATGGAGTATACCTATCAGGACTGGTGTATTGGACGGTTGGCCGAGGTTCTTGGTGAGGAAGAGACGGCTGAGACGTACTATGCAAGCTCGGAGAAGCTATGGAACCTATGGCGGGAGGATCTTAAATGCTTTGCGCCCCGGCTTCCGGGCGGGGAATGGGCAGGGTCCTTTGACCCCACATCCTGCCTGCCGGACTCCTGGAATGATCCTTACTTCTACGAGGGAACCAGCCTGCAATGGTCGTTCAGCACGCACCACGACTTTCATGAACTGGTTGAGCGCCATGGGGGAAAGGATGCATTTATTGGACATTTAGACCGTTTCTTTGACGGCGGATTCTATAACTCCAAAGAAACCATGCTGCATATTCCTTATTTATATATTTATGCGGGAAGACCCGACCGGGCGGCTGACCGGGTCCGGGAATGTCTGACTAAATACTTCAGGGCTGAACGTGACGGATTGGGTGATAACGAAGATATGGGCTGCCAGAGTGCCTTTTTCATCTGTTCAGCCATGGGCTTGTACCCTTTGATGGGTCAGGACATCTATTTCCTCGTCCCACCGTTGTTCAATAAGGTAACCTTGATGCTGGGAGCGAAGGAGACTCCTGTTCCTCTGACGATCGAGACTCAGGGTGAATGCAGCGGATCCGGCAACCGGTATATCCGGTCTGCTTCCATCAACGGCAAGGCCTTGAATCGTGCCTGGGTCCGCCATGAAGAAATCGCCGGAGGAGGCACGCTTCTGCTGAAGCTTGGTTCTGAACCCGGAGAGTGGGGAAGCATGATTCCACCTTCCCCGCTCAAGGAGTGGGAACCGCGCACATTCGCATAAAGGGCGAACCGTTGGCTGAAGGAGAGAATTCCCATGCAGAACTTAAAAAACAAATGGCTGAAATATATCTCGGGAGATACGCTTAGACATGAATCGCTGCAGAGAGTCAGGCATGATCAGGAAACGTTGCTCTATCAACAGGAGCTGCTGTGGGCTGATGTTCCTTTTGCTGAAAATGCTTCGGATGTATTTGTGATCATCGGCAGATTAAGAGGGATGGCAATCGCTTTGAAGTCATCCAAATGTCCCTATTATATGGACTCTGCATTAAGGCAGCAGGTGACCTATGGATTGGAATGGCTATATGCGCAGAGATACAATGAAAGCTGCCGTCCCTATGGAAACTGGTGGTATTGGGAGATTGGTGTGCCGATAGCTCTGCTGGAAACCCTGCTGCTCATGGAGGAACTGCTGGATACAGAACTTATAGAGCGTCTGCTCCTTACGGTAAACAAATATGTGGGTGATCCGGCGTTTCATGCGCAGTGGTTCGTGGCTAAGGCTCCGCCGTCCACCGGAGCGAATCTGGTCTGGAAGTCTACGGCGGTTGCACTTGCTGCCGTTATTCAGGGCGAAGAGCAGAAACTGTCCGCCGCCCGGAGTGCGCTGCTTCCGGTATTCAGGAATGTTAGCGCAGGGGACGGCTTCTATGAGGATGGCTCCTTCATTCAGCATGATAAATACGCGTACACCGGCGGATATGGGGTCTCACTGCTGCAGGATGTGGTCCGGCTGATGGTGTGGCTGCATGATACTCCTTGGGAATTGCCGGGTGAAGCCCGCGATTTAACGGCCAGGTGGATTGAAGATTCATTTGTGCCCCTTATGTTCAAGGGGTTCCTGCTGGATATGGCGGGCGGCAGGGAAATCTCGCGGGCGGATTCGCAGAATCATGAAAGCGGGCATTCGGTGATCACCTCCTGCTTACGCTTCTCGCGCATACTAGATGAAGCGGAGCAGGTAAGGCTGCTCTCCAGAGTGAAAAGGTGGATTGTGGCTAACACGTACAAATTGTATTTAGCCGATGCACCGCCGGATACTGCGGCTCAAGCCAGAGCTCTGCTGGACAATGAACTCGTGCATCTTGCCCGGGACGAGGCCTTCTGTAAGCTGTTTGCGCATATGGACCGGGTGGTGCTGCAGGGTCCGGGTTTTGCTTACTCCATTAGTATGTTCTCCAGCCGGATCTATAGCTATGAATCTATTAATGGGGAAAATCTAAAGGGCTGGTATACTTCGTATGGCATGAGCCATCTGTACAACAGTGACTTGGGACTATATGCCGATGCCTACTGGCCGACGGTTGATCCCTGCCGATTGCCCGGAACAACAGTAACAAACACGCTTCAGAAGGATGGAGCCGGGCAAGGCCGTTTAAGCAACCGGGATTTTGTCGGCGGGGCTGTGCTTCATAACAGGTACGGAGCCATTGCCATGGAGCTCGAGGATGTGGTCAACGAAGCCGATGGACTGACAGCACTCAAAAGCTGGTTTTTGCTCGGAAACCGCATCGTTGCCTTAGGTTCGGATATTAAGAGCCGTAATTCCGCCAGAGTAGAGACGATCATCGATAACCGGAAATTGAACCCGTTCGGAGATAATGCGATTACTACAGACGGAAGAAGGATCTGCCGGAAGCCTGGATATGCCGAGACAGAGACCCTTCACCCCAAATGGATTCATATGGCGGGCAGTGACAGGGGAGCGGATGTGGGCTTCTTTTTTCCTGAACAATGCCGTGTACATGCCTTGCGTGAACAGCGCCAGGGGAGCTGGAAGGAAATCAATGATGCCGGTTCACCTGAGAAGATGGAACGATTCTATCAGACGTTGTGGTTCGGTCATGGAGAAGTCCCGGCGGGGGATACCTATGCATATGTGCTCCTGCCTGGCTACAGTGAGCAAGAGACTGCTTGTTTCGCTGAGGAACCAAGGGTGAGAATCCTGGAATTGAATGCTCAGGTGCATGCGGTTGAAGATTCGGAACTGGGAATAACAGCAGCGCAATTCTGGAAGGCAGGCTGGTACAAAAGCGGGAGTATTGCTTGCAGCAGCCAAGCCTCCATTGTGCTGCAAAAAAATCCGGCAGGCTGGAGCCTGGCTATAGCCGATCCGACACAAATTCAGAGCCAACCGATAGAAATCGAAATTGAATTCAGTCTCCCTGTTACCCGTGTGATGAACAAGTCAGACCGGATAGCTATTGAACACAGTGGAACCGGGAAGGTCAGACTGTGGTTTAACCCGGAGGGTGCCGGGGGAGCCTCGTTTCACCTTGAGCTTGGGACCTAGCGAATCTATGAAATGTATTAAGCCGCCAGAGTTGCGGCTTTCTTCTTGAAGAATGAGAGGGATAAATCATTGATTCCGCCTGAAGCGGGCTAAAAGAGGAAATCAGAGGCACTAATGCTCTTCATTCCGCCCAAAACGGGCTAAATGAGGAAATCAGGGGCACTCGTGCTCTTCATTCCGCCCAAATCAGGCTAAATGAGGAAATCAGGGGCACTAATGCTCTTCATTCCGCCCGAAACGAGCTAAATGAGGAAATCAGGGGCACTTGTGCTCCTCATTCCGCCCGAAGCTGGTCAGATGGGGAAATGAAAGGTAGCCTTTCAAGATTGCTCGAAATATCATACTTTTTCTCGAATTCACGTAGTTTCTTTAGCGGACCTTCCATATCACACTATTAAATGAAAGCGCTTCATAGTAAGGCGGAATTCTAGGCGTGGTAAAGAAAGAATTATGTTAGGAAAAAGAAGAATTAGAGTCTGGGGAAGAAGAATTAGAGTCGGGAACGGAAGAATTATGGCTGGAAAAAGAAGTGTTTGGATTACGAAAACGAAGTAAACGAAGCAAACAAAGAAATGAATGAAAAAGGAGGATTATGGATGAGAAGAATGCTAATGAAAAGCTGCATGTTTATGTTAATTCTGCTCCTGTCTGTCGGCAGCTTTGGAGGAATAACGGGTATGGATCGTGCCCGTGCTGCGGACGAATTCGACGGGATGAGGGAGCACCGCAAGGTGATGCTGACCGGAGGAGCTTCACTGAACACGGCGGATGTTGATATAGCCGCTGCAACTACCAAGCTGACCACTGAAGCGAACGGCTATTGGCAGACGATGAACACCTCGCCCAGCCGTACCTATCTGTGGAGCGATAATGCCGGCACCGGGAATTCGATTCACATCCGGGTGACCTATGAACGGCTGAAGATCATGGCGCTCGCTTATGCAACCATCGGTTCAGCGTTGTACGAAGATCCTCAGCTTGAGAGCGACATAATTACTGCACTCGATTACATGTACGCAACCAGATACCATGAGGCGGTAACGACAACCCCAAGCGGAACCAGCAATTGGTGGGATTGGCAGATTGGCATACCTATGGAATTGAACGATACGGCAGTGTTGATGTATGACTCCCTAAGTCCGGCTCAAATTACGAATTATATGAAAGCCGTGGAACGTTTCTCGCCAACCGTCACCTTAACAGGAGCCAACCGTTCCTGGAAAGCGATAGTCGTAGGCGTCCGGGGCATTCTCGTCAAAGACGGTACGAAGATTGCCGCTGCACGTGACGGGCTTTCCTCCATTTTCAATTACAGTCAGAGCGGAGACGGTTTCTATCGGGATGGTTCTTTTATACAGCACAATAATATTCCTTACACTGGCGGTTATGGACTTGACCTGTTGCTTGCCGTCAGTGATCTGATGGTGATGCTTCACGGCTCTTCATGGCAGGTCACCGATAACAACCAGTCCAATGTCTGGAAATGGGTGTACGACAGCTATCAGCCGCTGATGTATAAAGGCGCGATGATGGATATGGTCCGCGGCAGAGAAATATCGAGAAATTACAGCCAGGATCATGACGCGGGACATAAAGCGGTGCAAGGCATCCTTCTGCTGTCCGGGATCGCGCCGCCCACACAAGCAGCCGACTTTAAGCGGATGCTTAAAGGGTGGATTGCCGCAGATACCTTCAAGTCCTTCTATACCAGTGCACCAATCCCATCCATCGTTCTGGCCAAGAGCATAAGCGCGGACCCGTTGATTGTGCCGGCGGAAGAGCTTATTGTCTATAAGCAGTTCCCGGCGATGGACCGGGCAGTCCAGCACCGGCCGGGCTACAGCATCGGACTAGCGATGTATTCGAAGCGCATCAGCAGCTTTGAAGCGATCAACAGCGAGAACGCCAAAGCCTGGTATACCTCGGCCGGTATGACCAGCTTGTATAACAGTGATCTTGGACAATACAGCGATGATTTCTGGCCAACTGTCGATAATTACCGCCTGCCGGGAACAACCGTGCTGTCCCAGACCCCATCAAGCAGCCATACCAGTGCAAATACTTGGACCGGCGGCACTGACATTCAGAACCTATACGGCATCTCAGGTATGGATTTGCAATATGCGGATCACACGCTCGGAGCCCGAAAATCATGGTTTATGTTTGACGACGAAATCGTATCCCTGGGTGCAGGCATCATCAGCACGGACAATATTGCCGTTGAAACCATCGTGGAGAACCGGAAGCTGAACACGGCAGGCAGCAATACGCTCACTGTGAACGGGGAAGTGCAGCCTTCAGCTTTGGGATGGTCGGATACCTTAGACCAGGTGGACTGGGCTCATCTGTCCGGCAGCACTGCCGGTGCTGATACCGGATATTATTTTCCCCGGAATGTATCGCTTGCAGCCAAGAGAGAGGCCAGAACAGGGAACTGGAAGCAAATCAACCCCCGTCCGGTAACCCCGTCCACATCAATAACCCGCAATTATATGACCTTTTGGCTGAATCATGGCGTAAATCCAAGTGGCGGTGAATATCAATATGTCCTGCTGCCGGGCAAGACCGCTGCTCAAGTGGCTGCTTATGCTGCTGCGCCTGACATTGAAGTGCTGTCGAATTCCTCCTCAGTTCAAGCGGTAAAAGAAACGAATCTGGGTATCATTGGGGCGAATTTCTGGGAAGATGGAGGGGGCACTGTTGATCTGATCACAGTGAACAAGAAAGCATCGGTGATGACCAGAGAAGCTGAAGAGGGCAGTCTGGAACTATCGCTCAGCGATCCGACACAGGCAAACAACGGCGTTATTGAGGTTGAACTTGACCGTTCGGCAAGCGGATATACCGCTGATCCCGGAATTACCGTGACACAGCTCAGCCCGACCATCAAATTAACGGTGAATGTCAACGGAGCGAAGGGCAAGTCGTTCAAGGCCTCCTTTGAACCGGGCAGCGGCATACCACCAACGCTCCCCGGGGACGAGATTATTGTGGACAATAATGATACGACCGGTGTACTGAAGACCGGAAGCTGGAAAACCGCTGCGGTACAGACGGACCGGTACGGAATCAACTATTTACATGATGACAACAGCGGTAAAGGCAGCAAAAGTGTTACCTTCACACCCGTCCTGCCCGTCACCGCCACTTATAGCGTCTATATGATGTGGCCGGAGCATTTTAACCGCTCCACTGCGATTCCTATTGAAATCGTTCATGCTGGTGGAACGGCAACGCTAAATATCGACCAGACCTCCAATGGCGGGGTATGGAACTTAATCGGAACCTACACCTTCACTGCCGGCACCCCGGGAAGTGTAACGATCCGCAACAATGGGACCACCGGCTATGTTGCCGCCGATGCCATCAGATTTGTACGTAACCCGTAGTAAGCGGTGCTGAACTGGCCATCCCTTTTGTGGAGCAGCACTGAAAGACAAGATCATATTTGCCTAAAGCCGCCAAACTGGCGGCTTTTTTACTATACAGGTCCTCCCAGTAACGTCCGGGATTGGGATTCCTTGCCGGAATGTTAACTGTAACTTTTACAGCGCTCTGATATTAAGCGAATAAAAGCTCTGTAACATAGAGTCTAGGACCAGCAGGAAAACAAGCTGGAGGCAGCAAGCTATAAGTGAAGGGAGGATGCTTACTTGAAGCATAACCCCATTATTGCCTCGATCACCGAGGAGTCACAGATTGATCAGGCGGTTGCCTGCGGAGTGAAGCGTGTGAATCTGATGACCGGCAACATCAATAACCTGGAGCAGATTGTGAAGCCGCTGCGGCATGCAGGCAAGCAGGTCTTTGTCCATGTGGAGATGGTCGGCGGAATTGGCAGAGATGCGGCGGCCATTCAGTATTTGGCCGAAGCCTTCCGGATCGACGGGATCATTACCACCAAGAGCAATGCGATCGCCACAGCCAGAGCGCACGGGCTCGCCAGTATCCAGCGGGTCTTCGCCATTGATACGGCAGCGGTAGAGACTGCCCTGCGTATGATCAAGAACTGTAACCCCGACGAGGTCGAGCTGATGCCCGGACTGATGCCGAGGATTATCAGGGACATGAAGCAGCGCATTAAGCAGCCGCTGATCGTGGGCGGACTGATTAGGGAAAAGCAGGAAATCAGCAGTGCGCTGGACAGCGGTGCCGATTATGTCTCCATTGGGGACGCGGCCCTGTGGCAGTGGAAGCGTGAAACAAGTGAATAAAGTACCCCGGGGTGGAGACGATGAGAAAACCCAGCGGTCAGTCATTAGCATTCGATGGAGCCTTGTCAGGCTGTAATTGGAGGCTTAATTTCTGAAGCTGGTTTTTTTGTGCGGAAATTCCGGCGCAGAGAACCAGTGAACCTGAATGAAAGGAGCAAGCGCTGATGGACATCGCTTCATATGAAGCCTACTGCTTTGATTTGGATGGTACTGTGCTGATTGGCGATCAGCTGCTTGCTGGCGTGGGGGAGACGATTGCAGAGCTGCGGCGAAGAGGCAGGAGAATTCTTTTTCTGACCAACAGCTCGGTCCATTCTCCCCGGGATTGCCGGCGCAGGCTGGAACACATGGGGCTGGCCTGTGCAGAAGATGAAATATTGACGGCACTGTATGTCAGCGGCAGCTACTTCGCGCGGGAAGAGCCGGAAGCCAGGGTGTATCTGGTTGGAGAAGCGGTGATGCGAAGGCAGATGGAGGAGTCTGGAGTGGACGTCACTGAGGACCCGGAGGCAGCAACCCATGTACTGGTAGGCATGGACCGGGATTTCAATTACGGGAAGCTGGTGCTAGGAATGAGAGCGGCAAGAGGAGGCGCCAGGCTGGTGGCGGTCAATCCCGATCCGGCCTGCCCGGTGCCCGGAGGTTATATCCCGGATACCTGGGCGATTGTAAAAGCGCTGGAAACTGCGGCCGGGACAGAGGCTGAGCTGATTATTGGCAAGCCTTCCCCCTATTATGCGCAGGAGGCGCTTCGCCTGCTGGCTTGTCCCCCGGAGCAATGCCTGATGGTGGGCGACCGGCTGGAGACAGATATTCTGATGGGAAACAGCAGCGGCATGCAAACAGCCCTAGTCCTTACCGGAGTGAGCACAAGAGCGGATATCGGGCGGCAGCAGATTGTTCCGGGTTATGTACTGAACTCGCTGGCCGATCTGTTCAACAAGCAAGCCGAACCCCAATAACAGGAGGATGAGAAACTATGCAGGATTGTAAAATACTCGCCCACCGCGGCGCAAGCGCCTATGCACCGGAGAATACACTGGAAGCCTTCAGGCTCGCGGTGCAGCAGCATGCCGACGGTCTGGAAATCGACATTCACCTGACCAAAGACGGAGAGATCGTAGTGATTCATGATGATACCATCGACCGCACCTCAGACGGTAAAGGGGATATTATGGCCTACACGCTAGCTGAGCTGAAGGCCTTCCGCTTCAATAAGGGCTTCGAGGAGCAATACCCGGAAGCTCAGATTCCTACTCTGCGCGAAGTGCTGGAACTGGTGAAGGAGCATGATCTATATCTGAACATCGAAGTGAAGGATATTCTCTCCAAGTCGGAGCTGTATAACGGACTCGGGAAAGAGGCGGCGAAGCTGGTCGAGGAGTATGGCCTCAGCGGACAAGTAATCTTTTCTTCCTTCAATCATTCGTCCATGGTGCGGCTCAAGGAGTCTTGCCCGGAGATGCGGACAGCGCTGCTCTACATTGCAGGATTGTACGAGGGCGGTAAATATGCGCAAATGACCGGTGCCGATGCTCTTCATCCCTTATACATCGGGGTCAACCGCGAACTTGTCGAAGAAGCACACGCAGCAGGTGTTCAGGTCAACGCTTGGACAGTGAATGATCTGGAGCATATCCGCATGATGCTGGAGGCCGGTGTAGACGCGATCATCACTGACCGTCCGGATGTCTGCTATCCGCTTAGAGAGGTAAACGCATGAAGCAGACACAGATACTGGCTCACCGGGGTGCAAGCGCCTATGCACCGGAGAATACGATGGCCGCATTCGGGCTGGCCCTCGACATGGGGGCGCATGGCATTGAATTGGATGTGCAGCTGACCCGGGACGGGAAGCTGGTGGTGATCCATGACCTGTCCATTGACCGGACTTCGGACGGGACAGGTCTGGTTGGAGAGCTGACACTGGAGGAACTGCGTCAATATGATTTCTCGTATGCTTTTGCCGGGAAATACGGAACGGACGGAAGCCGCCTGCCCGAGCTTGGCGAGGTGATGGAGTTCGCGATGAACCACGGGCTGTACATCAACATTGAGACGAAGGATTATTCCCGGCCTTACGGTGAAGTGAATATGCGGACAGCGGAGCTGGTGTGCCGCTATGGCTACACAGAGAATACGCTGATCTCTTCGATCAATCACAATGCCGTAGCCCGGCTGAAGCGTGACTACCCGGATCTCAGGACGGCGATTGCGTTCATGGAGAGCTTCTATCGGCTGGAGGAATATGCGGCGAATTGCCGGGCGGACGTGCTGCATCCGTATTATCAGGGCGTAGATGAAGACTTCATGGAGCTGGCAAACCGCAGCCGGTTCGAGGTTAATCCCTGGACGGTGGATGATGAGGCGGAGATGATCCGCTTGCGGAATCTGGGGGTTACCCGGATTATGACCAATAAACCGGACCTTGCCCGGGAGTGCCTGAAGAACTGAGAGATGAATGGAAGCAGGCGGAAGAATACGGCTGGAGGAGGAGAATATGAGCGGCATCGTTCTGGAGAAGGTAACCAAGAAATACGGCGATAAGCTGATTATTGAGGATTTGAATCTGACGATTGAGAGCGGCAGCTTCACGGTGCTGGTCGGCCCTTCCGGGTGCGGCAAGTCGACAACGCTTAGAATGATTGCCGGACTGGAGCATTCCTCGGAGGGATCGATTCACATTGGCGGTGTAAATATGAATCAGGTTGAGCCGGGCAGACGGAATCTGGCCATGGTGTTTCAGAATTATGCCTTGTACCCGACCATGACAGTCGAGAAGAATATCGAGTACGGGTTGAAAAATAATAAAGTCCCGAAGGAGGAACGCAAGCGGCTGATTGCTGAAATTGCGGAGACCGTCGGACTCACCAGGCATTTGCACAAAAAGCCGGAGTTTCTCTCCGGCGGGGAACGCCAGCGGGTCGCCTTGGCGCGGGCCATGGTGAAGAAACCAGCCGTGTTCCTGATGGACGAACCGCTGTCCAATCTGGATGCCAAGCTGAGGCAGCAGATGCGGGCGGAGCTGATCGAGCTGCATAAGAAGCTTGGCGCGACCTTTGTCTATGTGACCCATGATCAGGTGGAGGCCATGAGCATGGGCACCCGGATCGTGCTGATGGATGGCGGGAAGGTCATGCAGGAGGATAACCCGCACAACCTGTATTACAATCCTGCTAACCTGTTCTCCAGCCGTTTCATCGGCACCCCGCCCATGAATATTCTCGCCCTGGACCGCTGCGGGGAAGACATCCGTAAGCTGGCTCCGCCGCAGGCCAAGGTTCTCGGCTTCCGCCCGGAGAAGGCGAAATTTGCCCTGGAGCCGGGAATGGAGCCGGACAATACCGTTAGCCTGGCGGGTATGCTCTGCGGCCGGGAGCTGCTCGGATCGGAGATTATCTACAAGGTGCAGCTGGAGAACGGGCTCAGCATCTCCGTGAAATGCTTTGACCGTCCGGAACGCGAGCTGGAAGCCGTTAGACTCTATGTAAAGAAGGAGCATCTGGCATTCTTCGACGCGCAGGAGCAGCGGATACGGGAAGCTACAACGTCCGGGGACGGTGCAGCCGGAAACACCGGTGAATCGGCATGAAGCGGCTGCGCCCGTCCGTGCAGGTGCTTCCCTATCTGCTGGTGGCACCGGCAGTAATCATCCTGACCGTATTTTATCTCTATCCGATTCTGTACAACATCTATTTGAGCTTCTTCACCTGGAATATGCGCGGGCCGATGAAGTTCGCAGGGCTTAGCAACTACGCAGAGCTGTTCAGCGGCCGGGATTTCCTCCATACCCTGCTCAATACGCTGCTGTACATGGTAATGGACGTTGGACTGGTAATGGTGCTGGCGATGGGGTTGGCGCTCTTTTTACAGAAAAATACGCCGCTGAACCGGTTCATCCAGACGCTGAGCTTCACGCCCAACATCATCTCACTGGTATCTGTCTCCCTTATCTGGATGTGGCTCATGAACACGGATACGGGGCTGTTCAATTATCTGCTGTCTGTGCTGGGAGCAGCGCCGGTGGGCTGGCTGACCGATAAGGATGTGGCGCTGTTCTCACTGGTGCTGGTCTCCGTCTGGAAATCCGTCGGATTCAATGCGCTGATCATTTGCTCCGCCTTGGGCTCTATTCCGGGTTATCTCTATGAGGCTGCGGCTCTGGACAATGCGTCCAAGCGTTCCGTTTTCTTTCAAATTACGCTGAAAATGATCTCACCGACCTTGTTCTTCCTGATCCTGATGAATATCATCGGCTCCTTTCAGGTGTTCGAGACGATCAATATCATGACGCAGGGCGGTCCGTCCAATGCCACGAACACTCTGATTTTCAGCATTTATAAGCAGAGCTTCGAATATTACCGGGTCGGCTACGCTTCCGCGATGGCGGTGGTGCTGATGGGTATCGTGGGGCTGATTACGATTTTCTACTTCAAAGCACTGAATAAACGGGTTCATTACCGCTAAAGGGGTGAGACAATGAGAGTTTGGCTCCGGCTGCCGGGCGCAGGACTGCGGATCATAATATCGGTGCTGCTGATCGTGATCTTCCTGATGCCATTCTATTGGATGATCCTCACCGCGTTCAAGACGCTGGGCGAGGTGCTCCGGATGCCGCCGAAATTCTGGGTGGACTCGCTGCAGTGGCAGAACTTCCGGGATGCTTTTACAAGGATTAATTTCCTGCATTATACCCGCAATTCCCTGATTATTACGCTCGGGACGATGATCGGCCAGCTGGTTGTTGTAGTGCCGGCGGCTTATGCGTTCGCAAGATATCAGTTCAAAGGTAAAAATGCGCTGTTCGGCATCGTACTCGCCACCATGATGATTCCGGGCCAGCTGATCTTCCTGCCGATCTTCGTCATGTTTGCGAAGTCCGGGCTGCTGAACACTTATGTATCGCTCATCGTGCCCTTCATTGCCAGCGGTACGGCTATCTTCATGCTGCGTCAGACCTTCATGCAGGTGCCGGATTCCCAGCTGGAGGCTGCCCGTCTCGATAATGCCAGTGAATTCAGAATCATCTACACGATCATGATGCCTGCGGCTGTACCCACCTTGTCCACACTCGCGCTGCTGACGTTCATCGGGACGTGGAATAGTTACTTTTTCCCGCTGGTATGGACCACAACGGATGCTGTCCGTACCTTGCCGCTCGGAATTCAGAAGCTTCAGGATGTGGAGGGACTCAGCCCGCAGATCGTGATGGCCGGGAATATGATGCTGATCGTGCCGATTCTGCTCGTCTTCCTGATTGCGCGCAAACAGATTATCAAAGCGTTCACCTACATGGGAGTGAAGTAGCGGGATTGAGCCTGCGGCCTTGCATGTTGAATACCAAATACAGCAGTTCATGGAGGAGAAACGAATAATGAATGTATGGGGAACAAGAGTTACTCCGCTGCTCGCCACTATTGCCCTGACCGCCGTACTTGCAGGCTGTGCCACCACCGAAGCCGAATCCAGTGTAGCGGCCTATGAGAAAGGTGATTCCGTCCTCGAACTGAACTTCTGGACCTCCGCCGTGGAGGATGTGAACCAGAACCTGGTGGACCAGTTCAACGAGACCAAGGGAGCCGAGCTGAACATCCATGTGAATGCCGAATATCAGGGCGATTACTGGGAAATGCAGCAGAAGATCAACGCCGCAGCCATAGCGGGTACGCTGCCGAATGTTTTTATTGATGAAGTAGCCATGACTAAGGGCTTTGCCGACAGTGACATTATTGCCAATCTGGAACCGTTCATTGAAACGGACAAGTTCGACACCTCGGATTTCAAAATCGGCGACCTTGGCAACCTGTATCTGGGCGATGACCTGTACGCATTTCCGCATATGCGGAGTGTACCCGTGATGTATGTAAACAAGACGCTCGCCGCTAAAGAGGGGCTGGATCCGAACGGTCCGGCGACCTTTGCCGAACTGGAGGCCTATCTGCAGACCGCATACGATGCTACCGGCCAGCCGCCGATGTACCTGTTCAACTATGATTTCTGGGTGATGGAGGCGCTGCTGCATTCGTACTCGGATACCAGTGTGGTCAATGAGGATGAGACGAAGTCCAATATCAACAGCAAAGGCGCAGTGAAGCTAATCACCTTCATTGAGGATCTGGAATCCAAGGGTCTGATCAAAGTACTCGGGGTCACGGACAAGGATGCCTACTATGCCTCCATTGCCAATCCTGGCACAGCGCTGATCTTCTCCAGTGTCGGCGGCTACAAAACCTTCGCAGGCATGGCCGCAGAGAGTGGAATTGATCTTGGCGTATCGATGATCCCTGCCGGAGAAGACGGCAAACGGGGCGTCCCGGTCGGCGGATCGAATACGTATCTGGCGAATACGGGAACGGATAATGAGAAGGCGGCCGCTTTCGAATTCATGAAATGGCTGTCGGATACCGAACAGGCGGCGTATGCTTCCGCCAATACCGGATATCTTCCGACCCGCCTTACTTCCCTGGACACAGACTTGATGAAAGAGACCATAGCTGCTTTCCCTGGCTACAAGGTCGCTTCCGATGAGCTGGAATTCAGCAAAATGCGTCCGATGACCGGCACCTACCATGAGATTGAAGATCTGATGGGCACGCGCATTAACGATATTTGGCTGGAGAACCTGCCAATCCAGGAAAGCCTGGACACCCTCGCCAAAGAGGTGGATGACATTCTAAACCGCTAATGAGGGATGATGTTTAAACAAGCAGAGCAGTGAATCTCCGGAAACGGGAGAATCGCTGCTCTGTTTTTTGGGTTCACTGCCGCTGGCTTCTGCGCCTCATGGGCAAATTCACCTATGCTATTCATTCTTTGACGAATATGGGCTATACTGAAGTTTCTGTTAATCTATATCCGCAAAAATATATGTAATCGCTGAATTCCGTAATGGAAGCGGGGAAACCAAGTTTTCAGGGGTGAATCTCGAGAAATCGAGTAGGGCTACTCTTCAAGCCCGAATCCGGCAGCTAACCCCGTAAGCGACATGAGAGGATGCACAGGTAATGCCGTATATTGACGTCAATGGAACCACCCTCTATTACGAGGTGTCGGGCAGTGGTCTGCCCATTGTTTTTATTCATGATTATTCGACTTCACATCATCTGTTCGAGCCTCAGGCGGAGTATTTCAGCAAGCGGGCGAAAGTAATCTTGTTTGACTTAAGAGGGAATGGACAATCCGGTAAAATGGATGTGGAGATCAGCCGGATCGTAGACACGCAGTGTGAAGATCTGAAGGGATTGTTGGATGGGCTGTCCGTAGAACGGGCCGTCATCGTAGCTTGCTCCAGCGGCGCTGTGCTCGCCCAGAAATTTGCCTATCTGAATCCGGAACGGGTAATTAATCTGGTGTTGGTGGACAATTACTTCCAAGGAGATTATACGGCCAAAGGCAGCAAAGTGCTGGAGCTCTTTCAAATCTGCGCATGGGTCGCCCATTATCTTCCGGCTGAAATGTTCATCCGGTCTTTGCGCATTACATATAACAAATGGCTGTCTGCGTATCATATTCTGAGAAGAGAGCTTGTCCATGAACGGACAACAGAATTGATTAAACAGCGTCTGGCACTAAGACATACGGACAGCTACGGGTTTGCACTAAGGCTGCAGGTTCCCGTTCTTTGTGTATCAGGCAATCAGAATGAGCGGGTTCTGGAGCAGGTGAGACAAACAGCGGCCAAATATCCGCTCGCCACGCTGGCAATACTGGAAGACGCCATGTATCCCAGCCATTTATGCCAGCCGCAGCACTTCAACCAGCTGCTGCTTGATTACCTGAAAGACCAGCAATGCTTCCAGCGGAAAATTTATTAACGGCACCTGTAGAAAATCTTTGACAAGTATAACAGGTACCGTTATAATAAATCCAACAGGTACCGTTATATTGATTGACAGGTACCGTTAATATATCCCGGGGAGGATTCATAATGAATATGAATGCTGAATTGTACGACAAGCTTGCCAAGCTGCAATGGCTGTTGCAGAGACAACACCTGAAGAACCACGCCGCTGTGGGTCCCATGGCTGATACGTCACGCGGGCAAGGCAGGATTATGGCTTTTCTGCGGATGAAGGACGGAATCAGCACTAAAGATTTATCCTATATGCTGGACATCCGTGTATCATCCCTTAATGAATTGTTGGCCAAACTGGAGAAGGCCGAATATATCACCCGCAGACCTTCAGAGACAGACAAACGTATCATGCTGATCTATCTCACGCCCAAAGGACAGGCGGAAGAGGGACAAGAGGTTGAGGGCGGCAGCATATTTTCAGTCCTGTCTCCAGAAGAACAGGCAGCTTTCGGTGAATACCTGGTCCGCGTCATTACAGCCCTAGAGGAAGAGCTTGGAACAGATGCAGATCGTGACGTAATGGCCATGTGGATGGAAGCCGCCAAGGAGCGCATCGGGACAGAGGAATTCGACAAGCTGATGGCCATGCGCGGACAAATGAGCAGAATGTGGGGAAATATGGATGACGGACGCTTTAGCGGAAGATTCCCCGGATTTGGCAGGGAAGGTCATGGCGGCGGCATGAACGGGTTCGGCTGGCCTTCCAGAGATGGAAGAGATGCCCCGAAAGACAACTCAGACCAACCGGAAGATAAGTAAGCAGAACATTTTCTATAAGAAGCATAGGCGCTGTCTTTCCGCAAGAGCAGGGCAGAGGCAGCGCAATACCTTTTCAGCGTAAGTAATGAATTTGAATTAAGGTTAAGTCCATTCCCGCACACCAAGCCCGCAATGTCCTTGTTACGGGTCTATTTGGTGCGGCGCAAAGTCCGTATTCAATCGATAGTTAGAACTCTAACTATATTACAAGCCAACATAACTTAAGAAAGTGGTGACCCGTATGGATACAGAAAACCTCCATTACTTTGAGAAAGCACCGGTCGCAAAAGCCGTAGCACACTTCGCAGTACCCATGATGCTTGGAACGTCAATGAGTGTCATCTATTCCATTTTAAATGCCTTTTTCATTGGAACGCTTAATAACACGGCCATGTTAACCGCACTCGCCTTAACCTTGCCTTTATTCGCCGTCATTATGGCGCTGGGCAACCTGATTGGAGTCGGCAGCAGTGCCTTCATTTCCCGTTTGCTGGGAGAGAAAAATATGGCCGATGTAAAACATGTATCTGCATTCGCCTTTTACAGCAGCCTGGTTCTCGGTCTTATCGCCATGGCCGTCTGTCTCCCGCTTATTGATTCCATCGTTCATGGATTGGGGGCAACACCAGACTCGTTTGGGTATACCAAGGACTACGTAACCATTATGCTTATTGGCTCACCCTTCGTTGTATTATTCTTCACATTGGAGAGTATTGTCCGCTCGGAGGGTGCTGCAATTACGTCAATGATCGGCATGCTGCTCAGTGTGGTAGTGAATATTATTCTGGATGCGCTAGTCATTTTCGTCTTACACTGGGATGTGATCGGCGTTGCGTCAGCTACGGTCATTTCCAATATGGTTGCGAGTGCATATTACGCTTATCATATAGGATTTAAGAGTCAATTCTTAACGGTCTCACTGAAACAATTCAAGGCCACTAAGGTCATTCTAAGCAATGTATTCAAAATCGGGGTTCCCGTCTTTGTAATGAGTCTCTTCATGGGTGCCATGTCACTCATCTTTAACCGTTATCTGGTAGAGTATGGGGAGCAGGCTATCGCGGGCTTCGGAATCTCCTCACGTTTGCTGCAATTCCCTGAACTAATTCTGATGGGCTTAAGTGAGGGAGTTGTGCCGCTTATTGCCTTCTCTTTTACAGCCAACCGGTTGCGCATGAAGCATACTATTCAATTCACAATCAAAACCATACTGGCGCTAGCCATCGTGTTCGGCGTTATCGTCTATCTGATCTCTGACCACTTAATTGGTTTATTCACCAATGATCCGCAATTAATTGAAATGGGCAGCTACATCCTGCATGTAACGTTCTTATCCTTATTCATTACAGGAATGACGACACTGTTTACGGGGATCTTCCAAGCAACTGCGCAGGGAACTGCAGCTTTTATTATGTCAGTTATCCAAGGCGCCACCCTGATTCCTGTGCTCTACATCGCCAACCGGTTGAACGGCTTCCACGGGGTAGTCTGGTCGCTCGTCATTTCCGATGTTGTTGCGTTTCTAGTTGGTGCCGTCATGCTGTATGTTCTGCGGAACAAATTGCAGCCGGACTTGGTGAATCTAGCGCAGTAGGATATACAATCCGTGCTTGATAAGGCAGGCATGGACAGATAATCTATATAGATTGAACTTAAAAATATCGAACAGGGAAAAGTGGCGGAGGAGAATTTTGGAACTGTAGGAGCGATAGCGTCCGCCTTTGTCTGCGGATTTCCACCGCGAATAGCGGTATAAATCAAGAAATCTGCAGACAACAGCGGCCGGAGGACCAAACATTCTTTGGAGTCACGGCAATCCTAAAATAGAAAAAATACAAGTTCAATCTCTATAGAAGGAGTCGCAATCATACTGAAAATCTGAATTTAAGGAGCGAAATTCATGAATGTTGTGGAACGTCTGCCTTCCATAGCAGCTGGTTACCGTCATACTGTCCTGCTTAGGCCGGATGGGGCGGTATTGGCTGTGGGCGGCAATAAATATGGTCAATGTGACGTAATCGGCTGGCAGGATATGGTGGCAATTGCTGCAGCTAATGCCCATACGGGGAATTCACATACCCTCGGACTCAGAGCGGACGGTACGGTGGTGGCAGTCGGATGGAATAAGTATAATCAATGCGATGTAAGCGGTTGGCAGGATATCGTGTCAGTGGCTGCGGGCTGGCGCCGATCGGCCGGGATTCAATCGGATGGCACAGTGGTGGCTGTGGGCAGGAATAATGAAGGGCAGTGCAATGTAAGCGGCTGGCAGGATATCATAGCAGTTGCAGCTGGCGACTGGCATACCGCCGGACTTAAACGGGACGGCACGGTGACAATTACGGGTAATAACCGGTATGGCCAATCCAATGTAAGCAGCTGGCGCGATATAGTGGCGGTTGCGGCAGGTTATCTTCATACCATCGGACTTCGAGCGGATGGCACGGTAGTCGCAGCAGGCCGGAATCATGAAGGCCAATGTAATGTAAACAACTGGCAGGACATAGTGGCGATAGCAGCCGGGAGTCATCATACTATAGGGCTGAGGGCAGACGGTTCAGTGGAAGTTCAAGGCTGGAATAAACACGGCGAATGCAATATAAGTGACTGGCGTGGTATCGTGGCGGTTGCAGCAGGCTGTGCTCACAGTGTCGGGCTTAAGTCGGATGGCACAGTGGTGGCGGCCGGTAATAATACATATGGGCAATGTGAGGTGAGCAGCTGGCCTTTCGGACAGCTGGAGGGCTATTGAGAGCAGGATGAAATACGAATAAATCATACGAATAAGGGCATTGTAATCAATGGAAAGTTGATAACAGATGATCGTAAATCGCGGCATTTTGAATTCCACGGGAGGTTAAGACTATGACAAATCAGGATCCGCAGGAGCTTCTTCGTCTAAAACACGAGCAAGATGAGCACAAAAAGCAGTTTACCAATTTTGCCCGGAGTGTCAGCGCCCATGGCGAGGCAGAAGCCGGCCAGGAATTTAGTGTTGACCGCGTGCCTGACGATCAGAACCGTATGAAATCTGTAGAGAACAAACGGGATTAATCTTACTAAAGTTAACAATAAGCCGGTCCCTTGGGGATCGGCTTATTCATTATTTGCTTTGCAGATAGTAATCAATGATCACCCTGGCGGTATCCCGGGCATGCTCAGCAGGCTTGGGATCGGTCTGCAGCATAGCTGAAGTAATGGCGCCTTCCACTAATAGAGACAGACCACTGGACAGGGCTTCCGGATCCGACGAATGGCATTCATGGATGACGGAATCAATGTATTTTTTCATAAAAGATTTGTAATTACGGGCTGCTTCATAATAAGGATGGGAGTGATCCATGAATTCCGATGCAGTCTTAATATACACGCAGCCATTAAATTCCGGTTCCGCGAACCATTCTCCGAGCATATCGAATACAGCTAATAATTTATCCCTGGGCGTTTTTGCGGTCTTGTTGACAGAGTCTTCGAACCGTTTTCTCCATTGGTCATCGTACTTCATGAGATAAGCAAGCACAAGCTCATCCTTGGAACGGAAATGATTGTAGAGCGTCATTTTGGCTATGTTCGATTCAGAGACAACCTGGTCTACACCGGTAGCCCGGATTCCCTGTTTGTTAAATAAGTCGGAGGCGACAGTTAGGATATGTTCTTTTTTACTTTTATTAGCCACAGGATTCACTCCGCTTCGCAATATTTCAAATATATACAGATCAGTCTATCTATTATAAATGGCTCACGGCTGGTTCGCAAATGATAAACCTAAAAAAAATATCTTGTAACTATACAGACCTGTATGTATACTATTGAGTATCGGAACAGGCAATCTGTTAACCGGTAACAAACGGGGAGGTTAGTTCAATGACCATACAATACAGCTATGCACAAGTTAAAGGTTTGAATGTTTTTTACCGGGAGGCAGGAAGCAGGGAGAATCCAACCCTACTTCTGTTGCATGGATTTCCTTCGTCATCGCACATGTACAGGAACCTTATTCGTGAACTCGAAGGCGATTACCATATCGTAGCTCCGGATTATCCCGGTTTCGGGAACAGCGATCAGCCGTCAACTTCAGAATTCACGTATACCTTCGACAATCTTGCCGTGCTGATTAATGCATTCGTTGAACAATTGAACCTGAATCAATATATCCTTTATGTTCATGATTACGGTGCTCCGGTAGGCTTCCGTTTAGCCCGTATGCATCCCGAACGGGTTCAAGCCATTATTTCACAGAACGGAAATGCTTATGAAGAAGGAATCGGAGAGTCGTGGGCACCGATGCGTGCCTTTTGGAATGATCCCGAGAATCCGGCCAGTCTTGAAGGTATGCTTAATCTGCTGACACCGGAACTGACGAAGTATCAATATGTGAATGGAACCCGTAATCCTGAGGCCATAAGCCCTGATAACTGGAACATGGACCAAATTACCCTTGACCGTCCGGGCAATCAAGACATTCAACTGGCTCTCTCCTACGATTATCAGAACAATTTGAAAAAATATCCGGTCTGGCAGGAGTACTTCCGGAACTACCAGCCACCGTTGCTGGCGGCATGGGGCAAGAACGACTTTTTCTTTGGACCGGAGGGAGCCCTAGCCTTTCAAAAGGATTTAAAAGATGCGGAGGTTCATTTACTCAATACGGGGCATTTCCCGCTCGAAGAAGATTTGGAACTCAGTGTAAGTCTTATCCGCAGTTTCCTTACGAAACGTTTATCATAAGCACCTTATAAACAGCTGTGTGGTCCCCGAACGGGATCATCCGGCTGTTTTTGTGTATGCGGAAATTGCGGAGATGCTGGAAGCAGCACTCTTCAGTTTTAATTAGCAGGTGTGCATGAATTATCCAGCTTGGGCCAAAATAAGGGTTACGATCAGAGGGGGTGTTTGTGTTGTGGAGGAGCATTACGGGCTACATTCCCGGCTGGAGTGTGTTTGTGCAGGCACTTATCATTTTTATCGGTCCCGTCATTCTGACCAGGTTCATGCTGTGGCTTCGCGCTAAGGAAGGCAAGGCCAGTACCCGGGGCAGACGGGCTGAAGGCCAGAAGGGCGGAGGCGTTCCAAGCTCCGAGGATACCGGTGATGCGGAGCAAACCAGTGAAGCCGTTAAATATAATAAAATAGCTGCCTCAACCCCTTCGGGAAAAGGACAACAGCCAACGGTGACCTATACCGGTCAGTTTGAGCAGGATCTGCAGACCTTTAGGGAAATCAGTGCAGACATGTCGGATGTAAATGTACGGGAGCTGCGTGTAGGCACCATGCAATTGAAGGCAGCGCTGTTCTTCCTGGACGGTCTTACCGACAAGGATGGGATGGACCGCAATATCCTAAGGCCGCTGATGAATGCAGAGCGTCCGTTCGAAGGGTTGGAGGGTCCGCCGGATCCGGCGAGCTTGAAAGAAATTATTATACACCAGGTGGTTCTGGTCTCGGAAATTGAATTCACCGATCAACCGCTGATGTCGCTGAAGAAAGTGTTATTCGGCTCGGCAGTGCTGATGATTGAAGGGATGAGCGAGGTCTTCATCCTGGGAACGTCCAAGGGCAATACGAGAAATGTAGAGGAACCGATCTCGGAAGCGCTGCTGCGCGGCCCGCGGATCGGATTCACGGAAACGCTGAGCGATAATACGGCTATGCTGCGCAGGCATGGGCAGAATACAGATCTTGCGATGATCTCTTTTACAGTAGGGGAACGAATTGAGAAAGATCTGGTGCTAACCTACATTAAGGGAATTGCCAATGATGAACTGATTAAAGAAATCACCCGGAGAATTCATACGATTAATATCGATGATGTTCAGGAATCCGGTTATATCGAACAACTGATAGAAGACAATTATCTAAGCCCATTCCAGCAGGTTCAGAATACAGAACGGCCGGACCGGGTGATGGCGGCTCTACTGGAAGGAAGGGCTGCCATTATACTTGACGGCACGCCGTTTGCATTGATCATGCCGGTGACATTCGGAATGCTGCTGCAATCCCCGGAGGATTATTACGACCGCTGGTTCTCCGGCTCCTTGCTGCGGATGCTGCGCTTCTTCGCCGCTTCCGTATCGCTGTTTGCTCCGGCGCTCTATATTTCCTTCCTGTCCTTCCATCCCGGTCTGGTTCCGACCAAGCTGGCGATTTCGATCATGAGTTCACGCCAGGGGGTTCCTTTTCCGACCTTAATTGAAGCACTCATTATGGAGATTTCAATCGAAATCCTGCGTGAAGCAGGCCTGCGTCTGCCCAAGCCCATTGGCCCGGCAATGGGTATCGTTGGCGGTCTCATTATCGGCCAAGCTGCGGTAGAAGCGGGAATTGTCAGCCCGATTCTGGTCATTGTCGTTGCCGTTACGGCGATCTCTTCCTTCTCGGTTCCGATGTACAGTGCAGGGATCACCTTGAGATTTCTCCGCTTCTTCGCGATGTTCTTCGCCGCTACCTTCGGGCTGTACGGTGTAGTGCTGTTCTTCCTCCTGCTGAGCAGTCATCTGATTAAGCTCAAGAGCTTCGGTGTGCCTTATCTGAGCATGATCACCCCTAACCGGATGAGTGACCTTCGCGACTTTATTGTCAGGGTCCCGCTGCAGTTGATGAAGCGCCGTCCTTCCCTATTGGAGCCGAAAGAGAAGCTGCGTAAAAGATAAGCCACAGTGAAAGGGAGGTGAGCATGTGGTCACTAAAGCCCATGACAAAATTACAACGAGTCAAGCGACTATTATTATGGTGAACTACATTCTCGTAGCCGGGATATTCAGTCTCCCCCGGACCACCGTCCAGGCTGCAGGCACGCCCGATGTATGGATATCTATTATCCTGGGGGCGCTCTGTTCGATGGTAACAGGCGTGATTATCGCCAGACTCAGCCAGCGGTTTCCGGGCCAGACCTTTTATCAATACAGCACAAGTATTACCGGCAAACCGCTGGCCGTATTGCTCGGACTGGTTATCATCGGCTATTTCCTCGCAGTGTCCGGCTATGAGCTGCGAACCATGCAGGAGGTAACCATGTTCTTCCTCCTGGAAGGTACCCCTGCATGGGCAGTAGCAGGCTTGTTCCTGTGGGTCGCCCTTTACCTGTGCAGAGGGGGAATCAATGCTTTATCACGGCTAAGCAGACTAGTTGCTCCGCTGGCAGGTACCATATTCTTCGGCGTCTGCCTGCTTAGCCTGAAGGTGTTCGATCTGGACAATCTGCGGCCTGTGCTTGGAGAAGGGCTCTCTCCGGTCTGGAGAGGAGTTAAGCCAACGGCTCTAACCTATACAGCGGGCGAAGCTCTGCTGTTTATTGTTGCTTTTATGGACAAGCCCAAACGGGCAGGCAGAGTTCTCGTAATCGGAACGCTGATTTCAATGATTTTTTATTTGCTGGCTGTTGTGCTGACGATCGGGGCTTTTTCTGTAGAAGGAGTGGTTACCCGGACCTGGCCATTTATTGACCTGATCCGCAGCTTTGAAGTGAATCTGCTGTTCGAACGGTTTGAGTCGCTGCTGCTGGTAATCTGGATTATGCAGATTTTCTGTACGTTCTGCATCTCTTTTTATGGAGCGGCGCTGGGAGTCTCGCAAATCTTCAACCTCAAGCTGGATCATTGCTTATTCCTGCTGCTGCCGGTTGCATATCTCATCACGGAGGCCCCCCATAACATTAACAATTTATTTGCCTTCGGCACAGGGCTTGGCAATGTGGCGATTGTGCTGTTTGGACTGATTCCGCTGCCGCTGCTGCTCATTGCCTATATCAGGAGAGCCGGTTCATGAAGAGATTTATACTGTTGATTCTGTCGATAGCTCAAATCGTGCTGTTAACGGCCTGCTGGAGCAGCGCACCTATTGAGAATTTGAATATGGAAGTGGCGGTAGCGCTTGATGCAGCGGATGAGAGTAGGATTGAGGAGAAGTTCGAGGCTGAGGGCGGAGATTATTCCAAGCGTGAGCGGATCTCGGCGACTTATCAATTTATTGTGCCGCAAGGTGCCGTCGGTTCCAAAAAAGAGGGGGCAGCTTCAAGAAATTTCTACAATATGACCGAGACCGGCGATTCCATCTTCGAGGCCATACGTGAGCTCTCGCTGCGTACAAACCGCCAGCCGATCGGACATCACCTGAAGGTGATTGTCATTGGCGAGAAGCTGGCCCGTTCCACCAAGCTGTCGGAGCTGTTAGATTTCTTCAGCCGGGACAATGATATTCGCCCGAGTGTGCTGGTCCTGGTCAGCAAGGGAAAAGCCAAGGATGTACTGAACAATGTGCTGCCCGGCCAGACACCGGCCTTTGTGCTCGAAGGCATCTTCGGCAACCGTAACCGGAGCCTGCGTATCTGGGATCCGGTCACAATTACCAAGATCGTTGGCCCTCTACACAGCAAGAAGAGCTTTCTGCTCCAGAATGTCATTGCTGCAGAGAATGAAATGAAGTTTGCCGGAGCCGGAATCATTGACGGAGAGTCAGGCAAGCTCAGCGGTTTTTTGAATGAGAAGGAGCTGGAGGGTGTAGTCTGGCTTACAGGCAAGGGTAAAGGCGGTGTGCTCAAAACCCACAAGGATGATACCGGGAGGCTGATCACCTACGAAGTGAAAACGATGGTCAGCAGGATCAAGGCGGTCGTGGAGGATGGTCAAATTTCGTTCAATGTAAAGATTGAATCGAAAGGCAGATATGCTGAAACCTTCTCTACGGACGGGGACCGTCTGGATACGGCTTTTATGAGACGGGATGCTGTGGAGCTGGAGAAGGAGGTTAGGGAACTTGTAGAGGCAGTGGTTGCCAAAATGCAGCATGAGCTGCATGCCGATGTCGGCGGATTCGGTAAATCCCTGAGAATTCAGCATCCTGAGGTATGGGGCAAAGTGAAGGACCATTGGGATCAGACGTTCAGCGGGCTTCCGGTACACCTTGAGGTTAAACTTCAAATCGAAGAATACGGCGCTTCCGGCACAGCGACAGACTGAGAGCTCTTTAACTATTCATAAAATCCTGCACATAATACAACATTCCCCTTCCCATATCGGCACAAATCCAAAATTGTTGTATAAACTGCAGGATTTCATCTGCTTCAAGCAGCTTAGCAGGATTATTCTTGTATTTCATACAACAATCCTTCCGAATACCCGGTTATTTATGAATCAAAGTTGCAAAACGTACAACAATTATAGTGATAGTGTTTGCTAGAAAGTGTCCATTCGGCCGGCAACGAAACAAATGTAAGATATTGAAGTAATTCCGCTTCCGCCAGTTCCATAGCGATTATGCAGATGACAGATCCTATCCGGGTCTGTTTTTTTGCTATGTAGCCCTTTTACATAGAATACGCTCATCATGGTTTGTCTTGACTAAGGTTATCCTTTATGATGATCAATGGAATTGATTATCGCAATTATATAGAAATGCAGTAGATTCAGAAGAATAAAGCTCATTTGAGCTTGTTGAAAGGACGGCAAATATGCTCAGAAACTTCCGGCGATCCGCCATTATACTGTGTTTGCTTATTTTATCAGGATGTTCCAGCAACCAGAATCCAGCACTGCCGGATACAACCTCCCCAATCTCTTCAATTCCGCCAATTGCACCAGCTTCGCCAACTGTAAACGAACACCCGGAGGATGCTTTTAATGCCCACTACGTATCTGCAGCTGGAGATAATACTAACCCGGGAACGAAAGATTCACCCTGGAAGACCCTTCAGTATGCTGCCGATCATGCCGATCCGGGCAGTTACGTCTATATTCGCGGCGGCGTGTATCATCAGAAGCTGCGTATCTCAAGAGGAGGCTCGGCGGCGGCGGGTCCTGTCGTGTTCACCAGTTATCCTAATGAGACAGCAGTCCTTGACGGGGAAGGTCTGCCTGTTAACGGGCTGGATGGACTTATCGAGATTGATCAGGCAAGCTATGTAATCATTAGGGACCTTGAAATTCGCAACTATAAGACGGGTAACAGTGGTGAGGTGCCTGCGGGCATCTATATTCACGGCTCAGGGAAGTCTATCTCGTTACTGAATAACCGCATTCATTCCATCGCCAATACCGCCACACCTGAAGGGGACGAGCTTTCCGGGAGAGATGCCCACGGTATAGCCGTGTACGGTACCGAATCAGAAGAAGCCATATATGACCTGACCATTAACGGCAATGAAGTGTATGATTTGGTCCTCGGTTCCAGTGAAGCGCTGGCTGTGAATGGCAATGTGGATACTTTTGCGATTACGAACAATATCATTCATGACAATGATAACATCGGAATTGACCTGATCGGCTTTGAGGGTACGGCTGGAGACAGGGCGGCAGATCAGGCAAGGAACGGAACGGTACGGGGCAATATAGTCTACGGGATTTCTTCCAACAATAATCCGTCATATGGCGCTTCTGTGCCGAACGGCAGCAATGCGGCGGGCGGAATATACATCGACGGGGGCAGGTCAATCCTAGTGGTGGAGAATCGCGTATACGACAATGACATTGGGATTGAGCTTGCTTCCGAGCATAAGGGAAGTCTAACCAGCAGCATCACGGTACAAGACAACCTGATCTACCGCAATCGCCTGACCGGCATTGCAATGGGTGGTTATGACGGGGAGCGCGGTGGCACCAGCGATAGTACGGTTGTATCCAATACGCTGTATAAGAATGACCTGCTGGGCGACGGTAATGGACAATTGTATCTGCAGGCTAATTTAAGCGGCAATACGATTAGTAAGAACATTATTGTGGCTGGTAGTTCCAGCGTCTTTATCAGCAACGAGTACACGAGCAACACCAATAACACGGTGGACGGCAATCTTTATTATGCTGAGGCTGGAGCGGATGAGGGTTTCTGGGTTTGGAAAAAGAAAGCCTACACCGGCTTCGCCGATTACCAGCGCGGCACAGGGAATGATTCCGGCTCACGCTTTGCCGATCCGCTGTTCCAAGATGCCGCCCGTGATGACTTCCGGCTGGAGCCGGGTTCTCCTGCGTTGAACGGGGAAGCAATAGGGGAAGGAGCACAGCCATGATTTATTTGCGGAGCTTTAAGCTGTCTGATGAAATCGAGCGCAATCCCAACATCTACCCTGACCATGTTTTTAAACATATCGCCGGAGAGGTGTTGTTGTTTGACCGGATCACGGTGCTCTATGGCAATAACGGCAGCGGCAAATCCACGTTACTTAAGGTAATTTCAATAAGCATAAGCAGTTGTTTGAATGAGAGTGAGCAAAGCGAAACGTTTATCCGGTTCGCTTTTTTTGTGCCGATTTGCGTAAACGTTTTTACAAATTAAAAATTCCAATTTCAGCCACATACCATTTTAGATTCTCTTATTTCCCCCTAAAGATTCACCTTCAAAATTTGATAGCTATAAAACCGTCTAATGTCATATTATATGACACTTTAAATTGATAATTTCCATTATAATGAAATTATAAACCCCATACATAACTCAACCATGTTATATATACGAATTGAAAGCGTTTTTAATTTAAAATTTTATATATTTCCTATTGTAATCCGGAATATCTTGTACTAAAATGAACCTAGAAATTGCGTAAACGTTTTTGCAAATAAACAAAATATCACTGATTATAACGTTGATATAAAGCTCTAATTCTTGCGTAAACGTTATGACAGAAAGGAAAAATATGGCGGAGAAAGAACTGACAATTAAAGATGTGGCCAGACTTGCCGGTGTCTCGGTGGCAACGGTCTCCAGGGTCATGAATGGACGGGATCGCGTAAGTGATGCAACCCGTAAAAGAATCCTGAAGATCATCGAGGAGCTTAATTTCGTTCCGAATACGATGGCTGCGTCCATGGTCAACAAGAAGACCCATATGATTGCAGTTGTTGTCCCGGAAATCCAGAATCCGTTCTATACGGCCGTCATTGGCGGAACCGTTGAAGCAGCCAAGAAAGAGGGATTCTCTACGCTCGTTGTTTCTACATATAACGATGAAGCAGAGGAGGAAGAGTTCTTCGAAGGTTTTCTGGGGCGCAATGTTGACGGAATTATACTTATCGGTACGCATAAAGACGCCGGGTTCTACCGCAATATCCGCAAGCCTACAATTCTGGTAGACCGTTTTATCAACGATTGCGGACATGACGGTGTCCTGATTGATAATTTTCGCGGAGCTTACGAGGCGGTCAGACATTTTGTCGACTATGGTCATGATCGTATCGCCATCATCGACGGAGCGCATGACTTCAATGACGGCAAGGACCGGTATTGGGGCTATCATCAGGCACTACACGAGAAGGGGATCACACCAGATTCCAGTTATCATAAGCAAGGAAGATGGCTGGAGGAAGACGGATACAAGTTCACGATAGAGCTTATGCAGTCTGAACAGCCGCCCACAGCCATCTTCGCCACCAACAATGTGATCTGTACTGGTGCGATTAAAGCGATACGGGATTTGAATCTGCAGATTGGGGAAGACATTTCTTTAATAGGCTTTGACGAGAATGAGCTCGCCCAGTTTGTACAGCCCCAAGTGACTGTTGTCGGCAGACCGATGAGAGAGATGGGAATTCAAGCGACGGAAATGCTTATTCAGAAGATCAAGGCTCCGCCAATCGACTCATCCAAATTGAAAAAAGTGATCCTGGATGTGGAGCTGATTAAGCGGGGTTCAGTTAAGAAACTAAAGTAGAGCAGCCGGGAGGAAGCGTTATGACCAACATTCTTGTCGTAGGCAGCATGAATATGGATATTGTGACACGGGTGGGGCGGCTTCCTGTTCCCGGTGAAACGATACATGGTTTGGGGACTGATTTTCATGCCGGAGGAAAGGGAAGTAATCAGGCATATGCCGCCGCACGATCCGGGGCCAAGGTAGCCATGGCTGGAGGAGTAGGCTCCGACTCCTTTGGTTTAGAGATATGCAGGAAGCTCGAAGCGCAAGGGATTGATACCGCAGCTATTGCCGCTAAGCCGGAAACGACCGGGATCGCACTCATTACCACTGACTCTTCAGGAGAGAACAGCATTATCTTGTCACCGGGAGCTAACTATAGTTATGGCGTTGAAGATCTGGAAGCTCTGAATCTGTCCCTATACGATGTCATCCTCCTGCAGAATGAAATTCCCGGCACCGTAAATCGCAGGGTAATCGCTATGGCTGAAGCAGCAGGCATCCCCGTATGCATGAACCCGGCTCCGGTAACCGGATTTGACCGTGACCAGCTCAGAGGAATCCGCTTACTGATTATGAACGAAACCGAGGCGGAGGTACTGAGCGGGATACGGATTGCAGATTTCAGAGAGGCTATCAGCGCAGGCCGGATGTTATTGGAAGAAGGGATTCCGGAGTTAATTATTACACTGGGCAGCAAAGGCTCTCTCTATATGGATGGTGACGGGAAGATCATCGAGGTTCCTGCTTATCCTGTTGAAGCCGTGGACACTACAGCTGCAGGGGATACATTTATCGGAGCTTTCGCTTCTGTCTACTATGCGGGCAAAGAATTGGCAGACAGTCTGCATTATGCTGCAGCGGCTGCAGCGTTAACCGTCTCCGCTTCCGGGGCTCAAAGCTCTATTCCTGTCAAAGAACAGGTTTATGCTTTTCTTGAACAGGCCGGTTCCTAGTCGAAGATATTCAGCACTTACCGTAGAAATACAGAGTTTCTTGATGAAAAAGAGATCTGTATATCCATCCGCTTTCACGAATTAACGCTTTTATTTATTAAAGTATTGATCAAACCATGTTTCAGTATCGAATGAAAAAGGGGGTCTTAGCATGACTCGTCCAGTATTGACCATGGAGGGAATCAGTAAGGAATTCCCGGGTGTAAAAGCTTTGGCAGATGTTGATTTCGAGCTGTATCCGGGTGAAGTTCACGCACTTATGGGTGAGAATGGTGCCGGTAAATCCACGCTGATGAAAATTCTCTCCGGTGTATATCCGCCAACAGGGGGAACCATCAGGTTAAAAGGCACGGAAGCTGTCTTCGGCAGCCCGCTGGATGCCCAGCGCCAAGGCGTATCGATCATCCACCAGGAATTCAACCTGTTTACGAATCTGTCCGCAGCGGAGAATATATTCATCGACCGGCCGGAAATGGCCGGCAGATTCGGCAGGATCAAATGGTCCAGAATGGTTGAAGAGGCCCAAGCACTGGTCGATTCCATTGGCGGCGGCGACATCGATGTCCGTGAAGAGGTGCGGCATCTCGGTGTGCATAGCCAGCAGGTGGTCGAGATCGCCAAGGCGCTGTCCTTCAGGGCAGATGTGCTGATTATGGATGAGCCGTCTGCCGCATTGCCCGAGAATGAAGTCAAGAAGATGTTTGAAGTCATCCGCCGGCTGCGGTCACAGGGTGTAGCCATCGTGTATGTCTCCCACCGGATGAAGGAAATCTTTGAAATCGCAGATAAAGTCACAGTTCTGAGAGACGGCCGCAAAGTTGCTACTCAGCCTATCGGCGAAGTCACGGAACAGAGCTTAATTCAGATGATGGTCGGTAAAGAGGTCCAGCAGCTGTATCCTGTCCGCAAGCAGCCGTATGGGAAAGAGGTAGTGTTGAAGGTAAAAGATCTGTCCCTGGATGCCAGCCACAAGATCTCGTTTGAGCTTAGGAAAGGAGAAATCGTAGGGCTGTTCGGTATTCCGGGGTCAGGCTCGCATACGGTTGCCGAGCGTCTATTCGGACTGAAGCGGGGAACCGGGGAGATCGAAATTAATGGACGACCCGTTAAAATTACAAGTCCCAGTGATGCCAAAGCTAAAAAACTGGCCTATGTACCCCCGGACCGGCACCGCCAGGGCATTATTAAGCCGATGTCCATTAGGCAGAATATATCTTTTACCATGCTGCCCGAGCTGTCCAAGGGGCTGGTGCTGGACCGCAATGCCATTCAGCGTGTGAGCGCGGAGTATATGGGGAAGCTGCGGATCAAGGCGCCGGACGATAGCCAGACCGTGGATTTCTTAAGCGGAGGCAATCAGCAGAAGGTTGTGATCGGCAAATGGCTTGCAGCCCATCCGGATATTCTCATTCTTGAAGAACCGACGCGGGGCGTAGATGTGGGTGCCAAAGCGGAAATATACAGCATTATTCACGAGCTCGCCCGTGAAGGGTTAAGCATATTGCTTATTTCTTCTGAAATGCCGGAGGTTATCGGGCTCAGCGACCGGGTGCTGGTAATGTACCAAGGTGATATTGTACATGAATTTGCCCACGGAGAAGCCGATCAGGAGCAGCTGCTGCAGCGGGCATCACATCCGCGCGGGAAGGGAGGCGCCTTATGAAACGCATTTCTAATATACATGAAGCACCTATCATGATATTCACGGTCCTAGTCATCGTGCTTTTCTCCATCATTACACCGGACTTCTTCGCCATTAATAATCTCAAGCTTATTCTGGATCAGAATACGACCATGTTTATTGTAGCCATCGGGATGACCATGGTCATTCTGCTGGGAGGCATGGATTTATCTGTAGGCTCTGTCCTGGCTGTGACGGCAACTTCAGTCGGGCTGTTTCTAAGTAAAGGTGTCCCCCCCATAATAGCAGCCCTGCTTGGTGTAGTTATCGGTGTGCTTTGCGGAATGGTGAACGGATATTTTATCGCTGTAAGGAAAATCCCCGACATTATTGTCACTTTGGCTACCATGTATATTTTCCGGGGAGTCGCTGTCGGGATAAGCGGCGGAACGTGGATGAACAATTTCCCGGACAGCTTCCGCTTTTTCGGTCAAGGGATAGTGCTGGGGATTTCGTTTCCGCTGATTATAGCCCTGCTGCTGATCGCCGTATTTATCTATTTGCTGAAATACACCCGGGGAGGAAGAAGAATATATTCCGTCGGAGGCAACAGCTCCGCAGCCAAGCTGGCGGGCATTAATGTGGCCGGTACCAAGTTCAAAGTATATGTGTTAACCGGAATGCTGGTCGGAATCGCCTCCGTTATCTTTGCAGCCAAGGTAGGCAGTGTTCAGGCATCGACCGCAGGCAACAGCCTATCCTTCGAAGTCATGGCTGCTGTGCTGATTGGCGGAGGCAGCATCTTTGGCGGCGTAGGCACCATCGGCGGAACGATGCTCGGCGTACTCTTCATGGGCATCGTCAAGAATGGCCTGATTATTGCGAAGGTATCTCCGTTCTGGGTAGATGCAACGACCGGGTTCCTGATCATCCTGGCTATCGTTATCAATACGCTGCAGCGGGCTCGACAAAATAAAGGGAAAGAAGGGGATCTGGTATGAAAACCTGGACAAGCCGTCTGCCGCTCAAATCGAATACGCTGCTCGTTCAGCTATCCCTGCTGTTGTTCATCCTAATCCTGTTCAGCTTCCTTTCCCCCTATTTCTTATCTGTCACCAACTTTATGAATGTGCTGAACCAGATGGTGGAGGTCGGGCTTATCGCCATACCGATGACGCTGATCATTATTTCCGGTGCGATGGATCTGTCGGTCGGGTCGATTCTTGCTTTCTCTGCTGTCACGATGGGAGTTGCCTTTGAGCGCGGCTTCAACATCTGGATATGCGTCATATTCGGCCTGCTGGCGGGTCTGATGTGCGGAGCCGTTAACGGTTATCTTATTGCAAGGCATAGGATGCAGGCAATTGTCGTCACCATCGGGATGCTGGTTATGCTCCGGGGTCTGGTCTATGTCATCAATGAAGGCAGACCGATCAGCGGCTATCCCGATTCCTTCTACTTCCTTGGACAGCATTACATTGCCGGCATTCCATTTAATGCAATTGTTCTGGTCGTGTTGTTCCTGATTGCCAGCTTTGTAATGAAGAAAACGAAGTACGGCACCTACATCTACGGAATCGGCAATAACGAAGAGGTCGTACGCTATTCCGGTATTCCGGTAGTCCGTATCCGTTTTGCACTCTTTATGCTCAGCGGGTTGTTCTCTGCACTGGCGGGTGTATTCCTGGTGTCACGGCTGGCAAGCGCCGAAGCGACATCGGGTACCAATATAGAGCTGGATGTCATCACAGCTACTCTGATAGGCGGCACTCATATTTTTGGAGGGAGGGGAAGTCTTACCGGCACATTCGTCGGTCTGCTGATTATTGTGTTCTTGCGTAACGGTCTGAATTTGCTGGGCGTTTCGGTGCTGTATCAGGCAGTCATTTTAGGAGCCCTGCTGCTGCTTGCGGTAGGAAATAAAAAAATTAGTGGAGAGTGAACCCTATGAAAAAAATGACATTGGCGTTACTGACTGGCGTACTTGCTTTGAGCTTGACTGCTTGTGGAAATGCAGGGAATTCTCCGACGGATACCGGGTCCCAGGGCAACAATGGGGCTGCGGCTTCCGGCACTAGAACCTACTTCATCAACCCGAAATCGATCGGGCCCGCTTACTGGGCTGCTGCGGAGAAAGGGGCCAAGCAGGCGGCTGAGGAAATGGGTGTTGAGGTTGTATTCAATGCACCAACCGAGGCGGATTCGTCCAAACAGATCAACATGATCCAGGACATGCTGACCCGTAAGGTGAGCGGAATCGGTGTATCTCCGAACGATGCCAAGGCAGTGGGGCCTGTCTTCAAGAAAGCGGCTGACCAGGATGTGAAGATCGTCACCTGGGACAGCGATGCACCGGATACCGACCGTCAATATTATGTAGCCCCGGCCACTGACGAAGAAGTCGGAGAACTGCTGGCTAAGACCATTGGTGAAGAGATGGGCGGCAAGGGGCAGGTTGCCTTCATGGTGGCAGGTCTCGGCTCCCAGAATCAGATTGCCAAATCGGATGCGGCCAAAGCCTATTTCGCAGCTAACTATCCTGACATCGAACTGGTAACAACGGTATCCAGCGATGATGACCAGCAAAAGGCCTATGCCAATGCGCAGAACTTAATCCAGACCTATCCGGATCTCAGCGGGATTATCGGGTTTGCGGGCGGTGAACCGCCGGCAGCAGCTGAGGTCGTTGAACAGGCGGTGAAGGCGGGCACCATTGAGCAGGGGCAGATCGCCATTACAGGCATTGCTGTTCCAAGTGTTGTGAAGAACTATATCGCTAACGGCACGATCAAAACAGATATTATCTGGGACCCGGCCAAGCTTGCTTATACTACCGTTTATATTCTGGACCAGCTGGCACAGGGCAATGAAATTAAGGACGGGATGGAAATTCCGACCGTGGGCGCTGTCAAAGTGGACGGACAGAATGTATTCATCGGCACGCTTGAAGTCACCAGTGAAAATGTGGACAGCTTTGACTTCTAGTCAAAGCCGGAATGGAGGCAGCTTATATGGAACATAAAGTCATCATAGAAGATTTGACAGGAACCGCGTTTGCCCCGTATGGCAAAGTTATTGATCTGCCCGCAGATGAGCCGTCCAAGACAGGTGACGGCTGGAACTGCTGGAGTTATATTCAGATGCTGGATGTGTCGGAGCCCATCGGCTTCGGCTTGGTTGAAACACAGCAGCGTGCCTTCGTAGTCACTGCGATGGAGCGGCATGTAAGCCGTGAAGAGCTGCTGCTCACCTTCGACCGGGAGATTATTCAGCCCGTTGCCTGCTGCAACGACATCGACGACCCGGAGGAGCAGCCTGATCCTAGGGCGGTGAAATGCTTCCGCATTAAGCCGGGACAAGCGATTGTCATCGGCCGCGGAGTCTGGCACAGCCCGGCCTATCCGGCGTCCGAAGATGCCCGTTATCTCTTCGCCATCGAGAAGAAGAAGGACAAATTTGGAGATGAGATGGTCAATCCGTGGGTAGATTTCATCGGCGGTGACACCATCCGGTTTGCATAAACGTTAAGACTACAGCTGATGCCGTTCCGCCGGGAACCTTCCCGGTGAAGACGGCCAAGAAGGAGCAGAGATGATGAATCAGGAACAGCAGGTCATGGAATGGATTGAAGATCATCAGGAGGAAATCCTTGAATTTTTGCAGCAGCTGATCCAAATCCCCAGCGTCAACCCTTGGTTCTTCGACGAACCGGGTCCTTCCAGGGAGAAGGAGGTTCAGGAATTTATCTCCCGTAAGCTGGAGAGCCTCGGTGCAGAGACCGAGATGTGGGAGCCGAATGCCGATGACCTGAAGCAGTATGAAGGAATGGCGGGTTATTACCCGGGACGTGATTTCACCGGCAGACCGAATCTGGCAGCTACGTTTGGAAAAGGAACACCGGGTAAGTCATTGTTGTTGTTCGGTCATATCGATGTTGTTATGGCCGGCTCGAAATGGACGGTTGATCCGTTCGAAGGCACCATCATTGACGGCAACATGTATGGGCGAGGTACTGTAGATATGAAGGGCGGCGTTGCCGCAATGATTATGGCAGTCGAGGCTGTTCTGCGCAGCGGCCTCAAGCTGAAGGGACCTGTCGTAGTTGGAACAGTCGTGGATGAGGAAGCTGGCGGCATGGGCGCACTTGATTTCATCCATCACGGCTACCGGGCCGATGCCTGCATCTTGACGGAACCGACCTCGCTGACGATTGCTCCGCTGTGCAGAGGAATTCTGTGGGGCAAAATCAGGATTCAGGGCCGCAGCGGCCATATCGAAATGCCGCAGGCGGACTGGAAAGACGGCGGTGCAGTGGACGCCATCAAGAAAGCGCGCTATATCCTGGATGCGTTCGACCGGTTGAATGAGGAGTGGGCAGTAAGCAAGACTCATCCTTACTTATCGATTCCCTGCCAGGTGCATGTGGCCCAGCTTAATGCAGGTGAATATCCGACCTCCTTTGCAAATGAGGCAGAGATTGTCTTTAATGCACAGTACCTCCCGTCCGAGCGCGACGAGAAGCTGGTCGGGGGGAATGTGAAGAAAGAACTGACGGACTTCCTGCGCCAGGCTGCCCTGCAGGATCCATGGCTGAGTGAGCATCTGCCGGAAATCGAGTGGATGGTTGACGCGGACTGTGCGGAAACGGATGTAGCCCATCCCTTTGTGCAGACCTGCGTCCAGTCGCTGCAGGCGATTGGCGAGACAGGCACCATCGAAGGGCTTGGCTTCCATACCGATATGGGCTGGCCGGTTAATGTTGGCATTCCGACGATTAACTTCGGGCCCGGTGACCCGAGCCTGGCTCATCACAGCGACGAATTCACACCCGTACATGAAGTGATCCAGGCTGTCAAAATGATGGCCAAGACGATTATCGACTGGTGCGGGACAGAGAAGGCTTAAATATGCAATCTACAGGCCGTTCAGGCCTTATTGATAATATGAGGAATACGGAGGTGCCATCATAATATGAAGATTTTGTTTGTCGGAGAATCATGGGTAGTGCATATGATTCATACCAAGGGGTATGACAGCTTTACATCCACCAAGTATGAAGAAGGGGCAACATACCTGCTGTCCTGTCTGCGCAAAGAGGGTATTGAGGTAACCTATATGCCCGCACATGAAGTACAAGTCCGGTTCCCCCAGTCACTGGAAGAGCTTAAAGCGTATGATGCCATCGTGATCAGCGATGTAGGAGCGAACACGTTCCTGCTGCAGAACCCGACCTTCTATCAGATGCAGATCATCCCTAACGCCCTGGACAATATTAAGCAATATGTAGAAGAAGGCGGCGGGTTGCTGATGGTCGGCGGCTACCTGACATTTATGGGGATTGAGGGTAAGGCGAACTACACGAATACAGTTCTGGCTGAGGTGCTGCCGGTTATTATGCAGAGCGGTGACGACCGGGTGGAGATGCCGTCCGGATTCTCTCCCGTAATCGCCAAAGAACATCCGCTTGCAGGCTACGGCGAATGGCCGAAGCTGCTGGGATACAACAAACTCGCAGCCAAGACAGATGCCGAAGAGCTGCTGAGCCACAACGGTGACGCCATTCTTACTGTTGGCACGTACGGCAAAGGCAGAACCGCTGCTTTTGCCAGCGACTGCTCACCGCATTGGGGCTCCACGGAATTCATGGAATGGGAGCACTATTCAGCGTTCTGGTCTAACCTCGTCAAGTCATTGAAGCAGGTTTAAAAATGCATGTAACAATGTTAATATTCAATGTAAACTAAGAGCAGCGTCTTCCGTAACCGGAGGGCGCTTTTCTTCATTATTAGCCTTTTAAGTTATTACCAAATCCATTTAAGGGATTACATTTTCTTCCCGGCTGCGGCAGGTATAATGAAGGACATGAGCGCTCCTTAATACAGCCGGAGGGATGAGAGAAATGAAAGCGGTTTTAGACAATCAGCGAAACCATGTCGGAATCAAGAGAAGAAACATGTTTTGGATCAGGATAAAAAGAGATGCCACCCTGTACGCCCTTCTGCTGATGCCTATTTTATATATTGCCATTTTTAAATATGCGCCGATCTACGGCGTAATTCCTTGTCCAAGTTCCGCTCCATTGCGGGCTGCTGTGTCGGCATGGCTCCGGTAGCCCTGGAGATCATATGGAACCGGGCGGTGGAATTCGATGATGGAATGGTTCTCGTCAATATCCCTGTCGATAAAGAAACAGAGGAAGCCACGGTACGCATGAATTACCCTGATACAGGCTATATTTCCATCAAGCCCAAGCAGACAGGGGATGTTGCGGTACGGGTCTACGACTGGATGGGGCAGCACCTCGAAGGAAGGATTAATGGAATAGCCTGCGCACCCTCAAGAGAGGGCAATCTGTTGGTGTTCCGCAATGTAACAGCAGGGGATGTGGTGGAGCTGGAGCATCCTGTGGAGACGGCGGTGGTGAAAGAAACGGTGCGCGGCGAACAATATTCGGTATCCTGGAGAGGCTGTGATGTCGTCGATATTGTTCCGCGCGGAGAACACTTGAGACTGTACCAGCGGGATTTACAGATCCCGAAGTACTATCCGTCAGCGGATGACGTTCACTTCACCGGAGCCGCCAATTATGGTCCTACCCAGCAGGCGCAGGGGAAGAAGTAATGGCTTTATATGGAGATAGATACTGTTGACAGAGACAGGGGAGATACAGACACTCTAGCATAGACAGTACAATTACAGACACTATAAACACAGACCCTAATAGAAGCCACAGCCCGCAAAAGTAATTTTGCAGGTTGTGGTTTTTGTTTTTTCAGGAAAATAAGCTGATAAGATGTGGAATGTAAAGAGCCTCTTAACTCCACGGGATGTGGGCGGGAAGCGCGAATGAAGAGCAGAAGTGCACCTGATTCCACCAAAAGTGGGCGATGCGTAGAAACGAAAAGGATTTATCCCTCTGATTCTGCCAAAAACAGGCAGGAGGCGTAAATGAGAAGCGAAAAAGAAAAAATATTTCTTTTATTAATTTATTTTAGGAAAAATACTTTATTTAAAAATAAATTCTGCTATACTCTATGCAAAGAGGGAGCCTTAAGTCAGGAAACCTGACGCAAGAACGGGCGCCCGCCTTACACTAATACTGAGGGGGAATGTTGTGTGGGAATCAACAGAAAGAGCTTCACGGTATCCTTGCTGATGGTCATGATGATGTCTTTGCTGCTTGCGGCTTGCGGAGGGAATGGCAACACGAAGGGCACACCGAATGCAGGAAGCACCGGGGAGGCAGGTGCGGGAACTGAGGCCACGCCTGCTGCGGAGCCGGTAAAGCTGGAGTTCTGGACGATTGCACTGCAGCCGACGTTCAACGATTACTTCAATGAATTGATCGCCAAGTATGAGGACAGCCATCCCGGGGTAACGGTGGAGTGGAAGGATTACCCGTATGATGCCATTTCGCAGCGGCTGCTGACCAGTACGGCCAGCGGCAAAAGCCCTGATGTCGTCAATCTTAACACCGAGTTCGCCAGTCAATTGGGCAGTAAGGGAGCGCTGCTGAATCTGAGCGAATACCTGACGGACGAGGATGCGAAGAGTTACTTTGACGGCATTTATAATTCTACTGTGTTTGACGGCAAAGCTTATGCGCTTCCCTGGTATACAGGCACCGAAGTGCTGTTCATGAATAAAAAGCTGGTGGAAAAGGCGGGCCTCGATCCGGCTAATCCGCCGCAGACCCGCGAGGAGCTGGTGGAATGGGCCCGCCAGGTGCACGAGAAAACCGGAGCCGCCGGTTATGCGCAGCAGCTGGTCTCCAAGCTGTTCCCCATCGACGGTATCCCGATTCTGAATGAGGATAAGACAGCGGCGGCCTTCAACACGCCGGAAGCCGAGGCCATGATCGCCCAAATGCGCGATCTGATGAAGGAAGGCGTGGTGCTGAAGGAGGATGCAGATTTCAGCAAGCAGATCCAGTATTTTTCCGGTGAGCAGGTAGCCTTCCAGCTGTCGGGCCCAACCTTCATCAACTTCATTAAGACCTCCGCGCCGGACGTCTACAAGAATACGATTGCCGTACCGCTTCCAACCGGCAAAGCAAACCTGCGGCTCTCCAATTCCATGAATCTGGTGGTGCCGCAGAAGTCGAAGAACCCGCAGCAGGCAGTAGAATTCGCCGCCTTCATTACGAATGCCGAGAACCAGACGGCCTTCTCCAAGGTCGCCAACACGCTGCCGTCAAGTAAGGCTTCTATTGAAGATCCGTTCTTCACCGAGTCCGACGGCTCACTGGAAGCCGAAGCCAAGGTCGCTTCCTCGCAGAGTCTGGATAAGGCTACCGATTACATGGTCGGCGTACCAAGTGCCGGGGATATCAACTCCGCGCTGGCACGGGGTCTGCAGGAAATTCTGCTGAACGATGCAGATATCAAGGAAACGCTGAACAAGGTGGAGAAGGAAGTCAACAATATTATCAGCCAGGATTCCTAGACTGTTGAGGTACAGCTTGATGAGGGGGAATACTCCCCCAATTTACATGTTTTTGGGCCCCCGCAAAGTACCTGAATAAACATCTAAGCTAAAGCCTCACTTTGTCGGGGGTATTTGAAGGAGAGGGAGGCGTAGCGGGTGTACAAGGCGATTCGATCCGAAACTTTTACAGCATGGGCGTTTATGGCACCGGGCTTGCTGTTTTTGGCGGTGTTTACCTTTTGGCCGATTATTTACGGGATTCCGCTATCATTAACCGATTATTCTGTCATTGCAGAGACACGTTATGTGGGTCTGGATAACTTCACCCGGGCCTTCCAAGATCACAATTTCCTGATTTCGCTGTGGAATTCACTGGTGTACGTGCTGATTGTGCCGGTGATCCAGATCATTGCGATTCTAATGGCGATTCTGGTCAACAGCCGGATTCCGGGCATCAAAATGTTCCGGGCCGCCTACTATATACCGGTCGTAACCTCAATGGTTGCGGTGGCGCTGATCTGGAGCTGGCTGCTGGGCAATAATGGGGTTGTCAATTATCTGCTGCTCAAGGTAGGGCTTCTCAGTGAGCAGGTCTCCTGGCTCTCCACGAGCAGCACGGCACTGTATGTTCTGATGTTTATAACGATGTGGAAGGGTCTCGGCTATTACATGATGCTCTATCTCGCAGGGCTTCAGGGCATCCCGGCAGACCTATATGAAGCTGCACGGGTAGACGGGGCAGGGCCCTTGCGGCTGATTGTGCATGTGACGCTTCCGCTGCTGCGTCCGCATATTCTTTTCTGCACCTTGATTTCAGTGATGGGGGCTATCCGCGTGTTCGACGAGGTCTATATTCTGACCAAGGGCGGACCGGGGACGTCCACACTGACCTCAAGCGTCTATATTTTTCAAAAAGGGCTGGAGCAGTTCAATTTCGGCTATGCCTCAGCGCTTGGGCTGATCGTCAGTGTGCTGGTTGGGGCGCTTAGTGTGCTGGTATTCCGGCTGAACCGGAAAGGCGGGGTGAATTCCTATTGATGCCGCGTAGCTTGCGTTATCTGATAACCTATATACTGCTGATTCTGCTTGCCCTGTTCATGATGGGGCCGTTCCTGTGGCTGCTGAGTGTATCACTGATGCCGGGACGCAATGTGTTTGCGAACCCGCCTGCCATTCTGCCGACCTTCATCGCTTTCGATAACTATGTGCAGGTGTGGAACTTCATGAATTTTCCGCGCTACATTATGAATACTGTGGTCATTACGCTGCTTGGGGTAGCATTCAATATCTTTCTGTCCTGTCTGACTGCCTATCCGCTGGCGGCATTCCGGTTCAAGGGGCGGAACCTGGTCTTCACGCTGCTGATCTCGACCATGATTATTCCGTCGGCCACCGCAATGATTGTGCATTATCTGACCATTCAGGCCTTTCATCTGGGCAACACGTTCCTTGGCGTGGTCCTTCCGGCTGCGGTGTCGGTGTTCAATATTTTCCTGATGCGGCAGACTTTCCTGGGCATACCTGCAGATATCCGGGATTCGGGCAAAATGGACGGGGCCTCCGAGCTGCGCATCTTCATTCAGCTCGTCATGCCGCTCGTCAAACCGGGGATTGCCGTCATCGGCCTGCTTGAGGTGATGGCGTTCTGGAACAATTTCCTGTGGCCGATTGTGGTGCTGGATGACCCGCAGAAGTATCCGCTCGCGGCTGCCCTGACTTATCTGAACGGGCAATTCTCTTACAACTTCGGCTGGATTGCCGCCGGAACCATGATCTCGGTGCTGCCGATCATCATCGTGTTCCTGTTCACGCAGAAATATTATATGGAAGGTATTGCAGGTGCAATTAAAGGGTAACAAGGGAGGCACTATTCAATGGGGATTTCGTTACGGGACTGCCAGTATTTGTTCCGCGATTATTATGCCGGAGGGGAAGAGCTTGTGCTGGAAGGCCCGCAGCTGCGCTGTGAGCTGGCCTCACGGTATGCCATGAATCAGGACGTACAGGGTCTGCTGGACGATGGCGGAGGAATACAGATTCTGAAGCCGGCCGGTCCGGGCGTAGCCACTGCAGACAAGGGCAATGCTGAGCTGCTGCTGGAGTACGATGGTTCACTTGCTGCGGATGGCTACCGGCTTGTGATCGGTAAGGACGCGAAGCTTGTTATAGCCGCTGCTAACCGACGGGGCTTAAAATATGGGCTGGATGCGTTGAAGCAGCTGCTCACCGTAGAGGAAGACTGCTGCCGGTTGCCGGTGGTCACGGTGGAGGATGAGCCTTCTTTTCCGGTACGGGGAATTATTGAAGGCTTCTATGGAACACCATGGAGCTTCGCGGACCGCATGGATGCGGTCAGGTATATGGGGGAGCACCGCATGAATGCCTTCATCTACGCGCCGAAGGATGATCCCTATCACCGGGAGCTGTGGCGTGAGCCGTATCCGGACGACATTTTCGCCGGAATTCATGCGCTTAAGCAGGAATGCGACAACCATCTGGTGGATTTCTACTATTGTATTAGTCCCGGTAATGATCTGGAATTCCGCAGCCGGGAGGACTTCGCGAAGCTTGAAGAGAAGCTGGCCGCGATGATCGCGGTCGGGGTGCGGCATTTTGCGCTGCTGATGGATGATATTGATTATGTGCTTAAAGGCGACAACAGGCAGTTTCTGGAGCGCTCCGGCACCGCCCATGCCTATGTGACGAACCGGGTCTACGATTATCTGGCCGCATGTCTGCCCCACTTCACCTTGGCTATGTGTCCCTCGGAATACTGGTCGTATTGGAACACGGAGTACAAGAAGGACATCCGGGAGCAGCTTCATCCTGCTGTAAAAGTATTCTGGACCGGCTACTTCGTCTTCGCCCCGGAGATTGGCCGGAAGCATGCGGAGGATAACCGCAGCTATTACGGGCATGAGCTGTGGCTATGGGACAATGTTCCGGTGAATGACTGCGATAAGGACCGGCTGTTCCTCGATCCGGTGCGCGGGCGCAGCTCCCGGCTCGGGCAATACGGGCATACCGCAGTCGTTGCCAATCCCATGAACCAATGGGAATGCTCCAAGATTACACTCACAACAATGTCCCATTATATGTGGAACAGTGAGCGGTACATGCCTGAGCTGTCCTGGGAGCTGGCCGTCCGTGAATTCGCCGGAGAGCTGGCGGACGAGATGATGTTCTTCTGCCGCCAGAATCTGAACAGCCGCCTGTATTCCGGAGGGTATCCGGAACTGGACGATGCGCTTGCGCGGCGTGATCTGGCGCAGCTTGATGCCTATTTCACCCGGCTGGAGCAGACGGCGAAGCGGCTTGGCGGGTCAGGTAACGCCAAGTTCACCGAAGAAGCGGGGCCATGGCTGCGCCGGGCGATAGCGGATGCTGCCCTGTGGCGGGCCGTCCGCAGACAGCTGGAGGACCCGCTGCAGCCCGGGGCCCGGGAGGAAGTCCGCCAATGCCTGGAAGCCTGCCGCAGCTATGATGTCCGTCTGGGCAGTAATCCGGCGCTGCGTGCAGCCGAGGCGCTGGGAGTGGAGCTGCCGAAGGAGACAGAAGAGGAGGACGGACATGTCTGAGCAAAGTAAGCTGATCTTTGTCCCGCTGGATGAGCGGCCTTGCAATTATGAGTTTCCTTATTTGCTGGCCAAGGAGACGGAATATCTTGTGGAGCGCCCTCCGCTTACGATGATGGGGCTGAAAAAACGGCCGGGTGATGCCGATCAGCTCTGGTCCTGGTTCGAGGCAAGCTGTGCGGGTGCGGACGGCGCGGTAGTCGCGCTGGATACCCTGCTCTACGGGGGCATTATTCCCTCGCGGCTGCACGTGCTGAAGCTTGAGGAATTGACCGCGCGCCTGGAGCGGCTGCGGGAGATCAAGCAGCGCTACCCGCAGCTGAAGCTGTATGCGTTCCAGCTGATTATGCGTTGTCCCCAGTACTCACTGTCGGACGAGGAGCCGGACTATTATGCGGACTGGGGCCGGGAGATCTTCCGCAAGGGCTTCATCCAGCACCGGCTGGAGCTGGGGATTGCCACCGGTGAGGAAATCCGCGAGCTGGCCGAGATTGATCTTCGTCTGCCGGCCGGAGTGCTGGAGGATTATCTCGGGCGCAGAGCGGTCAATATTGAGGCGAATAAGCTGGTGCTGGAGCTGGTTCGTGACGGGATCATCGACTTCATGATTGTTCCGCAGGATGATTCGGCACCATACGGGCATACGGCCAAGGATCAGGAGAAGGTGCGGGAACGAATCACTGCGCTCGATCTGGAGCTTAAGGTCTATATGTACCCAGGTGCTGACGAGGTCGGCTGCACGCTGCTTACCCGGATGATGAACAAGGCTGCCGGACGGATGCCGCTGGTGTATCCCCGCTTGTCATCCGTACAGGGGGCGTTTGTTACACCGCTGTTCGAGGATCGTTTCTTCTACGAGACGCTGAAATATCAGATCCTGGCCGCAGGCGGACTGATTGCGTCTAGCGCTGCCGAGGCGGACCTGGTGCTGCTGATCAGCACACCGGGGGAGACGATGGAGGAGGCGGTGTCGCAGAAGCACGCTTTTCACAGCTATGATGTATACCGGAACTTGATGGAACTGGTAGAGTATGGAGAATTTCTGCTGCGAATCAAGGGAATGCCGGTTGCGGTTGCGGACGTCGGATATGCCAATGGCGGAGATCAGAAGCTGGTCAAGATGCTGCGGCACAAAAACATGCTGTTCGACCTGGCTGGATACGCCGCCTGGAATACCAGCTCCAACTCGCTCGGCACCGTAATCTCGCAAGCGATGATCTATCTGCTCTACGGGCGTACACAAGCGCATCTGGATTTTCTAGCTCTGCGGTATGCCGAAGATGTCTGCTATTGTTCTGTAGTGCGGGGGGAACTCAGCGAGGGGCCCGTGCAGGAGATGGGCTACGGCAAATACGAGCTGGATGGACCGCGTGGCCGTGTGGCCGCGCGCGTGCAGGAACGTCTGAGCCAGGAGCTGGCTGTGCGGATTGACAGTCCGGCGGGGAGCGTCCGGATTACCGACTGCTATATGCCGTGGAACCGCATGTTCGAGGTGGGACTGTCTGTGCGGTTTCTGCCATCTTGAAGCGGGCAGGTCTATTAGAATATAAGAGAGAGGGTGGGGACCCTGAGCAATACTATACTGGAGAAGCTGCATCTGGGGCTGATTGTCTCCTGCCAGGCGCTGCCTGATGAACCGCTGCACGGGCCTGAGATTATGGCCCGCATGGCGGCGGCGGCGGCGGAAGGCGGAGCAGTCGGCATCCGGGCGAACGGGGCGGCGGATGTACGGGCGATCAAGCGGGCGGTCTCGCTGCCGGTTATTGGCATCGTGAAGCGCAATTACCCGGATTCTGCCGTCTATATCACCCCAACACTGGGAGAGATTGAGGAGCTGCTGGACGCCGGTGCGGATATTATCGCCTTTGATGCGACCCGGCAGAGCAGGCCGGGAAATTGTACACTGGAGCAAATCATAGACTTGCTGAACGCAAGCCCGGCTGCTTCCATGGCGGACATCTCCACCCTGGAGGAAGCGCTATACGCAGAGTCACTGGGAGTCGGCTGTGTCTCGACTACACTGTCGGGATATACGCCGTATTCCCGGCAGCAGGAGGGGCCGAATCTGGAGCTGCTGGAGCTGGCTGCACAGCGCCTGAAGATTCCGGTCATAGCCGAAGGCCGGATCAGCCAGCCCGCCCAAGTGGAAGCGGCGCTGGGCCTGGGGGCTTATGCGGTAGTAGTAGGCTCGGCAATCACCCGGCCGCAGTTAATCACCCGGCAGTTCGCAGCAGCGGCGAGAAAAGTGAGGATGAATAACAATGGAAATGAACGACCGAATTAACACGTATTATCCTTCCATGACCAAATCGGAGCAAAAGGTGGCCCGGTGTGTACTTGAGCATCCGGACAATCTGATCTATCTGTCCGTAACCGAGCTGGCTGACTTTGCCGGAACGGGGGAGACCACCGTCATGCGCTTCTGCCGTAAAATCGGCTTCAAGGGCTATCAGGATTTCAAGCTGATGCTGGCCCAGGGGCTGCCGAAGCGGCAGCTGCAGCAGGATGGCGAGCAAGGGGCAGGGGAAGGCGATTACGCCGACCATCTGTATGCCTCGATGGTGGGGGTTCTGCATTCCAGTCTGGGAATGCTCGACCGGGAGCAATTACAGCAGGCGGTGGACGCTCTTGATCAGGCCCGGTATGTCCAGTTCTTTGGGGTAGGCTCTTCGGGCATCAGCGCACTGGATGCCAAGAACCGCTTCCTGCGCATCGGGCGGCGTGTGGAAGCCAATTCCGACAGTCACATCCAGTCGATGATGGCAGTGACGATGGGGGCAGGCGATGTCGCTTTTGGCATCAGCGTCTCCGGCAGCACGCTGGATACGAATGACATGCTGATGAAGGCCAAGCAGAACGGGGCCAAGGTAATAGCCATGACCAACTACGCCAAGTCCCCGATTGCTTCTATTGCCGACATCGTGCTGTTGACTGCCGGGAAGGAATCTCCGCTGGAGGGCGGCTCCGTTGGGGCCAAGATCTCCCAGCTGTTCATTATCGACCTGCTCTGCCAGGGGCTGGAGCGCCTGCATGCCGAAGAGACCAAGAAGATGAAGGAACTGACAGCCAGAGCGGTCATTGACCGGATTTATTAGACGATGTGGGGGCGGGAATGGAGGCGGCGCGGATGCGGCAAGTGATAGGTGTGGATATTGGCGGTACCGGAATCAAGGGGCTTGTGGTTGATGAAGGCGGAACGGTTCTGGCGGAAGCCGGGCGCGAAACAGAGGCCCGGCTGGGCCGGGAGGTCATTCTCGGCCAGCTGCACAGACTGGTGAAGGAGTTGCTGACAGGCCATCCTGAAGTGGGAGCGCTGGGCATTGCCTCGGCGGGCAGGATAAATGCGGATTCGGGCGAGGTGGTCTACGCCACCGACAATTTGCCAGGATGGCAAGGGTTGCAGTTAACGCAGTGGGCGGCGGCAGAGTTCGGATTGCCTGCCGCCGCCGATAACGATGCCAATGCCGCACTGCTGGGTGAGGCGTGGCTGGGGACCGGGCGCGGCAAGCCAAGCCTGGTCATGCTTACGCTTGGCACCGGCGTCGGCGGGGCCAACATGGCGGATGGCCGGCTGCTGCGCGGAGCGGGCTGGAGCGGCGGCGACTGGGGGCACAGCGTGCTTGTGCCCGGCGGACGGCCCTGCAATTGCGGGAAGCGGGGCTGCGCGGAGCAATATGTGTCCGGCAGTGCGCTGCTGCGGCTGGCGCGGGAGCAGACAGGCAGCACCTATACGCACGGCCGGGAGATTATGGCCGCTGCGGGCCGGGGCGACGCGGCGGCGCTGGCTGTGCTGGAGCGCTTCACTGCCGATTTGGCCCAGGTGATTGACAATATTGGTGCCTCGATAGATCCCGAATTGGTTATTATCGGCGGCGGAGTGATTGAGGCCCGGGCTGTATGGTGGCCGCTGCTTGCCGGGAAGCTGGAAAGCGGGTTAGCCCGCCGGGTCGCGGCAGCGGAACTCAGCAACCGGGCAGGCTGCTTTGGCGCGGCCCGGCTGGCCCTGGAACGGCTGCGCCGGGATAGCAGCGTGGAGTCTTACGGCAGCGACAAGGAGGAGATGGAGTATGGCTAGCGGACAGGAGAAACAATCGGATGTAGTGATTATCGGCGGTGGCCTTGGCGGAGTGGCGGCAGCACTGGCCGCAGCCAAGGCGGGGCAGCGGGTGCTTTTGACGGAAGAAACGGATTGGCTTGGGGGGCAGTTGACCTCGCAGGCTGTTCCGCCTGATGAGCACCGCTGGATTGAGCAATCGGGTAGTACCGCATCATACCGCGAATTTCGCAGCAGGGTCAGGGACTATTACAGACGGAATTATCCGATTACGGAAGCAGCCAGGAGCAATCCTATACTGAATCCCGGCAACGGCTGGGTCAGCCGGCTCGCGCATGAGCCGAAGGTGGCGCTGGCCGTCTTACAGGAGATGTTAGCCCCGTATGTGAACACCGGGCGGATCGAGGTGCTCTACCATACGGTGCCGGTCGCTGCCGATACCGAGGGCGATCTGGTGACCGGGGTCACGGTTCAGGGGCCGGGCGGAGAGCTGATCCGGCTGCATGGTGCCTATTATCTGGATGCCACGGAATGCGGCGATCTGCTGCCGCTGGCCGGGGTGGAGTATGTCAGCGGCGCGGAGGCGCGCAACGAGACGGGAGAGCCACATGCCCTGGAGGAAGCGGACCCGCTCGATATGCAATCCATTACCCATGTGGCAGCAGTAGACTATGTGCCAGGCGGGGATTATACGATCCCACGCCCAAGGGATTATGATTACTGGCGCGAATATGTCCCTTCGTTCTCGCAGTATCCGATTCTCAGCTGGTTCGCTTCCGATGCGGAGGATACAAGCAAGCTGAAGCAGTTCACGATGTTTCCGAATGAGCAGGGCATTGTCTCCCTGTGGGATTACCGGCGGATCGTGGACCCCAGCATCTGGACAGAGTCGCTGAATGACGGGGAAGTCACACTGCTGAACTGGGCGCTGAACGATTATTATGACGGATCTCTCATCGGAGTGTCCCCGGAGGAACGGGAACGGCATCTGGAGGGGGCCAGACAGCTGACCCTCTCACTCGTGTACTGGCTCCAGACCGAAGCTCCCCGTCTGGACGGCGGGAAGGGCTATCCGGGCGTACGGCTGCGCGGGGATGTGCTGGGTACGGAAGACGGCCTGGCCAAAGCCCCGTATATCCGTGAATCACGCCGCATCCGGGGACTGTACACCGTTGCCGAGCAGGATGTGAGCAAGGAGCTGCGCGGCCCGGCGGGACCGCGGCGTTATGAGGACAGCGTGGGAGTCGGCAGCTATCATCTGGATCTTCATCCCACGACGGTAAGCCAGCGGACCTTTTATATTCCGAACCACCCTTATGAGATTCCGCTCGGCGCTTTGATCCCGGTCCGGGTCAAGAACCTGCTCCCGGCCTGCAAAAATATTTCCATGACCCAAATCGCGAACGGCTGCTACCGGCTGCATCCGACGGAATGGAATATTGGCGAGGCTGCCGGTACTCTCGCGGCTTATGCTATCAGGCAGCAGGTAGAACCGGCAGCGGTCAGGGGAACTGCGGAGCATCTTCAGGCCTATCAGGAGCAGCTGATTGCGCTCGGGGTCCAGCTGCACTGGACCGCAGAGGAGCTGGAATCTTAAGTTCCCCGGCCGGGCAAGGCTAATCTGGACATTGCAGGAGCGGAGAAGCCACGCGCAGACTCTGTTTCATCTACGTACATCTACGTACACCTACGTACATCATAATCAAGCTCCGTCCTGATCCGGCTGCAGTATGGACGAAGCTTGGCAAGAGCAGAATGAGGGTGCCCCGCTGGCGGGGCACCTTACTCGCGTTTCCATCAGGCAGCGATATTTCCGGCACCCGGAATGGTTTGATGGCTTTAGGTAAATAGCCAAGCTGGATTAATCATTTGGGTAATCTGTTTTATAGAAAGGCCAATCATACATACTGGGATACTTATAAGGATTGTTGTATGAAATGCATGAGCTCTTTATCTTGAAGGGGAATGTTGTATTTCGTGCAGGATTATAGCTGTACAAATTACAGTCATATAAGCTGAACTTAAGCCGCCCCTTGCGGAGCAATGATTTCGCCCATGCCAAAAGTTAGATTCCAAAGGCGCTCTTTATAGCTCCGGTACATTGTTATAATAGAAGGCGAAGACAGTTAGCATAGAGGAATCCGGATAAATGAGGAGCGATAGAGCTTGAACAGGACAGCCATACTGGAGCGCCTTCACTCACAGCTGCATGAGGGGAATCATATCATTGGTGTCTCGACAGGTACGGGGATTACAGCCAAGGTTGCCGCCCAGAGCGGGGCGGACTTTATCTTAATGCTGAACTCCGGCAAGTTTCGGCAAATGGGGAGAAGCTCTCTGGCAGGCTTCTTACCGTTCTGCAACAGCAATGATATGGTGATGGACTTTGCGTCAAGGGAAATTGTGCCGCTGGTGAGGGATACTCCCGTGCTCTTTGGATTGAATGCGAATGATCCCACCAGAGAAATGGCCGGTTATATAAAGGATATCAAGGACAGAGGCTTTGCGGGAGTCAATAATTATCCGACAGTCGGCCTGATAGACGGATTGTTCAGAGAGGCTCTGGAGGAAGACGGAATCAGCTATGACAAGGAGGTAGAGGCCATACGCCTGGCCCATCGGCAGGAGCTGTTTACGGTGGCCTTCGTATTTGACGAATTCCAAGCGGTTCAGATGCTCGAAGCGGGTGCAGATGTAATCTGTGCTCATCTCGGCCTGACTGAAGGCGGATTATTGGGGGCGCGGAAGGTTGTCTCCTTAGAAGCTGCCAAAGCAAAAGCACTGCGCATTTTTGTTGCCTGCGGGCAGCTTAAGCCGGATGTGATCAAGATGATTTACGGCGGTCCGGTGAAGACACCTGTAGATGTCCAGTACATGTACAGCAATAACACACAGATTATGGGTTACATTGGCGGCTCTGCCTTCGAACGGATTCCATCCGAGCAGTCGCTTACGGCAATTACCCGCGATTTCAAGCGCCTGGGCAAGCTCAATGAGGATGATTTCATGGTCAAAATGCTCAGCGGCATCACCAGGCATTATGATTACGTTGAGTTTGTTAAGGAATATGTGGCACAGAACTACAGCGATGAGGTTGTTTTTGCGGATCTGGCCAAGGTGGCCCATGTTTCGCGCAGTTATTTGAGCAGCTTGTTCAAAAAAGAGGTCGGCTGCAGCTTCCAGGCATATCTGGTGAACTTCCGCATCAATAAAGCTGCCACGTTGCTCCAGGCACCTCAGCTTCAATTATCCGAGGTGGCCGCGATGGCTGGGTATCCGGATTATGCCCAGTTCAGTAAAATGTTTAAAAAGCTGAAGGGCTGCTCTCCCAAGCGTTACAGATCTAACCTAAACACAAAAACATAGTACATAAAAGCGTTTTCATTCTTAAACAAGCCCAGTATGATGAATCTATAGCGCTCGGCTACCGGTGATTGAGCACTGTTCCAGATGAATCCATATGAGGAGGCAGCAGAATGAAGACCATCGCAATAGCTGGAACGTTTGATACGAAAGGTGAGGAATACCTGTACATCAAGAAAATTGCTGAGGAGCTTGGGCTGGGGACCCTGATGATCCATACGGGCGTCTTCGAGCCGGCCTTTGTTCCGGATGTGTCCAATCGGGAGGTCGCGTACGCCGCAAACATGGACATAGAGGAGCTTGCAGCAAGGAAGGACCGGGCTCTGGCTACAGAACTGTTGTCCCAAGGATTGGAGAAGCTGGTCCCCCTGTTGTACAAGCAGGGGAAATTTGACGGTATCATATCCTTTGGGGGTACCGGCGGAACCTCACTGGTCGCTCCGGCTATGAGAGCTCTGCCCATTGGTGTTCCGAAGGTGCTGGTATCGACCGTTGCATCCGGAAATACAGCTCCATACGTAGGCACAAGTGATATTATCATGATCCCGTCTGTGGTGGATGTCGCAGGCTTGAATTCAATTTCCACGACGATATTTACAAACGCATTATTTGCGATGGCGGGAATGCTCAAGTTTGAGCATACGCATACACCCGAGAAGAAGCCGCTCGTGGCAGCCACGATGTTCGGGGTAACAACGCCCTGTGTAACAGCGGCAAGAAAATACCTGGAGGAACGGGGCTACGAGGTGCTCGTGTTCCACGCCACAGGGATCGGCGGTCAATCGATGGAGGCACTGATCGAGGCAGGTTTCATTGAAGGGGTACTGGACTTGACGACGACCGAGTGGGCGGATGAGATCATTGGCGGCGTCTTGAATGCGGGGCCGCACCGGTTAGAGGCTGCAGGCCGCAAGCGTATTCCGCAGGTGGTCTCGGTGGGCGCTTTGGATATGTGCAATTTCGGACCGGCAGATACCGTACCGGAGAAATTCAAGGATCATACCTTTTACCAGCATAACCCGACCGTTACCTTGATGAGAACGACGGTGGCAGAGAATGAACAGATCGGCAGGAAGCTGGCGGAGAAGCTGAACCTGGCCGTGGAGAGCACCGTGCTGATGCTGCCGCTTAGGGGCATTTCCGCAATTGATGTAGAGGGGCAGCCCTTCTACGGCCCGGAAGAGGACCGGATGTTATTCGATACCCTGCGTCAGCATGTTGACCGCACTAGAGTTGAAGTGATTGAAATGGATTGCGCCATCAACGATCCGGCCTTTTCAGAGGCTGCAGCGAATAAGCTGATCGCACTCATGCAGACATCCAATTCCTGAACAACACATTAAGGAGGATACATGAATGAATAAGCTGAGCAGAACAGAAATTATGGCCAAATTCAAGGATGAGGTGAAGGCGGGTAAAATTCTCCTCGGTGTCGGGGCAGGCACAGGGATTACAGCCAAGAGCAGTGAAGCGGGCGGAGCGGATATGCTGATTGTATATAATTCCGGCCGTTACAGAATGGCAGGCCGCGGTTCACTGGCGGGCTTGCTGTCCTATGGAGATGCCAATCAAATCGTCGTTGAGATGGGTGCCGAGGTACTGCCTGTCGTCAAGCATACGCCTGTTCTGGCAGGGGTATGCGGAACCGACCCGTTCCGGGTGATGGAGGTTTATCTGAAGCAATTGAAGGAGCAGGGCTTCAGCGGTGTCCAGAACTTCCCTACGGTAGGCTTGATTGATGGGGTGTTCAGACAGAATCTGGAGGAGACCGGGATGGGATACGATCTGGAGGTCGAGATGATCCGCATTGCCCATGAGCTGGATTTGCTGACCACCCCTTATGTCTTTGATCCTGAGCAGGCCAAAGCCATGGCGGAGGCAGGGGCTGACATTCTGGTTGCCCACATGGGCTTGACGACCAAGGGCACGATCGGTGCCAAAACAGCGCTGACGCTGGATGACTGTGTTGAACGAATTGAAGCGATTATTGAAGCCGGCCGGGCTGTGAACCCGGACATCATGATTATTTGCCATGGCGGACCCATTGCCGAGCCGGAGGACGCCGCTTATGTTATTCAGAGAACAAAGGGCATCGATGGATTCTTCGGCGCGTCGAGCATTGAACGATTTGCAGCAGAGAAGGGCATTACACAGCAGACCGAGTCTTTCAAATCGATTCGTCAATAATCACGGATACCAGTCGTTGAAGTAAAAAGGCTGTCCCGTAGCACGGCGGTAAATACCGTTTCATGGATCGCCTTCATTTGCTGGAAACGGAAAGTCTTGCAACAAGCAAGTGGAAAAAGGTATCTTAATTCGTCAATTTCTGAGCGATGTAAGGAAGCAAGTGGAAAAACAACATCTAATATTGGTGGTTTCACTAATTTGGGTGAAACGGAATGATTTAAGTGCTGTTTTTCCAACTCCTGATTTAACAGGAGGCATTGTCTCATTAGCAAGTGTAGAAAATCCAACTGCTATTTCTGGTCTCTATTGCGGGCTGTCCTAAGCTGTCATTTCATGACTTAGGACAGTCCCTTTTTTGATACAAACCCGGAGCAGAAGCTCCTATTTTTGCCTAACCCTATACACGCAGTTTCTTCCTCCCGCCAGAATGTACTCTTCCCGTTCAATATCAACATTATTTCCCAGCACAGTCATAAATAAATGCATCTCATTCTTGCATAACCCGGTACATGCAGCGGCAGCTACACAGATCGGACAGTGCTTCTCTATGAATAAAAGACTGCCATCCTCCTGCTCCTTAACCTCGGCCATATAACCTTCATTTGTCCGAATCTCGGCCAGTTTCTCCAGCCTCTCTCTAACGTCAGATGAATCGCCCAGATGCTGAAGATATTGTTCTTGCATCTTCTTATTCCGGACAGCCAGCAGCTGGTCCAGCCCCTCAATTCCGAAGGCGTCCTTCATGGAATTGATCAGACTGACGGATAAATCCGAATAGCCGTTTGGAAAAAAACGATTAGCCGCAGGAGTTAATATCCACAGCTTGGCGGGTCGGCCCATGGGACGGGCTTCTTCTACTTAGCTTACCTGCGTTTACGAAATTAAAAACGCAGAAGACGAAAGGGGACAACGGGTCTTCATCGACTTGGATGGCCTTACTGTTAACGCTGGGTACAGGGATTTTCCTGGTTGGCCTAAGCAAGCTTCCGGGCATTATGGGATTTGTTCCAGTCATTATCGGCCTAGTACTTATGGTATTTCCGCTCCGCAAACTGCTGCCGAAGGGAACACTTACGTTCCGAAGAGGCATGCCGGCTATTCTGGCATCACGCTGGCTGTTCTTCGCTGCCTATGCCAGCACACAGAATTTCCTGGTCCTGGCTTTGATTGAGGTTAAAGGAATTACCCCTTCTCAGGCCGGATTAATCGTGGCAAGTGCTGCGCTCAGCTGGTGTATCATTGCCTATCTGCAGGGACGCTGGGATTCGGCAGATCTGGGCCGTGGGCGTCATACGAGAATTGTTCTGGGTGTATTGCTGCTTGCCGCAGGGATTGCCATCGTATTTTGGGTACCTGTTGTGACCGTTACGGTTGCAGTTGTGGGCCAGATTATCGCTGGAATCGGCATTGGATTGGCGCATCCGATAAGCGGTGTGGTGGCTTTTTCCCAGACAGGAGAAGGAGGCGCGGGGCAAACTTCGGCAAATCTGCAATTTGCAGATTCTTTCACCCCCGGTGTAGTTATCGGAATCGGCGGTTCCATCCTTGTGGTATGTCAGGCGGGCGGCATGTCACTTCAATCCGGATTAGTGGTAGCCATGGGCTTCCATCTCTTGTTGATCGTCATGAGTCTGTGTGCCAGCACCCGGATTTCGCCACTCGCTGAACAAATAAGCACGGGTATCCCGTCTGTAGGTGTGAAGATCAAATAAACCAAGGAGGAATGACGATGATCATCGGGGTCAGTAATAAAGCATCAGAAAAAATCTCCGAAATCTTACGAAGTGCGGATCTCCGAAATCCCTTCCTTAGAGTGGGCGTTGATGAAGGGGGATGCAGCGGTTTATCCTACACCCTTGTCGTGGATGAGCAGCAGGCAGAAGAGGATATTGTATTAAATAAAAAGGATTTCAGAATATTGGTTCACAACAATAGTATTCCATACATTGACGGTCTTGAAATTGACTATGAAGAGAGTGGAATGGTTGGCGGCTTCACCATGAACAATCCTAATGCTAAGGTGTCATGTGGATGTGGTGCCAGCTTCAGAATGGCCAATTATCGTGGCGAAGTCAAAAAATGTGATTAAACGGCATGTTTTCAAACAAAAATCTCCTGATTCACCTAGCCATATACAAAATATTCACTAGTAATAACCCCATGCAAAGCCTCTTCTGAAAGAGGAGGCTCGTTCGGGGTTATTTGCAATGATTATGTTTTTTGAATGGAGAGTAACAATTAAATAATTGACAACTCAATGTATTAACCCCATAATACACCTTGTAGTGTATTAACCGATTAGTACACACTTGCGAGCATAAGGGGTGTCACCTTTGAACAAAGTCAACGAATGGGCCGGTATCTCCTTTAACAGCCGTGAGCCTGTCTATTCTCAAGTCGTCCGCCTTTTCAAAGAGAAGATCGTAACTGGCGTTATTCAGTCTGGTCAGACCATACCGTCTAGAAGAGAGCTGGCAGCCCTGCTAAAGATTAACCCTAATACTGCTCAGAGAGCATACAAGGAAATGGAGGATCAGCGATTGATTGTAACGGAAGGCAACTCCCCCAGCCGCATCACTTTGGAGCTGGATGTGTTGAGACAGATTCGGTCGGAGTTGCTCGGCACAGCCGTTGAGGCGTTCGTGGCTTCCATTCACAACATAGACGTTCCTTTGGACGAGCTGCTGGATGTGGTTCAACAAATATACACAGAGGCACAGGCGGGGAAAAGACAAGTGCCCCCGGAAGCCCCCTTTGAGAGTGGACAAGGAGGAAATAACGATGATTGAGCTCATACGTGTCAGCCAAAGATACACATACAAAGATGTGCTTAATGATGTCACATTCACTGCCGAGAAGGGACAAATCACTTGTCTAATCGGACTTAATGGAGCGGGAAAATCAACCGTACTCAAAACGATTATGGGACTAACACCGATTCATGGGGGAAGCATTCGGATTGATGGGGAGCCGATTAGCCGAAATACTTATGAGCGGGTCTCCTATATCCCTGACCATTTGGCTATTCCGGCTTCCATGAAGCTCTCTGACGCTCTTCGGTTCATGGAAGACTTTTATAGCCGCTGGAACAAGGATAGAGCGAACGAACTTATGCGTTTCTTTGATCTTGATTTCAAGGAACGTGCGGGCCGCTTGTCGAAGGGGACTGCCGCTAAGTTCAATCTGGTGCTCGGTTTGGCTCAAGACTCCGACTATGTAATCATGGACGAGCCCTTTGCTGGAATTGACTTGTTCAACCGGGAGAGAATCGCGGAGGTGTTCTCCAGTGAACTGGTCGGCAACCGCGGCGTTCTACTGACTACTCACGAAGTGAGAGAGGTCGAGTATCTCATAGACAAAGCAGTGCTGCTGCGTGATGGGGTTGTTGCCCGTTCTTTTGAATGCGAACAGGTCCGAAGCGAGGAAAGCAAATCTGTCGTTGACGTCATGAAGGAGGTGCTCCTGACTTGAATAGATATCTAAAGCTCGTCCATCTGGAGGTTCATCGCTTCCGGTACGCTCTCTTCAGCCTGATGTTCTTGACGGCGGCCATTCAGATCATCGGACTTGTGCATACTACGCAGATAAGAGTTAAGGGGTGGAGAGAGGCAGCCCGCCTGGGAGAGCATCCTTTACGTAACTTTTCATTTGCCGATGTCATCGGAGATTCGCAGTTCTTGTTTGCCGTACCTATTTTGATCAGCATTATAGTATTGGGTTTATATGTCTTTTTGATTTGGTACCGTGACTGGACCGGTAGAGATAAGTTTGCTTATCGGTTGTTTACCCTGCCGACGGCAAGGCGGAACGTGTACATGGCCAAAGCCACTGCTATCTTTGTATTCGTCTTTGCCATGGTCACATTCCAATTGTTGATGCTACTGCTGGAACGCCAGCTGTTTAACTGGATGGTTCCCTCCGAATACCGGATGTCCTCCCTGCTTGCCGAAGCGGTTGCATCCAACCGGGTGTTCGTCCTTTTCTTGCTGCCGCTGGATGGGTTGCGATTTGTTGTGTATTATGGAATCGGTATTCTGGCTGTCTTTGTTGTCTTTACGGCAGTATTACTAGAACGAAGCTACCAACTGCTCGGCATTGTCTATGCGATCTTGTATGTTGCCGTATGCGGGGCTGCAATCGGAGGCGCAGTTTATCTTAATCTGTATGATTATTTCTATCCTCGAGAGATAACAGCTATCCGGTTCTGCATTTACCTTATTGTGATGAGCCTTACGCTCACACTCGGTTTCAGGCTCGTTTCGAAGAAGATTACCGTGTAGGGAGTGAATGACTTATGAAACGTTATACGATCACGAGCACACTTATTCTGTTAATAATGGCTTCCCTCGGGACTTATTATGCTTATGGTGCAGAATTGCGCCTGCCGGAATATCAGCTGCAGACTATAGAAGGGGATCTGGCCGAAGCATCCAAATTGACTCTGTTGGGGAGTTATGTAGGTGGCAAAGGCTCATATCCCATTGAAGTATCCACAGCGGGCAGCAAGAGAACTGATCAGACATCCTGGGATCAATGGATGAAAAGCAAGGGATCATTGGACGAGCAGACTTTTTCAGAGTTTAAAGCGCTGTATAAGGAGCATCCAGGGTTCATGAGGGGGAAGAAGGGCACGGATGGCTATTACTCGGATCAAGACTCACTCATTTTTGCGAAAGCGAGTTATATCCATTCGAAAGATACGGATCAGGAGGGAAAGATTCGCTGGAGTATCGATTCGCTGGATTTGGCAACCGGCAAGCAAATCCGTTACACAGATGAACTGCTTGACTCCGTGCAATATGCTAACGTGATAGATGTACAGAAGACTGGCTCAGAAATACACGTTCTTACCAACATTAACAGAGTAAACCAAGATAATGAGATCATCGACAAGGTGTTTAACGCCGAAACGGGTTCGCCCATTCGCAGTGTTCAAGTGCCATTAGGTGAATCCTCCAGAAACGATCGTGAGCTGCAAAAACAGATCATCGCTGAAGAGAAGCCGACAGCGGCCAACCCCCGAGTGCTGTTTATGGTGAAAGAGAGCAGCAAGCACTGGACTGATGGTAGAGTATCAGTAAGCGATACTATTCCTGAAGTATTCTCTGAAAGAATTTTTGAGTACCATTACGCTTCTGGAGAAGTAAAGGAATTGCCGCTTGCCGCTGGGGAAGAAGAAAACATAAAGGGGCTTTCGACTCAACATATCCTGGAGGGACTTACCTACACTACATTGCGCGTATCGGAGGAAGCGGTGACTGTGGACCGCTATGACCTATCAACCGGCCTTGTTCATCCTCAAGTAACTATTACAGCAGGTCAACTCAGCAAGGGGAAAATCAGTCAAGCTCGGGCAGCGAACGGCCGGATTTATCTGCTGCTGCAAACCGGCGAACATTTTGCGAACAACAGCATGCCTATTACAGCAGTAGCTGACATTGCTGACGGCCGTATTCTCTACCAAGGGACGCCTGCTCCCGTTAAGGCGAATGGAAGACCGGATGATCAAATAGATGATGTAACGTTTTTGAATATAAAGCTCATACGATAATTATTCTGTGTTCATACTCCGTTCATATTGCTGTCATGAAGCGGACATGTTGCTTGACTATACTTCAGGTATGTCGTCAAGGCGGCTTTACAGATACAAGGTCAGGAGAAGATGAACGTGGCAGAAACAGTGGCAACACCATAAAGGGGGATCAAGAGCCGTAAGAAAGGGAAGTTATGGCTAAAAATAATTGGAGGTATCAAGGCACCGCTTCGCCTGTGCTTGATTTCAAGCTGCTCATTGATGAATTAACCCCGGATTACAATGTGGTGGCGGTCGAGCCTCTCGTCTATGGCTTGAGTGATGAGACGGATAAAGAAAGAACCACCGAGAATATCATCAACGAAGTTCACGAGGCTGTGCAGCAGCTGGGGATTGACCGTTATATTCTGATGGGACACTCCATCACGGGGCTATACGGGGTGTCTTATGTGAAAGCCTATCCGTATGAAGTTCTTGCGTTTTAACGAGCATAATAAGCAGTGGATTCCGCTGCATGAGGAGCAAGCCAAACAATCTGCACAGGGCAAAATGATTCCGATGGAAGGCTCCCATTACCTGCATCATACCATGTACAAAGAAATCGCCGGAGAATTCAAAGAATATATGAAGCAAATCCAATTGAAGTAACTCCAATAGCAGATTAATAATTAGACTGCGGCGCCGGGCTGGGTGCCGTGGTTTTTTTGCTTGGGGTTCTACCAATTATTGGCGTCTAAATTTTGAACTATAAATTATAAAACTAGACGAAATGGATGAGATGCACCTATAAACGAACAGAATGGCACCGTAACCATTCAAAAGGAATCGGCAGCGTAGAGCTGACGATTGGCCAAAAAAATGCTCTGATCGATGGGGCCTCCCATCCGCTGTCCGCAGCTCCCAGGAACCCTAACGGAACCACGCTCGTGCCGCTAAGATTCATTAACGAAGCCATGGGCGTAGGGGAGAAGCCTGTCCATCCGGGGAGCGGGAAAAAGACCATTGTGATTGATGCAGGACATGGCGGCTCCGATCCAGGCGCTAACGGCCGGCACCGCGAAGACGCTGGAGAAGGACTTCAATCTTAGCCTGGCTTTGAAGGTGGAGCGTTTGCTGCTGCAGGAGCCGGCTTTCCACATTGTGATGACACGCCGCGATGATACCTACCATGCCAATAGCAGACGCGCGGATATGGCCAACGAACTTCAAGCGGATGCCTTCGTGTCTATTCATGCCAACTCCGTCAAAGACAAACCTAATGTGCGGGAACCGAAACGTATTATTACAGCGAAGACAGTAAAACTCTGGCCGATGTGATGCATAAGCATCTGCAGGGGGCAACCGGCTTTACAGACCGGAAGGTCAAGTCTAAAAAATTAATCGTAAGGAATATTTCGGGATCTCCTGATCCCGAAATCCGAACTTTAACCACTACTCCCATAGAAAATTTAGTACTCCTATTTCTTTCCGAAACTCTTTATTGATCTACGTCCGGTCCGTATAATTAGGAAGGGAAAGGAGAACCATGCCTGGAATGAACACGAGTGTATTTTATGGATCAATAGGGGGTTAATTAGATTGATGAGGCATGTCACAAGCGCAAAACCGCCAAGCCTGCTCCGTAACCGGTTCCTGCAGACGATTCTTTTATCAAGCGTGCTGCTGCAGATCGGCATCTGGGTGCGCAATTTTGCGATTCTCCTCTATGTGGCGGACAGGACCAGCAATGATCCCTACGCCATTTCCCTGATCAGCGTAGCTGAATTCGCGCCTATCTTTGTTTTTTCATTCATCGGAGGTACCTTTGCCGACCGGTGGCGGCCGAAGCGGACCATGATCTGGTGTGATTCACTGTCCGCAGTATCGGTGTTCGCAGTTCTTATGAGCATTCACTTCGGTTCTTGGGAATCCGTGTACCTGGTTGCCTTCATCTCGGCCATTCTTTCCCAGTTCTCACAGCCTTCCAGCATGCGTTTATTTAAGTACCATGTGCCTGAAGAACAGCTGCAGCAAGGCATGGCGCTCTTTCAATCGCTGATGGCCATCTTCATGGTGCTCGGGCCGATGCTGGGCACTTTCGTGTACAGCACCTTTGGGCTTGAGACCTCAATCGCTGTAATGGGCGTGGTGTTTCTGCTGTCTGCACTCGTCCTTGTACGTCTGCCCGAGGATCATATGGAAGCTCAGACAGTCACAGCCAAAGGGCAATTCCGTAAAGACTTCATCGAAGGCTTTCGTTATGTCTGGCAGAGCCAGGTGCTGCGTATGCTCGGACTCGCATTTATATTGGCGGGACTATCGGTTGGCGTAGCCCAAGCGCTGAATCTGTTCATCGTCACAGAGCGGCTGGGCCGAAGTGAGGAATTCCTGCAGTACATGCTGATGGTGAATGGAGCCGCCATGCTGATCGGGGGAGGTATAGTAGCCGTCTTTGCCAAAAAGGTTCCGCCCCAGCTTCTCCTGGCCATAGGCATGCTGACAGGCGCCGTCTGTACCACGATTGTCGGGTTTTCGACAAGTGTTCCACTCACGCTGACCATCCAGTTTCTGAATGGCCTTGTTTTCCCTTGCATCCATATCGGGATCAGTACAATGATTCTGAAATGGTCACATACCTCCATTGTCGGCCGGGTCAACGGGGTGCTGAATCCGATGTTTGTCGGGATGATGGTCGTGTCCATGTCCCTGGCAGGTGCACTTAAGAATTCCTTTTCACTCAGTACGATCTTTAGCGGAGCAGGATTATTATTTCTCCTCGGCGCACTAATGATGTTGCCGATCATGAATCAGAAAGCGCCGGATCATGCTCCTGCTGCCCAAGAAGCATAAGGCTACAGGCCGCATACCGGCTATAGGAACGGGGTGCTCTTTGTACAAAGAGCGCCTTTTAAATTTTTCTTGTATTTGCATGAATTTGCAACTTTATCCCAGTCCAGTCGTCCAATAAGGTAGCAAAGACAGGAGGGGAAAGCTTGTGAGAAAGAACAATCTTCTGGTCCTGGTGACTCTTATTTCGGGAATCCTGGCTGGATGTACAGATGGAAGCAATCAGAGCGAGGCTCCGGCTCCGGCCGGGCTGAACTCTGTCAACTCTGTTGATTCTGTTGATTCCATATCCAGCCGGGACGAAGGGGTAGAATCATCCGCCATAACCGACCGCAGCCTGGAGAATATCCGGCAGATCACACTCACTTGGTCACTCAACCAAGACGCAGTGAATCCTGAAGCTCCGCTTGAATACACAGATCCTGAAACCATAGACCTGTTTGTCCGGGCCGTGCATAGCGCAGTGCGAATACCGGGAATTTTAAATATAACTGCTCCTGACTATGATATGGTGTTGGCTTCGGAACAGGAACAATATGCTCTCCGGCTATGGATTAACGAGAGCAGCGAGCAGGCGATGATTATGGACAAGAGTGATACACATACCGGCTATGCGCTTACCCAGGAATCCACTGCCGAGCTGATGATGTTGATGTTTGCTGAATCCAGCTTTGAAGAGCTTGCATTTAGTGCTAAGCGGAACTCTGCCGGAGATCTTGTGGCTGTACCTAAAGGTCTGCCGGAAAACAACTATTCCCTTAGCGGCGGCCCTGCGGCTGAATTGCAGGGAGTTATGTATCATACGATTCATCTCTTTTATGGCGATCACAACGCAATCAACGCCTTGGTCGCCCATGATCCAACTACGGATGAGGTGCATGTAGGATGGAGCGACGAGCTGCACTCCTCGGATAATGGGTGGAACAATGCTTTTATGAGCAGTTATAATCTGCTGATTCCTTGGGATGAAGAGCATTTGTTATTCCTGGAATCGGAGCTGACCGAGGAAGCCGGACAATATCACTTGTCTGCATATAATGTAGTTACGGGGGCCGTTGAACGGCTCCGGGAAGACTTTTGGCCGCTTACGCAAGAATACGATTACATCTATATGCACCAGTGGAACGCCGATAAGCAGCAGTTGTTCCTGCAGAGCTACCTCGGGAATGTATGGATCTTTGATCTGAAGACAGGAGACGATGAACTCCACCTTCTGAAATATCCGGTAATCCCTCATTCCACGACCGGAGCGCCATCCCTGTTCCTTTCCCCAACGCTGGAGAGGTTCGTGCATGATGATGAGAGCGGCCAATTGACTTTCTTCAATAATAAAGGCGTACAGCTTCGAACAATAGCGCTGCCAGCAGATCAATATGTGCCGTCTGAGAAAATAAAGTGGAATCCGGCGGGAACCATTGCCTGGATGGATCAGGCCCCGATGGATCAGAACCGGATTCTTGGAATAGATATTGATTATTTGAAGATTGCTCCTCAGGAGATCCGTTTTTTTGACCCGGACGGACTTCCTATTGCATCCGTTCAGGCCCAAGACGGAACAGAAGGGGCGGCAGTGGAGGTTGCAGGCTGGATGGATGCCAACATTGCTGTGATGAAATCATATACTCTGAAGCCCGGGTCCAGAAGCGATGCAGCACCGGAGCTGAAGGATGCTTCTTATTTCCTCTATGATGTGAAGAACAAGAAGCAGGGAAGTCGTTCTAAGTCCATGCCTCCTGATGCAGCCGTTACTGCAGACCGCCAAGGGCACGTTGCCGGGAACACGGAGAACATTATTGTAAGTCATTCGGAGATAACCTATAAGGCGATTGAAGCGACGAAACGATAAAACAATATCACCTGCAGGGCACATCTCCAAGCATCTGACCGCCAGCCTGCTGCCATTGACACCGCCGGTTTTATGTTCCCGTAACGCGTGGCGGAAACCGTGTGTCCGGTATGCTATTTTAGATACAAACTCCAGACTTAACTGTGATCTTCCCCCACATACCGCTTGCGGTATTCACCCGGCGTCAAGCCGGAGCTGCGCTTGAACATGCGGATGAAGGAATTCACATTCTGATAGCCGACCTGCAGCGCGATATCCTGAATCCGCTGGTCGATATTCATCAGCAGCTCCTTGGCCCGCTCGATCCGCAACGTATTCAGATATTCGCTGAAGTTGATGCCGGTCTTCTCCTTGAAGATGCTCGACAAATAACCGGAGGTCAGATTCAGCTTGTCCGCTACAATGTTCAGATTGATGTCTTCCCCGTAATGCTTGTCCAGATACTCCAGCACGAAGCTGATAACCGGATCCCGTGTCTCCGAGCCGCTGCGGATGGCCGCAAGCACAGGTGTGAGGAGCCCCGTCAGCCATTCCCGGTATTGACCGGTGGAATAGAAGGCGGCGAATGGCTCACCGGACAGCGCAGAGAGCAGTCCCACTTCAAGCTCCGGCAGATTCTGCTTCATGACCGTTTTGCCTGCCTGCTCTGCAACCCCGCGGGCAAACGTCCGGAAATCCTCCGCGGTGGCATCCTTGTTCCGGAGCTGCTCCAGCTGGCGGTCCACCCAGCCAAGGACCGCTTCCTCGCTGCCGGATTGCAGCAGGTTATGCAGCTCTTCCCCGTAGGTTACCTTCATATGAAACGCTTTGGCCGACGAGGCCCGCGGCTCCACGATAATCTGGGTTTCTCCATTTAGTCTGCGTTCCGTAAGCAGTACCGACAGGTTATGGTAAGCATCGGTAAACGGGGTTTCCCCGGAGTATACCGGACTGACCGCAATGGTGAGGTAGAGGGAATGCTCCTCGGCCAGCAGCTCCTGCAGCGTACCCAGCACCTGAAGAATTCCGCTCTGCGGACCGGGATTGAAGAGCAGCAGCAAGAGCAGATCCTGCTCCGGCTGAAGCACGACGCTCTCGCTCTCTGCCCTGCCCCCGGCGAACAGGCGCTGAATCAGCTGCCACAAGGCCAGCGTGTGCTGCTCAGGCTCCTCCGGCAAGCCGGTGAAGCTGAGCTTGAACAGGATGGACGCGTAAGGCTGCTCGGAATGCAGGGCATCCTCCAGATCGCCGAGCTTAGCGTTCAGCGGAATATTCTTCACTTTATGGGTATATGCATACTGGCGGACCAGCGAATTCTTGTGGTTCAGATCGTTCTGGATGAACCGGTTGTTCTCCAGAATGGAGCTCAGGCGGTCGCCGATGATGGCGAATTCCTTGACACTGCTCAGCTTGCCGGGGCCGCTGCCGGTTGTGCGGTCAAGCGCGGCGATCAGGCGCTGGAGCGGCTGGTTCAGCCTGAAGCTGAACAAGAAGGAGAACAGCAGGCTGACCAGCACTGCGGCAGTGAGCAGTACGGCCAGCAGCAGCCGCATGCCGCGCAGCCCGGTTGCAATGGCAGCAACTTCGGTCACCCTGACATAGGTGAAGCCGGTCTGCGCCCCTTTTTCATAGAAATAATACTGATCCCCGATCCGCTCATGAGAGCTTGTACTCACAGGATACTCCAGAGCCGGCAATGCCTTCTCCGCTGTGGAGAAGAGCAGACGGCCCTGCGCATCCATTATATAGAAGGGATTCTTGCCGGCATCCCCGTAAGCCTTCTCCAGCCGCTGCGGATTCAGCATCACCAGACCGTATACCTCTTCGTAAGGAATGGCTTTGATCAGCACCGGCATCAGCTGTCCGAGCGGACGCGTGGAGTTCATCGTAGTCTCTGTAAAGGAGGCGGCAGGCATCACCTTCAGATATTGGTTGTCCATGGTCTGGCTGCGCCAGAAGTCTGCCGTATACTCCTGGCTGTAATAATATTTGCCGAACATGTCGCTGGTGCTGCTAAGCCCTTCTTTTTCCAGTACATAATCCTCCGCCTTGAAGTACAGAATGAAATTCTCAATATGCAGAAAAGGATTACCATACAGCGTCATCAGATCCGACTTGACCTCGCTGAGAATATCGTAACGCCGGTTCTCCTTCAGATGGCTGAGAATGCCCAGATTGGCTGTCCACGTATCCGACTGGGTAAGTGCCAGAATCATATTCTGGGTCAGCCGGAAGTGATTCTCGTATCCCTCCACCGTCTGGTTCAGCGCCTGCTCATTCTGCCGGACCACCTCCTGGTAGACCTTGCCGCTTAAATATAGATGTGAGAACAGATTAAATGAAGCCAGAAGCAGGATGATGCTCAGGAAGCTGAGCATGAGCCTGACGAACAGGCCGTTGCGTGCAAATTGGCTCGTGAGCGGTCTCTTCATATGTATTCCCCCTTCAGGTAGCAGCCGCTTGTCTATCTTTTTATCCTATCATAGCGGCATAAAGCTGACACGCACAATATGCACTTTTACCGATTTATACGCAGGTACCGGGAAATATGAAGATTGGGCGAAAAGTTATATAACATGCTGATAGCGCTTCCCAAAGACTTGCCGCTATAATTCGGAGACAAACCCCGGAAGCAGAGGGGAAGTTAGCTGACATTCAAGTGAGCTGCTATCATTAAGAACAAGAGGGGAATGCCTATGGCTCAAACGAGCGCAGTACAGGACAACATGCGAAAGGAAGTGAAGGCTCCCTACCGGCGGCAAGGGCGGCTTGTGCGGACCTGGAACCATAACAAAGCGCTGTGGCTGCTGTTCCTGCCGTGCCTGCTGTACTATCTTATTTTCCGGTATGCGCCGATGTTCGGCCTCGTCATTACGTTTAAGGATTACAATCTGTTCAAAGGAATCTGGGCAAGCGATTGGGTAGGGCTCAAGTATTACCGGATGTTTTTTGAGAACCCTGACTTCTGGCCGCTGATGAAGAATACCTTTCTTCTGGGGCTCTACAAGCTTGTGTTCGGGTTCCCGGCTCCGATCATCCTGGCTATACTGCTGAACGAAGTGCGCAAGGCCGCTTTCAAAAAATTCGTGCAGACGGTCAGCTATCTGCCGCATTTCATCTCCAATGTCATTGTGGCGAGCATGGTCATTATGTTCCTGTCACCGACCGGAGGCCTGATTAATAATCTGCTGGGCACATTCGGGATTGGACCGATTAACTTCATGAATGAGCCGGGGATGTTCCGGGGGATCTATGTCCTGTCGGAGATCTGGCAGCACATCGGCTGGGAGACGATCATCTATCTGGCAGCTTTGACGGCGATTGACCCGCAGCTCTATGAAGCGGCAGACATGGACGGAGCCAGCCGGATGCGCAAAATATGGCATGTCACGCTGCCCGGCATCTCACCGGCCATCGTCATCACCCTGATTCTGAATATCGGCAAGGTGCTGGAGATCGGCTTCGAGAAGGTCTTCCTTATGCAGAACCCGGCGATCTACGATACGGCCGACATCATCAGTACGTATGTCTACAGAGTCGGGATGGAGCAGGGGAATTTCAGCTACGGTGCCTCCATTGACCTGTTCATGGGCATCATCAGCCTGATCTTCATCTATAGCGCCAATTACATCAGCCGCCGTGTCAGTGAGACAAGTCTATGGTAGAAAAGAGGTGTGGTGATGAGATCACCGAAGATTTCCTTGTTTAACGTAGTCAGTACGATCTTTCTGCTGGTGGTTGTGGTGATTACGCTCTATCCGTTCCTGCACATGCTTGCGGTATCCCTGAGCAGTGATGTCAATGTCATTAAGAATAACATTTCGTTCTGGCCGAAGGGCTTCAATGTGAATATGTACGAGCTTGTGCTTGGAGACCCGAAGATCTGGACGGCCTATAAAAATACGATTATATACACTGTACTCGGCACCCTGATCTCGCTGGTGGTTACCTCTACAGGAGCGTATGCGCTCTCCCGACGGGATATGGCGCTGCGTAAGAGCTTCACCATGCTGATCGTCATTACGATGTTCTTCAGTGGAGGGATGATCCCGACCTTCCTCGTCGTCCGGTCCCTGGACATGGTGGATACCGTATGGGGCATGGTACTGCCGGGCGCGGTCAGTACCTGGAATCTGATTCTGATGCGGACCTTCTTCTCCGGTATTCCCAAGGAGCTGGAGGAATCCGGCCGCATCGACGGATTGAATGATATCGGCATATTTATGCGCATCATTGTTCCGCTGTCGAAGGCTTCCTTCGCCACCATTGCCTTGTTTTACGCAGTGGGCATGTGGAATAACTTCATCTACCCGCTGCTGTATCTGCGCACACCCGATCTGTTCCCGCTGCAGGTTCTGCTCCGCAATCTGGTGCTGGCGGGGAGCGCAAGCTCCGGGGATGTGACCGGAATCGGGGGAGATAATCAGGTCGTTGAAGAATCACTCAAATATGCAACGATTATGGTATCGACCCTTCCGATTCTCACTGTGTATCCGTTTGTTCAGAAGTATTTTGTGAAGGGCGCCATGATCGGTGCAGTGAAAGGCTGATCAGGCTTACACCATAACTACTATTAAGGGAGAGATGATGAATGAACAAATGGAAGTCTGTAATGCTGCCCCTCGTGGCTGCGGCCATGCTGGTGACCGGATGTAGCGGAGGCAACAACAATACCTCCTCACCCGGGGCTGAAGCACCGGGCGGAGATGCCGCCGCTGCCACTGCTGAAGCGAAGCAGGAGCACACCTTCACCGCACTCCTAGACAACAATGCCACCTTTCCGTATTCCAAGGACTGGCCCGTCTGGGGCTGGATTAAGGACAAGACCGGCGTAACGCTGGAGGTGCAGACGCCTTCCGGGAAGCTTGCCGAAGCGCTGAATCTGGCGGTAGCCTCCAATGCGCTGCCGGATCTGATGTATATGCCCAACCGCAAGGAATCGAACAAGTTCGGGCAGCAGGGTGCACTCGTGGATCTGATGGAGCATATGGACAAGCTGCCGAATTTGACCGCATGGATGAAGCAATATCCGGATGAGGCTAAGGCTGCACTCTCTGCCGACGGCAAAATGTATATGTTCCCGAATCAGGGCTTCGGTGAAACGAACCGCATGATCTGGATGTACCGCCAGGATATTTTTGAGAAGGAAGGCATTCAGGCTCCGGCAACGTATGAAGAGCTGCATACAGCCCTCAAGACGCTCAAGGCGAAATACCCGGACAGCTATCCGTTGTCTGTCCGTTACGGCCAGATCCCGGATGAGATGAACACGAATATGACGGTCAACTATGGGACAGGCGAAGGGGCTTACTATGATTTTGACAGTAAGGAATGGCGCTATGGTCCGACGGAGGACAGCTACAAGGAAATGGTCGGCATGTGGAAGCAGTTCTATGATGAAGGGCTGATTCCGCCGGATTTCCTCTCTCTGCAGACCAAGCAGTGGCAGGACATGGTCTCCACCGGCAAGTCGTTCGTGACCGTTGATTACATCAGCCGGGTGGACTTCTTCAATAATGCGATGCGCAAGGAGAATCCTGAATTCAGCATGCAGTTCATGGCTCCTCCTGCAGGACTTGCCGGCGGTAAACAGCTGAATCCGTACTTCCATTATATGGAGGGCGGTCTGACTGTAGCTTCCACCTCGAAGAATATCGATGACATTATGACTTACATGGACTTTTTCTATTCGGAAGAAGGACGTACGCTCAGCAGCTGGGGAGTGGAAGGCGAGACTTATGTGAAGGAAGGCAGCACGATCAAATTCAAGCCGGAATTCACCGATGTCATTGAGATGCGGAAGCAGACAGGGCTGCAGACCAGCGGAACGTATACCTGGATTGACTTCAATGCCCATCTGTCCCTGTTCTCGGACGACCTGAAGCACGCCTATGAAGAGGCTGTCAAATATGATCCGGCCAATATGCAGCCGCGTCCGGCCTTCACGGAGAAGGAGAATGAAGTCATCTCAATCACCGGACAGGCGATCAAGAAGCACCGTGACGAGAGCTTTGCCAAGTTCGTTACCGGTTCCCGCAAGCTGGCGGACTGGGATAAATATGTAGAGGAGATTAACAATCTCGGAGTAGACAAGCTGCTGGCGACGTATAAGGAAGCTTACGACCGCGTTCAGAATATTCAATTAGGCAGTAAGTAACGGACAGAACCTCTGAACCCTGTGAAAGGTTATCCCATACTCTCGTGACCACCAAAAGGAGGCGCCGCTTATGACGCAAAGGCTGCAAGGCTCTGGACAACGGCTTGGATGGATGCTGTCTGTGATGTTGCTGGTTGTAATCTTAGGAACGGCGGTTCCGGGCATTGCCCGGGCCGCAGGCTCGATTACGCTGGACGAGCCTCCCGGGGGATACGTATCCTCCGGCGGGCTGGTGGAGATCAGCGGAACCTATACCGGACTGTATGATGTCCGTTTATATGTGAACGGGACAGCTCAATTCGAAGCGCTGCTGGATGACCCGGACGGGGATGACAGCGGAAGCTGGTCTTACACGCTGGACACCTCCCGTTATAACGGCAGTGTGGAGCTGGTGGCCAGGGGGCTGGATACCTCTACCCGCTATGGGGTATGGAGCCCATCCGTAAGCCTTGAGGTGAACAATCCCGCAGGCATTGCTCCTGTAGTGACGATTACCGGGCCGGATGAAGGAGTTCCCTTAGGCGGACAGGTGGAGATCACCGTCCAGGCGGAGTCTGCCGCGCCGGTCTCGGGCGTGCAGGTCCGGGTGAACCGTGGACCTTGGCAGCAGGCAGCCTATAACGGCACGGAATATGCCTATCTCTGGAATACGGCGGGAACCGGCGACCGGACAGTCAGCCTTGAGGCCCGGGCAACGAATGCGCCCGGACGTTACGGCTACAGCCCGACCGTCTATGCACAGGTCGGTGCCGGTACCCATGAGCCGGCGCTTCCCCTGCCGGATCAGGACCGGGCGATGTGGATCTGGGAGCCGGAGAGCTACAAGCTGCTGCTGAATCCGGGCTCGCGGGAGGTGCTGGAAGCCTTCGTAACGGATACCGAGACCTTCGGGTCAGAGCCGGTCACGACGCTGTATCTGGCTGTAGGCAATTATGCCGGATACCGGGCGCTGGAGGAGCAGGAGGACGAGCTGCGCTCCTTCATGCGCTGGGCGCATGAGCAGGACTTAAGTGTCCATGCCCTTGTGGCGGGCGGAACCTCTCCGGCTTATATGGGCGCTTATGAGCGCTACCATAGTCATGCGGTGCGGGAGATCGAGCAGATTATTAACTACAACCTCACTGTTGCCGGGGATGAGAAGTTCGACGGAATTAATGTGGACATCGAGCCGTATATTTCCCCGGATTTCAAAGATCCAAGCAAATTCCTGCAGAAGGAGTACCTGGATGGTCTGCAGAAGATGATTGACCGCCGCGATACGGCAGGCATCCGGCTGCCCTTCGGCCCGGCTGTGCCGAAATGGTACGATTCCTCCGAGCAGGGAGCTAGTATCCAGTGGAACGGCACGACGAAATGGCTGTCCGAGCATATCCAGGATATCTCCGATTATATCTCGATCATGGATTACCGGGATTCCGCAGAAGGAACAGCAGGCATCATTGCCGGAGCTGCCGGTGAGCTTGCCTATGCTGAGGCCATAGGCAAGCCGAATTCCGTAGTCATCGGGGTGGAGACGCTGGATATTGCGAACAGCGGCGACCCGGAGACCATCACCTTTCAGGAGGAAGGCCGCAGCCACATGGAAGCTGAGCTGGATAAGGTGTATGCAGCTTCCGGTCAGAGCAGTGCCTTCGGCGGAATAGCAGTACATCATTATGATTCCTACCGGGCGCTGCCTTCGTATTGGGGACCGGGAGGCGTATTCTGGACGTCGCCGGAAGACCATGAGGCGCCTTCCGCACCTTCGGGCGCACCGTCCGCTGTTGCCGCTGACTATCAGAGCGTAAAGCTGAATTACGGCATGGCCTCTGATAATGTTGAGGTAGACCGGTATATTGTCTACCGCAGCACGGTCCCCGGCTTCACGCCGACCTCTGCGGATATTGCCGGACTCGCCCGCGGCCTGAATTACCAGGACAAGGGCCTGCTTCCGGAGACCACCTACTATTACCGCATCGCGGCCCGCGATCTGGCGGGCAATATCGGGCCGGTATCCAGTGTGGTGTCTGCGGTCACCGGCAGCACGGCGCTTAAGCCGATGATAGTGACAGATATGCTGCTCTCGTACAACGGTACTGCGACGACAGCTTCCATGAAGGTGCGTGATTATGCTACAGGAGAAGTGCTTGCAGGCGCCGCTGTGGAAGGCCGGTTCACGAATTCCGCAGGCCGTTACTCTACGGCCGTCACGGGAGCCGACGGACGCGCCACTTTTACTTCAGAAGCGGTTGCCCCGGACAGGCAGGCCGGATTCGAGCCGAGAAGAGTTCAGGCAGCCGGGTATTACTATGCCAGTGCCCATGACCTGCCGCACACCACGGCGCTGCTGCCGCATGGCGGGCTTGGCGGTTTAACATTATCGGCAGGTCAATGGGACAAACCATTTACCGCTCATGACAAAGTCTATACCGTAACTGTCGATAGCAATGTAACGGAGCTGCTGGTCACTCCGGCTGCAGCTAAGGTATCCGATGCGGTGCGTATTAACGGCCAGCCCGTTCCTTCAGGAACAGCAGCAGCTGTCCCGATCGGTTCGCAGCCGTCTGATCTGTCCATCCTGGTGTATCACGAGGATGGAACGGCGGATCTGTATCTTCTACATCTCGCCAGAAGTGTTCCGGCAGATCCGGTGGTCCCAATAACAATGGATGCTTATGTCCATGAACATCAGCCATCGGCTAATTTCGGCGAGATGCCCGTTCTGGAGGTGGCTGACATTCCGAACGCCCAGGGCGGAGGAGACCGTATCACCTTAATGCAGGCTGAATTGAATCTGGCTGGAATTCAGGTGCAGTCTGTCACGCTGAACGTATATGTTACCGCAGCGCCAGCCTCACCGGTTACGCTTGCTCTGAAGGGCTACACCGGAGTGCCGTGGACCGAGAGCGGCCTTACGTGGAATAACCGCCCTGTCAGCGGCGGGACCAGTCTCGGGACGGTCCGGGTGAACGGGGCAGGCTGGTACAGCATCGATGTCACAGCTTATGTTACTGCTGCCGCCGCTGCCGGATTGCAGCCGACCTTCCAGTGGAGTGATCCCAATACTTCCGGCATCGTTGTATTGCTGGCCAGTTCAGAGAATTCGGATAACAAGTCATATCTGCTGGTGAACAGCGGAACTTAACAGACGGAACACAACAGACAGAGTGTAACAGACAGAACGTAGCAAATAGAGCGCAACAGACAGGGGCGAGTGCTTCGCCCCTGCAAGGAGGGAGGCATAACTATGAATGACATCATGATTCCGGCTGCGGAGCATCACGTGGAACGTATGCGTGTTCTGGTCTATAACCACCGCAGCCAGATGGGAGCGGCGGCAGCCGGGCAGGTCGGGCAGAGAATCAGAGCCTTGCTGGAGCAGTCCTCAGCTCCGGTCCGCATTGTGTTTGCAGCGGCCCCGTCACAGAATGAGCTATACGAGGGACTGGTGCAGGAGCAGGGGATCGACTGGTCCCGGGTCTGTGCTTTTCATATGGATGAATACATCGGCCTGCCGGCTGACGCCCCCCAGCGCTTCGGGAACTACTTGCAGGAACGGCTGTTCAGCCGGGTGAAGCCCGGACGGATCGAGCTGCTCGGCAGAACAGGCGATATCGGAGAGGAGTGCCGGAGATACACGGCTCTGCTGAATGAAGCGCCTATTGATATCGTCTGCCTCGGCATCGGGGAGAACGGGCATATTGCGTTCAACGACCCGCCTGTGGCGGACTTTGCAGATCCGTATCTTGTAAAAGCGGTTCTGCTGGACGAAGCCTGCCGTCAGCAGCAGGTGAATGACGGCTGCTTCGCCAGCCTGGATGAGGTTCCGACCCATGCGCTGACCCTGACGGTGCCTGCCCTGATGGCAGGGCGCCATCTGTTCGCCATTGTTCCCGGCAAGGCCAAGCATAAGGCTCTGCAGGCGGCTCTCCATGATCCGGTCAGCACTGCGTGCCCGGCGAGTATACTTCGTACACATCCGGGCATTACGCTGTTCACGGACCGGGATGCCTACGGCTCATGAGCGGTGTCATTGCAGGAAGACATTACAGAACCGGCCTGCCGGTTGAGGTAAGAATAACGGACGGGGTCATTGCCGAAGTCTTTACACGGGAGGAAAGCCTGCTCACGGCCGAGTGGCCCTGGCTGGCGCCTGGGCTGGTGGATTTGCAGGTGAACGGCGGCTGGGGCCTGGATCTTAACACGCTGCCGCTGCAGCCGGAGACGGTAGCCGGACTCTCGCGCCGCCTGCTTGCACAGGGGGTAACCACTTACTGTCCGACCCTGATTACGAACGGAGCAGAGCAGCTTGCCCAGGCAGCGTCTGTCATTGCTGAAGCTGTGCGGACACAGTCTGATATAGCCGGGCTGATCGCAGGCATCCATCTGGAGGGACCTTTCCTGTCGCCGGAGGATGGGCCGCGCGGGGCTCATCCAAGGGAGCATATCTGCCCGCCGGACTGGGAGGCCTTCTGCCGCTGGCAGGAGGCGGCGGAGGGGCTCATCCGGATCATTACGGTGTCCCCCGAATGGCCGGGAGCCGCAGCCTTCATCTCCAGGTGCAGCGACTCCGGCGTCCGGGTCTCCATCGGACACACGGCGGCTTCGCCGGAGCAGATTCGGGAAGCCGTCGCCGCAGGAGCGGTGATGTCCACTCATCTGGGCAACGGCACACATCTTACGCTTCCGCGGCATCCCCACTATCTGTGGGAGCAGTTGGCAGCCGATGAGCTCTTCGGCTGTATGATTGCGGACGGCTGCCATCTGCCGGATTCGCTGCTGAAGGTGATTCTGCGGATGAAGCGCAGCCAGGCCATTCTGGTCAGCGATGCCGTATCGCTGAGCGGCATGCCGCCGGGCGCCTACCGGCTGCATATCGGCGGCGACGTTGTGCTGACAGCCGAGGGCCGGCTGCATCTGGCCGGCAATCCGCAGCTGCTGGCAGGCTCGGCCATGATGCTGGCTGACCAGGTGGCCTACCTGGCGGAGGCCAGGCTGGCACCGCTGGAAGAGGCCATCGAGTGCGCCTCGGTTCATCCGGCGCGGCTCTTGGGACTGGAGCAGGCAGCCGGTCTTGCGGCCGGTGCCCCTGCGGATCTGATCAGCTTCCGCCTGGACGGCGGGGCCATGGACATACAGGCGGTATGGAAGAACGGCCGGCTTACAACGGCCGATAAGGATTAGGAGGAGAGAGCGATGCTTAGCTTGATACCCGAGCCGAAGCAGGTGAGGATTAGAGAAGAGAAGCCGTTACAGAGCGGCGGTGCGGTAGGTCTTCGTCTTACGATGGAACAGGACGATCCCCGGCTGGAGCTTCATTGCCGGCGGGCATTTCCGGATCAGGAATTTACCGGCGCAGTATCAGGACAGGGATATTCACTGATTATTGAGGGAATTCCGCCACATGCAGAACCAGGAGAAACCAGGCAGGCTACCGGCAGTGCACCGGCTGTTGAAGAGGCGGACCTGTTTGTGCTGAACGGCCGGACAGAAGGGTACCTGCTGGAGGTCGGTGCAAGTGGGGCTGTGATCCGCGCGCTGGATGCGCCCGGACTCTACTACGGCTTGCAGACACTGCTGCAATTGCAAAGCCTCTATGGCGATGTTCCAGCCGTGTCCATTACGGACTGGCCGGATACCGCCCTGCGGGTGATGAATTTCGATCTGCGCCAGACCTTCTCGAAGCCGGAGCGGCTGATCGAGTATCTGGCCGAATTCTCCCGCTGCAAGACAAACGCGGTGCTCATTGAATACGAGGACAAATTCCCGTTCTTGGTGCACAGGGAATTCGCCCATCCGCAGCACGCGCTTAGCCGGGAGCAGCTGGAGGCTCTCCAGGCTGCGGCCCATGAGCATTACATCGAGATTATTCCGCTGCAGCAGAGCTTCGGCCATCTGGAGTACGTGCTGCGGCATGAAGCCTGGAAGCATCTGCGGGAAACCGAGGAGTCTACCGGGGAGATCTGCCCTTCACGCCCGGAGACTTATGAACTGATCACCGGTCTGCTCGAAGAAATGATGGAGGCTCATCCGGAGTCACGCTATATCCATCTGGGCTGTGACGAGGTGTACAGCCTGTGTGAATGTGATGTGTGCAAGAATCAGTTCGGAGGAGTGCGGGAGCGGGCCTTCATCTCCTTCCTGAACCGCTTGATTGAATTCACGGCCAGCCGGGGCAGACAGCCGATCTTCTGGCATGACATGCTGGACAAATGTCCGCCGGAGGAGCTGGCGAAGCTTGATCCGAGGAGTGCGGCGATGATCTGGATCTATAACGGGCGCAACATTGAAGCAGAGGTCACATCCTTAACGAATAAATTCAGGGCGCTTGGCATCGAGGTGATGGGTGCACCGGCGGTCCGCAGCTTCGACTGGGCGGAGCATCAGAACTATCCGGTGCTCGGGAACCGGACGGACAACCTGCTGCAGTGGGCGGAGACCGCAGAGCAGCTGGATATCGGCTGCATGGTAGCCACGAATTGGACCGGACCGTTCAGTCTTGGCGTTCCTTACGGCGTATTCGAGACTACCTGGTATCCGATGCTGCTGCATGCCGATCTGGCCTGGAACCGCAAAGCCGATTCCTCTGCCTTCATTGACCGTTTCCTGGAGCTGTTCCATGGGATCACTCCAGAGACGGGGCATGCGCGGCTCGGAAATTATCAGCTGGAGGATTACTATGATGTTATCTGGAAGCTGCTGGATGATGTCACGAAGAACAAGGATTACGCCGAGCTGATCGCAATTATGCATGAGTTCGAGGTAGCGACAGACCGCTCCAGGGCAATCCACAAATATGCCTACCGCTGGGAACTGTATCCGGGCGACAGCGCGGAATGGCGCTCCCTGCTGAACAACTACACGCGCAACCATAGCGGACGCGAAGCTGTCCGGCCCCGGATGCTGGCGTCTCTTCTGCAGTATCAGCCACAGGATATGGCCGAGCATTTCGTGAAATCCCGGTTCCATCTGCATGATTACCTGGAGCGGACGCTCTATCAGGAGCTGGGGCTTGTCCACACGGAAGGTTAGCAATCAGAACGACAGGAGGATGGAGCAGTTATGCAGCTGAATGAAGTGAATTCGCCGCAAGATCCGGCCGCTATGAGCCTGGAAGACAAAATATCCCTGATGTGTGTGGTGGGAACCCCATCCACGACAGCAGAGCCGGAATTCCGCGGGCGGATGTCCCGGAACCGGTTCGGGGGGATCGGACTTTTCCCCCATAATGTACAGAGTGAGGAGCAGACGCTGAAGCTGATGGCGGAAGTCCGGTCCATTGCCGCTGATTATGGCAGCCCCCAGCCTTACTATGTCTCGATAGATGAAGAAGGCGGCACGCTCTCCAAGTTCAGAACCTTCTATCCCTACATCCCCGGCAACCGGGCAACAGGGCTAAGCGAAGATGCCGAAACTGCTTATCTCCAGGGGAAAATCATCGGCAGCCAGCTTCATTCCCTGGGCATTCCGATGAACTGGGCCCCTGTGCTGGATGTGAATACGAACATTGACAATCCGGTCGTGGGGGTGCGCTCCTTCGGCGAAGATCCTGAAGTGGTGGCTGCCTTCGGCAAAGCGTATATTCAGGGGATGCACGAGGCAGGCGTGGCTGTGACAGCCAAGCATTTCCCCGGTCACGGACAGGTTAGCGGCGATTCCCATGTCGTCCTTCCTGAGTGCGGACTGACGATTGAAGAATTAATGAACGGACCGCTGCTTCCCTTCATTGCAGCCATAGAAGCCGGGGCCGATTCCATCATGATGGGACATCTGGTGTTCCCCGGCATCCCGGAGTCGGCAGGCCTGCCCGCCTCCCTGAGCCCCTTCTTTGCCGGAGAACTGCTGCGCGGCAGACTTGGTTTTGAAGGGATCATCTGCACCGATGATATAGAGATGGGAGCGATCCGTAAGCATTTCAGTCCGGATGAGGTGGGTGTGCTGGCCGTGCTGGCCGGTAACGACATGATTCTGATGTGCCATACCCCGGAATTTCAGCAGCGGGTCATCGCCGGAATCCACAAGGCCGTCCTGGATGGCATCATCGACGAATCCAGGATCGACGAATCGGTCATCCGTATCCGCCGGCTCTATACGAAATTCCAGCAATACCAAGCCGGAGCCCAGCCCATTCCACGAGCGGGCTGGAATGAGGCGGCGCTGCAGCTCGCACGCAGAACGGTCAAGGTAAGGCGTGACCCGCTTCAACTGCTGCCGCTGTCTGCCTCACGGCAATATATGCTGATCTTGCCGCAGCAGGAGCAGCTGACGATTGCCGACAATACGGGCGGTACCGACATCGGACTGGCCTCCCTGCTGGAGGCCGGGGGCTTGTCCGTACAGGTGCAGTACTGCAGCATGAAGCCCGAAGCCGCTGAAATCGCGGCCTTGTGTAGTCAGGCTGCCGGTCACGTGGTGATTCAGGGGACGCTGAACGCCCATCTGTTCAGCGGGCAGCTGCAGCTTGCCGAGCAGCTCGCAGCCGTAGCGCCCCTGTTGAACCTTGTACTTCGCAATCCCTACGACGATGCTTACCTGCCGCAGAATGCCGGAAGCATTCTGCTGTGCTCCACCTCTGATTATTCGCTTAAGGCGCTGGTAGAAGTGTTGATTCAGGGGACTGAAACAGACGCTTAACACTGGAGGTACATTTTAGAGCGCTACTATATTTTATAGGACGGAACAAAGAACACCTTCCGGAGAAGTCTGCTGCACGATGGCCGATGCTTCCGGAGGTGTTTTTGCATATCCTGACCGGCTTGCCTGATTAATCAGTATGGATCAATTATATATTAGGATTAATCATTGGATTGTTGGAAGCGCTGCTATATACTTTCATTGTAAAATCCAACTAGATTAAGGGGCTGCAGGCGATGATAGAACTGAAGGGCAGGCATGTCGTTCTTCATGATGGGGATCTGAAACGAAGGGAAGAAGCAAACCGGCGGTATTTAATGAAGCTGACGAATGATAATCTCTTGTTTAACTATAAAGTGGAGGCGGGAAGATATCATGGCCGGGATATCCCGGAGGATGCACATGGGGGATGGGAGACACCAGTCTGCCAGATCCGGGGACATTTTCTTGGACACTGGCTGTCTGCCGCAGCTATAAGGGTTCATGAAACTGGTGATTTGGAGCTCAAAGTCAAAGCGGATCTCATTGTGGACGAGCTTGCCGAATGCCAGAAGGATAACGGCGGACAGTGGGCTGCACCCATTCCGGAGAAATACTTACACTGGATCGCACAAGGCAAATCAATATGGGCTCCGCAGTATAATATTCATAAGTTATTTATGGGACTTGTGGATATGTACCAATTCACCGGCAGTCAGAAGGCGCTTGAGGTAGCCGATAGATTCGCAGACTGGTTCGTAACGTGGAGCAGTACCTTCACCAGAGAGCAATTCGATGACATTCTGGACATGGAGACAGGCGGAATGCTGGAAGCTTGGGCGGACCTGCTTCATATTACAGGGAATGATAAATACACGGCCTTGCTGGAACGTTATTACCGCAGCAGACTGTTCCGCCCGTTACTGGAGAACAAAGACCCGCTGACCAACATGCATGCCAATACCACCATTCCTGAAGTACTCGGTTGTGCCAGAGCTTACGAGGTAACCGGCGATCAAAGATGGATGGACATCGTCACTGCCTACTGGAAATGCGCTGTCACCGAGAGAGGGACTCTGGCAACTGGCGGAAATACAGCCGGTGAGGTGTGGATGCCGAAGATGAAGATCAAGGCACGCCTCGGTGATAAGAATCAGGAGCACTGTACGGTGTATAATATGATTCGGCTGGCAGAGTTTCTCTTCCGGCATACCTCACATCCGGCATATGCGCAGTACATCGAATATAATTTGTACAACGGTATTATGGCTCAAGCCTACTACCAGGAATATCATCTGACCGGCAATAAGCACAATAATTCCGCAACAGGGCTGCTCACCTATTTCCTGCCGATGAAGGCAGGCCTCCGGAAGGATTGGAGCTCGGAGACCGATAGCTTCTTCTGTTGCCACGGAACGATGGTACAAGCAAACGCAGCATTAAACAGAGGCATATATTATCAGGAACATAATGATATCTTTGTATGCCAGTATTTCCAGTCTGAGCTGACAACAGAGATCAACGGAGAGAACGTCCAAATTCATCAATCTCAGGATCATATGAGCGGAAGCATGCTGAACTCTTCGAATACGGCAGGACAGCAGGAATTGAATGAGATTACAGCGCTTCACGAGAATCTGCCTAACTATAAAAAGTATGATTACGTCGTCCATACTGACTCTGCTAATGAGTTTGCCATCCATTTGCGGATTCCGGACTGGATCGTGTCGGAAGCCGTCATCTATGTGAATGACCAGCTTCACGGCAGAACTGCGGATCACAATGCATTCTATACCCTGCAGCGGAATTGGAAGGACGGAGACCGGATCAGCATCATCCTACCTGTCGGCATCCGGTTCATTCCTCTGCCGGACGACGAACAGACCGGAGCGTTCCGGTTTGGTCCTGAAGTGCTGGCCGGGATTTGTGAGCAGGAACGGATTCTCTTCACATCTAACGAGGACGCGGCCTCTGAATTAACCATGGAGAATGAACGGGAGTGGGGCAGCTGGCGCTATTTCTTCAAGACAGCCAATCAGGACCCGGGTATTCAGCTGCGAAGAATCCGCGACATCGGTTATGAACCCTATCAGGTGTACTTCACGGTAAAAAAAGCATAGGCACTTAAGTCCGCCGAAGCATAACTTGGACTCGATAACCCGATTGAGATAGTAGAAGTCAATACGTTCAGGACTGAAACCGCCTCTATCCCGGGATAGCTGAAATGGAGGCGGTTACTGGATCTGACAACCGGAGGAGCCTGGGATTAACTGGGCCTAGCCCTGGATCAGTCTGGCGTCAGCCTTACCCTTGCTTCAATATTGCGTATTGCCCGACTGGCTGGTTTTACCTGAGGCAAAGCCTTTGAACAGAGTCGGTACACTGTGATAGCGGGTGTTGGTGATTTTGGCCGCGCTGCTGCTGCTGTCGGTGCGGAAGATGGAGTCTTTGACATTCGAGATGTCAGAGCTGTCCAGTGTGAAGTTCACGGCGTAGGAGGTGCCGCCGTTCTGGCGGGCCAGCTTACCGATGTCGTCAGCTCTGAAGTTCTTAATGTTAATTGTGCCCGCAGCGTTTGCCTGGAACACTTTATCGTATGCTTTGTACGCACCGCCGCCTGTAATATTGACTGTACCGGAAGCCTTCAGCGTCAATGCATCCTCGCCGACATCCTGCCAGGTGACATTGGAGATTGTAGCGTTTCCATAACAGTGCACACCGTCTGCGCCGGGAGCGCCTATAATTACATTTTTAAGTGTAGCATTCTTCTCCAGCCGGAAGATCGGTTTCTGGTTCTCAGCCTGGCTGCCGTCTCCTAGTGTACTGGCATTGGCGATATAAGTTTGGCCGTTGCCGTTAAAGGTCTCCCCTTCAGCAACTACAATCGTCGTACTGACAACAATAGGTGTTGCAGCAGATACCTTGGCAGGAGTGGCAACATAGAACGAAGACAGCATAACAACCGACAGGAGCATTCCCAAAACCTTTTTCAATAATATTCCGCCCTTCAATATTAAAGTATAGGTCCGGTCACCGGAACCTTGCGGGTTTCTTGAACAGATGTGCACCTCTGCCCAACACCCGATATCTAAGATATTCGGAACACGTGTGCATAGAACAAGTTAGTTATTCTGAGATCAATTACCATATTTCTGACACATTTTAGACTGAGTATGACACGACTATGCAGATTGATGATATAATTCCGATAACAATAACCGGTACATTATGTGCCGTTTTTTTGCGTCCAGGGAGACTGTTATAATAGTATCTGATAGAGGTGATTATGCATGAGTGAATATTCGAGCAACCAACCGGATGAAATCTCCCGATCTGATATCCAAAATGTTCTGCGTGATTCCCGCCTGCCTGCTTTAATCTGGGTCATTCTGATTTATTTTTCCGCATTGTTCTTCCAGCTTCCCATACTTCCCACATGGTTCGAATTCATTATGTTTACAGGTCTCATTCTGATTCACATGCTGCTGCACGGGTATGCCGGCTCTGTTGTTGATAAAAGGCCCTGGATTTATTTTGTGATGCAAGGGTTGATTGTCTGGGGGTGTGCGTTATTCATGCCTAATGCTCATTCTGTCATCCTTGTAAGTCTATTGACGGCTTTGGCCGGACAAAGTATTGGTATATACGCTCAACGGAAGCAGGTGCTTTGGGTATGTACTTTCTATTGTACCTTGTTTTCTGTTTCGCTGGTTTGGCCCAGGACGACCGGTGATTTGCCATCGACATTGCCCTCTCTCTTCTTCGTAATGTTCTTCGTCATCGGCTATGCTTCTCTGTTCTATAAACAAGTTCGTGCTAAGTTGCGGACCCAGTCATTTTTGCGTGAATTGGAACGGGCGCACAGGAAGGTGGAGGATCTGACCATTGCCAACGAACGTCAAAGGATAGCCCGTGATTTGCACGATACCTTGGCCCAAGGGCTGGCAGGTCTCATCATGCAGCTTGATGCCGTGGATGCACATCTAGAGAACGATAATATCCATCGTGCCCAAGAGATTGTCCAGCTGTCACAGACCCAGGCAAAGCGTACGCTTGCAGAGGCGAGAAGCGCAATTGACGACTTGCGTTCGTATTCTGCAGAGGTCATAGATCTTTCAAAAGCGGTAGAGGATGAAGCTGAACATTTCTCACATATGACAGGGATCCGTATATCCACTCAGTTGTCGATTCCCCATCCGGTGGTACCTAAGCTGATCTTTGAACATAGCTTACATATGATCCGGGAATGCCTGGCCAATACAGCTAAATATGCTAATGCTTCGAATGTAGCCATCGTGGTGGCGGCACGCGAAAACGTTATCGAGCTAAAAATTACGGATGACGGAAGAGGATTCGATACCAAGCTGATTGAGAAGCAGTCCGGCAGCTATGGTTTACTTGGCCTATATGAACGAGCCAGAATTATTGGCGGGGATATCGAAATTGAAAGCGGAAGGCAAGGAACCAAAGTTTCTGTTCGCATTCCATTACATCAGGAGGACACTGACTTATGACAATTCGTATTCTAATCGTGGATGACCATCTGGTCGTTCGAGAGGGGCTGAAGCTGATCCTGGAAACCAATCCAAGGTACGCGGTAGCCGTAGAAGCCTCCAACGGTATGGAAGCGCTCCGGCTGGTGGACGCTAACAAACCGGACGTTATCCTGCTGGACTTAAATATGCCTGAAATGAGCGGCTTGGACACCATGGAAGCGCTCCGGGCTAAAGGATTCGATATCCCGGTTATTATTCTGACTACCTATAACGAGGATGAAATGATGATCCGCGGACTGGAGTTAGGTGCCAAAGGGTATTTGCTTAAGGATACGGGAAGGGAGATGATCTTTCGCTCGATTGATGCAGCGGTGCGGGGGGAAACGTTGCTGCTTCCGGAGATCACCGGGAAAGTATTCGCTAACAGGCTGGCTGAAAAGGCGAAAGAGGCATCCCCGGCGAAGCTCTCTCTTACAGACAAAGAGCTGATCGTGCTTCAAGCAGTTGCCCGAGGATCCCGAAGTAAAGAGATCGGCTTCGATATGGGAATATCCGAACGTACAGTAAAATCTCATTTAACTAGTATCTACAATAAATTAGGTGTAGATTCGAGACCCCAGGCCGTTGCCGTCGCAGTGGAGCGCGGAATCCTGCACTTATGACCGGTCCTTGTATAGATTTGCCCGATCGTACACTTGGGGCTTGCCCTTTTGTACGATTTTTTATTGTTCTCCTCCGTTTATGATGAATACATGAATACAACACTATTCAATAACTAATTCAGAGGAGAAATTATGAAAAAACTACTGGCAACGATTCTGGCTATGATTCTATCAATGACCATGCTTTCCGCCTGCAGCAAAAATAGCGGAAATCCCGTACAAGAGGAATCTCTTAAACCGGAGAATAGCGTCACTCCCGCACAAGGGGAATTCCCGAAACCGGTCGGGAGTTATACGGTCGGTCGTACACAAATGGACTTCAAGTACAGAGCATCAAATAATTCAGACAGGGAACTGACGGCGTTATTTTTCTATCCATCGGATAGCACTGAAGGCAAGCCAACCGCAGAATATGCATTTCCGGAGTTTCAGTCACTGAGGGATGAGCTTCTGGTTAAACTGGGGGCTACAGCGGGGGAGCAGCTTTTTGAACCGGATTTTAAGACATGGTCTTACAACGATCTGGCCTTATCTCAGAGGGCACAACAATATCCGGTTCTATTCTATGTTCATGGTGCAGGCGCCTATCCGCAGCAAGGCACTTTGTACGCTCAAGATCTGGCAAGCTCCGGCTATATAGTGGTATCCATCGGCCATGCGGACAGCGGCGTGTACAAACTCAAGGATGGACGAACTATGAGTATGTCACCGGAATTCATGGACGACTTAGTGAAATATGGTATGGAAGCGGCAACCCTAATTACGCCTCAGCTTGTGACAGAGAAGCTCGGGGAAGAAGAGGCAATTGAGGTTTCCCGCAAATTGACCTCAGCGCCTGAAGCAGTCAAGTTTGCGAAATATGCCGTTCTACAGAGTGAGGATATTAGATATGTTGCAGATCAACTGTACCAAATGAATACAGGAGACATTGAATCCATATTTAAAGGCAGATTGCAGCTTGAAATCGGTATGGGGGTATTTGGACACTCTTTTGGAGGAACTACAGCGGCAATTGTTAGCCGGGACGATGACCGTTTTGTCGGCGGTGTAAATTTTGACGGTAATATGTTAGGTGCCCTGGATAGCGACCTTAAGAAACCCTTCATGCAGCTTGGCACCGTGCTTGCCTATAATACGAATGCCTTTCTTCTTGAATCCAATAGTCAGGATAGCTACTTTGCCATTATAGATAATGTAATTCATAGTGACTTCTCCGATTCCTTGTTCACTGCTACTAATGGAGCCGCCAGAGGAACCCGGGACGCCATGGAGCAGCGCAGCATTATTACCTCCTATACCAAGGCGTTTTTTGATAGATATATGTTGAATAAGGAAACGGAAATTGAAAGCCTTACCTTTGACGGCGTAGACATGATTAAGAAGCCTTAACCTCAATTCGCCGACATGAAGAAAAACTCCCCTTACAGCAACAGGGTTTATTATCTCACCTGTCTACCGTATGGGGAGCATTTCACGATACATTTGCGCATTAGGCCTTACTGTGAAGGGTAACCTGGTAACCGTCCGGATCGGCAAATGTAAAGGTTCGCCCGAATGGCCCATCTATTGGTGCAGATGTAATCTTTACGCCTGCTGCAACAAGCTTGTCGTGGATCTCTTGCGTATCCGGGGCATGAAGCCATAGAGCGATACCAAGTCCCGGCTGAGTACCTGAACCGAGTCCGATTCCTGGCAATAGGTCACGAAGAGCAAATGCAATAGGCTTTGTTTCAAAAACCACAGCATGAGGGGGGCCAGCCTGTGAGCGCACCAGTCCGAGATAGTTTTGATAGAATTCGGCAGAGTATTCAAGATTACTCACCTGAAGTGAGATGAAATCAGGTCCAATAGCTGACATAATGTAATGTTCTCCTTTGTAAATGGGATTGTTTATGCTTTTGGTATATCTTGATTATACAAGCCCCCTACTGCCAACAGTATGTCAGTAGTGTTCTTTCATTTTTCCGATTTCTTCTCTTACCCGGTTTATGAAGGATTCAGGTTCAGTGACTACCACATCTGCCCCCCATCCAAGAATCCAGGACAGCAATTCTTCCGGCTCACGGACACGAAAAGTGACATGGTAACCGTCCTCTTTAGATTCGGCAGTCTCCATATAATAGCTATTGGCTTCTTCAACTTTATCAGCGATTTCCGGATTAAAGATTGCGCAGACCTGTGTACTGCGGGTATCCTTCGGCCGATAGGCTTGAAGGTCGAAGTTATCGGGAGTCTGAAACGTATCCTCAGTCACGGTAAGGTCACTCATTCGGGAGACCCGGAAATGGCGAATATCCTCCCGCAGGTCACAGGATGCAAGTAACAGCCAGCCATTCTGCTCATCATGTGCCAATCCGTATGGAGATACCGTCCGCACAGTTACCCTGTTCCCATCAGCTTCAGCAACCCGCTTGTGATAGGTGAAACGAAGTTTCTTGTCCTCCGTCATGGCTTCTCGAATAATTCCCAGGTTTACTTTCTCCCGCATCATTAGGACCATTTCATCTTTTTGGAGCAGACGGATGCTTCCTTGTATCCGGTCTGTCTCCTCACGGATGGGCCGGGAAAGAATGGCTTCGATTTTCCTGCGGGAAGAGCGGGCACTTTTGCGAAAAGTCGGATCAAACCGTTTTTCTATAAATTCAGTTCCAAGAAGAAGCGATACTGCCTCATCTACAGTAAAGCTAATGGGCGGAAGAAAATAGCCTTCCATTAAAGAGTATCCCAATCCGGTCTCCCCAATTATGGGAACACCCGCTTCACTCAAAGCCATCATATCACGATAGATCGTTCTTACACTGACCCCTAAGACCTCAGCTAATTCATCAGCTGTCTGCAATTTGCTTCGCTGTAATTCCATCACAATTGCTAAGAGACGTTCTGTTTTATTCAATTGAAGCTGCACTCCCTTGCTTAGAATTCAAGCATTTATAATATCTTTTGTGGTTTCAAAATAACGTATGAGATTTACTTCCGTAGGGGTTATTTGGAAGTTAACCTGCCACACCTCAACCCCTTGGTGTATTGATGAATGCACAGAATTCCGGATATAGCTGTTGTGTTTCCCGCTCGATGAGCCAATATATTTAGAACTGTCATAGATGAAACATACCAGTAGGATGGCTTTGTCATTTTCATTCAAGCTATGGGCCAATTCCCCAATGTGTTTTATGAATCGTTCGAATGAGGTGAAACTGGTTCCTTTCTTCGTTTCGATATGTTCCTTAACCTCGACCTGCAATTGCGTAAGGGGTGTTTTGACCTCAATGTAAGTATTACCAACAAGAAAATCAAGTTTGGAGTTGCCTACGGTTTGTTCTCTTTTTATTGCTTCACCATTAATCACCATGCTAGAAAGCTGGCCGCTTTTTATAAAATGTTCTACATATCTGTTTGCTGCATTCTGATTAATTCCTATCCAGGATTTATTGGCATTGGATGGTAAATCAACTGAAATGGCTTCTACTGTATAAAGAGTCTTTCTTGATAAATTATCGCTTTTGGATAGCAGGCAGGGGACATTACGAAAAACGATGTCACCAATACGGCCTGTAGTGGGACAATGGCAATCATATATGACTCCGTCCACCTCAACTTCCATAATGAACCGGTTTCGCCGTCTGCAAATTATACCTTCAATTAGGGGTGTTTCAAAAACAAATGAATAGTTATTAGTTTCCATAGTAAGTTCTCCTCAGTAATCACTTTAAGCAAAGTTCAGTTCAAATCATCTTTGCCGCTCTAATACCTGATTATACAAGACTACTACTGACAACTGAATGTCAGTAGCTGCCACGAAGGGGGAGTCTCAAAAGCCGTGAAACGGCCGAGAGAGCTCCCCCTTGTTAATAGGTTAGATGCGAAGCAGCGATTCTCCTGTTATTGGAGGCTCGCTGCCTCATTGACGTGCGACTCCTACTCCTTAACGGCACCAAGCACGATACCCTTGACGAAAAAGCGCTGAAGAAACGGATAGACCAGCAGGATGGGCAGCATGGCGATGAAAATCTGCGCGGATTTGACGCTCCGGTTGGAGAGCGTTTGCAGATCCTCGAAGCGGATGCCGGTCTTGCTGAAGTCCTGCACAACGACGATGGTCTGCAGCAGCGTGGCCAGGGGCCAGCGGTCGGGCGAGGTCATATAGAGCATGCCGTCAAACCAGGCATTCCAATGGCCCACAAGGGTGAACAGGGACAGGGTGGCGATGGCCGGGAGCGATACTGGCAGATAAATCCTGGACATAATCTGAAAGGAGGTTGCCCCGTCCATAATCGCGGCTTCATCCAGATCACGCGGCAATGCCCGGAAGAAATTCATCATCAGGATGATATTCCAGACATTGACCAGGCCAGGGAGGATGAAGATCCAGAAGGAATTGATCAGATTGATCTTCTCCATCAGGATATAATGCGGGACAAGCCCGGCGTCGAAAATCATAATAATCAGAAAGAACCATACATAGAAGTTCCGGCCCCTGAATTCCCGGGAATTCCGCGAGAGGGGGAAGGCGGCCAGCACCGTTACGCACATGGCCAGTACTGTGCCGACAGCGCTCCGCAGCACCGAGATTCGTAGTGCCGACAGGAAATTGCTGTTTTCGAAGGTGCGCAGGTACCCATCCAGCGAGAAATCTACCGGGATTAGTCCGACAAGATTGGAATCAGCTGCCGATTTACCGCTTAGGGACACCGCAAAGATATGAAGCAGCGGCAGCACGCAGACAACGGAAATCAGCACAAGGAAAGCGATATTGAACAGATAGAATACGCGGTAGGTGGGGTTTTTATGGTACATGAGGCCTTTCCTCCTTCAAATTGACAAGCATCTCAGAAAATCCGGTAATTTGCCCACTTGTAGGCTGAATAGTAGCCTCCCCCGATCATGATGAAGCCGATCACTGACTTGAACAGGCCGACGGCGGTGGACAGGCTGTATTGGCCTTCCTGGAAGGAACGGTAGACATAGGTATCAATAATGTCGCCCTTGTCCAGCACCAGAGAATTGATCAGATTATAGATCTGGTCGAAGTTGGCGTTCAGCATGTTGCCCAGCGACAGCGTGAAGACCACGACGATGATCGGCAGCATTGAGGGGAGCGTGATGTAGAGGGTCTGCTTCATGCGGCCCGCCCCGTCAATCTCCGCCGCTTCGTAGAGCGCGGGATTGATGCCGGACAGCGAGGCCAGGAAGACGATGGCGCTGAAGCCGAATTCCTTCCACAAGTCGCTCAGAATGACGGTGAAGCGGAACCAGTTCCCTTCACTGAGGAACATCACGGGCTGCATGTGGAAGAAGCTGAGCAGCTGGTTCACAATTCCTTCCAGGGACAAGAGATCGAGGAGAATACCGCCCAGAATCACCCATGACATGAAATGGGGCAGATAGACCAGGGTTTGCACCGAGCGCTTAAGCCCCATCTGGCGGATTTCGTTGAGCAGAAGGGCGAATATCACCGGGACGACGAGTCCGAAGGCGATTTTGAGACAGGAGATAATCAGTGTGTTGAGAATGACCTGCCTGGAATCATGCATGGAGAAAATAAGCTCGAAATTGCTCCAGCCCACCCACGATGAGCCGGAAATGCCCTGCCAGGGCTTGAAGTCCTGAAAAGCGATGACGATGCCCGGCATAGGGGCATATTTGAATATAAGCGCGACGAGCACGGCCGGCAGCAGCATAAGATGCAGCCTCCATGTGGCGGCAAACTGCCGGGCTGTCGTGCCGGTTCCGGGATTGGCCTTGGGAGCGGCATTGGCCGCCATATCTGTGCCTGGCTTCATACGGTTCTCCTCCTAAATGTCCGCCGCTCAGCGGATTCTATAATTATCTTAGGCTTGACAATCCTGAAGTGTACAGATATAGATATTTAAGGTAACTGTCAATTTGTTAAGGGGGTGCTGCCATGCGGGGATACCGGCCGGTATTTGTCAAAATCACTGCCGTTATTTTCATGCTGATTATGCCAATGGCTCTGCTCTATACGTACTACAGTGAGAAGAGTCTTGAAGTCATCGATGGACAGATTACAGATAACAATGAAAGCCGCTTGTTTTTCCTGAAGAATCAGATTGAATCGAACATTGACCGCCTGTCCTTGTCCTCCAGTGTGCTGACGAGAGATTCCTCGATCATGGATTTGCAGCTCAATCTGCTCACGGAGGATTATTATCAGACGCTTTACTACCAGACACAGGTCAAGGAAAAGCTGCAGCTTCAGAGTCTTTCCAGCAACTGGCGCAACGATCTGTCCGTCTATTTGCCGGAGAGCCGGCGCCGTATCTCCACCAATCCGGGCGACACGTTCGACATGAAGGAGATGAAGCTGTCTCCTGCAGGCGTCTGGAGACTGCATCCGGGCAGCGGTACAGCGAATCCGTATTATCAAATGTTCGTGTGGGACCCTTACCTGGCGAAGGAGCAGAACCGGGAGCCCGTCGCTGTATTCGAGGTGCGGTTCGCGGTCGACAACATCCGGCGGATGCTGGGTGACTACAAGCAGGATAATCCCGGTAAATCCTTTCTGCTCACGGCATACGGTACAGCTTACGGTGCCGTATCCTCAGACGATGCCACCGCAAGGGAGACCGGGCGTCTGCTGCTCCAAGGCCCGCTGAAGGAATCCGGACACCGGAGCCTTGAAATCGGCGGGGAGGATACTTTTATCAGCTATGCATATCTGCCCTCCCTGGGCGCCTATCTGGTGGATTATGTCCCGCTTGATGTTATTCACGCACCGGTGGTGCAGAGCCGCAGAATGTTCTATCTCAGTTTTGTTGTGCTGGCCCTGCTGGCGCTTATTGCCTCTTATCTGCTGTACCAGCATGTGCAGAAGCCGGTCACAGAGGTGGTCAAGGGCCTGCGGAGCTTTGAGCGGGGCAATTATTCCTTTCGTATTAGAGAACGCTTTCATAACGAGTTTGATTATATGCGCCTGCGGTTCAATGAGATGGCCGAGCAGACCCAGCATTTGATCAATGACGTCTACGAGGAACAGAACCGTTCCAGGCTTGCAACACTGAAGCAGCTGCAGTCGCAGATCCATCCCCACTTCCTGTACAATTGCCTCTCCTTCATCGCCGCCTGCGCCAAGGCTGGGGAAACAGAAACGATCCGGGAGATGGTCTATCATCTGGGTGATTACTACCGCTACACGACACGGGTGGAGAACCAGCGTCCGCTCCTGGAGGAAGAGGTGAACCAGGCCAGGAACTATCTGCACATCTATGCATTCAGACTGGAGCGTCTGGATTTCGTGCTGAATATTCCGCCGGACATGCTGGCTGAGCCGGTCCCCCGGCTGTTTCTGCAGCCTGTAGTGGAGAATGCCATTATCCATGGTGTGGAGCCGCAGCCGGAAGCGGGAACGATACGGGTCACAGGTGTACAAGAAGGGCCGTATAATCTGCTGCGGGTTGAGGACAGCGGGGCGGGCATGACGGAGGAGCAGATCGCCGGCTATATGAAAGAGCTGGAGCTGCCCATGAATGAGCAGACAGGCTGCGGCCTGTGGAATGTCAATCAGCGTCTGAAGCAGCAGTACGGTCCGGGGTCCGGCATCAGGCTGGACGCCTCGCCGGGTCTCGGCGGTTTACGGGTCACCCTGCGCTGGAAAAGGGAACATGAAGGAGGACAGCCAAGTGAAAATGCAGCTGATGCTCGTCGATGACGAGCCGATGATTCTTAAGAGCATGGTCCAGAATGACTGGGCTTCCGCCGGTGTGGAGCATGTGTATCCGGCAGCATCCGGTCTGGAGGCGGCAGAGCTGCTGAAGCATCATCCGGTCGATATTGTGGTCACGGATATCCGCATGCCCGGGATGGACGGTTTGGCCTTATGCAAGCATGTGCATGAGCATTATCCAAGAACCCGCTGCGTGCTGCTGTCGGGCTTCGGCGAATTTGAATACGCCCGGCAGGCTATCGAGCACCGGACAGTGGGCTATCTGCTGAAGCCGGTCAAGGATGAAGAGCTGCTCGCTGAAGTGAAGCGGGTTGCCGGCGGCATCCGCGGCGAATGGGAGCAGATTGCTTCCCAGGAGCGGGCGCGGCGGACCCTGCACCTGCATATGCCGATGCTGCGGTCGGGATTTCTCAACGATCTGCTGTCAGGCCAGCTGCCGGAGCCCGGAGCGCTGGCCGAGCGGCTGAAGGAGTACCAGCTTCCGTTCCATGCGGGGGACTCGCTGCTGCTGGTGATGGTGCGGCCCGAGAAGGTATTCGGCAGCGGAGAAGAGCCGGACGCCCTGCTGTTTGAATATGCGGTGCAGAATATTGCCGCTGAGATACTGGAGCCGGACTGTGATGTCTGGCACTGCTGCGATCCCTATGGCTATCTTGTCTTTGCTCTGCGCAGCCGGAAGCAACCTCAGGAGATGGGCGAAATGGATGTGATGGCTCTGCATACCAAGGCGCACGAACTGCAGCTGAAGGTGTCCGGACTGCTCAAGGGACAGGTCTCACTCTTGCTCAGTGAGCCGCTGCGCTTCCCCATGGAGCTGGCGCAGGTCTACCGCAAGTCGCTGAACGAATTCCGCAAAATCCCGCGCAGTGAGCAGGAATTCCTGGCTCTTGCGGGCGGCACCCGGACAGTAGACCGTACCTTGACTTCACTCTATGCGCCGCCGGCATTCCTGCGGCTGATGGAGGGAGGCCGGTGGGATGAGGTGCGCAGCAAGCTGGCTGCCATTGTCCTCGAAATGGAGGAGAAGCTGCTGGATTCCGGGGAGCATCTGGCCGAGCTGTACCATACGCTGGTGAGCGCTTTCCTGGCCATTGCCCACCAGCAGGGAAAGACCCTGATGGAAGCGACGGCCGGGAAGGGGGAGCTGGGCGAACCTGCCCGGATCATGCGCAGTACCGGTACTGTTGCGGACTGGGCGGAAGGGATATTGTCCTGTCTTTCGCAGTCGGAGAATGCGGAGTACAACGATCACAAGCGCCAGCTGCTGGCGAGAATCCACCGCTTCATCGAGGAGAATCTTGCCCGGGATGTCTCCCTCCAGAGCATTGCCGACCACGTGAAGCTGCATGCGGTGTATCTGTCCTCCATGTACAAGCAGGAGACCGGTGAGAATCTGAGCGATTACATCATGCGCTACCGGATGGAGCAGGCGGCGGTGCTGCTGCGCTCCACGGAGATCCGGATTTATGAGCTGGCCGCCCGGCTGGGCTTCCAGCATCCTCCGTATTTCAGCAAGCTGTTCAAGAACTATTACGGGATCACGCCGCAGGAATACCGGGAACGCCTGCTCTAACAAAGCTTAAGATTTTAGCATATCACCTTAAATCTTTCTCTCTTACTCCTGTGAAAGCGTTGTAATAAGATGAATGCGTCAGAGATTACAGGAACACAGGGAGGCTCTTGCATGAAGAGGACAAAAAAAAGGTTCGCGCTGCTGCTGTCGGCAACATTGCTGCTGTCGCTGCTCACCGCCTGTTCACCGAACGGCAGCAACGGGGCTGCCGGTACAGCGCCGCCGTCATCCGCCCAGCCGTCTGCGCCTGCGGAGGCGGAGGGGGATGCTGCCCGGATTGAAGGGATCCGGGACGGGACATACCGCTTCGAGACCCCGGTCACCATCACTACCGTTACAGCCACGGATTCCAGCTTCAAGTACAAAAACGGGGAGACGCTGAGCGACAATGTGCATACCCGTTGGGCGAAGGAGCAGCTGGGAATCGATATCCAGCATCTGTGGGAGGTGCCCGGCGAGCAGTTCGCCACCAAGATGCGGCTGATGCTGACAGCCAAGCAGGAGCTGCCGGATGTCGTCACAACGATGGATATCGGGCTGATGAATGAGCTGATCCAATCCGGAGCCTACAAGGATATTTCAGCGGATTTCGATAAGTATGCTTCGGACCGCATGAAGGAGATCTTCAGCTCCCACCCGCTGATCTGGAGCCAGGTGACCTTTGAAGGCAAGCATATGGGCCTGCCTTACTTCGCCAACGCCGGGAACGATAATGCTGTCATGTGGGTCCGCCAGGATTGGCTGGACGAATTGGGCATGCAGGCACCGGCGACCTTTGAGGAGCTGGAGGCCTTCATGCAGGCGCTGCTTGATAAGAAGCCGGGCAATACGGATTCTATCATTCCGCTGGGCGTGAGTCTTGGCTCGGGCGGCGGCCACCCGAATCCGCTGGCAGGCTGGCTCGGGGAGAGCACCTGGATCTTCGGGCCGTTCGGCACCGTCCCTTACCAGTGGAACCAGGGTGCGGACGGCAAGCTGGTGCATGGCTCGACCGTGCCCGAGATGAAGAAGGGCCTTGAGGTCATGCGGGACTGGTACGAGAAGGGCTATATCTCCAAGGAGGCCGGGCTGCATGATGAGAACAAGCTCGCCGAGCTGATTGGCCAGGGGCGGGTAGGTGTTGTGGTGGCTCCGTATTGGCTGGGCAGCTGGCCGGTTCCGGACTTGCAGAAGAACGTGCCGGGAGCGACGATGAAGCCTTACCCGATTCCAACTGAGAACGGCAAGGCGGGAGCACGGGATACCACGTTCCTGAAGGGAGGGATGCTGGTAAGGGAAGGCTTTGAGCATACCGACGCTTTGTTCCTGTATCTTAACCGTCTGTTCGCCGGAGTGGACAAAGAACCAGGCAGCGAATTCGAGCACGGCTGGGCCGAAGACTATGATTATACCCTCAAGGCGGACGGAACGGTCTCCACGGTTAGCGAGGATATCCCCGAAGGCTCGGTAGGGGTCTACAAATACTTCCTGTATGAGCCGAAGGATCCGTTCAGTGTGCTGCAGCAATCCGCAGACAAAGGGAAATTGCTGGAACAGGGAAATCTTACAGAGGCCGAAGCTGCGGCTCTTGGCAATCCCGATATTCTGAAGGCGGCGCAAATTGTCGTCGATGGATGGGCTAAGGAGAGTTACTGGGCTCCCAAGTTCCTTGGTGCCAGTACACCGGCGATGCAGTCCAAGGGAGGCATCACCACGAAGCTTGAAGGGGAGGCAATCATGGCGATCATCTACGGCCGCAAGCCGCTGGAGGATTTCGATAAATTCGTCAAGGAATGGTACAGCATTGGCGGAGAGCAGATGACGAAGGAAGCCAATGAATGGTTTGACAGCACGAAGTGACGGGGGAACACAGCAGGAATCATCAGGACTAAAGCTGCCGGCTGCATCTGCCGGAGGCTAGCCGGAAGGAGGAGGAGAAACGGACGGGAAGCCGGGATCAACTCCTCCTTTTTGCTGCCTGGTGAATATGCAGTGTATACCTGTAAAGGAAGGTGGGAGAATGCGGTGAAATGGACAAAAAGCAGAGCTGCCGCAGCTTCAGGTGTCCCGCTGTGTCTGGCCGTTATCCTTCTGCTAAGCGGAGGGGGTGTCCCGGAAGGTCCTCTTGGGCTTGAGGAGAAAGAAGCTGCTTCCACCAAGGCTCAACTGGGCATACCGGAGCGGATGGCAATGGACACTGAGGTGGCACGGATTAACGGGCATGCAGTGACCGCGGCGGAACTGCAGTATGCGATGGGACTCCAGCGCACGCAGGTGATTGAATACTTCCGGGATACTTACCATCAGGCGTATGAAGAGAACTTTTGGAAGCTGGAGATTGGCGGTGAGAATCCGCTCGAGCTGCTCAAGCGCGAGGCGCTTACCTCCTGGACACGAAGCCGGATTCTGCTGGAGATGGGCCATGAAGAAGGGCTTGTTGACAGCACGGACTTTGGCGGGCTGCTCACTGAGATGGAACGCGAGAACAAACGGCGGACTCAGGCAGCTGCTGCCGGGAGAGCGGTGTTTGGTCCGGCCGAGCTGGATGAAGGCAGCTTCATTCCCTACTATCTGAGCAATCTGGAGATTGCGCTTCGGGAGAAGACGCCAGGGGCCGGAGAGACCGGACGGGAAGAAGAACCGGCAGCGGAGGATCAGGTTAGCAGCATTCCTGAGGAACAAGAGCTTAGGTTTACCCGCATTTCCATAGCCTACCGGAGCGAAAGGGAGAGTGCAGCAGAGAACAAGCAAGGAACACAACAACTTCTGTCTGAGATGCGGCAGCTTCTGCTGGATGGCAGAAGCCCGGAAGAAGCGGTTTCAGAGCTGAGAAATGACAACGCTTCCTTTTCTGGCTTGACTCTCAGCAGTGAAAGGCTGGACAGCGCCAACGCCAGAGTGTATTTCCGCGAGCAGGGCCAGCTCTATGCCTGGCTGACCGGAGAGCGGGAGTCCGGCGAGATCAGCCCAGTCATAGATGAAGGCTTTACAGGGGAATGGGTAATCGCGGTGCTTGGTGATGTAAAACCGCAGAAGCCAGAAACAACAGCGGAGGAGCGGAAAGGGAAAGCGGCGGCGGAGACAGGCTTCGGGCGGGAACTGGAGCAGCGAATCCGTTCCGCCCGGATTGAGCTAACGGAGCCGGGATATTCCGGCCTGCAAATGCAGTAGCATACCATTCACATCGGGAGGTTTAAGCGAAGATGACAAGAAGACCATGGCATCAGATGAACAAGCTGATTTTGGCGGCAATATTGATTCTGGCATCCGTCCTGTCCGTAATGGTCCCGTCAACGGTCCGCGCGGCCGGTACGTCCTATTATGTCGATGCTGCAGGGGGCAGCGACAGCAACACAGGAAGCTCCGAAACCCAGGCCTGGAAGACGCTGGACAAAGTGAACGCTACAGTGTTTCAGCCTGGAGACCGCATTCTGTTCAAGGCGGGCGGGGTCTGGACGGGGACACTGTCACCCCAGGGCTCGGGCAGCGAAGGCAGTCCGATTCAGATTGACCGCTACAGCGAAGGGGCCAAGCCGTTGATTGCGGGTGGAGGTGCCGCCGCTGCCGTATATTTCTACAATCAGGAGCAGTGGGAGGTCCGTAATCTCGAGATTACCAATAATGCGGCCAGTCCGGGCGAGCGCAGAGGCATTCATGTCAGCGGAAGCAGCGGAAGCTGGACGAATCCCAAGGTCTATAAGCATTTCGTGTTCGAGAATCTCGATATCCATCAGGTCAAAGGGACAACGGCCACCGATTATGTGCATAATGGCGGAATTATCGTCTGGGGTCCGGACTGGGATCTGCATGTATCGGATGTGGTCATCAAGAACAACCATATCTATTCGCTCGACAGTGTAGGGATCTATCTGAATGGAGCACAGCGCACCTACTCCACCGGGCTTAAGGTGCAGAATAATGTGATTAATGATGTGGCTGCCGACGGGGCGGTTGTGCTCAATACGACGGGCGGGGTCATCGAGCATAATGTGGTGTACGATACCCATGTACGCGCGTCCGGGTATCACGTGCCGCTGTGGGTATGGGGCACGAAGGATGCAGTCATCCAGTACAATGAAGTGTACAACACCGCCCCCGGCGGAGATGCGATGGCTTACGATGCGGATTATAACAGTGACGGCACTATTATCCAGTACAACTACAGTCACCATAACGCAGGAGGGATGGTACTGGTCGTCAATGACGGGACAACTGCCTCCAATTACAATACCAATACGGTCGTCCGCTATAATATCAGCGAGAATGACGGAGAGGCGGTGTTCAATCTGAACGGCCCGGTCAGCAGCGCGAAGTTCTATAACAATACCGTCTATCTGCCGCTCACATCCAGCACCAAGGTGGTCAATTACGGCTTTTGGGATGGTTATGCTTCAAATACGGCCTTTTACAACAACCTGATTTATAATCTGGGCACCGGGGGATACCAGTTCGGTTCCAGCACCGGCAACATTTTCGATAATAATCTGTTCTACGGCAACCATCCATCCAGCGAACCGGCTGACCCGCACAAAATCACCGCTGATCCGAAGCTCGCTTCACCCGGCTCGGGCGGCATCGGCCGTGACACGCTGGCCGGCTATCAGCTGCTGAATACCTCTCCGGCCATTGGTAGCGGCAGAATCATCAGCGGCAACGGCGGCAGCGATTATTTCGGCAATCCGGTTCCGGCAGGCACTGCCCCCAATATCGGGGCATACCAGGGAGCGGGACTGGACCCGAACAATCTGCCTCCGCTGCCGCAGCCGCCCTCCCAGAATAATCTGCTGCTCAATCCGGGGTTTGAGACAGGCGATTTCAGCAACTGGCCGCTTCATTACAATGGAGCTTCTATCGTGAACACCGGAGCACATACCGGGACCTACGCTGCCGCACTTACCGGCAACTATGCAGGAATGGAGCAGAACATTGGCGGCCTGCATCCGAACACCATGTATAAGCTGTATGCTTTTGGCGCAGCCAGCGGCGGCGGCTCGGCCGTATTCGGAGTGAAGAACCACGGCAATGCCGAACAGAGTGTCTATATGACTTCAATTGCTTATACCCGCAAGGAAATTACATTTACGACAGGGGCGTCCAGCACCAGCGCTACGATTTTTCTATACAAAGCCGGAGGGTCCGGACAGGTGACGTTCGACGATCTGGAGCTGATTCAATTCAGCGCATCCCCCGCCGGTCCTGCCGACCCGGTGTTCACTGAAGGCGGAAGTGACGAATTCGCCGGGCCCGATCTGGATGGTCAGTGGACTTGGGTTAGGGAGAACAGCGCAGCCTGGTCGCTGACGGCAAATCCCGGCTCCATGCGGATAACGGCAGAGAGCGGAGAAATCGCTGAGGGCGCTGCAACTGCCAAGAATATTCTGCTCACCGGAGCGCCTGAAGGGGACTGGACCCTTGAAACGAGGCTTACAGGGTTACCGGCGTCCCCATGGGCCCAGGGCGGACTGATTGTCTATGAGAGCGATGCTACCTTCGTCCGGATCACCAGGATGTACGGCACCGGCAACGAATTCCAGTTCACTGCGCAAAAAAATACCGTGCGGCAGCATGTCGAAACCGCCGATACTCTGGGATCGGCCGTATACCTCCGACTGGTCAAGACAGGCGATACTTACAGCGGCTTCTATTCCGCCGACGGTGTGAGCTACCAGCAGGCTGGAGCAGATCAGACAGTGGAAATTGCAGAGCCAAAGATCGGTTTGTTCACGGGAGGCGGTACCGGATTCACCGCAGACTATGACTATTTCCGGTTCATTCCGGCAGAGTCCGAACCGGAGCCGGAGCCGGAGCCGGTCAACCTGCTGCAGAACCCCGGTTTCGAGAGCGGGGACTTCACCGGCTGGGCAGTCCATTATAACGGCTCTTCGCTCTCGGACACTGCCCCGCACACAGGAGACTACTCCGCAAAGCTAAGCGGGTCGGCTTCGGGCATGGAGCAGACGGTTTCCGGCCTGCTTCCTGGCACGGCCTACAGGCTGTCCGGCTTCGGACAAAGTGTAAGCGGCGGGGTTGCGGTGTTTGGGGTCAAGAATTACGGCGGCACGTTCACGGATGCCTGGGGCTTCGAGCAGGGCACTGGATATGTGCAGAAAGAAATTGAATTCACAACAGGAAGCGCCAGCACCAGCGCCACGATTTATCTGTATAAAGGCAGCGCCGGCGGCGAAGTCCATTTCGACGATCTGGTGCTGACAGAGGTGCAGCAGTAGCCGATACATTCAATGGGTCAGCTATAGGATTGAAGCAGCGAACCGGATTACGATAGATCACGATAGTTACTGTGATATAGAGAGGCAGCAATTCAAAAGGGACGGTTCTTCAAGCCACTTCAGTGACTTAAAGGACCGCTCCTTTTTTTATAGCCATCCTGCAACGCCAAGGATTTCAGTTCTTGTTGAGGTAAGGTCAACAAAGGTAATTTAGTTATAAAGTAGAATATGTAATAGACTTTCATGGCGGAACGTGCGATGGACGCTCGGTTTAGCAGGAATACTAATGGCAGCTTCAGGATTAGTGCTCACTCTAATTTATCCGGTTTTTTGTAAAAGGAATGCAAAATTATATATAGGATAGGTGAGATTAAATGATTGATTTATTACAATTACAAAAAAGAGTTTATCAGAACAAAGTTGCGAAAGGATTTAATGTTACAGATATTTTCAAAGAGTTTTGTTTTATGTATGGCGAATTATCAGAAGCCTGCGATGCTTATCTGAAAAAGAAAGACGATTTGGGTGAAGAATTGGCTGATGTTGCACTCTATTTAATAGGACTCTCGGAGCTTCTAGGGATTAACCTGGAAGAAGAGATCATGCATAAAATGGAAAAAAACGAAAAAAGAATATACGAAAATAAAGATGGTGTACTTACAAAAGTAAAAGAATAATATAAAGAATTCATACAACACGATTTTAAGAACTTCAACACTTATTCATTGATTTACATTATGCAGGCCAATGATCATGAGGATCATTGGCCTGTTATTCTGTTCTTAGTAGACGCCTACCGCATTATAAGCTTTGGTTACGGCAGTTACTTGAGCCGAGCCTGCTCCAAACAATTCAGTAGCCGATTGAATGATTGCTGTGCGTGCAGCAGAGAAGTTGGATGAGGTTGTAAGGTAATATACAAGTGCATTGTAATAGATTTGAACGGCATCCTCACGGCCGATACCTGTGACCGTTACACCGTTAAACGTACCGCCTTGAGCAGCCAGATAGAAAGCTTTGTTATTGATGCCGCTGTTCGTATGCACACCGCCTTCGTCACTGGTACCGGTATAACGGTCGCTGTACTTGTCAGGCTGGCCGTACAATGGCGGATTAGCCAGTGAGCGGAGTGCGTCACCCGCTACACCCGGTGTATATACTTTATCGCCGATCAGCCAGTTCGCACCTTCAATTGAATTTCCGATGATGTCGGAGAAGGACTCATTGAGTGCCCCTGGTTCTCCGTAGTATTCAAGATTGGATGTTTTCTCAGTCACACCATGCGTCAGCTCGTGGCCTACCACATCCAAATCCCCGGACAGCAGTGTAAAGGTAGATCCATCTCCATCACCGAAAACAATTTGCGCGCCATTCCAAAATGCGTTGTTATAGGAAGTATAGTAATGGACGGTGGAACGGATCTGCAGTCCGTTGTTGTCCAGGCTGTTGCGGCCGAAATGCTGGAGATAGTAATCATAGGTTCTCTCAGCATACGTGTGGGCATCAACCGCGGCTTTGTCTGTCCAGACATTGTTGGTGCTGGTTAAGAGCGTCCCCGGAAGAGAGGTCTTGTTCTTGGCGGTATAGGTCACAATGCCCTTGCCGCGGGTACTGTCATAGAGCTGGTACGTTGAACCCGAGAGACGTGTCTCGAATGTTTTGGTATCTCCAAATACTCCAGTGCCCGTACCCGTCAGGTTCTCTAAGATATTATATTTGAACAGTACGCTGCCATTCTCCGCAGAAATGAAGTACCGTATCCGCAAAGGCTCGGGTTCCAGAACGTTCACTTCCGTTTTATAAGCTAATTTTGGTTCTCCGTCAACGATAAAATAATACAAATCCGCTGCAGGAGTAACTTGGGGCTCACCAAGCGGTCCATGTTCCAGCGTGGCATCCTGCTCGGCTGCCAGAATGGCATCGGCTCCGGAAATGGTCTGGAGCTGAATTAGCGGCTGCGGGATCGTCTGGTAGACATCTTCAACTACACTTCCCAGCAGGGAGGTAACGTTGCCGGCATTGTCGATATGCAGCGTTTGATCGGCTCCATATACCGGTATCCCCGAGATATACTGGCTTAACCGGTAATGCTGGCTGCCGGTCTTGTCGTTTGTTTTTTGCTCTGTAATTTTGAATTTTCCCCGGATATCCTCTTTAGCCGACAGATGCAGGTTCCCTTTTACACTTTCGAGATATCCCCATACTTTGTCCTCAGAAGCGGAGCCTGCAGGGGCTTTCCAGGATTGGCCCGTAATCGAAATAGGGGACGAGCCTGAGAAGAGCTCGACAGGATTATTGCGCTCATTGTTTTCAGCGGCAGTGCCCACCGAGGCAAAGGACCCAAGTGCTACAATACCTGCAAGAAGTGAAGCTACAGTCTTTTTCATAATTAATACTCCTCCGATCAAAATAGTTGGTTTTGAGGTATGCCGGGTTCTTATAGACATCCTTTATCTAGCCTGTGTACTCACTCAAGCTGCGATCTGGGGTGCAAGGACTTAAGCGGCGAACAACCTTAAATGTACGGAGGGAGAGAGTGTGAGACGGCAAAACCCCTTTCATGAAATTTACAACTACATCCTTGTTCACAGACCTCCAAAATGGATATAAATGAAAATAATGTAATTATAGTATTTTTATTATATTTAGGTTTTTAAATATCAACTGTGATTAGAATCACAATTAATGCAATAAATTTAATAAATGATAATTATGCAACAGCAAAATTGAACATAGCAGCTTCAAATGAACTACTGCCTCTGCGTCCCCTTGGCGCAAGGTGATAGTATATTGGCGTCTAATACTGATTACAGTACAAATTGTTATCTGTACAATTAGTCATGAATTACCGCTAACCATCTTTACAGAGCCTCAATTGGATAAGCAATTGTGTGTCCCTGAACGGTTTCATATCACGGAAAAGGACGAGCTCTGGCTTGCCTTTTTCAATGGATTTTTATACATGGCTGGCAGAGATTTCAGATCATTTAATCCCCCAGGAAAACGATACTATTAGCAGGATCATACAATTCCTTTAATTGCTTCTGAAATTGAATAGGGCTCATACCCGTCACGGTGGAATGAGGACAGACTCATGCTCGCTGCTTCGGCAAGCTCTTCAGCGCGCATGGATGGATTGAATTTCGAACTAATATGTTCTATGGCTTCTCTGATCCGGTAAGTATTGCTCCCTTCCATGGCTATTTGGCCTAATGTAACACCATAAGGCCCCTTCAAAAGGGTATAAAGAATTTCTTTTGCGAGCAGTAGAGCAAGGAACGTAATCTCTTCCGGCCGGTTCAAAAATTCGATGAGCCAATGACAGGAATAGGCAACCATTTAATACGATCAGGATAACGGTTATATGCTTTTTCCTGCATAATTAGATTAGGACATAATCGAAATTGGAGGAAATCCAGATTGGGCGGCTTCAGGCGGACCGGATAGGCGGCATTATCCGTACGCTCTTCTGTTCGATGGCTGTTCAAGTTCTCGCATTGGTTCTGTTATCCTCCGTTCTCGGCTGGGTAACCGGAATCATCATATTCCTTGTGGTCTGGGAGATCGCTGTATGGACATTTGGCCCAACTCAGAATTTCAATGTGGTCTCACTGGCTCCTGAAGCCTCCAGCATTGTACTTAGCCTTAACAGCTCGTTCGTACAGCTTGGGTTTGCAGCTGCAATTGCCGTGTTATCCTTAAGCCGTGGCCATTCGGTTGTGCGGTCAGAAGGATGATATTCAATGGAGACAATAATGAAGGAGGCTGCCAGTTTGACAAAATGCAGAACGATAACCATGCTGCTGCTTGTGCTGATGCCATGATGCAGTTAATGTATAGAGTAGATATCCCTTATGAACAAAGGAGAACTGAAAATGAGAAAACTCGTTCTATTTCTGCACGCATCGCTTGACGGTTATGTGGAAGGACCGAATGGTGAAATGGATATTGGCTGGGTTTCCTATGATGCTGATTTGGAGAAACATGCGAAGGAAATTCTGAGTACTGCCGACACAGTCATTTGGGGACGCGGGACTTATCAGATGATGCACAGTTACTGGCCATCCGTGCCTTCGAACCCGTCTGCTTCGGAGCATGAACGGAATCATGCCGAGTGGATCGAAAAGACAAACAAAATCGTTTTTTCCACGACGCTGGAGAACGTCGAATGGAACAATTCCAGACTGGTGAAAGAAAATATCGAGGAAGAGATCAACAATCTCAAGCAGCAGCCAGGCAAGGATATGGTCATCCTCGGCAGTCCCAGGTTCGCACACCACCTTATGCAGCTGGATTTAATTGATGAGTATAAAATTACGGTTTCTCCTGTCCTGATCGGTAGCGGATTGCCGTTATTCCAAGGCCTCAAGGAGAAGATTAATCTTAAGCTAATCGAAAACAAAACCTTTGATTCTGGAGCCATAGGTCTCGTGTACCAGACGATAAGATGACCGTTAGCTCAATAACAACAAGAAGGCAGCCGATCAACATGATCAGCTGCCTTTGTTCAACGAACGTGCAGTGTAACTTAAATAAACCACACCTGCATTGAAATAGTCACACCGTGGTTCTGGTAATCTCGCTAATATAATGACATGATTATAGCGAAGGGTTAAAGTTGCACCCCAACGAAGAGTTAATGGTTTATGAAGATGAAGGACGTGTTATCGCCTGTATTCCCCTTCATTATATCCAGCAATTAGGAATTAGAGGAATTTGCCTCTGCCTCTGCAAGAAAACGGGGATGTGACCATATCCAAGTTCATTGCCATTCCAGAAGAATAGAGGCTCATAAATTTTATGAGAGACAAGGTTTTAAGGAGGCTCCTAAGTACTTTTCAAAAATGTTAGACAAATGAGGACTAAACTCTCACTAACTGACAGCAGTGTTAAGGCAAGCCATTATGGCTTGCCTTTTTTTTTGAACAAGTAGGCTGGAACTGTGCCAGTCTTAGAAAAATCGCAAATTCATATGAGATTTGTTGCAGAAGTATTATTTATAGTTGATCTGCTCCATCCACACCTGAGTTATATTTCTTTACAATAAGGATGTTAAAGGCTGGAAACTGCAGCTACTAAATGAATAATGGAGGTTGAACTATGAGAATCAGCAAAAAGATTGTGGTAATCGTTCTTACATGGGCAATGATTCTGTCAGCAGTATCAATTGGTTTGCCAGCAAATGTAAACGCTTCATCTGTTTCCGGGAGCTTTTCCAAAGGGGCAGATATCAGCTGGCTGCCGCAAATGGAGGCTTTAGGCTATAAATTCTATAATGATAATGGCCAAGAGCAGGAGCTTTTACCAATACTTAAGGAGCACGGCATCGATTCCATCAGAATCAGGGCCTGGGTTAATCCGTCAGATGATCCGGCCAATGGTCATAACAGTACACAAGAAGTTGTTGCACTGGCTTCCCGGGTAAGTGCCTACGGGTTCCGTGTGATGATCGATTTGCACTACAGCGACAGCTGGGCTGACCCTGGTCAACAGGTTACCCCTGAAGCCTGGAAGGACGATAATATAGAACAGCTGAAGGCGCATGTCTCGCAGTACACTACGGAAGTGATGCAGGCGCTCAAAGATGCAAATGTAACACCGGAATGGGTGCAGATCGGTAATGAGATTAATAATGGAATGCTGCATCCTTTAGGAAGCTACAGTAATACAACCAACCTCGTTCAGTTGATCCAGGCCGGCTCACATGCTGCCAAGGCGGTGTTCCCGGACATTAAGGTCATCATCCATCGGGCCAGCGGAGCTGAAGCAGGGGTCGGGCCATTTTTTGCCGGTCTGGCAGCTGCCGGTCTTAAGGATTCGGATTACGATATCATCGGCTTGTCCTATTATCCTGATGCTATTTTCACCTCTACCATCAATGATCTGAGCAACAATATGAATGCGTTGGAAGCCAAATATGGCAAAGAAGTGATGATCGTTGAGGTCGGAGGGAATGTTTCCGAGGATGTTGACAGCGTATACAATATGCTCGTGGCGGTTCAGAATAAACTGAAGGCTGTTCCGGACAATAAGGGAACCGGTATCTTTTATTGGGAGCCTACCGGTGTATTGTTCGGCTATCCGTTATCGGCATGGAATATTGACGGCTCGCCGACCTTGGCTATGGATGCCTTCATCGACGGCGCAGCCGAAATCAACCGCCATCCGGTTACCGCGGTGTCCCTGGACAAGCCTGTAACCGCTATTGAAGTTGGCGGGACGGATAAATTAACAGCCATTTTCGAACCGTTGAATGCAACCTATAAAGGAGTAAGCTTTACAAGCTCTAAGCCGGAGGTTGTTAAAGTAGATCCTTATAGTGGAATACTTTCCGGAGTTTCTGTGGGAAGTGCCACCGTGACTGCAGTTACCTATGACGGGGGTTTCTCCGCATTCAGCGAGATCACCGTAATTCCAAGCTCAAATCTGATACAGAATCCCGGGTTTGAAGATGAGTTGAACGCATGGGAGCTTTCGGGAGATACAAGTGCAGTCAATATTGAAAAAGATGCTCATTCGGGTTCGTCAGCCCTGCATTACTATAGTACGACTCCTGCCGAGTTCAGGACTTCGCAGACGATCACTGGTCTGGAGAATGGAACGTATACTTTGTCGGCCTGGGTATCCGGCGGGGGCGGTGAAGAGATTTCAGAAATTTTTGCCGGCAGCAGAACACAACAGTTTACAAATACAGGATGGCAGAAATGGAGTAAGCCGGTTCTGGATCAAATTGAAGTTACGGATGGAACCTTGACCCTAGGCGCTCATCTTAAGCTTGCTGATGGCCAGTGGGGGAATATTGACGATTTCGAGCTGATTAAGAAGGATACCAGCAAGCTGCTGGATTTGAGGGTGAACGGCGCTACGGTTAGCGGATTTGATCCGGCCGTTCAGGACTACAATGTTGTTCTGCCGTATGGCACAACTGCTTTGCCAGCCGTTGAAGCGGTTGCAGAACAAGGCATATCGGCAGAAATTACGCAAACGGCTGCGCTGCCTGGCAGTGCAACCGTTGTTGTCAAGGGAGATGTAGTGAGAACCTACACCCTTCACTTCACGGTGGATTCGAACCCTGTGGTTAATTTCGGCTTCGAGCAGGTGAATGAAGCGGGTCTGCCTGTTGGCTGGACCATTCCTGATCCTGCTGCCCTGACCGCGAGTTCGGATGGCCATACCGGTGCAAGATCACTGGGATTCTGGAAGGATTCCGCCTTTACACTGGACGCCTATCAGACGCTTACCGCTCTGGAGAATGGAATCTACACGCTGACGGCCTGGTCGCAGGGCGCCGGGGATGAGACGAAGAATCAGCTGTATGCCTTGAATGGCGAGAAGACCCTACTGAGCTCAAGCTTCGCGAACAAAGGCTGGAATGTATGGAACCAAGCGGTTGTTGAGAATATCAAGGTTACGGATGGAACACTGAAGATCGGGATTTCACTTGAGGGGAATGCAAAGGACTGGGGCTCTTATGATGATATTGTGCTGGTTAAGACTGGTGACATTCCAGTAGAACCAACACCTACGCCAACGCCGACGCCGACGCCTACACCGACACTAACTCCTACATCATCACCAACGGCAATACCAACGGCGACACCAATACCAACACCAAGCCCAACAGCTGCCAGTGAAGATAACGGGCTGACTTCAACAGGTAGCGTCAGTGCTGCAACCAGTACTCCGGCGGCAATTCCGGTGGCCGTGACCTCTGGCACCGCTGCTGACGGCACCACTTCATATAGTATGAGGATCAAAGCAACGGCAGGCAAGGAAGCAGGAACTGCCATCGTCAAGCTTGATTCCACTATAATCAGTGATCTGGTCAGCAAGGTCAAGCAAGCCGCAGCGGCCGGTCAAAAGGTTGTCATGGAGATTCAGATGGATCCGGAGGCAGGCCAATCATCTGTTGATGTAGTTATTGCCAAGGATGTTCTCAAACAGTTAATGGAGGTTGCCGGGGCAGAGCTGAAGCTGAATACAGGCATTGCTGATATTACCTTTACGTCCAAAGCAGTAGCAGCAATTGGAAGTGCAGCAGCAGATAGTACAATCAGCATTAAGAAGCTTGACCCCTTAAGCTTGCCGGACAAAGCCCGGAGCAAGATTGGAGACAGAACGGTTGTAGACTTCTCTGTAACATCCGGAAATGATGAAATTACAACATTCAACGGCGAAACAGTTAAGATCAGTGTACCTTATACGCCAAAAGCAACTGAAAAGTCAAATGCCATTGTGGTGTATTATATTGATCAGACAGGAAACCTTCAGCTGGTTAATGGCGGCTACGATGCAGCAGCCGGAAAGGTTAATTTCCAGACCGCCCATTTTTCAAATTATGCTGTAGGGTATAACGAAATCAAATTCATTGATGTTGCACCGGGCAACTGGTATTCCAGTGCAGTCGACTACTTGGCGGCGAGAGAGGTGGTTAAAGGGGTAAGCAGCTCTGTGTTTGCACCCGAGGCCCAGGTGAAGCGGGCTGACTTTCTGATGATGGTCATGAATGCTTTCGGCATTAAGCCTGATGCAGATAGCGCTGATAACTTTGCAGATGCAGGGAATAAATACTACACAAGCTATCTCGGTACAGCCAAGAAACTGGGCTTGATTTCCGGTGTGGGCGGCAACTCCTTTATGCCGGAGGCCGTCATCAGCAGACAAGAGGCATCGGTAATTCTGTACAATATCATGAAGCAGCAGAACCGTCTGCCGGATGGCAGCAACAATCAGAGCTATGACAGTTTTACTGATGTCAGTGCGGTAGCCGGATATGCCCAGACAGCCATGAAGCAGTTTGTGGAAGCTGGAATACTCACGGGCATGGGGAAAGAGCTGAGCCCAAGGGCTGCCACAACCCGGGCAGAGGCAGCACAGATTATTTATAATTGCATTAAATAACAAGCTGAATAACCGGCTGCCAGCAGATTTCTGGCGGCCGGTATTTTTGTCAGCGGATAAGAATGGACCCGGACAGAAAATCACTCTTTTATGAGTATGACAATTAAGAACCTTAATGGGGCAGCAGCAAAAAACACAGGACAATTTTACCTGCTAAGTTATATAATATCAGAGGAAAGCATTTTGCTGTTTGCTACCTGCAACCTATTCATGAAATGTTCTAGCAAAATTGGTAGATGCTTTACTATTAATAATTAAGCGGGGATAAGGTTATATGAAACGAAAGAGTTTGATTTATTCGTTAATACTAGCAATTATAGTATCAGTTGTATCAGGGGGTGGCAGTATTCATGCGGCTGCACGGAACATCACCGACATTGTCAAAGTGACCAAACCTGCTGAGATTAAAGTTGGAGAATGGAAGTCCTACGAAATAGCCATCACTGACTGGACCGATGCAGACGTTACGGAACATGACTTCACTCCAATCTCTTCAGATGAGAATGTTGTCAAGGTCGTACGGAAAACGAATTGGGTTTCTGAACTTCATGCAATAAATAAAGGGATTGCTACCTTAACTGTCAATATTGGAGATAAGTTTGAACCTTATGTATTCACTGTTCAAGTGGTGGATGAGTATACAGTCATTCCTGAACCAACTTCTGAGCCAACAAAGCCGGTAATTATAAAGGAACCTACCCGTGAAGAAATCATGTTACAGGATATGGAAGATTACAATGAACAGTTGCAGTCAATTGCAAGCTATGAAGATAAAGCCATAGATACGTTTAATCAAAATAGACTCCTGAACGATTCAACAAGAAAGTCACTCTTTCTTACTTTAAACAATACTGTAGTGCCCAATTATACTAAGTTTGTATCCGGGTTAAAAAACCTCAAACCTAATAATGCAGAGTTGAAAGAAATACATAACTACTTTCTGGCAGGTGCAAAACTCCAGCTGGAAGGGTTCACTATAATGCGGGATAGCCTGAAGACGACCAAAATAAATTATTCCAAATTCAATGCAGGTGAAAAGAAGGGGGCAGAAGGAATAAAGAAATTGGACAAAGCCGGAATGCTTCTTGATAAGTATAAAAGTAAATATATCAAATAAATAATTTAATAAACAGAACCCTTAGAGCACTTTAAGGGTTCTGTTTTTAATTTGTCTGATTGCATTTATGTTGACGGCAACATATTTAAATGTTACTGTGAGTGTGTAGATATGTTGACGACCACATAAAAGGAAGTGACTTTATTGAAGCATAGTGAAAACAGCGAAACCACGGAGGAAGAGATCCGTGCGGTCACCAATTTCCCCGTAAATTTTTCGATCTTCAGTCTGGCTCGTTCCCATCACCGAATTGCGGGACAACTGCTTCGGGAAGCAGGCCTATACCCGGGACAGGAACTGGTGCTGATGCAACTATGGCACCGGGACAGCCAATCTCAGAATGATCTCACAAAATCGTTGCGGCTTGATCACTCTACCATAGCGAAGTCCGTTCGCCGTTTGGAAGCTGCGGGTCTCGTCACCTGCAGCCGTTCCGAAGCGGATAAAAGGGTAACCATCGTGTCACTCACCCAAGAAGGGCGTGATATAGAAACCAGAGTCGATCAGGCTTGGCGCAAGCTGGAGGAGATTACAACGGAACATCTTAATGATGAAGAAAAAGTACAGTTTGCAGCTTTGGCCAAAAAAATAGCCGCAAATCTGGAAAAGTAAAATGGAAGTAAACCAAACAATGAATCATATAGGAGGAGAGATAAGCATGTCCGAAAAATCTATGCAGGCTGTTCTGGTCAACGAATACGGAGGTCCAGACGTTTTGAAGGCAGAAACTGTGGATCGTCCTCAACCGCAAGCGGATGAAGTCCTGGTCCGCATCGTGTATGCTACGGTCATTCCGCTTGATTTTAAAATCCGTAATGGTTGGCTTCAAACTGTATTTCCTGTAACATTTCCCTACATCCCTGGTTTCTACGCTTCAGGAGTTGTCGAAGAGGTGGGGCAAGCTGTAACAGAATTTAAGTCCGGTGACCGTGTGTTTGGCGGTATCAGAGGATCTTATGCGGAATATGGAGTTGCGAAGGAACAAGAACTGATGACGATGCCGGAGAGCCTCACTTTTGAGCATGCTGCAACAATTAAAGCCGGAGCAGAAGCCGCTTGGAAAGCCTTGTTCACCGAAGGTGAACTCCAGTCCGGGCAAACCGTTCTCCTCCATGCGGCGGCAGGCGGTGTTGGACAGTTTGCAGTACAGCTGGCTAAATGGAAGGGGGCAACCGTGATCGCCACGGCTTCATCCTCTAACGTGGACTTTGTTAAATCACTTGGAGCTGATCAAGTCATTGACTATACCACAACCAAATTCGAAGATATCGCAAAAGATGTAGATCTGGTGGTTGATTCCGTTGGAGGCGAGACAGAAACCAGTTCCTGGCCGGTGCTGAAAAAAGGCGGAACCCTGGTTTCCTTAACTCAGGATCCATCCCAAGAAAACGCTGATAAATATGGCATTACAGCTAAGTTCAATACCAAATTCCCTAACCGGGAAGACTTGCAAAATCTAACGAAATTAATTGCCGAAGGTGTAATAAAAGCGGAGATTGATTCCATATTCCCGTTAAGCCAAGCGGATAAAGCACTGGAGAAGAGCGAAGCCAGACATGGACGGGGAAGAATTTTGCTCAAAATAAGCTCCATCTAATAACTGGTTTAGTTACAGCGTCATTTACACTTTTAAAACAAATCCGGCCGATTATAATTATGATTATGATGCTGATCAAAACACCTTTAAGAGAATGAACCCTGAGCAATCGTAAGTTGGGGAGATAATCTTGGAGGTGTTTTTGCGTCGGTGGACAAGAACATAGCCCATAAAAGCCCGCGCCCAGCATATCCGGGGGATTTACGAAATGCTTGTTAAGGTATAATCAAAGATTCATTTTACTTGAGGAGGAATAAGCATGTTTGGCAACGTAAAGACACTTCCTGAGCCTGTAGGCGATTATGCTGTAGGGAACACGTATTTTGATTTTGTAGACAACCTGCTCAGCAAACCGGGTAAGCAACTGCAAACGAAAAGAAACCCAAGGTCTTTGAAAGACCAGGGTTTATCTACAATTTGAACTCGGCGTAAGCCGAAGCCTTCTATGGTGACTCTCCGTGTGTACCCGAATAAGCAGGATATCTCTGCATAACTGCGTTAAGACCGTTTTATTGTTGGTCCGGCAGACGTAATGCATTTGCTGAAGTTTGTGCTTGATCTATAAATCCTTCAGCTTGAATTATTTGCTGCCGGGCCGCCTCCAAAGCCTGTGAATTTGTTGCTGCATTAGATTCACTTATCGAGCTTATCGCCTGATTTAAAGCCGTTTTCACCTCAGAAACCGCGTTAGATGCATGTTGCTCCAGCGTATTGCCGCTCGAGTTAAGTGAATCTTCTGCCGGTTTTCTTGTATTTTCATTGGCAAGGTTACTTTTATTCTCGTTGGTCAAAGCTAGTCCTCCTCCCTTGAGTAAAGATCATTAATTTGAACAGAAATAAGTATGTGGTTGACATTTTATTTATATTCATGGGACTGCGTGGGAAAATACGAGTCCCTGATTTCCGGCAATCCATTTTAGTATAAGATCCGATAACGGCGGAAAATATAACGTTGATGAAAAAAGAAAAAAGTTAATGGAAAAGGAGATGATAATACCTTCATGGATACGCCCACACTAGCGCCGCACGAATCAATGGAACTGCATGAAGCATTAAACTTTAAAACGCTTTGCCTGAAATCTCAGAAACTTATGCAAGTTTTGTAATTACACATCTTGTTATGTGGAGGAGAACACAGTTGGAAAAAGTTGTTATAGATGCAGGTCATGGTGGACATGATCCTGGAGCATCTGCAAATGGGTTAGTCGAGAAAGATTTAACGCTAAAAATCGCTTTAGGTATTGAAAATCATTTAAGATCGATTCAACCTGAAGTAGATATTCGCCAAACTAGAACCGACGATACTTTTGTCACTTTAGAAGATCGTGCAAATATTGCAAATACAGGATTCCCTAATTTTTTTGTTTCCGTCCACATTAATTCTGGTGGGGGAGCTGGTTACGAAGATTATATCCACCCTGATTATCCAGACATTGAATTTGCCGAAAAATATCAAACGGTTTTTCATGATGAAATGATGATATTTCTTAGTACGGCAAATGTAACTGATAGAGGAAAAAAGAAAAAGGATCTACAGGTCTTACGAGAAACAAATATTGCAAATATACTCACTGAAAATTTATTTATTGATGACCCTAATGATTCTGTTTTGTTAAAAACTGAAACATTTATTGATGGATTGTGTCAAGCTCACGCTCACGCTATAAAAAAAGTTCTTGAGTTATTACAATGAGGCTAAATAATTGCGGGCTGTCGGTGCTTCACGAAGAAGACAAAACGACGGCTAGAACTGTGGCAATGCCCGCTTTTGAATTTAAATTTTCCCTATACAAATACACTGTATAACGAATATATGAATTTTACTACGCGACGGCGGAGGGACCGATCTCAAGCCGAAGAAAAGCTGCGATGCCGGGTAGGCTCGCAGCTTTCTTTCACATCTCAAATTCCACCGTACAGACGAGACGCATGTCACTGTTATTAGGGGCATCCCCATCGATCTCATAGCGCTCATACTCGCATACAATCAAACGGTACGGTTTGTCCCCGCGGGGACTTGGCAATGTAACCTGGCCAATCCATGTTTCTGGATTCTCAATTGGCGCTAGATAATAAGTAAAGTTGGGAACCGGCAACCATCCCTGCTCATGTTTATACGGATCCATCGTTTCAAGCTTTACCACAACTGCCCCGACTAATGCGCCACTCGGAGCAGGTCCGCTCAAACTGATATTTATCTTGCGTGAATCGGTTGGATCCTCCTGGAAAGTAACCAGTCGGTTCGAGGTTGTCTGGATAAAATCCAACAGCACCACCGGTGAAAGATGAGCGCCATTTAAAGACATTGGTTGGTAGCCTGCCAGCGCCAAACGAACAAAAGGATAATACTCATCGTAAGTGTTTATATCCACATTACAGTACCAGCGTTTGTGATCTTGGTCATATTGTACGGTATGGCCCGCCACATGGAAGTCCTCGTTCGGTAATTCTTGTAGATCATTCACAGTATCCCTAGCAACTGCTAGCTTGAAATCTTTAAGTTGGGGCAGGGCAGGGAATGCTCGTGCTTCGCCGTTTCGGATACCATCTTTGCCCCACTGCGTAATATAAGGTACTGGAATTGAGGTGCCAGTGAGGCCGGGCCAGAGAATGACTCCAAGCAATTCTCCTTCACCAGATGAGAACCATGGTCGGTCCAGATATATTCGCAATCCGCCGCCCTTTCGATGGATTTTCGTTTCACTCATGTCGTGTTCATGCTCCCATTCAAACGTGGGAACGGCATAGAGCACCTTAGGAGCAGCAGGAGGGGCCGAATTATAAATATCCACAGTCACACTTTCTGACGATCGAGTGATTTCACCGGGGAGATACGAATACAGAACATGAACCGACTCTCCTTTTCGTATAGCGCCAGTAGTGGTTCGGGTAATGGTTCCACTGCCGTAATCAATTGTATAATCTTTTATTCGCTCGTACTTGATTTTCTTGTCTTTGCTAAGCACATTCTCTGTGTTCTCAACGATACGCGTGTGTCTCAGTTCTGTACCCTGAGAACGATTCAGCGTACACCAATCTTCATAACGCTTATGAAAGTATTCACTAAACCGGCTAGTGGCATCGGCGGTATAGGTCACCTGACGGTACTTGGTGTCGCCAAATTCATGCCGGTAGCCCAAGTTAGCTTCATTCTTAGCGGCGTCTACTTTAATCTCACAGACATGAGCTTTGTGAGATATCGTCATACATTTGGGCTCGGATAAAGCGTCTACAGGCTCCTGCCAGCAAGCGTTAATATCGAGTTTAACGGTTGATTTGCCATCCATCCCAATGGAGCCATTTAAAGTTACATAGGTCTGACTCTTTTCTCGATTTGCCATAACTTGTTGAAAAACAGGCTCAATCAGTGGCTGCCTAACAGCATGCACTAGTGTTAATTCTCGGTTGGGTGTTAACATCCATAGTCGGCCTTCAAGTGCTAGTCTTCGTAGATAATCGCGAGTAGCCGCTGACGCAAGCGCGGGATCCGCTTCTTCTATCATTTGGCGAATTCCCATCAAGTTATAATCCTCATCTGACAGGTAGGAGCTTAGACGGATGGTAGCTGTTTCCGCCTTTGGCAAATACACCTTTAATAATCGGCGGTGTGGGTCCCAGTTCGGTTTTCCGGTACCATCTTCAAGCCGCAGGCGGAAAGGCAATGTCTCGAACCAGTCACCTTCAGTAGAAAATGGCACCATCATGATCTTGTCCATTCCTGACCCAGGTAGTCCTAGAAACGCGGCCCCTCGTGAAATTGGATCAGGCAAATAGGGTAGACGGAGCTGTGACTCTTCGTGTGGCTTGTCTGAAAAACTGCCGTCTTTATTGATCATAAGCTGGTATGCATTAGGATCCAAACCTGACGAAATATCAAAACATCCGTGTTGTTCCGCCATTACTTGAGATACTTTTGGCGGCGCAATGTGGCGCTCATTATAGGCCTCAACAGACGAGTTGTAATTACTTCGTATGATCAGATGGTGTACCGACTCACCTGGACCAGTGTCCTTTCTTAAAACGACAACGGGAGATTCCACAGGTTCATAGCGGTTATAGAACTGCTCTCGCGTCTGAGCGGTGTCCGTAACTGACTTCGGTAGCTCTTCATTCCAATCCCGGCTGTTGCCGGCCAGATCCACAGTCCTCATCCGAAAACGATAAGCCCGGCCGAATCGTAGTCTGGGGAGAGAGCCAGCAACAGGTTTGAAGTGGGTCTCCAATTGAAAATTGCTGCTCGCATTGTTGCTCGCCGATGCAACAGCATCCTGTGGGTCGATGACCTTACCGGGTCGCGGTGCTACCAAACTCCAACCTCCCCAAGTAAAGAGTGACTGATGGAGATAAAGATCTAGCGAAGTTTTGTCTGCGGCCGTTGTTAGACCCATGGATATAAACCCCTCGTCGGTGAGCCTAATCCCATGATTGCCGAAGTCATATTTGCCCTCCCGGCGGCACAAAGAATGCCAAGCCTCAGACTCAGAATCCCACACGTCGACGCGATACCCGCGTACCAACTGTTCCGCAAACAGTATACCTGCTCCACCTTCGACATCGGTGTTTAATCCAACGCTATCATTAAGGGATTGGGACAATTCAGAGGCTCGATCTGCATGCACAATAGAGATGCCATTGGAACGGAAAGAGGGGAGGGCGCTTCCCGCGGATTGATCCCACTCTCGAATCCCCTCAATGTTCCGGAGAAATTCCAGAAACTTAAGTGAAGTACTGTCCGCATCTACCTGAATGACTGAGTAAGGTTCAACGTCCTCTAAAGGATTATTTCGCATATTAACAAGTTGCACATATCCTTCTGAAATCCCCAAATTGGCTGGAGTTGCTGTAAAGATGTTATGGGCAGGGTCGATCGAATACATGGTCTCGGGGCACCTGTCTATGCTATCGCCTAGTGCCGATGACCAGTTGGGGACGATAGCTACGCTTCCGGTTAAAGGAATCCCTGCTTCGAGATCCACTTCTAGATCGAATGTCAGGCCCAATTCACGAAGCAATAGCGGATAATCTCCGAGACTTGAGATGACTTGGTGAAAATCGAGTGTCGGGATTTTAGGCTCTACTCTGGTTTGTGGATCAAGTTGCGGATAAAATTGCTGCAACTGATATAGATCTTTTCGCCATTGATCAATATCCCGTTCCTTAATTGATTCTCGTGGAAGGGCCAATTGTTCTTTAAGCATTGTTTCTATATCTTTTTTGTCCTGATTGGTGGGAATGAGTTGTCTCAGATAATACCATCCTTCTTCATCGAACCGCGGGTTCTCAGTTGGATGTTTTAGCACCACATCTTGGTATACACGTTTAATCATTTGAAGGATGTTGCCAACAGGATAGGATCGGATCTTCCGAGTGTGAAAATCGTCAGGGTTAAACTCATAGGGCAGCACAGATGTTTCTGCTGGAAACAAAGCTTTCCATAATTCCAATCGAGGTGTAGTCGTACTCACAACAGTTGCTTTCAGTGTAGGGCCGTTAGTAAAGCGAATAGAGAATTTTGGGTTTTTTTCTGGCCAACTCAGGAAATCAGGAAACTGCTGAAGCTCCAAAGTACCATCTGAATGAGTTGGTTCTGTAGCATCACTCATCAACCTCGGTGAGACTACGGCTGAAAGACGTAGTCTCGGATGATGGCCGGCAATTATCCCATTCGGATGAGCCGTCCACAGCACAGTCTGTTTAAGCATATAAAATCCTCCTTGTATTAAGCAAAAGCACTACTATATGCGTACCAGTCATCTTCATCGATCATCTCTTCAATGAGTGGGTCTCCGTCAGAGCCCGAGAACTGCTTTTCCACGGTCAGGTCCACACTCTTGCTTGTTAATAGCAAGTGTATCTTCACTGTCAACGTCGCTTGTCCCCATGCTTTACCAGGGTCACGATAATTTAAACTAAGGTAGAACTCAGCAGAAACTGTGACTAACCCGAGTACTTGTAGCACTCCGCCGCAGCGCACATAGCCCGTGAGTTGACAAATGCGCTTATTTGTGGCGGCGTCGTTCTCCATCCTGTAGTATATTCCAGCCATTAGGTAGATTCCGCCACTAGCCACTCCTAGATCGAGCGCTTGATTACCTCCGAATTCCAAGGAGGCTTCAAGCAATTTGACCGGATTATCTTTGTCGAGCGACAACATAATGCCGAAGAAGCCGCCGCCGCCGAATGTTCCGACCGTAAGCACAAACGGATTCTCCCGCGATGCGAAAGCAAAGTAAAAAGTAGCGGGAGAGCCGTCAAAGGGAAGATTAAACCTGGTGAAAAATGTAAGGTTCTGAAGCGCCAGAATACCCAATGTCACGTTAGGAATGGCCATGCTGGAACTTACAGAAACTCCTAACGGTGTTACATCAATCCCTGAATCCTCTCCAACAGACTTCAAGAAATCCTGAAGGCTTATTACAAATTGAAGCGCGCCACCAAATTCAACGTTTTCGATCTTAGGGGTGACTACCGGTTTTTGACCGCTTCTTGCTTTAAAGGTCAATTCGTTGAAATGTAGAGTCAGGAATTGAGTTGTCTGGTCAGTACCGATCAGATTAACCTTGAAATTACGCAGCTCCCCAGTGACATCATACGTAGACTCTGGGGGAGACAGTTTGGTGTAAATCAAGGCAGAGAGTTTCATTGTGGTATCTTTGTTTGCCTCAAAGATATTTTCCGGATCGGACTTCATTAGGGGCTCCAACTTATAGAGGGTCTCAATGGCTTCAGGCGCTCTATTTTTGTCTTCTTGTCCATTAACCTTCGGATAGATCACACGGTTGGTCAATTGGGGGATGCTGCCTGGATATTCGGAAAGCTTTACTTTTTCAACAATCTCTTTGAGTAGTATTCCACCCAGTAATTTGGCTTCTCCTAGAATACTTCCAATAAGATCCTCATCTAAAAATTTCTTAATAGCATTTACTGCTACTGGGCCATACGTTCGGGACAGACCTTTAATGGATAAATCAGGCGTAATTATAGCGCCTGCCTTGTCCCCTGGAAAAGTCTTTGAAACAGCTTTAGTCAGATTTAAAAACACTTCTCCCGGATTGATTTCCTTATCGAAACCCGATCTACGGTAGATATCATCATATTGAAAAAGTAATTCATTGTTATTACTCAAGAGATTGTTACTATCTGCACCTGTGATCTGTTCTACTGCAGGAATCTTGACATCTGCCGTGCTCATATGGGGGTAAAATCCTGGTAGCTCATTTTTCTCGGTAATTTCTGCTCCAAAAGTTAATAAATTCACAACGAACTCAGTGTCCCCAGGTTTGCTCGTGGGTGCAAAGGCTAATTTTTGCCCATCCATTGATCGTTTTTGTCGTTCTGGAGTATATTCTTTAATACGTTCTTCAATAATTTTTTTATACTGTTCGGGTGTGATTTTCTCAGTAGGTGCTTCAACGAAAGCAATTGCGGTAGTGAACGGTTTCCAATTGTCTTCGTAATCTTTCCCCTCCAGTTGGAATAAAAAGTCTTTTTCAAACCCTTTTTCACCCACCTGGATCCATGGTGTCAAAACGATGTGAGGTGTTTGGAGAGTCTTCACCCTAACTTGCGTGAATGGGAAATTACGTCCTTCATTCGGCATGCCAGGTGCCGGATAGAACCGTTCAGGCTCGCGAACGACCACAATATCCCAAGATACAAGATAGGCTACCATCTCCTGAGAAGAGGAGAGCTCGCATCTGCGCTCGGTGACAGTGATATGGGCCGCGCGATGGCCAAAAGGGAATAAATAGCCCTCACGAACTATTTTGACATAGTTATCGCGTCCCATAGCAGCTCTGTGGGTCCAATTACTTAAATTAGTGACTGGAGAAATCGGATCATATGGCCAATTTCCCTCGATGTCTAACCAAGCTCCCAGCGAAGAAAGCATCATGTTGTTAACCTTGATAGCCTCAAGATAGTTCGATGAGTTAATAACAATATCTCTGCGATCTTCTTTTTCCAGCGACATCTGGAAAGGATTTACTCCGTCCTTGTCCTTGCACCAGATTGCACGCACGGTACGCAAAGTAGTCTCCTGTTCATCGATGCCATCCTTTGTTCGCACCCCCAAGCGAGTATGCCAGAGTTCGGTCATCCCTCCATGGGTGACTGGTTTAGCTGCATGTCCCCATCCTGCAAACCAGTTGGGAGAGAGGATGAGCCGGTAAGGAGCCTCGATTGCCGTATGCTCCACGCCCGGAGCCTCTGTTTCTTGCGCTGGTAGTTCTGGCATTAACAGAGGGTTAGACTCGTCTACGTTATATCCTGTTAGGTGACTTAGTAAGAGGTTAGGGGCGACTGGTGATGGCATGGCCGATGGGACGACGCTCTGTTCAAAGCTGCTCCAATTGAGAAGCGTCTCCAATGCATAAGGAAGTTCGCTCACCATTCTCGGAACACGGAAGGCTAGTCGGCTAGGTCCGGCCATGCGTACAGCTACTGGTGGGTTTGGAAATGGTGAGCCTTCCTTGAATGCTTGCTCTGCGATGTGTTGTGGGGGGAAATAGACAACCAGATAGGCAGGTGTGTCGAGAGATACTTGTTCCCAATGGGCGTGCTTGCCTCCGCCGGTTCGAAAGGCCATATTCACAAAAGCGATACGGAGCAACAGCAAATCTTTTGGACGAAGCAATGAAATCGTGAGCTCCGACATAGCCAGAATCGGCGATGGAAGGTCCGGGTCGATCTGCAAAGCAGGCAGTCCTAATGCTTCAGTATTGGCAAAACCTGGATGTCGCTCGACTCCTGCCGGATATATGCCTAATACATTGAAAGGCTCGGTTGGAATTGCCTCTACAATAATCCCCTTAAGAGGCGCTGCAAAGGATAACAGGGCCGGTGCAACAACGGCAGACTCAATACGCTTGTCCCTGGCGACTAGCTCAAAACTGGCATTCTGTCCGTCACCTAAGAGAAGGCTGCACCCGCTCAGGTGGTACCAGATGGGCTCTGAACTGAAATGTCCAAATTGGGCAGCTTGTATCGTACTCTCATCAAAACCCATGGCATAGCGTACGTTGTAGAGAAGGAATGGATTTGGCATACCGTGAAGTCTAAGTTTCCAGATTCTCTTATCTTCTTGAGCTGGCTGGGCAACAAATGCTTGTTCCTTACTCCCGTTTCCATTGACCGCTGTTTCTAAATGTAATTCATCATATAGATAATCCGGAAATTCAGGCGATTCCACTTGCCAACCTTCTGGTAGCGTGATTGCAGGGGTTAAGGATGAGGTTCCCCATAATCGGTGAAATGAGAATATGGTGCGCCGAGCTGGTGTCACTGCAAATAGACTATCGTGATGTTGATCTGCCATCCCAAAAACAATTTGATCGGAATAGACGGATGTACCTAAATAGTGTAACCAAGCTATAGTCTGACCTTTCAGACAGAAGATCCAACCAGGGAAAAACTCCATCTGTGCGTCCCCATCAAGGAGCACTTCTCCGTGCTTTCCAAGTTTACAGATCGAAGCTGTATCAAGCTCAACCCATTCACTCCTAATTGGATGTTCTCCTGTTAACCATTTAGCCAACGAAACCTGACTTTGGAGTTCCCCAAAATCAAGTTTTAAATCCATTACATGGCTACCGTTGTCTGAGTTAATCTCACAAATTAGATTTGCCGAAAGACTGGTTCCAGGGAAAAATGCGTTCTTAAGTTCCACACGGATCCTGTTCGGGATAGAGTCATCCACCATAAGTTTAGGAGTTCCGTCAAAATGTGATTCGTCAATCACCCATCGCTCCTCGCCCCCGAGTAGAAATACAACCCGTTTCGGCGACTCAATTCTTACTTCCGGAATCTCCTCTGGCATCGGAGAAGGGACCGATATGTCTGAATATCGCCGCTTTTTCAAGAATATAGTGTTCAGTTCTATGCTCACTTACTCACCCTCCCTTGTCATTACTCTTCACATTTACGATGCTGAACGATCATATTTATGCGAGATCTTATTCTAGCGGAGCCGTTGGGGCGTCAGCAGGTCCATATGTTTGTAATTCATTGAAAGTCGAGGGGATCGCCCAGCAAACTTTATCACTGTCATTACAACCGGATTTTTCGGGTTTAAATATAGCGTTTGGAGCCGTGAGTATGGTGTATGTCGGATATCCTGGAATACCTTCATAAGAAGAAACTTGAATTCTTTTGAGATCGTCGTATTTTGCGGCGAATGGTCCGTCAAGAATGGTCCCGCCGGGAAATTTAGCCCGAAATCCCTGCGGGATGTATACTCCGTCGCAATCAAAATCGCTGGGAGTTGCACTCCTGCTTTTCAAGACATATAAGGAGTTATGAAAACCATCATTTTTATTGTTTGGGCCATAGATGACTACATGCATATCGGTTTCGTTGAAACATTTGCCATTGATTAGGTTCTCTAATCTTACTTTTTCACCTAGGGAGCGTGACGCCTCTGTAGCCAATTCTTCAATAAGGATGCCTTTATTCAGTACCTTATTCATCAAATCTCCTCCTTTGACAGGTGGCGTTGCCATGTTTTGAACTAATGATTAATATTGTTTGCACTGTTTTCAAAAATATACTCTTCACGGAAATCACCCACAGCCGTACGATCTGAACATTTCAGCCAGCCTGGAGTGAATTTGATTATCTAACTGCAGCCGGTAAGTGGTCTATTACTCCGCATTCATAAAGATACGAAAGACAATAAACTCTTTAGTCCTACACCGCATAATTTATCTTACTACTTGGGATGACCCTATTTTACACAACCAATTGAAACGGGTGACTACATAATTCCGACTAAAGAAGTTTTACGCCTAATGGGTAGTATGATGAGAATCATAAACAATCGTCTCTCAAAAATGATTGTTTACGGTAGACCGAGAATGGGGAAGACATGGGCTTTACGTTTTGCTGTTAGAACATTTACCTACAAATTTTGGAGCACCATTGCCTATTCTGTTAGCCAATTGTAATTCCTGCCGGAGACAGATCGTTAATTTCATGATTGAAAAAGCAGAAAAATCAAAGCTACGGCGTTTGGTTCTAATCATTGACGAGGCACACCGGCTCACAAAGGCACATTATTATTGGTTGATAGAGATAGCTATAATGCGCTTGTTCAGAAAAAAATTTCAATGACTGTTATATCTGTTGGCCAAGAAGAACTCCCTGCAAGACGAACTTTTTTTCTGGAGCAAAAGAGATCTCAAATTATTGGTCGTTTTATGACACATGAATAGGTGTAGTTTAAGTCAGTACTTTTTTCCAGAAGGTTACAGAAGGAAGGAAAGATTAGAAAACGAAGCGAAAATGTTATTTGAGCTATTCGCGGAGTTGAGAAAGGAACATGGGGTTTCTGCAGCGTTGGCAGTTATTAAAAAATAATGGGGAAGACTTTCCTGATATTTGTCCATACGCTTATGCTTATGTTAACTGGCGTAAAACACTTTTAAAGACAGAACGTTTTTATCGTTCCGATATTCGAAGCAATGATCTAGCCAGGAGCGGGGACGACTTGGATACGAGCTGCTTACTAATGCAATAACTGATTACATCAATTGGAAGAATATGTTCTTAGGAGTAAGGGGAAACGGGTAAATAAGGATACATAAGAGTGTTGATTCAAGAACAATGGCCATATCGATTTAGTTTAGTTTTTTTATGAGTGTCTAAAATATGCAGATGATATATTAGTACCGGCAAGGATATCCATGAATTATCCAAAAAATTATCAAATGATTAATTACGTGAGTTCCTATATAAAGAAGCATTATTATTAAAAACAAATCATTAGGAGTTGTTTTTTTATGGCCAGAAAGGGGCTTTATCGGCAATGGACAAGAACATGGTACTATTTCCGATTTGATATTCATCTAATCAGTTTAAATTCCGGGACATTTTAAATGTTATCCATTTAAGGCGACAAACAGAGTTTTTATTATTTATACTAAAAGCACAAACAAAAAAGCACAAGTAATAACCGCAGTGTTTATCTCTACAGTTATTTGCTTGTGAAAAAACCAACCATTTTAACTTATATAAATCAAGTTGTATGGCGGGCTGCACGAAACGAACCATAACAAATAACGATTAAATATTAGCCATTATTAATATAACAATGGGCTCGATCAAATTAACATTCCAAGTGTAGCCAACGCACCGGATCCGATCAACGAATTTTCATAGTGGAATTAACGAGATTAATCATTAAGGGACCAAGTTCTTGCCCTTTACTCCAGACAAGAACTTGGTCTCTTTGCCGATTTAATTAATGTCTGTTGGGATAGCGATTCTGGTAAGGTTCATTCCATCAATGTTCTTTCCTGAGCTACAGTATCCTGAAAGATTATTGACGTTTATACAACCCTCTCTAGCAAGATCCCCACTTGACTTGCCATGACTTCAGGCGGATAAGGCATTCCTTTCGAGATCCACCATTCCACGATCCCTACGAATGCGGTTCCCATAAAGCAGCCCATAATCTCTTCATTTAATCCGTGATTTTTCTCTTCGTTTACATCTACCTCAGCTTTGTATTCTTCAATTAGAAATTCAAGGAACCGCGTACGAAAAGAAGGGGCTCCTTTACTCGCTAACATCGTTGAAAAAAACAAATAATTACGCTCAAAGTATTCGAAGTAGACCAGATTAGCATCTCGCCAATCCAATTCACATACATATCCGTTCATTTCCCGCATTTCGTTAATATATTCTTCAATGAGTTTATCCAATAGATCGAATTTATCCGTGTAATGAAGATATATTGTTGCCCTGTGAACATTTGCCCTATCAGAAATATCCTGAATGGTAATGCTATCAAAACTTTTTTCAGACATCAGTCCAATAACAGCTTTCTTTATCGCTTCCTGCGATTTGAGTATTCTTCTATCTACTTTTGACATGGTTAGGCTCACCATTCTTTCTTAAATAATCGACATTTAATGATAATTTGTAGATTAATCGACAGATATCATTATTTTAACGATTGTAACCAGCTCAATTCTATATATTATTATACACATGTCGTCTAATCGATCAATATCGATTATATACTGGAAATGTTGTTTTCATTCCAAATCAATCGAATTTCATAGAAATAAACAATAAGAGAGGAATTAACATCATGAGATTAATCGAAAATAGAACATTTGAGGGTGAACGGCCGTTATTCAAAATTTCCGATATACACATTGAAGACAGCGAGTTTCTGCCTGGGGAATCTGCAATAAAAGAAAGTAGCAATGTGCACGTATCTCGTTGTCGTTTCTCAAGTAAATATCCATTTTGGCATAATAAAAATATAGAAATTAAGGATAGCTATTTCTCTGAAGGTAGCCGCGCAGCTATTTGGTATACAAATGGGGTCGTCATGAACAACTGCAAAGTGGATGCCCCCAAGATATTTAGAGATGCCAGCAATATCAACATTGTCAAAACAATTATGGATACGAATGCAACCTTATGGGACTGTTACAATGTGAGCATTTTTGATTCGGAATTCAAGGGCAACTATTTGTTATTGCATGGCAACAATATCGAAATTAATAACTTCAGATTAGACGGTGATTACTCCTTTCAGCATGTGAAACAAGGGGTGATTAGGAATAGCATGATCCTATCCAAGGATGCACTTTGGAACACAGAAGATATCACGGTATATGATTCCATACTCGAAGGAGAATACTTAGGGTGGTATTCCAAAAATTTGAGACTCGTAAATTGTAAAATTATCGGGACACAGCCTTTGTGCTATGCAGAAAACCTGATTTTAGAAAACTGTGAGATGATCAATACCGACTTGAGCTTTGAGTATACAACCGTTCAGGCTGAAATCATAAATACCCTGGATAGTGTGAAGAATCCCATTAGCGGCGTCATAAAGGCAGAAGGCATTAAAACATTGGTACTAGACGATCCGGAACTAAACCTATCAAACCTGCAAATTATAACAAATGCTAAGATCGAGTCACTTTAAGGAGGCTAATTGTGTGAAGTATGATTTTGACCAAATAATTAATCGGAAACATACAAATAGTGCGAAATGGGATACGGACAACGGATTCGATACTTTACCGATGTGGGTAGCCGATATGGACTTTACAACCGCAGAACCGATTATAAAAGCTCTAGAAGAACGAGCGCGGCATGGGATTTTTGGATATGCAAGTATACCGGATGCTTATTATGAAGCGGAGGTTCACTGGTGGGAGAGACGCCATCATTTCACAATCCATAAGGAATGGATCGAAGTTAGTACCGGTGTTATACCCTCGCTTTCAGCGATCGTTCAAGCCTTTACAGAGGCTGGAGATCAAGTATTGATTCAATCCCCTATTTACAACTATTTCAATACCTCTATAACGAATAACGGCTGTCATGTCGTTGTCAATGAACTCAAGCACAATGGCGATACCTATGAAATTGATTTCGATGATTTTGAACAAAAGGCTTCCCATGAAAAAGTTAAACTCTTTATTCTCTGTAATCCTCACAATCCTGTTGGAAGAGTATGGAGCAGAGCGGAGATGCTGCGATTAGCCGAAATATGTTTACGGCATAACGTAGTAGTTGTGTCTGATGAAATTCATAGGGATTTGGTATATACAGATAATCATTTCACTCCTTTTGCCTCAATGGGTGAAGAGTTTCTAATGAACTCAATAACATGCACGGCACCTAGCAAAACCTTCAATCTTGCTGGACTTAAAACATCTAATATTATATCGGCAAACGAAGAATTCAGAAAAAAAGTCAACCGGTCACTTAATGTTAATGAGGCCATTGAACCTAATGTTTTTGGAATTGAAGCTTTAATTGCCGCTTATAACAATGGGGAAGAATGGTTAGATCAATTGCTGGATTATCTTGCAGGGAACAGGGATTACATCATGTCTTTTATAAAAGAAAGACTGCCTGACTTAAGGGCTCTACTCCCAGAGGCAACTTATTTAATCTGGATCGATTGCCGGAGTCTTGGTATCCCTTCAACAGAGTTGAGTAAGAAGCTATTGGAAGAAGGACAACTAAGAATAAATGAAGGCCTCATCTATGGCGATACAGGAGAGGGATTTATCCGCATAAATATTGCTTGTCCAAGAGTGCTATTGCATAAGGGACTAGAAAGACTCGAGCAGGTTGTGAAATCAATTCACTGCAATTTATCAGGGAACCTGTAATTCATAGAGGGGAGAATCATACATGAAAAAAACACTTGTGTATCTGCTGGTATTATTCCTGCTGAAAATAACAATGCCACTCCACTCGTTACAGGTGAGCAGAAAATACTCATAGCGTACTTTTCCCGCGTCGGTAATACAGATTTCGATTCAAATATAGATGCCGTTACCAGCGCAAGTCTAAACCTCCAAGACAGCGTGCTTGCTGGGAATACGGAAATTATCGCGGATATGATCCAGAAAGCGATAGGCGGAGAGCTGTTCCTCATTTCAACTGCAAATAAATTCCCGGCCAATTATGACACGGTTGTAGATTTGGGCCAGCAGCAGAAGGAGGGTATACAACGATCAACGACCCTGAGAATCCTGAGTGGGTAAAGAAAAACGGGAAAATTGAAGGGGTTGGATTGAAGTCCAGCGACATCACCGATGCTGTAGCCTATGCCATTAGCACACCAGATAGTGTCGCGGTAAGCGAAATCCTGATTCGCCCAACGAACCAAGTTGTCTAACTGAATGAAGTCAACGATATGCTGCAGAGATTACCATTGAACTATTCTTAAATCAAAGAGAGGTCTAACAAAATGAATCCAAAAGATATCTTTGAACGTGAGAAATCAGGTGAACTGATTTCTCTGGATGATCCGGAATATTATAAAATCCGGGAGGTCATTAACAAAGCACAACAAATCACCTTTGAATTAAATAGCTCATCCTATGAAGCTGAAAGGGTTAGAAGTTTATTCTCGAAGTTAACGGGAGCAGAAATCGATGACACATTCGATCTCCTTCCGCCGTTCTACACCGACTTCGGCAGAAATATCAGGGTAGGGAAAAATGTATTTATCAATCACGCTTGTTCGTTTATGGATAGAGGTGGGATTACAATCGAAGATCATGTTCTCATCGGACCGAAAGTGAATTTGATTACCATTAACCACCCGCTGAATCCCGCTCAAAGACAATCTACAATTTGCACCCCTATCGTAATAAAAAGAAATGCCTGGATAGGCATCGGTGCCATGGTGATGCCTGGTGTTACGATTGGAGAAAATTCGATCGTATCCGCCGGCGCTGTGGTCACGAAAGACGTTCCGCCGAATACGGTTGTGGCAGGCGTTCCGGCAAAAATGATAAAGCAGATAGATTAGAAAGTAAAAGAGTATTGTGAAATAACTTTTTGCGCTCCCTCTCGAGTTCTGGAGAACGGCACAAAAATCAATATGCATTTCGGTGATGTGATCATCCCTGGCACACTGAACGACAGCATTACAGCACAGGACTTAATATCCAAGCTGCCTTATACCGTGCATGTAAACCGCTATTCCCACGACTTCTGCGGCGTAATGGATGATCCGCTGGAGTTCAGTGAAGAAGATGTTCATTACGGGTGGCTCAATGGTGACATTGACTTTGCCACTGATGCAGATTATTTCACTATTCTTTTTGAAGATGATGGAAAGAAGTCTGAGCAATATGGTTACCAGGTGAACATCGGAAAAATTGACATTGAATTATCGGTAATAAGCCAACTGACCGGAAGCTATGATGTACTGATCGAACTGGCAGATTAATGGGTACCTCTCCTTCATGAGCTAGCCGTGAACGGTTAGCTCGAACGGGTAATTTTTTGAAAGGAGGTGCAACATGCGTCAAGTCTTAAGTGTACTGTTATGCACTTGGTTTATATTTGCATTGGCAGCCTGCAGTAAAACACATAATGAACAATATTCCGACTCTGCTTTTCCCGGCGGAAGCGCGGAAAGTACAAATTCACAAGTACCTGCGGAGAGCGCACCGACTTTAACACTACCACCATCTGCATTACCTTCGGAGATCGCATTAGATGAAACAGGGGGTAATGATTCCATGAAAACCGGCATAATTCCCATCCATATTACTGTAGGCAGCACTACATTTACAGCAACACTTCATGACAACGAAACATCTCAGGCGTTAGTCGCACAACTTCCTTTGACCCTCCGGATGAATGAACTCAATAGACTCGAGAAGTATTATAATCTGTCTGAGGATCTTCCTGCTCCATCTGCGGAGCGTCCTGCAACCATTCATGCCGGTGATATTATGATCTGGTCAGGAAACACTCTGGTGCTTTTTTATCAAACCTTCTCTAATTCTCACGGCGGTTATGTACTGCTGGGAAAGGTGGACGATCCGTCCAACCTTGCTATTGCTCTTGGTTCAGATTATGTACAGGTTTCATGGTCACTTGCAGACTGAGCTAGTAACGGGAGGATTTAAATGAAATAATACTTAAAACGAATTGCCGTTGTACTCGTCATAGTTCTAATATCAGGCATTCTCGGACAAACTACTTATGCCGCTGACAACAATGTTGAGGCAGATACTCTCCATAGCCTGGGATTATTTCAAGGCACTAATAATGGTTATGAGCTCGACCAGCAGGTTACACGGGCTCAGGCGGCGGTCATAATGGTCCGTCTGCTAGGTGCAGAAAAATGAAGCGAGGGAGGGCAGATACAGCCATCCTTTTACCGATGTACCCGCCTGGGCAGATGCTGCTGTTGCTTATATGTACAGCTCAAACTTTACCCAAGGCATTAGTCGCGACAAGTTTAATCCCGGCGGGTTATGCAGTCTTCAGATGTACGCTACCTTTGTGCTGCGCGCGCTGGGTTATGGAAATGACTTTTCGTATCAGACAGCAATAGATGCAGCGGATGAACTTGGTCTATTGCCAGCGATCACAGACAACAATGATTTTCTGCGCGGCGACATGGTATCCATTTCTTATGCGCCTTGGCCGTCAAAATGAAAGGAAGTAATATAGCTATATTTTATAAGGATTTTGGATACTCCAGCGGACTGATTCCATTAGGCAGCATTGATTCCGGAATTGAAGCCCTTGCAGGTATGAATGAGGCTTTTACAGTTACAATTGAACGAATGGATTAGAGGGGAAACTGAATGGAAATGGAAGCCCAAGAAAACGTAGGTTCACCTAAATCGAAAAGTACAGGTAGATTAATCAGAGTGCCCGAGCAACTGGACAACGCGCCAGACCAAAACGGGAACTTAAAACTAAATGGGATGTCTGTCATTACATTTTGCCTGCACACCCAAGGCAGAATAGGATCCTATTTTCTGAAGGAACACCTTTTGCTGTACGTGAAGTCAGGGATATATACTGTTCGTTTCAGAGACCAGAAGTATACTGTACGTAGTAATGAGATGGTGTTCCTGCACAAATCGATTGTGATTGAATACGAGAAATCAGGGGAACCTGGTTCCAAGTACTTACTTGATTATATGATGTTTTTTCTAAACGAAAAAACGTTGGAGGATTTCGTCAAGTTCGCAGAGATGAAGCCCATCTACCCCGTGAGCGATATAGTTCCGGTGTCCATTATTCCAGTCAATAACCTCATTACATCTTATATTGAATCCTTAAAACCTTATTTCGACAAACCGGATCATATCAACGACGGCTTGGTTCGAGTCAAGTTAATGGAGCTGCTGTTTCATATTGCAGATTCAAATGAACGATTTCTATACCAGTTGCTGCAGCCGGGCAATAATGACAGTACCGGTATCGGTAAAATCATGGAGGAGAATTTCACTAATCCAGTTTCTCTTCACGATCTGGCTTATTTGTCGGGAAGAAGCCTGTCTACGTTCAAGCGTGATTTCCAGGCAACGTATGATACATCTCCGTTGAAGTGGATTCGCAACCGGAGGCTTGATAAAGCCGAGAACCTTTTATTAGAAACGACGATTTCCGTCACTGATATCTGTTACTCCGTGGGATTCGAAAACATCGCTCATTTCTCCAAAGTGTTCAAGCTTCGGTTTGGACAGTCTCCGTCGGAATATAGACAACAATCCAGGCTAAGGGACGATAGAGTGAAGAACAGGGTAAGTACAAGCTAATGAAAACCTGAAAAACGCACTTCAGTCGTATAACGTTTCACGGTTGTTTCCGTGAAACGTTTTTTTATATCAAAATATTTGGGCTAAATGAACAAATGAAATGGGCCTGTCAGCAAAGAAACAATGGGTCTTTCTTGATATTCTTAATTCATGCAATACAGCTTGATCCACTAAAAGAAATAAGGAGAGATACCATATGAAAACACTGGTCCTTGTATTCCACCCTAATCTGGCTGATTCCCGTCTCAACCGCCGCTGGGCTGAAGAAATGGAGAAACAGTCTGATGTAACGATTCACCGCGTTTATGAAGCATATCCCAATGAGGAAATCGACGTTGCTGCCGAGCAAAAGTTGATGGAGCAGCATGATCGGGTCATTCTGCAATTCCCTATTTATTGGTACAGCTCACCATCATTGCTGAAAAAATGGCAGGATACTGTACTCACTTACGGATGGGCTTATGGAAGCACAGGAAACAAACTGCATGGCAAAGAACTCCTGCTTGCCGTTAGCGTAGGTGCTTCAGAAGACTCCTATACGGCTGAAGGTGCGTTCAGCTTCACTCTTACAGAACTGCTTCGGCCGTTCCATGCAACAAGCAACATGATTGGTACACGTTATTTGACACCTTACGCAGCCTTTGGAGTCATGCAGTTAACCGTTGAACAAATGGAACAAACTGTGAAAGACTATTTGGAACATGCACTGAAACCAGCCGCAGAATAGAAAGGCGTGAACGATAATGAAATTGGTGAAAATGAAAAATGAGATGATTCCTTCAATCGCTCTTGGTACTTGGTCTTGGGGTACCGGCTCAGCCGGCGGTGATGCCATTTTTGGAAATCACCTTTCGGCAGCGGATCTGAAGCCGGTATTTGAAGCCGCGATGGATGCCGGATTCAATCTATGGGATACAGCAGCTGTATACGGAATGGGTGCTTCAGAAACTATTTTGGGAAGCTTCACTAAAGGCCGCAATGATGTACTGATCTCAGCGAAATTCACACCTCAAATGGCCGGTAATAATGACAACACGGTTGAGGAACTTTTGGACGGAAGCTTAAATCGGCTTGGTGTTGAGCATTCAGACATTTATTGGATCCACAATCCGGCAGATGTGAAAAGATGGACGTCAAAACTGATCCCTCTGATGAAAAGCGGAAAAGTAAAATATGCCGGTGTCTCTAATCATAATCTGGAAGAAATCAAATTGGCAGCCAGTATCTTGGCGGAAGAAGGACTGGAAATTTCAGCAGTACAAAACCATTACAGTCTGCTGTACCGTTCATCAGAAGAAGCAGGAATTATAGATTACTGCAAAGAGCAAAATATTGTGTTCTTTTCATATATGGTCTTGGAACAAGGGGCATTGACTGACAAGTACAGTGCGCAACATCCTTTACCAAGCGGTACCCGTAGAGGCGAAGCATTTGATTCTGACACGCTCACCAAGCTGGAAGGCTTAATTTTAGCTATGAGAAACATCGGAAGTAAACACAATGCATCCACTGCACAAATTGCAACAGCTTGGGCCATGGCGAAAGGAACCGTGCCGATTATCGGCGTTACGAAAACTTCCCACATTGAGGATGCTATAAAAGCAGCAGAAATCAGTCTGACCGAGCAAGAAATCACCGATCTTGAAGCGGCAGCAAAAGAGACCGGCGTAGAGGTCAAAGGCGAGTGGGAAAATTCGATGCATTAGCACAAAAAATCGTATTGCTGTTAACATTGACAAACTTTTACTTGTGCATCGAACTTAAAGTTGCGCCACTTGCCGTACGTTGACCTCACTATTTTCTGTAGAGGCCATTTATAACTCGTTTTTCACCTAAAGGAGTTTTTATGCCAGTCATTACAATTGAAGCAGCCAAATTAAATAAAGAGCAAAAAAAATGAGTTTACCCGCGGGGTTTCATTTGACGCTTAGGGTACAACATGGAGTTTCCGGAGTTTTTTAATTCAGCGCTAATTCATTTTTGTAAAGCTTCACACTAAAAACTCCTTCACCAAGTACACGGTTAAGGAGTTTTCATATTATAGTAAAACTGCATACTCCAACGTTTAAGATAAATTCTTTTTTCTTATGATTAAGCAGCTTATTTAATACTGTTAAGCCAATCCCAAGCATCACCGATCGTCTGATCCTGAGACGAATCAGCGGAAGGAGAAGTTGGGGAGAGTGTGTCCGGAGTAGCAGATCCGCTATCTGAAACAGCTTGTCCGTTAGCAGGTAATACGCGGCGTGCTGTTGTATAATGTGAATCCCACCAGCCTGTATCCAGAGCAGTAATGGTCACTCCATCTTCTCCGTACGTATGAAGTATTTTACCGTTGCCCATATATACCGCTACATGATGAATCGGGGAATAGAAAAATACAAGATCGCCAGGCTGAAGCTCATTTCTTGACACAAATGTTCCAGTTGTAGACTGGTCTTTGGAAGAACGGGGGAGTGTGATTCCATTTTGTTCGAAAATAAACTGCGTGAATGAAGAGCAGTCAAAAGAACTCGAATCCCCCGACTCTGCACCGTATTCATAGCGGACGCCCTGATATTTCAATCCTGTTGCAATGACCTGATCGGCAACGCTCGTAGATGCGGAGTCTGAGGCAGATGTACTTGTTGCCGCATATGCTGTACTGCTGCTGCCGATCAAGCCGGTTGCGCCAGTAAGCAAGACCATACCTAAGCTGACTACGATACTTAAGTTGCGGAAACGTCTTGTGCCGTGAATTGTATTCATATGTTACCTCCTGTTGTTGCAGTCTGGTTAATTGTCTGATTCAACTCTAACACAGAATTTATTAACATTAATTGCTAATGGCTGCGATTTCACTTCTCCTTCAAGGCTTACAAGCCGTTTATTAAAAAAAGATTACGATTTTGTCATTATTTTTTATTGACATGCCTGGTACAGGGAGCATGGTGAAGATGCGGAAGGCAGAGACTCAGCCGAGCGAGTAGCCAATCTTGAACTGATAAATCATTTTAATGCACTTAGATTCAAATCGGGACTACCGCTAATACTCAAGACATCAAGTTGATTCTTAAGGCGATAGATGAAGCGAACCTGGATGTGGAGACGGAAATCATGATTGCCGAGGCAGATGCCGATTGGAGATCAATGCTTGACCGCGCTCTTGATTTGGGTGTGACTGGGCTTCTTCTCAGCGCATGCGGCTACGTTCAACCGCGGAGTATCCACTGAACACATTATCGGTCATATCGGGGAGCAAATCTCTTATCTCGCAGCCCATGGAGGAAGAGTCTCCTTTGATCCGATAGATGGTCCCAGACAGACCGATTGTTGGAGATTGGGCATTCCTCTCATGGAGATGAAGGACACCACCGGATTCACCATTTCCTGCAGTGCTGGACAGAAACGTCGTCGAGAGAGTGAGGGCTGCAGTGATCCAAGCAGTTGTTGTCTTCCGGGCAAGCGAGAGTTATGCCTGTTGACTTGATGGATGGAGTGTCGTAATCAACCCAACAACGGGAAAGGCTGTGTATTTCATTGTCCATTAATGCAAAATTGTAGGTGAAGGATTCCCGGTAGTTATTTTGCATGGCTGGTCTTTGGATCACAGCGTAATGTCTGTATGCCTTGAGCCAAATATGATGGTAGGGGAATTAGGTAAATAAAGATACATTGGAGTGGATTCAAGAACAATGGTCATATCGATTTTGTCTGATGTTTTTCTATTTAAAAAATGAAATCATATGTACCGGCACGGATATCCATGGATTATCCAAAAATTATCAACTGATTAATTACGTAAGTTCATATATTAAGAAGCATGATTATTAAAAACAACTCCAATTGAGTTGTTTTTTTATGGCTAGAATAGGGGCTTTGTCGGCAATGGGACTAAGTTCTTGTCCTACAAGGGACTATATTCTTGTTCACAAACATGTTGTTGTGTTGTCAAATGTAGGAGGACAAGAACTTGATCCCATTGCCGATTTGATAATAATCTAAAGTTATTTGTGCTAAGTAATATGTTTGACTCGAGGTTGGATGAAGAAAGCTATCATGATCATAAAGGTAATGTCTCAGAGTAATGACGAGACTGTACCTTAAGATAATAGTGAAGTTAAAGTATACTAATGTGATTGGAACTAACCTGAGAGTAGGTCAAGAGGAAGATATGCGTGAAGGAAAATTGACTACTGGCGTTATATCCGATAATCCTCTTTTATATGGAAAGTAAATGTTTGAACATGGACAATGTACTTCTTTTAACGGTACAACGTATTTTAGAGAAACTGGATTAGTCAAATTGGTTGACCCGTTGAATGTTCATGAATGGGGTGGTGGGCTATGGCAATTAAGAACGGCAAAGAATATACCGATCGTATCAACCGCCAGCAAATCAATATATGGTATCAAGGTAAAACCATCAAAAGGCCTTTATCCAGCCATCCTGCTTTCAACGGATTAATAAAGACCCAAGCTGAAATGTATGATATGCAGCATCAGAAGAAAATCATGGAACAAATGACCTTTCAAAGCGGGACTGACGGGGAGCGTTACGGACTTTCCTTCCTGGCACCAAGAAGCAAGGAAGACCTAGTTCGCAGGAGAATCATGATGGAATTGTGGGCAGAGAAGCACCATGGGTTTTTAGGGAGATCACCAGATTATATGAATACGACGCTGATGTCTTTATATACCGCGGCTCATCTGTTACAAGAATACAATCCGGAATATGAAGATAATCTCAAAAAGTACTATGAATACTGCCGCAGTCAGGACATCACATTATCCCATGCATTCATTCAACCGTTTGCCAGCCGATTGTCCGAACTGGTGGACGAGGTTGATGATTCAATTACAGCTAAAGTTATCGATCGCAAGGAGAACGGAATTGTGGTAAACGGTGCTTTTATGATGGCTACGCAGGCAGCAACCTGTGATGAAATACTGGTGTTCCCTTCACCTCTCCCTTCCATGCTGGAACCGGATAATCCATATGCCTTTGCATTTGCCGTTCCCAATGATCTGGAAGGGATGACCTTCATTTGTCGTGAGAGTTATTCAGGCTCATCTCATTATGATCATCCGCTGAGCAGCAGATTTGAAGAAATGGACGCCATGGTTATCTTCGATCACGTGTTCATACCACGCAACCGAATCTTTTACTTAGGGAATGAAGAGATTGGAGAGCGGCTGTTCAGCGAAGGGAATTTTCACAGCCATGCAGGTCATCAGGTGCTTACACGTTACATTGCCAAGACGGAATTTCTTCTTGGCCTGATCTCTAAATTGTCGGATGAACAGAATATCGCTCTCGAAGCAGTTACTATGGAGCGGATATCCCGGATTTTGACCATGCTTGAAAATTTGAAATCCCTTCGTCTGGCTTCGGAAATTATGGCAGAACCGGATTCCAAAGGCTATTATGTGCCGGCCAAAAAGCCGCTGATTGCTGCTACGATGCAGTATTCCTCTTTTTATCAGGAGATGCTGGGTATGCTCCAGGACATCAGTTCCAGCAGCCTTGTTATGCTTCCTTCCGAGACAGACTTCGAATCTGATGCCGGTGACTTTATCCGTCTTTATCTTAAAGGACAGGATACATCAGCCTGCGACCGGATTTCTCTTTTCCGACTGACCTGGGAACTGGGTGTCGGTCCCTTCGGCGGCAGACAGAAACAGTTTGAGCGCTTTTTCTTTGGAAACACCCGTACGCTTTCTTCCCGAATGTATAACGTATACAGTCTGGACAAATACAAAGCGATGATTGATGAATTTCTGCACCGCGGGGAAACCCACTGATTCCAGAGACGTGGCAATTCCTCGCCTGAACTTCACTGCATGGAAGGAACACTAAACGGATTTCTCAGATTGTCGAGAACCCCAGGTCTTTTAAAGACTCTGGGTTTCTTTTGTATTTCAATGGCAAGCCGTAATTCCTGCAGGATATCCGTGTAAGTGTCTAAGAGAGAAGTATTGGAGGGGATCATATGAGAGAACTAAAAAATATTGAAGAATGTATTCTGGAACGCGCACTGTACCCAATGGGAAAGAATAAAAGCTGCAATATCGCGATTCGGGCAATTGCCAAGGAAGCTAATGTAGATGTAAGTGCCATCAATTATTTTCAGAAGTAAAGACGAAATGCTCAACCTGGTAAAAGAATTTCACATTCAAAATATCCTAACTGTATTGTCAATATTACAAAATGAAGCCTGCAGTACAAAAGAGAAGATGCTGCTAGCCGCAAACAAGATTATGGAATATTCGCTGCGTTTTCCCGGTAACAGAGTAATATATACACATTCCTTAGAATGTTCGGATAAGGATGAAACTTTAAGACAGATTATTGATCTATCGTAGGAGATAGGCGGCCTGCTCAAAGAGTGTTTACGTAATCTCATGTGCCCGGCTGAAGAAGTATAGCGTCATGGGTGTTGGCGACCAGCGGCAGCAAAAAGAAATGCTGAAAGCAGTCCCTCTGGAACAGAAGCAGAAGGTGCGAATCCACAGGCTAGAGGCAGAGCAAGCCAAACTTAGCTACGTTAAGGATTGATGCTGCCAATCAAACTACAAAATAAAGGGACTAACTTAGTCATGTACATATGTACAAAATACGGGTTTTGTGAAGTAGTAGTAAGTGAATAAACAGGACCAGCCTAAATCAGGCCTTTTTTGTGTCTGAGCCGGCTTATTTACTTGTTATACTTTTAATGTTTATTACTGCGCTAATCCTCTTTATCTTTTTAAAGATCTTTATTCTTTTCGGCGCTCACTTTTCATTTAGTAAATACGGCCATTTACGATGCTGATTTATTTAACTCTTGTCAATTTCTGCATAACCCATGAGCAGCAGCAAATTTATGATTCACATCCAAATGTATTTTATTGTGTCTCTTCAGGATTCATGTTATTTCTTTCACAGAACTATCCTGTTAACTTCAAAGATCAAATTGAATCCATCAGTCCTTAGCCTGCTGTGACTTAATCCTTATTTGCAACATAATTTATCAATAATCCGCCGTCATTCAGTTTCTCGACGTGCTTTAACAAGAAATTGACTGGCATAACCTCACCAAGATTAGGCTTTGTTTCAAAGAGTGTCAAAGATTCAGACTTACCCTCAGTGATGGGAACTATTACTAAGCTTAATTCATCAATCAGCTGTTCACGCAAAAAGGCCCCGTTTAAAACGCCTCCTCCCTCCAGCATGAGTTTGTCTATTGAGAATAAATGTTTTAGCTTTTGAACAACTACCGTAAAATCTAACTGTTCCCGTCCACCGAAAATATAAGATATACCTATTTTTCGCAGATGAGCAAGGTATGCATCAGATACTTGCTCTGTAAGCACTTCAATAATATGATCATCTAACCTATTCTCGTTCCATGCTGAAATGAAGTTTTGTGTCCAGCCTAATTTACCAGAAGGGTCTATAGCTATCGCATACGTTGTATAAGCTGTGGGTGCCACATAGTCGGTTCTAGGGATAGGCGAATGAGTTCCATGCGCCAACTCTAATGTATATCCCAGCGTAAAGTGTTCCTCCATGGTAATTCTGCCGCACATCCATGCTGTGCTTCCGTACCGTTCATGAATTTTTTCATACTCTTCAATAAAATATGGGGAGCGTTCCTCTTCCAGGAAATTACCGGTAATCCTTCCATCTAAAGATGTGAGCATATGGAAAATGATATAGGGTCTTTCCAAAAAAGGCCCCTCCTTTCTAAATGAACAACAGGGAGCTTCTTATCATTACCTATTAAAATTACCCGTTAAATTTTGTTATATTCCTCATCGGATACGGCTTCCAGCCATTCAGGTGTACCCGCAGTGATTGCAATGTGTTCAAACCAGCTGTCTTTGGTTGCGCCATGCCAGTGTTTGACGCCATCATGGGTAACGATAACATCCCCAGCCTGCAAGAATTGAGCAGGTTTACCCTCCTCCTGATACCAGCCCTCTCCACCGGTCACTAATAAAAGCTGGAACCCGTTACGATGAATATGCCAGTTATTTCTGCATCCCGGTTCAAAAGTTACATTACCAACCCCAACATTCAACTTTGGGTCAGCAATCAAAGATTTAAGATAGCTTTGTCCTACAAAATATTGGGCATACGCTTCATTCTTATCGCCAACCGGGAAAATAACACCATTTTTTACTTCTTCGAATTTTGCCACTTTAATTCCTCCAATTCATTTTGTTCTTACTAAATCCGCATGTTGATGCGTTATCGCACATCTGTATATAATATAAGATGAATAAATGAAATCCTCAATAATCAAAACACGCTAACTTGTATGTTATTGCACAAGTACATTGAAATTGTACGGAAACTTAAAGAAAGCTTGGTGACTAAAATGTCCAGGATTGATAGAAGGGTACAAAAATCTCAAGAAGCAATCAAAAATGCCCTTATAGAGCTAATGGCTGAAAAAAAATTCGATCAAATTACAATACAAGACATTTCTGATAAAGCAAATGTCGGTCGGAGAACCATTTATGACCATTACACAGATAAATTTGATTTACTGGATAAGCTCATCGAAGAGCATCTAAACGAACTGAGAAACCTGTGCAAATCAGCAGCAGATTTAAGTTTTGTGGAAGGGAATCTGATATGGTTTGAATACTTTGAGCGCCATTATTCCTTCTTTTCGACCATATTATCCAGTAATGGGGCTCCAGCTTTTCGTAGTCAGTTCCTGAAATTTGTAATCGAGGAGCTGGATGGGGAAGTAGAATTAACTGAAGGAATAAATCAAGGATTAAGTAAGGAATTAATTCTAAAATTTTTTGGAGCTGCCATCGTAGAGACAGTAATAGCCTGGATTACTGATGGATTATCAGAACCTTCGAAAGTTATAGCAGAGCAAGCGGGGATTTTGTTAGATAGAAATTTTTAGAAGACTCTATGTTCTCTTCCTTTGCTGTCGCTGTTCTCATTATCTTATATTATCTCCTTTTCACCTGCCCATTGCAGAAGACGTTATCCATCTGATTTTACAGAAAAATATTGTCAAATCCTTAACACTCATGTCATTATAAGTAGGTTCGTATTATATATAACATTAAAGGGAGTGTGAATTTGAGTCGTTTTAATCTAGTCCTCATTTTTGTTTTATCTATCATGATAGCTTTTCTGCTGGGGATTTATGTGGCCCGAGCGTTGAAACACGCTTGAACGGGCAGACTTTAGCAAGCAGTCCCATTACCGGGGAATTACCGCCGAGCACTGCAGAGGATACCCCTGCTACTGCTGAAGCCGTCGCTCCTGATCCTGAACCTTCCCCCGAATCAGCCGTCCTGGATGATATGCCTTCGGACAATGATACGGGTCTCATCGATAATGACTCTGCCGGCTATGACTTTGAAGATCTGCCGGATGAAGGCACTCCATCGGGCGAAGGCGTTGGAGAACCAATAGAATTCAAGTACAGCATGAATTCTGCTGATGCTATTAAGCTTACCTGGGAAGCCTACAACCTAACCGGAAAGACGATCAATTATTACACAGCACATATCAGTACGTATAATCCGGTGGGCGATCCTTCTTATGATCAGCTGAGCGGCAAAAGCAACTTTCTCGTTAAATACGTGGGGCCGGTTGGGCCTGATGAGACTTTATTTATTTACAGTGACTTTACATACCAGAACACCCTGGATCGGATTATCATTGACCAGCTTACTCTTCAATATGATGACGGTACTACAGAAACCTTCGACTATGGTTACGAAACTACAGGAGATAGCGGTTACTAATCCAAATGCGTAATCAAAAACCCGATTGCCCTACAAGAGGAAATCGGGTTTGTATCTATTCCAATCCTATTACTCCGCCGCGGGATTCATTTATCTCCGCACTAACTTTTTTCTCATCATTTGGTATTGTATCTATATTCTTGAACCGATTTAATAAAACCTTCATACGCCCGGTGGTGCTGTTGGCAAATTTGTGAACCTCAATCAAAAAAAGCTACCGCTTCTGAGTTCAGAGGCAGTAGCTTTTATTCAATGGTAAATCCCGGACTCCTGTTGGAATTCATCCGAGAAAGGCTGAGCTGGTATCGCTGCATGATTCTCTCTGAATTTATGCTTGTACGCTTCGAAATCCCACGTCTCGAGGAATTTATCTGCCGCAGTATGGCCGGATGTAAGTAAGAAATGCTTATCCTCTTCCGTCAATTCGAACTTGGTCGTCGTTACTTTTCCAGTGGGAATAAATACCGTCCGCACTTCCGCATGCTTGTCTACATGTCTTTGATCGTGAGCCTGCAGCATCGTTTTGAACATCCCTTTGAGTAATGAAAGCGGTCCATTAATGTCTATGGATTGGGCATACGTACGCTTTTCTGATAGTCTGAAACCAAATGTTGGCCACCGCGGAACTCCATCTACGTCGAATAGCCAGATCGGATAGTTACTAAGCATTCCTCCGTCCAGCATATAGTACGGCTTCTTCTGTAGCGGCGTATGCCAAATATAAGGTTGAAAGAAGAAAGGCAGCGTTGTGCTCATCCGTACTGCCGCAGCGATGGGGAAATCAGACGCCTTCAGACCATATTGAGGCAAATCATTAGGGAAAACTACAATTCGTCCGTTGCTGATATTTGAGGCGATAATCGAAAGCTTTCCCTCGGGAATATCTCCAAACGTTACAACCTTCTTGCGCTTCAGCCACTCGGTCATTACCTGCTCTAAAATGTGATTGCTGTAAATGCCTGACTTCATCACTAACGGAAGCGTTTTGTTCAAGATGGGCAGGCTGTTCATTCTTGTACGTCCAAGCAGCTTCATATAATCCAGCGAGTTCATTAGCTCTCTGATTTCAGCACTGTTGAAGCCGCAGGCTAATAACGTTGCAACGATCGCACCAGCAGAAGTCCCTGCAAGTTTGTTCCAGGTGTATCCTCTTGCCTCCATCACCTCAATGGCTCCTACAAAAGCAATTCCCTTTACGCCGCCGCCTTCAAAGACTGCATCTGCCTCCACCTGCGTATCCTCCTGTTACAAATAGAATATTTATCTGTAAGTATGTGTTGGATACTCTGATTTATTCGCTTTCGCTCATCTCTGCGCCTCTGGATTAACAATCCCGTAATAAACAATATCCTCATAAGAATCGATCTTGTAAATATGATCCTTCAGTGTACCTTCATAGCTCATCCCGCATTTTTGCATGATTTTGCCGGATGCCGGATTGGATGCGAAATGGCGTGCGTATACCCGGTGATAATTCTTTTCTGTGAACACAAATTCAATAACTGCCCGGGCCGCTTCGGTTCCGTAACCTTGCCCCCAGTGTGCCTCTCCGATCCAGTATGCGAGCTCGCCATTATGATAAGACTGATGGTTAGAAATGCCTACTGCTCCATACAACTGGCCGCTGGTCTTGTCTGTAATCGCAAATTCATACATCCGGTCCAGGTCAAAGTTCTGCTCATGAGTTGCCATCCAGGACACAGCGCATTCTAGTGGATACGGATACGGCAAGGTCAAGGTACTCCGGTATATATTGTAATTATTACAATAATCTCTAACTTCGTACGCATCCTCCGGTTGAAATAAACGCAGAAGCAATCTGTCCGTTTCAACGGTGCGGTCTATACGGTTATAGTTCATGGCCATTTCTCCTTAGATTGATACAAACAAAAAAGCGGATGCACCAGGACCGTGAAACCAGCCCTAGACTGCCGCTTTTGGTGAAACAAATCAAAAGATCCACATGATCACTAAAATGAAAAAGGCAATGACAGCTACTGCGATAACCAGATCGGATATCTGTCTCCATAGACCCGGAGGTCCTTCGGTGTGATACTTCTGCGCATTCACGTCATGGTTGGCTTTATGACCGCCAGGATCATTTGAATTCATGGGGGGCCCCCCATTAAAGAATTCTGCCATGAGATCACCTCCTTTTCCATGATTATACACCATTTAATCTCATTTATGGCAAATGAATAGCCTGCAATAATTGAAATAAACACCTCCTAAAATGAAAAAACAGGCCAAGAATCAGAGATGATTCCTAACCTGCTTTATTGCCAGCCATACTTAAAATAAAGAATACTTATGCCGCACGGGTCAACTTTCGGACAACCTCCTGGCTGTACTTGCGCTTGGTAATGAAGTAAAAGCTGAGCTGGAATACGAAATAGATGGCGACCACAATCGTTGTGTTCTTCATGAATTCCCCAATGATGTCTGACCCGCTCATGACGTGGGTGATCAGATAGATGAAGCAGTAGCCGAAGATGCTGCCCAGCAGCAGCGGAACAAAGAAGGTGATGAGCAGCTCTGCCGATACTACCGACCTTATCTCCTTATCACTGATTCCAATCTTATACAGCTTGCGGAAAAAGACGGTGGCGTTCCCGATTTCGGTATATTGCTTGAAATACAGCACCATTCCCCCTGCTACAAAAAACAGCACGCCGATTAGCGAGGTGACGAACACGAAGAGTGAATAGTTCTTCTTCAGCTCCTTGTAGGCATCCACTTTGGAGGCTACCGCAAACATTTGCCCGCTTCCATCCTTATCCGTAGCATTCAGCGTATCCTTGAGCTTTTGGACAACCCCTTCTGTCCCTTTCCAGGCTGTAAAATCAATTCCGTAGTGGGTACCCATTGCATTCGGGCTTACCTTGGACTCCATATTCTTGTAATCCTCATTGCTTACTACAATCCCTGAGCTAGTTGGATAAGAGCTCGCTGTGGCAAACCAATCCCCGTGATAGGATGATTTCACCTTGTAATTGAAGGTTTGTGTGCCATCCGTGAATTGAATCGCCTCCCCTTCGCCAATGCCATGGGTGCCCGGCTCCCAGGCCGTAACAATATTAAGTACTTCCCCGGCACCGACCGTTACCTTCTCCCCGGTCAGAGAGTTGTACATGTCCTGTGACACAATCGGCTTCGTCTTCAGGATATCGTATTTATCTCCTTCCAGATTCATTTTGAGATTCAGGAAGCTGGTCTCCTGGATCGACTTCAGCGGCTCGGAGGACTGCTTCAGCACCTGCTCCAATTGTCCGCTCTCCAGCACATGCACGCCGGCTACCGAGATATACTCGATATCATACTTATTTCGTTCCGCGATGCTCTCCGACAGCTGCAGCAGCGAGAATGGCGAAGCAACAAGAAAGATTGTCATCCCGCTGAGAATGCTCAGAATGAACATAATCCGCTTGTTCTGATTGAATTTGTGATTGATTTCGGTGATGGACAGGATATGCCGGTAATAGAATTTCTTATTCTTCAGGAAGCTGATCAATGTGTTCCCAAGATGGGAGATGACCATGTAGATCCCGATGAAGCTAAGCAGGATATAGGTAATAATCATAAAGGGATTCGTATTCAGACTTTCGTGATTTGAGATTACCACCAGGAAGATGATCGAGGCCACAACCAGCCCCACTCCCACCAGCCCAAGCCGGGTGTCACTTGTCTTCGCCTGGTTATCCTGCTTTCGGGAATCCTTCATCAGGTCTGCGATGTCCAGCTTACCGACCTTTACACTTGAAATCATCTGTGAGGCGGCAAAAATCACGGTAAATACAACCGCAGTGACGATGAAGCTTGCCGCGCTGAGTGAGTAGGACACGCCTTGCAGATCCAGCAGATCGATCGCCACATTCTGGAACAGCCGTGAAAAGATCGCGCCAGTGATAATTCCCGCAATGAGCGAGGAGACACTGATAATCAGATTCTCCAGCAGGATAATCTTCTGCAGATCGTTCTTATGCATCCCGAGCGACATAAAGATGGCAAATTCCTTGCTTCTCGACTTGATGAACGAGGAATGCGCATAGTTGATGAAGAACACCGAGAACAGGGTCAGTGCAGCCAGACTCAGCATCAGCACAATCTGGATCACATCCTCTGTCGCCCCTTCCCGGATGCTGTTATTGAACAGCAAGGCCGCATAGAGGAAAAAGATCGTAATCGCAAAGGCGCTGCAAATGAAATAGGAGAAGAAATTCCGCACATTGCGTTTGAAGTTCTTAATCGTGACATCTCTAAAGGTCATTTCGTTCCCCTCCGATGATCGCCAGGCAGTCGAGGATTTGATCAAAAAACTCCTTGCGGACCCCGCTGCTGACAATCTCCATGCTGATTGCGCCATCCTTGATGAAGATGATCTTTTTGCAGAAGCTCGCGGCGAAGGCGTCATGGGTCACCATCAGGATGGTGCTCTCCCGTTCCTGGTTCATCTTCTCGATGCATTTCATTACCGCAGTGGAGGACTTGGAATCCAGGTTGCCTGTCGGCTCATCGGCGAAAATAATATCCGGATCATTCACGAGCGCCCGGCTGACCGCCACCCGCTGCTGCTGACCGCCAGAAATGTTGTAGGGATACTTGCCGGCAATTTCTTCAATGCCCAGCAGCTTCATAATCTCTTCACTTTTGGCTTCCATTTGCGCTTTGTCCCGCTTATCAAGGATCATGGGCAGCATGACGTTCTCCTTCAGTGTCAGACTGTCCATCAGATTGAATTCCTGGAAGACAAAGCCGAGATGCTGTCTGCGGAAGAGCGCCATTTCATTCTTATCCAGGGAGGTGATGTTCTTGCCCCCGATATAAACCTCGCCGTAGCTCGGCTTACCAATGCCGCTCAGGATATTCAGCAATGTGGTTTTGCCGCTGCCCGAAGGACCCATGATGCCGATAAACTCCCCCTTCTCTACGTTAAAGCTGACCGAATCCAGCGCCACTGTGGAATTCTCACCGTTCTGCACACCATAAACCTTCTTAACCTCTTTGACTTCCAGTACTACGCTCACAGTTTCATCTCCCGTTTGTCGTGTATTTATCCTCAATTACAGCTTATAGCTTCATTGTAGTAGACACTGGAATCCATATCCATCCATTTACCTTACGTTTTCTTTCATTTTTGAAAGGTAAGAAATCTGCACCTCAGTGCCTTGGTTGACTTCCGAGGTGATCGTGAGGCGGTGGCCCAGCTTCCTGGCTATTTCCGAGCAGACGTAGAGGCCGATGCCTGTCGCCTGATGGTGGGTACGGCCGTTTTTTCCGGTGAAAAAGGGCTGGAAGACCCGCTGAAGATCGACGGGCTCAATGCCGATGCCCTCATCCTTGATGGACAACACCACCTGGTCGCCCCGCTGCCCAATGCGGAAGTGGATGGGCTTCGCCTCTTCGCCAGGGTTGGAGTATTTGATCGCATTGGAGATGATCTGATCGAGCATCGCCGTGTTCCATTTGCTGTCCGTCATGACCGTGATACGCTCGTCCTCACATTCGATAACCGGGTAGACATGATTGTAGATATATTGATTCCGCTTACTGTTAATCAGGCTTCTGAGTGATTCCAGCAGGTTGATAGGCTCCGGATTATAATCCCGGGTGAAATGCTCCAGGCGGAAAAACTTAAGCATCTGGTTCAGCATACTGAGGAGCTTATCCTTCTCTTCCTCCACATGCTGCAGGGCCAGGGCATAGCCCGTGGGATTCAGCTTGTAGTTCTGCAGAATGAGGTCGATGACTGACAAGGGAGTTTTGAGATTATGTATCCACTGGGAGATGAATTTATGGGTGTTGTCGGCCTGGGCTTTGACCTCATAGATCTGGTCCTGATAGCTATGGTGTATCCGGTGAATGAGCTGAATGGCAGCTTGCTGCTCGCACGAAAAGCTCTTCTCTTCAATCTCGATATTCTCGGATAACCGCTGAATTTCCCGGTTGGTGGAGATATATTTGATCAAGCGGAAGCACATAAATATGATAAAAACGTAAAAATAAATGCTGAGCAGGTACATGAGCTGGATATTGCTGCTGATAAAGAAATTGCAGTATACACTCACCAGGATATGACTTAGAAAATAGACAAGGGTAAACGCCAGATGATCGCGCATGAAATCCCGAAACAGCTTAATGCTCACTGGCGGGTCCCTCCGATCATAGCCGAATCAAAAATATAACCCACGCCCCGTTTGACTTTGATCACATCCTGAAAGCCGAGACTGGCCAGCTTGCTTTTGACCCGGGTGACATTGACTGTCAGCGTATTATCCACGACGAAATGCACATCATCCCACAGCTCTCCCAGCAGTTCTTCCCTGGTGACAATGGTATCCATATTCTCCATCAGCTTCTTCAGCAGCTTATATTCATTCTTGCTGAGCTCTTCTACGGCTCCCTTGCAGGAAATGCTAAAATTGCGGTCATCCAGATGAATCGGCAGCGGTTCTTTCTCCGGCTCCGGCTTGCCTGCATATTCCCCGTAATTCCGGCGCATGATCGCCATAATCTTCGCCAGCAGCACTTGAATATTCAGCGGCTTCACGATATAATCGTCCGCCCCCAGCTCCATGCTAAGCACCTGGCTGGATTCCTCATCCCTTGCAGAGATCACAATAATCGGCACCGTTGTCTTCCTTCTGAATACCCGGCAATAGTAGAACCCGTCATAATAAGGCAAATTCAGGTCAAGCAGCACAAGCTGCGGCGCTTCCTGCTCGAAGATCTTCTCCACCTGCTGAAAATCTGCAACCTCCACCACTTCATAGCTGTATTTGCGCAGGATATCGGTCATCAGGGTTCTGATTTTGATATCATCCTCGACGATCATGATCTTGAACAATTGGCTCACCTCTTAGCAGCCCGGGCAGTCCTGAGACAATCGCAGTTATGATGCCTCCGCCAGCTTATTATCGATAAACCCGATAATTGTGGCAATGCTCGCGAAGTGGTCATGTATCAGTTCCTCGGGCAGAATAATAATCTTGAATTCCTGCTCCAATCTGGCAACCAGATCCAGGAGACCCAGGGAGGTCAATAATCTGGACTCGAAAATATCGGTGTCCAGGCGCAGCTCCCCGGCCGGAATACGGGTCAGACCCGCTACGATCATTGTAACTTGTTCTGTGATTTTCATATACTATTTTCTCCATTCCTGGTGGATTTGTAGTAGGGATCAAAAACATGGGCAATAGCCCGGATAAAGTACGTACCGGTAAGGGTTACTGTAATTCGCGGAGAGTCCGCACCCAGCAGCAGGCCATCCTTCTCCATGCCCCTAAGCACGATCAGCTCCTCCTGAAAATAAGAGTCAAAATCGATACCGAAGCTGTCCTGGAGCGCTATCTTGTCAATCGGGTTACCGCCGAGCAGCTGCTTCAAAATGACCTCCTCGCGAAGGGCATCGTCTCCGGTCAAACGATGGGTCCTGCCGGTCTCGACAGGAAGCCTGCTCAGCTCAAGCGCTGCATGGTAACGATCCATCGCCGCGACATTCTTATAATAGAGCCCGCCGATCTTGCTGACCGCCGACTTGCCCAGACCGAGCAGTTGCTGGCTGCTTCTCTCGGAGGAGCCCATGAAATCGCGGACCACATGCGTTCCGGGATGCTTCTCCCGCCCGTTGTTGCGGATAAAGGTATCACTGCCCATCTCGGTGTAGTCCCGGGATAAATACTGGCGGGCCAGCTCGAACAGGCGGGACACCATATAATTGTTAGGCAGGCTGAGATGCGGGATTTTGCGCTGCAGCGGGTAAATGGCCGGATAATGGGCATAGGGAAAAGCCACGATTTTATCGGGGGCGATCCGTACGATCTCCTGCAATGTGCGCTCGAATTCCCCCAGTCCCTGAAAAAGCAGGCCATAGCATAAATCCACATTGACGGTGAAGCCCATGCTCCGGGCAAGGCCGATAATTTCCCGCGTATCCTCAAGATCGCATTCCCGGTGAATGGCATTCAGCACCCGGGGATCAAAGTCCTGAATGCCAAAGCTGATATAGTTAAACCCTAGTGTCTTCAGCAGCCGCAGCTTGCCTTCGGTAACAATCTGCTTGTCCGGGTAAGCCTCCAGCTTTATTCTGGCGTTATCTTCAAAATCCACATAATGAGTTATAATTCCGTACAGCCGCTCGATCTGCCGTTCATTTAAATAAGCCGGAGTCCCCCCGCCCCAGTGAAGATTGCCGGATTTCAGCTTCCGGGCACGGCCGGAGAGCTTAAGTGACAGCTCCTGCTCCAGCGCATCAATGTAATGATCCTTGTCTTCATCCTTACCGCTCAGTACCCGGTCACAGCAGCAGTAGTAGCAGATGGACTTGCAGAACGGAATATGCACATACACCTGTGCCTCTTCGATTTCGTTAAGCTCCAGAGCTATAGCGGACTCGTCTGCAGGCTGGCGCCAGTGGCTGTCCACCGGATAACTTAAATACATGGGAAGGTTGTATTCGTTGTACTTTTGCGATAAATAATGCAGCTGATTCTGAATGGTCTGATTCACTGCCAAGCCCCCTCCTTGCCCCGGCTTGCCGGGCGGCACATCATCTCCATGAGTTCCTGCTCCTTGTGTGCAATGTCATCCAATAAACGGCCATGAACAATTCTCCATGTATCCGTCAGCGCAATGCCCTTGCTGTACCTGATCAGGTCACTGCGGATGTCCAGCCATGCACCGGCAATTTCTCCGAGCATAGCCGCTGCTGCTTGCCGATCTGTGAATAGACGCTCCAGCCGGTATTTTTCGGCCCGCTTGAAATCAATGATAGTGTTCAGGCCTGCGATCAGCCGGATGGCGTAATTCGCTGTGAGGTTCATATGCTGTGAAGTATAGTGATCTTTGAAGGCAGACAACGCCAGCAGGCTCTGCGTAAGGTCATCTTCCTGTGTGCGGTACAGGCAGTTAAGCTTATTAACATCTGACTGCAATTCATAGGTGTAGGGCTGCTGGGCACGCGGGAATTCCATCAAGGTGTACTTCTGCGCCGCCGGCATAAAATGCTGGCGGTATCCCTGATAACTGTTCAGCAGATCCTCTGCTGCGAGGGTACGTTCCCTGTAGTTCAGCGCATCCTTATGGCTGTGCTCCAGCACAATAAACTGATCCTGCGCTTCGCTGTAGCCATAGACCAGCAGCGTGTGGGCAAGATGCTTCTTCCTATAAGCATCTCTGCGGGCTGGCTCATAGAAGCTGTCCACCCAGAGAATGAACAGGCTCTGCCGGGCCAGTCCGGCAGTAAGCCGCTTCTTCAGCTCAGGCCCGCCCTGCGGGGACTCATACCGGACCGTAAGCCCCAGCTGCTCCAGAATCGCTTCCGGTGTTGCGGATTCAATGCAGTCAGCAGAGAGGTACAGCTCAGACTGTTCAGGGCCTGGGCGGTACACAAACATATCGCTGCACAGAAACGTGTTGATATTCCGGCCAAAGACATTCAGTACAGGAAATAGTGAGTTATATAAGCAGCTTTTGTAATAGAGATCGTTAAACGGCTGCGGCTGTGTGAAGGGCCTCGGCTCCAAGGGTTCCGGGAAGCTTCTCGCCGTAAGACTGGAGGCAGCTGCGACCTCCCCGCAGTGAATATGAACCTGCGGAAGGCAGGCTGCACCTGATGGCACTGCAAGTCCCGATTCCACACAATCCGCTTGTGCTCTAATCGTAGGGCAGCTCAGCAGCGCTTCGTAAGAAAGGTGAATGCCCCAGCGGGCAAGCTCGCTTTGCAGCGTAACCGCCTCAATCGAGCTTCCGCCAATTTCGAAAAAGTCATGGTCCACTCCGATTGGTTCAAGCTCCAGGACTGCCTCCCATGCCTGGCGAATCGACTTCTGCAGCGGAGTGGTGCAGGGAGTGAATACACTGTCTGTAAGCATGTTGTGCAGTGATACCTCAGGCAGCTGCTTTTTGTCGACCTTGCCGTTGGCGTTCAGCGGGAACTGCTCCAGCCGGACGAAGACGGACGGGATCATATAAGCGGGCAGGCGGGCACTCAGGTGCTGCTTAAGATCGCTGCTGGAAATGAATTGCCTTGCGGTTAGATAAGCGCAGAGGTATTTATCGCCTGAACTATGGCTCCTGGCCGTAACGGCAGCATCCCGGATGCCCGGATATTCCAGCAGCCGCTTCTCCACTTCCTTCGTCTCGATGCGGAAGCCGCGGATCTTAACCTGATCGTCGCGGCGGCCGAGGAACTCGATATTCCCGTCTTCCCTCATCCGTCCCAGATCGCCTGTCTTGTACATCCTGTCCGTCTCAGGTTCACGGAAGGGATCGGGCATGAAGGCTTGGGCGGTCTTCACCGGGTCCTTGATATAGCCCTGCGCTACTCCGATGCCCCCGATATAGAGCTCTCCCGTCTCCCCCGCCGCAACCGGCTGCAGGTCATCATCCAGAATGTACCAATAATTCTGTTCTATCGGTTTCCCGTAGGGAATGCTTGTCCAGTCCTCCCGGACCTCCTTAACCATATAATAGATCGACCAGACCGCAGCTTCCGTAGCACCACCGAGAGCGGTCAGCTTCGCCCGGGGGAAATAACGGGAGTAGGTCCGCGCCAGCTCCAGGGGAATCCAGTCCCCGCTCAGGAAGATATGCCGCAATTCTGATTGAGCGAAATCAGGCAGATATTCAGTCAAGTGCCGTACCAGATAATGCAGCGTCGTCGGAACGGAATTCCAGAAGGTGATCCTCTGCTCCAGCAGCAGCCGTGTTAAGCTGACCGGATCAGTAATCTGTGACTCCGGACACAGGACAATTGTGCCTCCGGCAGCCAGCAGGCCAAAAATATCGTACACAGACAGATCAAAGCACACCGAGGTTACGAACAAGCCTCTGTCACGGCTGCCCATATCCAGCTCGCGGTTCACCCAGGAGATTAAATTTACAGCGGAACGATGCTCGATCATTACGCCTTTGGGCATGCCGGTAGAGCCGGAGGTGTACATAATATAGGCCAGATCGCTGCCGTCAATAGAGATATTCGGGTTGTCTGCCGGATAGTCTGCTGAATTGGGAGCAGCGGTAGCCGCCGCTTCGGCAGACCCCAGGCGGATCTGAACCGGCACAGCGAGAGGTTCTTCGTCTTCACAGACAGCGGCAGAGGCCCCGGAATGCTGCAGAATATAGTTTTTGCGGCCGGCCGGATAGCCGGGATCCACCGGCACATAGGCCGCGCCGCTTTTTAACACGGCAAGCAGGGCAATGATCAGATTCATATTCCGCTTCACCATTACACCAACATGGTCATTCGGCTGAATGCCCCGGGCGATCAGCTCATGAGCCAGACCATTGGCACGGCGGTTCAGCTCGTGGTAGCTCATGGACTCTCCTGCCAAAACGATGGCCGGATGCTCCGGATGCAGCGCTGCCCGGGCTTCGAATCCTTCGTGAAGCGTGGCAGCAGCAGAAAGGGACCGCTTGGAATGGGAGTTGGCCAAAGGTTTCACCTCCCCGGCAGGCTATCCAGCGAATGTTCCCTGTTCAGCTCTGCGGTCAGTTCAGTCAGCTCGCCCAGCGTCTCGCAGCCTAGCAGCTCATCTACATGCTCTTCCAGGTTCACGCCCAGTTCATTCTCAACCAAAGCGATAATCTCTACAATCATCACCGAGGTAATGGCCAGATCATCGGCAACCGACAAGCCGGGATGCAGCTCCTCCTTGTCGAAGTAGCATACACCGGCGATAATCTCATACAGCTTGTCCTGCATCTGCATAGTCTCCTCTCTCCTCTTCTTCCATTAGAGCCGCTTGCGGAACTCAAGCTTCAATTGCTGCCGGTCCACCTTGCCGCTGCCCCCTGTAGGGAAGCTGTCAAAGACATGCACCATATCGGGAATCATATATTGGGGCAGCAGCTTGCCGACAGCCTGCTTCAGCCCAAGGACGGTGAAGCTGCCAGCGTCATGCACAACCACGGCAGCGCAGATCAGCGGTTGGCCTTCAGCGTCCGGGATATCCACCACAGCGGCATCCAGGATATTCTCCATGTCATGCAGCACGCGCTCAATCTCAGGCAGCTCAATCCGAAAGCCGGAACGCTTAATCAAGGCGTCTTTGCGGCCAACCAGGACGAGTGCTCCGTCTTCATTAACCATAGCCAGGTCCCCGGTACAGTAGATCTTGTCTCCAAGACCCCAGTCCGGCGGTATGCTGCGGAAGCTTTGCTGCGTGAGCCGGGGATTGCGGTAATAGCCCTTCATGACAATCGCGCCTCTTACGCAGATTTCCCCCTCTTCACCCGAACCGGCAAGGCGTCCGTCAGAGGTTACCACCACAACTCCGGTATTGCCGCAAGGATACCCGATTGGCACGGGGGCGTCCCGGAGACCGTCTTGCTCACTTAGCGGATAATAGGTGCAGACGTTGGTTTCAATCAGCCCATACAGATTGTAGAAATCTGCCAGCGGCAGCAGCTCCATGATCCGATGCAGCAGCTTCGGCTGCAGGACCTCTCCCGCAAACAGCACGCCCCGCAGCGAAGGCAGCCCCTCAGCGGGCAAGCGGGCGTATTTGACCACGGCAGCCCACAGTGAAGGTACGGAGTAGACCCAGTTAATCGCCTCTTGCCTGATAGCTGCAGTAAAGCGCGACGGATTCTGAATGACTTCGGCCGTCAGGAGGACGAGCGTCGCCCCCACGGCAACCGACACGAAAATATCGAATACCGCAAGGTCAAAATGAAAAGGCGCGATGGCAGCGAAGCGTTCATTCTCTTCCGGTTTGAAGTAACTGCAGCACCAGTCAATGAAGGTTCTGGCATTCAGATGGGTGATCATCACGCCTTTGGGTACTCCGGTGGAACCGGAGGTGTACAGAATATAAGCCAGATCCTCGCTGATCGCCTGTCTTCTGCTCCTGTACAAATAGCGCAGGGGCTGCTCCGGCGCAACCTGAACGATATTACCAACGTCCGCTTCGCCCGATTCAGCACTCCCGTCCACCAACAGCACATGAAGCGGCCTCAGCCGCTCTAACTGCTCCGGATTGGCACCCTTCAGCAGCTTCTGCAGGTTCGCACCATCAATAATCAGGAACCGCGTCCCGCTCTGCTCGAGGATGGTCAGCATTCTATGGACGGGTGAATAGGTTGTATCCAGCGGGATGTACGCACCTGCGGTGAACAGCACGCCGAACATGGCGCATACCGCCTGCGGCGACTTGTCCAGACAGATTGCAGCGGTTTCCCCCGGTTCCATGCCGGTTTCGATCAGTGCATCGGAGATTTGAATGCTGCACCGGTGCAGCTCGCCATAGCTTACCTCCCGGCCTTCAAAGCGCAGCGCAGTCTGGTCCGGGCAGCGTTCAGCGGTGCGGATCAGGTAATGCTGAAGCAGGAAATCACTCATGCGCTTCCCCCAGACCTTCCAGCATGATTTTCTTCTGCATCTCGCTTGTTCCCGAGTACAGCTTGGAGGCAAGCGAATCGCGCATCTGCTTCTCCGGCGGGCTCTCCTTCACATAGCCGTAAGCACCCCAGATCTGCACAGCCGCAAGGCTGTTCTGCACCTTGGATTCAGAGGTATGCAGCTTCAGCATGGAGGCGTTGTGCATCCCGCAGCGGCCCTGATCAAAGTCCTCACACACTTTATACAGCATCAGCCGGCTCGTCTCCATCCGGATTCTCATCTGGACCAGCTTGTCATAGACACCCTCGAAAGAGAGGATGGCCTGCCCGAACTGCTTCCTCTGGCTTGCGTATTGATAGGTCTGTTCATACTGCTGTTCCATGGCTCCGACATGATAGGCACTGACTATAATCCTCTCCCACAGCATCGCCTTGAAAAAAATGCCCATCCCCTGACGTTCCCGTCCCAGCAGCCTATTGGCCGGAATGCGGGTACGGTTCAGGAGAACCTCACTCATCGGGCTGGTCCGCAGGCCCATCTTCTCGAAGACTTGTCCAATCTCGTATTCCTGCTGCCGCCCTTCCAGAATAAAGGCCGAAACATCCAGCATGGGCAGTCCATTCGCATGCTTGCCATACACCAGCAGGATGTCGGACTCCGGGGCGAGTGTGGCAAAGGTTTTGACGCCGTTCAGGATGTAACCTTCAGGCTCCTTCTCTACCGAAGTGGTCATGGCAGAAGAATCAGAGCCGGCCCCAGGTTCCGTGATTACACTGCTGCCGATGAATCTTCCTTCAATGAGCGGTGCCAGATATCTGGCCTGCTGCTCCTCACTGCCGTACAACCATAGCGGCACTTGGGCCGCCGACATTTGGGCGCATACCGAGAAGATCAGGCCTTCGTCATGGCAGTGAAGCGCCAGCGAGCGGATCGCCAGCGCCGTGGTCAGCATTCCCTGCTCCGCTCCTCCATACGCTGCCGGAAAGGGAAGCCCCAGCAAGCCGGTATCGGCTATTCTGGACCATTTATCCCTGCGGAAGGTGCAGCTCTCATCATCCGCATACACCCCGTCATTCAAATACCTCTCACAACATTCCTCCATTAAGCCGCCTATCTGCCGCTGCTCCTCGGTATAGCTGAAATCCACAATAAGCGCCCCTTGACCCTGTGATTTTTATAGCTCTCCGGCCATGCCTCTGACGATGGTGTCATTGAGTAAAAATTGGCTTTCCGCCGGAATTCCTTCAACGGCCCAACTTCGGAGAATATTCTTCTGTACCTTCCCAGATTCGAGCACTGGCAGCTGGGAGACGAGATGTACCCGGTCCGGGACCTTATAGTTCGCGATTTTGCCGCGGCAATAGGCTTTGATCTCGCCTTCGGTAAGCTGTACTCCGGGCCTTGGGATCACAAAAGCGGCCAGCGCCTCGCCCAGAATCTCGTCCGGCTCCCCGACAACCGATACATCCTCGACCTTGTCCATGTTCAGCACACATTCTTCAATATCTACCGGGTAGACATTGAAGCCGCCGCGGATGACCATATCCTTGATGCGGCCGGCAATGCAAATATTGACCCCGTCCTTGTAATAGCAGGCCAAATCCCCGGTGTACAGCCAGCCTTCCTCATCAATCACCTCACGCGTCTTGGCTTCGTTCTTGTAATAACCCTTCATCAGATAGCCCCAGATCGCCAGTTCCCCGATCTCGCCCTTCGGCAGCTCCTTGCGTTCCCCGTCCACAATCTTGACCTCGAAGCCCTCAATCGGCCTGCCGACTGTATTGAGCCGGACCTCCGGCGGATCATCCAGCCGGGTCATTGTGACCAGACCCGTAGCTTCAATAATGCCGTAGGCATTGATTAGCGTGCAGCGGGTCGTTTCCTCAATGGAGCGGGCTAAATACGGGGTACAGAGGGAACCGGAGACCACAACCTTGCGCAGTTCCTTGAACAGCCCGGGCTTGCAGTAAGGCATGGCCAGGATGAGACTCCACATTGTCGGCTGGGTGTGGAAGAGGTTGATGCCGTTTTTGGCGACATGGGTCAGAATATCATTCGGGTTGAAGTTGGAGATCCATTTCATCGTAATACAGGACACGAAGTAGACCAGCACGGCATTAAAGCCCTGCGCCGCATAGAGAGGAGCAATCGAGAAGCCGATATCATCGTGAATATCCAGCAGCTGTCCGCCATAATAAGAGGTTGCCACCAGATTGCGGTGCGTGATCATCACGCCCTTGGGGTGGCCTGTGGTACCAGAGGTATAGCCCAGAATCGCAATATCCTCAGGATCAATAGCTTCAAGCTGCCTGTCCTGAAAAGGGACCGTCAGCGGCTTCAGCAGCCCGGCAAAAGACAGGCTGCCCGCCGCAGGCTCATCGCCAAGCACGATATAATTGCGGATCATAGGCAGTTCGGGCCGAAGCTCAGACAAGAGAATCTCCTCATAATTAAAAATGCCCAGCCGGTCCTGATAAATGATCGTCTCCGCATCGGAATTATCCAGAATCCGCCGGATCTCATCCGGCTCATAACGCGTGCTGACGGGAACAATCCAGGCGCCGATTTTGAACAGGGCGAAGTAGACGTACAGATATTCCAGACTGTTGGGCAGCAGCACGGCCACCTTATCGTTCTTCTTAATCCCAAGGTCCAGCAGATTGCCGGCAATGGTGATGGAATAGTCATACAGCTGCGCGAAGGTGACAGTCTCCTGCTCGAACACCACCGCAGGCTTGTCCGGAAAATCCCTTTGTAATGTGTCCAGCACGCAGTCAATGGTCAAACGTTCATATTGGATCATCGGTGTGCTCTAGTCTCCTTTGTTAGCCCAAATAGGATAGATCAAAGCCCTCGAAATGCTGGGCCGCCTCTTCTTCATTCAGAATGGCGCCAATACAGCCCGGCAGCCTGCGGGGGCGCTGCATGGCCGTCATAATATACTGGATATAATTGAAGTTGTTCGAGAACGAACGGATGCCGATGGCCTGCATGATGATTCCGATGAAAGCGCCGGGGGCCAGGTTGGTGTTCATCATTTTGTCCGCTAAATCCGGAAACAGCTCCGCCTTCAGCTTCTCCACGCATACAAACAGAAATTTCTGCATACGGATGAAGATATAATCCTTCTCCTTCTGATAGATTTCGTCCGCATGGACCAGTTCCCCGTTCAGGTAGAACTCTGCCAGAATCGGAGATTTCAGCTTCATATAACCCTCCTGGTCGAAGGTGATATGATTGAACACATCGTACAGAACGACCGTATATTGAATGTCCTCTTTACCGCTGAACGCCTGAAGCCCGGTCAAATACAGATTGCCTTCTGCAGCATAGATGTCCACGATATCTTCCTCGTAAAATAAAGCGCCGGGGCCTGTGTTCCCCTGCTGCTTATGCATGAAATAGGAGCTGTATATCCCGCTCATAATCTCAAAAATATGAAAACACTTAAACCGGTCAAAGCGGAGCCGGGCAGCGAGTTTTTTATCAAACATCTGGCCCTCCAGCTCCTCCTTCAGCTTCTGCTCCAGATAATCCCTTGAACAGAGCACACCCTTGCCGCCGTTAAAGAGATCGTCCACCGCCGCTTCCAGAATGAATCCGTCCGGACTGACGGTGAGATGAACCATGAAGGACAAGGAGACATCCTGCTTGCGCATGCGGGTGATGTCCCGCTGCCAGCCGATAATGTGCAGATTCCCATCACCATCCGTCTGCAGATTGGTGCCCCGCGCCCGAATCATAGGCACTATCTTGTCCGTGCAGGAATAGTTGCCGTAGGCGACCTTTTTGCGGATGATTTCTTTGTCGAGCGGTTCTCTGACGATCAGCTTGGGAACAGGGAAATTCGTGGCCGTCATGGTCTGCGTCCCTCCCTTACCATATGAGGTACGCCGCCGCATAGGTCAAGCCGCAGGCACTGCCCAGCAGCAGGATCGAGTCCCCCTTATGCAGCAGCCCCTGCTCCTCGGCGATCGCCAGTCCGGCGGGAATATTGGCGCTGCCCATGTTGCCGTTCTCGGGGAAGGTATTGACGGGGAATACTTTGTCCGTCTTGACCTCCAGCTTGTTCAGCAGCGAGTTGGTAATATTGCGGCCCAGCTGATGGGAGAAGATATAATCGATGTTGTCCTTGCGCAGTCCATGCTCGTCCAGGAATTCATAGACAAAGCCGGGCATATCGCGGATGACATTGGCGGCAATCCCGCGCCCGTCCGCCCAGCTCATGAAATCCATTCCCTCGAACCTTGGTGCCGGCATGTGGATTTTGGGCGATACATAGAGCGACAGCTCCCAATCCGCATGATTTCTCTGCTCCCCGTAGTACTGGATGGACTTCTCGCCAGTATCGGCACTCAGCAGCATGGCGGCGGCTCCGGCGCCCGCAAACAGCAGATTCATTTTGTAATCCGCTTCTTCCAGGCTGCCGACCTTGCCTGCATAATTGGAAGCCTCCAGCAGCTCCAGCGGATTCTCACTGGTTACAACGAGGATATTGCGGTACTTGCCTGAAGAAATGTAGAGGCTGGACAGCTCCATCGCTTTCAGGAACCCGTTGCAGGTATCGTTGATGTCATAATAATTACCCCGGGTCATTCCCAGCTCATGCGCCAGGATAATCGCGTAAGACGGCTCGCGGAAGGGATTACACACCCCCACGAACAGCAGCAGATCAATGTCGCTTGCTGTGATGCCCGCTTTGCCGATCGCTTCCTGCGAGACCTTAACAGCCATCTGCACAGAGCTCTCCTCCCGGTAGTCCGCTGAGCAGGACCGGGTCGTGATCTCCAGGAAATCGAGCTTGCGCTTGCTGCCGTATACCAGCTGCTCCAGATCATCCTTCGGCAGATGGCGGAAATATTTCTCCGCGAACAAATCTACGATCTCCCCGTTAGTCATCCGCCCCTTGGGGATGTAATACGATAAAGCGCTTATAGACAGATTCAACATGGTCATGCTCCTCTACATCAAGATGATTAACCGCTGGTCTGCGCTTCCTCGCCCAAACTTCTATATTTGTCAAACAGCTCATAGGCTTCGCCCAGTGTCCGGGTCATTACCCGGTCTTCGGGATTGAACATGACCTGGTACTCTCTTTCCAGCCTTAGCATCACGTTGACCAAAGATAAGGAATCGACCCCCAGCTCCAGCAGCAGATTGACCTCCGGGGTCAGCCGGGAAGCTTCAATTCCCAAATATTCCGAAAAGATGCCCTGGAACTGCGCAAAGCTTATCCGTTCTTCCATATGCTCACCTGCCTACTGTTATGTTTTGTCTAACCTGGTCAATCAGGAGCGGCACGGCCTCGAACAGATCGGCAACAATGCCATGCGCAGCCAGTCCCAAAATAGGCGCTGTCCGGTCCCTGTTGATGGCAATCACGGTATCCATCCTGCGGATGCCTACAGTGTGCTGAACCGCTCCCGAAATACCGATGGCGATATAGATTCTGCCGCTTACATTCCGGCCTGTTAAGCCAATCTGCCGGGAATAATCCAGCCAGCCCTGGTCGATCACGGGTCTTGTTGCACCCAGCTCTGCCCCTAGGCATGCAGCAAGCTCTCTGACCAGATCCAGCCCTTCCTTGCTGCACACGCCCCGCCCTGCGGCAACGATTATATCTGAAGCGGCGGAGCCCGAAACTTCTCTGCTTCGGATCACCTCAAGGATAGAGGTGCGTAGCACGGATGGAAGCTGTAGCTGCGGATGAATAATCCGTCCGGTCCGGCACGGATCGGGTTCGCAAGGGGACATGGCCCCGGGCCGGACTGTCGCCATTTGCGGTCTGGCCTCCGGGCAGCAAATGGTCGCCATTAACGCCCCTTCCCGGGCTGGCCGGATCTGCAGCAGCACCCGGCTAGGCAGATCAATGTCAAGCTCTGTGCAATCCGCAGTTAAGCCGGTGTTAAGCCTTGCAGCTAATCTAGCGGCGATGGATTTGCTATGTATAGTGGAGGAAAGCAGCAGGATTTCCGGTTTAGCCTCCAATACCAGCTGATGCAGCAGCTCCGTATGAACCTCTTCGCTCAGCGGACTGAGGCCGGGCTGATCGAGCACATAGACGGTGTCCGCGCCATGACTGATGCAGGAAGCCGCATAGGCTGATGTACCGCTTCCGATAAGCACGACGGCAATGTCCGTCTGCAGTTTCCGGTTCAGCTCACGGGCTGAGCCCAGCAGCTCATATACAGCCGGGTCCAGCCGTCCGTCCGCGTGATTGCCTATAATCATGAGTCCCTCATATTCTCTGGCCCGCAGGCTCTGAATCGGCATGAAAGCCTCCTTATCAAGGTAGCGTGAAGGATATAAATTCTTATATTTTGACAAAGGATCTTATACCCGTGACACATTCTTATCTGTCAAAAGCTGCGCTATCTCTGCAATTTGCTCCTGCAGGCTCCTGCCGCTGACGGTAAAGGGCTCCTGCCGGTCCGCCGCATTACGTGTTTCCACTACGCGGGTCGGCGAACCGGCAAGCCCACAAGCCTGCTTGTCCAGGTTAAGGTCCTGAGCAGACAGCCTGGTGATTTCACACCGGTTAGCATTCAGAATCCCCTTAACGGTAGCCATCCGCGGCTGATTGATGCCTTTATGCACCGTAATCAGGGCCGGGAGGGTTAGCTGCACAATTTCATAGCCGGTCTCCGTCATCCGCTTGCAGGTGATGTGCTGTTCATCCAGGGCGAGAATTTCCAGCACATGCGTGGTGTGCGCAACGCCCAGCTTCTCCGCCAGGGCGGGACCGACCTGGGCGGTCTCCCCGTCAGTCGAGTGTGTGCCGCATATAATCAGATCCGGCTTGCCCGTTAGCCCGAGTCCCCGGGCGAGCACGGTGGCCGTAGCCAGCGTATCTCCACCCGCGAACAGCCTGTCGGTCAACAGCACGCCTGCATCCGCTCCAAGTGCGATGCAGCTCCGCAAGATTTTGGCTGCGGAATCTGCCCCCATACTTACAGCGGTTACGCTCCCGCCATTGCGCTCCCTGATCCGCAGTGCCTCTTCCAGGGCAAAGACATCCGCCGGGTTCATAGCCTGCCCCATGTGAGCAATCGGCACCTGCTTGACACATACGGCTATTTCCAATCCGCCCACTCCTTCCAGGCTCCGGGGCTGCTCATGTGAGCTGGCGCAGCTCCTGGAGAATCGGCGAAATATTTTCCTTGCGCACATCGTCGCAGTTTCTGACCATTTCTTCCGCCATTTCCTTGCCCATGAACAGCCGGGTCATTTTCTGGCCGACTTTCATCATGGTTTTGTCCTTGTCGGCGAGCTGTTCAAAGTTAAACCGGCCTTCCAGCGGGAAGTATTTCAGCCCGGCACGGATTTTTTCGGGGATGCTTTTATTGTAGTTTTTAATGGAGGCTTCGCTTTGCACTGGTGTTTTGGAGACGGAGAAGAGGATGACCTTCTTATGCTGCAGCTGATCCCAGACTTTCTTCAGATAGTCGGCGATGACCAGCTTCTGAACCCGGACATAGGTACCTATAATGACTGTGTCATACTGGCCTGCCTGCTTAATGTCAAAGACGTCGATGTCCGCGAGATCGGCTCCAAGCTCCTCCGCGATCCATTCCGCATACTGCTTCGTACTTCCATAGACGCTTGTGTAAAGGACGAGACTTTTCATAAAGCACCTCCTGAAATTTTGGTTACCCACCACAGGTTAATACGGCAGCATCTCTTGCAGACATTGCAAAAACCGGGCTTCCGAGCTGTCGGTCATGGCCTTGGCCGGAAGCACAATGGTAAAAACATATTCGCGGCGCAGAATGGATATAGCCTTGAATTGCGGGAAATTCTTGAACTGGCTGATCACACTCTGTCCGCTGCGGGCACACGTTTTGATTTCGAACAGCTCGGTGGGAACGGTGAAGCCGGTCTGAAGCACTTTGGACATCGCTTCCTTGGCCGTCCAGAGCAGAGTCAGGAAGAGCGGCGGTGCAAGCGGCGGTTCAAGTCCTACCATCAGCCCCTCTTCCTCCTTGGAGGTAATTCTTCTTAACGCATCCATAGCCTTCTCATCCACCAGCTCCATGTCAACGCCAATCAGAAGACGCGGGTCATAATCAACCGCCGCTCCAAGAGTGTCGCAATGGGTAATGGTAATCTTCCGGTCCCTTCCGGCCACCATCGGCTGGCATAGAATCCCGTGATCAACCCTTATTTCGGACAGATCGTCCTGTTCCTCGGCCACGGCCATTTTGGCGGCCAGCTTGCCGAGCAGATAGCTGTTGCGGCGTCTGGGGTATTTGAAGCCGAAGTATTGCTCCTTCTCCGCCGCGCTCAGATAATCAAGAGGCCCGTCCTCCGGCGGCAGGGAAACCACACTCAGCTTCAGCCCATAGCGTTCTTCCGGGCCTTCCAGCTCAAAGCTGATTTTTCTTACCGTGCTGGAGAGAAACGGTTCGTATTGCCTTGCGAAGGTTGTATACAGCATCTCTGCGCCCCTATTCTTTTTCCCAAGGAAATCTTTTGTACCGCACATAATTCTGAATGTTCTCCCTGATTTCTGCAGAAGCGGTCAGCTTGTCGATCTCCGCCACGGCGGCATGCTCCATCGTTTCGTTAATAATCCACATTTGCCGGAAATAGCTCTTGATCTCCCTGACTGTCTGCGGCGTGATCCGGCTGATTCTCCGGTACAGCCGCAGAATGCTGGCATCCGGATCAGCGGCCACTTCATCGGCTAGCCTGCACTGCAGTGCTTCATTTGAGGACATGGGCAGCGTGGTCAAGGTCATCTTGTACGCCTGCCAATACCCGGTCCGCCGGATCAGATAAGGACTGACAAGTGCGGGAACAAGCCCCCAGATCGCTTCGGGCAGGGCAAAGGTGGAGCGCGGCGTGGCGACCACATAATCACAGGCAGCCATAAGTCCGACACCACCGGCAAGCACCTGCCCGTCTATCTTGGCAATCACCATTTTGGACAGTTCGCCAATCCGTTTCATTGTCTGCATAAAGTCTACGGAAGGTGGTGCCGCAGCATCCCCGGGTTCTCCGGCACCCTCGTCCGTGAACGCCTGAAAGTTCATCCCGGTACAGAAATAACCGCCAGTGCCTTCAAGGACAATCACCCGGCAGGCGCTCAGCTCCTCCAGCATCCCTAAGGCGTGCTGCAGCTCTGACACCAGGGAGGCGGTGATGCTGTTCTTGTGTTCCGGACGGTTCATCCGGATGCTGTACAGCCCTTCGCCCAAGTGACTTACGGCAATGGAGCGATAGTCCATAGTCACTGGTCAGCTCCACGCATATTTGCGGTGAAAGTCATCGACTTCAGTCAGAACAAGATAGCCTTTGCCCTTAAAGAAATGGTCATAGACTTGGCTGAAAGCGGAGAAATCCACCTTCTTGTCCCGGATCCCGAACAGCCATTCCACGTTCTGGTCCAGGATGTCGTCATATTCCTCGAAGCTGAGTTCGTAGCGGCTGTCCAGCTGGGCCTGAATGTTCATCGCGCTCAGCTTCCTTACGGATTCCGGCGTAATCACCCCGCTGTAAAATTCCGAAGAGCAGCCTGATCCGTAGGAGAATAACCCGACTCTGCGGTAATCGGCGATGTCTGCCTGGTCAATCAGACTGCATAGGCTAAGGTATAGAGCTGCGGAATAGACATTGCCCACCTGCATGCCGTAAGTAAGGGACGGGGCAACTCTTTTGTCAAAATCCTGCTGGACTGCTGCGCCTCTTAGTTTCAGCTCATCATGGATCAGCTTGCGGTGCGCGCCTTTGACCATGCCGCCGAATGGCGTATGGAAAGCAAGGTAATCAAAGGTCTCCTGAAAATGGACGCCGTCCACCTTTTCCTTATAATTCTTATAGGCGTTCTCCAGGCAGTCCAGATAGGACAGCAGCGACAAATCCGGGTTCCCGGTCTCGATCTCCGGCAGCGGCCGGCAGGTATCCATCACCTCATAGCTGTATTGTCCGGTTGCGCCGAAATCCAGCTCCAGAATCTCCGGATTGTCACTGATAAGCATGGCCACGGCTCCAACAGCCTGAGTCGGCTCCCCGTAGGTGCTCTTAGCTGCTGCTCTCGCTACATCTGTGGCAATGACCAGCGCCTTGGCTCCGGGAGAAGCACCCGAGGCGATGAAGCAGGCAGCCATGTGCAGCCCGGCCGTTCCGCCGTAACAGGCCTGCTTCAGCTCGAACAACCGGCAATGGCGGCTCAGCCCCAGGTAGTCATGGATATATGTACTGAGCGATTTGCCGAAATCCACACCGGACTCGCTGGCTGTAATCACCAGCTCGATCCGGCTTTTGTCCTCTTCGCTTAAGGCGTCGATGATCGGCTTCGCCGCATTAACCCCGCCCGTTACGGCATCTTCGCAGGCTACGCCCACTGATTTCCGGTCCATCATCAGATTATCGAACCGGCTGAGGTCAAGCCCTCTGCCTTCAAAGATACTCCGGGCCGGAATTACCGCCGGTCCCCCGTAAAAGTTGATGCTCTCAATTCCTACTCGCATTCAGCTTGCTCCTTTTCTGATAATAATTCCGGTATTGATTCCTCCGAAACCGTAGGAATTGCTAAGCCCATAGGTAATGCTCGCCTGTTCCGCCTGGCTGGAAGCAAAACGGTGCTCCCGGCTGATCGGGTTCTCCAGAGAGGGCAGCGGGTGAAGGAAATTGCCCTGCATCTGGAGGATCGTCGCCACGGCTTCCACCACTCCGGCCGCATACAGGCAGTGTCCGGTCAGCGCTTTGGTCGAATTCAGCCGGATGTGACTGACATGGCTGCGAAACACCCGTGAGATTGATTTCAGCTCCGTCACATCTCCCAGCGGTGTAGAGGTGCCGTGCGCATTGATGTAATCAATGTCAGAGGGGGTAAGTCCGGCGGAGCGGAGCGCCTGCTCCATCGTCCGCACCTGCCCGTCTTCACTCGGATCAGACAGGCTGTGCCCGTCCAGAGTTGCTGCGCCTCCGGCTATGGTCGCCAGCACCTCCGCTTCCCGGGATTTCGCGCCGTCCGCCCCCTCCAGGATCAGGCAGGCGGAAGCCTGCCCGAAGATGAAGCCTTCATGCCTGCTGTCAAACGGCCGGCACGCTGCGGCGGGTGCATCATGGAAGCTGCGGCCTCCGTACGCACCGATATTGATGAAGCCTTGCAGCTCCAGCGGGGACAGATCGGCCAGAGGTCCAATGACCATGCAGACATCGGCAATCCCGAGCTGGATTAATTGCGCCGCCTTCAGCACCGCCGCGTTGCCGCTGGCTGAGGCTCCACCGACCGTCGCTCCTTCTCCCTGGATGCCGAACATTTCGCTCAGCACCCCGAGCTGATGGGTATCCATGTAATTCAGCGCATATCTGGGATGCAGCAGCTCCGGCCGCTCCCCGCATTCCTTCATGGCTGCATAGCTGACAGCAGGTGAAATATTGCTTCCGGCAACGATCAGGCCAATCCGCTCTGCTTCCGGCTTGCGTATGTTCAGCTTCGCCTGCTGCCAAGCCTCGGCTCCGGCCAGCGCGGAGGCCTGAATCGATTTGCCGGAGATTCTGAACAAACGGCCGGCATTGCGGGATAATTCCCCTTCATAGCGGCGGAAGGATTCCTGCAGCCCTTCCCCGCTCAGCTCTGCGCCGATCAGCGGCTGCCCGCCTGGATAGGTTAATCCTTGAAGGTAGCCAACTCCGCTGCGGCCGTCTTTCAGGGTTCGGCCGAAGGCTTCCACACCGCTTGCCGCCGGGCTGAGGATGCCCATCCCGGTGACGGTCACCGGGCGGAAATCCCCAAACCGCCAGCTTGCTGCGCCGCTAGAGGTTCTCATGCAGGAAATCTACGACCTCTCCGATATTTTTCAGGCTCCCGAACTGCAGCAGCGGGATCTTGATCTTGAGTTCGTCCATGGTGTCGGAAATAATATCAAAGCGGTCAATGGAGTTCGCGCCGAGATCCTTCATGCTTACTTCTCTCTGGATCTGGTCCGGGGTTAAATCCGGCAGGATATCGATCATTTTACTCTTCATAATTTCCAGTACCTGATCTTTGCTCATACAAGAACCTCTCCTTTTATAATCTGGGCTGCCCCGTCCATCATCTTGACGGCAATGTCTCCGGCACGGCGGTTTCTCCAGGCTTCCAGCGGTGTGCCCTTCACCCACTGGTTGAAGGCTCCCATGGCCGGGCCGCAATGAATGCTGTAATTGACCTTATTGCCGGATTCACCGGCGATGGCAGATGCTTTGCCATTGGCGATATACCATTTGAAGACGGCTGCAAGCTGCTGCTTCGAATCTCCCTGGACCGCAGCCCGCTCCTCTGCAGACATCCCGTGTTGGCATGCCGCCAGAACGTCCGCCAGCGGCTGGCCGAAATATTTGTCTTCGAGCTGAGCCTTCGTCTTGCTGTCCAGCTGCGCGATGGAGCCGGTATTGCGGTACACCTCATACAATTTGTTGGCTCTTGCGGAGAAGAACAGCCCTTTCTTGAGCACCTGGGCTTTGCCGCCCAGTTCGAACAACTCCAGTGAAGGCACATAGGCCATGTCGTAGACATTCACCTGCTCCAGAAGCTCCTTCACCTCCGGGCTTGCGCCGCTCTCCACCGTGCACTGATTAATCGATCCGGTCAAAATAAAGTCCGCGCCCATCAGGAACACCCCTGCCGCGGCTTCCGGTGTTCCAATCCCTCCGGCGGCACCGATGTGCATCTCCTGCACCGGAGCGAAGGTGCCCGACAGTTCCTTCTTCAGACGAAGAAGCGTCGGCAACAGGCTGATGAGGTTGGCCTGATCGGTCGGGCCTGCCGAATCCCCTGCCGCGCAGAGATCATCCGCCACCGGAACAAGCCGGGCCAGTTCTGCCTGCTCTGCCGTAATCTGCCGGTCGGCCAGCAGCTTGTCCACGATTCGTGCCGGAGCCGGCAGCATGAACAGCTTGGCGATATCCGGCCGGGATACCTTGGCAATGATCCGGTTGGCACGGCGCACGGTTCCATCCTCTGCTCTCGTAAGTCCCAGCAAACGGTACTTTACAAGCGCCGGTGTCAAGGTTAGATACGAGGAGGCTTCAACCAGCTGAATCTTCTCTCTCAACAGGAGGTCTATCTGTTCTTCTTCCCGGTTCGGATAGATCGGATGATAGGTTACGGCAACTCCAATAGGTTTGCTGTTCCCCAGCTCCCGGCGGATATGGCGGATAGCGTTCGTAAGCTCTACCGCCTTCATCCCGCCTGCTCCCAGAAAAGCGAGACAGCCTGTTTTCCCGGCCTCCACGACCAGTTCTGGGGAGGAAATTCCGTCATTCATCCCTCCCAGCAAATACGCATAGTCCAGTCCGTAGCGCTGCTTGAATGCAGCGCTGCCGAGCCGGGTGCCGGTGAAGGCAGTCTCCGCCTGAATCTGCGCCTGGACGGCCTCCGGCTCCACTGTGAAATCTGCGGCCGAAGTTTCCCCGGCTGCTGGCGGTTCAATTCCTGGAGGGATCTCTGAGATTTCTGAAACCTCTGAGACCTCAACCGCATTCACCTCAGTTACCTCAGTTACCTCATATACCGCATTTAGTGCATTTTCAGCATTTGCAGCGTGAACGATTGCAGCCTCTTCGGAAATCTCCTCCGGTTTTTTCACGGCCTGTTTCACGGCTTCAGCCGTGTACGCAGCTTCAACTGCTGCAACGGGCTCAGCCGCTTCCGGTGCCGTCTCTGCTTCGGCAGTTGATGCCGATTCGGCAAAGGACAGCTTGGCCTCGGCGGCATCATCTACGAACAGCGGCTCCGCTTCCCGTTTGATTTTGCTGATTAAGCCTGCGATAACGTGACCCGGGCCGATCTGGGTCAGCTCCATTTCGGGATGTCTGCCCATGAGGTAGCGGACGGATTCGGCCCATTTCACGCTGCTGACCATCTGTTCAGTCATATAATGTACGGCTTCGCCTATGGAATAAGGCCGCGCCGTCAAGTTGGCAATGACCGGAATGGACGGCGGCGCGAACTGGAACTGGCTGAGGAACTCCTGGAATTGCATCGCTGAACTGCGCATATAGCGGGAATGGAAGGCCCCGCTGACATTCAGAATGACATAAGCGGAAGCTCCATTCTGTTCGAAAATTTCTTTGGCGGCCTGCACATCCTCCATCAGCCCGGAAAGGGCAATCTGCGTAGGGGTATTCAGGTTGGCCACATCCAGCTTATCGAGGCGGTGGTCGGCGAGTATCCGGAGGATGGCTTCCTCGGTCAGTCCGATGACAGCGGCCATGCCGCCGCCGGTCGCCGTGCTCATCAGCGCGCCTCTTTTTTGCACAATCTTAAGTCCGGTCTCGAAATCGAACACGCCTGCCGCATACAGTGCACTGTACTCGCCTAAGCTGTGCCCGGCCACGAAATCGGGGGCCTCGCCGGAATTCTGCAGCTCCTTAAGATACGACAATACATTAACGACATAGAGCGCTGGCTGCGTATAAGCGGTATTATCCAGCAGCTTGCTGCTGTTCTTCAGACACAGCTCTTCGATGGAATAGCCCAGCACCCGGTCGGCAATCGCGGTGTATTCGGGGAACTCCTTGAACAGCGTGCCTCCCATGCCAATGAACTGCGCGCCCTGCCCCGGAAATAAATAAGCCTTCATGTTCATCTTCGGCTCCCACGCCTCCTTCTTAAGGTTCATTTGCCCAAACTCGGCTACAAGCTCATTCAACTTCTTCAGTTCGCTGCCCATGGGCGTAATCACAGACCGGATATTCTGAGCCTGCGGCTGTCCCAGAATATATCTGCTGAAATTCTCCAGCGTACCCGACGGGCCCAGGTCGAGAAACAGCCGCTGCCCACCGGAGGACAGGCTCTCCAGCGCATCGCGGAAATTCATCGGCTTCCTCAGCACATCCCACAACAAGGACGCTTCCACTGTCTGTACGCTTCCTCCGGCCATTGCCGATACGAGACTGACTCCCTGGGCAGGAGTCTTATAGTCAACCTTCTGCAAATATGTACGGTAAGGCTCCTCCAGTTCATCGATGGACGCGGAATGGAAGGCATAATTCACAGGCAGCTTCAGACTGGCAATGCCGCGTTCCTTGATAAACTGCTGGATTTCTTTGATGTGCTCGCGTTTGCAGGCGATTGTAAAATGCTTCTCAAAGTTCACGGCAATCAGCTCCGCGCGGGTGTTCAGCTCCGCGTTCCCGTGGTACAGCTGTTCATTGTCCAAAATGGCAATCATCGCGCCGGTTTTGCAGGTCTTTTTGAGCAGCTCGACCTGCTTCACGATCAGCTCCAGCGCCTGCTGAGGCGTCAGCACCTTGGCCACCGCCAGCGCCACATATTCGCCCAGGCTGACCCCCAGCGTATAGCGGGGAGCAATTCCCTCAGCCTGCAAAGTCTCCGCCAGCGCATATTGAACCATGAAGATTGCGGGATGGGTATAGAAGATATCTTCGAATTTGGAACCCTTGCGCTTCGTGTTGAGATACAGCTCTTCTATCACGCTTTTGCCGGTCAGATCCTGAAAAATACGGTCCAGCTGTTCCATGGATTGACGAAACACCGGCTGATTCTCGTACAATTCGAGACCCATCTTGTTGTATTGCGAGCCTTGCCCGGAGAACATAAACACCATTTCGCTGTGCATTACGGTACCTCCTGAATGTGAGCAGCTTATTTGAAATCAAATACCCTGGCATTGTTCTTTCTGTTTCTGTATTTCACAAAATGATTGATGTCATCAATCTGGAAATACAGATTTCTTTTATAGAGATAGCTCATCTCTTTGCCCGGCGGATCGCCGAAGGAATGGCCCGGGAACACCCGCACGTTCGCCGGAATCAGCCGGATCAGCCGGTGGATGCTGTAATACATATCCTCCGCCGATCCCCCCTCGCTGTCGCATAAGCCGCAGCCTTCGATAAACACCGTATCCCCGGAGAAGAGGTTGTCTTCGGCCCAGTAGCAGACACTTCCCTGCGTATGCCCGGGAGTCACCAGACAAGTAATCTGGGTCTCGCCGATGCGGATCCGGTCCATGTCTTCGACAGTTCTGAGCCGGGTGCAGCGGTATCTGTAGTAATCCGCCTCTGTTCTGGAAATATAGACTGACGGATGGTAGAGCATTTCCAGTTTTTTGACCATATTGGTATGATCGAAATGAGAATGGGTCAGCAGTACGGCCTCCAGGGTAGCCCCATGCTTCTCCAAAATCTGAATCATCTGCGATACATCCCAGGATGGATCAACAACAAAAGCTTTGCGGGAGGTCTTGTCAATTCCGAGATAAGCGTAGTTAGAAAAAGTCATACACTGCGTTTTGATGGTAAACAGATCATACGTTGCTTCCATGTCCGCCTCCTCGAAAATCTGGTCTGCCGTATTTCCACAATTTTCTTTATGAATCTACTAAATTATCTTCTACGATTTCCTTGAATGTCAATGATTGTTTATGCTGTATAATGTTAAAATTAGTTTCATATTTTTGAATTTTTACCGTTTGTGGGCTGCGACGAGAACACAGTCGGCTATAAAGCGCCGTTCATCGTCGCCGGGGAAGACATGGATGTCCTGATAACCGGAGTCCACGAATACTTTTTCCCAGGCATACGGGTCAATAATCGGGGATTTATCGCGCAGGCTCCGGTCCTCGAACATCCACCAGCCTTCGGCCAGCCCCCAGACCATATCCACCCAGCGCAGGCGTTTGCAGGCCTCGATCAGCATCATCTGGCCGCCCGGTACAAGCAGCTGCCGCAAATTGGCCAGCGTTCCTCCTATATCCTTGGTGGCATGGACCACATTCAGCCCGAGCACGACATCAAAGCTGTTCAATGCCAGACCCTGCTCTGCCGGATTTTTGCTGATATCAAAGGTCTTAAAGCGCAGAGAAGTGAATTCGGGATTATCCTTCGCCTTGTTGATAAAATATTCACCGATATCGGTGAAATAGTAGTTCACATTCGGGAGGTCTGCCAGATCCAGCAGCTGCCGGGTCAGCAGTCCGGTTCCACCGCCAATTTCAAGGATATTAAGCGGCCCGCCGCCTTCGCCCCTGGAGATCAGCAAGGAGAGAATATCATGCACCACCCGGGCGTAGACCCGTTCCCTGCCATGCTCCACGGTATCCCGGTTGCTCCGCTCCAGGGCATCCGAGCTGCCCTTAGGGAACAGTACACTGACCGGAGGGATCACTCCGCTGAGCGCATCCTTATAATTCCCGGTACAATAATCCAGAAACTGGAGCATCCCTTTGAATTCAGGGAAGTCCTGCAGACAGGCCTCATACAGCTGCCCCGGCTCCGGAATTTCCGCCTCGGCCTTGATGAATTTGACGCGGCTGTTCAGCAGCTTCACGACCCCGTCTTCCGCCAGCATGTCGATCATGCAGTCCAGCAGCTTGGTATACCCGGGGAGGATCTTCAGCTGCTTCACCCAATCTGTCCGGTTGTGAATCGCACCGGGAGTGGTGTCAATTCCGCACTGCCTGATATACCGGTAGGCATAGCTCATGCACAGCTCATTCAGCCGCTCTTCCAGTCCCTCGTGGCCTTCGATTCCCCGTATATCCAGCTCCGACCTGCGCAGCTGCTCAGCGTCCAGAATTTGCGCGTAGCTGTCCCGCAGACTGAAGTGGCGTGCAGCCTCCGGCCGGAAGATGAACTCTTCCATCGCCCGGTGCAGCTGTTCATGATGCGTCATGAACAAGAAGTGGGCGGCGTCTTCCATTTCAATACAGCGGGCACCGGGAATGGCGGCTGCCATTTCTTTGGACTGCCGGGTATTGATAATGGTATCGTTCTTGCCGTATACGATCAGTACCGGAACCGGAATGCGGCCGATCAGCTGAATGGTGGAGTAGCTCTTGTTATTGCCGGGCAGATAATATTCCATATACTTCGTGAAAATCTGCTTGTTGATGCTCTTCCCGTATTCCATCAGCTCCAGTGAATCCAGCCCGTGTTCGACTGCTTCAAGATCCTTCTTCATCGCTGCGTCGGCATTCATCTGCGGGTTCTCATTGACGATTTCATAGATGGAGCTGACCAGAATCAGACTGGAGACACGCTCCGGGTACTCCACGCTGAATGTTTGCCCGACGAGCCCCCCCCAGGAAATACCGACAAAATCCACCGCCTCGCTCACACCCAGATTGTCCAGCACCTCTGCTATCACCTTGACCCTGTGCTCCAGCGAATAGTTGTCGATATCCTCACTGAGCCCGCAGCCCGGATTATGGATGCTGATGACCCGGCAGCGGCTGGAGAAATAATCGAGCTGATGCAGGATCATCGGCGAGGCCATACCCACACCGCCGACAATGACTAGCGGCTTGCCCCGGCCGGAGACCACCACCTCCATCTTCTGCCCGGACGAGGTATTCACCAGCAGTTGAATATATTTGTGCGGCACCTTGTCCAGTTCCGCTGCGGACAGCAGCGGACGATAGCCTGTGCCGGCGGTATCGCCGGAGGACTCGGTAAGCCTGCTCCAGAAGTCGAGGAAAAAGCGGTCCGCGCTGTTGACCAGCCACAGGGAATGCTGGGAGGCATCTTTGAATTTCTCTGGCTCATTGGAGCCTTGAGAAAGGAGGTGGCCTGTATGCTGTACAGCAGGCTCTCCGCTGAAGCTGATGTCTGCACCGGCAGACTGGGTTAACAAAAACCCGCTTAACATGTTGATTGTGCTGTATTCAAAGAAGACATCCAGAGGAAAGCTGAACCCCAGCTTCTCTACCAGATAGCTGTGAAAGGCCGTAAAGCTGATGGAATCAAACCCAAAGCTTTTCCAGTCGGCATCCGGGTGAATTTTGCCCGCCGGAACCTTAAGCAGCGTGGCGACTCCCTCCACCAGCAGCTTGTTCAGTTGCCCGGCCAAATCCTGCCGGTCCGCAGAAGCCGCTTGGCGCGGCTCCTCCTGCGGCGGCTGTGGCTGCGGCTTGCTTGCCGGAAGCTGACTGTTCTCCCTGATGATCTTCAATGCTTCCTCCGGAGACATTTGCTGATTCTCCACCAGCTTTAACAACTGCATTCTCGAATAGGTGCTCATTCCAAGAGATCCCCCACTAACAGATTTAAATTCTCGGCGCTTATTTCCCCTTTATGCACCTTGTTCAGCCACAGCAGCAGCTGATCGTCGTCCAAGACAACAGGCTCTTCTTCCATTAGTGCTTCTGCTTCCGGAGCATGAACCGGGCTTATGGCAGAGGATTGGACGCTTAGGCGGTCCGGTCCGGGCAGCCAGTATCTTTCCTCATCAAAGGCATACTCGGGAAGCGGCGTCTTGCGCAGCGGCTGCGTATACCAGGCCGTCCAGTCTATGGCCACTCCCTGCACCCATAGCTGGGCAAGCTTATCCAGCTTCTCTGCAAGCAGCAGCTCATTCATGAACAAGCGGCTCTCTTCGCCGTCGAACAGCTTGCTGAGCGCCGAGCGCTGGCTGCTCTGCCCTTCATAGATGCCCGGCTGACCTTGCAGCCCGGACAGGTACATCTCCAGCTTCCCGTGAAGCATGCTCAGGCTGTCGGCCACAATGGCCAGCCGCTCCGTCATCTCGGAGCGTCCGGTCTGCAGACTGTAGGCCAACTGCTCCAGGCTGAGGCTGTCCGGCAGGACAGTTCCATCCAGGTGCACTCTGCTGCGTCCCTCCGCATAGTAATTGCTGATCCCGGCAGGGTCATGCTGCAGCAGGAACATCACCAGACTGTTCAGCGACGAGAAGCCGTACACGGCGTCCTTGAATTCGAGACTGAATTTGTCCTTCAGCAATTCCAGCAATTGCACATTCTTGACTGCGTCAAGTCCGTATTCCTCCAGCTCTGCCGCCGGGTCAATGTCCTCCCCGTCAAGAACCATCACCTGCCTGAACAAGGCAATGACATCGCGCCGCAAGCTTGTTTCCAGGCTGTGGGCGTTGTTCTCCGCAGGAAGGGCAGCCTCTCCCGCAAGGCTGCGGGCGATCAAGGCCTGGAGTCTGCGGCTGTTCTCTCTTAGACTGCTTTGGCTTTTGGCAGAGAGGATAATGATGTGCCGGGCACGGCTCTTTGCAGGCAGGTCCACCGGCGGATTCCGGAATTCTTCCAGAATGACATGCGCATTGCTGCCGCCTACACCGAAAGCGCTGATGCCCGCCCGGCGCGGAATCTCGCTGCCACCGCTGCCGGTGAGCGGCTTCCATGGGGCTGTATGCGCTGCAATGCTGAGGCCGCTGCCTTCCAGCTTGATATAGGGATTCAGCTCCTTGAAGTGGATATTGCCCGGAATCTTCCCGTGCTTCATGGACAGCAGAACTTTGCTTACCCCCGCTATGCCTGCCGCGGATTCCAGATGGCCGATCGCTGTTTTGACCGAACCGATTACGCATTGCGGCAGCACGGACTCCGGCTTGCCCCACTCCTGGTACAGAGCTTTGAACGCCTTCCTCAGTCCCTCTACTTCAATCGGATCCCCCAGGCTGGTGCCTGTTCCGTGCGTCTCAATATAAGTGACCGTGGAAGGATCTATCCCCGCCCGTTCATGTGCGCGGATAATAACTTCCGCCTGGGATTTGGCATTCGGAGAAGTAATCGAATTCGATTTCCCGCCGTGGTTGACCGCTGTTCCCCGGATCACACCATGAATATAATCCTTGTCCCTAAGCGCGGCAGACAGCGGCTTCAACAGCAGAGCCCCAGCCCCTTCGCCTCTCACGTATCCGTCGGCGTCCTTGTCGAAGGTCTTGCATTTCCCGTCCTTGCTCAGCATCCCCAGGCTGCTGCCGGCGATGAACAGGTTCGGGCTGGCGATCAGATTGATTCCGCCTGCGACTGCATAGGGGCACCCTTCATGCCAGATCGACTCCACCGCCCGGTGGATGGCTACCAGTGAGCTTGAGCAGGCCGTGTCAATCGGCTCGCTCGGTCCGCTCCAGTTGAAGAAATAAGAAATCCGGTTCGTCAGCATCGTGCGGGTCAGCGTGGTGGCAATCTCATCCTTCAGCAGCAGCTCCTGATAATCCCCGTTCGATACCCCGATGAACACCGAGGTCCGGGTTCCCGACAGCTCCTCCGGCTTGTAGCCCGCATTCTCAAGCGTATGCCATACGGTCTGGAGCATATGTCTTTCCTGCGGGTCCATCTTCTCCGCTTCCACCGGCGAAATGCCGAAGAAGAGCGGATCAAAGGTGTCGATGCGCTTAAGGAAGGCACCGTATTTCACATCGGTTCTGCCCGTCTCCCGGCGCGGGTCGCCGTAGCGGTTCTGCCAGCTCCAGCGGTCTTCAGGAATGGTCGTGACCATGTCCTTCTGTGCTTCCAGATTAGACCAGAACTGCTCCAGATTGTCCGCTCCGGGCATCATCCCGCTCATGCCCACGATAGCGATAGGCTCCCTGGTGTCCGGCAGGGCACCGGTGTTCCGCCCTGATCGATCCGCCAGGTCCGGGAACAAGGAGGTATCCGGTTTGCGGTGCAGCAGCCTGAATGCAGTCTCCGGCTGAAGGTAGGGTTGCCGTGCTTCCGCTTGCAGGGCCTGAACCGGGAGGCGTTCGCCGCCTCGTTCCGGCGGTGCAAAATGAAGGTCAATCACCGTCCGGTATTCACCGTAAATCGCTTCCGCAATGGCCGCCGGAGTAGACTGCTCGAAGAACAGCGTTGGTGTAATCTCCACTCCTAAGGCCCGGTTGATGGCATTCGATAGCTCAGTAAACGAGATCGAATCAAAGCCAAGCTCACTGAGATCAGAATCCCGGCTGACCTCGCTCCGGCTGCTCTTGAGAATATCCGCCATGATGCCGATGAGCGCTTCCTCCAGCTGATGGCTTACTCCGGTATCCGCAGGCACTGCGGCTGCAGCGGTGAAACTGCCTTCCGGCTGCCGGATTTGCCGGCTGGCCTCTCGAACTTGGCCGGTGAAGGTACGGATGATCTTCTCCTTATCGCCTGACACCGCCATCACCTGGTCCTGCCGGAAGGACAGGCTGTCTTCCAGGGCCAGCAGTCCCTGTTCATCGGACAGCGGGCACATCCCGAATCTGGACCACAGCAATTCCCTGGTACCGCTGTCTACCTGCATTCCGCCATTTTCCCACAGGGACCAGTTCACAGCGGTATCGCTTCTGCCCCGCTTCTCATTCATCAGCGCCACATAGTGATCCAAGAAGCTATTGGCATAAGCGTAATCGCTCTGACCGATATTTCCGACTAATGCGGTTGAGGAGGAGAAGGGTACGAACAGCAGCTCCGGATTTTCCCTCGACAGCGCCCGGTACAGATAAACCGTTCCGTATACCTTGGGACTGAGCACATCCGCAATATCCGCCATGTTCTTCTTGACCAGCAGCGAATCCTTAATTACACCTGCGCAATGAATGACTCCATCCAACTGGTTAAACAGATTCTTAACCTCAGCTACCGTAAGCTCAACTGCTTTCGCATCGGCCAGATCCATAGAAAGATAGACCGCATCTGCACCCAGCGAATTCAGCCTCTCCAGCTTGCCCGGGTCACCGTTCGGACTTCTGCCGCACAGCACCAAGCGTGCCTGGTAATTCTCCGCGAGATGCTCGGCAACCTTATAGCCCAGTCCGCCCAGTCCGCCGACGATCATATAGACACCGCGGGCCTTCAGCTGGCGCGTGCGGTCCCGTGGCGGCTGTGCAGTGATTAACTGGCGGGTATATCTGCTGCCCGCTTCATATTTCACCTCATGTTCAGAATGGCTGCCTGAAAACTCCTGTTCCAGCACAAGATTCAACCTGCTGTGATCCTTAATATTGATCAGGCTTCCCTGTAATTTGGGATTCTCCAGCGCCACTGAGCGGAAGAAACCGGACAGTGCGCTATAGGCGGCCACCGTTTTCTCATCGCGGTATATGCAGAACAGGCGGACCGGAATTCTGAACCGGAAGGAAGCCAGCCATCTGCACAGGTGGAACACCGGATAGACATCCTGAGCCACACACTCTCTGACCGTCCGGGCGCCTGTGCCGTTTAGAAGATAGACAATCTGCAGCTTCGTATCTTCAGCAATGCCGCAGGCTTCGGCCAGTCTTGTATAACTCTCCGGGTCAGCCGGATCTATCTGAAACTGATTAACGGCTAATGACTTGTACGAAGAGCCAAAGCTTACCCGTATGGCAGCGTCCGCAAGTGCATTTGCCAGACTCGCCTCCTTCTCCGCCGGAGCGCCGCCTATGAGCAGTAGTCTGGCTCCCGAAGCGGACGGCACTGCAAGTGGCTCTATGGGACTCTCCACCCAGTCCGGGGTCAAATAGACCAGCTCACTTCCGGCGGATTTCGGCTGCGGCAGTGCTGCGGAAGCTCCCGCCAGCTGGTTCACCTGAAACGGACGGATGGAGAGCTCCTTCATTCTTGAAACCACTTGTCCGGCTTCCGTCAGAAAAGCGATATCGAATTTCAGTCCCTGGCCCGGCGAGCGCTGAACATAGGCATAGGCAGGCTGAGCTGAAGCTTCTAGTATTTCGAGTTGCCCCAGCACGAACGGCACAAACAATACCTGCCGGTCAATCAATCCTGTCCGATAGGCAAAAGCCACCGCAGATTGCAGGCCTCCATCGGTCAGGGTCGGGTGCAGCTGATAATTGTCCAGTGTGGACAGAAGACTGTCCGGAACAGCCAGCCTGGAGACGGCTTCGGACGGATTGCAGTACAAAGCCTGAATCCCCGAGAACCGGCTGCCCAGCTCAGCGCCCAGACTGCCCAGCAGTTCATAATAGGCACGCGCTTCCTGCTCGCCCCCGCTGCTTCTGCCGATTATGGCGCTGATATCCAGGCTCTCCGGTCGGAAGTCCCCGGAAGAACTCAGTTCCAGCTTGCCCTGGGCATGTTCCACCCGCAGTCCGCCTTGCTCGGAGTAGATCCGGAAATCGATCCCTTGAGGTCCGGGCTGCACGGCGGTTTTGACTTGTAACGCTTCCTTGTCCACAAGCACCGGAGCCGACCAGACCACATTGCGGATTCCGGTTACAGCATGCTTGGGATCGGCCAATGCTCCGGCTGCCCGAACCATTTCCAGATAGACAACGCCCGGCAGGACATGCCCATGGTCGGCCAGATAAAACTCATCGCCCTGAAAGGTCTTCGCAAACTCCTGTTCATACAGCGTCGACAGATTGCGGTCGATCAGCGCATGCAGAGCTGGCTCCGAGGCTACAGTCTTAGCGGAAGCGGGGTCTGTCTTCTTCAGCGGCATCCAATACCGGGTCTGTGCAAAAGGATAGCCCGGCAAGGACACTCTCGCCGGACGCTGATTCCCGTACAGCTCCGGCCAGGCAATGCTGCCTCCGGCCGTCCATGCCTTGGCGAGGAATGCATGATCCGCAGCCTTCAAGGCATGGGCGATTTCCGCCGGGGAATAGTCCGCAGCTCCCGCCTCCGGACGGGATTTCTTGACGCTGCCCGTATACAGGCCGGGTGCTTCATATCCGCCGCAGTAGGCGGCAAGCCTGTCCCGCAGCTCCTCTGAAGTAGATGCGACGATAGCCAGCCGTTCCTCCAGCTCTTCGCGTCCTGTCTGGAGGGTGTAGGCGATCCCGCGCACATCCGCATCTGCATCTTCAGCAAGTGCGCCGCTGAAGAGTGCGGCATATTCGCGCAGCCGGTCACGGTTCTTGGCCGACAGGAGGAAGACCACAGGTTCATCCGCAACTCGCACAGGAGCCGCAGAAGGTACATACTCCTCTATGACGGCATGGGCGTTGGTGCCGCCGAAGCCGAAGGAGCTGACACCGGCGCAGCGCGGTAAGGACCGGCCATACTCGTCCACCTTCGCCTCCCAGGTCTTCGTGCGTTCCAGCACGTAGAACGGCGAGCCCTCCAGTTGAATGTAAGGGTTCAGCTCCCGGAAATTCAGGTTGCCGGGCAGCTTGCCCCGGGAGAGGGACAGCAGAACCTTAATCACTCCGGCAATGCCGGAAGCCGGTTCAAGATGACCGATGTTCGTCTTGAACGCGCCCAGACCGATCTGCGGGCCGGGAGCCGGAGCTTTGCCCCAGCTCCGGTACAGCTCGGAGAAGGCTTTCTTCAGCCCGTTGATTTCCACCGGGTCCCCCAGCTCCGTTCCCGTTCCATGCGTTTCGATATACGATACCGCAGCCGGATCAACGCCCGCTTCTGTGAAGGCCTGCACCACCAGCTCCGCTTGCGCATCCGAATTGGGGGCTGTGAGGGAATGGCCCCGCCCGCCGTGATTCTCGGCCGTGCCTTTGATCACGCCGTAAATGTGGTCGCCATCCGCCACGGCCTGGTCCAGCGGCTTCAGCACTACGACGCCGACGCCTTCTCCTTTGACATAGCCGTTCGCACTGCGGTCAAAGGTTTTGCACTGGCCCTCCGGTGAGAATACGCCCATGACTCCCGCACCTACATAGGTATTGGGATCAAGCATCAGGCTCACCCCGCCTGCCAGCGCAAGGCTGCTCTCACCGTGCTGGATGGATTTCACCGCCCGGTGCAGGGCGACAAGACTGCTGGAGCAGGCGGTATCGATCGATTCGCTGGGTCCTTTGAAATTGAACAGGTAGGAGACGCGGTTGCTGAGCAAGGCCGTTGCGTTGCCGATGCTGGACTGGGCCTGAATTTTGTCCATATTTGCGGACAATAACTGCTGGTAATCGGTAAATTGTACGCCGGAGAATACGCCTACCGGCTTCCCGGCGAGGGCAGACATTTTATATCCGCTGTCCTCCACCGCTTTCCAGACAGCCTGAATATATAATCTGTGCTGCGGGTCCATCAGCTCGGCTTCGCGGGGCGACAGCTGGAAGAACTTGGCGTCAAAGGTATCATGGCCGCCGATAAAGCCGCCCCAGCGCGAATTGGTCCGGTTCTCAGCCTGCAGGTCGGTGCTGTAATAGGCCTTCCAGTCCCAGCGGTCTGCGGGAATTTCCCGGATCTGATTCTCCTGGCGCTCAAGGAATTGCCACAGCTCCTCCGCCGTGTCCGCGCCCGGCAGCTTGAAGCTCATGCCGATCACCGCCACTTCCCGCAGCGCCGCCGCGTTCGGCGCGGCCTTTGTGCGGCTGGTCTTGCTGCGGCCTGAGAATTTCTGGGCCAGCGGCAGCAGCCCGGGCGGCTGTGCTTCGCCTGTCCCTGCACCTGCTCCAATGGAGCGGGGCAGACCCGCAGGAACTTCCTGCGGAACGGATTGTGCTGCCGGACCAGATAGTGCAGCAGGATCAATCTGTGGATTCGACTGGATTTCCGCCTGCACCGTCAGCGGTGCAATTCGTGTCTGCTGCTCTGGTGAATCAGCTGCCGGAATCCCGGCGGCATAATGCGCCTGAATCTCCTGGCAGAATTCCTCCAGCAGGAACGGGGTCAGCTCGCTCAGTGTGGTTTTAGCGAAAAAGACAGCCGGAGACAGTTCAATTTCATACAGCTCGCTTAACCCATCGGCAAATTCCTTCAGTGAAATCGAATCAAAGCCGAAATCGCCCATGTTCTCATCCGGGTTCAGTTTTCCGGGCTGTGTCTGCAAAATTTGCGCCACCAGGTGCAGCACATCCTGCATCACCTGTTCTTCCATGGACTCCGTTGTATTCCCCGTATGCTCCACCTTCGCTCTTCCTCCTCTGGCCTGCACGGCCTCCTTCGGTTTCAGCCTCAGCTGCGTTTCCAGCCTTGTTCGTTCCCCGTATACCATTGCGGCTTGCTGCTCCTGACCTGCCAGGATGGCCTCAAAAGCGCCAATGCCCAGCTCCGCCGATAAATAACCCATCCCGGAAGTCTGCAAATAGAGCTGTTCCCCCTGATTGTCCAGGTGCATTCCGCCGGCTTCCCATAGCGGCCAGTTTATGTAGATGCTTCTGCCCTGCCGTTCGCCCTTCTCCACCCGTTCATGCCTGCGGCGGCAAAACCGGTCCAAAAACCGGTTCGCTACCGCATAATCACATTGTCCGAAATCCCCGAGCAGGGATGAAGTCGAGGAAAAGGCGGCAAAGAAATCCAGCGGCTCCTGCTGCGTGGCTTCATCCAGAGCGGCAATGCCCGCAATTTTCGGCTGAAGAATCTCTGCGAAGCCGGCCGTGCTTTTCTGAAAAATAAGCCGGTGGCTCGCTTGTCCCGCCGCATGAATCACACCGTTAATGACTCCGTAATGCTGCTTGGCCTGCCGGATAGCCGAATGCACTTCAGCGGGCTTCGCCATATCGCAGGACAGATACAGCGCTTCTCCGCCGGAGGCACGCAAAGCCGCCAGTTTATCCTCCACGGAGGCGGTAAGCGGACTTCTTCCCAGCAGAACCAGCTTCGCCCGGTAATTCTCCGCGAGATGAGTGCCCAGGATCATGCCCAGCGCGCCGGCTCCGCCGGAGATCAGATACACGCCGCCTTGCTTCAGCAGAGCGGGTCCGCCGGTCTTCAGATCAAGCTCGCTGAACTGCTGCTCATATCTGCGGCTCTGCCTGTATCTCACCTCGTGTGCAAAAGCAAAGCGGGTCAGCAGGCTTTCCTCCCGGATGAGTTCCGCCAGATTCGCATCTCCATCCTGAAGCTCGATATGGGAGAAGCGAAGACGCGGATATACCCGCTGCAGCGAGCTGCCGTAGGCTCCCAGAGCCTGGGTTGCAGGCTGATCTCCGCCGTTCCGGGAGATGGACAGCCAACGGACATTCAGCCGCAGCTTCAGGGCATGGAAGGCCTGGACCCAATGAAAAACAGTGAAAATGGCAGCGGTATCCGGCATCATCAATGAATCTTCGGGCGGCGCGGCATTCTTCCAGAGCATCGCCATATAGGCGATTTGCAGCTTGTCCTTGGCAGCTTCAGCCAGCACAGCGGTATAATCCTGCTCTTCCGCAGGATTGATGATGTAAGTATGATCCGCTTGTTTGTGGAAGGAGCTTCCCGCCTGGACGGTAATCACGGTGAAATCCTGGCTTAATTCCCTGGCTGACGCCTGGCCTTCCATGTCCTCCGCTTCCATAAACAGCAGCATTGACTTAGCCTTTTCCTTATCGGGAATCGCCGAGGCTTGCGGAACAGGGGCGGATTCCGCCCACTGCTCCCGGAAATAGATTAATTCCTTAAGGTCTTCCGGTTTATCCATGCTCATTGTGCTGACCACCAACCTATGTTTGATATGCTGTGTTCCTGCGCTTGCCCTGTTCAGACGGATGCGGATATTGCCGGACGTACAACATTTATTCCCGATACTCCTGTGAGCTTCAGGGTCAATTCTTCCATGGTCACAAGGACCCGCTGCTGCGGATCAACGATAGAGAGGTCAACCGCCGTCAGCCCGTCACTCATCGTCCGCCACTTGGCGTGTACCTGGACATCCCGGGTCAGCGGACCAAGCACCGTACATCTCAGCAGCTTGCGGTATTCCACCCGGTCAGCCTGTACGGCCAGCCGCAGCAGGCATGCCAGCAGTTCATCAACAGCCGAATAGTGAAGCAGCGCCTGATTCCGCTCGGAGTCCGGAGTTTCCTTAAGGCGAACGCGGATTGCCGCCTGATGCGCGCCGGTCCGCAGCTCGTGAACAGCCCCGATATGCTGAAAAGCGGCGGCATGATGTTCCGGCCAGGCAACGGGCGCACCCAGTTCAGCCATACGGAACGGAACTGCTGCTGCTTCATGCCCGGAAGAGGCCGCTGCGACTTTACCCTGGGCACAAATGACATACTCGCCTTGTTCGTTGTCATAGCCTGTCTCGCATTCAATGTGCGCTCCAGCTTCATACAGCGAAGTCACTAGGCTGTCCGCTGCCCCAGGCTGCGGCTGCACTCCCCATATCACATCTTCGATCACATGGCAGGGCGACTCCAGTGACAGCTCTGCGGTGATGCGGAACAGCTCGATAAAGGCGGTGTTCACCAATACGCTGTTCATATCAGACTTAAGGACAGTCTCGTACCGCTGCTTGCTGAAGCTGGACAGATTGCGGTCCACCAGCGGATGCAGCTTGCGTCCTTCCCCGCCCTGTGCGGGAAGCGGCGATTCGGTCCGGGAAATCCAGTAACGCTCTCTTTCAAAAGCATAGGTCGGCAGCGGTATAATCCGCACCTCCTGACCCGAATGCAGCTGCGTCCAATCGACCTCTGCCCCCTGTACCCATTCAGCCGCCACTTCTGCGGCATCTCCGGCCGTGAGCACTGTCCCTTTCGTCCGCTTAGACACCTTGCCGGAATAGATGTCTTCCGGATGCTCACCGGCCAGATAGCTGTCCAGCTTGGCCTGTAATTCCGCGATGCTGGCACAGGCAAAGGCCAGGCGGCAGGCCATTTCTTCCCGTCCGGTCTGTAAGGTGTAGGCGGCATCCGCAAGCGCGGTATCCGGGCTACGGTCCAGGAACGAGCGCAGCTTCACGGCCATTTGCTTCAGGGAATACGGTGTCTTGGATGACAGCACGATGACCTGTGCGCCGCTGCCGGAACCAGACTGCGCCGCGGTTACTCCCGCCTGAACGTCAGCGCTGTATTCCTCGATAAGCACATAGGCATTGGTTCCACCGGCACCGAAGGAGCTGATCCCGGCCCGCCTTACTGCTGAACCGTCCGTTCCAGCAGCCGTCCAAGGCGCCGGCTCATGCTGTACACGGAAGTAAGAATTGGCAAAATCAATATTGGCATTGGTCTGCTCCGCATGGATGGAAGGGGCAAGCTGCCGGTGTTTCATCTGCAGAAGCACCTTCGTAATGGAGGCAATGCCAGCTGCCGCTTCCAAATGGCCGATATTGGATTTGACCGAACCGATGGCACAGGACTGCTTGGGCGGATTCGCTTCAGCAAATACCTGATTGAGCGCATTGATCTCAATGGGATCTCCCAGCTTGGTTCCTGTGCCGTGCGCCTCGACATAAGAGAGGCTGCCGGCATCCACGCCCGCCTGCTTCAGCGCCTTGGAGATCAGGCTGACCTGGGCATTCGGATTCGGAACGGTATAACCGCTGACCTTGCCGCCATGGTTGATTCCCGTCGCCTTAATCACGCCATAGATATGATCTTTATCCTTAATGGCTTCGCTCAGTGGCTTTAAAAGAACCGCGCCTACTCCCTCGCCGGGAACAAAACCGTCGGCGTCATCTCCGAAGCTGTGGCATTTCCCCGTCGGAGACAGCATTTTGGTCTGGCACATCAGCACATATTTATAAGGATGCAGATATAAGTTCACTCCGCCCGCTACCGCGAGGCGGCACTCCTTGTTCTTCAGGCTCTCACACGCCGCATGAATCGCCGCAAGCGACGATGAGCAGGCCGTGTCTATCGCCAGACTGGGACCGCTGAAGTTGAACATATAGGAAATCCGGTTGGCGATGGACCAGGGCGATACGTTCGGCATGGCCGAAAGATTGCCCCGTTCCCATTCCTCCGGTCCCCACAGCTGGTATGAATAGGTGGTCGCTCCGGCAAAAACGCCGACATTCGCGCCATGCTCCTCGCCTTCCCGCTGCAGCTTCTTCTTGGTGTAGCCCGCATCCTCAAGCGCCGACCATACCGTTTCGGCAAACATCCGTTCCTGCGGGTCCATAATCACCGCTTCCCGCGGTGCAATATTGAAGAATGCAGGATCGAACTTGTCCACATCATCGAGGAAGCCGCCCCATTTGCTGTACATCTTGCCTTCCTGCACCTTCTCGAAGCTTCCGCCCTGATATTTCTTATAATCCCAGCGGTCTGCGGGAATCTCGCTGATGCAGTCTCTTCCGCCTGCGATATTGTCCCAGAATTCGTAAATATCTCCGGCCAGCGGATATTTCCCGCTTAGACCGATAATCGCGATCTCTTCGCTGCTGCCCGCTGCCGCATGAGCCGCGCCTCTATACCCGCTTTGTCCCGCGAAGGAGGTAAGCTCTTTCCATACCAGCGGCCGGGTAGCAGAGGTTACCGGCTGGCCTGCAAAATCGGCGGTTGAAGGAGAACCAGCCCCATTCGGCAACAGAGGAGACAGCAGCTTATATTCCGGCTGTTCCCCCACCGGTGCCTGGAGCTTCGTGCCTGTCCCGTGAGAGCGGAACAGCTTGTTCAAAGGACTGCTGTAGCGGCTGACCATATGTGCCGCGAGGCTCTCAAGGGTCTGGTATTCGAACAGCAGGGTTTTGGAAATCTCACCGAGATCCTCTTCCAGCTTGCCGTTGAAGTAGCCGACCATCACCGACTCAATGCCGTATTCCTCAAATTCGGCGGTGATGTCGATTTCTCCCGGCTGAAGCTTAAGCAGTCCGCTGAACAGCTCTGTCAGGTAGTGCAGCGTCGGTTCCAGCAAGTCAGTGCCAGAGAGGCTGTCGTCTTCAAGCTCCTCCGGTGAGGCCTTCGCCTCCGCCTGATCGGCGCGGTTAATCCGGTCCAGCAGCCTGCTTACACGCTCTGGCTGCCCGTATCCGACGATCAGCGGATTGATATTGCCTTGCCGGAGCAAGAATTCAAAAGCTGCAATACCCTGCTGCACAGGGAGCGGTGTCAGCCCCGTCTGCAGCTCCAGAATTCTCCGCTGCTCTGCGGTCAGCTGCATGCCGTCCGCTTCCCACAGCGGCCAGGCCACGGAGAAGGTGCGCCCGGAGCGGGCGCCTGCTGCGGCCAGCCGTTCGCGGTAGAGCGCGAATTCGTTCATGAAGCTGTTCGCATAGGCGTAATCCGCCTGCCCGGGGTTGCCCGTCTCTCCGGTAAGGGAAGAGAACAGCAGGATGAAATCGAGCTTCTCCTCCTGCGCAGCCTGATCCAGATTCAGTGTGCTGATGATCTTGGAAGAGATGACCTGATCAAATTCAGCCTGGTCTTTGTTCAGAATGAAAGCGTCCCGGTGAATCCCCGCACAGTGCAGGATGCCGTCAATCCGGCCGTATTTCTGCTTCACATAGCCGATAAGCTCCCGTGCCTCCTGCTCTTCAGCGGCATCCGATACGAGGTATTCCGCAGAACCTCCGTGCGCCCGGAGTGCCGCGAGCTTCGCCGCCTTCTCCTGGTCCAGCGGGGAACGGCCGGTCAGGATAAGCTGCGCCTGCGCCGTTTCCGCCAAATAAGCGGCGAACACACGTCCCAGCCCGCCAAGCCCCCCTGTGATGATGTACACACCGTTTGCTCTGACGGTTACCGGATTGCCGGGCTTCACTACGCTTCCGGCTTGAACGAGCCGCTTGACGAACCGGCCCGCGCGGGTATATCGCACCTCCTGCTCACCAGGGTCCAGCAGCAGCTCTTGTTCAAGGATGGAATGAGTCTCCTCCTGTGGCAGCGAAGACGCCAGGGAGACGGTCTTGAAGCTGTAATTCGGGCTCTCCAGGTGCAGCGTCTTGATGAATCCGCCCATTGAGGCATCCAGCAGACTGCCTGCATCCCCGATGTCCCTGAAGGCATACAGCAGCCGGATGGCAGCCGCTGCCTTGCTCTCCATCAGCGCCTGGGTCAGGAACAGCAGCGGATATATGCTGTGATTCAGCTTGTCCTGTGGCTTCATTACAGCCGAAGCTGCCAAATATATAAGCTGCGTCAGGCTTACACGCCGCGCTTGCAGGGACTCCAGCAGCGTATGGATATGCTGCTTGTTGTCAAAGCGCAAGCTGTAGAGATTGTCGCCGAGCTGGGCATATTGCTCCCCGGCGGTGACGAAGATCAGCCTTGCACCTGCTGCGAAGCTGCGCTTGAAGTGCGGCAGCTCCTGCACATCGTCCAGGAACAGCACAATATCACCCGTCAGACTTCCGGCCGCCGCCTGCGGACTTGGTGTCCACTCCGTGGTGTAATACTGGGTGGTTTCCCGTTCCTGTACTTCCTGTACCTGAAGATCAGCAAGCCGGATGCCTTGCAGCGTCCAGACCACTGCTCCATCACTGCTTAATACAGCCAGTGTATATTCATCCCCGGCAGTACGCTCGGCACGAACCGCGAATTGCTGCAGCGGCTTGTGCAGGAATGACATTTGCCGGATGGAATGCAGGACTGCGGGACGCTGCGGCTGCTCCAGCGCGGCGAGGGCCAGCAGGGTGTGGCAGGCTGAATTCACGGCTGCGGCGGAGAGTGAATCAGCCGGGGCGTCACCGAGATCAACGAAGGCCAGCAACAGGTTCTTCTCTTGCCGCAGGCCGGTGACATTCTTCAGTCCGGCCTCCATACCATAGAGTGAGCGGAGTGCCTGCCGGGCCTGCTTCAGGACCGGTACACCTTGACCCGCAGCTGGAATATCTTGGGTGGCATAGGCTGCATCTATAGTCAGGTCCGCTCCCTTAGCGGCCCCGCATTGAAAGACGGCCTGCTCCCCGATCCGTATCTCGGCTGCTCCGGTTCCCTTGTCCGGGAAAATGTGAACGTCCAGCGCCGGCGGAAGCTGCTGCCGGTCAATCAGACCCGACCACACCAGATTCTCCAGCAGCAGCTCTTCCTGCTTATAGCCGGCCAGCTCCAGTGCTTCCCGCGCAAACGCCAGCAGCCCGAGCCCGTTCATATACTCTTGTCCCTGCCAGATGTAGGGCTCATAGCTGCTGCCGATCACCGCAGACCGGGAAGAGAAACGGTAGCCGTCGATGGTGGACAGATTATGCTCTACCAGTTCTCCCATACCCGCAGTCTCCGGGAGCAGAGCCGGAACGCGGATTTCCCGCCGCTTCACCTCTTGGACCCAATAACGGTTCCGGGCAAAGGGGTAGGTCGGAAGCGGCACTCTTGTGCAGCTGCCTGCTTCGTACAGCTTCCGCCAGTCCACATCCAGTCCCAAGGACCAGAGCTGGGCTATTTTATCGGTATTGCCGCCGTCCAGCAGCAGGTCTACATAAGAGATTCCCGCCTGGCCCGCGTTGAACAGCTCTATATAATCCTTGAAGCCTTTGACATTGCCCCGGTATACCTTGCCTGCAGGCAGGCCGCCCTGATTGAATTCGTCCAGCAGCGCTTTCAGCTCGGAGACCGAACCGGCAATAATCGCCAGCCTCTCCGCAAAAGACTCCCGTCCCACCTGCAGGGTATAGGCGATGTCCTTAAGACTGACCGCTTCAGCCTCCGGCAACTCCAGATATTGTGCCAGCTTCAGCGCGTAAGCCTTCAGCCGGTCCTCCGCTCGGGCGGATAAGACAATGATGTGCGGTTCTTCGCTGCCGCCGCCGTCTTGCATACGGCTCTCGGGAGCAGGGATGTATTCCTCCAGGATAATATGCGCGTTGGCTCCGCCTGCCCCAAATGAGCTGACTCCTGCCCGGCGCGGATATTCCTTCTGCCCTCCGCCTTCCCGCACCGATACGCGTTCCCACGGGCCAACCTCTCTCTGCACATAAAAAGGCGTTTCCTCAAAGTTAATGTGGCCGTTCAGCTCCTCGGAATGAAGCGAGGGAACCAGCACACCGTACTTCATTTGCAGCAGCACCTTGGTAATAGCTGCGATGCCGGCGGCAGATTCGCAGTGTCCGATGTTCGACTTCACCGAGCCGATGGCACAAAACTGCTTGTCACCTGTCCCTTCCTTGAAGGCCTTGACCAGGCCGCTGACTTCAATCGGATCACCGAGCGAGGTTCCGGTGCCATGGGCTTCAATATAATTGACCGTACGCGGATGGATTCCCGCAGCCTGCAAGGTTTCCTGGATCACCGCACCCTGCATGGACGGATTCGGCACCGTATAGCCTGTGGTTTTGCCGCCATGGTTGATCGAGCTGGCCTTGATTACGGCATAGATATGATCGCCATCCTGTACTGCCCGGTCCACGGTTTTCAGTAAAACGGCGCCAACACCTTCCCCGGGAACATATCCGTCTCCGCCTTCGCCGAAGCTTCTGCATCGCCCGTCGCTGGCCGCGAACTTCTGCTGGCTTAAGAATATGTATTTATCGGGATGAATCGAGACATTCACACCCCCCGCAATTGCAAAATCGCTCTCGCCCCGGCGGATGCTGTCACAGGCCAGATGGATCGAAGTAAGCGACGAGGAGCACATCGTATCCAGCGCGATGCTGGGCCCATTCAGGTTGAGATGATAGGACACCCTGTTGGCAATCGACGCGTAGACGGAGGACAAGGCGATTTTATTGCCGTCGACCTCTGCATCCAGGAGCTGATACTGGCCGTACATCACACCGGCAAAAACACCGACCTTGCGGCTGCCCAGCGTACCCGGTGTATATCCGGCATCCTCAATGGCACTGTAGGCGCACTCCAGGAACAGCCGTTCCTGCGGGTCCATAATCTCCGCTTCCCGGGGGGATATATTGAAGAACAAAGCGTCGAAGCGGTCCACATCGTCAAGGAAGCCGCCCCATTTGCAGTACATTTTGCCGAGCTGGTTCTTATCCGTAGTGTAAAATTCGTCAATGCTCCAGCGGTCTGCGGGAATCTCGGTAATGCAGTCCTGCGCCTGAAGCAGGTTGTTCCAGAACGCCTGCAGATCCGGGGACATCGGGAATTTCCCGCTGACGCCAACGATCGCAATATCCTCATTCACCCGGCTGCGGTCCCGCTGCCTGGCAGCTTGCCCGGCGTTTGCGGACGGCTGGATCCGCTTGGGCGGAACAGGCGTTTTACCCGTGAGCTGCGGACGCGCATCTGAACGAAGAGCTTGCGGCGCGGCAGCTTTTTTGGGAGCCGGAGGTTCGATTAATCCGGCGAGTGTATCTCCATGCTGCTCAGTGAAATATTCGCTTAATTCCCGCAGCGTCTGGTATTCGAACAACAGTGTTTTGGACAGTTCGCCGAAGACGGCCTCCAATTCCTCGTTGATGCTCATCGCCATAATGGAATCAAAGCCGATTTTCTCGAACGAATCGTCCAGGCCCAGCGCATGCGGCGGAATTTTGGTTACCTTGATGAAAATATTCTTCAAATACTGCTCCGCGCCTTGCTTCAGCGCCTCCGTATCTATAGAGATAGTGGATGAACCTTCCGGCAAGGATGCAGGTCCGGCAGCGTCAACCTCAGTGGCGGCACTTGCCTTGTCCTCTTGCTCCGGATAATTCATCGCCTTCACCGCCTGATCAATCCGCGCTGCATCGCCATAGAGCACCACAGCATTTCCCGTCATGTGGCGGCTGATCCTATCGAAGGCATCCAATCCCTCAGCCGTAGGCAGTACCGAGATCCCCAGGTTCCTCTGCATGATGTCCAGGCTGTCCGCTGTCGTCGTCATCCCGCCCTCCTGCCACAGCGGCCAGTTGACCGAGAGGATGTTTACACCGGCAGCGGCTCTTTTCTCATTGGCAAAATGGTCCATGAAGCTGTTGGCGTAAGCATAATCACTCTGCCCCATATTGCCGGTCACGGCGGAGATGGAGGAGAACAGCAGCATGAAGTCCAGCGGCTCCTGCCCGAAAGCTTCATACAGGTTCCGCGTACCGGCAACCTTCGCTGCCAGCACCCGCTCAAGCTCTTCCTGCTCCTTATGCAGGATGAAGGAATCGCTGGTCATTCCGGCACAGTGCAGGATGCCATGCAGCCGGGGGAAGCCGGCTTTGACTTCGGAGAGCAGCGCCTGGGTATCGGCTGGATTTGCCACGTCGGCACGGACATATAACACCTGATTGCCGTTTCTGTGCAGCGCCTGCAGCTTCTCTTCCAGCGCACGGTTCAGCGGCGTTCTGCCGGTTAAAATAAGGCTGGCCCCGCAGGTATCCGCCAAATGCCGGGCCAGCGTGTAGCCGAGTGCACCTAGCCCGCCTGTGATGAGGTAAGCCGGACGGGCTGCGGGACTTTGCTGCCGGACAGGAATTGGATCTGCCGGAGCAGTATGCCTTTCAAAAAACGGCACATACCGCCGGGAACCCCGGTAATGGATTTCCCGGTGACCGTTCTGCATGGAGCCAAGCTCCAGCAGCAGCTGCTCCAGCAGTTGCGGGTCAAAAGCCTCACGGCTGAGATCGGTGGATACTGCCTTGTACAGCAGGCTGGGGTTCTCAATCATGACGCTTTTCACAAAACCGTCCAGTGCAGCATGGACCGCATGATTCTCCGCCTGTTTATATTGAAACAGGATATTAACCTTTGCGCGTTTTTTGAAGGACAGAAGGGCTTTGGTCAGCGCAAACATTGAATATACGCCGCTCTCCATGGCAGCATCCGCCTCACCATCGCCTACTTCCTCCTGTGATAGGAGATGAAGAATGCTGCCGGGAAAACGTCCCTGCTGCTCCAGGCCGGACAGCAGCCGCGTATAATCCTCCTGACTCTGCAGAGGAAGCCGGTCATGTCCTGTTTCCGGCCAGGTAGCAGCTTCATCCGCCACTACAAACGTAAGTGAACGGAACAAGGAGGCAAACTGGCTCCGCAGCTTGGGTTCGAGGCCCCCATCGGCAGCCAGAACGAGCACATGTCCGAGGGAGTCCCCTTTAGCGGCTGTGAGCGGCTGTTCCGCCAACGTCTTGGTGAAAGTTAAGAGCACTTGCTTATCCGAGCGCTTCAGCGCCGCAATCTGCCGGAGGCCTTCCTCCTTGGAGATGGCTCCGCTGGCAATCCTTTCAATAATTGATCTCACTTAGATTCCCCCCAGCATTCTCTCAACTTCGTCTATCCCGGCTTCTCCGGCCAGCAGTTTGTTCAGCATCTCATCCAGCAGCGCAGTCCCGGCCGAAGCGCCCGTCTCTGCGTCCGCCACCTTGGTGTTCTGCTCCGCAGAGATCAAATCTCTTCCCGAAAGACAGGAGAAACGCACCGCCGGCAGGCCTGAGCTGTCAAGCAGCAGCAAATCGAACTGCATGCCCTGCTCCTTCCCAGAAGCAGCAGGCGTTACCAGACAATAGCTTACAGGAGTCAACGTTCTGTAGACCTCTACAGCCTGCAGGGCAAACGGAACAAAGGTTCCATTCTGCCGCTGGCCGCTCAGCACCGAATACAGTGCCGTCTGCATTGCTCCATCGGCAAATCCTGGATGAAGGATATACTCCTGAAGCGGCATTTGCGTGTGTACTGGCAGCGCCAGCTTGGACAAGGTGCCGTAATCCCCGGTATACACGGCTTCAATGGTCCGCAGATTCGGACCATAGTTCATTCCGTGTGCCGCGAACAGCTCATAACAGTCCTCGCGGTTAATGCTGCGGCTGGCCGTTTGGAGGAGGTGCGGAATATCCACAGCCTCCATCTCACCCGCTTCGGCTTCACCGTCCGTATAATTCACCGTACAGGTGCAGTGCAGCACCCTTTGCCCGTTCCCGTTCAGGGAATAGATGCTGGCCCCGATGCCGTCTTCCTGGGCAACCAGCCCGATATAGACGTCCTGGACATCCGTATCTGCCGGAAGCTCCAGCGTTCTGCGCCATGTCACATCGGTGACCGACTGCACCCTCCACTCCCGGCTGGAGAGCAGCCCTGCCCGCCAGGCCATTTCGAGATAAACCACGCCCGGCAGCACCATCTTGCCCTGAACCACATGATCGTGCAGGTAGGCATCCGCTGCGCTTAGGCTTTTTTTGTAGCATTGCTCTTCAAATACGGATTCATTGGTGTCGATCACCGCCGCCAAGGCCGCGGGCTTGCTGCTGTATACCACTGCTGCGGCTTCCGTAGAGTTATACCAGTAGCGTGTCCGGTCGAACGGATACGTGGGCAAGGAGATTCTGCCCGGCTTGCTCTGCGTATACAGCAGCTGCCAGTTGAAGTTCACCCCGCTGATCCACAATCTGCAGAGCTGGCCCAGCTTGCCGGACTGCACGAGGGACAGCAGGAAGGCTTCCCCTTCCTCACTTTCCGTGAAGACATCGCGGATCTCGCTGCCAGAGCTGATATTTCCCGCATACAAGTCGGAAACTTTGCGGTTGCCGGCCAGGAACTGGCTCAGCTTCTCCCTCAGCTCCTGCGTCCCGGATACCACGATCGCCAGTCTTTCTTCCATGGTCTCCCGGCCGACCTGAAGCGTGTAGATCAGCTCCTCCAGGCGGAAATCATAGGCGGCCGGACGGTTTGCATCTGTTGCAGCTTCCGCTTCACCTTCGCTGGCTGCTCCAAGTCCATGTCTGGCCGCAATGGTTGCGGAACCAAGCTGCTCCAGCACATGACCGGCAATGCCTTCAATCGTGGCGCTGCCCGTCAAGAGGCCCATAGGCAGCCGGACCGGATAGACCTCATAAAGAGCGTCCGCTGCGGCCATCAGCTCTTCTTTGGACATACCGTATTCCTCAATGGCTTCCTGGGCGCTGATGTGTGCCGGCAGCAGGGCCGATTGCAGGAAACAGGCGGTGATATCGGCGATCACATATTTTCTCAGTTCGGCGCTGCTGATCTCTTCAGCCGCATTCCCTTGCTGAACCGTATGCAGATCAATGTAATCAAGGACATGCTTGGCATAGGCGTTCAGCCGGTCCTTGTTTTTGGCGGATAAAATAAAGATGTGCGGCCCGGAACGATGGTCAATGTGTGGTGCGGACAAGGTACTTTCCTGCTGACCCTTATATTCCTCCAGGATGACATGCACGTTCGTGCCGCCTGCGCCGAATGAACTTACCGCAGCGTACCTCGGGCCTTCCCTGGTCATGCTTCCCTCTTCAATAACGGCAGGCTTCCATTCTTCCAGACGGCGCTGAACATAAAAGGGAGTCTCCTCAAAGTTAATGTTCGGATTCAGCACCTCGGAATGAAGCGAGGGCACAAGCTGCTTATGCTTCATTTGCAGCAGCACCTTAATGATGGAGACCACCCCAGCCGCCGATTCCAAATGGCCGACATTGCTTTTGACCGAGCCGATCGCGCAGTACTGGTTATCTGCCGTCTGCGTTCTGAAGGCCTTGGTCAAGCCGCTGATCTCAATCGGATCGCCGAGCGCGGTTCCCGTTCCATGCGCCTCCATATAGCTGATACTCCGTGGATGGACGCCCGATTTGCGCAGCGCCTCCGCGATAATATTCGACTGGGCGTTCGGACTCGGAACCGTGTAGCCGTTCGTTTTGCCGCCATGGTTGATCGAGGTGGCCCGGATAACGCCATAGATGTTGTCGCCGTCCTCAACCGCTTTGGCGAGCGGCTTCAGCAGCAGCGCACCGACCCCTTCGCCGGGTACATACCCGTCTCCGCCGCTGCCGAAGGCGCGGCATTTGCCTTCACTCGAAGCGAACCGCTGATTGCAGAGGAACAGGTATTTATCCGGGTGAATGGTGACATTCACTCCCCCCGCAATCGCAATCTCGCTGTCTCCGCGGTAAATGCTCTCGCAGGCGAGATGCAGCGCGGTCAGCGACGAAGAACACATCGTATCCAGCGCAATACTGGGGCCATTAAAGTTAAAGAAATAGGACACCCGGTTGGCGATGGAGGCATACGACGAGCTGAGTGTCATGGTATTTCCTTTGGCGGTCTCCTCCGCTCCGTACAATTGATAGTGGCCGTACATGACACCGACGAACACACCTGTCTTGGTGTTCCACAGGGACTGCCGGGTATAGCCGCCATCCTCAATTGCGCTGTGTGCGCTCTCCAGGAATAGCCGCTCCTGCGGGTCAAGCTGCTCCGCATCTCTTGGTGTCAACTGAAAAAACAGCGGATCAAAGCAGTTGTATTCATCGATAAAACCGCCCCACTTGCTGTACACCTTGCCTCTCTTGCCCTTCTCTGGATCGTAGTAGCGGCTGTGATCCCACCGCTGCGGCGGAATCTCAGAGATGCAGTCCACACCGTTCTTCAGATTGTTCCAGAATTCATCCAGGTTCCGGGCACCCGGAAAAGCGCCGCTGATGCCAATGATCGCAATGCCCTCATCCTTCGCCGGGTGAGCCTGCTCCTCGGCCTGGTCCCGGCTCTTGCCGGGCGTCACGAAGGATCTGTACTTCTTCGAAGCTTCATCAGCCTTCTTCTGGACCGGTGCAGGGTCTGCCGCCGGTACGGCGGGCTTAGCCGCTTGGTGATTCTGGTGGTTCTGGTGAATCTGGTGAATCTGCTGGGTCTGCCGGTAGCCGGCCTGCCCTTCCAGCAGCTCACGCTGATTCTGCACAAAATACCCGGCAAGCTCAGCCAAATTACCGTATTCGAACATCAACGTCTTCGGAAGATTCGGGAAATCCTTGTCCAGCAGCGAGTTGATCTCCATAATCGCCACCGAATCCACCCCGTAATCCTCCAGGCTCTGCCCCGCATTGATCCTCTCCGGCTCCAGGCCGATGACCTGGGAGAGCAGTCCCTTCAAATACTGAACGGCATAGTCATGAAGCCCCTGGCCTCCCTGCGCCACTGCATTTGATCCCGCTGCCCGCTTGGTGTCTGCTTGCGCTGCGGGCAGGCTTTTCAGCTGCCGGATCAGTGTGTAGCCCTGCTCGGGATCCATCTCTCCCCGCTTGATCTGCTCCAGAATTCTGCCCATCTCCAGATTTGCGTCACTCATCGTAGGCCCCCCATCCACTGTTCGACATCCGCTTCACTCATCTCTCCGGCCTGCAGCCGGGTCAGCAGGTCAACAATGGCCTCTTTATCCTCAAGCGGTATTTCTTGAACCGGCGTGTTTTTTTCCAGCTTGAACGCATGGTCAATCTTGGACTTGCTGCCCGCAGCAACAATGATATTGCCGCTGCCCGCCTGGCAGATGGCTTCAAAGGCCCGGATGCCTGTCTCTTCATCCATCATGCTCATGCCCAGATAGCTGGAATAGAACGCCGACTCGCTCTCGGGAATTTCAAATCCCCCGTCCTTCCACAGCGGCCAATTGACCGAAATCGTCCGGCCTTTGCGCTTCCCTTGCGACACGGATTCATCTCTGAGCTGTGCATAACGGTCCATGAAGCTGTTGGCCATCGCATAATAACCGACGCCCAGATCACCCAGCTCCACCGAAATGGAGGAAAAGAGGATCAGGAAGTCGAGATCAAAGCCTGTGCTGAACAGGTCCAGGTGAATCAGGCCTTGTACCTTGGAATTCATGATCTCCCGGCCTGCTGCGCGGTCCGATTCCGTTACCGGTACGGAGCCGCCCTGGCCTGCGCAGTGAATGATGCCGTTAAGCACGCCGAACTCGCTCTTGATGCGGCCCATGATCCGCTGCACATCCCCCGCAATGGAGATATCGCCCTGAAGATAACGTCCTTCTCCTCCAAGCCGCTCCAGCTCCGCCATGAATGCATCCGTCCGCTCACTTGCCGGCTGTCTGCCTGTGCAGATCAGGGTGGCCCGGTAAGTGCGGGCAAGATATCTGGCAAAAATCATGCCCAGCGCGCCCGTACCGCCGGGAATCAGATAGACACCGTTCTCTTTAAAAGCTACGGTGCTTGCCGCCGCTGCCGTCCTGCCGCCAAGCTCCAGCGGCTTAATCTTCCGCACCCGCCGCTGTCCTTCGGTATAGCGGATATCCGCTTGGCCTGTATTCTCCGCAGCGAACAGTTCCTGATAAAGTCTCTCCTGAAAGCCCGCAGCGTGGATGGCATTGTAGTCCGCTGCTACGCTGGCAATCTGGAACTTATGATGCAGCGTTACAATTGACTTCGCGAAGCTGGCAAGCAGTTCATGCGGAGCCGAGAAGCCTCCCGGCTCTGCCTGGTAGGCGAACAGCAGCTTCAGCGGCTGTTGCCCATACACTTGGACAAAGGCTTTAAACAGTGAGACGACGGAAAATACGCCGTTCTCCAGCATCTGTGTCAGCACAGGCTGGATCGTATCTTCGCGCAGCGCGGCCAGCGGCAGTGGTGCTGCCGTGCCTGCCCACTGATGCAGGACATGGGTAGCGTGGAAGCCACTCTCCCGCAATTCCTGCAGCAGTCTCACATAATCCGCTTCCCTGTGCGGGTTGATCGCTATATGATTTCCCTGGCGTGCCCGGTATTCCGTATCCGGTGTAATCCAGATGCAGGCATCGGCTCCGCTTGGCATGCTGCTGAACATCGGATGCGCGGTTTCCATATCGCCGTTGACCCCACCGAAGCTCCCTGGTTCGCCAAAGACCAGAACATTCCGCCGCTCTGCGGTTCTAACCGGAACAAGCGCCTCATTTTCATAGACCGGAGTATAGTAGAATATCTCATCCTCCGTGCGGCCGCCTTCCGGCTTGCCGGCAAATGGCCGGACAATGAAATCCTCGATTCTGACCAATTCATGGCCGTCCAGATCGAGAATGGCAATATCGAAAATGTTCAGTCCCTGGTTGTTCTCTCCCGGCTGCTCCTTCACCCGGGTGTACACATAGCAGTCGGCAGGAATCGGCGCGAATATCTCGATGTTCCCCAGCGAGAACGGAATATGCGTGGCTCTGCCTGCTTCATCCCTGCCTGCAGCCACCGAACGCACCGCTCCGTCGAATAACGCCGGGTGCAGTACAAATTCAGGCAATGCGGATCTGTAAGCTTCGTTCAGGGACAAACGGGCCAGCGTCTCTTCGTTTCCGCTCAGCACCTCTTCCGTCACCTGGAAGGAAGGACCGTAATCGAATCCAATTCCTTTAAATACATGCTGGTAGCATTCGTGTTTATCTTTGCGGCCGGGGCAGCGCTCCTTGATGCCGTCCAGGTTAAAGCTCCGGCTGCTTCGGGAAGCAGGCACCTCAGCGAACTCCAGAACGCCCCTGGAATGCACAACCTTGCCGCTTCGGGCACTGCTGAAGATTTCATAATGCACAGCATCCGCTGCAGGCTCCAGAACGATATCCAGGTCCATGAAATCCTCCGTCATCACCACCGGCTTCAGCCACACAATGTCCCGGACCGCGCTGACCGTGGCTTCGGCGGCGATTTCACCGGCGGCTCTGGCCATCTCAATGTAAGCCACCCCGGGCAGAAGCATCTGCTCCGCAACGATATGATCCCGCAGGTAGAACTGCTCCACAGAGAGGCGCTTGCGGAAACGCTGCTCACGCAGTGTGGATATATTGACATCGACCAGCGGATGCAGCGGGTGCAGGGAAGTCATCCCTTCCGTCCATTGCCCGTTCACTGCCGGAGTAGTTATCCCCGTGCCGCTTCCCGTGTTCTCCAGCCAATATCTTTCTCTGGCAAAAGGATACAGCGGCAGGGAAATCTTCTGCGGCTTATATCCTGCAAAGAAAAGATTCCAGTCGATCGGCGTGCCGAGGACCCATAGCTTCGCGATCCGTTCCAGTTGATTCTTGCGGGCCAGAGCGGCGATATAAGCGGCATCCTCAGGGTCATTCCCCAGAATTGCGGCTCCGCTTGTCAGCGCCGCCGCCGAATTGCCCTGGTGTACCCCTTCGTGTACAGTACCTGCGGCAATAGCTTGCAGGACTGATTTCAGTTCATCCAGCGTCGAGGCGGCAAACGCCAGCCGTTCCTCCATTTCCTCCCGGCCTGTGCTCAGCGTATAGGCGATATTCGCCAGTGTATATTCTTCGGCAAGCGGTGCCTCCAGGAAGCGGTCCAGCTCACGAATCTTCTCCATGAGACGTTCCCGGTTCTTGGCGGACAATACAATCAGCTTGCTTCCGGGAATTTCTATAGCGGCCTGTGCCGGTACGTATTCCTCGGCAATCAGGTGCACGTTGGCCCCGCCTGCTCCGAAGGAGCTGATGCCGGCTCTGCGCGTGCCTCCGCTGTTAGTGTCCTGCTCCCAGCGGTCCAGGCTGCGCTGCACATAGAACGGCGTATCCGCGAAATGGATACCGCTGTTCAGCTCCTCCGTATGAATCGACGGTGCCAGCATCCGGTGCTTCATCTGCAGCATGACCTTGGCTACAGAAGCAATCCCTGCGGCAGATTCCAGATGTCCGATATTGGATTTAACCGAGCTGATCGAGCAGAACTGCTTGTCGTCCGTGTACTGGCCGAAGGCCTTGGACAGCCCGGCAATTTCAATCGGGTCGCCCAGGGAGGTGCCGGTGCCATGCGCTTCAAGGCTGGTGATTGTTCTGGGATGCACGCCCGACTTGCGGAGAGCCTCGGCAATGGCCGCAGCCTGGGCACCCGGATTCGGTACGGTGTAGCCGCTGGTTTTGCCGCCGGAATTCACCGCCGTGCCCTTGATGACTCCGTAGATATGATCTCCGTCTTCTATGGCCTTGCTGAGCGGCTTCAGCAGAACTGCCCCCACGCCTTCACTGGCCACATAACCGTCTCCGCCTTCGCCGAAGGCCCGGCATTTGCCTTCGCTGGAGGCAAAGCGCTGGCTGCACAGGAACACGTATTTGTTGCGGTGGATCGTCACGTTGACGCCTCCGGCAACTGCGGCCTCGCTCTCACCGCTGCGGATACTCTCGCAGGCCAGATGAATTGCGGTCAGCGAGGACGAACACATGGTATCAATTGCCATACTCGGCCCCTGGAAGTTGAACAAATACGACACCCGGTTGGCGATGGACGCGAAGGACGAGTTGGGTGCCACCAGATTGCCTGAGGCGTAGCCTTCCGTCCCGATGAGCTGATAATGGCCATACATGACGCCGACAAAAACACCGACTTTAGAGCGGGCGAGCTTCTCCCGGGTGTATCCGGCATCCTCGACGGTGTGGTAGGCGCATTCCAGAAACAGCCGTTCCTGCGGGTCCGTCAACTGGGCATCCCGCGGTGTCATCTGGAAGAATAACGGATCGAATTTGTCCACATCGTCGATAAAGCCGCCGTACTTGGTGTAAATTTTGCCCTTCTTGCCTTTCTCCGGATCGTAGTCGCGAGTGTAATCCCAGCGGTCAGCGGGAATTTCGGTAATGCAGTCCCGCCCTTCCTTGAGGTTGTCCCACAGCTCGGAGATATTGCCCGCCATCGGGAATCTGCCGTCCATGCCGATGACCGCGATATCCATAGCACCGCTGTTCACTGCGTTTCTTGCCGGAAGCGCGGCTTCTCCTGCCTTCGGCATGAAGCGTCCGCCCTGCGGTGCTGTATAGGCCGCAGCCTGCGGGTCTATCGACAATTGTACCGGCGGTTTCACCGCCTCCGGGTTCTGCGGCTGCTCAAGCTTCAATAGGGAAGCAAGCTGGGCTCCGTAATGCCCGGTGAAGTAACCGGCAAGCGATTCTACCGTGTTATATTCGTAAAATAATGTCGTCGGCAGTCCGCTGAACTCGCGCTGGAGCGACTCATTCAGCTCCAGAATCATGATCGAATCCAGACCAAAGGCATCCAGCGGCGAAGCCTGGCCGATCCGTTCCTTCGAGATGCCCAGAGTCTTGGCAAGCAGGCTGACAAGATAAGCCTGCGTCCGTACCAGCAGTTCCCCGCTGTCAACGCTGCTGCTTGCTGACTGCGCCGCTGTGGCCGCCTGACCAGCTTGACCAGTTTGACCTGCTCCGCTTATACCGAGCGCCCGGGCGATTTTGTGCGGATCGCCGTAGCCGACGAAGGCCTGCACGACATCCTCTTTTAGCACAGCCTCCAGAATATCCAGGCCTGTTCTGCTGTCCAGCAGGTGCATGCCGTAATAATCGGCCAGCACCTGCTGCTGGGCCGCAACAACCTGATATCTTCCATCCTGCCAGAGCGGCCAGTTGATGGATACGCTCTTGCCCTGCCGCTGATGCTGTGCGGCAAGACGGTCACGATAGACGGCAAAGCGGTCCAAGAAGCTATTGGCAGCCGCATAGCTGCCCGCTCCCATATCCCCGATCTGTGCAGAGGTGGACGAGAACAGGATGAACAAATCCAGCGCTTCATCCTTGCTGGCCAGATCCAGATTCAGGGTCCCGCTGACTTTGGGGCCGAGAATACGGGCAAAGCCGGCTTTGCTGCTCTCCGCTGCCTTCACCGTCTCGCCGATTCCGGCACAATGAAGGATGCCGTTAATCCCGCCGAAGCGAGCTTTGGCTTGTCCGATTAACCGGACTGAGCTATCCATGTCGGCAACATCTGCCTGAAGGTAGACCGCTTCTGCGCCAAGACCCGCCAAATGCTCCAGCTTCGCCTGAATGGCCGCATCCACCGGCTGCCTTCCGGCCAGCACCAGCCTGGCTTGAACCGTAGCGGCCAGTTCAGCCGCCACCAGCATGCCGAGTGCTCCGGTGCCGCCGGTAATAATATAGACACCGCCTCTGATGAACCTGGATTCTCCGGCCTGGTGAAGCATGGGCTGCGGAAGGAGCTTCCGCAGATAACGTGCTCCGCCGTCGTATCTGATTTCTGTCCCGCCAGCAAGCTGCGGCGGCAGTAATTCTTGGACCAACCGCTCTGCGGCTTCTGCCGGGGCCTCTGCATTTAGCTGAACAAGACTCAATTGGAACAACGGATGATCGGCAGAGATTGAATGGGCCAATCCGGCAGCCATTTCATTCAGCGGCGTCAGCACATGTTCTGCACTGTCATAGGCATATAAGCATCTGATTCTGGACTTCGGCTTCGATGCTGCCGCCGCCTGCAAGAGATGCAGCAGTGAATACAGCCCTTGATCCATTTGCGCCTCCAGAAATTCAGCCAGCCCTTCTTGCAGACTATCCGTATCTTCCAGCGCATCCCCAGCCCCAGCCCCGGCACCGCCATTCACATTCCAGCCATGCACAATATGCTGTAGCTCCACGCCCTGAGTGTTCAAAGCTTCCAGTAACCGGAGGTAATCCGCTGCCTGTCCCGGGTTGATCACATACTCTGTGCTGCTCAGCCGGGCATATTCGGCCCCGGCCTGAACCTGAATGCAGCGGTCTGGCGCCAAGCCTTGCTGCGTAGCCTGCTCCCGGATAGAATCAGTCAAAGCCGCTGAGCCAAACACCACAATCGAGGACAACGCAGCGGATTCCTGCGGCAGAGCAGCTTCTACCCATTCCGGTGCATACAGCGATAAACCGGCAGCTTGCACGGGTGCGGCTCCTTTGGCTGATGCGTACTGCTTAATCGAGAAACCGAACAGCCGCACAACCTCTTGGCCTTCCATGTCGGTAATCCGGATATCATACTTCCGCGTTCCCTCATCATCCGTGCCGGTTGCCCCCTCTGCAGGCTTCGCATAGGCGTAGCACTGCCGGGGAACCTCACCGACCAGCTCCATACGGTCCAGGGCGAACGGCACCCGGAGCGTCAAGTCCTCATCGCTGCGTCTTCCTGCCCATGAGAGCGACCGCACCGCACCGTCGATGATCGACGGATGCAGCACATAGTCGGCGTAATCCGCCTCAAGATGCTGTGGCAGAGAAATTTCGGACAAGCCTTCCTGTACAGAGCAGTAAGCAGTCTTCGTCACCCGGAAAGCAGGGCCATAATCGAAGCCGACGCCCTTGAAGATATGGTCATAACACTGTGCATGATCGAAGGTGGATGTACTTCTCTCCTTGATCTTCGCAATCTCCAGCGTTTGGGCGGAAGCCGGTGTCTCCTGCAAAATAATCCCCGAGGAATGCAGAACGCGCTGATCCCCGGCTTCACTGAACACCCGGTATTCCAGCTCTCCTGATTCAACAAGCCGGAAAGAGGTGTAAATTTCCTTCCGGTCTTCCTCCAGCTCCACAGCCTTAATCCATCTGACATCCTTCAGCCCCGTTACCGGGGTGATTCCCGCCAAATCGGCAGCGGCTCGTACCATCTCCAGATAGGCTACACCAGGCAGCAGAACCTTGCCGCCGACCACGTGATCCTTCACAAAAAACTGGTCCAGCCGCAGCACCGTTCGGAATTTCTCCTCTTCCATAGTGGAGACATTGCTATCAACCATCGGATGGAGTACGGCGGCAACCGCTTCTGCGGACGACAGCTTGGGAGCGATGCGGCGCGTATTTTTACGGACCCAGCAGACTTCTCTGGCAAAAGGGTACACCGGCAGCGGAATGCGTCTGCCCTTCCGGTTCACATATAGGCGGCTCCAGTCCACCGCCTCTCCGGAGGTCCATTGTTCCGCCAGCTCCGAAAGCTCCAGGGCTGTAAACGGCTGCGCCGGTATTTGATTCCCCGCTTTGACAGTTAGCGAAGTCGTTGCCGCAGGCTGTGCGGATACCTGACCGTAGCACACTGCATATACTTGTTCCTGCCCGGCGAGGCAGCTGCGCAGAATGTTCACCAGCTCCTCCTTGCCGGAGGCGGCAAAAGCCATCCGCTCCGCCATTTCCTCTCTTCCTGTCTGCAGCGTGAAGGCGATGTTATGCAGTGTAAGCTCTTCCTTATCGCCATGAAGCGTCAGGTAGCTGAGAAGCTGTTGCATTTTTTGCTGAAGCTGGGGCTTGGTCTTGGCAGACAGGATAATCACGTTCCCCTGCCCCGACTCCCCGGATTGCCCGGAACCGGAACCAGAACCGGAAGAATCGCTGGCGGCTGCAGTCGTATAATCCTCCAATACCACATGGGCGTTCACTCCGCCGAAGCCGAAGGAGCTGACCCCTGCCCGTCTTGGCGCATCTTCAAGCGTTGTCCATTCCTGCGTCTTCTCCACGATATAAAAAGGCGAATGCTCAAGCTCGATATACGGATTCAGCTGGTTAAAGTGAACGTTGCCCGGTAAGGTCTTATGCTTCATCGCCAGCACAACCTTCAGGATTCCGGCAATGCCTGCGGCGGCCTCCAGGTGGCCGATATTAGTCTTGACCGCACCCAGTCCGCAATACTGCTCACGGCTCACCGGGATTCCGTGTCTGTGATACAGCTCCTTAAAAGCGCTTTTCAGCGCATTAATCTCCACCGGGTCACCCAGGCTGGTGCCGGTGCCATGCGCTTCGATATAACCGATGGTATCCGGGGAGATGCCCGCCTTCTCATAGGCTTCTACCAGCACCTCAGCCTGCGCCTTCGGATTCGGCACCGTCAGCGAGCTGACCTTGCCGCCATGATTGATCGCCGTTCCTTTGATAACCGCATAAATATAATCCCCGTCCGCTTCGGCCTGGCTTAACGGCTTCAGAAGAACGGCTCCTGTACCTTCTCCGCGCACATAGCCGTTTGCGCTTTGATCGAAGGTTTTGCAGCGTCCGTCCGGTGACAGCATGCCTGCCCGGCTGAAGGAGATGTGCAGGGTTGGGGCGGCAATCACGTTCACACCGCCGGCAATCGCCTGTTCGCAGTCGCCGTTCTGAATACTCTCCACCGCCCGGTGCACGGCCACCAGGGAACTGGAGCAGGCCGTATCAATCGGCTCGCTTGGGCCGTGGAAATTGAGCAGGTAAGAAATCCGGTTGGCGAGTACGCAGTGAGAGCTGCCTGTGGAAGAATAAGCCTCTATCTCGATATCGTTGTCCTGCAGTAGAGTGCTGTAATCATTCGTAGAGACCCCGACGAACAGCCCCACCTTCTTGCCTGACAGCGCCGAAGCCTGATATCCCGCATCCTCAAGGGTCGACCACACGGTTTCCAGGAAAATCCGCTGCTGCGGGTCCATCAGATCGGCTTCACGCGGGTTAATGCCGAAGAAGCCCGGGTCAAACTTGTCGATGTCCTTCATGAAGCCGCCCCAGCCGGAGATCGGCTTGTCCGGGCCGCGGCCCTTCAGCCGGTTCAGCTCCTGAATATCCCAGCGGTCGCCGGGAATCTCCGAGATCATATCCTTCTGCTGCCGCAGCTGCTCCCAGAATGTCTCCAGATCTCTCGACTCAGGCATAGCTCCACTGATCCCGATAATGGCAACCGGTTCGCGTTTGACGGTTACAGCTGACTCCGGCTGAGGCACCTTCCACCCTTGTCTGACCTTCGTACCGGAGCTCCCCGCCTTAACCGGCCCATAATCAACAGAGGCTACAGCTGCCTGCGCGGCTCCTTGACTGAAATATTCAACCAGTTCGTACGGATAGCTCTCCGCCAGATGGGCAGATAATGCACGGGCCGTCGGATATTCAAAAAAGACCGCCGGTGTCATCCGCACCTGGAACGTATCATTGACCGCACCCGCCGCATCCGTGAACGTAATGGAACTCATTCCGTATTCGCCCAAATCCTGATCGGGATGGATCACAGCTTCATCCAGCTTCATCAAGCGGCTGATGACTCCGGTAATGGCTTGCTGAGTCTGCTCCAGTAAGTCGGCCGCCAGATTCGCCCGGTGACCAGCTCGTTCTCCGGTTATAGCTGCACCCGCAGCCGCTGATTCAAGGCCCAGAATGCCGCTGATTTTCTTGCGATTTGCCTGAAGCGGCAATATTTGTGATACATTCCCGTTCAGGATTGCCTCGAAATAGCCCAGTCCTGCCGCAGACTCCAGCGGTTTCAGACCCACGGTATTCCGGAAGAACAAGAGCGTCTGTTCCTCCACCTGCATCCCTCCGTCTTTCCAGAGCGGCCAGTTGATGGAGATGGACTTTCCGTATCTGTGACCCGATCGCACCAAGGCATGTCGGGATAGCATATATTCGTCCATAAAAGCATTGGCATACGCGTAATCGCTCTGCCCGGTATTTCCCGTGACCGCAGCTATTGAGGAGAATGCCGCTATGAAATCCAGCTTATCCTCCTGCGTTGACTGGTCGAGATAGATCAGCCCCTGAACCTTTGCCCCCAGCACTTCGCCGGCCTGCTCCGCGTCCTTCACCTGGATAAGTGCATCGCGGGTGACTCCCGCCGCATGAATGATGCCATGCAGGCTGCCGAACCGGCTCCTTGCTTCGGCAACAGCCGCTGCTGCTGCCTGTTCCTGCGAAATATCCGCCTGCACATACAGCACTTCTGCCCCGAGCTTCTGTAAACGGATGATTTGCTGTTCCTGCTCCGGCTGAAGAGCGGATCTGCCGATCAGCACAAGCTTGGCCTGAACCTGCCCGGCAAGATGCTCCGCCACAATCAGCCCCAGCCTGCCCAGTCCGCCTGTAATGAGGTAAACGCCCTGCGGCCGGATGATATCCCGCGTGGCTTCCTTCTCCGGCAGTGCAATCTCCTTCAGTGCATGAACATACCTTCTGCCCTGCTGGTACAGCACTTCATCGTCAGCTGATTGTACCTCGGCGGCAACCATCCGGTATATCTCCTCCGTGCTGGCCTGTCCGGTGAACAGCGTGCTGAAATGCAGCTTGGAATGCTCCAGCTTGAGCGTTTTGTTGAAGCCTCTCAGTGCTCCCAGCTCCGGTGGTACAGCCTCTTTCTCCCCGCCCCGGCATAACTGGATCACCCGGGTATGCCGGTTTTCCTGGCCAGCCATCAGCGCCTGGGCCAGATACAGCTGGTGCAGGTAAGCTCCGGCGGCAGCTGCCCCGGCAGAAGCAGCAGCGACCTCCGGCTGTTCATACACGATGGTCTCCAGCGTACAGCCTCTGTTCTTCAATTCACGAATCAAGCGGGTATAATCGGCCGGCTGCTCCGGGTTAATCCGGTAATGCGTTTCTCCGTCCTGATGATACTCGGCACCGGCTTCTACAATAGTTAACTGCCCTGAATCAGCATGATTATTGGCCTTGGCAAATTCCTTATATAGCTCGGACTGCCCGGTGAATAAGAGCACATCGCCTTGAATAGTATCCTGCTGCGGAAGGGACGTACCGCTCTCCTTCCACTCGTAGGCAAAGCTCATCTCCTCGGTGCTCTGCTGTCTTCCCTGATGGAAGACCTTCAGTACAAAGCGGGTGAACTTCAGCAGGACCCGGCCCTTCCCGTCGGCCAGCACGACGTCGAACTCCTGGTCACCGCCGCTATTGGCGGACTCCAGCTTTTTCACATAGGATACACAGCTCGCCGGCAGGCTCCCGAAGATTTCCAGCTTGTCAAAAGAATACGGCAGTGCCACCGCATCCTCCATTTCTTCCTGAGAGCTGACCAGCCCGATGACCGCTTCCAGTACTCCGTCAACCACGGTGGGATGCAGCGTATATTCCTTGAAGCCTTCGCGCAAATGTGCAGGCAGTTCGATGAAAGCTAACGCTTCTGTCTCCCCGGCAAACATTTCAGTTATCGACTGAAAGGACGGGCCGAGCAGCAGCTGATGTTGTCTGAACTTGTCATAGATTTGGGTTCCGCTGACGCGCGTCTTCCCTTGGCTTAGCGCGGTAATATCCAAGGTGTCCAGCAGATTACCAGACGGTTCTTCCGCTGTGTAACTGATACTGCCCTGGCTATGAACGACCGGATTTCCTTCGGACAGGCTTGTAATCTCATAATCTAGTTCAGCTTCCGCTTCCCCCGGATACAGGCGCACCTGCACAGTCTTAGCGGCTTCGCCGTCTTCCAGTTGAATCGGGTAAGCCCAGACAACACCGGTTATCCCGCGGACCGTTGTACCCGGCAGGGAAGCGGCCGCAGCGGACAAGGCCATCTCCAGCTGGACCACACCCGGAAGCAGCTTATGGCCGGATACGATATGATCGTTCAGGTAGAACTCTGTGCCGGTCAGCTTTTTCGCAAAACACTGCTCATGCACCGTAGACTGGTTGCTATCCAATACCGGGCCTATCGCTTGTACCGCAGCGCCTCCTGTTGCAGCTAAAGGCGCTGCTGTGTTAAGCTCCAGCCAATACTTGTGTTTCTGAAACGGATAAGTTGGCAGCGGTGTTTTGTTATATTGGCGATCGCTGTACAAGACGTTCCAGCTGCAAATGCAGCCTTCCATATACAGTCCTGCGGCCTCATCCAGCGCTTGCCGGGAGACTGGAGCCCCGTTTGTTTTTTTCACCATAATCCCGTCCAGCCTTCGCTGATCCTCACGCCCGTTCTGGCTTCGCCGCAGCACGCGGGAGGCACTGCCAGTATCCGCAGCAAGCGCCTCAAGGGTGCGCAGCAGCTCCGTTTCCAGCTCCTGCAGATCACCGGCAATCACGGCCGCCCGCTCGGGAAAGTGGCTTCTGCCGACGGATAACGTGTAGGCGATATTTCCGACATCCGTACTGGCGTCCGCCTCTTCCTTGATCCACTCTTTTAGATCCGCAAGTCTCCGAATCAGGCCCTCCCGGGTCTTGGCTGAAAAGAGAAACAGATAAAAAGGGCGTTCGCCGCTATGTATGCCATTATTGCTCATCTGTTTAGCCTCCACTTCTCTTCCTAATGAATGTATGAATTTCGGCCGCTCTTACAGCTTCTAGCTTCCCCTGCGGTATTCTTCGATGACGATATGGCAGTTCGTGCCACTGAAGCCGAACCCGCTGATTGCAGCCATTCTGGAGCCCCGTTTGTTCTCCGGCCAATCTACCAGCTCAGTGTTGATGTAGAAGGGGCTTCCGTCCAGCCTGATCTTCTCATTAAGCCGGCTATAGTGGATCAGCGGCGGGATCTGCCTGTTCTTCAGGGCCAGCAGGATTTTGATCATCCCGGCGACACCGGCGGCCATCGTGGCATGTCCGATATTGGCCTTCACGGACCCGAGTGCGCAATACTGGCTGTCCTGCGTAAATTCGCGGAACGCTTCGATCAGTGCTTTTACTTCAATGGGGTCACCCAAAGCGGTGCCCGTTCCATGCGCTTCGACATAGTTGATCTCGGCCGGGTCGATGCGGAACTTCTCGTACACCCGTTTCTCCAACTGAATCTGCGAGTTCACGCTTGGTGCGGTAATACCATTGGTCCGGCCGTCCTGATTCACACCGCTGCCCCGGATCACACCATAGATATGATCCCTGTTCTCCAGCGCCTGCTTCAGCGGCTTCAGCACCACAACCCCTACCCCCTCGCTTAGCAAGGTTCCGTCTGCGGCCTGATCGAAGGGTCTGCATACACCCTGCGCCGACAAAATCTCCATCTGGCTGCTCTGCACCATGCTGTCCGGGGTAATCATCAGCCGGATGCCTCCGGCCAGCGCCATGTCGCATTCCTCATTCCAGAGGCTCGTACACGCCTGATGGACGGCTACCAGCGACGAGGAGCAGGCGGTATCTATCGAAATGCTCGGGCCTTTCAGATTCAGAAAATACGAGATTCGCGCAGCCAGGATCGACGAAGAAGTCCCTGTAAACGCATCTGCGGTATTGCCCAGACGGTTCGCTTCCAGATGCTTGGTATAATCGCTTGGCGCACAGCCGACAAATACGCCGCAGCGGGTATCCTGCACCGCCTGGTCGGAATATCCGGCATCCTCCAGCGCCTTCCAGGCCTCTTCCAGAAAAATCCGCTGCTGCGGGTCCATAATTTCCGCTTCTTTGGGGGAAATATTGAAGAATAACGGATCGAATTCATCCACATGGTCGAGCAGTCCTGCAACCGTGCAATAGGTCTTCTGATCCGCTTTCCGGTCTTCGTCATACAAAGCCCGAATATCGAATCGGCTGGCGGGAATTTCCCCAGTGCTGGATACGCCGTCACGGAGATTGCGCCACAGCTCTCTTGCCGAAGCGGCACCGGGAAACCGGCCCGATAATCCGACAATTGCAATGCCTTCTGCCGCAGCGGCAGAGGCTTGGACAGCGGGAACTTTTGGCGAAGCTTCCAGCTTGACCTTAACTGGTTCTTCCGCAGGACGGGAGGCGGCAAAACCCAGTTTGATCTTGCCTGCAGTCTCTGCACTTGGCACTGCGGGAGCAATGGGAGCCGGGCCAGTTTTCAGTGTCAGCTTGGGCGCTCCAGAGGCCGGTTGTCCAGCGGATAAGGGAGCCTGCGCCGCAGGTGCTTTTTCCTCCTTGGCCTGACGCCCGGTTACCGGACTCAGTGAGCGCGCGGCGCGCGGCGTAGCTGTGGCAGGCTCAGAAGCTTTTACCGGCTCCTTAAAGTTCACTGGCTCCTTCATTGGCGCTTTCGGTTTGGACGATGCTGCTGCCGGTTTGTTAGTAGAGAATTGGTCGATCAGATCATTCATATATTCATATCTGTGGTTCAACCGCTGGGACTGGACAGGTTCACGCAGCTCTTGCAGACCCTTTGCCGGATTGTGACCCGTAGCCTCCATCACCTTCTTCACCAGACCTGCGCCGCTGTTCTTCTGAATCTCATTCACCATATAGCGGGCCAGTTCCGGGATGGTCGGATAATCGTAGAGGAGAATGCCGTCGAGCTGGATATGCAGCGCTTCATTCAGATCGCGGACAATTTCCACACTGCTGATTGAATCGATGCCCATTTCCTTAAAAGAAAGCTCATGGCTCAGCTCCTCCGGCTGAAGCTTCACTACCCGGCACAGCACATCCTTGACCAGCTGCTCCACGGCTTCCGGAGAGTATGCCTGCTGTGCGCCGGAAACCGCATTTCCCCGCTGCTTCAGCTCATTGATGCGTCTCAGGCCTTCGCGGGCCTCCAGCTTATGGTCCTTGATCTGCTGCAATATGTCCTTGATCGTCTCGCCGTTACTCATAGTACACCTCCAAAAACTGGGCCACTTCGTCTACATCCAGCTCATCCTCGTTCAGCCTCGACAACAGCTCCAGCAGATCACGGTCTTCCTGGTTAGCCGAAGAGGCGGAAGTGCTGACTGATGCTTCTGGCACTCCTGAACCGGCATGCCCCACTGAAGCTCCTGCTGCTGCACCCTCTCTTATACCTGATGATGTTCCTGTGACTGCGGATGCTGACAATACTCCCGGTACTTCCGCTTCCTGAGCCTGGAAATTCGCTCTTAGCTTACGCCCGATATGCGCTGCCAGAAGGTTAATGGTGTAGTAATCATAAATATCGATGGTGTCGAGCTGCAGGCTGAAGCTCTCACCCAGATCACGCACAATCTCGACGCCGCTGATGGAATCCACACCCATATCCTTGAAATTCATATCCTCGTCCAGTTCTGCTTCATCCAGTTGAATCCGGTCTGCGATGATCTGGGTCAGTTCGTCCTTGATGTTCCGTTCAATGTTCCGATCAGCTTCTGCAGCATATATGGAAGGAATGGAGACAGCAGAGTCTGTTGAACTGGCAAGACCTGTTGAACCGACGTTAGCCACGGTGCCAGCGTTCAACCGGGACGGCTTGTTAACTGTACCCTCAGGTGCGGACAGTGTTGCCGCCTTTACTGCTTCCCGTTCTTCCATCACTGGCTCTGAAGCCCGGTACAGGTGGCGGATCTTTGCTTTGACCTCCGGCGTGGTGAAGGTGATGCGGTGCATCTCATTCTCGCGGTCCACGCAGTGCAGCAGTGAATCCAGCACCCTGCTGGCCAGCTCCTGCTTCAATACACTGACCGTGGTTCTTGGCTTCTCGGCAATCAGCCGGGCAATCGACACAGCCTCCTGCAGCACCTTGTCCTTGGCCCGGAAGATAACAGAGGCAGATCTGCTTTTGAGCTGTTCGCCGGAGTACATACTGGCCGTGAACATCATCTCGACAGCAAGATTCTTGCCCAGCTTATCCTCCAGAATGAAGGTCGCGCCCATCCCCGGGGTGAAACCGTATTTGGCAAAAGCAGCGGAATACACGCTCTCCTCAGCCATAACCACAATATCCGCATACAGCCCGAACAGCATGCCGCCGCCGGAAGCATGGCCTTCCATCGCGGAGATCACAGGAATAGGGCACTCCAGCATTCCCCTGTACAAAATCGGCGCATCCGTAAAGCTCAGCTTGGAGTCGGAAATATCCAGCAGCTGCTCCTGCGTTCCGCCCATGGAGAAGATCCTGTCATTCCCGGCAACCACAATCGCCTTGATCTGCTCGTCCTGCTGGGCGGTTTGGAAGCAGTGGGTAAGCCCCTGTATAACCTCATGGGTAAATGTATTGTTATGCATCGCGTCCTGAATCCGAATGATGGCGACGCCGCCTTCCACACGTTCCAGCACAACTTCATTCCCCGTATACGCAAATGCTTTAGGCGCTGCGAATCCGGAAGTTGGAGCAGGTTCTGCATACTCTTGTATATTAGTTATAAGTTCTACTGGGTTAACCGGCTCGATCCAATAGCTTTTGCGGGCAAACGGATAATGCGGCAGCGAAAGAAGCTCAGGTGCGTCTTTCCCGTATAACATCCGCCAGTCTATAGCTGCGCCTTCCGCCCATGCCCGGGCCAGCAGTTCAGCATCACGCAATGTATACAGATTGGCCTGGATTTGAACATTGCCGTGTATTTGCGCCTTGCTTGTCCGCCCTTCTGCGGCCACGCCTGCCTCTGATGTGAACAATTGAACGGAAGCCCGCTGCTCCAAGTAATCATCTATAGTCGCCAGCAGTTCACTTAGCGTGTGGTACACGACAGCCAACCGGTGCTTCATGGGTTCCCGGGCCACCTGAAGTGTATAGCTAAGCCCCGACAGCGATAGTTCCTGCACAGCCCCGGCCTTAGGCTCAGCAGTCCCATACCCTTCCATACCTGCAAATCCGGTTACGAGCTGGCTGCTAAGCTCCTGCACTGTTAAGTCACCGCTTACCGCTGAAGCATTTGCCTGTATACCGAAGCTTCCCTGGAGTCTGTCACACAATTGGAGGAATTCGACAGGCCCGAGGCCCAGCTCATCCAGAGTGTGATCTTGTCCGATCCCGGTGACCGGAAGGTCCAGCATTTGAGCGATCACTTCTTGCAGGGCGGCTGTCACTTCCTTATGACTTTCGTGGATTCCTGCTTGTCCTTGTTCAATGAAAGCTCTCATCCGCCGGGCATAGGCTTGCAGCCGCTCCGGGGTCTGCGCGGATAATACAAAGATATAAGGACCATTATTGCCAGTCTGCTGATCCTGATCTCCATTCTTTCTGCTGCCTGTATATTGCTCCAGAATGACATGGGCGTTGGACCCTCCTGCACCAAAAGCACTGATGCCGGCGCGTCTCGGGTACACCGTTGTCTGCCCGTTAGCGGTACGTGTGACCGGCTTCCATTCCTCCAGCTTCTGCTGAATATAGAAGCCTGAATCGCCAAGCCGGATATGCGGGTTGATCCGCTCCGAATGAATCGAAGGCGCAAGCTGCCCGTGCTGCATCTGCAGAATCACCTTGGCGATGGAGGATATGCCTGCTGCCGCTTCGGCATGGCCGATATTGGACTTGACTGAACCAATGGCACAACTGAAGGATTGATCTTTACAGGGGGCAAAAGCATTCATCAGCGCCTTGATCTCAATCGGATCGCCGAGCGAGGTCCCCGTGCCATGTGCTTCAATATAATTGACGGTGCCGGCATCGATGCCGCTTCTGCGGATCGCTTCGGACACGGCTTCCTCCTGCGCACGCTGATTGGGAACGGTAAATCCGCTGGCCTCCCCGCCATGATTAATGGCGCTGCCCTTAATGACCGCATAGATCCGGTCATGGTCCCGCTCCGCCTGCCTCAGCGGCTTGATCAGGATCGCCCCTGCTGCCTCGGCGGGCACGTAACCATCTCCGCCTTCGCCGAAGCTGCGGCATCTGCCTTCCGAGGAAGCGAAATTACCCTGCGACAGCAGCAGGTACTTATCCGGGTGCACGGAGAGATTAACCCCTCCAACCAGGGCCATGGCACAATCCCGGTTCTTCACGCTTTGGCAGGCCATATGCAGTGCCGTCATCGAGGACGAGCACATGGTATCAATGCCCAGGGAAGGTCCGGTCAGTCCAAAATAATAAGACACCCGGTTGGCAATCGACGAGATGGTGGAAGTTGCCACCTGCCGGCTGGTATTGTAGAGCTGGTACTGCATCCACATGGCTCCGGCGAATACGCCTACCTTTTGGCCTTTGAGCGCAGACCGGATATACCCGCCATCCTCGAACGCTTCCCAGGCCAGCTCCAGAAATACCCGCTCATGCGGGTCCATCAACACGGCTTGATAAGGTGCCACATTGAACAGCAGTGAATCGAACTTGTCCACATCGCGGAGGAAGCCGCCCCACCGGGAGCTGTCCTTGCCCCAGCTCTCCTGGGCAATCCGCTGCTGCTCCTCATGATTCCACCTCTGCGGATCGACCTCCGATACTGCGTCCCGGCCTGCCTTGAGCAGCTCCCAATACTCCGGCAGATTGTCCGCACCCGGAAATCTCCCGCTGATTCCGATAATCGCCAAGTCATCCTCATCCGTATTTCCGGTAGAGCTTGTCAGATGGCTCAGAGCGATCCCGGGCTGCGGAACAGCCTTCTGCTCACTTGAATCCCCGTCCCGGACCAAAACATCGTCAATCCTGATTTCTTCCCCCGGAACCATGAGCAGTTGGGTTTCTTCCCGCTGCAGCGCCCATTCCAGCGCCTCTATCCCTGCGGCAGTCTCCAGGAGCGTGATGCCAAATCTGTGTTTTAGCGCCAGCTCCGTATGTTCGTCGCCTTTCATGCCGCCATCGCGCCAGAGAGGCCAATTGATAGACAGGGATTTGCCGCTTCTGAGCCCCTGCGCCCGCAAGAGTTCCCGTTGCTGCATATAGCCGTCCATATATAAATTGGCATACGCGTAGTCGCTTTGCGTTGGATTGCCCAGAATCCCCGCCACTGAGGAAAATGCGGCAAAAAAGGTGAGCGGCTCCTCCTTAAACACTTCATCGAGATTGACTGTACCCTCCGCCTTCACCCGCAGCACCTGACGCAGATCCTCACTGTCCTTATACACCAGTAACGAATCACGAGTAAGTCCCGCACAATGAAAAATCCCGTCCAGCCTTCCATGCTTCTCCTTCACAAAAGCGTGCAGAGACTCGACCGATGTCCGGTCCGTTACATCACAAGCTACATATTCAAGACGCGGATGCGCGTCTAACCCGGCACCGACCTCATCCGGCAGCTTGGCCGCTCTTCCGCAAAGAATGGCTGCCCCGCCTTGCTGCAGAACATGCGCTGCCAGCTTTTGTCCAATGCCTCCGGCTCCGCCGGTAATCAAGTAGACATGGTTGCTGCGAATAGCCGTTGTAACGCCGCCTTCTGCGTGTCCGGCCTTGCGGTATGTCTGTATTCTCCGGAGACCCTGTTCATAAACCACACGGCGCCCGCTGTCCCAACCGCTGAAGAGTTCATCAAGGAAAATAGTCTGGAGCTGCCTGCGGTTCTCTGCATCAATGCCGATACATTTATACGCCACCTTATCCGTTTCGGACTGGATGCAGTGCAGGAATCCCTCCATAGCGGCATCGCCCGGATGAGCGGCCAAACCTTCTTGATCGAAGAAATAGAGCATCTTTACTGCCGATTTTATTTTGCTTCTCAGCAGCTCCCGCAGGATATAGAACATGGGAATCACCTGCTGCTCCGAATCCGGCAGACCGCCTTGGCTCCGCCCGCCGCAATTCAGGCTGTTGACCAGAACCGTGGGCATGCGGTCCGCTGCCTGTAATTCAACCGCCAATTGCTTGTAATCGCCCTCGCGGTTAAAGTTCATGCGGTAAATACCTGCTCCGGCTGCGGCAAATTGTTCTCCCGGAAGCACGAAGCTGAAGCGGCTGCCTGCCTCCGATCCCGCTAGAGCAAGCAGCTCATCCTGTTGCCCGCACAGAACCAGCACCTGCTCCTGCTGCCCCAATTGTTCCGCCTTGCCGCGGAGCGTCAGCGGGCTGTTGACCCAAGTAGGGGTATAGGCATGAATGGCCGCAGCGGCCGTTTCCGGCTTAGCAGATTGGTTCACATCCCCAAGCGCTGTAGCGAAACTGAAAAACGAATCGCAATGTTCCCGAAGAATATACTGGCTTAACTCGTCCATCGTGGCGTATTCAAACAGCAGCGTCGGGTAGAGAGAGCATTCCAGCTTCTCTTCCAGCCGCTTGACGATATCCAGCAAATGCTGTGAATTCAGCCCCTGATTGTAAAAACCCTCATCTGTCCGCAGCTCGGACTCGTCCCTTCCGGACAGGCCACTTACCAGCCGCTTCAGATAGGAGGTGACGGCTTCCTTGCGCACACTTTCCTCGGCTGGAGCTCCCTTGCGGGCCGACGGAGCTTGGGCTTTGACTTGGGCTGGCTCCAGCTTCGCAGCAACGGACGAAACCACCGGTGCTGCAGCAGGATGTTGAACCTTCTGAGGTCCGCTGATCAGCTCCTTGGAGCGGATCTTCTTCAGGCCCCAGCGTCTGAAGCTGGCGATCTCCTCTCCTTGCCCGTTGTATACTTCGATATCGAAATACATCAGGTCCTTGATGTCTCCATCCGGATAACCCTCATCCTTGATATAGACATAGATCTGCTCCTTCATCGGTTCATAGGAACGGAAGGATTCGATGAACATCGGAATGGAAGCCTGGATCTCCCGGGAGAAATCCAGCTCCTGCAATACAACAAATCCCTGAACCAGCGTTGCTGCATCCAGATAACAAGGGTGCATGTAGAACTGGTCCATATATTCCCTGGCGAGCTCGCCCAGGGTAATTTCAGCCAGAATGCGCTGATCGCCGTAATACAGTTTTCCCAGACCCTTCATAAATTCCAGGTGGCGGATATCGATTCTCCGCACATAGCTGTAGGCATGGTCCATATCTTCCACGCGGTGGCTCAGACTCTTAATCTGCTGAATGTCGATCGATTTTCGCTCACCGGTGCGCGGAGGGGACAAATGCAGCTCACAGCGCAGATTTTCATCCCAGATATTGTCCAGCACCTTATGTTCCTTAACCTTCTGGCTCTGTGCCACAACCTCGTAACCATCCGCTTTTTTCGTGAACGAGATTCGGATTTTTTTATCGTATTGCCCGCTGGTGGAGACCGGCTCGCTGAACAGCACCTTGCGCAGCTCGACATCCCGCAGGTTAATGCCTTTGGTCTGCAGGAACCGGTAGATCATGTCAAGCAGCGTGACACCGGGCATAATCCGTACACCGTGAACCCGATGATCTCTGACGATATAATTGCTGTTTTTTATTACTGTACTGAACTTCACACCGTTTAAAGCGTCCATGCATGCACCCTCTCCGCTCTCCCGTATTCAAGCTTACTCTTCCACGAATTGCAGAAAGGACAGTTGATCCTGCACTTCCTGTGTCTGCTTGCGCTCTTCCTTCACGCGGTCTACCCAGGCCCGCTGCCTGCTGTACACCGGCGCAGGCAGCGGCTGTCTGCGCAGAGTATAGCCGCTGAGCGCCTCCTCCCCGCACTCCCCGATGATCATATGAACATTGGTGCCGCCGAATCCGAAGGAGCTGACGGCTGCCCGCCGGGCCTCCCCGTGACTGTCCCAGGCCGCGGCTTCAAGCACCGGATAAAAAGGCGAATGCCCAAAGTCGAAGCGCGGATTGGGCCGGCTGCAGTTCAGCGTAGGAACAAGCGTCTTATGGTGGACGCACAGCGCCGTCTTAATGAAGCTGGCAATGCCCGCCGCACTGAGGCAATGGCCGATATTGGTCTTCACACTGCCCACACCGCAGAAGCCGGTGGCACCGGTATATTTTTTGTATACCGAGGTCAGGGCCTTCAGTTCAATAGGATCGCCAATCATCGTGCCCGTGCCGTGCGTCTCCACGTAACCAATCGTCCGCGGGTCGATGCCGGAACGGCGGATCGCTTCAGCGATAACCTCTTCCTGAGCCTGCATGCTTGGAGTGGTAACTCCCATAGTACGGCCGTCATTATTGGCTGCCGAAGCTTCAATAACTGTGTATATTCTGTCCCCGTCAGCGAGGGCCTTGGCCAGCGGCTTGAGCAGCACTGCTCCGCAGCCTTCTCCCGGCACAATGCCGTTCGCATCTTCATCAAAGGTATGGCATTTGCCATCCGGCGACATGGCTTTGGAGGCGCTGAATACGAGATGGGGACGCTCATCCAGAAGCAGGTCCACCCCTCCCGCAATGGCCATCTCCGATTCGCCGGAGCGGATGCTCTGGCAGGCCAGATGCAGACTGAGGAGCGAGGAAGAGCAGGCACTGTCCACCGTCAGGCTCGGACCCTTTAGATTGAAGAAGTGGGAAGCATACGCTGCGATGAAATTTTGCCCGATGCCGATGATCGTATTCTTGTTGATCTCCTGCACCCAACCAGGATAAGAACCGGGATGGGCACCGATGAATACGCCGACCTTCTTCCCGCTGATCTCCTCCCGTTCATAGCCCGCATCCAGAAGGGTCTCCGCCGTAACCTCCAGACACTGCCGCATGAGCGGACTGATCTGCTCCACATTCTCCTTAATGTCGAAATACCCGCCATCGAAGTATTCAATATTCTCCAGGAAGCCGCCCCATTTGCTGATGCTTTTGCCTTCCGCATAGACGGGAGCGTACAATTCCTCCTGATCCCAGCGGCTCGCCGGAACCTCAGTAATACTATCCAGTCCCTGCCGCAGATTGTTCCAGAAGGCGTTTTTGTCCCCGGCCCCCGGGAAATGGCAGCCCATGCCGATAACGGCTATCCGTTCGTCATGTCTGAATTCAGGGCCATGTGTCTCATCCGGTGCAGTGTATGCCGCCTGCTTCCTTGCTTCACTGCCTCGGCCGTTGTGAAATTCCGGTACCCGGCTGTACGGCTCAGCGAATCTGACCGTGCTGTTTGTCTGCACCGGCGGAACCTTCTGCTCCAGCTCCTGTTCCGGCTCGCTTTCACTATCTGTTCGGTTCAAGCAGAGATGCTCCGCCAGCGCGCGCATGTCTCTAAGCTCGAAGAACAGTGCCGGATCCATACGGGTCTGAAATGCAGCGTCCAGCTTCTTAATGACCTCGATCAGCAGAATGGAATCCACGCCGATTTCGGCAAACGGAACATTCTCCCGCACACGGTCCCTCGGCAGCTTCAGCTCTGCACAGAAAATATCCATGACCAGCGCGGACGCTTTTTGCAGCTCACCCTGGGTACTCGGGGTACTCGGAGTACTCGGGGTACTCGGGGTACTCTGTGTATTCAGAGCACTCCCTCCGGGCGCCACAGCTTCATGACTGCTCTGGCCCTTTATAACGGCCTTCTCCCCAGGTAAACCCTTAGCCCGTTCAGCGCTTGCCCGGATCAATAATTCCGGACGGTAAAGGTCCATGTGAAGGATAGCGGGGATCACGCTTGGCGAATCACTGCTGCAGATGATGTCCTCCAGCATGAAAAGACCATCGGCCAGGCTGTGCGCGGTAAGTCCTGACTGTGTATAGATCGGGCTAAGCTGAAACCCGGAATCCGCCAGCATCCCGACCTCCGACCAGCTCGGCCAGATAATCGACTGATAATGCGTGTTGCCGATAGTATGTTGATGCTGTGCATACAAGTCCAGATAATAGTTGGCGGCGCTGTAATCACTAAGCCCGGCAGACAATAGCGGCGCCAGAGCTGAAATGGAGGAGAAAAGAATAAAGAATTCCAGTGTATCTTGGGCAAATATGTGCTGCAGTGCCGCTATCCCTTCAACCTTAGGTTCAAAGACCTGCCGGATATCGGCGATTTTTTTATGAACAAAAGCCGGGTGCTGATTCAGATTGGAGCCTGCGCAGTGCACGACACCGCCTATTTCGCCCCATTGCTGCCTGATGTTCTCAACAAACGGAGTGAGCTGTCCGGCATCGGTCAACGATCCGGAGTACACCTCGATTTGGGCGCCGGAGGCCTCCAGCTCCACGACCCGCTTGATGCGCGCCTGATTCCCCGGGTCACGGCTTGCACCGGACAAGATGTCCGGCCAGTCCGCCCGTGCCGGAAAAGCTTGAACCCCCATAAGCACCAGTTTCCGTGCTCCTCTTCTGACCAGCAGACGGGCCACCTCGGCCCCGATCCCCCGCGTGCCTCCGGTAATGACATAAATCTTATCGGGGTCTAAGTTCAACCGGTTATGCAGTTCTCGGCTAATCCATTTATTCTGCAGCTTCAGGGCAGTAATAACCGGCTCATATCGGAATTCGCCATCATAGACCGCTTCTGCGGTATCGCATTCCATACTTAATTCGCCATGAACAATCTGGAGCTGACGGTTAATATCTGCCGCTGACGGGCCGATATCCACGGTGCGGGCGGTGACCTGCCTATATTCTGCACCAAGCGTGCGGACGATCCCGGCGATATCGGCTCCGGCCAGCGTAACCGTGCGGTTCTCCTGACCCTGAACCCCGCCGGTCAAATGAATGATCCGAAAATCCCTGCCCGCCTGCTTGACCAGGGCTTGCAGAAGCATGATTTTACCGTAGCTCCCCTTGGACTTGTGCTGCGGCTGTACATGAAGATCGGAGAAATCAACGATTCCCTTCAGTTTCAGCTTCGTTCCGAGTACGGCCTCAATCGTCTGCTCACTATCCACTGTAAGAGTGAAGTCAACGGGCAACACGGAGTCACGGGCTTGCTGCGCTCTTCCGTCACACAGAATTATCGGCGCTTCAAAGCTTGCCCTGACCACTGCAAGAGCGGCATCATCCAGCTCTTCATTTACGACGATGAGATACTGCCCTTCAGGCGGTTTGTGCTCAATCGGCTGCTCCGACTTCACCCATTCCTTCTTCAGCAGACCGTATTGCTCCCCGGTGATAACTTCACGGGTGCTGACGGGTACCATATGAATGTTCTTAAAAGTCAGCACAGCTCTGCCCGACTCATTCAGCACATGAACGTCATAATGCTGCTCGCTGCTCCCGCTATCCAGACCTCCCGATTGAAAATAAAGGTATTGGGCCGCTGCGGCCTGCCGTGCAAGCTGTATTTCACCGATCTCATAAACTGCAGACGCCGTGCCGCCATTACTGATAATGTCCATGTTCAGCCCCTGCAGGACGGCTTCAATCAATTGAGCTGACAGAATATCGTCCGCCGAATGGAGCGGGCCTTGTGATATCTCCACCAAGTGATCTGTCAGGCTGCTGTACAAGCCCGTTATGATGCGGGCCTGTGCCTCATAAGCTATACCTTGATTCTCCAGTACGCGGTAGACTTCATCCCCGGTCCGAACCTGTGCCGCTTCCCGCTTGACCTTGCCGACATCCACCACAGCCGGTTCGTGAGACGGATAAGCCAAGCCTGTTCTGGCCGTACCTGCGGCCAGAATCTCCTGCTGTGCTCCTTCGGGCAGGACAGCGAACCGGAGGCAGTCCCCCTCCCCTTGAAGCTGGATTTTCAGCTTCACTTGCTTCTTGTCAGCAGCAGCAGGATGATAGAACTGTACCTGCTCCAGGGCGGTAATACCCGGGCCGCCGCTTCCAAGCATTGCAGCCTGCGCGCCCATCGCCAGCAGAATAGCTTCGCTGAACACCGCTGTCCCATATATGGACTTGCCGAACATGGCCATTCCGGCTGTCTCCGGTTCGGTCACAAAGCTTATTCCCTGCACCGTTGACACATTGCGGTGAACCAGCGGATGGAGCAGCCCCTCTGCCGCCGATTCAATGATTCCGGCGGCCCCGGCCGCTCTGCCACTTCCAGATCCTTGGGCTGCTCCAGTTCCTCCCTCGGCTTCGGCACTTCTGAATCCTCCGGCATTTCCAGCTCCTCCATCAGCTTCGGTACTTCTGTATACTCCGGCACTTCCAGTTCCTCCGGCAGCTACCGTACTTCCGTCAGCTCCGCCATTCTCCGCGCTTCCCTTCGCTTCCCCTGCCTCAATCCAGCAGCGCATATAATCGAAGGGGTAGCCTGGCAGCGGCACTCTCTTGAAGCTCCCGGCAGTCAGCAGGCTTTTGAAATCGGCAGCATAGCCTTTAATGTAATAATTGGCGATCAACTGCGCCGCCTTCGCCCGTTCCTGAGAGGTAAGACGGTCCTGGTGAAACTGGACCAGCAATTGCTCCATCTTGGCCTTTAGTGCAGGATTCACTACTTCATTGCTGCCCGAGCCGCCGCTGTACCAGCCTGATCCAGGCCGCTTATGGAGAAAAGCTTCCAGCTCACGGATCAGCTCCTCCTTGCTTGCGGCAACGAACATGCTGCGGTATGCGTAATGGTCTCTTCCGGCCAGCAGCGTGTACGATATATTGGTAAGTCCGCGCAAAGCTGTGTGCTCCTGCAGATAATCCAGCAGATTCTGGACCTTGGCTTCAAGTGCCGTATCGCTTTTCGCTGACAAAGGGAATAATAGCACCTTCCCTTCATTGTCCCCGGCTGTGCCGGTACCCGCTTCATCCTCAGGCTCAATATGCTCCGCAACAACCACATGGCAATTGGTTCCGCTCATTCCAAACGAGCTGACCGCCGCCATCCGGGGCCGTCCGGCTTCTCTGCGCCATTCCTCGGTCTGTTTTCCCACGTAGAAAGGGCTATTCTTAAAATCAATCAGCTTGTTCCCCTCACCGGAGTGGAGCGTAGCGGGAATTCTGCCGTGCTGCAAGCTCAGCAGGACCTTGATGAGACCCGCCATGCCGGAGGCGGACAGTGTGTGCCCGATGTTGCCTTTGACCGAGCCGAGATGGCAATATTGCTTCCTGTCCGTGAATGCGCCGAAGGTCTCCGTGAGGGCAGCGACCTCGATCGGATCCCCCAGCCGGGTGCCCGTGCCATGCGCCTCTACATAGGAGATATGTTCAGGATTAATCCGGAATTTCTCATAGACTTCCCGTTCCAGCGCTGCCTGCGAGAGGCCGTTCGGGGCGGTGATGCCATTGGTTTTGCCGTCCTGATTCACCCCGATGCCTTTGATGACTCCGTAGATATGGTCCCCGTCCCGCTTCGCGGCAACATACTTCTTGAGGAGCACCGCGCTCACGCCTTCGCCCAGGCCAATGCCGTCCGCCTCCTCGGCGAACGGCTTGCAGATTCCGTCGGTGTTCAGCATCCCCAGCTTACCCAGCGACATATAAATCCAAGGCGTGAGCATGAGCTGGACACCTCCGGCGATCGCCAGCTCGCTGCTGCCGCTGTGCAGGCTGTCACAAGCGAGCGACAAAGCCACCAGAGATGAAGAGCAGGCTGTATCCAGGGCGATACTCGGCCCCTTCAAATTCAGCAGATAAGAAATTCTCGCCGGAATGACCGACAGGCTGTTTCCTGTAGGCACATGCTCGTTCGTCTCACCCTGGAAACGCTCCAGATACTCCCCTTGCTGAAGGCCCACGAAGATGCCGCATTTGCTTCCTGACATGTCCTGCAGCGAATATCCCGCGTCTTCAATGGCCTTCCAGGATTCCTCCAGAAACAGCCGTTGTCTGGGGTCCATATGCTCCGCTTCTTTGGGAGAGATGTGGAAGAACAAGGGATCGAATTGATCCGCTCCGGGGATAAAGCCCCCATACCGGATATGTGCCTTCTGCACCGGGGCCAGCCTGGACAGCTCTGTGCGTTCAGCAGGCGCTTCCTGAAGACTGCTCACTCCCTGCACAAGATTGTTCCAATATTGCTGCACATTACGGGCGCCGGAGAATCTGCCGGAGAGTCCGATAATGGCGATGTCATCGCTGAGCACATTGCCATTATTTTGTGAGAAGTCCGGTGTATGTGTTCTGCTCTGCATAAGCATCAGCTCCCCTCCAGTAAGAGTTCAAGTTCATTCAGATCAATAGGGCCATCCACCGCCAGCCCGGCGTTCCCGGAGGATGCTGCTACGGTTCCTGCTGTCTCCAGAATATGGGCCGTCAGCAGCCGTACCGTATTATAGTTGAACAGATCATTGGAATGCAGCGCAAGGCCGAGCCGGTCGTTCAGCTTGTCTACCAGTTCCAGCGTAAGCACAGAATTCACGCCTAGTTCTGAGAAGGGCAGATCGGCGTTAATCCCTTCGGACTCCATGTAAATGACTTCCTCCAGCGTGCGGTTCAGGATTTGCTCCACCGTACTCTCAAAAGCTTGTGCAGATTCAACCGGTTCCGCCATATTCAAAGTTTGTGGAGTTTGTGGCCGAATGCTCTTGTTTTGCTTATCATTGGCCGGTTCCGGTTTCCATTCCGGCTCTGCTTCGGGCGTGTATCTGCTTGCCTCGGCGGCAGCCTCCGAGAAGCTATTGCCGATCCAATATCTCTTCTTGTCAAAAATATAATTCGGCAGCGGGATCACCCGTGCACGGCTTCGTTCATCATGCAGCAGCTTCCAGTCAATCTTCGCTTTCAGCAGCCACAGCTGCGCAATCTGCGGCAATTGTCTGTTGCGTACAGCGCTGCCGATAAATTGCTGCCCGGATTCGTTCTGGAACAAAACAGCGGCAATATCACGCTGAGGGTCCAGGCTGCCTGTGTATACATCCGGCAAATTCGGTTCTCCGGCGGCAAAGCGGATCAATACTTCCCTCAGCTCCCCGATATTCCGGCTGACAATAGCCACTCTCTCGGCAAAAGCTTCCCGCCCAACCTGCAGCGTATAGGCGACATCTTCAAGCCGAAGGGTATATTCGTCCGTACCGGCATCCATTCCCGCCGCATCAGCCGCAATATTCTCGGCATGAGTCCCGGTGTCAGAGCCGGCTCCGGCATTCCTCCGGCTAAACTCAGCCGCCTCCAGATGATTCATCAGCTCACGCAGCGACCGGTTGGCCCGCAGCGTATTATCGGCAGCGTCTTCCGGGAAAAGCTCCTTGATGGCGGCGGCCAGCCTAACCTGGTGTATAGCATCCGTGCACAGCTCTGTCAGGTCTTCGTCGCTGTCGATCTGCCCCGGGTTCACGCCAAGCACTTCCGCGACGGCGCTCAGACAGCGGTTCTGAACAGCCTGCAATCGGGCTGCCATTAGCTCACTTGTGTTCGAAACCCTGCCCTGCTTCCGGTGCCGGCCGATAAATGCCGCGAGCTGCCGGGCCTGCGCCTGCAGCTTGTCTTTGCTCTTGGCGGACAGCACGATGAGCTGCTCCTCATTCCGTGCCGCAGGGGTTACGTCCGGCTCATATTGCTCAATAATGATGTGGGCGTTGGTGCCGCCTGCCCCGAAGGAGCTGATGCCCGCCCTAAGCGGCTGAACCTTCAGCCCATCCGGCGTCTCCTCCGTGAGCGGTTCCCACGGCTGGAGAGAACGCTGCACATAGAACGGCGTTTTGGCGAAATCGATATTCTCATTCAGCTGCTCCGCGAGAATTGAAGGCACCAGCTGCTTATGCTTCATTTGCAGCAGCACCTTCGTCAAGGAGGCCATACCGGCTGCCGATTCGAGATGGCCGATATTGCTCTTGACCGAGCCAATGGCGCAAAACTGCGTTTTGGCGGTGAATTTCTTGAAGGCCTTCGTTAACCCGGCTACCTCGATCGGGTCTCCCAGCGCAGTTCCGGTGCCATGGGCCTCAATGTAACTGATCTGTTCGGGATGCACCCCCGACCTCCGCAGCGCCTCCTCAATCAGCTCGGATTGGGCATTTGGATTAGGTACGGTATAAGAACTGACCTTGCCGCCGTGATTGACCGCTGTTCCTTTGATTAAACCGTATACAGGGTCACCGTCGCGGAGCGCCGCCTCCAGCGGCTTCAGCAGGACCGCACCGACGCCTTCGCCGGGAACATAGCCGTCGCCGCCTTGGCCGAAGGCCCGGCACTTGCCTTCCGTGGAGCCGAACCTCTGATCGGCCAGGAAGATATATTTGGCCGGATGCACAATAGTGTTGACACTTCCAGCCACCGCCATTTCACTCTCGCCATGCCGGATACTCTCGCAGGCCATATGAATGGCTACCAGTGCCGACGAGCACATCGTATCAATGGCCAGGCTCGGTCCCTTGAAGTTGAAATGATATGAGATCCGGTTGGCGATGGACGCGAACGAAGAACGTACATCCATCAGCCGCCCGTTCATGTATTGCTCGGCGCCGAGCATTTGATAATGGGAATTCATAACGCCGATGAATACGCCAACCTTCTTGCCGGAGAGCGTATCCGGGGCAGTTCCCGCATCCTCCAGCGTGTGATAGGTGGACTGGAGCATCAGCCGCTCCTGCGGGTCCATCAGCTCCGCTTCCCGCGGGGAAATATGGAAGAAGCCGGCATCGAACTTCTCAACATCCTTCATGAAAGCGCCCCACTTGGTGTACACTTTGCCCGGCTTGCCTTTCTCAGGATGGTAATCCTTGCGGTAATCCCAGCGCTCCGGCGGAATCTCCGTGACGCAATCCTGGCCCCGGCTTAGCACCTCCCAGAATTCCTCCAGCGTATCCGCCATCGGGTACTGTCCGCTTAGTCCAATAATTGCAATGTCTCCGCTTACTGCTTCCGCAGCCGGATGCCGGGAAATAGCAGGAGCCACTTCCACTTCCTCTTCCACCGCCGCTTCGCGGACAATAATCTCCTCGTCAGACACCACCACTGGCATCACTTCCTCCGCCGCTACTTCCACAATCGCTCCTTGCTGCTCCGCCACCCGGTTATGTTCAGACGCTCCGGCGGACTTCTGAAAGAATTCCGTATGGTTATCCATAAAGAAAGCTGTCAATTCTGCAATTGTGCTGTATTCAAAGAATAGCGTGCTTGGCAAATCTGAGAAATCCTTGCCCAGTATTCCATTCAGTTCCATGATCATGATGGAGTCGATACCGTAGCTGGAGAAGTCAGCCGAGATGTTAAGCTGCGCTGCCGGAATCCCGGTCGTCTGAGATACGACTCCCTTCAGATACTGCTGAACAGCCTCCTCTACCCGAACAGTGCTGACAAGACTGCTCTGTGGCTGCTGCTGGACCGAAAGAACCGGAAGCTTCACCGGAGCTGTTGCCCCGCCCGGTGCGGCTGCTCTCTGCTGCTCCTGAACAACCGGCACCACTCCCTGCTGCCGCTCATGAACACTCCGCGCGGAAGAATTCAGCACCCTCTCATGCTGCGGCCTCTCTTCTGTAACGGCTGCGGTAACTGCCCCGAGTACCCGGTTCAGCTGCTGCCGCTCCCCGCAGGCAACAATAATGCGGGACTCGCCCGTAGTGACCAGCTGCTCCAGCAGTTCAAGACCGGCCTGTGTATCCAGCTGCTCCATTCCGGCTTGCTGACGGTATTGTACGGCTTCCGCTCCGGACAACTGCATCGCGCCGTCATTCCACACCGGCCAGTTGATGGACAGCGATGCACCTGAGCGGATACCCGCCTTAACCTGCTCTGTCCGCAGCACGGCAAAACGGTCCAGAAAGCTGTTGCCCGCCGCATAAGTGCCTCTGGCGAAATCTCCAATGATTGCGGAAATAGACGAGAAAAGCACGAAGAAATCCAGTTTATCCTGCTGCGTAACTTCATCAAGATTGATTGCTCCCTGGACTTTGGGCAGCAGCACTTCGGCCATCTGTTCAGGACTGGCTTCCAGCAGCGGCTGCTCACCAAGCACTCCGGCACAATGAATGACGCCGTTAATGGAATGAAAAGCCTCCTTGGCCTGCGCCACGATCTCTCCGGCAGCTTGCCGATTCGCGATATCGCCAGGCAAGTAAATAACCTGCCCGGGATAACTCTGCAGCCGTTCAAGCTCACGGCTTCTCGGTTCATCAAGCGCGGATCTTCCGGTCAGCACCACATTGGCTTCATAATGCCGCAGGGCAAATTCGGCCACGGCAAGTCCCAGCTTACCCATGCCGCCGGTAATCAGGTAGGTTCCATACTTGCGGAAACCGCTGAATTCAGCTACCGGCAACGATTCCAGCGGAAGGATCGCGCGGCCGGCTCTGGCTCCGCCTGCATAAGAAGCTTCCACAAAGGACGCCTGCTTGTGGTACAGCAGCTCTTGCGCCGCGTTGAACGGTATTTCATCAGCATGTTCGCAATATATCACGGACGGGATGAAGCTGTGGTTGATGGCCTGAAAGGCCTTAGACAACCCCCGCAGCATCCCTGCTTCCGGCTGACTGCCGCCACGGACCGCGCCCAGCAGGAAGCGGACCTGATTTTGTGAATAGAGCTGTGTAACCGCCTTGAACAGATACAGAACCGGATAAAAAGCGTTCAGGATATCTGTCTGCTCCCAGTCCCACTCATACAGAAAAGCGTCAATCTTTATCCCCTTAGCCAGCAGCTCAGTGAGCAGCTTGCCATAATCCGCTTCCCGTGCAGGCCGGATGCTATATTCCAGACTTTCTGCTGCTGCGCTGTAGTCCGCTCCCGGATTCACAATAATGATGTTGTCCAGCATCGTATGCTCCCGGGCGAATGCTTCTGCCAGCCGGTGAACGTTCCCTTTGTCCCGTGCGAAGTAGAGCACATTCTTCACTTCGGCCCTACTCTTCACTTCACTGTGGACAGCAAACCTCCCGGCTTCCGGAAGCTGAGCTTCCTGCCAGCGCTCGGTATACAGGTGGATGCGGCCTGCCGCATTCACCGGATTCTTGCCCTGAATGGCCCGGATCGTGAAATCTCTGGCTTCCACCAGCACTTCACCCTGCTCATTCAGAATATAGACATTGAACCGCTTCATGCCCGCTGCCTTGCCTGCGGTTTCCGGCACGATCTCCGCGTAGGAATAGCAGCTTGGCGTAAGACTGCCGAAGATGCGGACTTCACCGAGCGCAAACGGGATATGCAATCTTAGCTGCTTGTATGCCTCGGCTCCGCCGATCCAGGTCACTGCCCGCAGCGCGGCATCGACAAGGGACGGGTGCAGCACATATTGGCTAAATGCAGGCAGCAGGTCCTGAGGAAGATCCAGCTGCTCCAGCGATTCTCCGCCTCCGCAGAGGGCTTCGGTCGTTGCCTGGAAGCTTGGCCCATACTGAAAGCCGATGGAGCCGGCAAACACCTCGTTATAGCAGAAATCCTTAGCAATTCTGGCTCCGCCTCTGGCCCGTATATCGTCAAGATTGAAGCTGCGCCGTTCCGTCTGCGGTCCAACCCCGGTATAGAGCTTGCCAGTGCAATGAATAAGCTGGATACCCTTCTCAGCGGTGTATACCTGAAACTTCAAATACCCTGATTCGGGAGTGAGCTGAATATAGGCATCCCGTGTATCAGCCACTTCCAGCCGGTTTACCCACAGCACATCCTTAATCGAATGCACCTGCGTCCTGGCCGCGAATTCGCCGGCCGCCCTGACCATCTCCAGATAAGCGACTCCCGGCAATATCACCCGTTCATCCACAATATGCTCGCCAACATAGAAATCGCTCACTTTAAGTGTCTTCACGAACAGCAGCCGCTCCGGACTGGACTTCGCCAGATCAATCATCGGATGGCTCTGAGCCGGAGCGGCCTGAGGGGCCGCCATCCAATGCGAAGAACGGTTAAAGGCATAGCCGGGTAATGGCCGCTTCATGAAGCTGCCGCCGGGATACAGCCTGCTCCATTCCAAATCCGCTCCAGCTTGCCATAGCTTCAGCAGAACCTCTTGGAATCCAAAGATTCCGCCATTCGGAAGCGATAACGCAGCCGTTTCCTTATTCCCTGCATACAGCCTGATAACCTCAGACTGCAAGACGCTCTGCCCGGCACATTGTTCCTGAAGCTGTTCTCTCCAGCTTGCGAAATCGGCAATTTCCGCCATGTGATGATTGGCTTCACGCAGACAGGTGTAAGGGGTTTTCAGATTTAATTGCTCCTGCCGTTCGTTGAGCAGATCACGGACAGCTTCAAGCACTCCTGCCTCTTCCTCATCAGTAGAAGTTAACAGCCGGACTGCCATTTCTTTGGATATCACATCATCCAGAACAAGCTGGACCCATTCATTCAGCCGCTCATCGCTTAAGGTGATTCGTTCCGACAAATCCCATTTCTGATTCAGCTTCAGCAGTGAGCCGTAGGCGATTAACAGCAGCAGAACACGCTGCCGCTCCAGCTCCGGTCCGCCTTCACCGGCAACTAACAACTTCTCCTGATGCAGCAGCGAGTCTGCGGACAGATTCGCTGCCTGCAGTGCCGGGACTTGATCCCAATCCCGCAAATATTTCTTAAAGGTGAATTGGGTCCGGCTGAGTATCCTGGCTTTCTCCACATAATGCCTGAATGCCGCAACGTCAGCACCTGTGATGCATACCTTGCGCAGCTCAGCAATGTAAGCTGTGCCGATATTAATAGGACGGATCTTCACTTGATGAACAGGATCTATGAAGGTCAGCTCCGGTCTTTGCAGCACTGACTCCGCAAGAGTAGCCCTGCCGGTCAGAATATCAAAAGCCTTAGCAGGCGTAATCATTCCGCTGACCGCCATAGCGAGCAGCGTTCCTTGCTGCTCACCGCTCACGGACGCAACCTCTACTCCCAGGTTAATCAGGACTTTAGCCAGCGTATAATTAATCAAGAAAGAGTAGGCAGCAAGCTTATCCTTGTTCCATTTGGCAATTGAAATGCCACTCCGGATAGCGGCCTGCCCTCCGCGCAGCTCAGTTTCGGCAATAACCTCTTCAAGAACTTCGCGGATATATGGCTCTTCCATTACGCTCTTAATCTCTGTGTATCCCGTATAGATGACATTGGTGAAATGAACCGACCAGCTGTTGCGGCCCGGTTCCAGTCTCTCGACAGCGGAGGCAGCGGATTGCAGAAATTCTGCCAGCTCCTGCTTGCTCCGGACGACAGCACCGATTCTGAATTCCCGGCAATGGCGTCTGCCTGCAAGCAGTGTTTTGCATAATTCACCGATGGATGCATCCGTAACCTCCGGCGAATTCATGTAAGACTTCCAGGCTGCTATACTCCCGTTCAAGCTATCTCTGTTCAGAGCAGAGAGGGTGAAGAGCTGCGCGCCTGACGCGGGATTTCTGCCGGCTCTGGCCGGCTTCGGCGGCTCGTAAGCCTCAAGAATCACATGGGCGTTGACTCCTCCGAAGCCAAAGCCGCTTACACCCGCACGCAGCGGGGTCTGTTCATTGACCGGAACCCACTCCGTGTTATCCGTGGCTACCTTAAACGGGGTATGCTCCCAGTCCAGCAGCGGATTCAGGCCGGTGAGATTGAGCAGCTTGGGAATGGTCTTATGCTTCATCATCAACAGCACCCGGATGATCCCGGCAACGCCAGAGGCACTTGCTAAATGGCCGATATTGGTCTTGACCGAGCCAATAGTGCAGAACTGTTCCTGATCGGTGTATTGTCTGAACACCTGGGTCAGCGCTTCGACTTCAATCGGATCGCCTAGAGCGGTTCCGGTGCCATGCGCCTCAATATAATTGACGGTCGAAGCGTCAACCCGGGCTTGCCGCAAAGCGGCTTCAACCAATTCCCTCTGCGCTTTCATGCTCGGTGCAGCGATGGTCTGTGAGGCGCCGCAGTGGTTCACTGCCGTTCCCCGGATGATGCCGTAGACATGGTTGCCGTCCCGGACTGCGTCCTCCAGCTTCTGCAGCAGCAGGACGCCAACGCCCTCTCCCTGCACGAATCCGTCCGCATTCTCATCAAAAGCCTTGCATTGTCCGTCCCGGCTCATCATATTCGACTTGGAGAAGGTCACGTAACGCCAAGGATGATAGGCGAGGCACACACCTGCCGCTATGGCATACTTTGCTTCTCCGGCCTGGAGATTCTGTCTTGCTTTGTGAACAGCAACCAGTGAGGAGGAGCAAGCGGTATCCAGAGAGAGGCTCTCTCCGGTCAGGCCCAGATAATGCGAGATGCGGTTCGCCGCAATACACTCGAAGTTGCCGAGGCCCGCATAATGATCGACCTGCTCACCCCCGGTCAGAGCAATCAGACCGTAGTCATTGCCGGTAACTCCGACATACACAGAAGTTCGTTCCTTCTGGAGCTCCGCCAGCGGAATTCCAGAATCCTCAAGACAATGCCATGTTTCTTCCAGCAGAATCCGCTGTTGGGGGTCCATGCTCGCCACTTCCCGGGGCGACAAGTTAAAGAAGGCATTGTCGAACTTGTCGATACCGGATAATGAAGCGCAGTATTTCACAAACTGCTCATTATCCCAGCCGAGGTCCGCCTCATTCTTCAGCCCGTATCTGCCGTTCTGCCAGCGCTCATAACTGATAGGCTTGACTGAATTCACATGATTGATCATGTTATTCCAATAGCTGCTGTAATCCTCCGCCTCCGGAAATCTGCAGCCGATGCCGACAATCGCCACATCCTGCCCTGCTGCAGCCCCCCGCGGCTTAAGCTTGCTTGCCGAAGCCTTAGAGCTCATATACCGTCTCCTTTTCTTCCACGGCCCGTTGTTCCCTCATCCCTCTAAGCAGAGAGAGAATGCTGTCCTCCTGGTACTGCTTCTTGATATACTTCTCCATCGTGCTCTTCCAGACATCGAATTCAAAGCCAAGCGCCTGCAGCAGCGCGCCCAGCATGACAAAATTCTCATTCCGCACATTTCCCGTTTCCTTGGCAATGGCTGTTCCTTCGACATAAGTGACATGCTTGTACCGGCTGAAGCTGTCATCGTACTTTCCCTTGTATGTATCTTCATTCAGCTCTGCCAGATTGACGAGCATCCGCCCTTCCAGTTTCAGGAAGCTCCCCCAGCGCAGCGCTTCGATCTGATCGAAGCCGACAATATAGTCCGCTGTGCCCATTTCAATCAGGGGAGAGTAAATTTTGTCGCCAAAACGAACCTGTGCATGTACGCTTCCGCCTCTTTGCGACATGCCGTGCACCTCGGAGACCTTCACGTCATACCCGAGCGCAACCAGTCCCTGGGACAAAACATTGGTTACAGTGATGACACCTTTTCCGCCCACACCGGCCAAAATTATGCTTGTAGCTGCTGTCATAGGTTGCTTAAGCCTCCTTAATGCTGTCATAGGGACATACCTGCTGGCAGATGCTGCAGCCCTTGCAATCCATCTGATCGATGATGATTTGCCGGTCCACGATTTTGATTGCCGAGCAGCCCAGCATGGTGCATTTTTTGCAATTTACACAGGTAACATTGTCAATGACGTATTTATTTTTGGGTTCCGCTTTGCTTTTGAGAAGTTCACAAGGATGTCTGGAGATGATTACGAATGGTTCAGTGCTGAGCTTGGCTGTGTCCACACACTGCTGTGTTTCTTGGAGGTTGGTGGGGTCTAATATTCTGAGGTTGTCCGGTTTAATGCCCAGTGCGAGCACGATATCTTCAATCCGTATAGCTTCCGACGTGCTGCCCTGCAGCGTGCGTCCGGTGCCCGGGTTCTCCTGATTGCCGGTCATAGATGTGGAGCGATTGTCCAGGATACAGATGACAATCGGGGTCTTGTTGTAGACTGCGTTCAGCAGTCCGGTCATACCCGAGTGAAAAAAGGTGGAATCCCCAATGAAGGCAAACACCTTCTTGCCCATCGGTTTGAAATCCTGTGTCCGCTGCATGCCCGTTGCCATTGAGATGGAAGCGCCCATGCAGAGTACGGTGTCGAGCGCCTTGATCGGCTCGGTGCCGCCCAGCGTGTAGCAGCCGATATCTCCGGCGGCAATGATGTCCCTGTGCTGCTTGACGGCGCTGTACAATCCGAGATAACCGCAGCCTGCGCACAGCCTTGGCGGCCTTGGCGGCACGTTCACTCCCTCATAGCAGCCGATCTCTTCGCGGGTGATCGCTTTTCTGATAATTTCCGGATTCAGCTCGCCGCAGACAGGAATGATATCCTTGCCGGTGCAGGCAATCCCCATCGCTTTAAGTGAGGTTTCGATGAATGGCTCGCCTTCCTCGACCACATAGATTGTTTTGACCCATGCAGCGAATTCTTTGGCCTTCTCGTCCGGAAAAGGATAACTCATGCCCAGCTTCAGCACGGATACCGTATCTCCGAACACTTCCTTGACATATTGATAGGATATTCCGCTTGTCACAATGCCGATCTCCGGGGAGCTGTACTCTATTACATTTAGAGGGGAAGAATTGGAGTAGGCCTGAATGTCCAGAAGATTCGCTTCAATTTCCAGATGCCGCTTTCTGGAGATGGCCGGAAGGAGCAGCCTGTCCAGTTTATTTTTCTTATAGGTCTTGAATTTCTCCTCCACCGCCAAGTCTTCCCGGAAATGAACAATCCCCTTCGAATGGGACACCCGGGTTGTCGTCCTGAACAGGACGGGGGTGTTGAAGCGCTCGCTGATCTCGTAGGCTTCGAGAATCATATCTTTGCATTCCTGGGAGCTGGTCGGCTCGAGCAGCGGCATCTTGGCATGACTGGCATAAATGCGGTTGTCCTGTTCGTTCTGGGAGGAATGGATCCCCGGATCATCTGCCGAAACAATAACCAGACCGGCATTCACACCTTCATAGGTCATATTGAACAGCGGGTCTGCCGCCACATTCACCCCTACGTGCTTCATAGTGGTCAGACTGCGGATACCGGCGATACAGGCGCCTGCTGCTACTTCCAGGGCTACCTTTTCGTTAGGTGCCCATTCGGCATATACGCCTTCGTAGACACTGATGCTCTCGACAATTTCCGTGCTCGGTGTACCGGGATAGGATGAAATGATTTTACAATTTGCTTCATAAGCGCCTCTGGCAATTGCCTCATTACCCATCATTAGAGCTTTCATCGGATCGTCCTCTCGTTCATCTCATTTAACAGAATCGCGCGGCTGCATTATTCCCAAATGCAAGTTTACATAATTAACAATAATAGGTTTTTACTACTTGTTTATAGGCTATTATCAATAATATAGTGTGACTATTAATTTTGTTACTTTTTTTTAATAAATTCCGCCTTTTAGGTTCCTTAATCTGCTAATTTTCACAAAATTGAAATAATTAAAAAGCCTGCACCCTTATATTGCAGACTTTTCAAATTAAAACGTATATTTATCTATTATTGAAAATATTGTCGTTTCCATTCTCTCTGGATTTATTCGCTAATGCTTGACTGAAGTGATTTGCAAAACAACAAAAAAGCGGATGCACCACGAGCCTGAAACCAGTCCTGGACTGCCGCTTATTGGGAAGAACGATCAAAAGATCCACATGATCACAAAAATGAAAAAGGCAATGACAGCTATTGCAATAACCAGATCGGATATCTGTCTCCATAAGCCTGGAGGGCCTTCAGTGTGATACTTCTGCGCATTCACGTCATGGTTGGCTTTATGCCCGCCGGGATCAGTCGAATTCGCGTGAGGTCCCGGATTAAAGAAGTCAGTCATGTGATCACCTCCTTCTCCATGATTATACACCATCTAATCTTACATATGATTCGTTTGCGTGCAACATTATCTTGTTAAAAAGCGATCTGCACTGAGCCGTCCTCGTAAATATCAACCCGCTGGGTGCATAGCAGCATCCCAAGTCCGGAAGCGGTGCCTTTGACCTTCAGATCCTGCTGTCTGCGTTCCCACAGCTCCCGGTCGTGAATGATGTCATACAAGTAGTAGCTCTCAGCGTTAGCGGCTTCCATCTCCTCTACGAAGATGAATTCGCCCGGGAACATCCCGCGAAACCACTGGGCTGCTTCCAGGTGAGAGCCGAATGCCGGAAGATCCTGCTCAAAGCGCTCTGACAGATAGCGCTGCTTCAGCCGGCCGATTCTTACATAATACTTTTCAAGATTGTGCGGAGTGATCACCGGTAAACCCCCTCGTCTGCATGAATATTTGAAATTCGCATAAAAATATCATAATTTTATGGAGAAGGATATGACATTCTGCATGAGTCAGGCTGCAACATTCAGGAGTGAAGTGTTCATTCTTCTCCTTATCGGGTAGTAAGATATGATAGCATTTGTACTTCGATCGATGCTTATGAATGGCAGGAAGGAGCATCACCAATGGATAATACGGATATTATCGCGATTCTGGCTTTGGTTCTTGCATTGCTGCTTATGTTAAGCGTGTTCAGCCTAAAAAAGCGTGTAGCAGAGCTTGAGTCTCAATTGGCGCAGAGGGACGCATATGGGGGATCTGCAGGGAATACTATGGCTGCGGGAAACCGGATGGCCGGCATTCCGACCCCGCTGTTCGTGCAGAATCCGGAGATCGCTCCTGACCTGGAGCGGAGGCTGCATCTGCTGCTCGCCGAGGGCAAGAAGATTCAGGCGATTAAGGTGATGCGGGAAGCTCGGAATCTATCCCTGAAGGATGCCAAGGACTTCATCGACAATCTGGAACAGGGCGGCACCTTCCGCTGAGTCCCGCAGAAATGACCTCATCCTCCACTTGAGTGTGGAAGCTGAGGTCATTTGTGTTAGCATATCTGTTCAGCGGATATAATTGTCCAGCGCCTTGTTCAGATCTTCGAGCACTTTATCCTGATTGCCGTGATGAACCGCTTTGACCACACAGTTCTCCAAGTGATCCTTCAACAGCAGCTTTGCCGCTTTGTCCAGCGCCTTCTGAACCGCTGCAATCTGCAGCAGCACCTCGGAGCAGTCACGATCCTCAGCGGTCATCTCCTTCACCGCACGGACATGGCCTTCAATGCGGGCCAGCCGGTTAACGATCTGCTTGCGGTATTTATGTTCATAATCCTCGTCATGCTGGTGGGATTCGCTTGCTTCCTGTTCCATAGTTACACCCCGGCTTCTGTTCTGTCTTCATAAGGTGAGCGTACCCTGCCTGTGTATTATAACAAGAAAGCGGGAACTGAATCTACCTTGAAGAGGTATACTTATCCGGCTTCTGTTACCGCAGCAGCCGTAGCCCGCTCAGAATGACTGCCAGGGTGCTGCCCTCATGGCTGACCACCCCTGACGGGAGGTTAATCCCACCGGCGAAATTGGATAAGACCAGAATTAGAATAACGGCCAAGGCAAAGGAGATATTCTGCTTAATAACCCGGCTGGTACGTCTGCCGAGCATAATGGCGTAAGGGACTAAGGTAATATCATCGTTCATGAGCACCACATTTGCTGTCTCCAGTGCCACATCGCTCCCGGCAGCCCCCATGGCAATTCCTACAGACGCCGCAGCAAGTGCCGGAGCGTCATTGACACCGTCTCCGACCATCGCCACCTTGCCATACGCCTGATTGAGCTTGCGGATCACTTCGAGCTTGCCGTCCGGCAGCCTCCCCGCATAGATCTCCTCAATTCCGGCTAATCTTCCAATAGCCTCCGCTGTATGCTGTGCATCTCCGGTGAGCATTACGACGCGCTTGTTCATCTGCTTCAGCTGACGGACCGCATCTAAGGCCTGGGAGCGGAGAATATCCTGGACGGCGAACATGCCTGCATACCTGCCGCCCAGTTCAACGAACACCACCGTCTTGCCTTCAGATTCCAGTGCGGTCGCTTGCTTCAGCTGTTCGTCTGTTAGAGCAAGGCCAAGCAGCAGCTCTCTTTTGCCAAGTCTGCAGGGGATGCCGTTCACCTGTCCGCTGACTCCCATACCTGTTACAGCCTGCATGGCGGAAGCCGGTTCAAGCGTAATCCCCTTGTTCTCAGCATAATCAACGACCGCCTTGGCAATCGGATGCTGTGACAGCTTCTCCAGCGAAGCCGCCAGAAGCAGCAGCTCCTCTACCGCGAATCCTTCCGCTGGACGGATATCGGTCAATTTGGGTTTGCCTTCAGTGAGGGTACCGGTTTTGTCAAAAACGACTGTACTGACATTGCCGATCTGCTCCAGATGAATCCCGCCTTTGAACAGCACACCTTTGCGTGCGGCATTAGAAATACCTGAGAGAATGGCCGGCATAATCGAGGAAACGAGCGCACAGGGTGAAGCGACGACGAGAAAGATCATCGCCCGGTAGATTGTAGCCTCCCACGTCCAGTGCAGCAGAAATGGAGGCAGCACCATCAGCAGGATGGCGATACCTACAACGCTTTTGGCATATATTCCTTCGAACCGCTCCACAAACAGCTGACTTGGCGGAAGTTCATTCTTCGCCTCTTGTACCATATGTATAATCCGTGAGAGCAATGTATCCTCCGCCGCCTGAGTTACCCTAATGCACAGCGCACCTTGTCCGTTCATCGTTCCGGCAAATACAGCATCATCCAGCGTCTTGTCTACGGGATTCGCTTCACCGGTTATCGTCGCCTGATCGACCCCGGAGCTCCCTTCAGTGATGATGCCATCACAGGGAATGCGCTCACCGGGCCGGACCCGCACGATATCTCCTTTTTGCAGTACGGAAGCCTGAATCTTCTCTTCCTGCCCGTTAATCAGCCGCACCGCTTCTTCCGGACGGTATTTCAGAATGGCAGCGATATCCTGATTGGTCTTCTCCATGGAGTAATCCTCCAGTGCACCGCTCAGACAAAAGATGAAGATCAGCACTGCGCCGTCCAACCAGTAGCCGATGCTTGCCGCCCCGACAGCCGCCACCACCATCAGCAGATCTACATCCAGATCCTTCTCTTTAATCAATGTCTCCAGCCCTTCCCAGGCTTTACGGTATCCGCCGACGGCATAAGCCAGCACGAATATGACCACCGCGCCTGCCCCATAACCCATATGCTCCAGACTCCAGGCAAGACCGATCAACACCAGACAGGCAGCAGCAATCAGAATCCCGCCGTTCTTATCCCAAATAGTCTTCCAGGACGCTGCTTTCTCAGGTTTCTCCAGCATATATTCCACCATTACCTCCACTCCCGTTCCTCTGTAGTTAATGAGAACTATTATCATAATATATCCCCCTGGGGGGCATATTGTAAATGACTTTAGATCCGAATTTTATGACAAAAAAAAGATGATCTCTGAATATTCCGAGATCATCCGGGGAGCTAACGGTTGGGGCTATACATCCTTTTTCACGAAAATCCGCAGGGAAAGCAGATATGAGCCATAGATGATAACAAGATAAGCCAACACACCGATGACAGCAGACAGGACATTGTCCACCCTGCCGGTCTGAATCCAATCTGAAAGTGCCGGAAACCGCTCAATCACACTATGTAATGCTGTTAAATTGAGCATGATCAGCATAATAAAGACGAAATTTACCACCTGCATCCCTTTTTGGCCCAGCCAGTAGTATAGCGGTAAATAGAAAGAAGCGATCAGCGGAAAAGCTGCCATCGAAAGTCCGAGCTCCCTCCAGCGCAGCGGGGCATCCAGCTTGCCCGTCGCGATCGCAAACACATACAGCATCAGAGTGCAGATGAGGCTGAACATCGAGAAAGGAATGAGCGATAAATACTTAGCCAGAATCAGCCGCTGCCTCGGTACCGGAAGACTGACGAGAAACTTCTGGTTGTTATGCTGCATATCGATTGTACAGGAGTTGATGATCAGCAGCATTGCCGGAAACAGGGAGAATAAGGTATAAGCCTCCGCATTCGTATATCCCATAAGCACATAATACGGGATCAGCAGCAGTACGAATTTCCGGGTAAGCATGAAGTCTTTGCGGATCAGATGCAGGGAGCTATACATGCGTTTCACTTCCTTTTACCGTAAAATACATAATCTCTTCAAGTGTAGGGGTCTCGCAGATAGCGGTATCCCTGAAATAACGTTCACCCTCTGTACGGTTGCTGATAAGACCCTCGAAGCCCAGCCCGCTCTCGCGGATGCCGACGAACCAGCGCCGGACATCCCGGTCGAGCAGCTCCTTCCCGCCTTTGACCAGCAGATATTGCTCGCTTAGACTCTCCTTCATCTCATTAAAAACAATCCGTCCCTCGTTGATGAATACAATATAATCAGCAATCCGGTCCAGATCCATTGTGTTATGGGTGGAGAACAGAATCGACTTCTTCTCGTCCTGAATATGCTCACTGAGCAGCTCCAGCATCTCTCTGCGGAAGATCGGATCAAGCCCCGAGGTAGGCTCATCCATAATCAGCAGGTCTGCATCATGGGACAGGGCAACTGCGAGCGAGAATTTGATTTTCATCCCCTTGGACAAGTCCTTGATCTTCTTGCCGGGCGGAAGCTTGAACAGCTCCTGATATTTCATATATGTATCTTCATTCCACTGGGTGTAGAACGGGGCCATAACCTTCTTCATCTGTTTGACCGTAAGATTCTCGTAATAGATATTCTCATCCGAGACGTACCCGATCCGCTCCTTGACCGCTGCCTGATTAAGCTGGTTATTCTGGCCGAACATGAGGATATTGCCCTGATCCGGGTAGATCATGCCCATCATCATTTTGATCAGCGAGGTCTTGCCTGCGCCGTTCGGGCCGATCAGCCCCGTAATAAATCCCTCCTTGAGGGACAATGAGATATCCCGCAGCTCAAACCGGTCGTAACTCTTGCTTAAGTGGTCTAGCCGAATTACATCACTCATTCCTGTTCCTCCTCATAGAGCAGTTTCAGCATCTCCGCCAGTTCGGCGTACTCCATGCCCAGCAGCCTGCTCTCATCAATGATTTCTTTCAGCTTGCCCTCCACAATCCGCAGCCGCTGTTCCCGGATATATTCCTGATCTGCCCCGGAGACAAAAGAGCCCTTGCCGACAATAGAGTTAATCAGCCCTTCTCGCTCCAGCTCCTCGTAAGCCCGTTTCGTGGTAATGACACTGATCTGCAGCTCTTTGGCCAATAAGCGGATGGATGGCAGCGGTGTACCGGAGACCAGCTCCCCTTGCAGAATCATCTGTCGGACTTGTCCCACAATCTGGGCGTAGATCGGTTCACCGGACGTACTTGATATCAAAATATTCATGCAGCAGCACCAGCGTCCTTTGGGTTAGTTGTATTTAATGTATATATCTAATATATACAATATGTGCAGTTGTGTCAATCCTCTGCTTCGCACTTATTAACTCCGGTAACGTATTGATCGATACACTTATGGGAAGTGGTGAAGCTATAGGGAGGCAGAAACCGGTGCCTACACAGAGGGGAGTTCATATGTCCAGAAAAACTGCCGTATACCCGCTCGCCTGCGGGCTGCTCTCGGCTGTCGTTATCCTGCTCTTGCAGCCTAAATACTCTTTTAATGATCCGGATACGTTCTGGCATCTGGAGGTCGGACGCTACATGCTTGAGCACGGGAAGGTGCTGCATCATGCGATACATACTTTTTATGGAGACAAGCTGCCGTATATCCCCCATGAAGCCGGGTTTCAGCTGCTGATCACACCACTGTATCAGTGGTTCGGATGGCCGGGAATCTACCTATTGACCGCCTTATGCTTGTTTGGATTAATTATGGGGCTTATCCGTCTGGGAAAAGTATCGCGCAAAGAGCTGGGTCTCCAGGAGGAGCATATTCTGCTGCTGCCCTTTGTCCTGCTGATCTCCTGCTGGATCTACTATAACTATTTCAAAGGGCGGCCGCAGATGGTCTCCTCTCCGCTAATCATCTGGTTCTTCATCTGCTTGCGGGAATATCAGCTGAAGCCCGGAACCAGATATGCGGCGGCGATGATCCTCCTCTCCTGTGCAGTTGCCAATGTCCACACCGGAGTATGGCTGGTGATTGCCGTATTTACGGGCATGGCTGCGCTGGAATCGCTGATTGCACGCAGTCTCAGCTGGAAGCGGGCTGCCGTCTTCCTGCTGGTCCTGCTGGCCGGCCTTCCGAATCCGGGAGGACTTCAAGGACTGCTGTTTATCTTCACCGTCACACGCAATAACTACAATCTGCTCATTAATGAATGGCAGCCTCTTTCCTTCAGCCGGCCGGACCAGCTGCCGATTCTGCTTCTGCTGCTCTTTTTCGCGGCCACCCTGCCCTTCTCCCTGCAGCGGAAGCCGTTCCGCTTCTTCCTGATGACCGGCATTCTCTATCTCGGAGTATCAAATTTCAAGCAGAATCTGTTCATGTGGCTGTTCATTCCTTATTTCGCGGCCGTCTTCTTCGAAGCAGTTCCGCTTCCGGGTAAACTCAGGCTGCGGACAAGCAGAAGAGCGGTTGCCCTTGGACTTGCCGCCGGGCTGCTGATCAACACTGTATATATCTTCGCGGTTCCGCCGGTGGTAGCTGCTGCAGATTACCCGGATTTAGAGATGAACTATGTACTGGAGCATACACCGGCAGGCAGGCGGCCTAAGGTGCTGTCCAGCTATGGGTCTTCAGGATATGTGATGTTCCGCGGCGGGGATGTGCTCTGTGACGGGCGCCAGGACCCTTTTATCACCAAGGCTTCGATTGGGATCATGGGCTGGAATGCTTTCGAACGCTCGATGTACGGCTTCTCCGAATACTTGCCTGATATCGTGAAATATGACCACCCGGATTATGTGATTGTGCGAAACGGCAGCTCCGGGAAGCTGTATCAAGAGTGGGTGAAAGCACTCGGCACTCCTGTCTACAAAGGAAGCTACGGGAGTGTATTTTTCACTGGAACCGGGAACCGATCCTGAGAAGCTCAAGGGGTACGCGGTTCTGCTTAACAACACGGCACCGGGCACTAACGCACTAACCGGTTAAACCCGCAGCCCGCAGGAAATGGCTGACAATTTCGCTTTGCAGCCGCACCCTTAAGGAGAAATTGAGACTCCAGCAGGTTTCCACCGTAACAGCCTTCGCGCCGAGCAGGCGCTGCATAGCCATCCGTGAAGTTCCGGCACGTTCGCGGCGGCGGATATTGAAGCGGTAAGCTCTATTAGGAATCGACAAGTTCATCTTCTTCACAATTTGCTTCGCGATGCCTGCCGCCCGGCTGCCCGTGCTGATGATCAGCGTCTGCCCTACTCGCCGCGGATTAAGCTGTGACAGCCCGTTCGCTTCATGCAGGTCCAGATACCAGGATGGACGGTAACGCTTGGCGAGTTGAAACACTGCTGCTGACAGCGGGTGTCCCGCCTTAGCGCCTGTACCCACCGGAAAGGTACGGTTCAAATCAGGTTTGCCGCGGATGCCCTTCCGCCGTGCGGATACATTCACCAGCGGGACAATAATCAGCTTCCCTCTGCGCAGAACCCACTCTCCGCGGTTGAACCGGTTTACGATCCCCTGTGCCGCACGGGTACTAGCCGGTTCATTGCCATGAACGCCGGAGATGATCATAAATACAGGACCGGGCGCTGCACTGCTAACGACATAATAAGGTGTGGCATAGGGAGTTCCTGCTGCCAGCATATGCTTCTCGACAGACACCGCGTTTCACCTCCGTTTACGTATGCAGAAGTACATTCGCTTTATTCTGTAATGTATGCGGATCGCCAATGGTGGATTGGACACATAGACTGGCGCGGCAAAAAGCCGGGTATAGTCCAGACGGACCTTACCCGGCTTCTGTGTTCATAACGGTTATTCAATGAAATACAACCTGATTCTTTCCGCTGGATTTCGCCTCGTACAGCGCTTTCTCCGACTCAGCGATAAACTCTGACGGACGGTCCGTAGTAACGGGTACTTTCAGCAGCCCGCCAATACTTACAGTAACCACACCTTCTTCTTCATAACGGTCGCGGGGAATTTGCAGATCATAGACGCCCTTGCGCACGGCTTCAGCCAGCTGCTCTGCCTGCAAGGCGGTTACCCCGGAGAGGGTAAGGATGAAGGCTGCCCCGCTGAAGCGGGCGACGAAGGCGCCATGCTGCTTGCTGATGATGTTCAGTACATCCGCTACTGACTGAATACACAGATCTCCGCCTTTTAACCCGTGGACTGCATTATAGGAATGGAAATCATCGATGTCGATAGACAGCAGCAGAAGCGCCTTCTGCACGCGCAGGCAATCATTCCATTTCTTAGTGAGCTCACGCTCGAACGCCAGCCGGTTCGGCAGATCCGTTAAGGAATCTGTAGTCAGAAAGCCCTGCAACTCGGTAGTTGCACTGGTATAGGCTTCGCCCTTCGCTTCTGCGTCAGACCCTTTACTCAATACAATCATAATGGAAGGTTTACCGCTGTGCATTACAGAAGCCAGTGTCAGATTCATGTCGAGCGTCTGTCCGGCTGCATTCAGAAATTGTCCGCTACCGGTTACGAACTGGCTCTTGTTCAGACTTAGCTCTGAGAAATACTGGCGCAGTGCAGGACGGTAAGATTCATGTACGTATTTCAGGAATGGCTGCCCGGTTACAGACTTGCCCTTCCCTATAGCCATCAGCTCCAGCGCACGGTTATTGCTGTAAACGATGATATCATCGGTGATCATGAAGAAAGCCACCGGTGACAGCTCCATCAGCTGCAGATAACGCTGTTCATTATGACGCAGACTGCGTGCATTCTGCAGTGCCTGTTCTTCGGCCTGACGCAGCTGGTTCTCCGTCTGGCCGCGCAGGATTGATTTCAGCTGAGGCAGAATGTTGAGATGCTGCTCCTTCCAGGGAAGCGAGGTAGATTGAACCACCTGACGCCATTTCTCAAAAGATTTACGGGGAGACAGGCGTATCCCGTCATTCTCCTGAATGACAGCCTTGGCCGGATCTCCTGCCCAGTCTACAATCTCGACAACCTCAGGTCTGAACCAGATCATATAGTTCTGCTGACCGGGAGTCAGGGCCAGATAAAGTACGCCGGAGGCTTTGTCTTTATAAGCTTTTGCTGAATCATTCTCCAGACTGAGCCTCGAAGTACAGTAAGTGTAATCCTTGGCTTTACCGGCCAGCCAGCCCGCAAGCTCCCGTACTTGGTCAAGCGAAGGAGTATCGCCGTACAGCATCAGCTTGTCCTGGTAGCACACCGCAGCCCCGGAAGCGTCCATCAGCGCAAGCAGGGTCTGTTCTTCCTCTCCCAGCTGCTCGATCACGCGGAAAGAGCTTGAATTCCCTGTGAATACATCGACAATCCGCGTCGCCTTGGACCGCAGCTGCAGCTCTGTCTGATACGTATCCAGCTGCTGGCGCTGGTACAGCTCACTGGAGAAGAAGGAACCCAGGAAATTGCACAGATTGCGGATACGGTGGGGCACATATTTAGATGAATAGTGATGGCAGGTGATCAGTCCCCAGAGCTTGTTATCATGAATCAGCGAGATCGTGGTTGTCGCTCCAACGCCCATATTCTGCAAATATTCAATATGCAGCGGGGACACACTGCGCAGGATCGACAGGCTGAGATTCAGCGGTTTACCAGTCAGGGGCTGAAGCACAGGTATAATCGGTACCGGCGTATAGTGAACATCCACGATGGTCCGCAGCCAGTTGCGCAAGTACAGCTCACGCGCCTGCTTCGGAATGTCTGAGGCCGGGTAGTGATGGCCAAGGAACGGTTCAAGACCTTCTTCCTTCGCCTCGGCTACCACTTTTCCGTTCCATTCCTCATCGAATTCATAGATCATTACCCGGTCATAACCGAGCATTTCTTTGACCTGTTCAGCCGCTGCCTGACTGGCTTCAATCCGTCCCGCAGTCTGCTTCATACGGCCGAAGAACGTGCGGATCCATTCAAAATCATTAGTGCCGGCACTCTCCTCTTCCGAGGCAGGCTCCAGCTCGACGATCATCAGCCCTTCACTTTCGTGAATGATGCTGAAGAAATCGGTCATCTCTCCGGCAACTTCGATCTTCAGGATAATATATTGTAAATCTGCGGTTTCCTTTGCGTTCACGCTGCGCTCCAGTAGGGCCTGGAGCTGACTGCCGCCTACCAGATCAGCCATGGAGGTTCCGAGCAATGCCTCAGCAGATATTCCCAGCAGTACATCTGTGTTCCGGCTGGCCTGGACAATAAGATTATCCCCGCCCTGTGTCACTGCCAGCAGCACGCCATGCGGCTGAATAAGCCCCGGGATATGAATCGGCTCCTTGTCGCAGTTCGTGAGGTCCAGCGATTCCTTCAGTTCCAGACCGGCTTCGTTCAGCAGTGTGCGGTTGAGCGGATCATTTTCGTTATGGGCTTTAAAATCTGACATGGTGTGACGCCTCCAATGAAGTAAAAGATTTCTAAGCATATATTATACGTAGTTTCATATTATCTTATTTTCAGCAGCGTTCATAATCGTGCAGCAGAACCGGCAGGAGGATAATATCAACGTAAGCTTCTTCGCTATACCTGGAATGGAATAATTATGTATAATATCTATGAATAGAGGAAAGTCTTAGGAGGTTGTTGTCGCATGGAAGAAGTACGGATTCAGAAGCAGGACCGCTCCGTAAGCTTCAGAGTTGCAGTAGATGCAGGGGAGTTTATCGTCTTTGATATGTCACTTTCCAGCCCTACCCGTAACCGCACCCTATACAGCGGTAAAGAGTTCAGTCTGGCTTGGGCAGCCGCAGAAACGGTTCTGGGTGAAATTGCAATCCCGGATGAACTCTTGAAATATGCAGCAACGGCCTGATTGCCCAGAGTTGACCCCTCAACAGGGGTCTTTATCATTCTTATACAAGGATGCTTCTGGTCTAACGAACCCCACTAATCCGAGGTGACCATACATGAGAAAATACAAACGTTCAGGCAGAGACATTGTTTCTTTTCTGCTGGGATTTGCTTCTGTGCTGATCATTGCCTTCTTCGTTATCCGGTATCTTCTTCAGAATGTTTCGTTTAGGCCTTAGGGGTTAGTTATGTAATGTCCAGTCCCTACTTAGCTTTGAAATGTTGTACGTATTACAACTCGGATTCATAGATATTAGGGAATTTGTAAGATTTGTTGTATCAAATACAACAATTGCCCAGCTCAAAAGCTTGAACTCAGGGAAATCCTGCCTTTTGTACAACATTTTTCGTTTAAGCTCAATATTGAGAGAAGAATGTTGTATTTCGTGCAGGATTTTTTGGATTCCTTCGTCATCGAGAAAGCTAAGCTCCTCATTCCACGCAAAAAGGAGCATTGGGGGAATGCTCCTCTTCCGCTTACATATACCGTCATTTGAACTGCGCCTCCGGCAAAAGTTAATCCGGAAGTTATATCAATAAGTTACCTTAAAAATGACAATAATACAAGTATTTCCTACTCCGTCCAAGAAAATAGGACCCTATAATGGTTGCGCTTCCCTGCATAGCAGCCCATGCGAGTATTTCAGCCGGAACGGACTTTGCCGGCTGAAGAGCGCGCCCGTTATAATGAGCCTACTCTGCGCAGAGAGTAAACGAGAGAAGGAACTTATACAATGGATGCTAATCCCCCTATTCAACGTAGGACCGCACAATATTCCCATATCGTTACGGAAGTCACACATTATGAAGTCGGCCGTGCCTTGGGCGCTCATTACAAGCATAATTCAGAGCTCATCTCATTCTTATCCTCTCCATTCATGGGGGCTTCCCCGCTGCTGCCGTCTGCGGCAGATAGAGTCATGGAGAGCTTCGAGAAATATTGCCCCGGCATGAACGAAGAAATCAAAGGCTTCGCCGATGAGACCGGTGTTGAACCCGGCAAGGTTGTGTTCTATTACTCCTACTTTCAGCCTTCCGGCCACTGCACGCAGGCTGTATACCGGACAGGTCCGGATAACAGCGGGCATACCTGTCATATGCGCAACTACGATTTTGGCTGGGAGGATGAGCCTTATAATCAGCTGCTTCTTAGCACAACCCGGGTGAATGGTAAACCTGCACATACCGGCTTTGCGCTCCAGCTGTTCGGCCGTTATGACGGAATGAATGATGCAGGACTTACCGTAACAACTACATCGGGGAGAATCCGTCCGGAGATGACCGGGGAAGGCTTTATTTTTCCGGGAGTGGTCCGCGCCTTGCTCGACAACTGCTCCACAGCGGAAGAAGCGGCGCTGCTTATGCGCAGCATGCCTATCTCCGACTACCGGAATTTCCTGATCTCAGACGCCAAAGGCGACATCACCCTCGTTGAAACTGCCGGTACGCAAAAAGAGGCACAGTATTATCCTGCAGCGGCTGGCGGGAACTGCAACCAGCTTGTCCTATCAGCCAACCATTATACCCTTCCATCCATGCAGGTTCATAATCTGCAGGTGATGGAGAATTCGGGGACAAGGTATGAAGCGCTGCGGTCGGCACTTACGGACGAAGTTGCCCTCCAAAGCCCCGTGGCAGCCATGCAAGCCATCGCAGGCACAGAATACCCTAAGGGAGTCTGCTGTCATCACTACAGTGAGGGCTTCGGAACGTTATGGTCGATGGTCTTTGATAATACGGCCCGCGAGGCGCATATCTGCTTCGGTTCCCCGCAGTTGAACAGCTGGAGGACCTTTGGGTTCAACGACCCGGCCGGAGTCCGCGAATATCATGCGGTTCTGCCTGACCACCCATCCCCAGCCGGATTCTGGGATCGGCTGCCTTCTGCAGAATAGAGTGCACGAACGCAGTCTTCCCCTCACAATATGAGTCGATATCATAACGGTAATCTTTCGCAAGCCGCTGCTTGACCGCCTGATACTCCTCACGGGCAGAGGGGCTGCTACGCAGATAATCGCGGAATGCAATATGCTCGAGATATCCCTTGCCGTCTTTGGGACAGACATAGAGATGGTATTTCATGAAGCCGTCATCCTGCAAGCTCCGGAAGGCTTCCCTGCCCTCAATCCCCAAATTGCCCTGATGTTCATAACCGAACTGCTGTAATCTCCGGATGATCTCCGGCAGCTTCTCATAGCTCTCCATCACCAGATCGATATCGATAACGGGTTTGGCCGATAACCCCTCGATGGAGGTACTACCCACATGCTCAGCCGCTATGATCAGATCTCCGGCGATCTCCAGCATCCGCGCCTCAATTCTATTGTACTCATCCTTCCAGACCGGGTCATATGGAACAACTTCCACGACTTTCGTTTTCTCTGCGATGATCCTTCCCTCCTTTGTGGAACAGCTTTTTGAGTAAATCTATTATAGCCTACCTGTCAACGGGGGGACTATGCCTCTCAGAGCGTTCTATGTTTCGATAAGACTGGCGGGATAAAATACAAACTGCTATCTCATACTATCCAACAGATATGGAGGTGAACAGTGTGCCTAAGAATAGTGCAGATCCGAAGCATGACCGTGCAAATAACCGCGCCGATAAAAAGAACAACCAGCAGAATCACTCCAGCATTACCGAAATCCCCCAAATGGTGAACCCGGATAAAGCTGAAGATTATGTGCCAAGCTTAAATGGCGTGACTAAGAACGAAAGCTGAATTTAAACAGGACCGGGCTTACGCCGCTGGCAACAGTGGCGTAAGCCCTGGTCTTTTTTCTGTTTTATGATGGAATACCGCTTCTCAATAATAAGTTATTCACAGCAGGCTGAAGGTTTTCATATATGAGATATGAGGCTAAAGTGTATATTACGTTAACGGCAATGTAGTTATAAAGTAAATGTAGTGATAGAATAATACAATCATTTTATTAATCACGGGAAGAGTGGACATATGCGAATAGGATTTTTTGACTCCGGAATAGGCGGGTTAACGGTGCTTCATCAGGCACTCAGATTCCTGCCGCAAGAAGATTACCTCTTTTATGCAGATACTGCACATGTTCCTTATGGAGAGAAAACGAAAGAAGAAGTTAGAGAGTACATTCTAAATGCTGTAGATTTTATCGCTAAACACAATATAAAAGCTTTGGTTATTGCTTGTAATACAGCCACCAGCATCTTAATTGAGGAGCTCCGAAGCCGGTATGCCTTTCCTATCCTGGGCATCGAGCCCGCAGTGAAGCCTGCCATTGAACGATCCGAAGGAAAACAGAAAAAGGTTCTCGTGTTAGCCACGAGGCTTACGTTACAGGAGAAGAAGTATCATGATTTAGTTCACCGTACAGATCATGGGGAAATTGTGGACAGTTTGCCTCTTCCCGGATTGGTGCAGTTCGCTGAAAGCTTTGAATTTGATGAAAATAAAATCATACCCTATCTGAAGCAGGAATTCTCCCCTCTTGATCTTAAGCAGTACGGCACGGTAGTACTAGGATGTACTCATTTTCCTTATTTTGAGAATAGTCTTAAGAAGGTTTTCCCTTCAGATGTCGACTTCATCTCAGGCAGTATTGGAACAGCCAGACATCTGAAACGGATCCTCGAACACAAAGGTCAGGTTAACCAAGGCACCGGTGATATCATTTTTTTCAAGTCGGGTGTAAAAGTTGAGGATACCTGCACATTAGACAATTACCAGTGCCTATTTAAACTTCTGGATGAATTGTGAATTAATTATGATCAGCTGCTTAACATCACCGGAGATAAAGGAGTGCTACTACTTGAGCCACTATGAAGCGATCATGGGGAGATTACGCCGAAATCCCCTAAAGAATATAACGCTGCTCAAAATGATGACCGCGTATCACAGCCAGATTGACAGTGTACTGATCGAACAGCAGGATCACTGGGGTGTGTTATTGCTGATGCCAGCCGTGACCTTCCCTTACGATCATCGGACCTATCCTGAGGCCGACACCGTTGTGCTTATGGATTACAGCAGCCCGGAGGTTTTCCCCGCCCTGCTGAAGCTGCTCTCAAGGGAGGCCAGGCTCGTCTTCAAACTGCAGGAGGATGCTTACCGCGTGGCGCTGGAACCGCATTTCACACTGCATAAAGTCCGCAGTCTCTACTCCTATTCTACGGCCGCAGGCCAGACCTTCAGCGCAGATGCGGGATGCACCGTAAGTGAAACAATAGATGAACGGCTGCTGCCGCTGTGGATAGCGAATGATTATACGCTGGCGGAAATCAGCCATTATTTTAAGGAGGGGGCTTTCTCAGTATCGTTGTTCGAGGGAGACGTGCCTCTCAGCACTTGTATGGTATTCCGCAATGAGGAGTCTGTCTGGGAGATTGGGGCTGTACATACGACTGCTGCCGCAAGAAAAAAAGGATTGGCGCAGCGCGTGGTCCGCACAGCGTTATACCATACTCTGCAAAGGGGATATATTCCGAGGTATCAGGTACTTGAAGACAATCTTGCCTCCATCCGCTTGGCTGAATCGATTGGGCTTACCCCCGCAGTGAAGCTCGAGCACTGGATTAATTATTAACGGTTATCTCTGTATCCAAAATATTATATACTGTTAGAAACATGTATCTGTCTAGGGAGCCTCTGCTCACAAATTATGAAGGAGTTAACTTATGAGTTATCAACCCCCACCCTTTCAAGATCAGGAATTTTACCAGCAGTTCCCCCCGCCGCCCCGCCAGGAGCGGACGAACGGCAAAGCGATCGCAGCACTGGTGCTCGGCATTCTCTCCATCGTAGTTCCTTATATCGGACTTATCTTCGGGATTATTGCGATCGTTCTGGCTGCACTCGCCTTCAAGGAGATCCGTCTCCGCTATGAGCAGGGCCGGGGGCTGGCGATTGCCGGGCTGGTCTGCGGGATTGTCGGCACTATCATTTACGCTGTACTAATCCTTCTGTTTGTTCTTGCAATTGTACTGTTCAATAACATCGACACTGACACGGTCAATTATTTCAACAATTTAAACAGCTTCTAAATGGTGAAAAAATCAATAAAAGGAAGCTGACACCGGTTTCGATAACCGGCATCAGCTTCCTTTTATTGTTGCGGCGGAGTACCCTTGCTCATGAGAATGTTGATGCTCTCCTGCTGACGGTATTCCGTCGGTGTAAGCTGATATTTCTTACGGAACATCTGGGTAAAGTGGCGCATGTCCTGATAACCCACCCGTTCAGCAATTTCGGCGAGCTTCAGCTTGGGATTGAGCAGCAGCAGCTTCGCCTGCTCCAGCCGCAGGGAGGTTACATATTCCTTGTAGCCCTGCCCCGTCTTCTGCTTGAACAGCTGGCTGAAGTACGCCGGATTCAGGAACACCACGGAAGCCATTTTCTCCAGCGACAAGTCCTCGTAGAAATGCTCCTTGATATAGTGCAGCGCAACATCAATGGCCTTCTCCCCGCTGCCCTTCATCGGCTCCAGCTCAAGCGCCTGGGAGGCTGAAGCCTCCCGCATCCGCTTCACAACCTGAGGCACTGTGTTGAAATCATAACTGAGCCCGGAGTGGATGATCTGGAAAGGAATCTTCAGGTAATGCGTCAAATGAGCCTTGACCTCTTCCTGGAATTGCTCCACCCGGATGTTCTCACCCGGCGTAATAAGACCCAGCAGGCTCTGCCGGTCATAGCTGACAACGAATCCCCGTCCATGCTGGTCGATCAGCTCAGACAGCACGTTCTCGACGATGAAATGCTCCAGGCGGACGCTTTTGTCACCCGGGTCCAGCTGGATCATTACCAGATAGAAGTGGTTGTAATCTTCAATAAAAGGCTCAATATCCAGATTCCCGATATCCAGCCCTGAGGCCAGCCGCTGGAATACCCCCTCGCGGAGGAATCTCAGACTGGCCTTCAGCCGCTCGCCTTGCCGCGAGATATTGTTGTCCTGTTGAATCTCCGTCGTTAGGCTGTCAATAAGCTCAGTCAGCTTTGTTTTGCCAATCGGCTTAAGCAGATAGTCTCTTGCACCCAGTCTGACCGCTTCCTGCGCATAGGAGAATTCGCTGTGGGCAGAGATGACAATCCATTTCACATACGGATACCGGCGCTTCGAGATCTTCATGAATTCGAGGCCGTTCATTCCCGGCATCAGAATATCGGTCAGCACAATATGGATACGCTGCTCTTCCATAATCTTAACCGCTTCTTCCGCCCGGGCTGCCACAAATACCTGATGCTCCGGGCTAATCTGCCCGATGGTGCGCTTGATGCCTTCACGTATGACCCGTTCATCATCGGCAATAAGAATATTCACGTAGTCTGTTCTCCTTCCACTGAAATCGGCAGCACGATGGCAACCTGTGTCCCTTCTCCGGGGAAACTCTGAATCTGCAGCCCGTAACACTCCCCGAACATGAACTGCAGCCGGCGGTGCAGGTTCTGCAGGCCGATGCCGCTTTTGCCGCTCTCCTTGGGACTCGGACTAGGACCGTCCCCATTCAGCGAGTCCTGCAGCCGTTTCAGCTGCTCCTCATTCATTCCGTTTCCGTTGTCTTCCACAATCAGTCTCAGCACGGAACCTTCTTCCTTTGTGTATACCTTCAATATACCCTGGCGGCCCAGTGATTCCAGACCGTGCTTGACGGCGTTTTCAATTACAGGCTGGACCGTCATTTTGGGAACACGGATGTCCAGCCAGCGTTCATCGATTTCCGTAATAATCTGCAGCCGGCCTTCCAGCCGGATCGAGATAATCTTCAGATAATGGCCAATCTGCTCCAGCTCTTCGCGCAGGCTCACTTCAGCCCCGTCTTCCCACTGGCTGCTATACCGGAACATCGAGGACAAGGACAAGACCAGCTCACCCAGCTGCTCATTACCTTCCTCGTCCAGCATCCAGTAGATCATATCCAGTGTATTGTAGAGGAAATGCGGATTAACCTGGGACTGCAGCGCATGCAGCTCAGCATTCTTCTCACTGACGGACGAGAGCTTCACCCGTTCAATCAGCTCCTCAATCCGCCGGACCATCCGGTTGAAGGAAGCGACGAGAATATTAATCTCCTGGTAGGAGGAGACATTAACCATTCCGCGGAAGTTACCGACCTCCACCTGCCTCATCTCCCGGATCAGCTTCTTCAGCGGCGAGGAGATGGTCTGGGATACAATAGAGGCAATCAGCGTCGAGACAATGATCAGTGCCGAGATGACAATCAGCAGATATCGCTTCATCTCGATCAATTCTACATTCAGATCCTTATCCGGGGTAATACTCATGACCCACCAGCCGGAGAATGACAGCTTCGAGGCTACGACCAGCCGGTCGCTTTCCTGCTGGACCATTACATTCTGCGAAGTCGGCAGCGTAGGCAGATTGGAGACCTCGGGCGTAGGATCTGTAGCGGAGGTAACAAACTTGCCGTCCGGGGACATCAGGTATACCTGACTGTGCTCACCGAGCTTCAGATTCTCCAGCGCATCCAGCACCGGCTGCGGATTCGTCTCGTACAGTACAATCCCGATCGGCTTATGCTCATTCAGATCGTATATCTGCCGCCCGAAGGCGAACACCGGACTATCTTCCACCTGATCGATCAGGGAATGCTGATACACCCCCAGCCAGACCATTTTACCAGAGGAGGCCTGCAGCTGCCGGTACCAGTCTTCATCGGCGTAATCGGGGTCGACCACGTTCATATAATTACCGTAATTATAAATCTTCCCTCTGTCTGTGATCACATGAATGCCCACCAGGTCATCCCGTGAATAAAAAATCGAGCCGATAATATTCGTCACGGTCTGCTCATTGATATAAGCCACCGCCGGCTCATCGGTTTTCTCATTAATCAGACGAATCATCTCGAAGTTATTGCTGAGCGATTTGGACAAAGCGTCATAACCCTTGTAGAGGAGTGTGAATAACCCTGCGGTCTGGGCGACGTTTTTTTGCGACAAATCACTGATCTTCTCATGCAGCTGATCCGTAGTCCGGTTATAGTACAGCAAGCTGACAATAAGCAGAATACTGGACATGCAAAAAAGAAACAGCAAGAACAACCGATGATGGATGGAATGAAAGCCGCTCTTCATAGGACTCTCTCCTTTCAACACCCTGTCCTGCCGTTTCCTATTATAAATCTAACCCAATTTTATATGCAACGCGTGAATTCATAATTGTGCAGATCAGCCTTTAACTGCTCCTGCCACCATGCCTTTTGTAATCTGGTTGGACAGGAAGAAGTAGATCAGAATGACCGGCAGCGCGCCCATAACGAGGAATGCGCCGATGTTACCATAGTTGACCGAATACTGGCTGACGAAGGTGTACACCCCGAAAGGCAGGGTTTTGAGCTTCTCGGACGAGATGAACGTTGCCGCCAGGATATACTCGTTCCAGATGTTGATAAAGGTCAGGATACATACCGTCATTACCGGCGGCACAGATACCGGAAGGATGATGCTGCGGAAAATCCGGTAAACGCTCGCTCCGTCAATGAATGCGGATTCTTCAATCTCATGAGGGATAGCTTTCATAAATCCGCTCAAGATGAACACGGCGATTGGTGTAGAGAAAGCGATGTACGGTAGAATCAGCGACCAGTGCGTATTGAGGATATGCATGTTTTTGAAAATAATCATCAGCGGCAGCAGTGTGGCCTGCATCGGAATCATCATCCCCATCAGGAAGATGGTCATCACAGCATTACCGTATTTCCAGCGGAACCGCGAGATCGCATACGCCGCCATGGAGGCCAGCAGGATAACACAAATCATCGTAAGCGCGGTCACGAAGACGCTGTTCGTCAAGTACTTCAGATAACTGCCCGAGGTGTAAGCCTCATAGTAGTTATGCCACTGGAACTTTTTCGGGAAGGAAAAGAAGCTGCCGTCCATGATTTCTTCGTTGGTCTTGAGTGAATAAAGCAGCAGCCATAATAACGGGTACAGCTGGGTAACCACAGGGATTGCAAAAAGAAGATACACGATTCCTTTTTTAAATTTACGCATGATTCGCGCACTCCTTTCCTAGTTGTATTTTTTCTCAAGTTTATTGAAGATGGTATTGATCACTCCGGTAAAGATGAGACAGACAACAACCAGGAACGTTGCGATCGCACTGCCGTATCCATACTTGAAGGACATGAAGGAACTGTTGTACATATGTGTTGAGATGACATCTGTCGCATGCGCCGGACCGCCGCCAGTCATAACCATAACCAGATCGAAGGCCTGCAGGGAGCCGATAAACGCCAGGATAATCGATATTTTGAAGATCGGAACGATCAGCGGCATAGTGATGTAACGATCTGCTTTGAATCCGTCCGCTCCGTCAATTTTGGCCGCTTCATAAAGCTCGTCAGGGATATTCTGCACGCCGGTATACTGGATCAGCAGATGGTAGCCGAAATACTGCCAAAGCGAAACCAGATACAGAGAGAACATCGCGATGTTCGGCTCGGTGAGCCAGTTGTGGGTCCAGCTGTCCAGACCGAGTGACACCAGCACGCCGTTCAGCATGCCCCCCATGGAAGTAGGGTTATAGATGGTCTTCCAGAGTTGTCCAATGATAACAACCGACAGGATAACCGGTGTGAAATAGATCGACACCAATGAGTTCGCTTTTTTCAAATAACGGTTAAGCAGAATAGCCATTCCTAAGCAAAGCGGAATTTCCAGCATGGAAGCCACTGCATACAGCAGGGTTCTTCTGACAGAAGGCCAGAACACAGGATCATTGAAGAACATATCTTTGAAATTACCAAAACCGATAAACTGCGCAGTAGTAAGACCGTCCCACTTCAATAAGCCCGTATATAATGATACCAGTATGGGAACAAACACAAGGCACACGTACAAGAGCAGACATGGCAGTATGAAGACGGCTATTGTGCGTGCTGGCACCTTAAGTACTTTCATCTTTCCCGCCTCCTAAACAAGCAGATTCTTTGTCTATTTACGATATTTACGTTTAAAAACTTCATGATAAACTCGGTGCGAAGAAGCCTGAATCAGCCTGCTTCGCACCGAGAAGGACAACTTTACGATTGCTTGTAGCTTATTGCTTACTTGTTGGCTTCAAATGCAGCCTGGTGTTCTTTCGCTACTGCAGCGGAATCCATTTTCTGAACGAACAGGTTCTGAATGCTGCTCAGGTGAACTTGTGCTGTTGCAGGGTTCATCGTGTTATCGAACGCCAGGTCGCCGCCTTTAACTTGGTTGAACAGGCCGGCAATGTTTACAGCCAGATCAGAGTAACCGGCAGCTTTGAGGTCGCCGTCTACCTTTTGACCGATACCTACAGCATTTTTCAGTTCGAACTGTTTCTTAGGATATTCGGAAGCGAAGAAGTTCAGGAAGTCTTTAGTTTCTTGCAGGTGTTCGCTGTTTGCAGATACGGCAAATGCGCTGCCTGGTGCAAGCATGAATTCGTTAGGGTCACCCTTGCCGTTGACTGTAGGGAACTGGAAGGCTCCAACTTTACCGGCTACAGGAGAAGCATCAATTGCGCCTGTTTCCCAAGATCCGATCGACCACATGGCTGCTTTACCTGTTTTGAAGATGTTACCGCCGGCATTAGCGTCAATGGAGGTTGCACCGTCAGGGAATGCTCCGGCTTGAACCAGTGCCTGGAAGGCGTCGACTGCTTCTACGAATGCAGGATCTTCGAAGGTTTTCTTGCCGTCAAGCACGTCCTGCAGGAATCCAGGGCCGCCGTTGGTGCGGAGCAGGATGTTCATGAACAGGAATGAGCCGGTCCAGGAATCTTTTTCACCGATAGCCAGTGGCGTAATTCCCTTATCTTTCAGGATTTTGACATCCTGGAGCAATTCATCAAAGGTTGTCGGAGGAGCAGCAATTCCTGCCTGTGCGAACAGGTCTTTGTTGTAGTACACGACTTCGATGTTGTTGCCGTCAGGAAGCGCATACACATTGTTGTCGAAGCTGTAGTAGTCGAGCAGGCCTTCTTGATAAGTGTCTTTCAGTCCATTCTGATCGAGCATATCATTCAGCGGTGCGAACAATCCTGCATCTACGAAAGGCTTCATTTGAGCAGCCGGGTTAACGATGGTAATGTCCGGCACTTCTTTGGAAGCAGCCTGTGTTTTGAGTTTCACTTTCTGCTGGTCCGTGTTCAGCGTATCCAGCTCAATCGTTACATTCGGATGCTCTTTCTGGTACTGCTCGGTCAGCTCGTTGATCATTTTGTAAGCTGGCGTTGCAGGGTCAGGGTAGATGTTCTGGAAAGTAATCGTTACTTTCTTGTCGCTTGGTGCAGTTGTAGCTGCGGCGTTTCCGCTGTCCGTTGTGTTCGGTGCCGCGTTGTTCTTAGCGCCGTCGTTTGCGTTGTTGTTCGAGTTGCCGCATGCTGCAAGGCTTAATGCCATAACTGCGGTAAATGCGATGGTAGCGGATTGCTTAATTTTTCTGTTGACCATTAATTGATGCCCCCTGTGTTCGTGATATGCTTATTATCATCCGGTGAAGCGCTTCCAACAAGGTGGGAACTACAGAATAAAGGTTTGTTTTTTCTAGGTATGCCCACTTTGGAGTTCTAATTGCCGTTTTCTCTATAAAAAACCGCCCGAATCCGCTGTTTCGCTGTCGCTTTGGCGCGGTGCTTACGTCTGATTTCGCTTATCCCCTCTCCCTTTGGGGGTTAGAGGGATTTATCCCCTTGATTTTTCCGTTCCGCCCACTTTGAGCGGATTCAGAGGGATAAATCCCTTTAATCGTATTGTCTGCGCTGAAATAAAACAGCCGGAGGATAAATCAGTCATTTTTACTCACATTAATGGTGCATTAATGCGTTAGGCGCGTCCCTGTTCATCACCAACCCAATAAGTGGATTTTGTACACTTCTATTCATGATTTTAGTCGCGCAGAGAATTTTAGGTGGATAAAGGACTCCTCTTGTTTCCTCCTCTTGTTGATTGATGATTTTCCTTGAAAAAACGAAACATGAATAACCTGATCTGTAAAGCAGAAACAAGACAGTAAAAAGCCCTCTCTACAAATTATTGCAAAGAGAGCCTGCTGGACTATATAGTGCGTAGTTAGCCGTTTGCAGTGTAAAGTTGGCGGTGTGTATCTGGCAGCATGGATACTTCCGGCTACTTAGTGTGATTTGCATTTACGGTGCAGGCGGCTGCTTCCACTGTTTAATTACGCTTAGCAATCCCGGTACATCCAGCCCGTCGAGCGAGAAAGCTTTGCGCAGCAGATCATGCGGGATGAATTCATCGTATTTGCCGAGGTAAGGTGCTTCATCCGGGCCAAGCAGCGCAATTGCATCCGTTGCAGCGGCGGTTTCGGCAATGATCTCTTCCTCCAGCGTCTCTGCATCCGCCTTACCGGCGACCACCATATAGTAAGGCTCCATCGGGACGACGGACCGCAGACCGAGCGGACCCTTCAGGTTATTCTTCAGCAGGCGCTCCAGCGTACGGAACTGGCGGCTGCCCGCCCACGGAAGGATGAACATGGAGTCTCCTCCGGCAGGCAGAACAGAACGCGTCAGCAATCCGCTCTCCTTGGCCAGTCTCCGTGCGCGCTCCAGTCTGGCGGCCGCGCTAGGTGCAAGATACGGATACAAGGCTGTCGATCCCAGCACTTCGCGGATCTTCGTCATGATCCGGGTATGGACATCCCCTCCGGCTCCAAGCCATAAGGTGTCCACCTTGCCGCGGGAGCCTTTGACATAGACCGCCTTGTGGCGGTTGTCGACCTCTTCCACCTTCCACAGCTTGCCGGCCAGAGTGAAGCAGTAACCCGGTGGCGGCACTGTGGTAATTGAACCGATCTCCTCGGTGCCGTTATAGACCACATGCTCTTCATCGTCTTTGAATACGGCATAGAAGCGGAAGTTGTTGACGATCTTCTCCCCCGCCATGCCGATCAGAAGGCTGCCCTCATCCATCTTCTCAATATGGCCCATACCCTGCATGTATTCCATGAAGGCGTCATAATCGGCGGGATCGATACTGCGGAAGGAAGGCAGGCTCAGCACAGCCTCTTTCAGATCCTCCGGCTCAGCCTCCCCCATGCTCTTCAGGATGCTCATCGTCTGATGATACAGCAGCCCGACCGGCAGCTGGCGCACAACCAGCGGTTCCACCCATTTCTCGCGCACGTACAGCTCAATCACGGCAATGGCCCGCAGCAGCGTCCACGGCATCCGCGCAGGCAGCTGCGCCTCCTCGTCCTCCTCCTCGGGCGTGACGAAGATCATCTCGGAGGCTGCGTCCCCGCGCCTGCCCGAGCGGCCCAACCGCTGCACGAAGCTCGCGCAGCTGTAAGGCGCGCCCAGCTGCAGCACCCGCTCCAGCTCGCCCAGGTCAATCCCCAGCTCCAGCGTCAGCGTCGCTGCAGCTACAGCCGGCCCCGCACCCTGGCGGAGCGCGGCCTCCGTCTCTTCGCGCAGCATCGCGGAGATGCTTCCATGATGCACATGGAAGACATCCCGCTCGCCGCGCTTAGCGGCAATGCGCCGCATCTCCAGAATCGCCTCCTCGGCGTCGGTGCGGCTGTTCGTGAAGATCAAGGCCTTCTTCACATGCGTATGGTCATAGATGAAGCCGTAATAAGCCTGGCGTGCCCGCTCCAGGTGTTCGGCTTCCTCCTCATTCCGCGCATCCGGGAAAGAAAAGTGCTCCACGCTCAGGCGCAGCTTGCGCCCGCCTTGCGGCGCGCTGACCTCCACGCTCGCGCGCGTGCCTGCCGCCAGCCACTCCGTGACGGAAGCATAGTCGCTCAGCGTCGCGGAGAGGCCGATCCGCCGCGGATGACAGCCGGCCATCCGCGAGATCCGGGCCAGCTGGCTCAGCACCTGAATGCCGCGGTCCGCGCCCATGAAGGCATGCACTTCATCGATCACGATGAAGCGCAGATCATGGAATAGCGCCGGGATGGCATTCGGGCGGTTCATCAGCAGGCCTTCCAGCGATTCCGGTGTAATCTGCAGCACCCCGGAAGGGTTCTGCATGAGCTTCGTCTTATCTGCCTGCGGCACATCGCCATGCCAGTGCCAGACCGGAATATTGCCTTCGCGGAGCAGATCATTTAACCGTGTGAACTGATCGTTGATCAGCGCCTTCAGCGGAGCGATATACAGGATACCTACGGATGCTGAGGGACGCTCATACAGTTCGGTAAGCGCAGGGAAGAACGCTGCCTCTGTCTTGCCCGAAGCGGTCCCGGAAGCAATAAGCAGATGATGCGGCGTGTCAAACAGCACCCGGCAGGCATCCACCTGGGCCTCACGCAGCGTATCCCAGCGGTTCTTATAGATGAATTCTTTGATGAACGGAGCCAGCCGGTAGAACGGGTTATCGCTCATAGGTCAAACTCCGCCAGGAAGCCGTCCAGTTCATTCTGCCCGGCCTCGGCAGGCCGCGGAGTCCGCTCCCCAACCAGCTTCTCGAACGACATATCCGGATGCTGGTTCAGCGTATGCAGCAGATCCATGAAATCGCGTACGACCTCACGCGCGGTAAGCAGCTCATCTGCACCCAGCCGGTTCACAGCCTCTTCCATGAAATGCACCAGCTGCTCCTGCGTCAGTCTGGCTTCATACCCGTAGTGCAGCGCGTGAATATCCCGCAGCTTCTGCAGCAGGATCAGAATTTCTTCGTGGGAGAGCATATCCAGCGCAATGATCGGTCCGGTGAAGTTGTTCAGGCCGGCACCGGCATACCGCCCGGCGACCAGCCTGGAACGCAGCGCCTCATAACTGAACAAACCGCGGCGGTGGTCTTCAACAAATTGCGGTGTGCCGCCGACGAAGATACCCAGCCGTTCTGCCTTGCCCTGCATCGTGTCGTTGAACATGGTCAGCAGCTTCTCGTAATTGCTCTGGCGGGAGATACTGTTCGTTATCTTGTAGAGATTGACTCCCTCGTCGATGAACAGCAGCAACCCCTTATAACCGATGGCTCCGGTGAATTCCGCCCACAGCTTCATATAGTCATACCAGTTGTCGTCGTCGATAATGACGCCGACACCCAGCGCCTTGCGCGCTTCCGTACGAGTCGAGAACTCGCCTCGCAGCCAGCGCAGCGAATCCTGCTTCAGTGCGTCATCGGCCAGCTTATGCCCGTTCCAGTAAGAGGCCAGCACCTTCGCGAAGTCGAAGCCATGCACCAGCCCGCGCATCTCCGAGGCTACCGCATAGATCCGCTGTTCCACTTCTTCGCCAAGCTCCGGCGAATCAGGCCCGCAGCCCTTCTCCTGCATCACTGCCTGCTGAAGCGTCATAATCCACTTCTGCAGTATAATCTCAAGCGCGCCTCCATCGGGGCGCGTACGGGTCGACAGGTGGCTCATCAGCTCACGATAGGTGGCCAGCCCCTGCCCCTTCGTACCGACGAGCCGCCGCTCCGGCGACAGGTCGGCATCCGCGACCACAAAGTCGCGGTCCATTGCATAATTACGGATGATCTGCAGCAGGAAGCTTTTGCCGCTGCCGAATTTACCCGTAATTAACTTAAAGGCGGCTCCGCCCTCGGCGATATTATCCATATCGCGGAGAATGGCTTCTACCTCCGGCCGGCGGCCGACGGCAATATGTTCAAGACCGATACGCGGCACGACTCCCGCTGTCAGCGAGTTGACTAGAGCGGTGGTCATCCGCTTCGGTATTTTAAGTGGGTTCATTCCTAATTTCACCTCTTTAAATAATGCAGCATGGAGATACTTTCTTCGGTCAGCTCTTCGCCATCGATGATGAGGTCCCCCAAACTGTCCATGGCAAGTTCATTAATCTCATCAAACAGCAGCTCTGCCATTGTTCCTCCGCCCGCTGCAAGCCGGTGCACCTTCGCCAGGCCGTCATCATCGGCCAGCGCAAGGACTACATCCCGCTGCAACGGACTCAGCTCAGAAGCGAAGAGCGTCCAGCTGTTCGCTTCGCTATCTATGATTGGCAGCAGGGAATTGGCTTGTCCCTGCACAGCAGGCTCTTCAACGATAGCCTTCTGCTTCTCTTGATCATTCTCCCCAGCCGCAGGCTCCTCAGTCCGGGCGTACACGTCAGCCACGGCACTTCCCGGCTCAGCTTCATCCGCGTCCTGATTCGCCGAATCCGTTTCATCCTCGTTCTCTGCTGCCTCTTCTACCGTAAGCAGCGACCGCACGACCTCAGAGTCATTCTCCAGCTGCTCCAGCTTCCGCTGGTCAATCACAACTGCCGGACCTTTCTCCTCCTGCTCCGCCTTGCGGAATTCACGCTGCAGGAACCGGGTCACCAGATCCTCCATGTCCGCGTCAACTTTGACATCCTTGAGCCGTCCGCGATAACCCATAAGCGCCCGCAGCTTGTTCTCGGTCAGCCGGAATAAGCGTGTAATCAGGCTGCGCAGCGGAGGCGATTTACTGATTCGTACGACGGGTACAAGAACAGAGTAGCCATAGAGGGAGATATCATATACTGCGCTGCGGAACAAATACCGCTCACGGACAACCGGCGGACCGGGCGGGAACATCGTGATCAGATTCGAGCCGTGCCTCCGCGCGACATACGCATCAATTAATGCCACAACTTGGGGAATATACTTGTCCGCAGCTGCTTTTCCTTCACCGGCATAGAACTTCGATTTGCTGATATCATAATCCGACATCACACTCAGCACCTCAATGCTTAGCTGCTCCGGAGCAGCAGTCAGGCAGCGGACAAGCTCAATTTCAGCCAAATCCCCGGCAAGACCGCGTGTACGGGCGACAATCTCCGAGAGGGGGATATCCAACTTATGCACGAAAGAGAAATCCGCAATCCATCCGCCAAGATATTGATCCAGACGTTTGTACTTGTCACGGTAGGCTTCCCATAGCAAGCCGAGCTGGCGGCAGCCATCCTGAGGCTCGTCCCAGCCCACACCGTTAATCAGCTCATAAATATGCAGAAAGATATACGAGAGATCGGTCTTCGGGTATCTCCCTTGCCGGACTTCATCCCGCCAGAAGAAATACCATCTGCTCTGCGCACCTGTCATATGGCCATAAGTCGGCCAATAGCTCTTAAAGGGGACAAATAAAGCCGCAGGCTCCTTATGATCCGCAAGCTCCCGGGCCCGCTGGACAAATTGGCTCTCCGTAGTGGTTACCGGCTCCTGGGTCTCTTCCATATCCCATAACTGGAGCTGTACTGTGTTATATTGAGACGGCTTCTTGTTGCCCGGACCTGCCGGAGGCTTCGGTATAACCGCTTCTGCGGAACTGCGCGGCGGAATCGCCATATTCTGCTCCGTGCTCTCCCAGACCAGCTCCGTGAAATGCAGGCCCTGCCTGTCTTTAGCCATACTTACCCGCTCCATTAGTGTGCCATTATAATTTCTAACATTATAACATATGCCCTGTGCCGGCGACGCAACCGTCTCCAGCCCTGTACAAACGCATACTTTCTTATATTCTAAAAAAAGACCTTGAGAGACTGGCTCCTCAAGATCCTAGATTAGAGTGTCTGTCACCGCATATTGCCGGATAATGAGAACGTTCGTTTGTGTCTTCATTAAGAATATACTATATTCACCCTATGGGCTGCAATAGCGGAGGCAGGATCGTGCAAGGTTCCCTGAATTTCAGCAGCATGCTAAAGGCCAGCCGGAAGGATCCGGCTGGCCTGATTGGAGTGTAGCTCCAGATGTATTCGGCTTCTGCTTACAGCAGTTCTGTACCCTTCGTTTCCTTCCCCAGCAACAGCACGGCAAGTGCACCGATTACAATCGTCACGAAGAACAGCATGAATATGGTACTGATCCCTACTGAGTTGCCGACCATTACACCAACCAGCGTAGGTGCAATAATGCCTCCGATTCGTCCAAAAGAGGTCGCAAGGCCGGCACCTGTCGAACGGATGGCAGTCGGATACAGCTCCGGTGTATAAGCATACATCCCGCCCCATGCCCCCAGGTTGAAGAAGGACAGGCAGATCCCGGCTGCCATCAGCATGCCTTCGGTTGTGGAATTCCCGAACCAGGCCGCGCTGACCGCGGTCAGCAGCAGATAGATCACAAGCACGAACTTCCGGCCGAATTTCTCGATGAAATAAGCGGCGGTGAAATATCCGGGAAGCTGGGCAAGCGTCATGATCAGCACATACTCGAAGCTTTTGACCAGACTGAAGCCCTTAAGCACCATAACCGTCGGCAGCCACAGGAACATTCCATAATAAGAGAACACCACGGTGAACCACAGAATCCACAGCATAATCGTTGAACGGCGGTATTCCGCAGACCAGACTGCCGCAATACGGTTCCGCAGGGATACCGCCGGAGCCTTCTTGATCTCGGCGAATTTCGGCGAGTCGTCGATCGCCTTACGCAGGTAGAGTGCATACAGCGCCGGCACCGCACCAATCGCGAAGGCAATCCGCCAACCGTAATCCGGAATAACGAAATAAGCGATCAGCGCTGACAGAATCCAGCCTACCGCCCAGAAGCTCTCCAGCAGCACGACGGCCCGTCCTCTATCTTTTGCCGGCATACTCTCGGACACCAGTGTGGAGGCAACCGGCAATTCACCGCCCAGCCCGAAGCCGGCAATGAAGCGCAGCACGCACAGCATTACGTAACCTGCGGCGAACGCCGACAGGCCGCTTGCTATGGAGAAGATCAGCAATGTCCACAGGAGCACGGATTTGCGGCCGAACCGGTCCGCGAGAATCCCGGCTGCAGCGGCTCCTACCGCCATCCCCACCGAGTTAATACTGGTTAAATATCCGATCTTCTCCGGCCCCAGCGCCCACTCCTTGGCAAGCGCAGCCACCACAAAAGATATCATCCCCACATCCATCGCGTCGAACATCCAGCTGAGTCCTGCACTGAAGAGCAGTTTTCTTTGCTTCGGATTCTGCAGCAGTGACATTTGATTCATCATAACAAGCACCCTCTTCCCTGATTCCGCTAAGTCTCGGAGTAAGACTAGTTTTACTTACACATTCTAGAATCGGACGGTTCAAAAATCAAGGAATAACACCGCATTGAAATATTGCCGGGCCATCGCCTGAAAATAACAGGTCTGAACCGATATGGCGGCGATCAGGAGCATATTCTGTACGGCATCCCGCTGTGACCGGGTCAGATGGCTGAGCCGCTTCATCATTCCGTCCATCGCCGATTTGAGCGCACTGTCTGATTTCGACAAATACTCTTTCGGGCTGCCAGGCTGAGCCTGTCCCTGCACCGGCATCGGGGAACGGGTCTTGATCTCCTCGAACAGCTCAGCATACCCGTGATACAGCTGTGCCGGTTCGACCAGATCATCATCATCACGTTCAGGCGCGAGGAACAGCATACGGAAGAGCTGGCGGATGCTCTCGAAATCGAGTGCAGCCTTGAGATCATCAATTATAAATAGAAGCGCCGCCTGATTAATCGAATACTTCTTTCCTTGGCGCGGCGACCCTAGATATTCCTTGAAGTCACGTTTCACCCAGTTTTGCATAGCCGTCACTGATAATGTGGAATACTCAATCAGACTGCCGAGCGAGGCGATTTCACCAAGGGATAGCCCTTTGATGCCGCTGCCTTTAATCAGTTTCTGCAGGATCGGGGGAATGTCCGTCGAGAGAAAAGCGGGCAGCGATGTCCCCTCCCGCACTTCTTCACGGTGGAACTTGGTCCAGGCTTCCTGCAGAATATGGAGCGGCTTCCGCTCCGAATTTTCGCTTAGAGACAGTAATAGTCCGGACATCTCTATCCGGCTAAGTGTAAATGCTTCCATAGATGGCAACCCTCCACCATTTGATATTTCATTGAAAAGTTCGTACAATAGGTTCATATGAACTCATAATATGAGTATAACCTATTTTAGGGACGAAAGGGATGGTAAAGATTATATGGGTATAGGACTTAGTTTGACGCTCGTGGCAATTTTGATTATTTTAACCGCATTTTTTGTAGCAACGGAGTTTGCAGTAGTGAGATTAAGAGGAAGCCAGGTCAGCCAGATGGTACTCGACGGGAAGAAGAATGCGCTAGCGGTACAGCGGGTATCTGCTAACCTCGACGGATATCTGTCTGCTTGTCAGCTTGGAATCACCATTACTGCACTCGGGATCGGGGCATTGGCAGAGCCTGCATTTGAGCAGCTGCTGATACCATTGTTCGACCTGACGAACCTGAGCCACAGCGTTAGTGAGCCTATTGCTTTTGCACTGGCCTTCATTATCGCGACATTCCTGCATGTCGTTGTCGGTGAACTTGCACCGAAGACGGCCGCTATAAACATTCCGGAGAAAATCGGTCAGATTACCGCACCGCTGATTATTTGGTTCTACAGAGTATTGTACCCTTTGATTTGGATCATGAACGGTTCCGCCAACCTGCTCGTCCGTATGTTCGGAATGAAGCCGGCCAGTGAACATGGCGATGCCCACAGTGAAGATGAGATCCGCCTGATCTTGTCCGAGAGCTATGAGAGCGGCAAAATCAACAAAGCTGAATACGGTTATGTGAACCGGATCTTCACCTTTGATGAAATGCTGGCCAAGGAAATCATGGTTCCCCGGACCGATATGGTATGTCTGTTCACCGACCACTCGCTGCTGGAGAATATCGCTATTATCCGCAAGGAGCAGTATACACGTTTCCCTGTAGCAGACGGAAGCAAAGACAATATCATCGGTATGATTAATACCAAGCAGCTGTACCTGCAATATGATAACAACCCGGATTTTGATTTCAAAAGCCTGATTCTGCCGATTCTTACGGTTTCGGAAGTAACACCTGTGAAAACCCTGCTGACCCGTATGCAGAAGGAGCGGGTGCATATCGCCCTGCTGCTGGATGAATACGGCGGAACCTCCGGCCTCATTACGATTGAAGACATTCTGGAAGAGATTGTCGGTGAGATCCGTGATGAATTCGACGGTGACGAACGCAGAAATGTAGAGATGCTGAGCGAGACCCATTATCTGTTTGACGGCAATGTATCTCTTCTGGAGATCAAAGATCTTACAGGTCTCGATTTCCACGACGACGAAGTCACTACGATCGGCGGATGGCTGTACAGTCACCTGGAAGAGCCGGTGGTCGGCAAAAGCCATGTGTATGAGCATGTCACACTGACTGTGCGTGAGATGAACCGCCACCGTATCCGTAAGGTTGAGATCAAGATTGATCTTCCGGTCACCGAAGATTCTACAGTGCACAGCGAGTAAAGCGAATAGATACGCTGCAATAATACAGAAAGGCGCTTCCCCAGGGAAGCGCCTTAATTGCATATTTTGGTGAGTACTAAAGTAATCACACCTATAATTAATACCATTAATTATAGAGAGGCGGGGTTAAATATTTTACTCATATAATATTCGTCCACCCATTCCCCGTCCACCAGCAGCGACTTCCTCTTCTCCCCCTCAATCTCAAAGCCATGCGTCGTATATAATGCAACAGCCCGTTCATTATGCTTCATCACCGTAAGCTCCAGACGCACAATGCCGCTCCGCTTCGCCCATAAGTCCATCTCATGGAACAATCCGCTGCCGATTCCGATGCCCTGATATTGCTTCAGGATACCGATGACAATATAAGCACTATGCTTATTGCGGCTTACGCTTCCTCCCCTGACTGACAGATAGCCTGCCAGATCACCGTCTGCTTCGGCTCCAATCAGGATAGAGGTTGGTGCATTCGCGAAGCTTGCGATCATCTCTTCCACCTGCGGAATTCCGGTCTGCCTCTCTCCGGGTGCAAGCAGCATGTACGAAGTTTCCTGATCCAGCCGGTGCTGCAGACTTAAGAGTGCGGCGGCGTCTTCAGGAATCAGTTCCCTCAGTGTGATATCCATTTCATTCCTCCTGCATTTAGAGCGCTTCTCTTATCATTCGCAATACTCCCTGTATTATAATTAACACCATTAATTAATATAGTTAATACGATTAATTAATTGGTTGAACGGCAAATCATCAGCACATTCCCGTCCGGGTCTTTGAAGTTAAACCAGTGGTCATGCTCAATATCCGTGAGGATCTCTGCTCCGCTGGCTTTGACATAATCATAGGCAGCATCAATGTCGTCGGTAAGCAGATGGAAGGAAGGGACCTTCAGCACAGCCTCGGCTGTAAAAATTCTGCTGTCCAGCACGATTCCCGGACCCTGCATCGGCACGTCATACAGATGTCCGAACAGGATTTCACCGTCAAGCGGCAGTCCGAGCAAGCTGCAATACCAGTTTTTGGACCTTTCGATATCACTAACCGGGATGAAGACAGCGCCAACCTGATTCCGTATGGGACTTGTCACAGCAAGTAGAGCCTCCTCTTATAGTGCAAGTAGTAGGTAGAGCCTTTAATCATTTCGATAAAATATGTCAATTTCCTGCCTCTTTAGTGACGGGAATATAAGTTATGCTATAATCTTGTCAGATCCTATCCAGATGTCAGGAGAATGAGACTTGGCTAACCTATCCTTTGGGCATCTCAGGCTGACGCCGCCCAAAATACTATCACTGGGCTTTGTAGTACTAATCGCTGCCGGCACCCTGCTTCTGTGTCTGCCTGCTGCTTCCACCGGCGGAAGAATCTCTTTCATTGATGCGCTGTTCATGGCAACCTCAGCAACCTGTGTAACCGGACTTGCTGTCATTGACACAGGCACGCAGCTGACGGCCTTCGGACAGATTGTACTGCTGGTGTTATTCCAGTTCGGCGGTCTCGGGTTCGTTACAATGGCGACGCTGATCACGCTGGTGCTGAACAAACGGATCTCATTGAAGGAGCGCCTGCTGCTGCAGGAATCCATGAACCAGAATTCCATGCAGGGGATTGTGAAGCTGATCCGCCGGGTGCTGATCTACTCGCTGGTGATTCAGCTGACCGGGGCCATCCTGCTGGCCGCGAGATTTATGATGGACATGCCTTTTGGCAAAGCGGCGTATTACGGAGTATTCCATAGCATTTCAATCTTCAACAATGCGGGATTTGATCTGTTCGGCGATGTTCACGGGCCCTTCAGCGGATTAACCCGGTATGTGGAAGACCCGGTTGTGAATATTACCTCCATGCTGCTGATTTTCCTGGGCGGTATCGGCTTTATTGTATTATCTGATGTAATTGATTTTCCTAAGCGCAAGCGTCTGACGCTCCATTCCAAGGTCGTGCTGTCCACTTCCGCCGCACTCATTGTCATCGGCGCGGCTATCTTCTTCTGGCTGGAGCTGAACTCCACGCTTAAGCCGCTGCATGCCGGGGGCAAGATCATGGCCTCCTTCCTGCAGGCGATTACACCACGTTCCGGAGGCGTAACAACCATCGAGATTCCGCTGCTGCGTGAATCCACGCAATTCCTGATGATTCTGCTGATGTTTATCGGGGCAGCTCCAGGCTCCACCGGCGGCGGGATCAAGATTACCACCTTTGCGATTCTGGCCAGTACAGCCTACGCCAGGCTCCGGGGCAAAGAAGATATCGTGATGTTCCGCCACCGGATCTCGAAGGAGAATGTCTACAGGGCGATTACAATGACCCTGCTGTCATTGATGCTGGTAGTGATCTCGACCATGCTGCTGTCCGTGACGGAGAGTGCGGATTTTCTGACCGTGCTGTTCGAGGCAGTATCCGCATTCGGCACTTCAGGTATTACTATGGGACTGACTACTGAGCTGACGACAATCGGTAAAGTGCTGGTGATCATTCTGATGTTTGTCGGCCGGACAGGACCGCTTACTCTGGCCTATGCGCTCAAGCCGAAGAACAGCAAGGAGCTCTACAGATACCCTGAAGGCAATATTACCATCGGCTAAATACTGCGTTGCCTGTGAAATACGGTGAAATACGAAATGCGACCCTGTGCGGCAAGGTTATCCTGCCGGAACGGGGTCGCATTTTTTAATAACAGGTTGTACATAGAAAGGCTATTGTATGACAAGGCTATCCGGGAGAGGTTCTAAGCTTCTTCTTCCGGAATCTCCTGGGTGTCGAGTGCCGCGTCCAGCAGCTGATTATATACATCGTCATCATTTTCCAGCAGCGCATCCACCTCCAGGAACTGCTCTTCACTTCCCGGTTCGCCGGCGAAGCTCAGGCTGTAATCCCATTCGGTTCCCCGTGTGCTGAAGAAAGTGATCTCATAAGGGGAGCTGTGATTCTCCAGTGTAAACACCGTGCTCCCGACAAAACTTCTATCCTCTACGCGTTTCATATCTGCTTTGATGATTTCTAGGTTCATACTCTTTCCTTCCTTTCATCTGATCATGCCCACAATATTCAGTATAACATTGATATGTAAGCAATTCCTTTCCTTTTGCGCTGTAATTGACTTTTTTCATCCGGCGGTTAATAATTTAATACAATGCTTATTCCGAGCTAAAATAATGGTAATGGAGGAAATCACAATGACTCAAACAGAGCTACAATCCAAGCTAAGTAAATATGCGGATTTGGCTGTGCAGATTGGTGTAAATGTTCAGCCGGGACAAATCCTGGTCGTGAACGCCCCGATTACCGCAGCCGAATTCGTCCGCCTGATTACAGCCAAAGCTTATGCCATCGGCGCCAGCCAGGTCAAGGTTAACTGGAGTGACGAGTTCATTACGCGCCAGCAGTTCGAGCATGCCGCACCGGAAGTGTTCACCAAAGCGCCAACCTGGTTTGCGGGTGAAATGACTGAATTCGCAGAGAACGGTGCAGCATTTCTGAACGTTATTGCCGAGAACCCGGACGCACTCAAAGGCATTGATCCTGAGCGGATCGCCAATTTCCAGAAGACCCGGGGAGCTGCACTTACGAAATACCGCGAAATGCAGATGTCCGACAAAGTCAGCTGGAGCATTGTAGCCATCCCGTCCCAGCCTTGGGCAGACAAGGTATTTCCTGACGTTCCTGCCGAAGAGCGCGTAGACAAACTCTGGGAAGCGATCTTCCACACTGTCCGCCTGGACCGTGAAGATCCTGTAGCCGCCTGGCAGGAGCACCTGGATACGCTGGAGCAGAAAGCGGATGTTCTCAATGCGAAGAAGTACAAAAGCCTGCATTACATAGCACCTGGAACCGACCTTAGTATCGAGCTGCCTGAAGGCCATTTATGGGCGCAGGGCGACAGCATCAATGCTAAAGGTCATTCTTTTGTAGCCAACATGCCAACCGAAGAAGTGTTCACGGCTCCGAAGAAAACCGGCGTTAACGGTACTGTCAGAAGCACGAAGCCGCTCAGCCACGGCGGGAATATAATTGACGGCTTCTCGATTACCTTTGAACAGGGACGGATTATCAGCGTAAGCGCCGAACAAGGCCAGGAAGCCCTGGAATATCTGATCAGTATGGATGAAGGCGCCAAGTACCTGGGTGAAGTCGCACTTGTGCCGCACAACTCGCCGATCTCCGATTCCAATATCCTCTATTTCAACACCTTGTTTGACGAGAATGCGTCCAACCATCTGGCGATTGGCACTGCATATGCCTTCTGTCTGGAAGGCGGCAAAGAGATGAACCAGGATGAGCTGATTGCCCATGGTCTCAACACGAGTGTAACCCATGTCGATTTCATGATCGGATCGGCTGAGATGGATATCTATGGTATCACGGCTGACGGTACGCGTGAGCCTGTATTCCTGAAGGGAAACTGGGCATTCTAATGCCTTCTCTACTCCATATTACAAAATAGAAGATAGTGAAAGGAGCTGAAATCATGCTGGATTTTAAGCAAAAGCTGGAAAACTACGCCCTCCTCGCTGTGAAGATCGGCGTCAATATTCAGCCCGGTCAGACGCTTGTAGTCAATGCCGATATTGTCTCCGCGGAACTGGTGCGGCTCATTGTACGCCAAGCCTATGAAGCAGGAGCGAAGCTGGTAAAGGTTAATTATACCGATGAGCTCGTCACACGGACACGTTATGATCTTGCTCCATCCGAGAGCTTCCTCGAGCCGCCAAAGTGGCAGGCGGATGAGCTGGAGGATCTGGCACGTAACGGCGCCGCGTTCCTGACGATTATCTCGGCTAATCCGGACTTGCTGAGCGGTGTGGACCCAAGCCGCATCGCTGACAACCAGAAGACTGCCGGCCAGGCTATGGCCCCTTACCGGGAGATGATGATGGCTAACCATGTCAGCTGGAGCGGGATTGCCTTCCCTTCTCCTTCCTGGGCCGCCAAAGTATTCCCGGACGCTGCGCCAGAGCAGCAGATTGAACTGCTATGGGACGCGATCTTCAAGGCTGTGCGCGCAGACCAGGAGAACCCGGTGGCAGCCTGGAGCAGCCATCTGGGCGGCCTCAAGCAGCGCTGTGATCTCCTGAATGCTAAGAAATACCGCAAGCTTCACTACACTGCACCAGGCACTGATCTGACGATCGAGCTGCCCGATGGCCATATCTGGTGTCAGGCCGGTGCGGTGAACAGCCGTGGCATGTCCTTCCTGGCCAACATTCCGACCGAGGAAGTATTCACGGCTCCGTTGAAGTCCGGTGCTAACGGCAAGGTCAGCAGCACGAAGCCGCTTAGCTACGGCGGCAACATCATCGACCGCTTCACCCTGACCCTGGAGAACGGTAAGGTTACAGACTTTACCGCAGAGGTCGGACAAGAAGCGTTAGCCTCCCTGCTGGCTATGGATGAAGGTGCGGCCTACTTCGGTGAAGTGGCTCTAGTGCCTTTCCACTCTCCGATTTCGGAGAGCGGCATTCTCTACTACACCACACTGTATGATGAGAATGCTTCCTGCCACCTTGCGCTGGGTGCTGCGTACGCCTTCACTCTGCAGGACGGCATCAACATGACCAAGGAACAGCTTGCCGAGAGAGGCATGAACCAGAGCCTGACGCATGTTGACTTCATGATGGGCTCCCCGGAGATGAACATCGACGGGATTGCCGATGATGGTTCCGTGGACCCGATCTTCCGCAACGGAGACTGGGCTTAAGCTTTTGCTTGTCAATTGTGGTTTTTGAAGTTACTAAGCAAGTGGAAACGGCTTTGCCGTCCTTCTGAAGGACGGTACCGTTTCAGCGAGAAATAGAAGGATTAGTTATCGTGTAAAACATATAAATCCTTATATTTTGAAATAAGACCCCGCCGTCCCCTTAAGGGAATGGCGGGGTCTTTTTGTATAAGAGAATTCTAGTGTTTTTCTCCAGTTCCTGTGTGGCCTAGGGCAGCAGGGTGTTTGAAGAAGCACATGAATCAGCATCTCCCCCCTGCAGCATCTTGCGGACTGGAATGCCGTTATTCCCGCAAAACTCATCATTCTGAGGGCCATACGGACTCAGATGCACTCTAGTAACCCATTAGCCTTCATTTTAAGCTCCAAAATACAAGATAAGGGCTCCCGAGTCCGCAACACGCAGTAAAGCAGAATTTTTGGCAAAATAGCGTCATCTCAGTCCGTTAACCCCTTAGCCGCCTCATTAAATCCCTTATGGTTTTTCTGTTAAAGCCGCCACAGATAGCCATATAACATTCCGCCTACAGAACGCTCTTTTTCTTTGCAAATTCTAAAGATAGCCCAAATTTGAAGATATATTCAAAGAATATTCACAATATTGTTGAATTTAATTCACAAATATGTCACAATACAATTAAGGATTGTATTTACAAGTCCAGCATCCCGCCTTATCTCGAATGCTTCCGCTAGCAAATACTGCGAAACGTCTCAAGAAGCTTATGCTTACCAAACACTTAGGAGGGAATCCTGATGAAAGAATCTTTTAACCAAGAAGTGGATTCGACTGAACCGGAACGTCTGGAAGTCCAGGCTCCCAAAGACTTAAGTATCGTAGCCTCTGATGCAATCAAGTACACAGCCTATATCATGCTGCTGTTCGGATTCTTGTACTTTCTGATTGCATATCTCGCCCCTATGCTATAAGGCTGCTTCAATATATACGCTTTCGCGTAAGCGCTTACGGCCAGTCTGTTCCTGCGGGAAATGGATTAGCCGTTTTATTTTGGAGATGCCGGTTCTGGAATCCGCTTCTCATTTCTGGCAGCTACGCCTGTACAAAAAAAGTAGCCCCCGCAGAACTTGAGGACTACCGTTATTTCCTTATTTCCAGCCTAATGCCTTGCTGATCCAGGCAACCGCTTCCGGTGTCCAGCTCCCGTCCATCCTTGAACGCAGCCACTCCACAGCCTCTTCTCGTGATCCTTCAAAGGACCCGATCCCGGCTTCGCTCATCCAGTGGCCCGTGGTTTCAAACGAGGTACTGTTCCACCCGTTAGGCTCTCCGTCCGCATTCAGCCGCTGCTTAACTCCGGAGATTACAATATCCAGAGTGCCCTGAAGCTCGGTTACGGCGTTGTCAAAGGCTGTTTTCTTTTCTTTGGCTTTCATATCGGCCATAGAACGCAGCTGCCGTGTCTCTATACCTTCGTGTTCACGGATAATCTGCAGCAGGGTCAGCGCTTCTCTGGTAGCAAGACCGCTGTCATACCGCTCCTCCAGGGACTGCGGACTGCCAGCCGCCGCCAGATACGCGGGAAGCCACTCACGGGATACCAGAACGGCTTTTTTCTTAATAAACTTTCCGTAGCCGGCTAATCCTTCTCCCGGAAATCTGACCCGCCAGCCCCAAGGGTCCAGCTCGGAACCGGTATGCCAGTTCTCCGCCAGGGTCAGCCCATTCACAGATGGATGCCCAGGGATCATCGGGGCAAGAGGAACGATTCCCAGCTTGGCCACAACCTCAGCCATCTCCTCAAATGTGGTAATACTCTCTTGGCTTTCAAGACTCCCCACTCATTCCGCCTCCTCAGAGTTTAAATAGCATACGCTTCTGTAATTCCACTTCACTAAAGCCACTTCGGAAACATGGAGCTGATGTAAATCAGCCAAGCTCATCTGCTTCCTGCCCCATACAGCGGATTCCGGCAATATAAGTGCGGATTAGCCGGGTAAGACTGACATTCAAATCCAGCGGCATTCCGAAACCGCCTTGATTCTCAAGGGTTGAGAATCCATGCAGAATGCTGCGTAATCCCCGGACTGCATGCAGGTTCCCCTCCTCATCCAGCCCGAAGCAGGACAGCACCTGAATAATCAGCGACAGGACCTTCCCGCCCGCAGCTTCCAGTGCTGTATCCCCTTGTTCAGGTGCTCTTAGGGTCGTTTCATACAGTCCCGGATGTTGTCTGGCAAATCCGATGTATGCCTGGCTCAGCGCATGGACCGCCTCTTCGCCCCGTGCGCCTTCCGCTGCCGCTGACATGGCGTCATAGAGCTGCTCAAGCCCATGAATCGCCAGCAGTGTCCGCAGACCCGCCAGTCCGTTAATGTGATTATACAACGACGGCGGCCGAACGCCCAGCTTGGCCGCCAGGGCGGCCAGCGTCACCTCCTGAACACCCTGTGCGTCAGCCAGCTCTGCTGCTGCCAGCACCAGAGTATGTGTGTCTAAACCGGCTCTAGCCATGCACTCTCCCTCCCTTCAGTAATACTCTGCCAGCTTCTGCAGCCGCATGTCTCATGGCTTCAACCGGGTCCATCACCAGATTGCCGTGACCCACAGCCAGCACTGAAGGGGCAAGCTCAATCAGCTTATACGCACTGGCCAGTGCCTGCTCCAGACTCCATGTCGCCATAGCCGGAAAAGGAAACAACGGCACCTTCTTGCCGGACACAGCTGTTGCCCGGAAGGTCTGGAACGCATCCCCTACAATCAGGGCTCCGCTGCGCTGATCGCGGAAAGACATAGATCCTGGAGTATGCCCCGGCGTACTAATGGTGGTAAGTGAGCCGATGGTATTCCCATCGTACAGCAGCACATCGGGCTTGGTTGCTATCTTGGCCGGTACGCTGCCCTTGATCGGGGTCTGCAGCTCACCAGCTCTTAATGAGCGGTCACCGGCAAGGAGTGCGGCATCCCGTTCCGAGATATAGACCTTCGCCTCTGGAACATGCTTCTTGAGCGCATCCAGCGCCCCGACATGATCCATATGGCCATGGGTTAGCACAATGCGGGTAAGCGGCTTCTGAAGCTTGGCAGAATATTGTAGAATACCTTGTAAGCTGTATGACATACCTGCATCTATTAAAGTAAGTTCCTCTTCTTCTTCAACCAGATAACAATTGACGGGGAATAAGCGAGGCAGCCAGGTAAGCTGGTGCAGATAACCTTCTTGAGTCACTCTCATAAGGATCCTCCTCAAAACTAATGTGATTAGTTACAATATAAACTAATCACATTAGTTTTGCAAGAGGCGCTTGTATTTTCCATACCTGTACCCAGCCATAATTTCATATCCCAATTCAGTACAAACACCTTCACCGCCAGACTGATCATCAATCCTGCCAAACAAATCGCGAATCCATGCGAATTAAGCTTTTGAAACCCGGTAATGATCCGTTCATCCTTGATTCCCTGCCGGTTCATTCTTCTTCCTCCCAGAAAATATCATTTAACGTTGTACCCAGCACTCTGCAAATGGCAATACACAATCGGATCGTCGGGTTATAGTTGCCCGCTTCGATCAGACCGATGGTCTGTCTCGTTACCCCTACCGCATCTGCCAGCTGCTCCTGCGACAGGTCTTTCTGCACCCGCGCCAGCTTCAATCTGATGTTCTTATGCTCACCCACGCGGAATCCTCCTGGAATGATATGTATTTCTTACATATTGTAATCTATATCAATCATTATATACATTATACATTGCATTCAGGGTATAAAATAAACACCATCCGCAAGGGATGGTGCCTATTCTACTATGATGCCTGTGGCTTCTGCGGCTTCCGTGATGCTTGTCTGTCAGCCGAAACGGCCCATAATGTATTCCTGGGTCATTTGATTCTCGGGATTACTGAAGACCTTCTCGGTCTTGTCATATTCCACAAGCGAGCCCAGATAGAAGTAAGCTGTGTAATCTGAGATCCGCGCTGCCTGCTGCATGTTATGGGTAACAATTACGATACGCAGCTCTTCCTTCAGTTCCTTAATCAGCTCTTCCACCTTACCTGTCGATACAGGGTCAAGTGCTGAGGCCGGCTCATCGAGCAGCAGGATCTGCGGGTTAACCGACAACGCCCGGGCAATACACAGACGCTGCTGCTGTCCGCCGGACAAGGCCAGTGCGGAGTCCTTCAAGCGGTCTTTGACTTCGTCCCACAGAGCGGCGCGGCGCAGGCTGCTCTCCACGATTTCATCCAGTGCTTTTTTGCCTTTAATTCCATGATACTTAGGACCAAAGGCGATATTGTCATAAATGGATTTATAGAACGGGTTCGGCTTCTGCCAGACCATGCCGATTTTTTGGCGCAGCTTGATCACATCTGTTCCGGATGCGTTGATATCTATACCGTCAATCCAGATGCTGCCTTTGGTTGTCGAGCCGGAAATATCATCATTCATCCGGTTAAGGGAACGGAGAAAGGTTGATTTCCCGCAGCCTGAAGGTCCGATCAGTGCCGTTACCGTATTCTGGGCGAAGGGAAGACTGATTCCCTTAACCGCCTCATATGTGCCATAAAAAATACTCAGATCCTCAGTTTGAAATGATTCGCGTACCATCGGTTCCGCTATGCCCATCTCTTACTCCTCCTAAAAGTTTTGTCAGCATCCGCTTCTTGCATCACCTTCGCAAAACTTGCTACGGAAGCATCTCTCTTTGTCTTATTAGCCTAGTTCATTCTCTTGGAAGCGGTAAGCTTGCGGTAGATGAATCTGCCGAAGTAACGTGCCGCCAAATTAAATATTAATACAGTAATTACCAGCACCGCTGAAGCACCAGCAGCGATCTGAATCGCATCAGGTGCCAGGCCTTCACTGTTGACCTTCCAGATATGCACCGCCAGCGTTTCTGCCGGACGGAACGGGTTCAGGGGTGAAGAAGGACTAAGCGGATTCCAGTTGCTGAAATCCAGGCGCGGACTGCTCATCCCCGCCGTGAACATCAAAGCTGCCGCTTCACCGAATACGCGTCCGGCGGACAGGATCGTTCCTGTGATGATCGTCGGCAGAGCGACCGGGAGCAGTACGGAGGTAACAATCTTCCATTTGGATAGTCCAAGGGCGAAGCCGGCTTCCTTCTGCTGCTTAGGTACCGTGCGGAAGGCCTGCTCGGTAATACGGACCATCAGCGGAAGATTGAAGAAGGTAAGCGCGAGCGCTCCCGAGATCAGCGAGAACCCGAGATTGAAGGTATTGACGATCAGCAAGAGACCGAACAGACCGACGATGATGGACGGGAATGAGGATAACACTTCCACAACCAGACGGATGAAGTTAGTCAGCCTGCCGGGACGTGCATATTCTGCCATGAAGATTCCCGCACCCAGTCCAAGCGGTATAGTAATGATCAGGGTCAGGACCAGCAGGAACAAGGAGTTGAACAGCTGCGGTCCTACCCCGCCTCCTGCACGGATCTTCTGCGGTGCCGAAGTCAGGAAGTCCCAGCTGATATGACTCATGCCGCGGATGAGAATATATCCGAGCAGGCCAACCAGAATAGCTACGATAAGTAAAGCGAACGTTACAATAATAGCAGTGGCAATTTTGTCTGCAGTTCTCGGCTTCAAATTTTATTTCTCCTTTCGAGCATTCTAACAAGCAGTACGAATACAAAGGTCATCAGCATCAGCACCAGGGCCATGCTCCACAGCGCGTTGTTCTGCGGTGAACCCATCGTCGTGTTACCCATGCCCAGCGTAATTACACTGGTCAGTGTGGACGCAGATTCAAACAGTGAACGGGGTACAAAAGGAGCATTACCGATAACCATCTGTACAGCCAGTGCTTCACCGAATGCACGGGCCATCCCCAATACCACACCCGTCATAATAGCCGGGAAGGTCGTTGGAAGAATGACACGGGAGATCGTCTGCCAGCGTGTGGCACCGAGCGCAAAGGAGGATTCTTTCAAGTTTTGCGGCAAAGAAGCAAGCGCGTCTGCAGCCACGCTGGTAATGGTCGGCAGGATCATTACCGACAGCACTAGCGCGCCTGCAGCAACCCCGATGCCCTGACCGGGCAGAGTATTCCGCAGAAAAGGCACAATAACACTTAAGCCTACGAATCCGTATACGACGGATGGAATGCCTGAGAGCAGCTCAATAACCGGCTGCAGCAGTTTTTTGCCCCAGCCAGGGACGATCTCAGTCATGAATAATGCGGCGCAGATGCTAAGCGGACTAGCGATAAGCGCGGCAAGCAGCGTAACCAGGAAGGAGCCGGAGATGAACGGAAAAGCTCCATAGGAAGGTGTGTCTGCTTCAGGCGACCATTTTGTGCCGAACAGGAACTCGGAAACCTTCACTTCACCGTTTACAAAGTTGGCAATCCCTTTAGACGCTACGAAATATACCATTGAAACAATAATGACGATCAATAGCATTACACAAAAGGACATATAAATACGTCCGACCATATTTTCTATATGATGTTTTTCAAACCGCGTTTTCTTTGGCTTTACCCTCAAGATGCTCCCTCTTTCTAAAGTGAAAAGAGAGGCAGAAGAAATCCGCCTCTAATCACTTGAAGTTCTAATGGATGATACCTGTGAATGAATGGGTATTACTTGGCTGTTACAGTTCCTGCTACATCACGGGATACCTGCATCTGCGAAGCCGGAATGTAACCAAGCTCTACAACATCGCCAGTCTGTACTTCATCAGTCAGGAAGTAGTCGAGGAAAGCTTTTACCGTTTCATTAGGTTCACCGTTAGTATACATGTGCTCATAAGCCCATACCGGATACTTACCTGCAATTACATTGTCTACGGAAGGCTCAACACCGTCGTAGCTCAAAGTTTTAACGGAATCATCCAGGTAAGACAGTGCCAGATAACCGATAGCTCCTGGTGTTTCGCCGATGATCTTCTTAACAGTACCGGAGGAATCCTCTTGGATTGATCCTGGCAGGTCTTCAGTTTTGGTACCAAGTGCGAAGCTCTCGAAGGTTGCGCGTGTACCCGAGCTTGCCGGACGGTTGATGATCTGGATCGCCTGGTCAGCACCGCCAACTTCGCTCCAGTTCGTGATTTTACCAGTGAAGATGTCAATCAGCTGCTGCTTAGTCAGTGTATCTACACCTGCATCCGGATTGCTTACAGCAGCGATGGCTACTACGGCTACCTGATGATCAACGAGTGCTGCCGCTTTTTCAGCATCAGCATCTTTCAATTTCTCTTCTGCGAATACGTCGGAGTTACCGATATCGACTTGCTTCTCAGCCACTTGTGTCAGACCAGTGCCGCTACCGCCGCCTTGAACCTGAATATCTACACCTGCATTAGCATCCATGAATTTCTCTGCTACCTGCTCTACGAGCGGCTGTAGTGCTGTGGAGCCCGAAGCCAGGATAGATCCGCTTAATTCGGCACCGCTGCTGTTTTGTGTATTTGTTGCAGCTGCATTGCCTCCGTTATTGGTTGCCGCATTATTTCCCCCGTTGTTGCCACATGCCGAAAGTGCTACTACGCTTGTTAATGCCAAAGCCATGATCCAAGATTTTCTGAATTGCATTGTTTTTTTTCCTCCTAAAGGTTTTGTGAGTGTCTGCTTCATTGGTCTGCTTCGTACAAAACTCACTTTGGAAGCATTTGTTTGCATCATGTCAGCTTCTCATCTGACTCTTCTTATTCTAGGGCTCGTTCGTTATGTAAAAGTACTGAGTTTGTAAAACGGAAGATAAAAGTTATAATAGATTTTGAATAATGCCATAGATATAATCTATATATAAGCAACAAACGTTAATTTATTGCGGTCTAACCGGAGGAATCAGCATGAATCTTGTGAAATTACAAATTGTAGTCCTGATTGAAAAATATAAAAAGGTAACGGACGTAGCCGCTGAAATGGGACTTAAGCAGCCGACCGTTTCCTTCCATATGAAGAGTCTCGAGAGTGAGCTTGGTGCTTCACTTTTCCAGTTCCGGAGCGGCCGGGTGCTGCTGACGGATGCCGGACGGGCGCTGTATCAATATGCAGTGCGGATTGTATCCCTTACAGCAGAAGCAGAGCGGACTGTTAAGCAGTTCACGTCACTGGCCTCAGGGAACCTGGAGCTTACAGCAAGTGATATCCCCGGTAATTATCTTGTGCCTAAACTGCTGTCCCAATTCACCGGTCTGCATGACGGTATTGATGTGTTTCTGTCCATCCTGCCGGATGATGCTGTCAGGGAGCGTCTGCGGAGCCGGGAAATCCAGCTGGCTGTGCTGCACAGCGCGGACGGACAAGATGATTCCTTCCATACTCAAGTGATTGCCAGAGATGAAACGGTGCTGGTCTTTGCGCCTGGACATCCCTTTGCCGGAGCAGAGGAAATTACCGTGGAAGCGGCAGCACGAGAACCCTGGGTACAGCATGAAGCCGCCTCGTTCCTCCGCGGAATAGCCGACAAGTGGACGCAGCTGAATCATGTAAAAGTGTGGAACCATGCCGTACTCGGCTCACCGGAGGCGGTCAAACGTATGATTAGCGGAGGAGGGATGGTCGGAGTATTCTCCAAATCGGGGATTGAGGCTGAGGTGGCAGCCGGAATTCTAAGCTATGCCCCGCTACCGGGACTTCATCCCGGCGATGGCGCATTTGTGCTGGCCTGGCGCAAAGATTACACCCTCTCTCCGTTACAGAAGGCTTTTGCCGGAATGGCTGGTGGTGTCGGAATACAGGAGGAGAATTAGCGCGATGGCCTGGAAAGAATGCGCAGTGAGAAGCTTATGGTAGTTTCATCCCTGTGTATAGTTGGTCTTCCGGGCGGCTGGTGCTGTAGCAGGAATTTCTCGATTCATCCGTTATCCAGAGCAGAAATCTGGTGACTTTATATAAAATCCTGCCCATAATACAACATTCCCCTCATCCTATCGGCCCAAATCCAAATTTGTTGTAAAAAAGGCAGCATTTTTCCTTTTCCAAGCGGCCTAGCAGGATTATTCATGTATTTCATACAACAATCCTTCTAAACACATCGATATCCATACACCAAAGTTGTAAAACGTACAACACTTCACTCTCAAGTACGTACTTTGAAGTCTCCATTCTGCCGTAACGATTCAAATGCACAGAACTGAAATTTACATTTCCATAACAAAACGGTATCCCTTAGCGCACGAACGTAACCGCGCTTCAAGAGATACCGTTTATTGAAATATAGAATCCATACCACTTTGTTTATTATCTTTTTCCCGCAACCAGGGTGAAGGTCTTGGGGATTCCCTTATCATATACATCTGACGACAGGTTGGGCTCTTCCACCAGCTCCTGAATAACAAGTCCGCTGGCCGCAGCAGCCGTTACAATCTCGCCGAGTGTCCAGCGCCGCCAGGAGACCACATTAGGTTTGTCTGAACCCGCTGCTTCTCCGGAAGAAGGCATATACTTGGAGTAGGACACCTGCTTCTCTTCCAATGCCGTATCGAAATAATCCCCGCTCACCTTATGCTTGCGCACCTTGGCGGTTGAACCCTTGGAGGAGATCAGCTTGGTCGTTACCGGGTGGAAATCCCGCAGTACGAACTTCCCTCCGGGTGCCAGCAGCTTGTATGCCGTAGTCATAAACGGAGTCAGGTCGGTAAAATAGTGGACAATCCCCATTTCCGCAAATACCAGGTCATACGTGCTGTCCAGTACAGCTTCAGGCAGTTCCAGTACATCTGAGACGATATAATTCAGCTGCACACCGGCTTCCTGCGCCAATTCAGCAGCATACCGCGCATTAGCCTCGGAGAAATCGGCAACGGTGACTTCCGCCCCCAGCAGCCCCAGCGCTACCGCCTTCATGCCGTTGGAACCCATCAGGTTCATAATCTTGCGGCCCTGCACTTCTCCCAGATAGGCATTAAGCGGGAACAGCTTCCCTGCCGGATCTTTGGCCAGTTTACCTGCTGCCTCTGCAGGGGTTCCAAACCGGCTTGTCCAAGCCGCATAAGTATCCTCATTCCACAGCTCTTCGCTGGAAGGAGCAGCCTCACCGTTTAGACCTGCCGGTCCGTTCTGATCTTGTTCATTCATTGCTTTCGTTGCCCCTTTATATGTGTTCTGAAAAAATAATGTCATCGGTCTGCCTGTATGACGCTTATTATGATGCGTTCGGCAGACTGTCCTGAAGCTTGAGCGCCTTCCTGCGTCCGGAATACAAATAGACTCCAAGGCCGGCCATGACCAGCACGCCTCCTGCCCACTGCAGACCGCTCAGCTGTTCACCCAGCAGCAGGAAAGCGAGAATACTCGCGCCGACCGGCTCTCCGAGAATATTCATTGAGACTGTAGTCGCAGACGCATACTGCAGCAGCCAGTTAAACAGAATATGGCCGAATACGGTCGGCACCACTGCCAGCAGTACAAAAATGCCCCATTCCCGGGCCGGATAATTGAAGAAAGGCGTACTTGTTACCAGATTGTAAACGGCAAATACGATAGCCGCAGAGATGAATACAATCAGGCTGTACAAGTACGAAGGCATACGCGCCACCAGCTTCTGACCGATCAACAGATGCGCCGCTACAGCAACGGTTCCGCCCACAGACAGCATATCACCCTTCAGGTTCTCGGCGGACAGCCCGATGTCGCCCCAGCCGATAAAAACTACCCCAAAGATTGCAATAGCCATCCCCAATATGGCAGAGGCGCTGTTTCGCTCTTTATACAGTATGTACGCACCGAGCATAATGAATAACGGCTCCAGGGCCATGATCATCGTCGAGCTGGCCACGGAAGTGTAATTCAGCGAGCCCATCCAGAGCAGGAAATGAAGGGCCAGCATCACACCGGAAGCCCCCAGCAGCAGCCAATCCTTCAGGCGCAGGGCACAAGCTGCCCCGCTGTAAGGACGCGCGAACGGCAGCATCAGGAGCGAGGTGAACAGCAGCCGGTACATCCCCTGAACGGACACCGGAGCAGACGACCATTTAATGAAGATAGAAGAAAAGGATATGGCCACAATTCCGATTACCATCAGCAGAGGAACGGGAACGGGCGGTTTTTTGGGATTCATAGCGGGATGCCCCTTCGTGTTTGTGTAAGACTCATTATGTTAATTTAACGCAAATTACAGAAAAAAGCAGCAGTTTTTCATTAATAAAGGCATGAACTCCGTCTTCCGGCGGATTCCATGCCTTATATGAGCCTATATCCCGTGCTAACAAGCAGCTTCGGTTACGGCTTAAGTACAACCTTGATACAGTCTTCTTCCTTCTCCTGAAATACCTTGTACCCGTGCTCCGCTCTGCTGATCGGCAGCCGGTGGGTGATGATATCTGTGGGATCGAACTTATTCTCCTTAATCATTCTATACAATGCCGGCATGTAATGAATGACCGGAGCCTGGCCCATCTTCAGTGTGATATTGCGCTCAAAGAGCTGCCCCAGCGGGAACAAATTATAGTTCAAGCCGTAGACTCCTACGAGCTGGATCGTGCCGAACTTGCGGACCACTTCAGTGGCAATGCGGAATGCACCCAGTGAACCGCCCTGCAGCATTAAGGCTGTCTCCACCTTTTCTGCCACCGTCTTCTTCGCATCAAGGCCTACACAATCAATGACCACATCCGCCCCGCCGCGCGTAATCTCCTTCATGTGCTTCTCGAACTCTTTAATTTTCTCGAAATTAAAAATTTCCACATTATTCGTCTGCTTCGCATGCTGCAGCCGGTAAGGAACATGGTCTACAGCTATCACACGGGATGCGCCTTTCATCCAGGCGAACTTCTGTGTCAGCAGGCCTACCGGCCCGCAGCCAAGCACGATTACGGTATCCCCGGGCTTCACACCGGCATTCTCTACCCCCCACCAGGCGGTAGGAACAATATCCGAGAGGAACAGCAGCTTCTCGTCCTCCATTTCGGCATCCTCCGGAACGACAAAAGGACCGAAATTACCGTACGGTACCCGCAGCAGTTCGGCCTGTCCTCCGGCAAAACCGCCGTAAGTATCGGAATATCCCAGATACCCGCCGGTATCCTTGGCATCGTTCGCGTGGTCACACTGGCTCTCCATCTCATGCTGGCAGAAGAAGCATTGGCCGCAGGCTACATTAAAAGGAATAATAACACGGTCGCCCTTCTTCACCCTGGTAACCTCCGGTCCTACATCTTCTACAATTCCCATGGGCTCATGCCCGATAATGTAATCATCATGCATTCCGGGAAGTTCTCCATTATAGATATGCAGGTCCGATCCGCAAATGGCAGTTGAGGTAACACGTATTAGGATGTCATCCTTCTTCTCAAGCCGCGCATCGGCGACTTCCTTAACTTCGACTTTCTTCTTACCCTGGTAGGTTACTGCCTTCATGTTGAGCGTCACTCCTTCAGAAGTAGGGTTATGGACATAGCCGGCTGTACAATTCAAGCTACACTATGTTATAACCCTAAATCCTCCGGCTTTATCCGTGCAGCAGCGGAGAATACATCATAAGCGCATGGTTCTCGGCGATGGCCTCATCACCCGCCAGCTCCCCTGTATGGGTAAGCACCCTGCGGCGGATGGCGTTGCTGCGTACGTACCCTCCCCACGGCTCCAGCCGGATTACATGGCCGTCTTCATAGACCTCATAATTGTAGAGCTGCCGGCTGTCACAACGCCACTCCCCGTGCAGGTGAGTCTCATCCAGATGCAGCTTCAGCTGGTATGCATACTCCGTATCATTTCTAAGCTGCAGATCCAGATAGTTATAGGAACAGGTTGCCCCGCTGCCAAAAGGCTGGGTCCGCTGCTCATCAGGAAAAACATCATAGCTGTGCCGGTGCCGTTCAGTAACCGTGAGCGGTGTATGCAGCGCCATCCAGTAGATCAGATTCGATAATTGGCAGAGTCCGCCTCCCGTTCCGGAACGGAAACCGCCATAATGCAGTACCATGCCATCCAGATACCCTTTCCTGCGGGTCGGCTTGCCGATACTCCGCCAATAGGAGAAAGTCTCGCCGGGGCGTATTACAAGCCCGTCCAGCTTGGCAACAGCCAGGCGCAGATTCGTTATTTTATTGTATTGAAGCTGCATATCGACATTGCGCAGGCTCCGAAGCAGGGGGGTGGCATGGCTGGCCGCCTCATAAGGCAGAGCTTCCGGGTGAAGTTCCTTGGCGAGTACACCTGGTGCTGTGATCCATTTCCAATATCTTTTCCAGATAAAATAGCGCTTGCCTGCGAATAATCTCAGTCTGGAGCGGCGGATGGGCTTCATTGCGGAAATCACCGGATTCATCGGAACGTTACTTCCTCTTCTGAGCGCAGCGTAACCAACCCGGAGCCAAGCGCATCATTATGCTGCTTTACGATTTCTTCACCAGTGAGATTGTTATTATCGAAGGTACTATGTGCATCCTTAACCAGTACACTAGAATACCCGAGGCTATGTGCGCGTCTGCTGGTGGCATTTACACAGTAATCTGTCTGCATCCCGCAGATGACCAGATCCGTAGCTCCAAGCCGTTCAAGCTCCCCCTGAAGTCCGGTGAGGTGAAAAGAATCCGGTGTTGTCTTCCCGATTACCTTCTCCCCTGCCTGAGGTGTGATCCGGCTGCTGATCTCCCAGGTAGGTGTCCCCTTCACAAATTCACCCTCTTCTTCGGTATGCTGGATGTAAATCACCGGAATCCCGGCCGAACGGGCCTTGTCCAGCAGTGAGCTGATCCGCTCCAGAACACCTGCTTCGTCATACAGCTTCATATCGGGATAAGAAAACATCGCCTCTTGAACATCAATGATCAGTAGTGCGGTTGACATCATCAATTCCTCCTCGGCTTGTCTTTTTGTATAGTGTTAGGGTATGACCTGTTATTCTCCTGCCGCAGACCTTCTCCTGCATACCAGCACTAATGCTCCCTAATATTATAACTGATAATTCACTCCGGAAGCTTATCCGAGATCACAAGGATAAAGGTAGCAAGCGGTCCCAGCAGCAATGACAGCAGAAACCAGTTCAATCCGCTCCGGTTTTTCCCTTGGGCAATTCCGGCGTTGATCAGTGCCAGCGTCCCCCACCCGGCGTAATATCCGTTTTCCATTTCAATCCCCCCAATATTTCATCATTCTTTCAAGTATATTACAGCTGGAAATACAGAGGTTTCCGTTGTTGTTGCGAAAATCCGAATTTATACAATGAAAAGGACGTCCGCAATGCGGACGTCCCGTCTCAGGTTTATATCATGGCCAAGCCCTACTTACCGCGTTTATTATGCCAGATCAGCGCATGCAGCTGCGGCAGCACCCGCGCCCGGTTCATCTGCGGGTCGGCAATTACCAGATTGAACAGCCATTCCAGCCGGCCCAGCAGACGGCCTGAAATGTCGCCTTCCTCCGTGACATTGTCGTTGCCCGGCTGAAGAAACAGCGGGACCTCCGGGTACTTGAAATGTACCTTCCGGGCATATTCATAATCCTCCTGGTTAAATACAACCACCTTCAGGCTATGAGCAGCCTTACCATGGTTACCGACTCTAAGCATGATCTCATGCAGCTTATCCCAGTCAGTCTTCATCCCTGAGCTTGGCGGCTTGGGGCTGATCGTCAGCACATCAACATCGTTAAACCAATCCTGCCAACGGCTGCCCTGTGTCTCGATAGCCGCCTGGATACCGCGTTCGTGGAGCAGGGTGATGAATTCGCCTATGGCCTCCCCGATCAGCGCCGGATTGCCTCCGGAGATGGTTACGCAATTGAAATTCTCACCTGCCAGCTCAAGCAGCCCGGCGAGAATCTCCTGGGGTTCCATCATCGTTACTTTATCTTTCGCCGAGCCATCCCAGGTGAAGGCGGAGTCACACCAGCTGCAGCGGTAATCGCAGCCGTAGGTGCGGACGAACATCGTTTTGACGCCAATGACTGCCCCTTCCCCCTGGATGGTCGGGCCGAACATTTCAATAACAGGTATTTTACTCATGGTCGCAGCCTCCGTACAGACGATAAGACGGTCCCTCTTCCGGAATATCTGCAGCCAGCACCTCTGCCCAGGAGGTCGGAGTCTCCCACAGCTTAACCGAGTACACCGGCAATGAAGCCCGCTTCAGCTCATAAGCGATGTATGCTGACATGTTCTCCGCCGTCGTGCGGAACGACAGCAGCGCCACCTTGGAGCCGGTAGCCGTAAGTGTCTCCAATACAGGCTCATTGCCCATGGCCAGAAAAGCATGATCCAGACGGTCGACTACAAGCTGCTTCACGGTCGCTTTGATATCGCTGAAATCGATGACAAACCCCTCATCCGACTGGCCGTGCTCCAAGGACGGAACGCCCTTCAGCACAACTTCCAGCTTGTACGTATGCCCGTGCAGATTGCTGCATTTCCCCTTGTGTCCGATCAGCTGATGGGCAGCATCGAAGGTGAATATTTTGCAGACAGATACTTCACCCTGCATTACAGACCCGCCCCCTGGCGCTCCGCCTCATATTGCTCAAGGCCGCGCTGGCGCAGCAGACATGCCGGGCAGGTGCCGCAGCCGCTGCCGATGATCCCGTTATAGCAGGTCAGTGTCTGCTCGCGGATATAGTCGAAGTACCCAAGCTCATCGGCCATTTTCCAGGTTTCTTTTTTGTCCAGCCACATCAGCGGGGTATGAATCACGAACTCATAATCCATCGACAGATTGAGGGTAACATTCAGTGATTTTACAAACACATCCCGGCAGTCCGGATATCCGCTGAAGTCCGTCTGGCAGACACCGGTGATGATGTTGCTATAGCCCAGCTGTTTGGCCAGAATCGCTGCAAAGGACAGGAACAGCAGGTTCCGCCCATCTACAAATGTGCTCGGGAGCTCCTCCCCTTCACCGGCAGCGATTTCGATATCGTCCCGGGTCAGAGCGTTCGGGGCCAGCTGATTCAGCAGTCCCAGATCCAGAATATGCTGCTTCACCCCAAACTTAGCGGCAATCTCCTTGGCGACTTCAATCTCAGCGGCATGCCGCTGATTATAATTAAAAGTAACAACCTGAACCTCCTGGAACTGCTGCAAAGCCCATACCAGGCAGGTCGTGCTGTCTTGGCCGCCGCTGAAGACGACCAGTGCTTTTTTATTCATCGTAATTCTCTCCTCCTTATTGTTCTGTGTGCGGGGAAACTGCCGGATTAACGGTTATCCACTTTCTCCGGATACAGGTCATGATTCATCAGCCGGTGCTCGGCCATGGCCTCATATTTGGTCCCCGGGCGCCCCCAGTTGCAGTAAGGATCGATGGAAATGCCGCCGCGCGGCGTGAACTTGCCCCAGACTTCGATGTAACGGGGCTCCATCAGCGAGATCAGATCATTCATAATAATGTTGACACAGTCTTCATGGAAATCCCCGTGATTGCGGAAGCTGAACAGATAGAGCTTCAGGGATTTGGATTCAACCATTTTGATATCTGGAATATACGAGATGTACATCACACCGAAATCCGGCTGTCCGGTAACGGGACACAGGCTGGTGAACTCCGGGCAGTTGAATTTGACAAAATAATCACGGCCGGGATGCTTGTTATCGAACGCCTCCAGAATCTCCGGAGCATAGCCGAACTTATACTTCGTACCTTGGTTGCCCAGCAGGGTAACCTCCTGCATTTCCTCTTTCAGTCTGCCTTCTGACATGACAAAAAACCCCTCTCTTTTCCCTAGGCTCAAGGCCTGAACTGGAAAGAAGAACGAGATTCCGAAAACCTGGCTCTACTAAGATGAGACACGCGGCATAACAAGAAATAAGTACAGGCAAATGCCCGTACTCTTTAAGCCCCCGGGTATCCGGTAAGCTGATCCTGCCTCTGGCGGTCTTAGTTTTTTATAGAGGGAGTTTGCGAACCTCTCCTGCGCTTGTGCACGCAGATTTCTTCTTTATGCTTATGACTATACATATGGTGCGTCTTGAACTATACCATGATTGCAGGAGGGTTGACAACCCTCACAGCTGATCCAGAATCAGCGAGCACAGCAGCCCCATGGCAGCAATAAATCCCGTAAGCGGTCCGCCGTCCTCATAGGCTTCAGGCATCATGCTGGAGGAGACCATCGCGATAATTCCGCCCCCGGCAAAAGAAGCAATCAGCGCCTCCGTATATCCGCTTGCATGGTCCATAAACGAATAGCCGGCTCCCGAAGCTGCGGTGGAAATAACCAGAACGCCGAGCCACAGCAGCATAATTTTTCTTTTGCCGTAGCCGTCCTGCTTCAGCCCTGCCGTGCTCGACAACCCTTCCGGAATATTGCTGATAAAAATAGCGATGACCAGCAGCAGACTTACACCTTGGCCGGCAATCAGGCTTGCTCCGATCATGATCGACTCAGGAATAGCATCCAGTACGGTTCCGGCAAAAATAGCCAGGCCGCTGCCGCCTTTACTCTCCGTCTTCCCTGAAGCTCTGGCTGAGCGTTTGCGGCCGGCGCCGCCTTTTCGCGAGATATACCAGTCAAACAGCGTGAATACCAGCGCTCCCGCAGTAAAACCGATGATCGTCGGGGCCAGCCCGCCGTCACTCGCGGAATCCTCCAGCAGCTCATAAGCAGCTGCACCAATCAGTACGCCTGTTCCAAAGGCCATAATGAATCCGATCAGCTTGTTTGGAATGGACAGGAACAACGCCAGCAGTGCCCCGAGTAATACAGCAGAGCCGGAAATGGCTCCCCACATCAATGCACCCCACATTAGGCTCACCTTCCCCGTTTATGTATTGTTAATAGAAGTGCATAGATGTAGTTTACACTCTAATGGGGAACTGCAAACAATGTATCTTCCGGCGGACGGCTGCAGCTCCCCGATTAAAGCGCGAATTTTCTTTTTATGCCATGAAATATTAATACCGTTAATTAATACGATGTGGCGAACCTATGGATTCAATTGCCCGGAAACGGGTAACTTAGAATTAACAATCTCTTACTAACCAAAGGATGGGATCCTATATGGAACAAAACGTACAGAAGCTTATAGATTGGCTGGAGGCGCAGGAACATGCAACCCTGGTAATCAAGAAACAGGAGCTGGATGACCAGGATACTGTCCACTTTAATCTGGAGACTGTAGACTACCGAAACGCCGAGGATGTCCTTGATGAATACCTGGACAGTGCACTGATTCTGCGGGGTTCGGGGAATACCCTGAATGCTGACGGTGAGCTTGTGCCGCTTCCGCAGCCAAATTATGAGATCGCAGTGAGCGGGCTGAAGCTGAATTCAGTAGCAGAAGATAATGTCGAGCTGCAGACGGACAGAGCGAAATATTCGCTGGCCTTGAGCTGAATGAACTAGTACTACCTTAGACACATAAAGGCCATGGGTGAAGCTTACCCATGGCCTTACATACGTCTATTGATTCAAATATAAGAAATTATCAGCTTAATTATACTTCTTCGCCGAGAATCTCAACTTCCGTCTCCAGCTCAACATTGAATTTATCCTTAACTGTTGCACGCACATGCTGAATCAGTCCGATATAATCACTTGCCGTCGCATTATCCGCATTAACGATGAATCCGGCATGCTTGCGCGATACCTCTGCTCCGCCGATGCGGGTCCCCTGCAGTCCGCTCTCCTGAATCAGCTGGCCGGCATAACGGCCCGGCGGCCGCTTGAATACACTGCCGCATGAGGGATATTCCAGCGGCTGTTTGGATTCACGGAGATAGGTCAGCTCATCCATGGAGGACTTGATCGCCGCAGGATCACCCGGCTGAAGCGCAAATCTGGCCTCCAGCACAATATACTCTCCGCTGGCAAAGATGCTTTTGCGGTATCCCCACTGAAGCTGATCGCCCTGCATAATCACGAGCTGTCCGTCCTTGTTGATTACAAGTGCACTTTGCAGCACATCCTTAACCTCACCGCCGTAAGCTCCCGCATTCATATACAGCGCCCCGCCTACCGTTCCGGGAATACCGCAGGCGAACTCCAGACCCGTCAGCTCCTGCTCCAGCGCATACCTCGAAGCGTCGATAATCTTCGCCCCGCACTGCGCGTAGAGCAATCCGTCCCGGATGCCCATTTCCGTCATGTCAGAGGTCTGAAGCACAATGCCGCGGATGCCCCCGTCCCGGATAATGACATTCGAGCCGTTTCCGAGTACCGTAAGCGGTATATGATGATCATGCGCATATGTAGATATTCTCTGAATTTCATCGTAAGTAGCGGGTGCGGCCCAAATATCCGCTCGACCGCCCATGCGGGTATATACCAGATCCTTAAGATTCTCGTGGCGCTTCAGCGAGCCTGCTGTGACCAGCTGCTGCAAGTCCTCATATATGTTGTCAATATTCATTCTTCATGCTCCTAACTCTATGAAAATGATGATCGTGATCATCTGCCTGCCTCACACGTGCATCGCGGCAACCACAACTTTAACAACGAACAGGCTCCCTTGTCAATGACAGGAGCCTGTTTGGAAGCAGCATACAGCATTATTATGTTTCATTATTCCCGATTATAACCTATTTCCCGGCCGCAGCACGCTCTGAACGGAATTCTTCCCTTCTCTCAGCCCGCTCCCCCTCTTTCATCCGGGGACAGGTATAGCAGAGACGGCCGCCTTCAGTCCGGTAATACATACAGCAGCGGTTGCGCATCTGTACAGTCTGCTCCGGATCCGTGAGTGATTCAATCCTCCGCACCTTCACATGAAACGGATTCCGGGGCATCTGGAATACTTCAGCAGACATTTCGTCTTTCAGATAGCCGTAATCTGCTTCAATCCGATTAAGCATCTTAGGATCTGTAAGTCCGGCTGCAAAGGAATCCACATAATAATTGAATTTGGACGGCATCTGTCCCCAGATCTCGCCGAGCGATAGACCGCTCACCTGTGAAATGCTGCGTACCAGCGGCCCGGCAGTTTCTTGATAGAAACGGGCAAATACATCATTACGCCACACTTCCCTGCCCTGTTCTGCCTCAGGCCCCTGCTCCGTCTTCCACTCGTGAAGGGAGAAGGCAATCCGGCAATATCCGTCTGCAGGTATGAGATGAATACTCAAATTCATGAGGCTGAGATCGGGAACGATTGATAATCCTGTAACTGAATACTGAACCGCAAGTGCAAGATTGGACAGATAGCCGCCGAAATATGCAGCAGCCGCTTTATCGTCCAGTGCTTTCATTAGCGGCCCGTAAGTGTCCACAAATGCCCTCATGCCTTGCTCCTGCACCAGATCAATCGCAGCAAAAGAGTGCAGGGCTCCCTCCGGTTCTTCAGGATGAAGATCAAACTTGTTGCCGAATTCCTTAATCAATAGATCGTTCATTGCGCTGCTCCTCTCCGCTCCACTGGCCTGTACAGCTCACACTTACAGTCCGGCTGCCTTGTACGCGGCCAGTTCGTAAGGAAGGCACAGCGGCACTCCGGTACGCGGATCTGGTACAATATCAGCTTCAATGCCGAACACTTCACGCAGGACTCCCGGAGTCATTACATCAACCGGCGCTCCTTCACTGATTACATTGCCGGATTTGATCGCTACCATATGCTGCGCATAACGGGAGGCATGGTTCAAATCATGTACAACCATGATAATTGTCCGGCCTTCTTCCTCGTTCAGCTTCTGCAGCAGCTGCAGTACCTCCAGCTGATGGGCCATATCCAGGAATGTCGTCGGTTCGTCAAGGAATAGAATATCTGTCTGCTGTGCCAAAGCCATTGCAATCCAGGCCCGCTGACGCTGTCCGCCGGAGAGCCGGTCAATCGGACGGTCGTGGAACTCTGTCATGCCGGTAACTTCGATTGCATTAGCGATGATGCTGCGGTCTTCAGGTGTCATTGTGCCGAAGCCCTTCTGATGCGGGTAGCGGCCGTAACCAACCAGCTCAGATACTGTCAGACCGTCAGGTGCAGTAGGATTCTGCGGCAGAATCGCCAGCTGCTTGGCCACCTCTTTGGTGGACAGGTTATGAATGGATTTGCCGTCGAGCATGACGCTGCCGCTCTTCGGCTTCATGATGCGCGCCATCGTCTTCAGGATAGTAGATTTACCTGAGCCGTTCGCTCCAACCAGTGCCGTAATCTTCCCTGTGGGAAGCGACAGGTTCAGCCCCTTTACAATCATCGCCTCTGCGTATCCGATACTCAGCTGTTCTGTATTCAAACGTTCCGACATGATACTCACTCCTTAGAATTATAATTTTTGATGAGAACTTCGCCTATGAATGCCTATATTAAGCCTTCGATTTAGCCAAAAGATATAAAAAGTACGGGGCTCCAATGATCGCCACAACAATACCCGTAGGGATCTCTGTAGGCTGCAGAATCCAGCGTCCGATGGTATCTGCCGTAAGCAGCAGCAGCGCGCCGATCAAAGCAGCAGCCGGCAGCATGATCTGATGCCGCGGGCCTACAAGCCTGCGCGCCAGATGCGGTGCAATCAGTCCAACAAAGCCGATGCCCCCGCTTACCGAGACACAGGCACCTGCGAGAGCAACAGCGGCGGCCAGCAGCAGACGTTCCCGCTCCAGCGGCAGGCCAAGTCCCTTGGAGGTTTCATCCCCCAGGTTCAGTACGTTAAGCACCCGGGCTTTGTAGAATGCGAACGGCAGCAGGGTCAATATCCAGGGGAGCAGTGCCAGCACGAACCGCCAGTCTCCGCCCCAGATTTTGCCGGCCAGCCAGATGGCTACGAACTGATAATTCTGCGGGTCCAGCCTTAATGACAGGATCAGCTGAAAAGCATAAATGCCGGCACCTACGGCAATCCCGATTAGGATAAGCCGTGTAGGCGAGAGTCCGTCTGCTCTCCGGTAGGAGAGGAAGTAGATCAGTGTGGCCGTAAGAGCTGCACCTGCCAGCGCCAGCAGCGGAAGAACAAAGATTGGTGCTGCCGTGGTTGCCGGGACAAATGAGATGAAGATCAGCACTGCAAAACCCGCTCCGGCGTTTATCCCTAAGGTTGAGGGTTCAGCAAGAGCATTGCGCGACAGGCCTTGCAGAATAGATCCGGATACTGCGAAGCCCGCCCCGATGAGCAGTGAGATCACTATACGCGGCAGCCGGAAATCAAACAGAATCAGCTTCTGCTGTTGGGTTCCTTCTCCGAGTAGAGTATGTAGAACATCTAGTGGTGATAAGCGCATGAAGCCGGTATTCATACTGACTATAAAAATAACAACGATAAGTACGCCAAGCAGCGCTAAAATGCTGGCTTCTCTGGTGCGGCGCGCTTTAGCAGAGGGTACTAACATGGTCCTGTTCATTACAGCTCCCCCTTGCGCTTGCTGGCCAGATAGATGAAGAACGGTACACCGATTACAGCAATCAGGGCCCCAATTGGTGTTTCATAAGGCGCATTAATCATTCTCGCAGCGATATCGGCAAAGATAATGAGAATGCTGCCGAGTACAGCCGAGCAAGGAATAATCCAGCGGTAATCCACCCCAACGAGATAACGTGTAATATGCGGAATCATTAATCCGACAAAAGCAATCGGCCCCACCGTCGAGACCGCCGCTCCGGCAAGAATGACCACAATGATCATCCCTGCGGTCTGTACCAGCCGTGTACGCTGTCCCAGTCCTGCGGCAACATCCCGGCCCAGGCTTAACAGCGTGATAGAACGAGAGAGCACCAAAGACCCGATTAATGCTGCAGCGACCCAAGGAAACATAATCTTAAGCTGGGTCCAGTTCGCTCCGCCAATCCCGCCTGCCATCCAGAATGCGATATCCTGGGAGAGGTGGAACAGAATCGCGACGCCCTGGCTGACCGCCAGCAGCATGGCACTGACTGCTGCACCCGCAAGGGTCAGGCGAAGCGGGGTCAGCCCGCTGTGTGACAGCGAACCGATGCCGAAGACCAGCAGTGATGCTACTGCCGCTCCGATGAAGCAGTAGATCATGATATACATGAATGAGAGCGAAGGCGCAAAGGCGAACGCCAATGCCAGGCCGACGCCGGCTCCGGCGTTAAGTCCCAGCAGTCCGGAATCGGCCAGCGGATTGCGGGTCATTCCCTGCATAATCGAACCGGCAACCGCAAAACATGCACCGACCAGCGCTCCGGCCAGAGCCCGGGGAATCCGCAGCTCCCGGATGACCTGGTGCTGCGCCAGCTCCGGATTGAAGCGGAACACAGCTTCCCATACGGTAACCAGCCGGATATCCGCTGCCCCTAACGATACGGATAACATCAGGCCAAAGACGATCGCGGCACTCCCCAGCAGTAGAATGGTGACTGCAGCTACCGGCCGGGACCTGACGGGCTTGTCCCCTGCAGCAGTTGAAGGATTAAGCGTAGAACGTGTGGATGAAACCATAAGCCGTCTCCTAACAGGATTATTACTTGCTTCTAATTGATTATCATTCTCATTATCGCAAATATATGAATATTGTACAAGCAGATAGCACGTAAACTATGCTGTACTCTCTCAATCTTTAATTAATTTAAAAAAAGGTGCAGATCATCGCATCCGGGGATACAATGACCTGCACATTCTCTGCCGGCATAGGCTGATTACCGGCCCGTTAAGCGCCGCTTACTTCACAAGACTGCTCAGGGCATCATCAATTGTTTTAGAGTTAGCTATAGGACCGCTGTACAGCCAGCTGGTTGCTCTGCCAAACTCATGAACATTCCCCGCCTTAACAGCCGGAATCCCCTTCCAGATCGCGCCATCCGTAATTTCAGCAGCATCCGCCCCGTCACTGTTCACAAGGATGATATGATCTGCAGTCAGCTCAGATAATTTCTCAAGTGAAATCGGGTTCCACGTTGCTCTGGACTCTGCAGGAATTTCGGTGACCAGATTCGGGAGCTTCAGTCCAAGATCTCCATACAATACCGCTCCGCTGCTGCGGGTTTCGTCTACAATGAAGAAACTCTTGGAGACCAGCCAGAGAATGGCAACCGACTCATCGCCGATCGCAGCAGAGATTTTGGCTTTAGCATCCGCCGCTTTTTGATCATACGCTGTAATTGCTGCTTCTGCTTCAGGCGTTTTGTTCAATAGCTCGCCGATCTTGAGCAGCGATTTGCGCCAGTCCTTGCTGACTTCGTCGCCGAGTACATACGTAGGTGCAATTTTGTTCAACTGGTCATACAGGCCGTTCTGAACAGTACCTTCCGATTGTACGATGTGGAAGTCCGGTGCGAAGCTGGTTACGGCTTCCAGTGGAAGGTCATAGCTGATGGTTGGAACATCTTTAAGCTCAGCTGTGAGGTATTCCATAGTACCGTTTGTAACGGACCATTGGGCAACCGGAGTCACGCCGAGTGCGACCAGATAATCTTCCAAATAAGAAGCAAGTACACGCTGCGGGTTCGCAGGGATAGTGACTTTATGTCCCATTGCATCAGTTACTGTTTGCTCTACCGCTGGAGCTGTTGTTTCTGCAGGTGCAGTTGTTGCTTCGGCAGTTGCTGCAGGTGCCGTAGTTGCAGCTGTTCCGTTATTGGCCGCATTGTTATTTCCACATGCGGATAATAGCAGTGTTGTTGTCATGAGTCCGGCCATAGCCAGCTTCATGCTTGTTGATCTATGCAGGTTTAACGAAAACATTAAAAAACCCCTCCTGTATGTACATTCATTTATTGGTCAAAGGTGATTGTGGCCTTCGCCTCACATAAACTGATGATATTGATTCTCATTCTCTCTGTCAACTAAATTATAAGTAGTCCTGTATAAACATGCTGCGCAACACAAAAAACGGCTGTGTCCGCAACCTGCAGAAACAGCCGTTTTACATATAAAGGGTATGTCTATTTGTGCAAATGATATGGCACTGTTGCGATAACGATATCCTTCTGATTCATCAGATAAGAGCGGATGAACAAGCTGGTCTGATTATGCAGAATCGCCTGCCACCAGTGCTTCGTAACAAATTGCGGAATGAGTACCGTAATGTGGTCTGTTGAAGCGGTTTTCCACTCCACCGTATCGATGAATTTCACCAGCGGGCGGATGATGCTGCGGTAACGCGAGCGGAGTACAATCAGGCGCACCCCGGGATTCCACTCTTCCCACTTCTGTTCCATTTTGTGAATCTCTTCTTCATCAAATCCGACATATACAGCCACTACATTCTCAGTCAATGACTTCGCATAGCTGATGGAATGCAGTACCGCGCGGGTAACACCGGCAACGGGAACCACCACTGTACTTCCTTTAATACAAGGTTTATCCGTTGCCGGACAAATGCGCAGCTGATCTGCAATGTTCATATAATGGCGGTGAATCCGGTGGAATACGATGATTACAAGCGGCAGGAAGATGAAGGCCATCCACACGCTCGAGAATTTAGTAATAATGAAGATCAGGGTAATCGTCAAGGTTGTGAGCATGCCGACCGTATTCACGGCGAATTTGCTCTGCCAGCCCTTAGGCTTGGTTCTGTACCACTGTACCATCATGCCAAGCTGTGAAAGTGTAAATGGAATGAATACCCCAACTGCATATAATGGAATCAAGCCTTCGGTATTTCCGTGAAAAGCAGCTACTAGCACAGCCGACATTACACCGAGGAAAATAATGCCGTTCGAGAATCCCAGCCGGTCGCCGCGCACCATGAAGGCATGCGGTAAATATTTGTCTTTGGCGAACATGAACGCCAGCAGCGGGAAGGCCGAGTAGGCCGTATTTGCCGCCAGGAACAAGATTACCGCCGTGATCCCTTGAATGAAGAAGTACAAACCGCCGCGGCCAAAAGTAGACTCGGTAATCTGTGACACAACCGTTGCTTTCTCATCCGGCATGATGCCGTACCAATAAGCCAGGAGCGTAATCCCTGTGAACATAATACCGAGAATCAGGCCCATCAGCATCAGCGTTTTGGCCGCATTTTTCTCAGCAGGTGCTTTAAAGTTAGGGATCGCATTGGAGACTGCTTCTACCCCGGTCAGGGCCGAACAGCCGGAGCTGAATGCCTTAAGCAGGAGGAACATACTGACATTCGATACCGCTGATCCGATCTCCGGAACCTGGGCATGAGCTCCGCCGGTTGCATATTTGAAGACTCCGGCAATAATCAGCACAAAGATGGAGACTACGAACAGATATACCGGAATGGCTATGAAGGAAGCTGATTCGGTAACACCCCGCAGATTGACAATCGTTAAGAGCAGAATAACAGAAACCGCTATAAGTACACTATGATTATGAAGACCCGGGAACGCTGATGTGATCGCATCTGTCCCCGCCGAGGCGCTTACCGCAACGGTTAGAATGTAATCGACCAGCAGAGAACCGCCGGCCAAGAGACCGGTATGCACACCGAGATTGGTTTTGGCGACGATATACGCGCCACCGCCCTGCGGATAAGCAAAAATGGTCTGCCGATAGGACAGGATTAAAATGGCCAGCAGGCCCAATACGGCTAGTGCAATTGGCAATGAGTACCAGATAGCTGTAAAACCTGCGGCTACGAGTACGATTAAGATTTGTTCTGTTCCGTAGGCTACAGACGAGAGCGCATCAGAAGACAGGACAGCCAGTGCTTTCACCTTGGATAACTTTTCATGATCGAGTTCGTTCGACTTCATCGGACGCCCGATCAATAGTCGTTTTACCTTGCTTACCATTGTAGTAACAGTTCCTCTCTTTGTTAAGTTGAATCGGCAGTACCGCGCGCTGTTTTCATAAGTGGATTTCATAAATGCAGGCACAAAAATAAGCATACGGAAATGATCCGCATGCCTAAGTGCATGGTCATTATCCCACTATTGCTTACGAGGTTAGCTGGCGGATTCGGGCTGTGGTAGCCCTACGGATTTCGAGTCTGCTGACCCGCTTCCGATTCACCCCGTTGGCACTCGGCCAAGTTTGGTTCCCCCGTTTTTCCTTCCGGAAAATTCAGCGCATATTCAACTTCTCACAAGGACTAATATTAATCTACAATGCCTCTTCCGTAAAGCGTTGAAACAAATGAAAAAAGAATGAAAAACAACCAAAACAACCAAATCCATGATCCGGTATGTCTTGATCTTTCATTCTCTTTCATTATCCCTTTATCGCGTGATTTTACAGCGTTTCTGCTGATTAATTTACACTTAATTTAAGGGAAATATATACTCTTCATTCTGCCTGACGGCTTCTTACTCTCCTGCTTCCTCTTTGCGTCCAGTCCATAGCAGAATTGTGATCAAAGCGAACGCAATGAGTGCAAGCAGCGGGATGGTGATGAATCCGAAAAAATTCAGATAATCCGTGTTGCACGGCACACCAATCGTACATGGAAGCACCTTGCTGAGTGCCGGAATTTTTTGTTCCGCATAGTGGTAAATGGAAATGCTCCCGCCGATAATACTGAGGGGAAGTACATAAGGGATAATGCGTTTATCTCCCCGGTAAGTGGCAATTCCGAGCAAAAACAGCTGCGGGTACATGAATATCCGCTGAAACCAGCATAACTTGCAGGGCTCATATTTCAGTACTTCACTGAGATACAAACTTCCAGCTACAGCAACAACAGAGACGAACCAGGCCAAGTAGAGACAGTTGCGACGGCAGAATGCAGAGAATTTATTCATTGTGCAGCCACAGCTTCCGCAGCTACTTGGATTTGAGCATCAATTTCCTCCATATTAAAAGGTTCATTCACCTTGACTCCATTTACAAACAAACTCGGTGTATTGGTTACTCCAGTGTCTGTGCCAAGCTGGATATCTCTCTCCAGTTCGCTTTCGTAGGTCTTGTCTTCAATATCTTTACGCAGCAGGTCGAAATCAATAGGCAGTTCTAATTGCTGTGCAAGACTTACCAGGAAGTCCGGTGTTGCCCATTCTTCCTTCTCTGCGCCTTGGTTAGCGTAAATGGCATCGAAGAATTTCCAGAAGGCCTCTTGGTTCTGATGGTACACGGAGAGTGCCGCAAGTGAGGCTGTTCTCGAATCCGTACCGATAAAGGCCAGGTTCACGAAATAAAAGGCTGCTTTATCCTGATTTACATACTCCTGAACGATTTGCGGTTTGATTACCCCGGTAAACTGGGCACAAGCCGGACATTTGTAATCGCCGAATTCGACGATTTTGACTGGAGCATCTTCTTTACCCAGCCGCGCCATTTCACTGTAATTGAAATCCACCGGATCCGCAGTGGATCCTGCAGTTGAGCTGTCCTTCGAGGCTAGCATGAATAACCCTACAAAAATAATAACGACTAAGGCCACTGTACTCACGATCAGAATTCTCGTTTTCTGCTTCTGCTGCTCCTGCTCTGCCCGGCGTTTCTCCTGCTTGCTCATCTGGGGAAGCGCGACATTGTTCTTTTTCGATTTGCTCAAAGAGAGTTCCTTTCCGTCCGTAGGACTGTCGTGATAAAAGATAAGTTACTTTAAAATTATATAATTAAAGTTCTCTCCTTGGCAAACCCTACATTATACAGCTTTTGTTGCCGCAGCCTCTTCACTGTCTTCATTTTCTTTGTTGTAAACCAGCTCCGGCGATGGGTCCAGCGACTGTAGTATAATTCTGAAAAAGAACTGGGTACCGCCGCCCGGCGCTGGCTCCGCCCATATTTCTCCTTGCATGAGCTCCACCAGCTTCTTACAAATGGCCAGCCCCAGACCGGTACCCGGATATTTGCGCGTGTGTGAAGCATCCACCTGAGAGAAGGATTGAAACAGCAGCTGCAGCTTATCCGGCGGAATGCCTATACCCGTATCATGCACCATAAACTGAAGTGTTTGTGAAGCTCCCTTCATCCCACAGGACTCAACAGTTACTGTAACCGCTCCCGAATGAGTGAACTTCACCGCATTGCCGATTAAATTAACCAGGATCTGGCGGATGCGTGCAGTATCTCCCATGAACTTGCCGGGAAGCCCCTCTTCTACCGACAGTACAAGCGACAATTGCTTGTCTCTGGTGATTACTTCGAACAGATCCATACATTCCTGCAGCAGCACGGTCAGCTGAAAAGGCTCTTTGTTCAGCACGAGACCATCTGCTTCAAGGCGGGAGATATCCAGAACGTCACTCATTACATGGAGCAGCGCGTGGCTGCTGCTGCTCTGCAGCTTGAGCAGCTCCAGATGCTCAGGTTTGCTGAGCTCTTCGGCCAGCAGCTGATTGATGCCGATAATTCCGTTCAGCGGTGTGCGGATTTCATGGCTCATCGTTGCCAGGAACTCGCTTTTCATCCTGGCTGCACTTTCTGCCGCATCCTTGGCCTGGATCAGTTCATGCTGGTACTGCATCAGGGCTGTGACATCCTCGGCAACGAGATAGATCAGCTGCTCCTTATTATGAAGCAATGGAAATACCGTTACGCTGCAGATCATCTGCTGGCCGTCCTTGGTGATGACCTTCAGTTCCAGCTTGGAGGACTTCCCTAATGAAGCTTGGCGCACAGCTTCTTTAACTGCGGATTCATCTCTGTCGCTATACAGAACGTTCTTGAAGTTCCCCAGTTCTTCTATTCCGTATCCGGTGGTGTTCCACAGGGAAGGATTGGCACTGATGATCTTCTTAAGTGCGGGATCAATACACAACACCATATCCGGGCTATGCTCAAACAAGGCCATATACCGCTGCTCATTAAATGCTGCCGCCCTAAGCACACGCTGCCTGTCCCTGTACAACAGGCCAAGCACAATCGTCACAATGAACAGGAATGAGCCGCCCAGAATGATGCCCAGCAGTGAATCATCCAAGAGCGGGGCGCGTCCTGTATACAAGAATGAATCCACTACTGTAAAGGAGGCACCGGCCATTGCAGAATAATGTATACCAGTGAATGCGCCGGTCAGGGTCAGCACGAGCAGCAGTTTTTTGACGCTGAGCATATTGTACGCATTCTCCAGCCATTTCGGATCATAGGATGCGGTAATTACAGGGACAATCAGGGCGAATAGTATGGACAAGATAATGGACGATACCCCTTGTTCATACGTTGCCGCAAGCTTCATCGCCAGAATTCCGCTATAATGCATAATCAGGATGCCGCTGCTGAACAGCAGGCCGCCAAGGCCCAGATATACACGGCTGCGGGTATGGGGATTCCCGAGCATTACGAACAGCATGTAAGAAGCCGCCACAGGAATGATCAGCGAGCACACAAGCAGCAGCAGATCATACGATACCGGAACGCCTATATCCATCGCACGCATCCCAATGAAATGCATACTCCACATCCCCGTGCCCAGCACTACAGAAATCAGCAGAATATAGAGATTTCCCTTGCGGCCGCGGAGGAGCCGTTCCGCCAGATCCAGAGCTGTGAAGCAAGATAGAAAAGCTATAGCAACAGATAAGAGGACAAGCAGATCATTGTAATGGTAATGATGATCCTCCATAGGCCTCTCTCCTTTCATGACTTCAAGATATTACATTCCACCTATTTACACTTTCTTACCCGGCGCGAATCCAGTCGAATCGTGGATTTCGTCTTATGGGCCCGGCAGTTTTTGCCTTGGGAGATCAAGGTGAATATATGACCCCTGAAATGCAAAAAAAAGCACAGCGCAATAATAGCGCCATGCTCTTGTCTTATCTCAATTAAGCTCCGGCTTCCTCGGTCAAAAACTGCACCTTCAGCAGTTTAATCCGGGAAATCCGCTTATTATCCGTCTCTTCTACCACAAACAGATGATTATCGAACTCTACTGTCTGGCCCTTCTGGGGAGGATTGACCTCCAGCTTGGAGTACAGCCAGCCGCCTATCGTATCGTAATCATCCGTCTCCATGTGGATTCCGAGGGTATCATTGATCTCCTCGATCAGCATCAGGCCGTCTATAGAGAACTCATCCTCCCCCAGCTTCTCGATGCCGGGACGTTCCTCGTCGAACTCATCCTGAATCTCTCCGACGATCTCCTCCATAATATCCTCCAGAGTAACCATACCCGAGGTACCGCCATACTCATCAATCAGGATAGCGATTTGGGTCTTGGCACGCTGCATGACCTTGAGGAGACTGCTAATCTGAATCGATTCCGGTACAGTTAGTATAGGGCGGATCAATTCGTTATACTTGGGTGCATTATCCCGGATCATATCCTTGATATGAATGAAGCCGAGAATATGGTCCTTGTCTCCGTCGCAGACCGGATAACGTGTTCTCATCCCGTCAAAGGCGATTTCCAGGTTCTCATCCGTCTCCAAATGTGTATTGAGACAGATCATCTCCGTGCGCGGAATCATAATCTCCCTGGCCATGGTATCGGCAAATTCGAAGATATTATCCACCAGGGTCATTTCTGTGTTGTCGATCAATCCGCTTTTGTTGCTCTCCTGCATCAGAATGCGTATTTCTTCCTCTGTATGTGCTGTAGCCAGCTCCGATGCCGGCGCCAGACGGAAGATACGCAGCAGGCCGCGTGCCAGGCCGTTGACCACCCAGATGAAGGGATACATGATCCGGTAGAATACATTCATCGGACCTGCAGCAAGCAGAAGCACCGCCTCCGCTTTATTCACCGCAATGGTCTTCGGGGCAAGCTCGCCCAGTACAATATGCAGAACTGTGATAAACATAAAGGCAATGATAAGCGAAACCACAAAAACAGTTGTTTCCCCGAAGCCGAGGTTCGTAATAAGCGGTCCTACAATCGTAGCAATCGCCGGTTCTCCGAGCCAGCCCAGCGCAAGCGAGGCAAGTGTAATGCCGAGCTGACAAGCGGACAGATAACCATCCAGATTATGAACGATGTTTCTTGCTGCAGGAGCTCTCTTGCTGCCTTCCTCAATCAGTGAATCGATGCGCCCGCTGCGCACCTTCACCATTGCATACTCAACCGAAACAAAAAAACCGTTAAGCAGCACAATCAAAATAATAAGACCTACATTTAATATACCGGGTAAAGGGTCGCTCAATTTATACTCCTATCCGCCGTTTCCTGTGCGGGCGGATAGGCCCACCTCCTTCGTTTGTTCAAAATGTCAGACTGGATCATGCCAACTGTCCCTTTCAGTATCAATTTCCCAATGCCCTCAGCTCCTGTACATAAATCACGGATTGTAAATAATACTTTTATTATATAAATATATTAGGTGAAACAGCAAGCATGCGTGTCCCCTCGAAAAATACAGCATATGCACGTACGATAGCATAAGAAACGGCTGACCGCCTTATAACAAAGGTGGACAGCCGTTTTTGCGTTATTCTATGGATAAATGGCCGGAAAGCTTATCGGCAGTTGCGCACCACAGCAGGATTTCCGATAACTCCCGGATATTGATAGACCAGCGGCTCTTCAAAGGTGGCATAATCGAAATTCACCATCAGCAGGACAACCCGCTGTCCGGTCGCCCGGTCACTGATAATCAGATGGTCGCGGCCTGCAGCTTCAAGCACACCGGTGTAGACCTTGGCGTTCCAGTCTTTGTTATTCTCATAGGTGAAGTAGAAGGTGCCGACCTTGCCAAGGTTAAGGCGGAAGATGTTCTCCACATAAGATTGTTCGAACACCGGTGCAGTTGTAGAGACCACTGCTCCGCTTGGTGTCATGGGGCTGCCGCTGGAGACTTGAGGCGGCATACCGCTCATGGTGCCCATAGTACCCATATTTCCAATGCTGCCCTTGTTGCTCATGGCACCCATAGTACTCATCGGGCCCATGCCGTTCATATTGTTCATATTGTTCATATTGTTCATATTGTTCATGTTATTCATGCCACCTGCGGGGTTGCTGCCCATCATATAAGTAACGGGACGGTAGGGTTGAACGATCATTTACGAATAACCTCCTAAAATTTGTGTTAGCGACACCTAAGTAATGTGACCATTAGCTTCCTTGAGATGCAGCCCGGGAGAACAAGTTGCTGCCTGCAGCTTCTGTAAACCCTATCTTCTCCGGGCTGCCCTTGCCTAGAATAGTGACGGGCAATCCACCTGGGTCGGAGTGAAGAAGCAGTGTGCCTTATAGCGGCCGGTGTTCTGCTGATTGTACCAGTTGGCCGGGCAGTCCCCGACAGGCCGGAAGAACCACAGCGCATTCGATGCAGGCCAGGTTCTTTCACCATTGATGGCGCGTTTAGCCAGACGGATGTCGGCCTCCCGTGCACGCTGATAGAAGTACCCTTTCTGCGGAGCTTCAAAGCCGCCCGGGCTCTGGTACACCATATCATTCACACTGCGGATGTTGTTGAAGTCCAGACAGTTGCCAAGAATCCGGTTGACCCCGACATTGCCGACCATCAGCATACCTGACTCCCCATCCTCCTCGGCCTCGGCCCGCATCAGCCGCGCAAGCACCCTTACATCCTCCGAGTTCGTTTTGATGACGGCCACGCGTTCTCCTCCTTGTAATCACTTCATTAACAGTTATGGAACAAAGCTGTAACGCCAAGCATCCGTTGTTCTTTACTGCTCGCTGTATTGTATGTGCATTCGCCTAAGAGGTGACTGTCCCAGCCCAATTTCCTGCGAGTCTGCAGCAATACTTTTGGATACCGTGATTACCTGCTCTGAGCCGTGGACACAATACAAACACCCCCATGCTCCGCTGCCGGTAACGAGGGGGTGCTACTGAACGCTTTTCAAATAATCATCACACTATAAAAGAACAAACCTGTAAGCTACTCTGCCGTGGAGTAATGCGGGCGCCGCTGAAAGCCGTGATACCTCGTACCCTGATACGTAAGCATCCCCTTGTCACCTTCTGCACTCATGCCATATTCATGGCCATCCACCTTGAACTCTCTCCGGACGCCATCCTCCGCTTCATACGTTAGGTAGTAGGTTGTGCTGGTACGGCTGCTCTCATCCTGGGCCTGCTGCTGGCGCACTTCGCTGCGTTTACTGACGATGCGGGCGGGTATGGACTGCAGGGGGGCGTTATTGTTCCGGCTCCACTGAAGCAGTCCTCTGCCTGCAGACACAGCGATAATCCCCACGACTACAGCGAGGAATATCGGCAATACCGTTCCTGTAAAATCAAACATCCAGGATGGATCCGGTCCCGTTCCCATTGTCTCTTCCCCCTTGTTCCCATGTAGTAAGTTTCCTGCCTATTCAGGTCTGCTCTACATGTATATGCCTCTTCCCTTCAAGACAGCATAACAAAAGTGTAACAACAGCCGCTGCTTAGACAGAATCTTCACAGGAATGATGACTGCACGCCAAAAAGACCACCCAAATCCCCCTATATCCGGGAACTTAAATGGTCTTTATTATTTCAAAAGAGGCAATCACATTAAGCATGTACGAGGTCTAACAATTGTCTGGTTTCGCTTGTTTCTTCCGGCAGCATACCGCTGTCCGCCCAGCATGCTCTGCATTGTTCTTCCGTTTCACACAGGTGAGCATCGTCACAGTTGTAGCACAATTGCAGCAGGTTTCTTGTCATATAATCCGTTTCAAATGTTTTCATAATAATCTCTCCTATTCGGGATGAAAGTTTGTGAAAAAATGAACTTGTTCTCTATGTGTTAAATATATCACAGGAATGAAAGTTTGTCATGTGATTTTTTTCACATTTTTAAAGAAAATTTTAAATAAGTTTTTTCCTTATATTAAGAGGGCTTTTACGCGCGGATATCAAAAGAAAAGGCTGCCCGCTATTGCGGACAACCTCTTAATTAACAATTACATAACCCGCCAGCTCACGCCGCCGTTCGTAGTCTGCAGCAGGATAGATCTGCGGTCTTCTTCCTTCTGTATCAGCAGCCAGCCTACATCACTAGAGATGAATTGGAGCTTCACTACCTCCGGATATTCAAGCAGCTTAGACTGCAGCACACTGCTGGCCGGAAGTGCCGTCCAGGTCTCCCCCTGATTCATCGTCTTGTACAAAAGGTTCCCCTCTAACGACCAGCCTACCTGCGAGCTGAGAAATTCAGGAGCCACATGCCGGTTAATTCCGGTCAGCGCCGGCCGGCTGAAGCTGATAAACTTCCAGTTCTCTCCCCCGTTTGCGGTGAAATAGCCGTTGTAGGCCATGCTGCCTTCTTTCTCTTTTTGACACCCTACAGACAGCCATCCGCTAGTATGGTCGGAACCGAAGAATTCAGGTTCACCGGCAATGACCCGGTCACAGCCTCCGAAGCTCTCGTTGACAAGAAACTCAGCTCCTGCAGCCCAGGTCGAACCGCCGTCTTTGGTCACATAGATCTTGGGCAGCGCCCCGGTCTGCAGCGTTACGAATCCGCGGCTCTCATCCTTAAAAATCATTCCGGTCGTTACGCCCGGCAGCGGAATTGTATTATTAGGCAGGTTTGGATTATACTGCTCATTCTGCATCAACAGAGACCAGGTTGCCCCTCCGTCCTCCGTAGCATACAGGGCTTTGCTCTCTTTGGTGGAACTGGCATCCCACGAGGTCATCAGCCAGCCATGGGTAGGTGAACTGAAGTAGAAGGAAGACAAGGTGTTGGAGTCGTGAAAGGCAGATATTTTCCAGCTTTGTCCGCCATCTGTTGTGCGCAGTACAACCGTCTCCGTCGTGCCGAAGGAGCTTCGCATAATCCAGCCGTTACTCGGATCCGTAAAGAAAATCTCTTTGCCATACACCGGATTGCTCAGAAACTGCACAGTCTTAGCCGGCGAAATATTGGTCCAGGTCTTGCCGTTATCCAGGGTCATATACATGCGCAGCTCGTTTTTGGTGACCCCCCACGCTATTCCCGCTGAAGGGTTAAGCAGCCTGAAATCCGTCAGACGGGTCTGAATCTGATATTTCGGGGCATTCTCATTGTCGACGTTCTTCGCATCCGGTGTGATAACCGTAATCATCTGCCCCTCTTCCGGCGCTTCCGTCGGCTGCGGGGGCTGGGAAGGCTCGGGAGCAGGAGCAGAAGAACAAGCCGAGAGAATAAGTAAGGTCATGAGAAGCAGGAGCACCATTCTCAGAACCTTGAAACCTGAAGCTGTGGATGACAATGTTCTCTCTCCTCTTCCCGTTAATCCATTATTTCTTCGTATTCAAATTACTGCGTTTGTATCCGTACAGTCCGTAGATTAGCAGTCCTACCGCGAGCCAGATCAGGAAGCCTATCCAAGTTTCTCTTCCCAGATTATACATTAAATAACCGCAGGCTGCCGCACTAAGGAGTGGAATAAAGGGAACCCAGGGAACCTTAAAGCCCCTTCTGAGATCTGTTTTGGTGCGGCGGAGCACAATAACACCCAGCGAAACCACCAGGAAGGCAAATAAGGTCCCGATACTGGTCAGATTCGCCAGCCGGTCGAGCGGCACGAAGCCGGTAAGAACAGCGATCAGTCCGCCGACCATCCATGTGCTGCGCACCGGCGTGTGTGTTTTGGGGCTTACCTTGGACAGGCTCTGCGGCAGCAATCCGTCACGGGAAATGGCAAACAGCAGACGGGTCTGTCCGAACAGCATAACGAGCAGAACCGTAGTCATCCCGGCAATCGCACCTACAGAGATTAAGCCGGCGATCATATTCTGATCAACGAACCGCAGGGCGAACGATACCGGATCACTAACATTCAGGTTCTGATAAGGAACAATGCCTGTCAGTACCAGGGATACAGCGATATAGAGAACGGTACAAATTGCGAGCGACGAGATAATTCCGATCGGCAGATCGCGCTGCGGCCGCTTCACTTCCTCAGCAGCAGTCGAAATCGCATCAAATCCGATATAGGCAAAAAATACGGTGGCCGCACCATTCACCACACCATGGAAACCAAACGGCAGGAACGGGGTCCAGTTCTCCGGCTTCACATAGAACACACCGGTGACGAGGAACAGCAGCACCACCGATATTTTGATCGCAACCATTACTGCATTGAAACGGGCGGTCTCCTTAACCCCGCGTGTCAGCAGATAGGAGATAAGCAGAATAATGACGACTGCAGGCAAATTAATAATGGTTCCTTTATCTGCATTATACGCCCCTGACAAAGCGGTGGGCAAATGAATGCCGAAGCCTTCCAGCAGCCCCTGGAAATAACCGGACCACCCGCTGCTTACCGCCGCCGCGGCTACGCCGTATTCAAGCACCAGATCCCAGCCGAGAACCCAGGCAAGCAGCTCGCCGAAAGCGACATAGCTGTATGCATAAGCACTGCCGGATACGGGCAGTGTGGAAGCAAATTCGGAGTAACACAGCGCGGACAGTACACAGGCAAAGCCCGCGAGGATGAAGGAAATCACAAGTCCCGGTCCGGCATGCTCCGCCGCAGCCACTCCCGTCATTACAAATATTCCGGTGCCGATAATGGCCCCTACACCGAGCATGGTCAGATCCATTGCACCCAGTGTCTTGCTAAGTTTCTCCGCTCCGGTATTCTGGGGAATAGCCAGCGGTTTTTTGCGGAATAAATCCATTCTAAAGTTCGCTCCTGTCAAGTGATTGAGTGGATAATAAGAAATACTTTGTTAGCATACCCATTTTGGGGTAATGGATTAAAAGCGGGCAGCTTGAAAACACTATCCCTAGAGATTATGATGGATAAGATTGGACCGCAAGTGGAAACGGCTTCTCCGTTCTTCTGACAGACGGTACCGTTTCAGCGAGAAATATAAGGATGATTAATGGAGTGAACCTTATAAATCCTTATACCGTAAAATTCGAAAGCTGGAGGAGATGTAACAATGGCCCCATTTAAGCCCAATCGTGTCGTAGTGATCGGCACCGGTGCAGTCGGAACCACGACAGCCTATACGCTGCTGCTGCGTAAGCGTATGCCCGAACTTGTACTGATCGATGTTAACCACCAGAAGGCGCTTGGTGAAGCGCTGGATATGAATCATGGCATGCCGTTTGTCGGCGGTGTGAAGCTATGGGCCGGCACCTATGAGGATTGCAAGGAAGCCGACATCATCATCGTCACTGCCGGAGCCTCCCAGAAGCCAGGTGAAACCCGGATCGACCTGCTGCGTAAGAACATCTCGATCTTCAAAGATATCATCCAAAAAATCACGAAATACAATCATCACGCCATCCTGCTGATTGCCACAAATCCGGTCGATATTCTTTCCTATGCCACCCTGAAGATCAGCGGCTTCGACCGCAGACGGGTTATCGGTTCCGGTACAGTACTGGATAGTGCCCGCTTCCGTTACCTGATCGGGCTTCACAAGGAAATCGATCCGCGCAGTATCCATGGACAAATCATTGGTGAACATGGCGATTCCGAGCTGCCGGTCTGGAGTCTCGCCAATGTCGCGGGAATTGATCTGGGCTTCGATGAAGCGGAACGTGATGAGATCTTCGAGGACACCAAGAATGCCGCCTATGAGATCATTGATGCCAAAGGATCTACCTCTTATGCCATCGCACTTGCCCTGGACCGGATTGTCGCATCCATCCTGAACAATGAAGGCTCTGTCCTGAATGTATCCACACTGCTGAACAACTACAACGGTGTGTCAGATGTATTCCTCGGTGCTCCGTGTGTCGTAGACCGCTCCGGCGTACGTGAAGTGCTCGACCTTCCGCTCAGTGACGAAGAACAGCTTCTGTTCCAGCAATCTGCCGATAAGCTCAAAGGCGAGATCGCCAAGCTGGAGCTGTAATTTCTGCGCATGGACAAGCCAGCCGCCAATCCTCTATGGATTGGCGGCTATTTTATTTGAATAAGAGATTATACTCTCCTTCTTCTCCAGCCCTCCCTGTCATCAGACGCGCGAAGACGCGTTAACTGATTAAAGTCAGGATTACTGTCCAGCTCATGGCCGGGCTTCCGGAGACGTTCAAGTTCCACCGGAGTCCGCCAGGTATGCATATTCTTCATTATCCATTCTCTGCTCTTTGTGTATACGACTTCGAGGCTTGTCCCTCTCTGCCTTCTACCCTGAATAATAACCCCTTCTCATGTTAGCAATTCACGGCGGTATTGTCATTATAAAAATGCACATTACGTGTGATTTATGCGTTATGTTTTGAACAAAAGTTCATAGTGTGTATTAACGCTATTAGCTGCAGTTTATTTATCGCCGCTGCCTGTCTTATAAGGCATACCTATCTGCAGTCTGGACATGGCTTCTTCCTTCTCACGGCTCGTAATATGTGTGTATACAGTGGTTGTCTGGATCGAGGAATGACCCAGCAGTTCCTGTACTGTGCGCAGATCTGCACCCTTACGCAGCAGCATGGTGGCAAAGGAGTGCCGCAGCTTATGGCTGGAGTATGGCCGGCGCTGGGACGAAGGCACTTCACTCTGGAAGCGGCTGAAGGTATCGGCAGCAATCCCTTGAATTCCGCGGATCGAGAGCCTGCGGCCTTTCTGCGAGATGAACATCGCCTCCTCCTTGCTGCGCCATGGTGTTAGTCGGTCCGCCATCGCCTGGTCAAGATAAGGAGCGATATCCTCCGGAACCGGGACGTTGCGCCATTTGCGGCCTTTGCCGAAGACACGCAGGGAACGTCTTTCTACATTATAATCATTCTGATTCAGTGTATGTACTTCCCCTACCCGTAGCCCCATATATGACATCAGCAAGAAGACAGCCAGATTGCGGCTTCTGTACTTGCCGTCCACCGCAGACAAGAACCGCTGCAGGTCTTGTTCATCCAGATAGACCGGTTCACGGTTTTTTTCGGTCTTGGACTTCTTGATTCCGGCAGCCGGGTTAATATTCAGCAGCTCCAGCTCCGTCAGTGCCTTGAACAGGCAACTGATGGAGGCATGCTTGCGGTTACGTGTCGCATCACTTACCCCGCGTTCCCGCACGGAAGTCAGGTAAGAGACAACATGCAGCTTTTTAACGTTCCCCAGCTCACGTCCGTTTAAGCTATTCAGAAACTCCCGCACATCGGCAAGATAGGACTTCTGGGTATAAGCTGTATAACCGGCGTCCTTCATCCAGATCAGGAAGGCGTCCAGCTCTTCTTCGTAGTCAAGCCCTAGTTCATTCATGCTCTGTGCTCCTCCTCTTATATAAACTACCTATTGTATCGTAGATAGATCTGTTAATATTATTGAATCCTGCACGAAATACAACATTTCCCTCTCTATCCCGGCTAAAACCCGGAATTGTTGTAGAAAATACAGCATTTTCACCTCTTCAAGTGGCTTGGAGGAGAAATTCTTGTATTTTGTACAACATCTTTAACAAACACCCGAGTATCAAGGACTCAAAATTGCAATACGTACAACATTTTGGCCTAAACTGAGTGAACGGAAACTCAAGAACTTCAATCCTGTCGTCACCCCTTGCCCTCCTCTTCCCTCCACATTACAGCATGCTTCTGCACCGTTCCAAGAAACTCACTGAGCGCTGGTGATTTCCACTTCTTACTGTGGTAAGCGATCTGGGTAGCCACCCGCTGTGATTCATCATTCCAGTTCAACCGGGCCAGCTTGCCTTCGGCCAGTTCCCTCCGTACCGTAATCAGCGGCAGGAATGAAATGCCGAGTCCGGCCATCACACACTGCTTAATCGCTTCAATGCTCCAGAACTCCAGATTCGGATCGGGGAATACCCCATGGCTGTTCAGATGACGCTCGAACAACGTGCGGTAGGTGCAGCCTGTTTCGGTATGCAGAATCGTTACATTTTTAAGATGAAGCGGCTCTACCTCTGCCAGTTCCAGCAGCGGATGATCGAGCGGAGCGACCAGCGTCATGGCTTCGTGGATTAAAGTATTGCAGTACATATCCTTGTACTCTGTTTCCGGCTGGAGAAGAAAGGCCATATCAAGTTCACCTGAGCGGACGAATTCCGTCAGTTCCCAACAGGCTCCCGGCTTCAGTGTAATCTGCACCTGCGGATGACGGCTGCGGAATTCCTTAATAATTCCCGGAAGGCGGAAGGCAGCCAAAGATTCAGGCGCACCAATCCGCAGCGAACCGGATATTTCCGTCTCAGACCGCAGGGCGTTCTCAGCCATGGTGTGCATCTTGGAGATTTCCTGGGCATACGGCAGCAGGCGGCGGCCGGCATCGGTGAGAATGATCTTTTTGCTGATCCGGTCAAACAGCGGCTGCTCCAGTTCTGCCTCCAGCGCCTGTATCTGTGCAGTAATGCTGGACTGGGCGTAATCAAGCTTCTGGGCTGCGCGGGTAAAGCTGCCGGTCTCGACCACAACGAGAAAGGTGAACAGATGCTTAGACTCCATAGGGACCTCCTTCAACCTATCGGTTATTCGAATGGATTCCATTCGATAATTCCGTTTTTCCAATGGATCTATTATCTGATACTCTATATTTAAATACAAGGAAAGCGGGACTATTTATATGAAGGAAAATAAATCATTACAACGGAATATCGGAATGCCGCAGGCGATTGCCCTGTACATAGGAGCCGTCCTCGGCTCAGGTGTATTAATCGTACCCGGATTGGCAGCCGAGATGGCCGGCCCCGCTTCGCTGCTCGCCTGGGGTTTCATGACCCTGCTGATCCTACCGCTCGCGCTGTCCATGGGTCTGCTCTCGGCTAAATTCCCTAATGCCGGAGGGGTGTCCCATTTCGTCACCCTGGCCTTCGGTCCGAAGGCCGGCGCACTGGTCGGCTGGTTCTTCCTGATGTCGGTGCCGATCGGCGGTCCTGTCGCTGCTTTGACCGGTGCGGGTTATATGACAGCCGCCATGGGCTGGGGCGATCCGGCTAGAATTGCCATCGCTGCAGGGATGCTGGCCATTGGCCTGATTATCAACGTGATCGGTATGAAAGTGGCCGGAAAAGTACAAATCGCCGTTGTGATCGCGATTGTTGCCGTACTGGTCTTCTCTTTTGCTGCGGCTCTGCCAAGAATGGAGAGTGTCCACTTCACACCATTTGTTCCGCATGGCTGGATGAGCGTCGGGCAGGCGGCAGCGATCCTCTTCTGGTGCTTCATCGGCTGGGAGGCCGTTTCGCATCTGTCTGAGGAATTCAAGGACCCGCAGCGCGCTGCAGTCAAGGGTGTTACCATCGCTGCGGTCATTGTCGGAATCCTCTATTTCCTCTCGGCACTCGCTACTGTCGGTACGCAGAGCTATCTGCGCGGAGGTGCCGACTCTTCGCTGGTCTGGATCATCAGCCAGCCGCTCGGAGCCTGGGGCGGATTCATTGCAGGACTCACCGGACTCTTCATATGTACGGCCACGATCATCGCCTATTCAAGCGCTGCATCACGCGTAGCTTATGCCTTGTCTCGCCAGGGATACGCTCCGAAATGGATGGGCCGTCTATCCGACCGCTATCAGACACCTGTCGGAGCGATCGGCTTCCTGACCTTCTGCTTCGCAGCAGTGTTATCGCTGTATGGCAGCGGCCTGCTCTCGATTACGACATTGATTAAATTTCCCAATGCCACTTTTATCCTCACCTATATTGGCGGTTGTGCTGCAGGAATCCGCCTCTTGCGGGGCAGCCGGGCAGGCGTAACGATCAGCTGGATTTCTTTTGCCGCTACGGTAGCCGTGTTTCCGTTTACAGGCTGGGCAATCGTCTATCCGCTGCTGATTACCGTGCTGTTTGTTCTGGTGGATTATTTAAGACATGGACGTAAGCGTGGAGGAAATACTGCTATAGTTACAGATGCTGAAGAGATTTCCCGGCGCGCATTATAAGAATGATTAAATAAACAGGCCGCACTCATCCTTAGTTGGACGAGGCAGCCTGTTTTTTCGATATGAAACGGTGAGTTTCTGGCACTATTCGTTCCACTTAAGCGGAATCCGCAGCCGGAATTGCTGTCTGTCCGCCGGATATGAATAGTGCTGTGGTATAATATCAAGCTTATCTGACGGCTGCACCGGCGGGAAAATCAGCTTAAATGCCAGCTTATCTCTGCTTGTCCGAACCGGTTGTCCTGTGGGGAAGATTAATCACCTTGTCCCCCTGCAGTGATAGCTGCGTAAACTGACTCATCGCCTGACTGGCCTCATAGTACACAACTGTCTGCTTGTCCTCGTAATCAACAGCGGTGACCGTAACCGTTCTTCCCTGATCGCCCTACAAAGTTACCGGGAATGACCCGGTCAGGCTCTTATGCTCTTTACCTTGCTCCAGTTCCTCAACGTGAAGTGTCTCAGAGACAATCAGCGTTACATATTCCGGCTTGGGGTTCAGCTCCGTCAGCGGCGAGAAGTTAAAGTAATAGTAGTCTGCGGTGCCCCCGTCTCCTCCTTGATTCATATACAAGGTTCCAATATCATCTTCAAGCACTGCACCCATCCAGATGTTCGGAAGCGCAATGCCGTAAATGTAGGAAGAGTGCGCTTCGAACATTTCTTGGGCCTGCTGCTCTGTGATGGGATAATCCTTCACTCCCTCTTCCTCCTTCTTCATTCACTAGATATACGCTTTGACCAAGGGCTTCCGTTCGCTTTACGTTTCAGAAAAGTGTCAGGTGGTTATGGATGAAGGAGAGCTGACCTAAATCAGAACTAAGAAGGAGACTGTAAACCATGCCAGAAGACAAGAAGATTGTTCTCGAACCCGCAGCCCAGAAATTCGCTGATGACAACTCCGAGCCTCCCTTTCTGCCCGATCTCGGGCCTGAGAAAGGCCGCGAAACTGTAAATACAGTCCAATCCAGTGATATATTCAAACCCGAAGCCGATATCCAGGATCTCACCGTATCCGGTGGTCCCAGCGGCGAGGTTAAGGTTCGTATCGTCCGCCCCATCGGCTCGGCTCCGACTTCTCTTCCGGTTATTCTCTATATTCATGGAGCCGGCTGGGTATTCGGGAACAGCCATACGCATGACCGCTTGATCCGCGAGCTGGCTACTGGTGCTGAAGCAGCTGTCGTATTCCCGGAATACAGCCTGTCCCCTGAAGCCAAATATCCTACAGCCATTGAAGAAATCTACGCCGTATTGGAATGGATCGGACAAGAAGGCTCCACTTATGGACTTGATGCGTCCAGGCTTAGCGTTGCCGGGGACAGTGTAGGCGGCAATATGACCGCTGCCATTACACTCATGGCCAAAGAGCGGAGCGGCCCGGCCATCTCCAAGCAGCTGCTCTTCTATCCTGTAACCGATGCGTCCTTTGATACAGAATCATATCACCTGTTCGCCGAAGGATATTTCCTGCAGCGCACCGGAATGAAATGGTTCTGGGATCAATATACGACTGATCCTGAGGAGCGGGCACAGATTACCGCATCACCGCTGCGGGCCAGCCTGGAGCAGCTTAGCGGTCTGCCGGAAGCCTTAATCATCACCGGCGAAGCGGATGTTCTCCGGGATGAAGGCGAAGCCTACGCAGCCAAACTCCGCGAAGCAGGAGTACCTGTTACGGCAGTCCGGTTCCAGGGCATCATCCACGATTTCGTGATGCTCAACGCCCTGGCAGAGACTCATGCCAAAAAAGGGGCCTTGCTGCTGGCAACGGCTTGGCTCAAGCACTAACCCATATTAGAAAAGCGGCAGCTATGGACGATATCCGTCCTTGGCTGCCGCTTTTTTATTTACTTGCTATTCCCGCACAGTGGGCAAGCTCTTACTTCCGCTGCGAATAGAACTCCGCCGCTTTGACCAGCATATCCTTCAGTGAACTGAAGGAGGTGGTTTTCGTGACATGCTCGTTCAGCTGATCCTGCGGCAGCGCCTTCAGCTCCTCTGCCGATCCGGCAGAGAATCCCCCGCTTTGCAGAAGCTCCGTCAATGATTCGAACGGTGTGAACTTTTGCAGAAAAGATCCCGACAGCAGTTGATCCAGCGGCAGCTTCTCCAGCAGCTGGTCAACAGGCAGCTGGTCTAACGGCAGCTTTTGCAGCAGTTCACCGGCTCCGCCCTCTTTGAATGTATCAACTAATCCTTGTATTTTATCGCCAAAGCCTCCGAAATTGAATCCCATAAAGGCAACCTCCTGATAACTGTAGTTGCTCCTTATTACCCCAAATTCCGGTTAACGAATTAACAGGTTAACATAATATATATTATGTTACGTTATGGTTTTGGTTATGGTTTTGGTTATCGTTTTGTCTGCACCTATGGTTACAATATTGTCTTCCTTATTTTAGCAACCTATCGTTTTCTCCCGCGTCTTATTCATTAGATTAACAACCTTCAAGGAGCTGAATCCATTGCCGACAATCAAACCTATCCTCTCCAGCTTACTAGCCATTTCCCTGCTGTCATCCGCCATCGCCATCTCTTCCCCCAACCTGCTGCCGGGTACAGCGCATGCTGCGTCCGCAAACAATACAGTCACTTCGATTTCCAAAGATCTGCTGCTGCCGCTGAAGTGGCAGGTAGCCACGAATGGCATGGGCATGTATGACAGCATACCGCCTATTATGAACGGAATCCTCTACTTCTCAGAGAGCATTACACTGTATGCCAAAAATATAGCCACTGGCAAAACCCTGTGGTCGTACAAACAGGGAGCGCATCCGCAAATTGTCACGAATAACTCCGTATTCTTCATCGACAATAAGGAACAGCTTGTCAAAGTATCCGCTGCAACCGGAAAGCTGATCTGGAAGGTTAAGGTGTCGGAGCGGCCGATAGAGATTGGTGCACAGGCCCGGCTGATTAACGGAAAAGTCTATTTCGCCAATGAGTATGGCGTTGTCGCGGCCTATAGCCCGGTTACCGGCAAGAAACTATGGGAGAACAAGGATATTCCTATGTATGCAGGGACCATCTATGGAGAATATTCAGGTGTATTCGTCGTTTCCAGCACGGTCGATAATATCCGCACCCAATTCTACGGCCTTGATCCGGCTACCGGGAAGCGGCTGTGGAGAATTGAGGGTTTATACAATTATGTGACTTCCCAGAATGGACAACTATTACTTCGCGAACAAGCAAAAGCTGCAGCGGGGAATACGGCAAAGGCCGTGCCGGGTTACCAGCTGACTCTAGTACAGCTAAATCCCGCTACAGGCAAAGTTTCAGGCCGCGAAAACTATAACCCGCTGGATGACATCTCCAGATTGGGGAGTTACGCTACCTCCATCCAGAACTCCTATGTTTATACGGTAGACGGGAATCTCGACCAAGATGAATACATCCTGACCCGCTTTACGCGTGGAACCTATGCCGTTACGGCCCCCGCAAGCTATGCAAGCTTCGGCAACTGGCTGGCCGGTCCGTCGGGCGGAATGGCCTTCTTTCAGCATGAGACACAGATTAGCGGAATAAATCTTGCCAACGACAGTGTCGTTCCATTCGATCAGCCGGCAGACAAGGTTGAGCACCTGCAGCGCGTTGGCAAGGCAGTATTCGCCATTTACAAGAATGGCTATATCTCGATCAACCATTCCGATACCGGCGCACTGCTGGGGATGATCAACAGCGGCGCAAAGTCTCCATACTTCGGCAATATAACCATCGATCATGGAACCGCACTGATTCCTACTGAACACAACATACTAGCCGTTGCCCTGCCACAAGAATATCAGTAGTCCCCGGGTTTAAACGTCCGTACGCAGAAACTCCCCTATCCTCCGGGTGGCTTCCAGGAGCCGCTCTTCATCCTCAACCAGCGCTATTCTGACGAACCCCTCTCCCTGGCTCCCAAAAGCACTTCCGGGAATAACCGCTACCCCGGTCTTCAGCAGCAGATCATGGGCGAAATTCAGCGATCTTCCCGCTTCACCGTTCACCCCATAGGTCTCCGGCAGCCTCGCCCAGATAAACATCGTTGCTTCCGGCAATGGCACACTCCAGCCTTCACGAGCCAAAGCTTCCACAAAGATATCCCGCCGCCGCTCATACAGCGCAGCCACTCCCTGCTCCGGTCCGGCAGTCATTGCCTGCTCCAGCGCTACGACTGCCGCTTCCTGGATGGGATCGAAGACACCGTAATCCACATTGCTCTTCAGCTCCCGCAGCGCCCCGACGGCGTGAGCGTTGCCTGTCATGAAGCCGATGCGGCAGCCAGCCATATTGAAGCTTTTGGAGAAGGAATGAAATTCAACAGCCGTATCCTGCGCACCAGAGACCTGAAGGATGCTGACCGGCCGGTAGCCATCGAAGCCCATTTCCGAATAAGCCAGGTCATGTATGATTAGTACATCCCATTTACGGGCGAGCTCTACTAACCGCTCCATATAAGCCAGATCTACCGTGACGGAAATCGGATTGCCGGGAAAGCTGAGTAATATAAATACCGCTTCGCGCCATACCTCATCAGGTATGCTCTCCAGGTCGGGCCGGAATGCATTCTCTTCCAGCAGCGGCAGCGGCCAGGCCCTAACACCTGCTATAGCCAGTGACCCTGAATATATCGGGTAACCGGGATCCGGAACTATTGCCAGATTCCCCGGATTGCAGACCGCGAGTGCCAGATGCGCCAGTCCGTCCTGCGAACCCATCAGAGACACGATTTCTTCATCCGGATCGACCTCCACACCGAACCGCCACTTCATCCACATCGCCGCCTGCATGCGGAATGCTTCGCTTCCTTTGGAGGCGGGATAGGAGTAACTATCCTCCCGCAGCACCGCTTCACTTAAGGCTTGGCGGATCTCAGGCAGAGGCGCCCGGTCCGGACTGCCAATTCCGAGATCGATCACTTCTAGTCCAGACTTACGTGCTTCCGACTTCCAGGCGGCCACCTCAGCAAAAATCGACGACCCCAGATGAGACAGCTTGTCCGATCTCCATTTATGTTCCGGGCTGCTATGTATCAATGAAATACCTCCAGCGTTTGTTTTCCAATTATTATAGCATGCGTACCGGGCCGGGAAACTATGAAAGAATAAGCAAAGCTCGTAAATGGGATTATATAACATTAATATATTATTATTCTACTTAATTGACTCTATTTAAGCTGATCACTAGTGCCGGAACTCATATAAAAGTCCATATAAACTAAAACGGCGTATAATTTATGTTATACGCTGTTTTTCCGGGGCAAATTTCGGCCATTTCAGCCCCTTTTTCAACGGCCGTCTCTTCCCTTCAAATGATTTCAGCGCCGGCAGAACCGTAAGTTCCCTCTGGGCATATGATAGGCGTATACATTACAAAGGTGGGACGTATCATGGCCAAAAACAAGCGCGGCAAGGCACTCTGGCGCACCCCTTCCAGAGCAAGAGGCACCTGCCCGATCTGCGGGAGCACCCGTATTAAGCTGTTGTATTTCGGCAAAGGTCCGGCGGGCGAGAAGCTCACCGTCTGCAAGAAATGTGACGGCAAGCAGCAGACTGCAGTCTGAGCTAACCGCAGCTTCGCCTGCACAAAGAAACGGCTTGCTTGTCCCCTTCGGGCAGCAGCCGTTTCTTTGTTAATCATTTTTTCAATTCAGATTAAGCTTAGCTCATTGCAGCTCATGCTGCGGTACCCAGTTCTGAATTCCATTATCCTCGAGTATGCCGAGCGTCACATCCGAAATATGCGGGTCTGCAAGCAGCTTGTCCCGGACCTTGAACTTGATGTCATCGGCATCTGCCAGCGTCAGTCCCCGTTTCAGCTCAATAAGTCCTTCGACGTGGTAATAACGCCCTTCCTGCAGAATCCGCATCTGATAAATATCCGTCACCCACGGGTCATCAAAAATAATCTTCGCCACCCGCTCCTCAATCTCCGGCGGTGCAGCCACACCGATCAACCCGACCATGTTGTCGTAGCCTACACGGAAGGCCACCCCGATCATCATGAAGGCAATCAGAATACTGCTCACACCATCCAGCAGCTTAAAATTGGTAAAAGCAGTAACCAGAATAGCAATCATGGCGAGCAGCCCGCCGCTGGTTGCAACCAGATCCTCATAGTAGACTAGCCGTGTAGGCGGGGCGGCTCTTTTCACATTTTTGAGGGAAGCCGTGAACTTGCCCAGCCCCTTGGCCTCGACCCGTGATTCATGCAGCACCTCGTTCATGGCCTTAACCCAGACGAATCCGTCTGCCGCGATCGATAACACAAGCACCAGCACGTTGATCCAGTAGCCTTGGGAATCTGTCGCCGGATGCTTCAGCAGATGGAATCCTTCATGCATCGTCTCATACGCCATGATGGTTACGACAATTACAGCCACCATGCAGAACAGATTAATCACCCGCCCGAATCCGTCCGGGAAGCGGCGTGTCGGTCTTTTCTCCGCCAGCACACTGCCTGTAAATACAAACATCTGATTCACAGCATCGGCAATCGAATGCATCATTGTGGCAAACATTGAACCGCTGCCTGTCAGTGCAAAAGCGATTCCCTTAACGATGGCAATGCCTGTATTGCCGATAGCAGCCGAGCCTGAGGATTTATTGCCCTTCTTGATTAAACTTCTTATGCTTTCGCTTGTCTGCTCCATTATCCGGCAGCCTCCTTAAGCTCATATACCGAAATCCGGCAAACGCCTCCGCAGCTGATTTCGTACGGCTCACGCCGTGGTCTATGTATCTATATACCCCATGCGGCAATTTTCTATCAGTTGCGGTGAGTTGGAGGTCGAATTACTGGAATCCCGATTTAACCCATAGCTTCGAAATATCCAGAAATCCGAAAGAGCCGGTCTGCAGTCCGAACAGGTTTTGGCTAAGCTGCGCTTTTTTGTTCATATGGCAGCCATACAGCACCCAGCAGTTGTCGCGAAGTTTACTTTCCGACAGATCCAGCAGTTCCGCCCTCTCTTCGGCAGGCAGACGGGAGAAATGATTCAGAACCCGCTTCAGTGTTGTTTTCTGACGATCCAACAGAAGATCATGCAGATAGTTCGATTCATTCCGGAAATAATTGATCATCCCCCACTGCCAGTCATCCTCCAGCACCTCTTCGGCAATCAGCAAGTCTGCGTGATTCATGATGTCCGTCAGATCGTATTCAGTAAGAGGATGGAGCTGAAGCTGAAGTCCTATCTTCCTGCCGCGTTCCAGCAGCCATGACGCCTCCTCCTGATCCTCCTTCCGGGTCCGGTAGGCAATCGTCAGCACTTCTCCCCCGTAGCCGCCAGCCTCAAGTAATGCCCTCGCTTCTTCTAACGGAGGTTCTGTGAACTCATGGTCACTACTCTTCCAGGGAAGAAAGCTGTCCGCCGGCATAATCCGGTTGCCCCCGAGTTCCCGGATCATGGCCGGCTGGTTATACAATATCCGTAACGCTTGCCTTACAGCCTGCTGCTGATGAAGGCCTTCTCTTTTAAAATTAAACAGGATATACCGGCAGCCCAAGGCCGGGTAATCAATGCTATGACCCTGGTCTTCCCCGGCAGGAAGCGGGTTGTGCCCGGCGTCCGTAAGCTGATACTGGCGTACACTCGAGCCCAAGTGCGGTAAATACCAGATTTCCACCCGGTCCAGAAGAGGACGTATTCCGTAATAGAGATCATATGCACCGAGCACCAGTACATCCTCATTCAGATCCAGTACCTGATAGGGCCCCGTGCCTACCGGATTAGCGGCGAAATCCACATCATAAGGAAGAATAGACATATAGATTGAGCTGAACAGATGCAGAAAGAAGGTGTTTGGCTGCACGAGGTCAAACCGGATACGATAATCACTTTCCAGCCCGACATGACAGATATCCTTAAAATGGCTGATCGCCGGACTATCCAGACCGATCAGACGCTGCAAAGTCTCTTTGACATCGCGTGAAGTCATCGTCCGTCCGTGGTGAAACCTCACCCCCTTGCGCAAGTAGAACAGGTAACTTGTACTGTCCGCATTAGCCTCCCAAGTATGAGCCAGCCCGGGCATAAAGCCTCCATTCTCTGCATCATAGGTAATTAATGTACTGCAAATATGCCCCAGCAAATAGGTTTCAAAAGCTGTATACACCATCGCCGGGTCCAGCTTCTCCATTGGACGGTTACGGGAAATCCGCAGCACCTCCTGCCCGGATGTGGAGCCTGGTTCACTCCAGAAGCCCATTTGTTTGTCGAGTACCGTCAGCAGACGTTCCTTAAGCGGCTCATTAACCTGATATTGGCCAATTAACTCGATAGCCGGTTTAATCCGGCCTTTACTGACCATGTCCTGAAACTTCTCCTCCAGCACTTCGTCCACACTGCGCAGGAAAGTCAGCTGCGAATAATGCCCTCTTCCTCTGCCGGGTATCCAGGTGATCAATTGCTGTTCCTCAAGCTTCCGCAGAATAAACTTAACATTTCGCGGCGTGCAGCAGAGGATGGCGGTGAGTTGCTCAATAGTGACCGGAATGGGCTGCTGTATAATAAATGCCGGGTCTAAGGCTGCGGCTAAACAGAGATAATTCATGCTGCTATTGTCCATCTATCCAAGCTCCTTTATAAAGGTGAAAAGTAACATGTAAACCTTACACTTTTATTTCCCCCTTTTATCTATACAATTATACTTAATCCAGCATCAAGAAGCATTCACCAAATTCATACCACCCGATTAGGAGACAACTGATTCTATGAAACAGCATCTGCGGCACATTCACCCTCTGGCCTGGACCATTATCATTGGAACGATGTTCGGCCGGCTGGTAACTTCCATGAGCATCCCTTTTCTATCGATTTATCTGACGCAGGTCCTTGGCGCTACTGCCACCCAGACAGGATTTACGGTAGCTGTCAGCTCTCTGGCAGGAGTTATGATCAGCTTCTATGGCGGTTACATCTCTGACGTGATCGGTCGTAAAATCGTTATGCTGGTGTCCGTATTCGGCTGGGCCTGTGTGTTCTTCGGCTTCTCGGCTGCACAGCATTTATGGGTCTTTTTCCTCGTCAATACGCTGAATGGATTATGCCGCGCAGTATTCGAACCGACTTCACGGGCTTTACTCTCGGATATTACCCCTCCGGATCACAAGCTGCTGGTCTTCAATCTGCGGTATGCAGCGGTGAATCTGGGTGTGGTCTTCGGGCCGATCATTGGCCTGCAGCTGGGCTCAGCCAAATCCACGTTCCCGTTCCTGATCGCCGGTATCGTCTACATCGCCTATGGACTTGTACTGTTTCTGCAATTCTCTGTACACCGTGCCAGCCTGCCGGTTCATGGCGAAGCCCGGACACCGAAGCTGCTGGAAGCACTGTCTACCACCGGAAGAGATAAGGTCTTCCTGCCTGTTCTGCTTGGTACTATCTTCTGCGTGCTGGGATATGGGCATTTCAGTTCAACACTGGCACAATATCTGGCAAACAACCCCCATTTCAGCAATGGCAGACAGTTTTTCTCCTATATGTTGTCTCTGAACGCAATAACGGTGCTGGTGGTGCAATACCCGATCGTCCGCACAGCGAGTAAATTCCCGCCAATCATTCCTCTGATCCTAGGAAATTGCTGCGTCGCACTCAGTCTGCTGCTGTTTGGGATGCCTGGCGGAGTCGCTCTACTGATGTTCAGTGTTGTCTTATTCACGATCGGGGAAGTGCTGCTCTTCACGATGATGGATATGCTGATTGACCGGATTGCCCGTCCGGAGTGGAAAGGTACTTACTTCGGCACCATCGGCTTCAATAATCTCGGCAATGTAATGGCGCCGATTCTCGGGGGGCTGTTACTCGATCAATTCGGTACGGCGAATGGTCCGGCCGTGTTCGTTCCGCTGGCTTTGACAACGGCTTTTGGCCTTCCTTTCCTGATTACGGCGCATAAAAGACTCAGAATTAGAGAGCTTGCCGAGACTGGCAATAAGGCTAACATAAGTGCTTAAGACATCAATAATCCCCAGACTTAGCTGAGAAGCTTAGGTCTGGGGATTATTTTGTTTACCTTGTTATCCCACCATAGATCACAGTTTTTTAAGTTAACATAACATTTATTATGTTACCCAAATTCAACAATACATTTTATTCCAATAACGAGCCTGCCTGCCAATGAATTCACGAAGCTCTGCGGGGCCCACAATTTCAGCTTGGACGAGCAAGGGTAATACCCTCTCGCACGCAGATTCATAATCGTACATATTCACAGTAATGAGTTGAAATTCACCGTCAGTTTCCGTATTCAACACTTCTAAGCCGTTAATGATCTCCTGATAGTATGCCGGTGTCCGGATCACTACAGGGTAGATTTCCCGCGCTTTACTGGCATTAATGAAGGCAAGCTCTCCTTCTTTCCAGTATTCCTGGAGGGAGAAGTGTTCAGGAATAGTATAGGTCCCCTCTATTAACGACACCGCGGCAAACCGCTCGCATTTAAACGTACGAATAGCCTCTGCGCCCTCGCAATAAGCGGCCAGATACCATGCCCCCTGCTTTATCACAAGCCCATATGGATGGAGCTTTCGGTGAGAGAGCTCACCATTTACTTTGCGGTACTGCACCTCAATCCTTCGCCCCCGCCACACCGCAGCGCGCAGAGTCTCCAGGTATGGTACTGCCACCTGTTCACTCCACCATGGCGTATCATCGAACAGGAACCGGCTTTGTGCAGTACGGATATCCTGCTGATAAGGAGCAGGCAAGCTTGCTTCCAGCTTCAGCAGAGCATTACGGAGCAGCAGACCAGTCTCGCCCGAACCGCCTGCAGGCATCCCCATCCCTGTCAAAAACAGCTGAACCACCTCTTCGCCATGCAGCCGCCGCAGATTCACCGTATAGCCCTCCATCAATGAAATTCCGCCGTTCGGCCCGGTTGTTGTAACGAGAGGAATTCCCGATTCAGCCAGCACATCGATATCCCTGTAAATGGAGCGGACAGACGTTTCCAGGGCTTCTGCCAGAGCAGCTGCCTTCATCCTGCCCCGGGATTCAACCAATAAAAGAATCGCAATCAAGCGGTGCAGCCGCATTATAATCCCCCTACCGATAGTTCAACAACCTATTCTTGCCACTCTGTTGTCAACAATTGAACGTTATGATGAATGTATCAAATCTAAGGAGCTGCTGTAAATGAATATTGGCATATTGGGAACAGGTTTTGGAGCTTATCATGCATCGGTATTGAAACAAATGGAATTCATAGACCGTGTGATCGTCTTCGGACGAAATGAAGCCAAGCTGCTGAAGCTGAAGGAAGAGCTTGGAGTTGAGATTACGATGTCTATAGAGGAGATTATGTCTGATCCAACAATCGATATTGTAGATATCTGCCTGCCCTCTGCGCTGCATAAGACTTACGCTGTGGAAGCGCTGAGAAACGGGAAACATGTATTTTGCGAAACGCCGGTGGCACAGAAGCTGGAAGATGCACAGGAAATGCTCCAGGCTGAACAACAATACGGCCGCAGAATTCTGGTCAACCAATTCATCAAATTCGATTATGCCTATGAGTACCTATATAAGGCGGTTCAAGACAAAAAATACGGCAAACTGCTGCAAATCACCTTGCGCCGGGAAACCGCCCCGTTATGGGGGGATTTGGGTCTTTCCAAGATCGCAGCTATCCTGATGATTCATGAACTGGATTTCATCGATTGGCTGCTGAATTCTCCAGCACCTTCTGCGGTCTGGGGTACCTCTGGAGGTAAAAGTGGCCAAGCACTGGTGCATGCTTCTTTCCTTCAACCTGAGGTGAGCGCCCAGCTGATTGTCTCTTCGCAGATGCCGGAATCTTATCCTTTTACCGTCGGGTATGATGCTTATTTCGAGCAGGCGAAGCTGGTATTTCACGAGAGCAGTGCTGCGAATGGAGATACAGAGGCAAGCTTAACCGCGTATTCGTCTACGGGCAAAGAGGATATTCCCTTGATCCCCAACAATCCTTATGAAAAAAGCTTACGCCATGCTCTCCAGTGTCTGCAGGACGGTACGGACTCCATTCTTTCCCTGCAGCATGCGCTGAAGTCCCTGGATATGGCGTCAAAATTGACGGAACAATTGAGTTAATCACAAAGATTCTGTTGATTTCTGCTGCTGGTCATGATATTCCGATTCTTTTTCCGGGTGTTTGTAGATAAAAGAAGTTCAAATGTTGCGTGTGATTAAAGTTGCTAGGTGGAGTTTGGCTGCCTGTTCGTCTACTGTGAATTTTTCATATGCTGAATTTTTATAGTGATGGCAAATAAATTACATAGTTGTAGGCAACGGTATGGCAAGGTTTCTGTTATTTTTTTGAAAAAACCTAAGGATGGTTAACATAATTATATTTATGTTAACCTTATTGTGCTTAAATGCTATATCCTTCCAAATTCGGTGCGGCGGCAGCACTTTGAACAGAATCAGTTCTCTTAGCTGCCGCTGTTTTATCAAATCCGTACCGGATGCGTACTTATTCCAGCCCCAGCCCCTGCCTTTGGGACACAGCCCTTTCTATTTCCCTGTCATTGTACGAGCGAATCCGTCCAGCTTATCCATAGATAATCCAGCTCCAGCTTCATTCCCTTTCCCCTTGACCATCCGTAGAACCCATTTGTCCAGTGCTGAAATTTTCTCCGGATAAATCTCATCGCCTATGATTTCCTTGGCAAGTGCCTTTTTGTACAAAACCTCCGGATAAGCCTGCTTCAGCTCCTGCTCTGCCTTCTCCCCCTTCATCCCGGCACAGATGAATAGTCCCAGCCGCTTACCCGACAGCTCCTGCTCATATTTGGATGTGAATACTGCCATTTCTTTACGGATTTTGCCGTAGTAAATGGATCCGCCCAGAATCACCGTGTCATAGGCAGCCAGCGCCGGCACCTTGGCATACTTTAGATTCACAACCTCAGCCTCTCCAAGCCTCGATTTCAACAGAAATGCCGCTTTCTCGGTACATCCATATTTGCCTGCATATAAAATCAGTGTTCTATTACTCATATTATCCGCCGCTCCTTATCTATGGTAAAAGGGTCTGACGACTATCCCGGTTCCTGTACATTGCTCAATACAAGGTACAAGCAAACAACAACACCTAAATTGAACACAGGAAACACTACCAGCTCTACTGTAGATACGCTTACTCCCGCCCTTAGCATCCCAATGATCATGGCCGTGATGGCGGTTAGCATAGCGGCAGCTTTGACTATAACTACAGAAGCAAGCAGATAACCATAAGACCGCCTGCGAATAAGCAGTACGCCGGTAATTGCTGTAAGCGGAACAACAATGGCTAAATCGAGTGCCTGAATCACCAATGTGCTGTAATGCTCCAATCCTTCAGGTGCTGTCCCTTGGCGAATAGAATTAGCGATCCTGCCCAGCCATAACATCATAACCATAAATGCGATAAACAGCAGGAAAAAGCCGATGCTTCGGGCCGGTAAACTGTGTTTAAAAAACCGTTCTACTCTCTCCCGCTCCAGGGACAGCAGTGTCAGAATAAATGCAAATAGGCTGGCTGAGAACAATATTACATAAATTAGAAAAAGGTTATTGTACATAGACAGGAAGCTGTAAGAAGCATAAGTATATGTAAAATATCCCAAGGCTCCAGCTAACAGCAGTCGCCCTCTGACCCTCCCTCTGAAGCTCATAACCAGTGAAACGAGCAGCAAAGGAATCCCCAGGAGTAGCGTAACTCCATCCTGGGCTTTAGCCTGGGCAGCTATGGAAATTGAATCATATTTGTATATTCCCCTGCCGTATAATTCGACCACCTCCCCCCGGATTGAGGTAAAGGATTCAGACTTTCCATGCTCCCCCGGCCTGTGACCTGACAGCAATCCGTACCCCGACGCTGCTATCGCAAGGATAATAACTAAACCCGTTAAAATGCCAACTGATCGTCTATATCCCATCGCCTTCTCCCCCCCTTAGCCGAATAATCAAAAAAACTTAGTCCCAGCTCCCTGCAATGAGAAGCATGGCCTCAACATGCCGGGTAATCAGTGCCTCCTTCTGCTCCTCCGGCAGATTCTTCTCGACATTCAGCCTCATAATCAGTCCAAATGCTGCACTCCAGATTACCTGGGCAGTAAGTTCAATTTCTTCCTCCTTGCGGGATGCCATCCCTCTGAATTGACGAAGAGTCCTGCAGAGCATGCTGATCGCATTACGCTCCAGTGCAGCCCCTTTATGCAGTACTGCAGTATGGTTAAGCACAGCCGGCGAATCATTCAGCATCACATTCCGGTATTGTGATCCTTCTGCGGTTGTCATTCGGATAAACTGTGACAGCGACTGGCTTAAGTTGTCTTCAGCCGATACTTTACTCTGCGGAATGTGAGATCCGCCTGCTAGTCCGCCTATCAGCTCCCGGTATTCCTTCTGCAGAAGCTGCTCCACTATATCCTCCTTTCCCTGAAAATAGTGATAAATGATCCCGGCAGAATACTCCATCCGTTCAGCGATCTTGCGGATAGACAGCTGCCTAATCCCCTTCTCGGCCACTAGTTCACCAGCTGTTGTCAGAATCAAATTACGCATCGCTTCCCGTTCCTGCTCTTGTCTTTCTTCTTTGCCCATGATTGTAAGACTCCTTTAACAAGGCGTTATTTAATTTAACACTGTAATGTTTTTTAACACTGTTCAATATAGATTATATGCACCGGGAAACCTTAAATGATGTGATTATTTTTACATTTTGAGAAATCGACCATTTGCACGAGCAGAAAAAGCCCGGGACCAATCCCCGGAGGGCATCCCAAGCTTTGCTTTAAGTTCACTTTTTAAGTTCTATTTTAAGTTCTCTTATCACTTCAATTCCGCTTTAGCTGATCAAACTTAAGATTTAGTTAACATAATCATTATTATGTTAACTAATCGTTGCCGTCTTGCTTTTTTTCCCCCGGAAAATCAGTTTGAACAGTGGCGGAACCGCAAAAAAGATGAAAAATGTCCGGAACAACTGATACCCGGCCACCGTAGGCAAATCCGCCCCTACCTCATGCGCGATCAGACTCATCTGATCCATCCCTCCGGGAGCAAGACTGAGAAGCGCGGTTGCTGATGATACCGAATCCAGATAAGCGAACAGCAGACTGAGACCATACGCTCCGGCAATCAGCACTGCCCCGCTGCCTACAGCCAGCGACAGTGTCAGCAGTTTATTGTTCAGCTTACGCGGATCGAGCAGCAATCCGACATATACGCCAATCATCAGCTGCGCGGCATTGATCAGAATATCCGGAAGCGCGGGACCCTGAAGACCGCTAATCTGCAGAATAGCCGTAATGATTGCCGGACCAAGGAGATAGGCGGTGGGGAAGTTAATCTTTTGGCCTACAATTCCGCTTACCGTACAAGCAACACCAAAATAAAGGATATTCGGGAATAGCCCTCCCCATCCCGCAGCAGATTCAACCATAAGAGGTGTATTCTCTCCCCCGCCAGCGTGGCTGGGAAACAGCGGGCTGTAGATCAGCAGCGGCACACAGATAATAATCATCATCAGCCGGACCACCTGAATTACCGTGACAACCGTAAGATTGATATCCTCTGACTCTTCGGCCAGCACCAGCATCTGGGTTAACCCGCCGGGGATACTTCCAAGCAGGATAGTCTTGTAGTTGGTTCCCGATATCTTAGATACAATTACTGCAATACCGGCGCAGAACAACAGCAGAAGTGTGGTCATCAGCAGCATGGAGGGCAGCTGGAAAGCGATTTGATTCAGTGCAGAACCGGTCAGGGAGAGACCAATGGTATAGCCGACGATAATCATCCCGGTATTCCGTATTTGTCCGGGCCAGGTATACACTTGCTTCCGCAGATTGGAGCCGATCAGAACAGCGATCATCGGGCCAAGCAGCCAGGGCAGCGGCAGATGCAGCAGCACAAAGATCCCCCCGCCAGCCAAAGCGGTAATCAGGGTAATCAGAACATATAGCGGTTTACGCGGAGTCATAGATAGGGTTGACATCAATAATCCTCTTTTCCAGCCCATTCAGCTTGGTTCATATTGAAGAGTATATACGCCACGTTGTCCGTCAAGAGTCTCACTGGTAATGACCAGCTCTTCTACTACGTTAACAGGCCGCCCTGCAGCCTGCAAGAACTTATCCGCTTTGGCAAAATAAAACCGGCCAAGCAGTCCCAACGCTTTGGTGCTGTAATGCATAGGAATGGCAACTGCCGGCTGCAGCTGCTTCATCACTTCCGCGGCTCCAGCACCGTCCAGAGTCATTCTTCCGCCGACAGGAATCATCAGCACATCAATTTCACCAATCTGCCCCACTTGTTCCGCCGTCAGAATATGGCCGAGGTCACCGGCATGACAAATACGGAGTCCATCAATTGTGAAAATAAAGACCGTATTGCTGCCTTTTTTTGCCCCTTCGACATTATCATGATAAGTGGACACACCATGAATCTCTACACCTTTTACACTGAAATGCCCTGGTTTATTAATTAGTTCGTAGTCTCCTTCAGCGATATGAATCTGATTGTGATCCTTATGGTCATGGGTGACAGCCAGTATATCCGCCCGAACCCGGGGCATCCGGTAGCCAAGAAATTTCCCGTACGGATCAATCAGAATCACCGTCCCCTGCTCAGAGGTGAGCTGGAATGCGGCGTGTCCGAACCAATGAATTCTCATATGATCTCCTCCAAAATAGACTATTGTTAATTAAATGTGCAAAATACAGCACATTTTAAATTAAAAAAAAGCAACTATTTGAACAAACGGCTGCCGTAACTCTGCCTTTACTCTACCAAATCAGCAACCGTATAGGATTTCAGTACATGCTCCACCTGAAAACGGATATCCGTCATGATCTGATCGAAGGACTGGCGGACCTTCTGTCCAAACAAATGATTGCCGGTAGTATCCAGCATGCCGTCCAGCATAGGTACATCATCATGCAGAGACAGGTATACCTCTGCCAAGGTAATATCTCCGGGTTGTTTAGCCAGTGTATAGCCCCCCCCACGGCCTTGACGCACTTCAATATAACCGGCTTCTGTAAGCCGGGACAGGATTTTGCGCAGCGCAGTCGGCTCGCAGCCGATCTGTTCAGCAATCTCCATACTTGAGTATTGCTCCGGAGATGCAGCGAGCACGACTAACGCCTGCAGTCCATAACCAAATCGTTTAAGCTCTGCCATGGGAAGTAGTAACTCCTTTTGCACTATTAATGTGCAAATTATAGCACACTTAATTTAAGAGTTCAATCTGCTTCACCAGGCTAATCAATATTAGCAATCTTCCATTCGCCCTGCTTGTTCTTGAGCAGAGAGATCTCATTGCCTCCATCTATAATGTAGCCTTCGGAGGTCATACGGGTATAGCTGACGGCGAAGGCAGCCCGTTTGGCTCCCTGTATAGGAATACCAAGGACTGTCAACTCGTAGAAATGATAAACATTTTTATTATCCAGGAAAAACTGCAGAGCTTCATTCAGCTGCGGTGAATGCATAGTAGCAGCGAATTTCTCCTTGTCCCCTGCCGCCCAGGCTTCAAGACAGTCCATCGTTTCCTGCAGCGCTTGCTTTTTCCCGGGATCACTTCCTACATCCGGCGCTGTTAAGAACACACCTGGAGTGATGGGTGGTTGCTTCTCCATATATTCCACATCTCTAAGCATATCAATGAACACGGGAAGCAGCGCTGCACGTTGTTCAGCCTGTATGTGGAGTTCTGCTCTGTAAGCATGCTCCTTGGCCGTGAATTCGAATACTTCGGCCGTCTGGCCACCTATTACTTTACTTCCGAGGTATTCCTTATATTTCAGCAGTTGCCGGTCATTGCCTGGCTCAAATTCTCCATCACCAGCTGCCGCATCAGCTGCATCAAGTTTCATCAAAGTAATATAATTCTGTTTATCCGGAGTGCCCCAGGCGGTCCTTCCGTCCTGTTCAAACCGCACCATCGTTTCGGGCATGAACAGCCCCAAAGGCAAAGTCTGATCAGCCGAGAATGAAGCTTGGACAACCTCTCCCTTAATCTCATATCCTCTGCCGCTTTCGGTATAATCCGGTACTGCCGGAATTAGTACCACTGACTTAACCGCAGGCGGTTCAGTCTGGATTACTTCTGGCGTCGCAGGGGCTGGAGAAGGAGTAACAGATACTATAGCTCTTGCCGCAGTGGTTGCGGACGGCTGCGCCATCCCCCCGGCATCTGGCGAATTAATCTCAGACCCGTTGCCGCAGCCTGTGCTGAGTGCTAATAGCATGGTAATGCAACCCGCTCCAAGTACACTATTACGTATGGACATTTGTGATCACCTCATTTACCAGACGCTGGAAACGCCCTAAAGTTGCGCGGCATTTTGGTAAGTGTATGTGATGAACCGGTGGGGTCATTCATGTTCCGGCATCCTGCATTTATTTTTTAATCCGATTAGTATTTAATGTGCTGAAGTATTGACTGGGGTTGCCTTGCCGGGAGTTGAAGCGCTCCTGGAACTCGCCGCCGGTATACGAACCGATCACCCGGTGCCAGAAGTTACGCGCAGGCGTATTCGCACGGATCTGCGAGACCTTCCAGTCGCCGGGGAACATATCGAACAGCCGGTGTGCAGCCCAGGTTCCTACGCCGCTGCGGCGGTATTTCTGCATCACAAAAAACTCCGTCATATAGAACTGTCCCTCCGGATCACGCAGGAGCCGGTCTACAAGGGCGAAGCCGGCAATATTGCCGTCCACCGTGAATAAGTAGGCAAACTTGTTGATGCCGCTGTTCCAATAGGCCTCCAGCCCGGGATAAGACGGAAACAATCCCTCACGGTCCACCTGCAGCTCCAGGTACCGCGTAAAATCATACAAATAGAACTGCATTAATCTGCTTATAATCTGCTTCTGCTCTTTAGGAACCAGCTCGATTCCAAGTTCCATCAGGTTCACCTCTGCCGTTTACGTTTACTTCACATCATATAACTTTGTCACATCAGGAGCAAGGGCACTGCTTTTCCCGGGTGCAGATTCAAGCCATAAAATGCTAAAACATGTTAAGATAGAATGACAGCCCTATCGGCTTCCGGCAAACTATAAAGAAGGTGATTCCTATCAGTATTCAAAAAACCACCGACCGGAAAAATCTCGACCAGCGTCTGCCGCAGATGCCCTGGTTCGTGCAGCAGTTCATTGATTATAAGCGTCCGGATCTGTCCCCCTCCACGCTGCTGGAGTATATCCGTGACTATGAATCCTTTTTCGGATGGCTGCGGGGTGAAGGTCTGTCCGTGGCTGCCAGTAATGCTGAGATTACGCTGCTCGATCTGGAGACCCTGCACATGGACAGTATTGTCGGCTACCGCCTGCATCTGACTACCCGGGCTGAGAGTGCCAACACACGTGTTACCGTGTCCCGCAAGCTGTCCGCGCTGCGCTCCCTTTTCCACTACTTAAGCCAGATCGCGGAGGATGAGAACTTTTACCCGCTGCTTAAGCGTAATATTATGGCCAAGGTGGAGATCAAACGGATTCACAAACCGAAGGATACGGCCGCCAAACTAAAGGGTAAAATTCTGGAGGATGAGGAACTGCTGGAATTCGTAGGCTATATCTACGAAGGATATGGCAAGGATGTAGAAGCCAACAAGCAGGCTTATTATTCTTTTCAGCTGAACCGTGAGCGGGATGCCTGTATCGCCAGTCTGATTCTGAACTCCGGCCTGCGCGTATCCGAGGTGGTCAATCTCAATGTGGATGATCTGGATGTGAACAACAAGCTGCTCTATGTCTTCCGCAAGGGTCATAATGACGAAACCTTCAAGACTCCGGTCTATTTCCGCGAACAGGCCAAGGATGATCTCAGCTTATACCTTAGCCTCCGCCAGTCCAGATACAAGACTCCCAAACGGGAAAAAGCACTCTTCATCACCCTGCCTAATGGCAGCACCGAGGGCAAACGGATGACCAAGCGGGCGATTCAAGAGATGATTATCAAATATGCCAAGCGGTTTGGCAAACCTTATTTGACTGTTCACAAGCTGCGGCACTCCTTCGCGACCGACTATTATCTGCAAAATGATATCTACCGGACGAAGGAACAGCTCGGACATGCTTCAACTGAAACCACCGAAATCTATGCCCATCTCACGGACAAAACGATGTCAGAAGCTATTGAGCGCCGTCTGGAAAGTGAACCCTCAACGTGATCTGACATATTCGCCAAGGCTCTGAGCTGAGGCTCATTATTTATGTGGAGGTATTATTCCTTTGATTGACAATAATCTAAATTGGACTGAAACTCGGGACAGCAGGCTGCTTGAGCTGCATTCCGACTGCCTGAACTGCTTCGGCCTCTGCTGCGCGGCGTTACCTTTTGCCGCTTCCTCCGACTTCGCTATAGATAAGAATGCCGGACAGCCCTGCCCCAATCTGCGGGAGGACTTCCGCTGCGGAATTCACACGGTACTGCGGGAGAAAGGCTTCCGGGGCTGCACAGTGTATGACTGCTTCGGAGCAGGGCAGAAGGTCTCCAATCTCACGTATGGCGGACGCGACTGGCGGCAGGCCCCTGATACCGCCAGGCAGATGTTCGAGGTCTTACTGGTGATGCGCCAGCTTCATGAGCTGCTATGGTATCTACGCGAAGCTCTAGCGTTCTCCGGTGCTGAAATTCTGCATGATTCGCTCATGCTGATGATGGAGCAGACCCTGAATATAACCACACTAAGCCCCACAGAACTGCTGAAGCTCGATGTGCACGTTCATCGTGCTGAAGTCAACGAACTGCTGCTGCGCGCCAGCGAATTGGCACGTAATGCCGCGCGGGCGCAGCTGACGCCTGCTCCCAAGCGGCAGAAGAACTACGGCCGCGGGGCTGATCTGATCGGCGCCAAGCTGCGCGGGGCCGATCTCCGCTGCGTCAGCTTGCGCGGCGCATATCTGATCGCCGCTGACCTCAGCGCTGCGGATCTGCGGCATGCCGACCTGATCGGCGCTGACCTCCGCGACACGAATCTGAGCGGCGCCGATCTGCGGGGCTGCCTCTTCCTTACCCAAGCGCAGCTGCAAGCCGCGAAGGGAAGTCCGGCTACCAAGCTGCCGGGATCGCTTACGCATCCTGAGCACTGGTCTGCGGGCTTGAGCTGAATTCTAACCAGACTGCTCTGCTGCTGATTAATATGCAACAGGCGGCTAATTAGCTGTAGTACTTGTGCTTCTGATTGAGGCTATCTGCTCCTACATTTGCGGATTCAAGCGGACTATACATCTAATTCTCCCATTTCCAGCCGCATGCGGATGATCAGGGGTATTCATACGCCTGATTCGAGCTCTACGCAACAAAGCCGCGGATGTGTGCGCACTTCTCCTTCTGGTCTCAGATTGCTAAGAAACCCGGGACGTATTCGACCCGAGTTTCTTTTTGACATTCAGAAAGTATTCTGAGAATTGAGGTTTTTCCCTTGTGACCCGTTTTTGGAATCCGCATTATGAAAACAAGAGCACGATTGGATGAGCCTGCTGGCAGGTTGCTCTAGTTTTTTGATTTTCTATTGTGAATTTTTCATATGTTGTAATATTGGAAATAAACCGTTGTTGCCTGAATATTGGACTTATTGTACCATTGCACTGTTGGCTCAGGAATAATAAACGTATACCCTACTTAATTATCTGATTACTTTCTAAAAATCCTGCACAAAATACAACAATTCCATCAGGATCTTGGCTATAATCCACAAATGTTGTATAAAATGCAGCATTCTATTCCCTCAACGTCGTTTTGCGGGACAATTCTTGTATTTCATACAACAATCTGTCCAAACACCCAGATATTCAGGCAAGCGAGTTGTATTTACTACAACATTTAAGCTAGTCCGTATGAACTTTAAAGTTGGTTCAGGTTCTGCCAGCAACGTATTAGGTGTGGAGATTCTTTATTGTGAATTTTTCATATGTTGAAATAACATAATTAACTTTCAATGTTGCTCTGCGTTGCGGGTTCCATTCTAGTCCTATCTGCCCCACCTATTCACCCCCGGATCTCCCCCGGCAGCTTAAGCACGGTTACTTTATCCCCGGAAGTCATCTGTCCGCTATCCGGCGGAATCACGATCAGACAATCACTGTCCTTGATCGTAACCGTCACGGAGGATTCGTCGACGGCGGCAGGAAAAGCATAGAGAACGCCCTCCCGGATCTCCAGCCGGGCCCGGACATAACGTGTAAAGCTGTTTACCCGCTTATAGTCCACTCCCAGCACTGCGGTCCATTCCGGCAAAAATGGCTGGGCAGCGCCTTGCATCAGCCCGATGACAGGCCGGGCGAACAGCTGGAATCCTACGAAGCAGGCTCCCGGGTTGCCTGATAACGCCAGCAGAATTGTCCCTCCGCGGACCGCCGCCGTTGTAACGCTCCCCGGTCGCATGGTTACTTTGTTAAACAGCATTTCGCCGCTTTGCTCGCGGATTAGATCCCCCATAATGTCATAATCTCCGACAGACACTCCGCCCGTGGTAATTACAAGATCATAGCTCTCCAGTGCCATCTGCACCTTACTCCGGGCAAGCTCCAGATCATCTACAATCGCACCCAGCATTATAGGCTCACCGCCTGCTTCCCGTACAAGTGCCTCCAGCATAGGAGAGTTGCTGTTACGGATTTTGCCAGGAACCAGCGGCTCGTCCACCTCCAGCAGTTCAGTTCCGGTAGCGAAGATCCCAACCTTGGGTCTGCGGCGCACGGGAACATTCGCGGCTCCCAGCGCAGCCAGTGCAGCGATATCACCGGCACCGATTATTGTCCCCTCAGGCAGCACCAGTTCTCCTGTTCCCAGCTCCAGGCCGCGCGGCGTAATATGAAGTCCCGCCGCTTGCGGCTTGCGAATACCCACATAAGTGACACCATCCTCCATCCGGCTCTCCGTGGCCTCCAGCATAACGACAGTGTCTGCGCCACCCGGAACCTGCGCTCCGGTCATGATCCGTGCGACCGTCCCCGTCGTAATCTCTCTTGACGCTACTGCGCCGCAGGGAATAACATCGACAACCTTAAGCCACACCACGCTGTTATCGCCAGCCGATACTGTATCTGCCGCGATAACTGCAAAACCATCCATACTTGAGCGGTCAAACGCCGGAAAGGGATGCGGCGCATGAACGGACCGGGCAAGAAAACGGCCGTAGCTTTGATTCAAAGGCACTTCTTCAAGCGAAAGTGGTGCTGCATATGCTGTCAGCCGGGCCTGAGCCTCTCTCACCTGAAGGGCTGAGCGCTGAAATTTATCATTGGTATATTCCTTGTTATGGTTCTCTGGGTTAGCCATGGAAGTAGTCCATCCTCCTTCTTAAGTTGGCAGTTTCCTGCATCTGCCGAGTTACGCCCTATTTTAACATGCAGCACTACAAAGGGAAATTCAGCTCCGGTTCGCTCACACGCAAAAAGGGACGCACGGGCCTGAGACAGGCAACGGCATCCCTAGTTCAATATTATTAAATTGAAAATAAAACTGTTATTTTCTTGTCCTGCCAACCTTAAGACGCACGGATCACTCTGACATCAGCCGGAATGACAGTTTCACCTTCATAGAGCATGAACCGGCCATTCTGCCATTCCACACGCAGCAGCCGCGAATCATCCGACTGGTATTGCCAGACATGCTGCTCTCCGCCGTTCATATATGGGGTCTGGCCTGTAACAGCTGCATACCCCTCGTATTCTTCCTCCAGATAAAAAGTACGGTCATCCAGCTCCAGTGTAGCCGGTACCTCGGAAGGACTATCCAGACGTCCGTCGATCGGGTGATACAATCGGTATTGCAGCTGCTCCCGCTCCTCAATATACAGATAAGAAATCTGGCTTCCGTCGCGCAGCGTTAATACAGCAGCATTGCGGCCGCTAGTCTTCGTACGGCCCGTTACTTCGTAGGTTACCAGGGATACCTCACAGATATCTCCGGGAGACAGGTTCAGCATGCTTGCAGGCACAGCGGGCGCCTCCGGCTTCGAGAACATATTACCGATTCTTTTCCATAAACCCAAAGCCATCAATCCTCCTAAAAGTTTGGTCAGCATACACTTCGTCGATTTTTCTTCGCAAAACTCGCTTCGAAAGCATCCGCTTAGTTCTGTCAGAATATGTGTATTATCCACGAATAAATGCAGCAATAATTAAAGCCCCGATTACATGTAATGAGCCTGCAAGCAGTCCATAACCGACTTTGCCCAGCTGAGTGCCATGATCAAGATCAAGCTTGCCCACCCTGCCCAGCAGCAGCTCGGCTGTCTTTTCGAGAACGAACAGCAGTACAAAAGACACGATAGAGACAATCAGTGCTTCCCCAAGCCGGCTAGCCGCAGCAATGGATGATGATAGTATATAGCCCTGAGCCCCCAGCTTCAGCACAAAGCGCGTAGTGACTGCCATATTGCCTGCTTTGAGTTCTTCCAAATCATCGTAACGGGTAAACAGCGAATCCACAAACATCAGCACACACAGCAGCACTGCGCCGCTGACCGTCCACACTACCATGGACACCAGGGTATGGAAATCCATTGCTTTAGCCCCCGCTTGTTCAGATTACCTTCCTAGTAAGGCAAAGATAAAGCGAAGGAGAAACCGCTAGTTCTGTCTCCCCTTCGCCTGTGGACAACCGCCTGAACTCCGGCTTATGCCAATATGTTATTGTTTGTCGTATTGCTTCATCAGTGCAGCCAGCTCATCCTCTACCGCCTGGTCTTTACCCAGCTTCTCGAATTCATCATCCAGCGATTTGTTGCCGGAGCTCATCTCGTTGCTGGCTTCTGCCTGCGCTTCTGCCTGAAGCATCTTGTCTTCCATCCGTTTGAGACCGGCTGAAGCCGAATCGGAGCTGAACCCGCTCATAGCTTTGTTGATTTCGGTCTGGGCCTTCGCTGCGTTGTAGCGGGCAACGAGTGTCTCCCGTTTGTTCTTCATCTGTGTAAGCTGTTTGCGCATTTCTTCGAGCTTGCCGCGGAGATTGTCCGCAGAAGCCTTGTTCTGGTCGAAGCTGGTCTTGTACTCTACGAGCTTGGCTTCAGCCGATTTCTTCTCTTCCAGTGCACGGCGGGCCAGATCAGCATTACCGGCTTGAGCGGCAGCGTGTGCCTGCTGGTTGCGCTTGTTCACCAGTGCTTCCTGCTCTTCGTACAGTTGCTTGAACTTCTTCTCAATGGCGATCTGGGCAGCTACCGCTTTCTCGGCATCTTCCAGATCCTCGGTCATATCACGAATGTATTGGTCGGTCATTTTGACCGGGTCTTCCGCTTTATCAATAATCGCATTCACATTGGACATGGTCAGATCACGCAATCTTTTAAATATAGACATGGTTCATTCCTCCAAAATAAAAGTTAGTTGCTCATTTGGTATCTTTTACGCAGGGAGTGCCATTATCGTTTCACAAATTGTTAAACCTTCTGCAATAAATATTGATCTACTTTAGCATTCACAATATTTACGACTTCCATGATGCCCTCTTTAGTCAGATTGTCGTAATGAATCCCCATCACAACCGTTACCGTCCGGTTCAGCGCGGCAGCTGCCCTGAGTGCAACGGATTCGCTGATCGTATGCTCCTTGTGATGCGGGACCGCCGAAGTCATGACCCTGGCAGTGTCGCCGTCCATATAAGCGGTACTGGCTGCACCGATATGACGGACACCTCCGGTAATCAGCAGCAGCAGGTCACGGCCAACCGTAATTTCAGACAGCTCAATGTCATCAGGATGCAGCTGATCGGATGTCATAACAGAATACCCCCTACCCATTATATTAACCATGGTAAGCGAAGATCTCTCAGGCTGCGCAAAAAGTTATGCAGAATCAGCTTTCCAGCTATACAATACCGCGGATTTCATCCAGTGAGGAGATATTCTCTTCGGCCATGAATTGCTGCAGCTCTTCGACAAGTGTACTGCCCGCCCGTAAATTCATGAAGTTGTACGTCCCCACTTGAATGACGGTGGCACCAGCCATAATGAATTCAATAATATCCGTAGCTGAAGTGATTCCGCCCATACCGATTACCGGAATGGATACACGCTTGGATACCTGATGCACCATCCGCAAGGCTACAGGCTTAATGGCAGGTCCGGACAGACCGGCATACAGATTATTAAATACACTGCGGCGGCGGCGCACATCAATCTTCATTCCTGAGATCGTATTGATCAGCGAGACGGCATCCGCTCCCTCAGCCTCACACATCTCAGCCATCTCTGCGATATCCTCGGCGTTCGGCGACAGCTTCACGGCCAGCGGAAGACGGGTTGCTGCTCTAACTGCCCGGACAACCTCAAGCGCTGCCGGAGTCTTCACGCCGAAGGCGATGCCGCCTTCCTTCACATTCGGACAAGAGATGTTCAGCTCGATCATATCCACTGCCGGTTTGCCTCTAAGCAGGCGGGCATCCGCATCACGCTGGATCAGCTCGGCGCCGAGCACGTAATCAGCCAGCGTGTTGCCGCCCAGATTCACGATACGCGCCGTGTCCAGTGTCTCCCAATATGGGAGCTCCTTGGCCAGGAAGGCTTCCACTCCCGGATTCTCAAGTCCTACACTGTTCAGCATGCCCGAAGCTGTCTCATACACGCGTACACCGGGATTTCCCGCTTTGGCATGGAGCGTCAGCCCTTTGCCGGAGATTCCGCCAAGCAGGGATACATTATAGAGCTTGCCATATTCACGGCCGAAGCCAAACGTGCCCGAAGCCATAACAATCGGGTTCTTGAAATGAACACCGGCAATAGTAGCAGTTGTATTAATCATGGAACAGCACCTCCCCAGCCAGGAAGACGGGGCCGTCCGCGCAGGCCTTCCGTTGTCCATCCTTGCAGGATACACTGCAGACGAGACAGGCACCGATGCCGCAGGCCATTCGGTTCTCCAGCGACAGATATACGTCAGGACGCTTGCCGGCTGTTTCCGCTGCTATGCCCTTGAGCTGTGCCGCCTTCAGCATGGGATGCGGACCGCAGACAAATATATGATCATAGGCTGTGAAATCCACGCTGTCTAGAATGTGGCCGCCCACATCGACGGTCAGTTCGGCAGCAAGCGGACGGAAGGCTTCGGTACGAAAAGGTTCCCGGCTGAAGCCGAGGTAGATGTCACTCTCCGGAAGCTCCTGGGCGCAGTAATAGAGCGGAGCAATTCCGATGCCCCCGCCTACTAACGCGACCTTACCTTCCACATGCGGGAAGCCGGTGCCGAATGGCCCCTCGAGTTCAAGCTTGTCTCCCGGCTTCAGTCCGGCAAGAATCTCCGTGCCTTCCCCTACTACGTGATACAAAAAATCAACACCGCTGTCATTCACCTGATGTATGCTAAGCGGTCTGGACAGCAGCGGATAGGCTCCCCACGCCCGCAGCATGTAGAATTGACCCATCGCACCTCCGTTACCACCTTCAACCACCAGGTGGTATACTCCGTCTCCCAGCCGCTCGTTACTAATCACCGTCGCCACGTTATCAAGCTCCTTCAAATTTAATCTTATTAACCATGCCTTAGAAGGAGCTTAAAATCTGTGACATACTTCACAATCACAGCCTTCTATTTCTTGTTCCAAAACCCGCGCACATACGGTTTAGGCAGACTTGCCTGATCGATTCCCCCAAGCGCCTCTTCGGCATGGAGAACCCAGTACGGATCACTGAGCATTCCCCGGCCTACAGCCACAAGCTCAGCCCTCGCTTCGGCAATTACCGCCTGGGCCTCTTCATAGGATTCCAGACGCCCTACAGCGATTACCGGCACCTGCAGTCCGCTGCGTATGTATTCTGCAAGATCCACCTGATATCCGGGTCCTGCGTTAGGACCGCCATTAGAGCCAATCGGACCTTCTCCGCCGGATGATACATGGAACATGTCCACCCCGGCGGCTTTGTAACGGCGGCAGAATTCCAGCGCGTAAGCTTCATTATATCCGCCTTCTACATATTCCTTAGCAGAAACTCTCATTATAAGCGGCATCTCGGCCGGCAGCACTTCACGCACCGCTTCTGTTACCTGCTCACCGAACAGAATGGGGTCTTTGCCGTACTCGTCTTCTCTGACATTGGATAGGGGTGAATGAAACTGGTGGATCAGGTACCCGTGAGCACCATGCAGCTCAACGGTGTCATATCCGGCCTCAACTGCCCGGCGCGCAGCTTCCCGGTACGCATTAACCATCTCTGCAATCTCGTCCCGGGTCAGCGCATGGGGCGTTTTGGAATGTGCATCAAACGGGATCGCCGAAGGTGCAACCGGTGGATTGGCATCTACTGCCTTACGGCCGGCATGTCCAAGCTGGATGGCGATTCTGGCTCCATGGGTATGAACAGCCTCACTAATCCGTTTGTGCGCTGCAATCTGCCCGTCATCCCAGATGCCTGTGTCCTGATTGGTAATCCGCCCGTCCGGATGAATCCCGCTCATCTCTACGATGATAAATCCCGTACCGCCGACAGCGCGGCTGACATAATGCACAAAGTGCCAGTCCGTAGGAATCCCATCCTGCTTCTCAACTGCATATTGGCACATGGGCGGCATAACCACACGGTTCTTCAAAGTGAGGGCCTTCAGTTCATAAGGTGCAAACAAATCTGCCATTCTTGTCTCCATCCTTCCCGTTTCTCTCATCATTTGGCGGGCTTACTCCCGTATTCATTAAGTATACACGTATTTACGGAAGGGATAAATCATTAGAAGATCATCCGGCCAGCATAAATTCGCAGTAGCTGGGAAATAACAACCGTTGTATTTCAAAATAACCGGAAGAGTGATTGAAGGAGGCGCCCCCCATGAAGTTGGCAAGAATCCGCCGCATTTTGCTGCTCATTTTCATAATTGTTATGATCCTGCCCTGCATCTTCCCGTCTGCAGAGCTTGCTTCTGTTGCAGCCCACACTTCTGCCCAGCCGGAGGTCTCTGTTGAAGAAGATGATGCCGTTCCGGCCGGTTCCACTGCCTCCCAGTCTACAGCCCGGCGCCACAAAAAAAATAAAGGGCTCTCCCTCAGCCAGCTGCTGCGCAAATATCCGGATACGATCAAGACACAGGGTCCCCGGCGCAAGATCATCGCCCTGACCTTTGACGATGTGCCTGATCCGCGCTTTACCCCGCAGCTGCTGGATGTTCTCCATAAATATAATGTCAAAGCCACCTTTTTCGTCGTCGGCAGCCGGGCAGAGAAACATCCCGGTCTCGTTGCACGGATCCTCCGTGAAGGCCATGCGATCGGTAACCACTCCTACAATCATCCCGAATTCAGCAAGCTGAGCATGAATGAATTCCGCACCCAGATCGTCCGCACCGAAAATATTATCCAGGTTCTTGCGGGGTATAAGCCCCGGCTGATCCGCCCCCCGTACGGTGATATCAGTGAGCAGCAGCTGAAATGGGCCAAATCCCACGGCTATAAGCTGGTGAACTGGAATGTCGACTCCCTCGACTGGAGGGGTTTATCCAAGACCCAGGTGCGGAACAATATTCTCTCCCGTGCCGGGAAAGGGGCCATTATACTCCAGCACGGCGGCGGCGGCCGGGGCAGTGATCTGAAGGGAACGGTACAGGCGCTTCCTGAAGTCATCAGTATTATGCGCAAACGGGGTTATAGCTTCGTGACCGTTCCGCAAATGTTCGAAGTCAGCAAGAGCAAATGATTGGCTCATTTGCCTCATTCTCATATAAAAAAAGGAAACAAAACCTGCCGGAGAACGGCCGGGTTTTGTTTCCTTGGTGAATGGTGCACTATATGTTTATCGGGTTATTGAATAATATATAATTGTACATATTGATAGCCGAAGTCGGCTACAAAGCTCTGACTTCCGGGAATGAAGATATCAATCCGGTTGCCCTTGATCGCGCTCCCCATGTCGGTTGCCGTGGCCAGGAAGGCCTGCTTCGGGAGACCCGGATGAGAATAACCGGTTACAAGGACCTTGGTGCCCAGCGGAATGACACTGGGATCTACTGCAATGGTTCCCAGCTTAAGCGCATTGCCGAAGTAATCAACCGCTCCCCACTTTCCGTTCTCACTGGCAGCCGAGGAATAGGCCGAAGCCTTCACCTGAATGGATTTGGCATAAGTAAAAGCTTTGCCCCAGGCTTGAACGGTGTTCGACGCAGGTTCAACACTTAGTACGGACAAGTCTCCATTAGTTACAACCGAATCAGCTGCCGTTTCTGTTACTGCGACCGTTTTTGCCTGAACGGTGCCCGGAATGGCCAGCTTAAGCCCCGGGTAGATGTTGCTCGCAGAAATTTGCGGATTGGCGTTCATCAGTTCTTCCATGCTGATGCCATAGTGATTAGATAGAGTATAATAGGTAGTAGCTTCTCCAGCGATATGTACGCTGTCAGCTTGAACAGGGGCGGCTTGGAGCAAGGTGCCGAGTCCCAGTACAGCAGCCAGGGCTGTGATGGCTCCGAACTTGATTTTCATTAGTACCTCCTTCATTAGTGGGCGTCCTGGATATGACGGATAAGCTCCGTCCTGAGACGTCAAGATAACGCTGGACCTATGTACTTTTTTGTTGCCAGGTCTCTGGAATTGCGGCGCTTTGTAAACTAACAGTTATGAATATATCACAATTTTGTAACCAGTGGCTATGTTTTTGTTACGTTTGGAAATATTTTGCCTATATATAGCGTTTTCATTGACCTAATTATTACATATTTTTAATATTTCAAGTCTGAACATCCGCTGGTTTTCTAATCTTTTTAAAGTTTTCGCGAAAATTTTACACAGTTTTAACATTTCTCCCTTTGGCAAATAGTAGAATGATAGAATACGATAGATAATGTAGAGACTGAAGCAAACTTGGAGGGTCAATGAACGTGAATGCAGAAGAGAAAAAAAACAACCACACCAGTCCCGCCACAGCCTATCTGAACCGCGATTTGAGCTGGATTGAATTCAACCGGCGTGTCCTCGCTGAAGCACAGGACCCGGAGAACCCGCTTATGGAGCGGGCCAAATTCCTGGCGATTGTGTCCAGCAATCTGGATGAATTCATCAGCGTCCGTGTAGCGGGCATACAGGATCAGATCCGGGCGGGTTATACCAAAAAGGATTTCACCGGCTACACCCCCTCCGGCCTGTACAAGCGTCTGATCAAACGGGTCACCAAAATCATCGCCGACCAATACCGTACCTTCAAGGACATTTCCCGGAGTCTGCACAAGGAAGGGATCGTGTTCGTTGATTACAAGGACCTCACGCATGCCCAGGAGCAATCCATTGAGCAATATTACCGTGATATCATCTATCCAGTCTTAACGCCGATGGCCGTGGATCAGAGCCGTCCGTTTCCGCTTGTGCACAGCCAGTTCATCTATCTGGCAGTCGTGCTGACACGCAAGAACAGCCAGGAAGAAGAACCTTATTTCGCAATCCTGCAGATTCCGTCGAATCTGCCGCGCTGTATCCCGCTGCCCCACCGCTCCAACAGCAAGAAACGGCAGTTTGTCTTTATAGAAGATGTGATCCGCCAGCATATTCAGACCTTGTTCAGCGGGTATGATCCTGTAGCGGTCAGTGAATTCCGCCTGACCCGCAATTCTGATCTGACCATTGATGAGGAAGGCGCAGAGGATCTGCTGGAGGAGATTGAGAAGGAGCTGCGCAAACGCCGCCGCGGCGTCCCTGCCCGTCTTGAAGTACAGAAGGGGATTCACCCTTATGCCCTGGAGCAGCTGCAGGCCGAATTCGAGCTTGAGGATTTCGTGTTTGAAATTGAAGGGCCGCTGGATCTCAGCTTCCTGCGCGGGTTCGCCGGCAGCGTCAAGGGCTTCAGCTACCTGCATCATGCACCGATCGAGCCGCTCTATCCGGCGGAATTCGAGGAGAATGAGGACTTCTTCGAGGTGCTTGGCGAACGCGATGTGCTGGTCTATCATCCGTATGAATCCTTCGATGCGATGACGGACTTCATCATTCAGGCTTCCGAGGATGAGCAGGTTATGGCGATCAAAATGACCCTGTACCGGGTCAGCGGGAAATCGCCGCTGATTACCGCCCTGGCCAATGCCGCCGAATCAGGTAAGCAGGTTACGGTAGTTGTGGAGCTGAAAGCCAGATTTGATGAGGAGCGCAACATTGCCTGGGCACGCAAGCTGGAGCAGTCCGGCTGTCATGTGGTATATGGACTCGTTGGCCTCAAAACCCATGCCAAGGTTACGCTGATTGTCCGCCAGGAGGGCCCTGAGCTGCGCCGTTATGTGCATGTAGGGACTGGGAACTATAATGACAGCACCGCCAAGGCATATACAGATCTTAGCCTGTTCACCGCCAATCATGAGATCGGCCTGGATGCCTCGGAGCTGTTCAACCAGATGACCGGATATTCAGCGAACTATAACTGGAACTCCTTCATTGTGGCGCCGACCAACATGAGCCTGTCCCTCCAGAAGCTGATCCTGCGTGAAGCAGAGCATGCTGCCGCCGGCAGACCTGCACGGATCATTGCCAAAATGAACTCACTGTCCAATCAGGAGGTTATCGACAACCTGTACAGCGCAGCGCAGGCCGGGGTGTCAATCGATTTGATTGTACGCGGCGTCTGCTGCCTGCGTCCGGGCATTGAAGGACTAAGTGAACGGATTACAGTGCGCAGTATTGTCGACCGCTTCCTGGAGCATTCACGCATCTATTATTTCGAGAACGGCGGCAAACCGGAGGTCTACCTGTCCAGTGCCGACTGGATGACACGCAACCTGACCCGGCGGATTGAGCTGATGTGTCCGGTGAAGGACAGCAACATCCGCAAGCAGATCGTCAAGATATTAGATTTGTCGCTGATGGATAATGTGAAATCCAGCTTCCTGCAGCCTAACGGTTATTATGAACGTGCGGACGACAAAAAGGCCCCTTTCCGGAGCCAGTTCGCCGCTATGAATGTTACCCGCTGGAAGGGAGGCCGAGCTTTACCTTCACCGACCAAGCATTCCTGAAGGCTTTGAGCGCATTCTCAATGTCTTCAAGCCCGATAAGCACTTGTCCTCCCTGCAGCTCCAGATCAAGCGTATTGTTATGCAGCCGGGCGTTCACCCCGCTGACAATACCGATCTCAGTGCTGTCCAGGGCAATGCTTAGCTGCACCAGCGTACCCAGCTTATGAATCCACTCTTCGTCGGAAGCCAGCAAAATGTCCTTATGCATCTGGGACAGTTTCTGCTTCCGGCTTTTTGTGCTGTAGGAAGCGATGTAAGCACTTAGAATGAGCTGCCGGTGGGTCAGCCCGCGGATAGGCGAGTTCATCAGCCAGTAACGGGTATGCCGCTTAGACTGGTAATAATTGATGTTGGAGCCGGTACGGTGCAGCATAATGGCTACGTAGATCAGCATTTCATGCTCTTCCCGGTCTCCTTCCCGCTCAAACGCCCCCAGCAGGCTCAGCGCCAGCTTGTAGATATGATCCAGATGGCGCTTGGAGGTGCGGATATCAAAGCGGATGATGGTATCCAGACTGTATTCCAGCGCACTATCCCGTACGGGCTGTTCAGGCTTTAGCAAATCATGCAGCATGCCCTCGCGGAGGCCTTCTCCGCTAATTACCGCGCGGCTGGCCCCGATATAGTGGTAAACGGTATGAAAAATAATCAAGCCCGACACAATGATATCTCCCCGGCTCTTCGACAGCCCGTCGAGATCCTTGCGCTTCTCATAAGGGGTCGCAGGCAGCGTCTCCATGAACCGTCCGATGGTATCCCCCTCCAGCACGTAACCATGAGAATTAGGCAGCGAATAATCGCGGTTCTTCTGATCCAGCTTCCCGAGGGAACGCAGCGTTCCGCCGAGTCCATACAGCGGAAGCCCGGTGCCTGTAGTGAGCCAATCATGCTCTACCAGTCTGCCGGTAACGTATAACTGCAGCTTGCGGATCTGATCTGCGTTCCAGTTGCCGCCATGACTGAACATCAGATTCGTATTAACCGCACCGAACGGGAAAGAGATGCTGTGCTGATAACGCCGCCCGCGGAATAAGGTGACCTCCGTACTGCCGCCGCCGATGTCGATAACGAACCCGTCCTGAATGTCAAAGGCATTAATTACCCCGAGAAAACCGAAGTAAGCCTCCTGATGCCCGCTGATCACTTCAATCCGGATGGAGGATGCTTCTGACAGATAGTCTATAATCTCGGCAGAGTTAGCCGCGTTACGGATTGCTGCGGTAGCTCCTGCACGGATTTGATCCACTTCGAAATCATCGCAAATCTCCTTGAACTGGTGGAGGACAGGAATTATCGTATCCATATCCTTTTTTTCCAGTCTGCCTTCCTTGGTAATCTTCTCGCTCAGCCGGGCAGAGTACTTACATTCCTTAATGATTTTGTAGCCGCCTGCCTGTGTCGTATCGTAGATTACAAGCCGTATGGAGTTGGAACCAATATCAATAATGCCGATCCGGCAGAGATCATCTCTCATCTGTATGTACTCCTTTTCAAGTAGATTGATCATTTGTATACTATATCACCCATTTCACGCTCCGCCAAAAAAAACCACCAAAAAAAACGGCCGCTGAAAGAATTTTCAGGGACCGTTTCGGATAATTTTATAAAACCTTGCTCAAGAAATCACGGGTACGGGCGTGTTTCGGGTTGCCGAACACCTGATCCGGGGTCCCCTGCTCTACGATAACCCCGCCGTCCATGAACAGAATCCGGTCGCCGACTTCACGGGCAAAGCCCATCTCATGCGTCACAATGACCATGGTCATACCGTTTACCGCCAGCTGCTTCATTACCTCCAGCACCTCACCAACCATTTCCGGGTCAAGCGCCGACGTAGGCTCATCAAACAGCATCACATGCGGCTGCATTGCCAGCGCCCGGGCAATCGCGATCCGCTGTTTCTGCCCCCCGGAGAGCTGGGCCGGATAGGCATCCCGCTTGTCCTCAAGACCTACGGTGCGCAGCAGCTCCATGGCGATTTTCTCCGCTTCGGAAGCCTGCTGCTTACGCACCTTTAATGGTGCAAGCATAATGTTCTGCAGCACAGATTTGTGCGGGAACAGATTGAACTGCTGGAACACCATCCCCATTTTCTCACGGGTCACGTTGATATCATGCTTTTTGGCAGTAATCGACTGTCCCTCAAACGTAATCTCACCGCCGGTAGGCTGCTCCAGCAGATTCAGACAGCGCAGGAAGGTGCTTTTGCCCGAGCCGCTGGGACCGATTACTACAACAACCTCGCCCTTGTGAATATTCAGATCAATCCCCTTAAGGATCTCCAGCTTGCCAAAGCTCTTCTGCAGGTTCTTAACCTCGATCATCCGTATTCAGCCTCCGTTCCAATATGCCCAGCAGCTTGGACAACGTGAAGGTCAGTACGAAATACATGACGGCAATCACAACCAGCGGGCTAAGTCCCTCATAGGTAATCGTGGTAATCGTTCTGGCTTCGAACAGCAGATCAGCGACCCCAATCATCGATACAATCGAAGACTCTTTAATGATGGTAATAAATTCATTGCCGATTGCAGGCAATACATTCTTCAATGCCTGCGGCAGAATGATATAACGCATCGTCATCCCCTGCTTCATCCCGAGCGAACGTGCCGCTTCCATCTGGCCGCGGTCCACCCCCTGAATTCCCGCACGGAAAATCTCTGCCAGATAAGCCGAGCTGTTAATCGTGAGCGTGATCGCGCCTGACTGAATTGGAGACAGCGATATCCCAAATTCCGGCAAACCATAATGGATCAGGAACAGCTGCACCAGCATCGGCGTACCGCGCAGAAACTCCACCCAGGCGGTGGCAATAAAGCGCAGAATTCTCCATTTGGACATCCGCAGCAGGGAAACCGCGATACCCAGTACGAAGCCGAAGAATACGCCCATCACAGCGAGCAGCAGTGTATACTTCAGACCGGATAGGAAAAAATTGCGGTAATCATAAGCAAGTTCAAATACACTCATTGTCGGCAAATCCTCCTGTTCTCAAAAAAATAGAAAACAGCGGATCACCGCCATTTTCTGCAAAGTAGAGCATTGTCCCGCAGCAGGCTGCGGGTTGTACTTAGTCTCAGCTAACCGTATAGACGGTTTCGCGTTCTAGTTGCTCTCAGCAAGCTCGCTTGCTGCCGCTACAAACTCGTCAATCTTACCTTCTGAGTCTAAGCGTTTCAAAGTTGTATTCACTTGTTCCAGAAGTTCCGTGTTGTCTTTCTTCACTCCGATAACATAGCCGTCATCTTCCACTTCAGGTTTGGCATCAGTAATAACCAGTCCCTTAACATTCTTCACAAAGGACTTGGCAACAGGTCCTTCCATAATAGAAGCATCAACACGGTTCGATTGCAGCTGCAATACGATTTCAGAAATTTTACCGAGGGATGTCAGCTGTGCGCCTTCAATGCCTTTGGCGATATCTTCCTGAATCGAGCCGGTCTGAATGCCCAGCTTGGCACCCTTCAGAGAATCCATGGTTGCAAATTTATCTTTGTCTGCTTCACGCACAACTACAGCCTGTTCCGCTTTGTAATAGATTTCGGACAGGCCTACCGCTTCAGCACGCTCCGGTGTCGGGCTGAGTCCGGAAATAACCATATCTATTCTTCCGCTCGACAGTTCATTCAGCAGGGAATCAAACGGCAGATCCTTAACCTCAAGTTTCGCACCCATATCAGCGGCGATTTCCTTGGCAATCTCAATGTCGAAACCAACGATGGTATCCTTACCGTCCACCATTTTGTGGAATTCATACGGAGGGAAGTCCGCGCTTGTTCCCATAATCAGCGTCTTGGCTTCAGTTCCCGTATTCGCATTTCCGCTTGCTGCGGTATTATTGTCGTTGTTATTGGAACCGCATCCGGCCAGCAGTCCTGCTGCCAGCAGCAGTCCCATAGAAAGTTTACCCCATTTGTTCATTTGTCTTGTCTCCCCTATTCTCTGTATGTTCTTTACTCTAAGTAGTCCCATTGACCGATTTATTATAAATCACTCCGCATGAATATGCAAAGACAATTTTGTGACAAAGCTTGTTAAATTCATGAAAGTATTCCCGCGCATTTGAACGGGTCTGGCATTCGCCCGTTTTGCACATCCTATGAAAAGAGGTATATACTATTTACTATCTCCATTTGCAGCCGGAATAACCGGAATGGTTCAGGCTGCCGCTGCAGGTGGTATTTAACGGATAAGGTGAATAGGCTCACAAAACTTAAGCGTATGCTTTCGAAGCGAGTTATGTACGATGTATTTTCAAGGTGAATAGGCTCACAAAACTTTTAGGAGGTGAAGTCATGCTGCTGGAAGCGATGTACCATGTTCCCCGCGATAAATGGGCTTATGCCTACGATGCCACAACCATCCATCTGCGGGTGCGTACCAAACGTGATGATGTGGACTACGTTGTTGCGCTCACTGGCGACAAATACGATTGGCAGCATACCTCTTATGACATTATTATGGAAAAGGCTGCCTCTGACGATAAATTCGACTACTGGGAAGCGGCTGTCCGCCCCAAATATAAGCGCCTCAGCTATACTTTCAGGGTCAGCAAAGGTTCGGAGACGGTGTATCTGCTCGACAACGGCATCCGTTCCGAATGCCCGCAGCCGCCCAACCACTTCTATGAGTTTCCTTATATACACGGGATTGACTTATTTAAAGTTCCCACCTGGGCGAAGGATGCGGTGTTCTATCAGATCATGACCGAGCGGTTCGCGAACGGCAATCCTTTGAATGATCCGGAAGGCACTGAACCGTGGGGCGGCAGACCGAAGCTCGATAACTTCTTTGGCGGTGACCTTCAGGGTGTGCTGGATCATCTGGATGATCTGCAGGAACTGGGTATCAATGCCGTCTATTTCACTCCCCTGTTCGTCTCCCCTTCCAACCATAAATACGACATCGTGGATTATAAAAAAGTCGACCCGCATTTCGGCGATAATGAGCTGCTGAAGAATGTCGTTGAAGAATGCCATAAACGGGGCATCCGCGTCATGCTGGACGCCGTGTTCAACCACTGCAGTGACAAGTTCCCTCCATTCCAGGATGTTCTGGAAAAAGGCGAATTCTCCGTCTACCGCGACTGGTTCCATATGAATTCTTTTCCGGCTGAGATTGTTGACGGTATACCCACTTACGACACGTTCGGCTTCTATGGCAATATGCCGAAGTTCAACACCGCCAATCATGAAGTGAAGTCCTACCTGCTTGAGGTTGCAGAGTATTGGATCAAGGAGATCAGGGTGGATGGCTGGCGGCTGGATGTGGCCAATGAGGTCGATCATCATTTCTGGCGCGATTTCCGCAAAGTGGTCAAGGCTGCTAACCCGGATGCCTATATTGTCGGCGAAGTATGGAGTGATTCCTTAACCTGGCTGCTCGGAGACCAGTTTGATTCGGTAATGAATTATCCCTTCTCGGGTACGGTGCTGGAATTCTTCAACGGCGGGATGGACGGCATTACCTTCGGCCACCGGATCGGCGGCCTGCTCATGCGTTATCCGCAGCAGACGAACGAGGTTGTTTTCAATCTGCTCGGCAGCCATGATACCCCCCGCCTGCTCACCGTCCTTGGTGAAGATAAACGCAAATTGAAGCTGACCGTCGTCTTCCTGTTCACGTTCATGGGCACTCCCTGTATCTATTACGGGGACGAAATCGGCCTGACCGGGGGGGAAGACCCGGACTGCCGCAAATGTATGGAATGGGATCAATCGAAGCAGGACCGTGAGCTGTATGACTTCTACCGGATGATGATCGCGCTGCGCAAGGAGCATAAAGCGCTCCGTGAAGGCCGCTTCCGGATTCTACAGGCCTGTGAGAATGACCCGTGCATCGTCTATGAGCGGGCAGACGAGCGGATTCATTTCACCGTCTGGATGAACAATTCACCGCAGTCCCGCACGCTCAGCCACCCGATGGAAACCGATGACTGGCTGGATGCGCTGACGGGAGAAGCAGTAGTGCCGGAAGCAGGGATTATGCATGTTGCGCTTGATCCGTACGGGTACCGGATTCTGTACCGGAATCTAGATTGAGGGAAAAAGCTTTGTAAGTAGACAAAGGGTGTTCTATAAGCCATGACATGGCCGGAGCACCCTTTATCAATATAATGAGGGGGATTACGATGATTGAACGGGAACAGATTATCAGAAACTATTTCAGGTCTTGGATAGATAAGGATAATACAGTATTAGGAAAAATCTTCGGCCCAAACATCATCTATACGGAATGCTACGGACCTGAATATCATGGATTAGACACAATAACAAAATGGTTTGACGACTGGAATACGCGAGGTACGGTTCTGGTCTGGACGATAAAACAATTTATTCATCAAGGCAGCATGACTGCGGTGGAATGGTACTTCAAATGTGAGTATGAGTCAGAAACCGAAGCTTTTGACGGGGTCTCCTTAATTGAATTTAATCCGGACAACCTGATTGTAAATGTGAAAGAGTTCCAATCGAAAACACCACATTATTATCCATATACATAATTAAAAAAGGCATTCCTCCAATCAAAGTGATCGGGGAATGCCTTTTTTATATAATAGTTCTTCTACTGCTCTGCAACAGCTGCTTTATCCGAAATCTTGTTATAAATATCAATATACTGCTGCGCGGATACATTCCAGCTGTAATCGCCGGTGAATGCGTTCTTCGCTACTTTTTTCCAGTGCTCCGGCTTGTGGTAGAATGATACGGCGCGGCGGAGGGTGTGCATCATATCATGGGCATTATAGTCCTTGAACGTGAAGCCGTTGCCCTCTCCGGTCACTTCGTTGTACGCATGAACAGTATCGTTCAGTCCGCCTGTCTCGCGTACCACCGGAATACTTCCATAACGCAGAGCCAGCAGCTGGCTGATGCCGCAAGGCTCAAATTTGGACGGCATCAGGAAGATATCGCTGGCAGCATAGATTTTGCGGGACAAGGCATCACTGAATGTAATCTGTGACGACAGCTTGGTCGGATAACGCCACTGTGCCTCGCGGAACCAGCGTTCATAGACCTCATCCCCCGTGCCGAGCATTACAAACTGAATGTCGTCGTAATAGAGCAGCTCATCGAGAACCCGGGTCAGCAAATCCAGCCCTTTGGAATCAACGAGACGGGTAACCATAGCAACCATCGGAATATAAGGAGCTACAGGCAAGCCCAATTCCTGCTGGAGTCCCAGCTTGTTCTCGGCCTTCTTGATCAGGTTGGAACGGTAACGGGTGAAAATGGACGGATCGCTGGCCGGATTGTAGCTCTTAGTATCAATTCCGTTGACAATCCCGCTCAGGGCATCTGAACGCGATGTCAGCAGTCCGTCCAGGCCATATCCATAATAAGGCGTACGGATTTCATCGGCATAGGTCGGACTGACCGTGGTGACATGATCACTGTAGACAATCCCGCCCTTCATATAGTTCACATTCCCGTAATACTCCACCCCAGGGAAATAGCTGTTGTCGAGACCGAGCAGCTCTCCCAGTACGGAATACGGGAACACGCCCTGATAGAGGAGATTATGTATGGTGAACACCGTACGCATCTCACTGTAGAACGGATTATGACGGTAATGCGCCTGCAGCAGCAGCGGAATTACCGCCGCATGCCAGTCATGGCAATGCAGGACATCCGGCTGGAAGTTAATCGCCGGCAGGCATTCAAGCACCGCCCGGTTGTAAAAGGCGAAACGTTCGCCGTCATCCATATATCCATAGATGCCGTCACGCCCGAAGTAATACTCATTATCGATAAAATATACAGGAACACCTTCAAAGATGATCCGTTGAATCCCACAATACTGGTTGCGCCAGCCAATCGGCACATCCACCACTGCGATATGCTCCATTTGGGAAGAATACTTCTCTGCGATCCCTTTGTATTTGGGCAGAATGACCCGTACATCCACTCCGGCTGCCTTAAGTGCCTTCGGCAGAGCACCGATGACATCGGCGAGTCCCCCTGTTTTGATAAATGGATGGGCTTCAGCCGCAGCAAATAGAACTTTCATCCAGATTCCCCCTTAGATAAATGAATTAGTTAACTGTTTTGCGTCCGGATTTCTTGAGCACCAGGAATCCCAGCGGCGGAATAGTCAGCTCCAGGCTGTTCAGCTGGTTATGCCATTCCTTCTTCACACTCTTAACAGGTTCATTATGAATGCCGGAGCCGCCGTATTCACGGGTCTCCGAGCTGAATATCTCCTCATAGGTCCCTGGACGCGGCACACCGATACGGTAATTGCGGCGTTCCACCGGCTGGAAATTGATAATAACCAGTAAGGTATCAACTGGTCTCTTTCCTCTGCGGATGTAGGAGGCAATACTCTGGCCGCTGTCATCGGCGTCAATCCACTGGTAGCCCTCCATGTCATGATCCAGCTCCCACAGCGCCTTCTCTGTGAGATAGAGCTTATTCAGAGCGGCTGTGTAGGCCAGCATCCGGCGGTGGGCTTCATAATCCAACAGCAGCCAGTCGAGCTGGTCCTGATCCTTCCATTCGATGAATTGTCCGAATTCGCCGCCCATGAACAGCAGCTTTTTACCCGGATGACTGATCTGGTAACCGAGCAGCACCCGCAGACCGGCGAACTTCTGCTCATACGAGCCGGGCATTTTGTTCAGCAGCGACTTCTTGCCGTGGACCACTTCGTCATGGGACAGAGGCAGTGTGTAGTTCTCGGCATAGGCATAGACGATGGGGAAGGTCAACAAATTATGATGGTAGGGACGCGCCCCGAAATCATGTTCTATGTAACCAAGAGTGTCATTCATCCAGCCCATGTTCCATTTGTAATTGAAGCCAAGCCCCCCTTCATGAACAGGTGAGGTTACGCCCGGCCAGGCGCTGGATTCTTCGGCCATCATCAGCGCTTTCGGATAATATTGAAAAATCGTCATATTCAACCGCTGGATGAACGCGATTGCTTCCAGATTCTCAAGGCCGCCGTTCTTGTTCTTTCTGTACTGATGGTGCTGCTTCTCGAAATCAAGCCGCAGCATACTGGTTACAGCATCTACCCGCATACCATCAATATGATACTTTTCAAACCAGAATAGTGCATTAGAGATCAGGAATGAGGAAATTTCCGGTTTGCTGAAGTCAAAGGATAGTGTGCCCCAGCCCGGCTTCTCAGCCAGCATCGGATCTTCATATTCATACAGCGGTGAACCGTCGAACATTCTCAGACCATGGGCATCCTTGGCAAAATGTGCCGGAACCCAGTCGAGGATGACCCCAATGCCGGCTTGGTGCAGCTGGTCAATCAGATACATCAGATCCTGCGGTTCTCCAAAGCGGCTGGTGGCCGCAAAGTAACCGGTTCCCTGATACCCCCATGACAAATCATACGGGTGTTCAGCAAGCGGCATAAATTCTACATGGGTATAACTCATCTCCGTAAGATACGGGATCAGCAGGCTGCTCATTTCTCTATAAGTATAAAGTTCCCCATCTTCCTTCTGGCGCCAGGTGCCGAAGTGCATTTCATAAATATTCATTGGCGCATTGTAAGGGGCTTTGCTCTTCCGGCGCCACGCGGCGTCTCCCCATTTGTAACCGTCCAGATTGGCCACAACGGAAGCGGTGGCCGGACGCACCTCAGCTTTGAAAGCGTAAGGATCAGCCTTGAGGAAGCTTGTTCCATCCGCACCAGTAATCCTGTATTTGTAAAAAGTTCCCGGCTCTATACCCGGAAAAAAACGACTCCAAAATCCTGAATCGGGTATCTTATATAACGAGTCGGAATCCAATGTTCCATCCCAGCTGTTATGATCACCAGCCAGTCCTACATATGCCGCATGAGGAGCCCACACGGTAAAGCGAACGCCGGCTTGCCCTTCTTCCACGGCAATGTGCGCGCCAAGCATCGTATAGCTGCGATAATTCGTGCCCTCATGGAACAGATAAATATCTTCAGATGACGGGAGGTTTACTGTTTTAGGTATTTCGGCCAAATCATCACCACCTTAGTATATAGGATGCACCTATTACATTACCCCAATCAGTACCGTTTGAAAATGATTTTGCGGGCAAATTCAGTGATTTCTGAATAAAGAAAATAATTAATGTAATTTTTCCTGATTCACAGCAATATAATTCACCTATGTCGTTTCAAGCGCTTGCCCGAAGGTTATATTACAAGCATTGACAAAAAAATGGGAGGGATAACAAATGAGTAAAAAAGATTGTATCGCCATGCTCCTGGCTGGCGGGGAAGGCCGCAGATTAGCCCCCTTGACCTCCAGTATGGCTAAGCCTGCAGTCCCTTTCGGAGGACAGTATAGAATCATTGATTTTCCCCTCAGTAACTGTGTGAATTCCAAGATCGACACGATTGGGGTACTAACACAATATGAAGCCGATTCCTTGCATAAGCATATTGGTGAAGGCGAACCTTGGGGACTGCACAGCCGCAGCGACAAAGGCGTGAAGCTGCTTCCTTCAGGGATTGAAGGCAGAGACAGCTACTCGGGCACAGCCGATGCCATTTATAAGAACATTGAATACATTGACAGCCAGAATCCGGAGCATGTGCTTATCCTGTCTGCAGATCATATCTATCATATGGATTACCGCAAAATGCTCAATTACCATGTAGGCAAAGCTGCCAAGGCCACCATTTCTGTAATGGAAGTGCCTTGGGATGAAGCCAGCCGCTTCGGTGTAATGAACGTTAATGATGATCTCCAGATCTCTGAATTTGCCGAGAAGCCAAAGGTACCGAAGAGCAACCTTGCTTCTATGGGGATATATATGTTTGAGTGGGCGTATCTGAAAGCCTATTTGCTGCGGGATGCCGCCAACCCTGAATCCGGCCATGACTTCGGCAAAGATGTAATTCCGTCCATGCTGGACGCAAACGACGAATTGTTTGCATACCGCTTTGAGGGTTACTGGAGAGATGTAGGTACTGTTGACAGCCTCTGGGAGGCACATATGGATCTGCTGCAGTCCGAGGATGGCTTCAAACTCGACAACTCCCGCTGGCCGATGTACAGCCGGGCCTACCGTACGAAGCTGGCAGCCTATAAACCCCGGGTTCAGGCACCTCCTGCAGATTGCCTGATGCACGAATCCTGCACGATGGAAGGCAGTCTTCACCGTTCTGTGATCTTCGGCGGTGTAGAGATCGGCAAGCTAAGCAAGATCAAACAGAGTGTAATTATGCCGGGTGTCCGCATCGGCCGCGGTGTTCTGATTGAGAATGCGATTATCGGTGAGGGAGCAGTCATCAAAGACGGCGCTGTGATTAAAGGCAGCGCGGACAATATTGTTGTTGTCGGCCCGCATGAGATCGTAGCAGCCAAACCAATCATCCGTACCCAGCCTTCCCGTCTCCTTCAGGAAGTCTATGAGAAGACCGGCCGTCTGCGCGCGGAAGGGATGCCTTCATAATCTAACATCAGCCTTAGGGCTGTTACATAAAAGGGATACAGCTACGGTCCATCGGCCTTCTGCTGTATCCCTTTTGTCTATGCTTCATATAATTATCGTCCGGGGTTGCGGTTCGCTCTCCAGTCCCTGTCTAGAATGCCCATCTCGATGCAATCGGCATAACGCCCTCCGAATAGAGCGGCCTCACGTGAGACCCCTTCACGGGTAAAACCTGCTGTCTCGTAGGTTTTCTGTGCCGCCGTGTTGAAATCGAAGACTCCAAGGGATATCCGGTGCAGCCGCAGCCCGTCAAAGCCGATACGCAGGACTTCACGGACCATCTGCAGTCCGATTCCACGCCCTTGGCTCCCGGGATCGACGATGACCCGGCTTATTCTGGCCGAGCCGTTCTCACGGTCAATCATGGATAAGCTAATATGCCCAACCGCTTGGCCGGTAGCTCTAAGCACTGCGCAGTAGACCAGCAGACTGGACTCTCCCGGATGATTCGCTACGTCCAGATAACGCTCAAGCTGCCGGTCATCCAGAGGATAGGATAAGGAAGGGCCCGCCCACGTCTTCAAGTACTCCGGGGAAACACTCCATTCCCTCATTAAAGTGTAATCAGCTTCCCCCATGTACCGGAGAATTACGCTGCCCGAATCACCGGTTTCCGCTTCATACTCATACAGGTTAACCAACCGGCCTGCTCCAACATCACGCGTACCCATATAACGAAAGCCCATGCTCTGATAATAACGGTTAAGCTTAATATTATGGGCTACCGTATCCAGCCTGAGTCCGGTACATCCCCGTTCTTCCGCTATCCGTAACGCATAACGGATCATCTGCCCCCCAAGCCCCAAGCCGCGGTAGGATTTGGCTACAGCAAGCCGGTGCAGATAGGCGTAGGATTCGTCATTGCGGTCTCCCCAGTACTGGACATCACTGAACTGAAGGGTGAACATCCCGGCAAGAGCCGCCCCCTCCATGGCCAGATAAACCTCTCTGCTGCTGAAATAATCCTCCACATCGCGGATGCTGAATTGCCCGGGCGTCCACTGGTTTATTCCTTTGCTCTCCATCCAGCCTGCCGCTTCACGGAGGAGCTTCAGAACATCCGCTGCATGTTCGCGTTCACCGCGGATCATCTCAAACCTTTGATTGGAGAAAGAGTTGCCTGATACTTGTGTATTCATGCCTTCTCCTCCTGTACATCGTCAAGCGGCAGGATAACGGTAACCTGTGTACCTTTGCCAAGCTCGCTGTCCATTTCCAACTTACCGTTATGAAGCTCTACTATCTGCTGGGAGATGGCAAGCCCAAGCCCCGTTCCGCCGTTGAGCGCATCGACCTGGAAGAACCGGTCCCGCACTCTGGACAGATGCGCTTCACTGATGCCGATCCCGCTATCTCTTACTATTACGGCCATCTCGGTATTCGTTAAGCGTTCAGCGGACAGGACGATACTGGAATCCTCAGGCGAGAACTTCACAGCATTGTCCACCAGATTGAGGAACACCTGCTTCAGGCGGTTCGCATCGCCTCTTATAAAGATTGTGTCTTCACATTCCAGCAGCAGGTGAATCCGCTTCTTCTCGGCCTTGGCCCAGATATTCAGCAGGGTCTCCTGCAGCAGCACCTTAATATCCACCTGGGCAATCGACAGCTTCATTTCGTTCTGCTGCAGCTTGGAGAAGTCAAGAATCTCTTCCACCAGGCCGATCAGCCGGTCGCTCTCCTTCGAGATGATGCCCATGCCCAGCTTGGTTTCCTCAGGATCGTAGCCGCCGGAGATCAGGGTCTCACTCCAGCCCTTGATGCTGGTCAGCGGGGTCCGCAGCTCATGGGAGATCGAAGAAATGAAATCATCCTTAATCTGATTACTGCGGACAATCTCCTCCGCCATATAATTCAGCGTGGAAGCCAGCTCACCGATCTCATACCGGTAATCCCCTTTGATGCGGGTGGTGAATTTCCCCTTGGCCATCTGCGCTGACACCGCCGTGATATTATTGAGCGGCCGCACGATGGAATTAGCGAGACCGATGCTGAACAGGACCACGATCATCATAACTGCCGCCCCGATGCCGATGGAGAGCAGAGTCAGATTAAGCAGATCATTGTTGACCCCCTCCATCGAAGTCAGGTACCGCAGGATATAAGTCTCATGCGAGTTGATCTGGACCATCTTGGAGACGGCCATTACACTCTCATTCGTCCCTGCCTGCCGGCCCACCCAGCGCCCGACACTTCCGCCTACAGCCTCAGGAACATCACTAGTTGTAATGGTCCGGTCCGGCTGAAATCCGGTGGAACTGGTAATGATATCCCCATTCAATGTGAGAACTTCAAGCTCCGTATACTCCAGATTGAAGAAGTCGAGCAGATTCAGCAGCTGATTCGGCGATCTTTCTGCTGAAAATTCATATTTAACGAAAGTCTCCCCCGCACTGATATGAGTGGTGATTTTGCTGTAGATGCTGTCGTAATAATACGTCCGGATCGCCAGCAGAAAAATAGTCTCCACGAGGAGAAGCGCCACAAAGACTACAAGAATATAGTGCAGTACGATCTGTCTGCGCATCCCCTTTTTAATCATTGTACCTGACCTTTCCATTTGTAGCCGTGCCCCCACACCGTCTGCAGGAATTCAGGCTCTGACGGATTATTTTCGATTTTCTGGCGCAGGCGGCGGATATTTACGTCAACGATTTTGGGATCACCCATGTACTCCTTGCCCCAGACATGATCGAGCAGGGAATCCCGGCTGAGCGGCGTATTCTCCTTCTCAAGGAAGAATTGCACCAGCGAAAATTCAGTAGGCGTAAGCTCAATCGCTTCGCCGCTTTTTTTGAACTGCTTGGAGATCAGATCCAGCGTAAACGGACCCGAGTGAAACGAGACTTTGGCTGACTGTTCACGGTGAACATTGACCCGGCGCAGCAGCGACTGGATACGGGCAATCAGCTCGGTAGGACTAAACGGCTTGCTGACATGATCATCCGCCCCCACAGATAAGGCGTATACCTTATCCTGTTCTTGAACTTTGGCTGTCAAAAAAATAATGCCGAGCCGTTCGTTAGTTTCTCTAATGCGTCTACAGACCTCAAAGCCGTCGATACCGGGCACCATGACATCCAGCAGGGCGATATCAATATCCGGAACCGTGGTCAGCTTATGCAGCGCCTCATTGCCGTCTGCGGCTTCGAGCACTTCAAACCCGTTGCGCTTAAGATTGATTACAATAAAACTGCGGATGGATTCTTCATCCTCCAGAATCAGTACTTTACTCATCGATTCCCTTCCTCTCTATAGAAGATTTGACTCTTCCGTCTTCTCCCCCGATGGTGTTTTGCTCCAGTTCCCCGCGGTAACCGATCATTTTGTCCAGATCGCGCCCCAGAAGCTTCCAGCCCGAGTTCTTTACCCTATCCCATTCTGCCGGTGAGAAGAATGATACCTCGGCGACAGTCTCCCCCGTGTCGAGCGTAATGAATTTGAGCGATTTGTCCTGAACAGACTTGGTATCCACCGTGACATTCTCATGCCATTCCGGAGAAAAATTGATGGTAAACCGGTCCGAAGGATCATTATACAGCTGGGTACTAAAGGTCAATCCGTCTTTTCCGTCCCATTTGTAATAAGAATTGAAGTAAGGTATGGTCTCAGGGTCGAAATACTCCCAGCCCGATGGGGGTTCCAGCATTCCGATCTCAATAATTCCATCCAGGTCAATATCTTCACTGACAATCTTCCGGTCCTTGAAGGTCCGTACATCACCCGGAATGGCTACGCGCAGCTTGTTATTCTCCATAACAACTATTGTTGTATAGGCAGAGCGCGAATCCACAGCAGAGTCCAGAACTATACCTTCTTTGTTCTCCGCCACTTTTCCTGAGACAATATTGTAATAATTATCGAAATACGGGTCCAGATCATCCAATTCGTCAAGCACCTTGAAGCTGTCGTTATATTGATAGGTAGTTATTGTAGCGAATTCATTGCGCTTGAAATACACGACTGTAATGTCGGCAATCCCGTCCTCATTCAGATCATCGAGTATATATTTGGTGTAAGGCTTCGTCAGAATTTCTTCCAGCTCTCCGCCGGAATAACTATAGACTACCATGCCCTTTTCTTCCCCGCGTGAATAACCGGTAACAATATCAAGCTTCCCGTCACCCGTCACATCCCTAAGATCAACCGAATCCAGCATCGTTCCGTCACCGTCAAAAACAAGCTTCTTGACCCAGGTGTCCTCATGCTTCTCCAGAATCATCCCATGGATCACTACGGCTTCATTCTTCGTCTGGTAGAAGACAAGCGTCTCCATAATCCCGTCCTTGTCCAGATCCTCGGTAAAAATAGAGCTGTCATCATCATTGGCCGGACGGATCAGCGTTGCATCTAGCGGCTTCAGTGAGGAATTAATCGCTGTCATCAGAGAAGCTTTGTCAGCGGACAGCTGCGGCACCCTCATCTGGGAAACAGGATCGCTGATGAAGGTGCAGCCGGATATTACAAACAGGGACAAAGAGGCTGCTGTAAGCCTTCCGAGTAACCGTTTATTCAACTTCATCACTCTCTCCTTATTTCACGCCCTGCCGATTCACAGATGCAGCCGCTCCTGTGAGGTCAGCCGGCGCCCCTTCACATCATGTTTGATTCTTCCGTCTTCCAGCACCCATAACCGGCTGGCGAAACGTTCCGCCAGTTCGATCGGCAGTACGGTAATCACGGTTAGTCCGGTTTCCTTACACAGCTTGCGGAGCGTTTCCAGCACATTCTCCGCTGTCTTGGGATCCAGACCGGTAACAGGCTCATCGGCAAGAATAACTTTAGCACCGTGAACCAATGCGCGGGCGATGGCCACACGCTGGCGTTCACCGCCGCTGAGGTGGCTCGTCTTCATCTTTGCCTTGTCCAGCAGGCCCAGCAGATCAAGCTGGTCCATGGCCCCCATATAATCATCAGAGCGGACCATTCCTGTAGCCATCCGCCACAGAGGTGTCTGCGAGGCTTGTCCGATCAGCACGTTCTTCAGTGCCGTACGGTTCGGATTCAGCTCCGCATTCTGTTCCAGATAGGCCCATTCGCGGCGGATTTTGCGTTTGCCGGCAAAAGGGCTCTTCATAATGTCCCTGCCGTCCACCCGGAAATTCCCTCTATCCCATTTCTCGCGCAGTGCCAGGCATTTCAGAAGCGTCGATTTCCCGCTTCCGCTGGCTCCCAGTATAACCACAAATTCACCCGGTTCTAATTGAAACCCGATATCCTGCAGAACCGGTGCTTTATCTTCCCCGACCGCTTTGGCCAAATGTTCAACTGTAATCATAGTTCAGCCTCTCCTGTCTTCAACTACTCTACTCTATAGTGTACTCTGAAAGCGGGATCAAATTCCATGCGAGCATTCGTTCTTATCTTACCTCAAATTATCTTCCGTGGCGAGAATAATAAGCCTGTCAGTCCGAACAGAATATATAAACCACCCATTACTGCAAATACACTGCCACCCCAGCCGAATTGCAGCAACAGACCGCCGACACCGGGGCCGGCGATACTTCCGAGGCTGTAATGGAAAGAAGATACTACATTCGCTGCCGGGAGCAAATGGCGCGGCAGGATATCTGCGGCATAGCTTAGGCCAAGGGAGAAGAAGGAACCTACCAGGCCTCCGGCAACCATCAGGAGCAGCAGAGTCAGCAGAAAATGCTCTCCGGCGAGCGGAAGCAGCGTGAAGGCAAGGCCCCCGCCTACTCCTGAAGCAATCAGGATGGTTCTGCGGCCATAGCGGTCGCTCCATATGCCAAGCGGCAGCTGCAGCAGCAGGCCGCCAATGCCGGCAAACGGCAGAAGGGTTGCAATCTGATCCGTACTGAAGCCGATCCGCAGGCCGTATACAGGGAAGTTACTGTTCAGGCTGGCTTCCATATATCCGTACAGCAGCGCCGGGATCAGAGCGTACCAGGCCAGCCTGTAGCTTCGTCCGAATCGTCTGGCCTGCCCTTCACTATGATCTATCGGGTCCGGACGGGAATCCGGCAGTTTGACCGCAACAAGCAGGAGTACAAGCACAAACAGCCCGGCGGTAATCAGAAACGGTGCGGACGCGCCGAAGCGCAGCAGGATGATGCCCAGCGGTCCCAGGCTGAAGCCCAGTCCGTAGGACATTCCATACAGGGACAGATTGCGTCCGCGGTGCTCGGCGGGTGACATCAGCAGCACCCATAGCTGAGCGGCATAGTTGATGGCTGAATCGCCTATGCCTACTAGCAGCCGGAGCACGAACCAGACTTTGACACCGGAAAGCAGCGGGAACAGGAGCAGCGTCACCAGCACCAGACTGAGGCCTGCAGCGATGAGCTTCTTGAAGCCGATTGCGCCAAGTACCCGCTCTGCAATCAGGGTCATAGCGAATGAACCTACGTATAGCGCTGCGGCGTTTAATCCATTCAGTGAAGAGGATACACCCTTTTGCTCCAGCAGAATGGATAATACCGGCAGCAGCATCCCCTGGCTGAGTCCAGCCAATATAATTACGGTAATCAAAATCATATAATTCATTTTACTGCTGTGCTCAAGCGGTATAGATTTGGAATCTGACACGAATAAATCCTCCTATGTAATCCAGCGGTGATCAAAACTGACGTCCGGGCGGCAAACACCGAACATTATAGTGGACAACCCTCTTCAAAACAAGAGATAATATATAGAAGTGACTGATTTTCTGGAGGTGACCCGGCTTGATGAAGTATGAACTCGAAATTGATGTTTCACCCGTATATGAACTGCTGGACAGTTTTATGCTATATGTGACGAAGAAGTGGATTTCCAATCTGGAGATCGGCACCGATTGGGTTCGGGATGTAGACGGCCGGTTCCCGCCGATGCAGCTGGCTGCGCTGAAGCAGGCTGCCGAGTGGCCTTTTGACGACTATGATGTACTCTATGCCTGGGCTTACAGCCGGGGGGAAGCTTCCAAAGTAGTGCAGTTCCTGGATGAGCTTGAAGCCTCTTCTCTTGAAGATTGCCTGGCACGGACCGAGCCTTTCTTTCATAACTTCACGCTTGAAGAATGCGCCCGGATCAAGAACGGCTATACGCCGCTGCTGCAGATGTGGTATGAGCATTATTTCCGCCATGTGGAACAGAAGATCCTGCCCCTCCTGATTGAAGACGCATCCGAGAAAAAAATGCTGGAGAGCAAAATGGACATGGTACCGCTGATCGAATATGCCTCGGGCGGCGTTGTAATTGAAGATATTCCTGAGCTGAAGACCATTGTGCTGCTTCCTACGGTACATAACCGGCCGATCAATACTTATTGCTTCTATAAGAATCTGATGCTTGTACAATATCCGGTGGATGTACCTTCCGAGAATGAAGAGGAGCCGCCTACAGTGCTGCTGCGTTTAACACAGGCTCTCTCCGATCCTACGCGCCTCCGACTGCTCCGCTTCGTTGCGGGTGAGCCCAAGACCCTGTGGGAAATGCAGTCCGAGCTGAACCAGTCACGGGAGATGCTGATGCATCATCTGCTGAGTCTGCGGGTCGCGGGGCTGCTGCGTGTCCATCTGCGCGGAGAAGGCACCGAACGTTACAGCATACGCCCTGATGGCGCTTCAGAACTTCAGATGTTTCTTGAGTCCTATATTCGTATATAATAAATGTACATTTACAGCATAGAATTCTTTTAGGAGTGAGCGGTATGAAATATTTGACACAACAAGTAATCTTCGATCTGGACGACACCCTGGTGCATTGCAACAAATATTTTGACCTCATTCTAGGCCGGTATTTCGAGCTTATGTCCGACTGGTTCAGTGATTATGGACCGACCATCAGCGAGTTCCGCAGCAAGCAGGTTGAAATCGATGTGGAAACGGTCAGCACAAGCGGACTGGCCAGCGATAATTTCCCGAAATCCCTGATTGCCACGTACCGTTATTTCGCCGGTAAATTTAACCGCAAGACTGATCCGTTCGAGGAGCAGCAGCTGATGAAGCTCGGCCTCAGTGTATATGACCAGGAGGTTGAAGCCTACCCCGGTATGGTGGAAACTCTGGATACCTTGAAGCAGGATGGTCATTCCCTGTACCTATATACTGGCGGAGATGATTCCATCCAGCAGCGCAAAATCGCCCAAATGAAGCTGGACGCCTACTTCGATGACCGGATCTACATCCGCCAGCACAAGAATGTGGAGGCTCTTGAGAATATCCTGACCACTTATAATTTTGACCGCAAAATCACCTGGATGATCGGCAACTCCCTGCGTACGGATGTGCTTCCCGCCCTGACTGCCGGCATCAACAGCATCTATCTGAAACAGCAGAATGAGTGGCTCTATAACCTGATTGAGCTTCAGCGTGAAATGCAGCAGTCGGTCATGACCATTTCAGCAATCCATGAGGTTCCGCCGGTAATCCGTTCGGCTGCCCTGCGCAAGCATCACGGCTAATGCCCGTTCACTGATTGGTGTTACAAATGACATATGCAGCCTGCTGAGGGTATGATTATACTATTTGAGTAGATTTTCATCCCGCGCAGGAGGTAGGTAATGAATAAACCTATGAAATCCAAGAATTCCACGGGTAATAAACGTCTGCTCCCGATGTTGCTTGCAGTCATTGTGGTTCTTCTGGTTGTATTACTGTTCTTCATCACTACAGGCAGCAAGTCATCCGGTTCAGCCGAACTTGAAGGCCTGCCCAATTACACAGATGTGAAGGGAACATTCGTTGTTGACGGGCTGAAATATGAGAAACAGCCTCATCTGGGCAAGGAAGACGCTAAGGTGAAGGTGATTGAGTTCGCCGATTTCAAATGCCCGGCCTGCAAAAAATGGACCGCCACCTATCTGGATACGTTCATCAAGGACTATGTGGATACCGGAAAAGTACAGTTCTTCTTCATGAACTTTGCTTTCATTGACCGGGACTCCTACCTTGCCGCCAGTGCGGGTGAAGCCATATATCAGCAGAGCAACGAGAAGTTCTGGGAATACGTTCACAAGCTGTATGCCAATCAAGGGGATGAGAGCAAGATCTGGGCCACCCAGAAGTTCATCCTGAAGTTCGTTAAGGACAACATTGAAGGTATCGACTACGGACAATTCGAGCAGGATCTCAAGAACCACACTTATATGTACGATGTAAAAGAAGACTTCAAAATCGCCGGTGCTTACGGTGTAAACGGTACGCCGAAGTTCATGGTGAATGGCGTTCTGCTGCCTGACTCCTCTTATGAAGGCTTAAGTGCCGCAATTGAATCCGCACTGACTGAAGCCAAGTAACCAGCATAGAAATAGCGCCCCGGCCGGGAGATTGGCCGGGGCGCTTCTTTCATTATAAATTATTCCACAGCCAGCTGGCCGGTGTCCATATTGCTCAGCACGAGCTTGCCTTCCAGCGGCGAGCCGTCTTCGGCAGCCAGCTTCAGCTTGCCGGTCTTGCCCTTCTCGATCAGCGCCTTCACCTGGGAGTCGGTGAGCGTACGGCCGTGATTTTCTTTCCAGATCACGAATTTGCAGCCTTCCTTGTAATGGGAGCAGCCGTAGCCCTTGCGGCCCATAAAAATCATCCCGCCGCAGCCGGGACGCGGACAGCTGCCGATGATCTTCGGCCCGGAATCTTCCGCTTTCGCGGCAGCCGGCTCGCTGCGTTTTTTTGCCGCTGCCGGTTTATCGGCAGTTTTGCGGTCCGCAGTCTTGCGCGGCGCAGCACCCGCACCTCGTCCTTTGGCTCCGGCGTTCAGCGAAGGGGTTTCGCCTTCGAAGGAGGTTTTGGCTGCACGGGACTGCACCCGGACCTTGTCCACGATCATGGAGGCGAACCGTTTGACGTTCTCCATGAACTGTCCGTCCGCCGCGGTGCCGCGGGCAATTTCATTCAGCCGGCGCTCCCACTGCCCGGTCATTTCCGGCGAAGTCAGCAGCTCGACGCCTGCTCCGCGGATCAGCTCAATCGCCGTCCGGCCCTTTTGGGTGATGGCGATCTTTTTACCCTGCATCTCCACATATCCTACATTCTTCAGCCGCTCAATCGTGGCCGCGCGTGTCGCCGGAGTACCGAGCCCCGAATCCTTCATGGCATCGCGCAGCTCCTCATCCTCAATCTGCTTGCCCGCACTCTCCATTGCCTTCAGCAAGGTCCCTTCCGTGTAGTGCTTCGGCGGCTGGGTATCCTTCTCCTTAACGATCGCATCACTGCAGACGACATCTTCGGTGGTTGAGATCGAGAACGGCTCGTTCACCTCAACCTCCTCTTCCTCTTCGTCCTCTTTGCCTTTGCCCTTGGCCGGTTTGGACTTGTCCTTCTTCTGATCTCCGTAAATCACCTTCCAGCCCAGGCTGAGCAGCTCTTTGACCGTGGTTTTGAATTTCTCATTCTCCACTTCTGTGATTACAGTATGCACCTTATATTCAGCAGCCGGATAGAACTGGGAGAGGAACCGGCGTACGATCAGGTCGTACAGCTTGGCTTCATCCGCGCTCAGTCCGTTGGCCTTACGGTTTGTCGGCAGAATGGCATGGTGGTCCTCAACCTTGGACGGGTTACAGATAAACTTATTGCCTTTGTGGACCAGATTGCGGTTCGCACCCTTCACCCATTCATCGTACTGCGTACCCTGCAGTGCCGACAGCGTCTTGTGCATCTCCGGGATGTTCTGCTCCGTCACATAGTTGGAGTTAGTACGCGGATAAGAAATCACTTTATGTTTTTCGTAGAGCGCCTGGGCAATATCCAGCGTTTTTTTGGCCGAGAAAGCATATTTCCCGTTCGCCTCACGCTGCAGCAGCGTCAAATCATACAGCTTGTTCGGATATTCCTTGGTTTCCTTGACCTCATAGGATTCAATTCTGGCCGGCTTGCCTTTGACCTTGGCTGCAAGAGCTTCTGCCTTGGCTCCATCAGTGAGCCGGTCACCCTGCCACATTCCCTTGTAGTTCAGTTCATTCTGGCTGAAATGCCCCTCCACCTCAAAAAACTTCAGTGAGGAGAACGCCTCTATCGTCTTCTGCCGGTCATAGATCAGCGCAAGCACGGGTGTCTGCACCCGTCCTACAGACAGCAGCACATTGTGCTTGGTCGTAAATGCCCGCGAGCCGTTCATCCCGATCAGCCAATCCGCTTCACTGCGTGCTCTGGCCGCTTTGGTAAGATTCTCGTATTCCGAGCCGTCCTTCAGCTCCTGGAACCCTTTGCGGATCGTTTCCGGTGTAAGGTCTGAGATCCATAGCCGTTTAACAGGCTGGCTTAATTCCAGATGGCGCTGGATCAGCGAAAAGATGTGCTGCCCCTCACGCCCGGCATCGCAGGAATTGACCAGCAGATCGCTGCGCTTCGCCAGCTCGCCAATCACCTTGAGCTGATCCAGGGTGCGCGCATTCGGCACCAGCTTGAACTGCTCCGGTATGATCGGCAGGTCGTTAATGTTCCATTTTTTATATTTGTTGTCGTAAGCTTCAGGCTCGGCCAGGCCAATCAGATGCCCGATCGCCCAGGTAATGATATACTGCTCCCCTTCCAGATAGGAACGGTAATTTTTGGCCTTCGGTTCTATTGCGGCGGCGATATTCCGCCCCATGTCCGGTTTTTCCGCAATAATGAGTGTCTTCAAAAATAATCGCTCCTTACCCATGGTTCTTCCAAAATACGTCCAGTAGTCTATTATAGCATTTTGTCGAAAGTATTACCTGCTCTTAATCGGTAATAATTAAGTGAAAAAACAGGGGCCAAGGCGCACTGCATTTCGGTTTCTGGCTGACGAAAAACACACTTACCTGCTGCATTTCTTTGTAAATGTGAAAAAATTGTCTTAGGTCATATATACTATTATCGTCTTACATTAGCGCATTCGACTTTTATGTGTTTATTTTTACATAATACTCCATTTGAAATCAGTCTTATTGCTCATATACATTTTTATCCATTAAGTCTATCATTGGATATGTTATTTAATTCTATTTATAGGAGGTTATTGTAATCATGAAAAGAAAGCTATTGGTAGGACTTTTATCAATTGCAACATGTTTTTCTTTAGGATCAACTTCTTTCGCCTCTAGTGTCTCCACCGATCAGGTAACTACTTCTTCGCTTTCGGAATCTACCCAATTATCAACAAATGCTGTATTTCAGGCAACTATCAATCTTAAAGCTGGTGAAATGGTTTATGTAACCGGCTACAGTTTTTGGTATGTATATAATGATGACTATTGTGTCGATTTTTCACAAGCAGGTTTAATCGTTGGTTCAAGACCGGGAACCAGCATCATTGGTGCTGATTTTGGTAATGGAAATATAATGCACTACACAGTTGTTGTAACAGAATAATTAATAATATGTAAAGCCCCTCCGTTCGCAGGGGCTTATTTTCTGAACGCTCTATATCCAAACATTTGTATTAAGGGAGGATCGAATCATTATGAATAAGCGATGCATAGCAGGATTACTAAGTATTTCTGCATGTTTCACTTTAGATTCTAAAAATTTTAAAGCTGATACTAAAATTACCGCTTTTAATACGATCTTTCCCACTATTCCTTACGTATCCACTCAATCCATTTATGCTAAAGGTATTGTGTTACATAAGCAGGTCGATTCGGGTCTGTTAGAACCCTAATCGACCTCTTTTCCCCATAAACCTTAGACCACGCTCACCCGCGCTACAGTCTCACTAATATCAATCAATTCTTTAGTCCCCGCTCTGCGGTCCATATATTCAACCTTCTGTTCTGCTGCTCCCTTACCCACAACCAGAGCAACCGGAATTCCGATCAGCTCGGAATCCTTGAACTTGACCCCGGCACGTTCGTCCCGGTCATCCAGCAGCGTCTCAATGCCGATAGCAGTAAGCTGTGCGTACAAGGCTTCAGCAACCTCACGCTGGCCCTCATCCTTCACGGACATCAGCAGAATGTGAACCGTATAAGGTGCTATGGCCGCCGGCCAGATCAGACCTTGATCATCATGATTCTGCTCCGCCACCGATGACAGGAGCCGCGAAATGCCGATACCATAGCAGCCCATCACCATAGGCTGACTCCGCCCCGCTGCATCTAAGAAGGTCGCCCCAAGCTTCTCGCTATAGACTGTGCCGAGCTTGAAGACATGCCCTACCTCAATCCCCTGATGAAACACCAGCTTCCCTTCGCCACACACCGGACAGATATCGCCTGTAGCAGCATTGCGGAAATCCCCAACATGCGTAAGCAGGAAGTCTCGGCCGGGCACAACACCGCGCAGATGGTAATCCTTCTCTCCGGCACCTGTGACCGCCTCTGCCATACCGGCAACAGCCGCGTCTACAAGAATTGTCAGCGATAACCCGGCCGGACCGACAAAACCGCTCCCGACCCCGGCCGCCGCCTGCACACTATCATATTCGGCCAGTGCGATTTCACCGCAGCCCAGATATTTCTGCACCTTGAGCTCGTTAACCTCATGATCTCCCCGGACCAATACAGCAAAGTTCTTGCCGCCGTCTGTGTAGATTAACGTTTTGATAATGTCCTGAGGCTTGATCTGACTCTCCTGCTCCAGCTGCTGGATCGTCTTCTGATTAGGCGTGTGGAACTTTACCGGTGCAGGAATGCCGCTGAAATCCTGCTCCTCAAATGCATCTCCGCTGTGCACTTCAGCCTGTTCTATATTCGCAGCATAGTCGCAGATGGAGCAGACAGCCACAGTATCTTCGCCGATTTCTGATAAAGCCATGAATTCGTGATTCTGGCCTTTTCCGCCGATGGCTCCGGCATTGGCCTGCACTGCACGGTATGTCAGGCTGCAGCGGTCCAGTATCCGCCCGTAGGCATTGTACATCTGCTCATAAGCCAGATCCAGCCCCTCCCAGCCCGTGTCAAAAGAGTAGGCATCCTTCATGAGGAACTCCCTGCCCCGCAGTAGCCCCGAACGGGGACGGCGTTCATCACGGAACTTCGTCTGAATCTGATACACGATAAGCGGAAGCCTGCGGTAGGAGCTAATCTCATCCCTTACAAGTGTTGTCACTACTTCTTCATGGGTAGGCCCCAGCACAAATTCCCGCTCATGACGGTCCTGGAGCTTCATAAGCTCCTTGCCGTACACGTCGTAACGTTCCGATTCTTTCCAGAGCTCTGCGGGCTGCAGAGAAGGCATAAGCAGCTCCTGCGCTCCAGAGGCATCCATTTCTTCACGGACGATGTTCTCAATCTTGCGGAGTACCCGCCGCCCCAGCGGCATATATGTATACACTCCTGCCGCCAGCTGGCGGATATAACCCGCACGCAGCAGCAGCTGGTGACTCACTGTCTCTGCTTCAGCAGGGGCTTCGCGGAGAGTTGTGACGAATAAATTGGTTTGGCGCATAGTGATCAGCCTCTTTCTTTCGATAAATGTTGTTAGTGTCCAGCTTAATAACTCCATAAGGACGCAAAAAAGACGCATCCGTCAGGGACGAATGCGTCGTGTTACCACCCTGGTTCAACCGCCACTCATAGCCTGGCGATCCTCAAATCCGGATAACGGCCGGGGCCGGCAGCATTATGCCTATCGCCATAAGCTGCAGCTTCCAAGGCAGGGTATGCCTCACACGCACTTGAGGGACCTTTCAGCCGGTGAATCCCCTCTCTGTTCTGGCGGGTACGGAAACATAGATCCTTGGTCAACGCTTTGTACACTATAAATATTGTACTTAATCTATACGATATTTCGGCACCCGTCAAGCCCGTACTGAAAAAACACAATTCTGTTGAAATTCAACATTTTGTAAATTGTATCCCCTTTCATTCGCGAAAAGTTATGATGCAATTAAATATTTTTTTCAAACGGTTTAAGATATGAAAAAACTGTGTCGATAAACCGAATATATGAATAGAGTTATTCAGAGAAACGGCGATATTTCAGATAGAAGCCGATTTCCATGTATCCGAGGGGGAACCATTCCAATGTCCAAATCCGTCAACCGTTCTAAACGAAAATCCAAGTCAGGGTCGCTGCAAAGAAAAATGATGATCCTATTCAGTATTATGCTGGTGATCCCCATCCTGCTCGTAAGTACTTTCTCCTATTTCAGTGCAAACAAGCAATTAAAGACCAAAATGCAGGATGCTACCCATTCCAGTGTGGATCTGGTCGCAAGTACAATTGACGAATATGTTTCAGCCGCAATGCGAAATGTAGAGCTGTTAAGCCAGCAGATTAATTCTTCAGATATTGATGCCAATTCGCCAGAAACGCGTACATTGATCGAATTGTTCATGAAGGCGCATCCCGAGCTGGAAATCCTTACGGTGGGCAATAATCAGGGAGCCTGGATGAAAGCCCCGGACCCCGGGAAGCAGGAGTATGATCCGCGCACCAGAGACTGGTATAAGGCAACCATGCTGAATCCCGGTAAAATTACGATTATCGATCCTTTTGTCTCAGCAACAACCGGCAACTATACGCTCTTTATCTCGGAAACGCTGAAAGATGGCCAGGGTGCTATTACGACCAGCCTCAATCTGAAAGCCTTAGGCGAGAAAATCAACAAGACTACCCCAGGGGAAACGGGTTATTTCTATATTGTCGACCGGAATCATAAGTTCGTTTCTCATCCTGTAAAAGCAGCAGGTGACGATGTAGCAGACTATGTAGTGGAGATGCTGGTTAATGACAGCGGGGATCTGAACTATACCAATCCGGATTCAGGTATGGACATGCGGGGTTACTATACGACTGATGCGAATACCGGATTCAAGATTGTCGGCATCCTTCCGACCAAAGAATTCTCAGATGCCACGCAGCCTATTATTAATACAGGAGTAATTGTACTGGCCGTGTCTCTGATCGTCAGTATGACCTTAATGTTCCTGATCATCCGCTCCATCACGAACCCGATCCGCAGTCTCAACCGTTCCGCACAGCGGGTGAGTGAAGGGTATCTGAATGAACAGATTCACATTAAACGGTCGGATGAAATCGGCCAGCTGGCAGAGAATTATAACTTGATGGTAGGCTCACTGCGCAGCATCGTTTCTGATATTTCAGACACTTCAGCACAACTGGCTTCTTCAAGCCAGCAACTTACAGCTACGACTGAAGAGAATTCCAAAGCTACTGCTTATGTGACCGAACTGGTCCAGCAGTCAACTGAAGGTGCTGAAACACAGACTTCAGCGATGGCTGAAACCTCGCGGGCGATGGAGGAGATGTCTTCAGGTATTCAAAAAATCGCTGAAGCGGCAGCCACAATTGTCGATTCATCCGCAAATACAGAAGCTGACGTGCTTAGCGGCAGCCTCAAGATCGAACAGGTCAGCCGGCAAATGGATGCCATCCGCACATCCACCCATCACTCCTCCGAGCTGATCGGACAATTAAACGGCCTGAATACCGATGTATCGGCGATGAGCAGCGCGATTGCGGCCATTGCCGTGCAGACTAACCTGCTGTCCCTGAACGCCGGAATTGAAGCCGCCCGGGCCGGAGAACATGGCAGAGGCTTCGCCGTAGTCGCCACAGAGGTACGGAAGCTGGCGGATCAATCGAAAAATACAGCCGGAGATATCCAGGACACACTGCTCCAGATGACCAAGCTAATTGATCAGACCTATGAAGCCATCCGTCATACGGTAGCCGCTGATGTAGATTTGGGCATTCAGGTTACTGCTGAAGCTAAAGAAGCATTCATCAGCATCGAGCACTCCACTACCAAAATCAACAGCCAGCTGCATGACATCTCGGCCATTACCGAGCAGATGTCTGCCGGCGCGCAGGAGGTCGCTGCTTCCGTTCATGAGATTTCCGGCATCTCGCGTTCAACTTCAGATGCATTCCAGAGCGTAACAGCGGCAACAGAGCAGCAGCTTGCCTCCATGGAAGAAATCTCCTCCTCCTCCACTGAGCTGTCCAAGATGGCCGGAGATCTGCAGCATAAGATCGATCGTTTCAAGCTGGAGGACTAAATACTCTGACTTGATACGTATACCCAGAAGGAAAGAAGCACATCGTACGACTGTCATTCTGCCGTATAGCAGCACAAAAAAGCCGTCTCCTGGTCATACCCCTGTCAAGTAGACAGATGAAAAAAGCTATGCAGCCAGCGCGTGCCGATACTCAATCGGTGCGCGCTGTTTGAGTTTGGCCTGAAATCGCTGGTAGTTATAAAAGTAGATATATTCCTCGACGGCTTGATGGATCTCCGCTTCTGATTTACACTGGTGAAGATACAACTTCTCTGTTTTGAGATGCGAAAAGAAGGATTCGATGCATGCGTTATCTAGGCAGGTTGCTTTGCGAGAGTGGCTGCCTTTGACGCCGAATGCCTCTAATCGTGTGTTGTACGCCTGAGACGTATATTGGAAGCCTTGGTCCGAATGGAGTACGGCTTCCGAGACGTCTCTTTTTCGTGTCCACTGCTCCACCGTATCTAGGACCAATTTCACATCGTTACGGTCGGAAATTTGCCAAGCGACAATCTCATTGTTAAAGAGATCCTGAATGGCGGACAGATAATAAAATTGGGTGCCATCTGAGATATACGTAATATCGGTGACGAGCTTCTGTTGAGGGCCAATGGCATGAAACTTACGCTTCAATCGGTTCGGATACACCACGGATGGAGTATAGCTGGAACGATTTCGTTTCTTTCGGATCACCGATTGGATTGACAATTCTTTCATCATTCGTCCTACCTTTTTATGATTGACGAGGTAACCTGCTTCCCACAGAGCTGTCCGCATTCGAGGGTATCCGAAAAAGGGATGTGCCAGGTGAATGGCTACCATGTGCTCTTTAATTTCATGATCCCGCGCGCGTACTTCGACCTGTCGTGATCGTGTGGCGCGCCACTTGTAATAACTGGCCCTAGGGAGTCCTGCAATGGCCAATAGGCGTGTAACGCCGTGTAGGTCACGCAGCTCCTCGATAATTTGGTAATTGTCCTGTGATTTCAATTTCTCTCCTTTACTAGATTTGGATACCGCTTTTTTAAGTAGTCGACCTGCGCTTTCAAGTAATCCCGCTCTTCTTCAATGCTGGCAAACGTCGTACGGGAGCGTCCTTTTATAGGACTGGATATGCCCTTACGGGTATCGAACGCTTCCCCATTTTGGTACTTCCTCACCCACACTTTCAGTTGGGTCCTGTTCCGAATCCCCAACATTTCTGCCACTACATTATAACTGGCGGATCCCTCCAGATACTCCCTGACCGCCGCCATCTTGAAATCCTCCGTATACTGTTGAAATACTTGACCTTTTCTGGCCATAAAAATATCCCCTCCAAGTTTACTCGTTCCTAATCATAACATTAGGTTTTTTACGAGTGTCTACTTGAAGGGGATAATACCACTCCCAGACAAAATGCGGGAGACGGCTTTTTCATGCATTTTATTAAGTTTAGACAAGCACCGTCGAACCCATCAGGTAGCGGTCCACTTCACGTGCCGCTTCACGGCCCTCATTGATGGCCCATACGACAAGACTCTGTCCACGGCGCATATCTCCGGCTGCGAATACTTTATCCACATTGGTATTGAATTTGCCGTAACGGGCCTTTACATTGCTGCGGCGGTCTGTATCCAGCTTGAGTTCCCCGATAATATCCTGCTCCGGTCCGTCAAAGCCGATCGCGATCAGCGCAAGCTGAGCGGGATAGACAGCCTCTGTTCCCGGAACCGGCTGGTAGATCTTCCGTCCGGTCTCATCCACCATACGGCGGATCTGCACAGTGTGCAGCTCCTTGAGGTTGCCTTCTTCATCGCCTACAAACTTCGTAGTCATGATGGAGAATTCGCGCGGATCTTCACCGAAGACTGCCTTGGCTTCCTGCTGGGCATAATCCAGTGTATAGACATTGGGGAATTGCGGCCACGGGTTGGCAATCGGATCACGCTCCAGCGGTGCCTTGTCATGTGTACCGAACTGGGTAATGCTGCTACAGCCGTGACGCAGCGAGGTAGCCACGCAGTCGGAACCCGTGTCACCGCCGCCCAGCACGATAACATCCTTGCCGGCAGCGGATACATAGTTGCCATCCTCCAGATTGGAATTCAGATAGCTCTTAATGGTTCCATTCAGGTAATCCATAGCGTACATTACGCCATTCAGCTCATTGCCTTCTACGTTGAAGCGTCTTGCTTTGGTCGCTCCGCCGCAGAGTACAACGGCATCATATTCATCCACCAGCTGCTGTGCCGGGATATCTTTGCCGATTTCCGTGTTCACTACGAACTGGATGCCTTCAGCTGCCAGCAGATCCACACGGCGCTGCACAACACGTTTGTCCAGCTTCATAGTAGGGATACCATACATCAGCAGACCGCCGATGCGGTCACTGCGCTCAAAAACCGTTACGGTATGGCCCGCTTTGTTCAGCTGAGCTGCTGCTGCCAGACCTGCCGGCCCGGAGCCGACAATGGCAACCCGTTTGCCTGTGCGTTTCTCCGGAGGGTTCGGGACAACCCAGCCCTCTTCGAAGCCTTTGTCCACGATCGCCAGCTCAATGGTCTTAATCGTGACTGGCTGGCCAATCAGGCCGACGGTACAGGAACCTTCACAAGGTGCAGGACAGATGCTGCCGGTAAATTCCGGGAAGTTATTCGTTTTGTGCAGGCGTTCCAGAGCTTCCTTCCACAATCCCCGGTAGACGAGATTATTCCATTCCGGAATGAGATTATGCACAGGACAGCCTGAGGTTCCCCCGCTCATATCCACGCCAGTATGGCAATAAGGTGTTCCGCAATCCATACAGCGGGCACCCTGGGTCCGAAGCTCGTCCTCGGTCAGATGCTCATGGAACTCTTCCCAATCCTTTATGCGCTGCTCGGGATCGCGGTCCCCTGGGAGCTGGCGCTTATACTCCATAAATCCAGTAGGTGTAGACATATATACGTTTCCCCCATCCGTTCTCTTCGTGTTGATGTATAGTACACTATAGCATACCCGCGGCAAAATTATATCTAATGCAGCGTAGGTGAAGTACCTGCATATTTTATACTACCCTTGTGAAATATCATTTCTAATTTTAATTATAGTAGCATTCAATACTTTCGCACTGTAATGGATTAATATGCTGATTATTTGTACTATTTCACATCTTGTGTCAGAGAAAACGCTTTTTCGTTACTCCCTGCGTTCATATACAAAAAATCTGTAATCATATGGATTCTGCTCATTGCGGATCCCCTGTGTACTTGAGATTTCGTTCCACAGACTCCAGTCGACCTCAGGAAACTTCGTATCGCCCTCAATATCAGCATAAATCCGTGTAACCTGCAGCTTATCGGCATAAGGCAGCATCAGGCTGTAAATCTCGGCCCCGCCGATAACCATCAGCTCCTCCTCTTTACGGCCTTCTGCCAGGGCTTCTTCCAGCGAATACACGACCTCCGCACCTTCCGGCGCAAAGCTGTGGTCCCGGGTCAGAATCAGGCTGGTGCGCCCCTTGAGCGGTTTGCCGCCCAGGGACTCCCATGTCTTGCGGCCCATCAGCATTTTTTTGCCGAGAGTCTCAGCTTTGAAATAAGCGAAGTCCAGCGGCAAATGCCAGGGCATATCGTTGTTCTTACCTATTACACCATTCGAGGCCATCGCCCAAATCATGGTGATACTCATATTTATGCCCTCATTTCCATGAAATCATAGATTTGATCTTGGACAGAGTTAGATAGCGACCGGTGCTTTGATCCCCGGATGATAGACATAGTCCTCAAACTCGAAATCCTCAAAGGTATAATCAAATATACTGTCAGGAACTCTGCGGATGTTAAGCTTCGGTAAGGCATACGGCTCCCGCGCCAGCTGTGTGGCCACTTGCTCCATATGATTTGTATATATGTGCACATCGCCGCCGGACCAGACAAAGTCACCAACCTCAAGTCCTGTCTGCTGGGCCACCATATGGGTGAGCAGCGCGTAGCTGGCAATGTTAAAAGGAAGCCCCAGAAACGTGTCCACAGAACGCATGGTAAGCATACAGGAGAGCTTCCCGTCCGCTACATAGAACTGAAACACAAAATGGCATGGCGGAAGCTTCATCTCTTCAATCTCGCCTACATTCCAGGCACTGACGATATGACGGCGCGAATCCGGATTATGCTTAATCGACTCAATGACATTCGCTATCTGATCAATATGGCGTCCGTCCTTGCTCTCCCAGGCCCGCCACTGCGAACCATATACCGGTCCCAGCTCACCGTTCTCATCGGCCCATTCATCCCAGATGGAGACTCCATTCTCCTTCAGGTATGAAGTGTTGGTATCCCCTTTAAGGAACCAGAGAAGTTCATGCACCACCGATTTCAGATGGATGCGCTTGGTGGTCATCAGCGGAAATCCCTTCGACAGATCGAAACGGAGCTGACGCCCGAATACAGACACTGTGCCTGTGCCGGTCCGGTCGCCTTTGGCTGTACCGTTGTCCAGTATGTCCTGCAATAAATCCAAGTAATTACGCAAGCAGTATCGCACCCCACTCTCTTTTTTTCTTCTATCAGTTTACCATGACCTGCCCGTGCTTGTAACTTGTTCATGCGCAGAAAATGTTATTTCCTGCGGACAGCAAATACTGACAAAAGAAGTTTTTCCTAATCCTGATAATAGAGGGAATTAACTATCGGAATTCCCCGCACTTAAATATGATGAATACTCTTGAGAATACAATCCATCCGCCGATAAGAGCAGACAGCCAACATGTACAGGAATCAGTTTAGTAATTATTTGCTTAAGCACCCTCTGCAGCTCCAGCACCTGCTCTGTCCCGTTGTTCATCATGCTCTGCCCTCCTCTACTCCCAGATCTTAAGCTCTACCTTCTCCTGCAATGCTTGCAGTGATACTCTTCCTCCTATAGGAAAAGTGATTATCGGCGATGCGTGGCCAAAATTAACATCAGCAATCACGGGGAGCTGCTCCAGCTCCTTTTTGGATTCGATGATGGTGAGCAGGATCTCGCGGCTCATTCTCGACCCCCGCTGAAACCTGCCTAGTGCCAGTCCTTTGACCCCTGAGAACCCCGGCTGCTGAATCAGCGATACCAGATCACGGTCAAACACTTCAGGATAGACCTCGAAATCATCCTCCAGAAACAGAACCGAGCCTTCCAGATCCGGCATGTACTCCGTTCCGTGCAGCAGGCTGAGCGTACACAGATTTCCGCCGAGCAGCGTACCCTCCGTTTCGCCTTCGTTAATGATATAGGGGCCGCTGTTTTTTTCAAAAACCCGGTTCTCCTGATCTATAAACCAAGCGTCATCGCTCCAATGTTCAGAGGGCTCTACGGTGACGGCTTCATGACCCATCATCATTTTCTTGAAACACTCCACAGTATACTCATTGCCGAGCTTCATGCCGAAAGTGGAGAAATGGGGTCCGGAATAGGTGAGCAGGCCTGTCTTAGCGTATATTGCGTTACTCAGCACAGTAATATCTGAATACCCGCACAACCGCTTGGGGTTGGCCGCAATGAGGTCATAATCCAGCTCTTGCAGCAGCTGATTGCTGTTATGTCCGCCCAGGGTTGTCAATATTCCTTTGACCTGGGGATCGCTGAAGGCATTATGTATATCTTCTACTCTGGAGGCAACGGATGATGAGCCGAAGATATCTTGTTCATAAGCATGTCCGGCAAAAGAAACCGTAAAACCAAGCTTCTCCAGCAGTTTTGTGGCATGTTCGAGCTGATCTTTGGCTATGATCCCCAGGCTGTTTGCCGGTGATATAATTCTGATCTCGTCCCCTGCTTTTAATTTCGCAGCTTGCATGATCCCACTCCCCGTCAAAATAAAATACCGGCCCCTCTCCTCTGCCGCCGATCGAAAAAAGGATGTCCCCTTAACCATTCTACATGGCCTTGGAAACATCCTCTTATGATCTTACCCGTACAGGTGTAAGGGTATTATTTAATCACGTGAATCGGGTGGCCTTCTACCAGCTCAGCCGCTTCCATGACGATTTCGCCAAGGGTTGGATGCGCATGGATCGTCAGGGCGATATCTTCAAGCGTTGCGCCCATTTCAATAGCCAGACCCAGCTCAGCAATCAGGTTGGAAGCTTCGATACCGACGATTTGCGCGCCGAGCACCTGATTGTTGTCGCTCTTAGCTACAATCTTGATGAAGCCTTCCGGAGCATTCAGGGAAACGGCACGGCCGTTGCCTGCGAACGGGAATTTGCCGCTCTTCACAGCATAACCCTTGTCCTTCGCTTCCTTCTCAGTCAGACCTACGCTGGAGCATTCAGGATCTGTGAACACTACTGCTGGCATAACCTTGTAGTCAACAACCGATTTGTGTCCGGAGATTGCTTCTGCAGCAATTTTACCTTCGTAAGAAGCCTTATGTGCCAGAGCAAGACCGGGAACGATGTCGCCGATTGCAAAGATGTTAGGAATATTAGTGCGTCCCTGGTGGTCGACTTTAACCAGACCGCGTTCGTCCAGCTCAACACCGATCAGATCCAGACCCAGCTCACCGTCAGTGTTAGGACGACGTCCTACAGTAACCAGCAGGTAATCGGCAGTCACTTCTTTGGACTCGCCGCCCACGGAGTACTTCACGGTTACTTCCTTGTCGTTCTGAACTGCACTTTCCGCTTTGGCGTTAGTTACAATTTCAATACCGGTCTTCGCCATATTCTTGGCAACCAGACGGGTCATATCTTTGTCGAAGCCAGGCAGAACAGTGTCCAGACCTTCAATAATCGTTACTTTGGTGCCGAATTTGGAGTACATCTGGCCAAGCTCTGCGCCAATGTAGCCGCCGCCGATAACAATCATGCTCTTCGGAATTTCCGGCAGATCAAGCGCTTCTGTGGAGGACAAAATGCGTCCGCCGAACGGGAAAGGCTTCAATTCAATCGGACGGGAGCCCGTCGCGATGATACAGTTGTTGAATTTGTAGCGCGGGGATTCATGATCATTGAACAAACGGGCTTCGTTTGTGCTGATGAACATAGCTTCACCGCTGAATACTTCAATTTTGTTGCCTTTCATCAGGCTGGTTACACCTGAAGTCATTCTTTTGACAACGCCGTTTTTGAACTCCTGGGTTTTGGCCCAGTCCACTTTGACGTTCTCGGCAGTAACACCGAATACCTCGCCGTGCTGTGCAGCCTCAAACTGATGAGCTGCCGAGATCAGCGCTTTGGAAGGAATACAGCCGCGGTTCAAGCACACGCCGCCGAGTTCCGATTTATCTACAATGATTACCTTTTGGCCGAGCTGGGCGGCACGGATTGCCGCCACATACCCGCCGGGACCTGCACCAATTACCAATGTGTCGATTTCGATTGAAGCGTCTCCGACTACCATTTATTACACCTCCATAACTAACATATCAGGATTTGCAAGCAAGGTCTTAATGTAATTCATGAAGTTCTGTGCTGTTGCACCATCAATAATACGGTGGTCAAAGCTTAGTGACAGGGCCATAACCGGAGCAGCAACGATTTCGCCATTCTTCACAACCGGCTTCTCAGTGATGCGTCCTGTACCCAGAATCGCAACTTCAGGGAAGTTGATGATTGGTGTGAAGAACATACCGCCTGCGGAACCGATGTTACTGATCGAGATGGTGCTGCCTTTCATTTCATTCGGAGCCAGTTTGCCGTCGCGTCCGCGGACTGCCAGATCTGTAATACTGCTAGCGATCATCCAGATGCTCTTGCGGTCAGCATCCTTAATTACAGGAACGATCAGACCGTTATCTGTATCTGTAGCAATACCGATGTTGTAGTATTTCTTGTAGACAATTTCGTTTGTAGCTTCATCAATCATGGCGTTAAGCGCAGGGAATTGACGGGAAGCAGCAACGAGTGCCTTCACGATGAACGGAAGGTAAGTTACCTTCACGCCTTTCTTCTCAGCTACAGGTTTCATACGGGCGCGGAAGGCAACAAGCTCAGTAACATCCACTTCGTCCATAATGGTAACATGCGGCGCTGTGTATGCCGATTTAACCATCGCGTTAGCAATCGCTTTACGGATACCTTTGAATGGTACACGTTCTTCTTCCAGGTTTGCATTGCCGGAAGCTGCCGGTGCCGCTGCTGCAGCCTTAGGTGCTGCTGTAGCCGCAGCTGCTGCCGGTGCAGATGCCGCTGGAGCCGATGCTGCAGATCCGCCCTTCAGGAAGGCTTCAACATCTTCAAGTGTGATCTTGCCGTTCTTGCCGCTGCCATTCACCTGAGTGATGTCCACACTCTTGTCACGGGCAAATTTGCGCACGCTAGGTGTAGCCAGTACTTCACGGTTAGGGGCCGGAGCTGCTGCCGCTACTGCTGCCGGAGCTTGAGCCGGAGCTGCTGCCTGTGCACCAGAAGCTTCAGCATGACCGCCTTCTTGCTGAGGAACATCGCCTTCTGCAGCAATGATTGCCACCACTTCGCCTACACGGCATACTTGACCGTCTTTGGTGAACACTTCTACCACTGTACCGTTGACAGGAGAAGGAACTTCAACTACAGCCTTATCATTCTGAACTTCCATGATGATATCATCGTCGGTAATTTTGTCGCCGACCTTGATGTGCATCTTGATAATTTCACCTTCATGCAGGCCTTCGCCCAGTTCAGGGAATTTGTATTCAAAGTTGGTAGCTCCGCCAGTAGCCGGGCTGCTGGTTGCAGGAGATGATGTTGTATCTGCTCCGCCCTTAGCTGCATCCGCTTCCTGGGAAGCCTGTTCTGCAGGATGGCCGCCTTCCTGTTCAGGAACGTCGCCTTCCGCATCGATAATTGCCACTACTTCGCCTACACGGCATACTTGGCCGTCTTTGGTGAAGACTTCAAGCACTGTGCCGTTGACCGGACAAGGAACCTCAACTACTGCCTTGTCGTTCTGAACTTCCATTACGATATCGTCATCGGTTACTTTGTCGCCGGCTTTGATATGCATTTTGATAATTTCACCTTCATGCAGACCTTCGCCCAGCTCAGGGAACCGGTACTCAAATTTTGCCACCTTGATAACCTCCTAAAAGTTATGTTTGCATACGCTTAGTTTGTAAGCAATACAATGTAATGCAGAAACGGGTGCCGCCCTTTTGCAAGGACGGCAAGGTCATTTCTCTTAGAATTCCATTACTTTCTTCACTGCCGCAATGACACGCGCCGGTGTAGGAATCCAGGAATCCTCGATTTGTGCGAACGGGAAGATCGTATCAGGGCCAGCTACACGAAGCACAGGAGCTTCAAGATGCAGCAGAGCTTTTTCATTAATTTGAGCAATTACTTCTGCGGCTACGCCGGAGCTCTTTTGTGCTTCTTGAACTACAATGGCACGATTGGTCTTCTTAATAGAAGCAACAATCGTATCGATATCAATCGGACTAACCGTACGCAGGTCGATAATTTCGGCTTTGATGCCGTCTTTTTCGAGCTGATCGGCCGCTTTGGTAGCAGTATGTACCATCAGGCCGTAAGTAATGATGGAGACATCAGTACCTTCGCGTACTACATTAGCTTTACCCAATTCAACGGTATATTCACCTTCAGGAACTTCTGCACGGAATGCATGGTACAGGTTCAAGTGTTCCATGAAGAATACAGGGTCATTATCCCGGATCGATGCGATCAGCAGTCCCTTGGCATCGTATGGATTGGAAGGAATAACAACCTTGATCCCCGGGCTTTGGGCGATCAGGCCTTCAAGGGAATCGGTATGAAGTTCAGCTGCTTTAACGCCGCCGCCGAATGGAGTGCGGAAGACTACAGGAGCATTGTATCTGCCCCCGGAACGCCAGCGCAGGCGGGCAGCCTGGATAACGATTTGATCAAGCGCTTCGAAGATGAAGCCTACGAACTGGATTTCGGCAATCGGACGGAAACCCTGCACGCCGAGACCGAAAGCCAAACCGCCGATTGCGGACTCAGCCAGTGGAGTATCGAAGATACGCTCCTCGCCAAATTCCTTTTGCAGCCCTTCCGTTACACGGAACACGCCGCCTACATTACCAACATCCTCTCCGAAGATAAGAACATTGGGGTCACGAGTCAGTTCAACGCGCATTGCGTCACGAATTGCTTCTTTCATATTCATCTGTGCCATTGCCTGATATCCCCCTTATTCAAAATCGGCTTTTTGTTCTTCAAGATGTTTCGGAGTTACCTCGAACATGCTGTCGATCAAGCCGGGAATGGTCATTTTTTCGGTCTGTTCTGCTTTTTTAATCTGCTCGTTTACAGTTGCTTTCGCTTCTTCTCTTACGCGAAGAGTATCCTCTTCGGTCCAAAGGCCTTTTTTCTCCAGGTATTTGGCAAGACGGGCAATCGGATCTTTCTCATTCCATTGTCCTTCTTCTTCCTTGGAGCGGTATTTACTGGCATCGTCGGACAGGGAATGCGGACGGAAACGGTAAGTTACGGCTTCAATCAGTGTCGCGCCTTCTCCTTTACGAGCACGTTCTGCGGCCTGCTGAACAGCGGAGATAACCGCGAACACGTCCATACCATCGATCTTGATTCCAGGAATACCTGCAGCAACCGCTTTGTGTGCGATGGATTTAGCGGCCGTCTGTTTCGCGAATGGAGTAGTAATCGCATAGCCGTTGTTCTGAACAAAGAAGATGACAGGAAGTTTGAAGGCACCTGCATAGTTGAGGCCTTCATAGAAGTCACCTTCGGAAGAACCGCCGTCACCAGTATAAGTAATAGCTACATTAGCTTGTTTCTTCAATTTGAAGCCCATTGCAATACCGGTAGCATGCAGGATCTGTGCTCCGATAATGATCTGCGGCATAAGTACATTTACGCCTTCTGGAATCTGTCCGCCGTGCTGATGTCCGCGGGAGTACAGGAAAGCCTGATATAATGGAAGTCCATGCCATACCAGCTGTGGAATATCACGGTAGCCCGGGCAGACGAAATCTTCTTTCTGCAAAGCGAACTCGCTGCCGATCATTGTAGCTTCCTGACCGGATACCGGTGCATAGAAGCCGAGACGGCCTTGACGGCCAAGGTTGACTGCACGGTCATCCCAGGTACGGGTAAATACCATACGGTACATTATTTCTTTCAGTTGGTCATCGGTAAGATCAGGCATCATTTCCTTGTTGATAACTTCTCCATCCGGAGAAAGTACCGAAAGGGCTTCAACGTCCTCTGTATACACTTCATAAGGAACTCTAGTCATTATCTTCACCTCAATAAAAAAATTTGAATATCAGTGGTCTCTGTTATAGAATTATTATACACCTGTTGTAGCTGTTTCGTCAAAGAAATACGCATAAAATTTATGTTTCCATAAATTTTGTATGTATAACAGGCGTTTGAATATCCTATAACAGATAGAAGGATATTGTTCAAGTAAATGATATATCCCACATTTGCCGCTTGCGTAATTTTAACGCAATACTTAGTCTAATGCAAAAATCCGACATGAAAGGTGACGATTCATCAATGAGCGAGCCTGTTTTTCTGAAACGTACAATAGTGAAACAAACCCTGTGGAGCGAACATCTGCAAGAGGAACGCAAGCTGCGCATTTATCTTCCCCCCGGCTATAATGAGGTGCTCAGCTACCCGGTGATCTACTGCCAGGACGGAGAAGAATTCTTCAACTTCGGCAGGATCGCCACGCTTGCCGGACAGCTGATTCTGGAGCAGGATGTGGAACCCTTCATTATAGTGGGCGTTGAAGTGAACGTAGCTGTCCGCACCGAGGAGTACGCTCCTTTTGGCAGCCGCTTCAAGCAGTACCTCTCGTGCTTTGCCGAAGAGATTATTCCCTTCATTGAACATAATTATCCTGTACGGCGAACTCCGGAGGAACGGATCGTCGCCGGCGATTCCCTGGGCGGCAGTGTCTCCCTGCATCTTGCCCTGGCTTATCCGGGACTATTCAGCCGGGTGCTCAGTCTTTCCGGCGCCTATTACCCCGAAACCCGCCGGCTGCTGGAACAGGAGGATGATCTCTCCTGGCTTCAGATCAATATGGTCGTCGGTCTGCAGGAAAGAGACTACAAGACTGATACCGGAATCTATGATTTCGTAGAAATGAACAGGGAAACCAAAGCGATGCTGGAGTCAAGGGGAGCAACCGTATCCTACCGCGAGAAGGACGGCCGCCATCTCTGGGGATTCTGGCAAAAAGAGCTACCGGAATCATTACTCTATTTCTTTAACCGCTGAAACAGCTTTTAAGGCCTAAAAAGTGAACATCTTACGAACTTATGTATGTTGTGCGGGTGAGTGCGCTTACAGTTCAGGGCGGGCATACGGTGCCCGTCCTTAAATGTAAGGACGGCAACCGGTCCGGCTGCGGATCTATGCCTGCTCCAGCTTATCGGTAATGATACGTTCCAGCAGCACTTCACAGCCGGCATTCACCAGATCATATACCTGCTCGAAATTTCCGGTAAAATACGGGTCCGGCACTTCGCGAAGCTCCTCGTCCGGCAACAGATCCATAAAGAACAACAGCTGAGATTTCTCGCCTCCGGGAATTTTCCGCACATTATCCCCATTGGACTTGTCCATACAGATTATATATTGAAACTTTCCAAAATCATCGCCGCTCACCAGCCGCGCTTTCATGTTCTCATAGCTGATTCCATGCAGATCCAGAATCCTGCGGGTACCCTCATGCGGCACCTTGCCGATATGCCAGTCTCCGGTTCCGGCTGAATCTACAGTGATCTGATCCGACAAATGACGCTGTTCTATCTGGTGGCGCAGAACTGCTTCAGCCATCGGCGAACGGCAGATATTGCCCAGACATACGAATAACACGTTTACGATCTCTCTCACCTCCCATAACCTTCATGCCTTCCAATCCGCGGATAATTCATACGGCGAAACGCACCTGACTTCATTTTAGCGTTATGGCAGCAATTGTACAACTTTTCAAACTGCATTATACTGTTCAGGGTGACTAGCTTAATAGCCACAACAAGGAGGGGATCATATTGCCATCTGGGCGTGTTGTTATATTTGCAGGCGGTGAGCTATCGCCGGAATGTTTGCACCTATTAGATGAAGAGGATTTTATTATCGGAGCTGACCGGGGGGCTCTATTCCTGATTAATCACGGTTTCACTCCTGATATTGCCGTAGGAGATTTCGACTCTGTCACTCCAGAAGCACTTATGCAGATACAGGCTGGAAGCAAGGAAACCATCAGCTGTGATCCGGTGAACAAGGACCTGACAGACAGTGAAATGGCGCTCGATCTGGCTCTGAACACCCAGCCTCATTCCATTCTGCTCATGGGTGTAACCGGAACACGCATGGATCATACGCTGGCCAGCATCCAGATGATGACCCGGGCGCTGCAGCGTCAGGTCGCCTGTTCTATCATGGATGCGAATAACTATATTACGCTGACCGGCTCTCATGCTGTAGTCGAGGAACGCGGGTACACCTATGTCTCTCTGCTGCCTTTGACACCGGAGGTTACGGGGATTACGCTGCAGGGTTTTCAATATCCGCTGGAGAATGCCACCCTTAAGCTGGGCCAGTCTCTGGCCGTAAGTAATGTGCTGACCGCCGCTAGCGGAACGGTTGCTATTGAGAGCGGACTCCTGCTGATTATCCAGAGCAAGGACTGATTACATAGGTTTTTAGAGACATCACTGTAACCTTTGTTTCAAAAATGTAAAGCCGGGAATCTCCTTACGCAGTAAGGGTTTACCGGCTTTTTTATATATTTATGTAAGCTAAATATTAATTTTTTGTAACTTTTAATGAGATTTTAATAAAACGCTTACAGTGTAGGCCCAGCCTGCATTTGAAGCCTCTGATCCAGAATTTAGGAAACAGATAACCTGCTATACTACGAATCAGAGAAGGAAACTAGAAAGATAAACACAAACCTGGGAGGTATTACTACATGAAAAAGCATCAATGGTTTAAGCAAGCAATTGCTATTGGAATGTGCACAACAATCGGGCTCGGCACCTTAATGGCAACCGGAGCAGGCACAGCCCCTGCTGCTGCCGCATCCTCTTCTGCTGTCACAGCAGAATCAGTATCCGCATCTTCAACCGGCTCCAGTATTGTCAGCTTCGGCAAAAAATATCTGGGCACGCGTTACCAGTTCGGTGCATCCACTTCAACTACAAAATACTTTGACTGCTCTTCATTTACTCAATATATTTTCAAGAAATATGGCGTTGACCTGCCGCGTACTTCCGTAGCCCAATCCAAAGTCGGATCATCTGTGAGCAAGGCCAACCTGCGCGTCGGCGATTTGGTGTTCTTCTCCAGCGGAAGCCGGGCAACAGGCAAGAATGTAACGCATGTAGCAGTCTATGCTGGCAACGGTAAGATTCTACACACCTACGGTTCACCTGGAGTAACGATTTCAGATCTGAATTCGGGCAACTGGAAAAAAACCTACCTGAAAGCACGCCGCGTACTGTAGCCGCACCTGATCAGCTCTGTCATACTAAACGTGCTTCATTCACAATTTGTTGCAATTTCTTTGCACAGTTCTGAAAAAAAGCCGGAGAGTCACTTAAGTATTCCCTAACATCAGGCACCGCTCTCCGGCGCCCGCAGTACATATCCGGTTCCGCGTACCGTATGGATCAGTTTATTCCGGTGACCTTTGTCTATCTTCATACGGATATGCCGGATGTAGACATCCACTACATTTGTGTCTGCGTGAAAGTGATACCCCCAGACCTGCTGCAAAATCTCATTTCTGGGACAGATTTCACCCAGATTAACAGCAAGATAGTACAGCAGGTCGAATTCCTTGGGGGTCATCTTCAGCTCTATCCCGTCCCGGCTCACCTGCCGGCGGCTGGGATCGAGCAATAAGCCATCCACCTTAAGCAGTGAAGCCACTCCTCTGCGGCGTCCGGTAAGCTTCAATAAATTGAGCACCCTGCATTTGAACTCACCGGTATGTACAGGCCTCGCCATATATTCATTGCCCCCAGCATCAAATGCTGATACAGCTGCCGGGCCACGCTCCCCTTCATTCCCTCCGGATATCACCATCACCGGCAGAACCATCCCCTCATCCCGCATTTCTGACACCACCCTCCAGCCTGACCAGCCTCCGGGTTCACACAGCTCTGCAAGCAGCAGCACTGGTTCTTGATCAGACAGCAACAAGCGAAGATTCTCAACATCTTCGCTTGTTGCTGTCTTCATGCCCAGCTCAAGGATTGCGGCTTCAAGTTCAGCATGTTCCTCTTCCCGTTTATTGCGTTCCGCCTCAGATTCCCGCGCCTCCGGCGCCGGACCCGGCGCATACCAGGCAATGATCTCATTCACTATGGTGTTCCCCCAGATTTCAGCCTTGCCGCGGCTAATATGACGCGTCAGATAAAGCTTAGAGTTCCCGCAAAGCAAAGAGACCATTCCATGGAATGGTCTCTTTGCTTTGCTTAGGCCCCAGATGCATTAATTCACGAAATCAATCTCCTGGAATGCGGCCACCTCTATCTCCCAGCGTTTGGCAACAAATGCCTGGTGTTCGGGATGACTATTATAGGCATCATAAGCCGCCTGGTCTTCGAATTCCATCGAGAAGCCATACTGGAAATCACATTTGAGACTGATCTGGCGCAGCACCTCGAAATTCTTCACCACTGGAATGGCGCTGAGAATCTCCGCTCCGTCCCGCAGGAAGGCAGCAGTCTCCGCAGAATCCGGGGCATGCTTCAATGTAAAAACAGCCATATGCCTGATTGTACCGTGCTTCATCTTACTCTCCCCTTCGTTACCCGAAATACCGGTGATAGAAGCTGCGTGCCGCAGCAATATCACTGGTTCCATGAATCAAGGCCCTCCCGTCGGCAAACACAACCATGCGGTAAGGCTCCTCTGTAAATGAGACCAGATACGGATTGCTCTCTACCTTGCCGCTATTCAGCCCGGAGAGGCGGGCGGCAGTCTCCTGCAGATTGAGGCTCCTGCGCTGCGCCGGGCGGATCTGGACCGTATCCCGGCCGCAGAGCACATCACTGCGTTCTGTGTTTGATGCCGACAGATACGGATAGACCGGATGTTCACCGCAGGATGGACAGTCTACCTTTTTCGCCGCCTTGACGCCAATCTCCTGCTGCTCGTTCTGCCAGACATCGAACGTCAACAGCTTGCCGCGCAGCTTCTCTGTGTACCCGCCAAGCAGCTTCAGCGCTTCAGCCGTACCATTCGCCGTAACCATCTGCACAGCTTGCGGCAGAATGCCGGCAGTATCACAGGTATCCCCGCCCAGCGGGACAGTACCCAGCAGACAATTCAGACAGGGCGTTTCCCCCGGCAGAATGGTGTATGTAATTCCATAGCTTCCGACACAGGCGCCATAAATCCAGGGAATGCCATGCTTTTGCGCCAAGTCATTCATAATCAGCCGGGTGTCGAAGTTATCCGTCCCGTCCATAATCAGATCTACTCCCGGAAGCAGGCTCTCCATCTCCTCCGCCCGCACATCCAGCACATGGGCTTCGAGCACGATTTCTGAGTTAATCTCCGTAAGTCTCGCTTGGGCCGCAGCCGCTTTGGGCGTCCGCAGACGGGCATTCTCTTCCGTGTACAGCTGCTGGCGCTGCAGATTGCTCCACTCCACATAATCGCGGTCTACCAGAATGAGCCGTCCTACCCCGCAGCGCGCCAGTGTCTCGGCAATCCCTGTGCCCAGCGCTCCCATTCCAACGATCAGCACACTAGAACGCGCCAGTCCCTGCTGGCCGGCAGCACCAAACGGAGTAAAACGGACCTGTCTTGAATACCTTCCGTCCCGTCCCGCCGCTGATGTCGGAGCCGGTATGTCATTGTCATTAGGACTCATTCCTGAACAGCCCCCTTTATCCAATAAAAAATGTTTATTCCGTTTATCACTCTATGTTATGAAAATCCGGGAAATAGCGCCTTGCAGCGCTCCTCCCCGGACTTTTGTCTTCATCTATACAGTCTGAGCAGACCACTGCTCTACATTCCATACCTTCGTTACCCAATCCTCATAGAATTCCGGTTCATGGGAGACAAGCAGAATCGTCCCTTTGTATTCCTGCAGCGCCCGTTTGAGCTCTGCCTTGGCAACAATATCAAGGTGATTCGTAGGCTCATCGAACAGAATCCAGTTGCTCTCGCGCATCAGCAGCTTACACAGACGTACTTTGGCCTGCTCGCCCCCGCTCAGCATGCTAAGCGGACGGGTAATATGTTCATTCTTCAGCCCGCAGCGCGCCAGATGGCCACGCACTTCATTCTGGGTGAGACTGGAGAATTCATTCCACACATCTTCAATCGGGGTAATATTCTCCGCCTTCATTTCCTGCTGGAAGTACGCCGAATTCAGGTAATCCCCCAGATAGGTTTTGCCGCTGTAGGTCGGGATTACGCCCAGAATCGTTTTGAGTAGTGTGGATTTGCCGACACCATTGTACCCGACAATTGCAATCTTCTCCCCGCGTTCAATCATCATATTCAGCTTGCTTGGCAGCAGCGGACGATCATAACCGATCTCAAAGTCAACGCCTTCGAACACGGTCTTCCCGCTGGCCCGGCTCTCTTTGAACTGGAAGGTCGGCTTCATCGCCTCTTCCGGACGGTCAATCCGTTCCAGGCGTCCAAGCTGCTTCTCACGGCTCTTGGCCCGGCCCGATGTGGAAGCACGCGCTTTATTGCGCTGGATGAAGTCTTCCTGCTTTTTGATGAAATCCTGCTGCTTCTCATAGGCATCAATGTGCTGGGCCTTGTTCATACCCGCCATTTCCAGAAATTTCTCGTAGTTTGCCGTATAGCGGGTCAGCTTCGAGAACTCCAGATGATAGATCACATCCACGATTTTGTTCATAAATTCCGTATCATGGGAGATCAGCATGAAGGCATACGGATAATTCTTCAGATAATTGGTCAGCCAGTCAATATGCTCCACATCCAGATAGTTGGTAGGCTCATCGAGCAGCAGCACGTTCGGTTTCTCCAGCAGCAGCTTGGCCAGCAGAACCTTAGTCCGCTGGCCCCCGCTCAGGCTGGTTACGTCACGGTCCAGACCGATTGCCGACAGGCCGAGGCCGCCTGCCATATCCTCCACCTTCACATCAATCATATAAAAGTCGCCGATGTCCAGCTGTTCCTGAATCGTGCCCATTTGATCCAGCAGCGTTTCCAGCTCTTCAGGAGTGGCGTCACCCATTTTATCAGTGATGGCCAGCATTTCAGCCTCCAGCTCCAGCAGCGGCAGGAAGGCATCTTTAAGCACATCTCGTACTGTTTTGCCTGCCGTAAGCTGGGTGTGCTGATCAAGATATCCGTAACGGACACGCGGAGTCCACTCCAGCTTGCCGCTGTCCTTCAACAATTTACCGGTCAAAATATTCATCAGCGTCGACTTGCCCACGCCGTTAGCTCCAACAATTCCTACATGCTCTCCATCCAGCAGGCGGAAAGATACATCCTTGAACAATACCCGGTCCCCAAAGTTGTGGGAAACGTCTTCTACAGTAAGTAAACTCATAAATTCTCCGCAAGCTCCTGTCTATATTATAAATATTACGAAACGGGTTAAGCACATACATCACTCCATTCTAGCACACCTATGTCCTGCGCCGAAATAGAAAATAAGCCTAATTCCTGCAAAACACGCAGAAAAAGTTGTGATTTCAATGTTTTTTCTGAAATATTCCATTATTTTTTGCAGAAAATCGTCTGCCTGAAGCCAGCCCCAGCATCTCTCCAACCGCTTGACCCAGCTTTCCTTTGGGCTGAAACGGGTCCCGCTGTAGCGGCAGACTGCATACGCTGGCCTTCCCCAAAGCAGAAGCCAGAAGCGCTGCCGCAGAGCCGCCCGCCAGCGGCAGACAGATCCGCCAGTCCTGCTGAGGGTTTAGCCCGCTGCGACGCAGCCAGTGCAGAGTATCCTCCAGGCGCCAATCTGCCCCGGAAGCGACCAGCACCGGCCTGTCGCAGGCCGTGAAGGAGGCCAGCGCCCCTTCATAACCACCTATCCCCAGATCCAGTACTATGAAGGAATACCTCTCATCCGTCCGCTCAGGAAATCCGTCAGCAGGCGCAAGCTTCCAGAAATCCACGTTGTTCCAGGTAAAGGGTGACTCCGGCAACATCCTACCATGGATGCCGCTTAATTCAGGCACTTCCACCATTCCTTTAATACGATTAAATACTTGCGTACCTGGAGCGCATTCCACCCAGGCTGTGAGACCTGCCTGTGACAAATAATGGCTCACAGCCAGTGAAGTATGCGTCGTCCCAAGTCCCGGGCCTACACCCAGCACAGCCACTACGATAGTCTCCAGGGACTGTATTCCAGCAGAACGGACTCGTAAATCCGGCTTGTGCCTCGGCGCTGACGGCAGCTCAGCGGCTTCAAGCAGTTCAAGGGCTGACAGCACCTCCTCAGCACTGCCGTACCGCTCCTCCGGATGATGACGTAATAGACGCCGGATCACCGGAATCAGCCGGTCCGGAATGCTGCCGTGCAGCTTCCGTTCCATGCCCGGCTGCCAGCTGCTGAATTGTCCGCCGGAAGCCATGTACAGCAGCAGCGCGCCCAGGCCGTACAGATCAGACAGCGGACTGCTCTGCAAGCCGCCATATTGCTCCGGGGCAGCAAATCCGGCGGTGCCCAGCTTCTCCGTGTCCTCATCTGAACCGTTTCTCTGCTTACGCGCAATACCGAAATCAATCAGTTTCAGCTCATGTTGTCCGGTCAGCATAATATTGGATGGCTTGAGGTCACGGTAGACGATCGGCGGACGATGACTATGCAGATATTGCAGGACCTCCAGCAGCTGCCTGGCATAGCGGACGATTTGCATTCCCGGGAGGGCAGCCGGATGGTCAATCATGTATTGATGAAGTGTCACCCCTTCAATGTAATCCATTACCAGATAACTATAGCCGTCACGGTCCGGCGGGAAGAAGTCGGCAATCCGCGGCAGCTTAGGATGATTTAGTGAGATCAGCAGCTCCGCCTCCGCCTGGATGGTTCCAACGCTACGTATCCCTCCTTCCCGCATCACACTTTCCTTAACTGCCCAGTACTTCCCCGGCAGCCGCAAATCCTCTGCCAGATACACCTGACTCATCCCTCCTTTACCAATAATTCCGTTGATACAGTAACGTCCTCCAATAATTTGACCGGTTGTCAGTTTACCTGCGAAATTCATCTTTTCTCCTCCTCATTTTCACAACAAAAAAAAGGGAAAGCAACCGCCATCCGCACCTTAAACCGGCATGCAGCCGGCGGTGCAGATAACGGGATGCTTTCCCTTTATCCATGAATCCAAATTAATATTTAATCATATAAAGTGTTATTTCATCGCGGTTGTGAAACAGCTGCTTCGCGCGCTGAATCTGCATCCGCTCACCTTCGAACATGGCAATAATCTCTTTGATCATCGCCAGCGGCTTCTTATGCATCAGCTTCACCGTGACAATGGCCGTACCGCCCGGAGTCAGACTATGGAGCAGTCCGGTAACCAGCTTGGCCATCAGCTTGGGGCTCCAGCTCATGTCGCAGACCAGCAGGTCAAATTCATTCTCGCGGAATTTGACCTCTCCGGCATTTTTGCGCAGAATTTTGAGTCCCGGATGATTGCGCAGCGATTCATGCATCAGCGCCGGATCCACAGCAGTTACCTTCAGGCCCCGTTCCAGCAGGAACGAGGTCCAACCGCCCGGGGAAGCGCCGATATCTACCGCATTCCTGAAGCTGTAGAACGGAATGGCGAATTCCTTCTCCGCCTCCATAAGCTTGAACTTAGCCCGTGAGATCTGACCGTCCTCCTTGCGGAAGCGGATCATCCCGCCGTTCCAGCTGGAGAGGTTCTCTTCCGGCCGGGATACACCGGCATATAGCGCTTCTCCGTCTGCATAGACGGACACCACCCATGCAGCGTCCTGCACGGTGAATTCGGCACCCAGACTGTCAAGCCGGGCTTGCAGCCACTCGCGCAGCTCTCCCGGGCTGTCTTCCCAGAAGGAAGTGCTGCCCTTGCGGACATGCAGCGAGACCTTCTCACCTTCCAGCTCTGTCCGGCGGCTTAAGTATACGGCCAGCCTTTCCATAGCAGACATATCGCCTGTGTCCTGGAACTGTACGGGCTGGATATGCCGCAGGAAGATCGGCAAGTTCTGTGCCAGCATCCGCGATACCTCTTCGGGCTCCGCTTCCAGCGTTGCCAGGAACACTTCCCCCGGCAGCAGCAAGGTACTCTTCACCGCTCCGAACAGGCGGCGCAGCTCCTCTTGTGCATAGGGAGCAAAGCCGTGATTCGCGGTGCAGATGTATCTTGAAATTATTTTTTCGTCAGGAGCTATGTTGGGCTCGAGGGGTTCTTGCGTAAAATCATTCAATTCGATGTGCCTCCAGGTCTTATTTTAATCCAGGGACGGCCGCTATCCCATTCAACATCAACGGGTATATCGAAAGTGTCCATCAGCATTTCCCTGGTCAGCACTTCTTCCTTGGGACCGGCTCCTGCCAGCTTCCCGTCACGGATCAGCGCCACATGGGTGAAGAGCGGTACAATCTCCTCCACATGATGTGTTACATACACTACAGCAACATTGTGCTGCTTAAGCTTGTCTATCTCAGCCAGCATCTTCTCGCGTTCAAATAGATCCAGACCGGCACAAGGCTCGTCCATAATCAGCAGCTTGGGCTCGGCCATCAGGCAGCGTGCCAGCATCGCTTTCTTGCGCTCTCCCTGGGACAGGGTACCAAACGGATGATAAGCCAGTTCGCTAAGATTCATATCGTCCAGCAGCTTCAGCGCCTGATCCTGTACGCTTTGCGGAATGGCCTGATAGAAACGCAGGTAAGCATACGCACCAGTTGCAACAACTTCCCATACGGGATCGGTGAGCGACAGCTTTTCCATCAGGGAAGGACCGATATAGCCGATCTCCTTGCGCACCTCGCGTAAATCACACTGTCCGAATTTGTAACCCAGTACTTCAACGGAACCTTTACTTGGAAACAGGTATCCGGTCATCATTTCCAGCAAAGTGGTTTTACCGGAGCCGTTACGACCGAGAATTACCCAGTTCTCGCCTTGCTTCATTTCCAGAGACACATCATCAAGAATCAGGCTTTGTTCCCTGCGCAGGGAAAGATGTTGTAAAGAAATCATTATGAGGTCACTCTCCTTATGTAATCCAGTACCCGTTCTACCGAGCCCATTGAATACAAGATTTCCGGTTCAGCGCTGCGGTCCGCCGGCACTACCATCAGTGCAGGCACACTGGATATACGATACGCGTTTACAAGTCCGGGCAGCATATTTACGTTTCCTTCTGCAATCAGAAGTACTGGCGGAAGCAGATGCTGCGCAACCTCCAGCATACGCCTTGCGGCCTTGCAGGTTCCGCACAGCGGGGTATACAAGAACACTACGAGAGGTTCTCCCGGTCTTCCGAGCAGCTCCATCAGCTCGTCCTGATTCATGTCCTTCATCCGGCCGCACCTGTAGCAATTTCCTGCAGCCTCTCAAACCCAAGCGGGCCGTTATGAAGCAGTGTACTTGCAGGTACGGCCGGATACAAGGTTTCGTACATTTCCTTGCGGCCCTCAAGGCTGGAGGTATGCAGATAGATTTCCCGCGGGAATAATCCTTCGAGTACCATCCTTTTGGCCACTTCACCGCCGCTGAAATCATCCGGACCCATATCATAATCAAGCGACAGAACATCAATCGGGCCGCTGCGCAGCATCAGCAGACATTCTCCGGTGGTTCTGGCCAATGCAAAACCGGAAGGACGTCTTCTCATATCGTCCATATATATATTCATCACGATTCATCCTCCGCTTCAAACCAATGCCTGACTTCAGCAATTTCCGCCCTGTGAGTGCCGTCAGGACCTTTTTCCGTTTCCATCGCAACCGCTGCCACCTTGCGCAGGGGAACAGAGGTCAGCAGCTCCCTGAGCGCCTTCCCGCCAATATGGCCTTGCCCGATCTGGGCATGTCTGTCCCGCCTGGAGCCGCAGGGGAACAGGGAGTCGTTCAGATGTACGGCAGCAAGATGCGGCCAGTAGCCGAGTGCTTCTCCCCTCTGCAGCAGCTCATCAGTATGCTGAGGATTCCAAATCCCTGATGCGAAGGCATGACAGGTATCGAAGCAGAAGCCGATTTTGTCCGGATAGCGGCTCAGCTCACGGACTTTGACCAGCTCCTCCAGCGTCATGCCTTCATGGCCGTGATTGCCAGCCATATTCTCGATCAGCAGCTTTGTCTGGCCTTCCCATCCTGACAGGGTGTCATTTATACATTGTATAATATTTTGATAACCTTGTAATGGCTCCATTCCGGCAAAATGGCCGAAATGCACCACAATGCCCAGGGAACCGCAAGCCTCGGCGATCTCCAGATCATTGCGCAGCGAAGCAGCCATAATGGCTCTGCCTGCGGGATCTGCGGCCAGATTGGTAGGATAAGGGGTATGGGCAATCGAGACCATCCCCTGATCCCGGCAATAATCGGCACAGCTGCGCGCATCCCTGTAGTCCACCGGCTTAAGCTTCAGACTCCGCGGATTCTTCGGAAAATATTGAAAACATGACGCACCGCTCTCCCTGGCGAACCGGGCAGCCTGCCCGTATCCGCCGCGTATGCTGACATGTGCCCCTATACCGGGATTAAGCGTCATGCTGGCAATCGGGGCAATAGAATACCTTGCGTCCGGACTGCTCTGTCTTGAGTATCGTTCCCCCGCCGCGCAGGCAGGGTTCGCCGCCGCGGTCGTACACTTTACAAGCATTGTTGTAAGAGCCGGTAACCGTATCTCCGGTCATGAAAGGCATTTCCATATAACCGCCAATCTCGGTTGCCTCCGTCAATACCTTGCGCACACTGTCATACAGCCGGGTCACTGCCTCCGGTGACAGATTCTGAACGAGCGTAGAAGGCAGAAGTCTTGCTTCAAAGGCAATCTCGTCGGCATAACAATTGCCGATTCCGGCCATAACATGCTGGTTGACCAGCAGACTCTTCAGCGCACCGCGGCGTCCTTTGAGCAGTCCGGCGAAGCGTTCAGCCGTCATCCTCCGGTCCAGCAGCTCCGGTCCAAGCTTACCCATTGCCGCTTCGCTTTCCTTAACAGACAGGAGATGCAGATATCCCAGGCGCAGGCCCATGAAATAGAGGATATGCTCTCCAAAAGCCAGTTCAACCTGAGTAGTCCGGTCCGGACGCTCTTGCTCTGTACCATAGAACAAAAGTCCGCCTAACATCAGATGAAGCAGCAGTCTTCTTCCGTCATGCAGATGGAAGAGGATATGCTTGGCACGGCGCTCTACGAACACAATACGCGCGCCAACCAGACCGTTCACGAAATCCGCTGTCTCCATATTGATTGTTTTTTCTCTGTTTACGGTTACCCCCGTAATTGGAACATTTATTAGATGCTGGCTCAGCAGCTTTCTGTAATTCTCCATTTCCGGCAATTCCGGCATATTGTCATCGTCCCTTCCAGGTTGGTAAAAGGCATACCTTTGTCATTATACACCGAGCAGAACCATAAGTTCAGCTAAATCAGCACAAATTTCATCAGGCGTAACTCCTGTAATAGTCTGATAGTGCTCCAGATTATCGCGTGTGGTCAGACCTGTGAGCACCAGTATCGTGCGGCAGCCTGCATTTACACCGGCAGAAATATCTGTACGCATGTTATCCCCGACTACAACCGCATCCTCAGGCGTAATGCCCAGCAGTGAAGTCGCATAAGTAATCAGATGGGATTCCGGTTTGCCGATTACTACAGGGGAAACACCGCTAGCCGCTTCAATCGCAGCTCCAATGGTTCCGGCACCGGGCATCACTCCGTCGTCAGAGGGTAACATCAGATCCGGATTCGTCAGCACGAACTTGGCACCTTCCCTGATCCAGCGCGAAGCCCGTGCCAGCGATTCATATGTAAAAGAACGGTCGATCCCCTGGACAACATATTGCGGATTCTCCGTGACCCGGGTCAACCCCGCCTCCGCACAGGCCTGCACCAATCCCTCTTCTCCAAGTATCGCCACGGTTGCTCCCGGTGATTCCTCAGCAATGTACCGCGCTGCAGCAAGCGACGAGGTGCAGACCTCTTCCGGATGCGCATCAATCCCCATCCCGCGCAGATGTGCAGCAACACTTGCCGCTGTGCGTGAAGAATTATTCGTGACGAACAGGAACGGAACTGCAGCTGCGCGCAGCGCCGCTATTAGCCGTTCTGCATCCGGAATCATCCGGCCCCCGTGATACAAGGTTCCGTCCAGATCAATTAATAAACCACCAATATTGTTCATAATTCCCCCTGTTTGAATCCCGTTTATTTAATTTATTATATTAATAGTTAATGTCATAAACAATTTTGAAAATCCGCTAACGCTTTCCGGAATAACGCGCCGTTATTGAGTTTATTACCCGCGAGGCTCACTTCTCAGCTTCTTCGTTTCGCCAATTTCTCTACTGCTTCGTATGCTCAGCGGCCAACTGTTACTTAAAATTTAACATACTTCGTCGAACGATAGCGAACCGCTGTACCGGCAGGCTTTTTTTGGCATAGCCCTGTCATTTCCTGCGCTTTCCCGGAAAATAATTCATTCCCCGGAGGCATTTCCAGGGGTTCTCCGGTGGACCGGGAAGGTGCAGAATTCCTCTGCCAGCAGTGTAGCCGGGAAGATGGCCTGGGCCTCTTCCAGGAGCGGAATCAGCTCCTCCTGCGAGCTGTAACGCGAGCTGAAGTGGGTCAACAGCAGTTCACGCCCCCCTGCCTCACGTGCCAGCTCCGCTGCTTGCCGGGCAGTGCTGTGATGATACTGATAAGCCATATCGGCCAGGTCATGGGCAAAGGTAGCCTCATGAATGATCAGATCAGCATCCTGTGCCAGCGGCAGTGTTCCCTGGCAAGGACGGGTGTCGCCCAGAATAGTAACAATGCGGCCGCGTTTCGGCGCATGGATTACATCCGCTGCCCGTATCACAATCCCATCTTCAGTTGTAATATCTTCACCTCTCTTCAGCTTGCCGTAGAGCGGTCCCGGCTTCAGCCCGTAACTCTTAAGCAGCTCTGCATCGAGGTTTCCAGGACTGTCTTTCTCCGTTACCCGGTACCCATAGCTGTCAATTCTATGCTCGAGCAGTCCCGCCTCAACCTTGAACGTGTCATCCTCAAACACAAGCCCGCCGCTGTGCTCGATAATCTCAAGCTTGTAGGGGATTCGCGACTGGCTTGCAGATAATGAAATATCCAGATAAGCTTTGATCCCCGGAGGTCCATACACGGTAAGCGGTGATGTACCGCCCTGATAGCCGCGGCTCGACAGCAGCCCCGGAAGGCCGAACAAGTGGTCACCATGCAAATGGGTGATAAACAGCTTCTCCAGCTTGCCCAGCCGCAGCGGTGAACGGAGAACCTGATGCTGTGTCCCTTCTCCGCAATCGAACATCCAGAACGTGCGCCGTTCTTCAAGCAGCCTGAGGGCGATTGAGGTTACATTCCGCTGCAGTGTCGGCACCCCGGCATTCGTTCCCAAGAAATATATTTCCATTCTGCCCCTCCTCTCTTCTCTCGTACTAAGTGCCTTATTTTTATGATGCCGGTTCTTATGAAAAGAATTCTACTCTGTTTTGACACTGAAAGCATCTTTCAAATGGAATCGCCTATAAGCGATACATATAAATTCTTATATACCCAGCAAAAAACCTCCCGGTGACGGGAGGTTCCGCTATGACGGGCACAGGCCCTTCTGACGGGTGATGATCAATCAGGGCAGTTTACAGCTTCTCCACATTGAAATACTGCGCTTCAGGATGTGCAAATACCATTGCTGATACCGAAGCCTCCGGCTCCATCATGAAGCCTTCGGTAAGATGAACTCCGATATCCTCCGGAGACAGCAGCTTGAATAACGGTCCTTGATCCTCCAGATCCGGGCAAGCCGGGTAGCCAAAGGATACCCGGATTCCCTGATAACGGGCCCCGTGCCTCTGCTTCATCGTCATATCCGCCGGGTCCGGGAATCCCCAGGTATCCCGCATCATATGATGGACGCGTTCTGCCAGACCTTCCGCTACCTCCAGTGCCACTGCCTGCAGGGCATGGGAACGGAGATAATCCCCCCGGTCCTTAAGCTCAGTTGATAATTCGCGCACACCATGGCCGGCAGTAACGACCAGGAATCCCACGTAATCCATAATGCCGCTCTCTACCGGCTTCAGGAAGTCCGCGAGGCAGAGATACGGTTCAACGTTCTGCCGCGGGAAGGTGAAGGTATGCAGCACGTTGGCAGGGTTCTGCGGGTCATAGATCAGGATGTCATTTCCGCTCGACTGGGCCGGGAAGAATTGATACATGGCATGCGGGACAATAGTGCCTTCCAGCATCGCCTGATGCAGAATATCATCCACGGTTTCTTTCAGTTCTACTGTACGAGCATCTCCGGCTGCCAGCTGGGCTTCGACGGAACCGCGCAGCCCCAGATGATGGCCAAGCAGCATCTGCATGTTCACATAAGGAATAATATGTCCGAGCGGATAATTGCGCAGGACATGACGTTCCAGATCCGGCGGGGTAAACACGGGAGCATCCGCCGAAATCTTGGAGCGGACCGCACGCGTCAGCTCAGGAAGCGGCTGCTGCGGAGCCACAGCTACGGCAGCCTCTGCCTCTTGGCGTACCTCTTCCTCAATCTTGCCCCGCTCCAGCGGATTCATCAGCCGGTTGGCAATATCCAGGCCATCCATAGCATCCTTGGCGTATAATACCAAGCCGTCATATTCAGGGCGGATACGGGTCTTGGTGAACTTGCGGGTTAATGCCGCACCGCCGACCATAATCGGCACGTCGATCCCGGCAGCCCGCAGATCCTGCGCAGTCAGTACCATCTGCTGTGCCGACTTCACCAGGAGGCCGGACAAACCGATGGCATCAGCTTTTTCTTTGCGGAAGGCTTCGATTATATTCTCTGGCGGAACCTTTATACCCAGATTGACGATCTCATAACCATTATTGGAGAGGATGATCTCCACAAGGTTTTTGCCGATATCATGCACATCGCCCTTAACGGTTGCGAGCATAATTCTTCCTTTAACAGAGGTCTCATCCTTCTTCATAAACTGCTCCAGATGACCGACTGAAGCCTTCATCACTTCGGCGCTTTGCAGTACTTCAGCCACAATCAGCTCATTGTTATTGAATAATCTGCCGACTTCCGACATCCCCGCCATCAGCGGACCATTAATTATCTCAAGCGGACCGGATAACTTCAAGGCTTCGTCCAGGTCAGGAATGAGACCTTCCTTAGTTCCCTCAACGACATACGAAGCGAGACGTTCTTCCAGCGAGAGATTGGATATCTTCTCTTTCTTCTCGACCTTCTTACCACGGAAAGCCGCTACGAACGCAGATAAAGTATCGTCATTCGTATTATAAATCAGCTGTTCGGCAAGCTTGCGTTCCTCTTCAGGAATGGAGGCATAACGCTCCACCTTCTCCGTATTCACAATCGCATAATCCAGCCCGGCTTTGGTGCATTCATAGAGAAATACCGAGTTGAGCACTTCACGGCCTGCTTCCGGTAGTCCAAACGACACATTGCTTATGCCCAGAATCGTATGAACGGAAGGCAGAGCTTCCTTGATCAGACGGATACCGTCAATCGTCTCTTTAGCAGAACCGATATACTGCTCGTCGCCTGTTCCGACAGGGAATACAAGGGTATCAAAGATCAGATCTTCAGCGGCCAGCCCGTATTTGTTCACCAGCAGATCGTAAGAGCGTCTGGCAACCTCCAGCTTGTCCTTAGCCAGAATCGCCTGTCCGGTTTCATCAATTGTGCCCACGACGATGGCAGCACCGTATTTATGAATCAGCGGAGTTACGAGCTCGAATTTCTCTTCACCATCTTCAAGGTTAATGGAGTTAATAATCGCCTTCCCTTGGCAATATTGCAGGGCCAGATCAATTACCTTCGGATCGGTGGTATCGATCATCAGCGGGACTTTGACTTTCTTCACTACCAGTTCCAGGAACCGTTTGATATCCTCCGTCTCATCACGGTCAGGGTCCTGTACGCAGACGTCAATGACCTGCGCTCCGCTCTTCACCTGGGCGCGGGCAATCTCTGAAGCTTCCTCGTACTTACCTTCGACGATCAGCCGCTTGAACTTCCGCGATCCCAGCACGTTGGTCCGTTCACCGACCATATAGGGACGGTTGTCACTCTCAATGTACACTGGCTCAATGCCGGAGAGTGCCGGCGGATGATTGCCCTCAAGCCCGCGCGGCGGATAGGCCGACAGAGCTTCAGCCATCGCCCGGATATGATCCGGGGTAGTGCCGCAGCAGCCGCCGGCAATGTTCAGCCAGCCCTTCTCGGCGAAGCCGGCCAGCTTACGGGCAAGTGAATCTGGAGATTCATGGTAGTTGCCGTTCTCGTCCGGAAGCCCGGCATTCGGATAGCAGCTTACCGCTGCTGAAGAAATGGCCGACAGCGAACGGATATGATCGCGCATGAATTCGGGTCCGGTCGCACAGTTTAATCCGACGGAGATCGGCTTAAGATGCTCCAGCGAAATGTAGAAGGCCTCGATGTTCTGTCCCGCAAGCGTAGTCCCCATCGGTTCGATGGTACCTGAGATCATCACCGGCAGTGTAATTCCGCTTTTCTCGAAGGCGTTGTGGATGCCTATGCTTCCGGCCTTCACATTCAGCGTATCCTGGGAAGTCTCCAGCAGCAGGGCATCTACCTTGCCGTCAATCAACGCGACCGCCTGCTCCTCATAGCTGTCCACAAGCTCCTGGAACGTGACTCCCCCGGTTACAGAGAGCGTCTTCGTGGTCGGCCCCATTGCCCCTACAACGTACCTAGGGCGATCAGGTGTATCATATTTATCTGCGGCGTTACGCGCAAGTCTGGCAGCCTCCAGGTTAATCTCCCGGGCCCGCTGCGGGATATCATATTCTGCAAGCACCACAGAGGTGGCGCCGAATGTATTGGTCTCAATCAGATCCGCGCCGGCTTCCAGGTATTTCTCATGAATATCCTGAATCACCTCCGGCCGGGTAAGCACCAGCATTTCATTACAGCCATCCAGCTCATCCCCGCCGAAATCATCTCCGGTAAGCGGCACCTGTTGAATCATCGTGCCCATGGCTCCGTCTAGTATCAGTATGCGTTGCTGCAAGCTTTCAGCAAGTGTGAATTTGGCCACTTTCAATCCCCCCAGTAAAACATTAGAGTAAGTTTAGCAGAATAAAGGGAATTCGGAAAGCCTTCCTTTCCACCCTGCATTATTAGTATTGATTGTTTAGCTACGGCTCATCAACTCACTATGGCTGCACCGTGAGTTCTTTAGACGGCATGGAGTGCTGCGTCCGGGCAGTAACATGGGAAGTGACCGTATAGCTGCCGGCTTGCTCAAATGTACGTTCACTTACATAAGCTCCCTCTCCGTCACTGGCCCCTTGCAGCTGAGTGCTCTTGCCGGGCTCTGCATTATCTGCAATTTCGAAAATTACTTCTTTGGCATCCTCTACAACTTCGCCGTCCTGACTAACGACAGCTTTAAAAGTAACCTTGTCGTTAACCGATATTTCTTCCGGGCTCCAGCTTAACTCCACCTTGATTGGTACCATTGAGGAATCAGCAGCTGCATGCATATGCATATCCTCTTCATTATTCCCTGAACAGCCGGCAAGCGTTATACCCATAACCATGCAAATGAGACCTCTGCGCAATCTTGGCTTAATCATCTGGAGCCCTCCCGGTTCTTCGATAGATTCATCTTAACGCTGACAACGAAAGTCAGATCGCTTTCTTTCTTATTATACACATTTTATTCAACTTGTCGGAAATAAGCTTCGTTAACCGCCCTATTTCATGAGAATAGTCATATACATGAACTACATTCGTCCCTATCAATGTGGATATATCAAAAAAGCCAATACCCTGCGAGAGGATACCGGCTTCATCTAATTCCGTTATAGGGAGTGCACCAATGGCAGAAGCTCCGAAAGATGGCTGATCTGATGATCCGGAGTAATGTCCGGGTCAGAGGTCTTGCCAGTCCGGTTGATCCAGACCGTCGTTAGACCCGCAGTCAGTCCTCCGAGAATATCAGTTGTAAGCTTATCTCCGACCATGATCCCCTGCTCAGGCGCAATATCCAGCAGTCCGAGCGCATGCTCGAAGATAGTCTTGTCCGGTTTCCCTTTGCCGAAGCTTCCGGAAATGACAATATGGTCAAAATACGGAATAAGCTCAGGTACACCATCAAGCTTCTCCTGCTGGAGTGCCGGACAGCCATTCGTCAGAAGCAGCAGCTTCACCTTGCCGCGCAGCTCATCCAGCACCTGAAGCGTCTCTTCGTATATATAGGGACGGCTGCGGCGCTCAGCGGCGAATTTGTCAGCAAGGCGTGCCGCCAGCGCTTCGTCTTCCACTCCTAGGGAAGCCAGCCCGCGGCGCCAGGATTCGATGCGGTAGGCCGGAGCCAGTTGCTCCAGCTGCCGGAATTCCGGCTGTTCTCCAGCAGTAAAATTGGCCCATAGTGCCTCAAATGGATTGATCCCGATCAGCTTCGTGAACGGAAATGTCTCGTAAGACTCATACAGCGCACGTGCTTCTCTGCGCACCGCCTGCTCAAGCTCTTGCGGATCAACGGAATCCCCTGCAGCCTCAGAGGCGTAGCGGAATGCTTCTTCCACACTTCGATCATCCCATAGCAGTGTATCGTCAAGGTCAAATAGTACGGCGGTAATCGGCATTTCGTTCTCCCACTCCCTATGCTGGTCTATCTTACTATTCGTGCACTACTTCAATGTTGTTGTTCTTGCCGAATTGCTCCAGGCGTTCAGCCATAGCAGCAGTGTCATAACGGTTAATCAGCTTGGAGAAAATCCACTGCTTGCGCTTGCCTTTATACTTAATGGTGACCACGCTGCGCGACAAGGTAATCTTCTCGATTTCCGCCGCAGGCAGAAAGCGTTCACGGTTGTATTTAATAGTAGACAGGCGGGCACGCTCAACCTTAAGGAACGGACGGCGGAAGAATAACAGCGCGGCAAGCAGGAAGTACAGTACAACCCCCAGCCAGTTGGCCAGAATCCCGCTTCCTTTAGCATCATCAATGGAACCGACTACCCAGAACATAATACCAAGCAGTAATAACACTACTGGGAATACAATATTCCGGCCTTTAAAAATATCGACGCTCTTTGCAGCAGCTTTGGAGCTTGCCCCGTAAATCGTCTCTTTCCCCTGCTTCTTTCTTTGCTGATTAACTTGCTTGGTGTTGCGTTGAACCATTCTTTCCCAAGAACGGGCCATGTTAGTTCCCCCTAGTCATCCTGTATTATCTATGAAAAGGCTGCAGACTAAGCTTTACGTCCGTTGTTGCCTTCTTCATGCTCCGGATTATCCACAATTTCAATGGTATCAAGCTGGGCCCGGAAGTTGCTGCGGATGTTGCCCAGATAAATCTCGCGAAGCTTGGCACGTTCTGCCAATTCTTCCTCATTCAGGCCGCCGTTCTTATGTTTGCGTGCCAAATCATTGATGCGTGCGACCAATTCGTCAATATTCAATACTTTCCCCTCCCCTATAAATTCATTCTAACTTTGCCATGAGAAAAAGAGCTTGTCAAGGTCTACCCCCTGAAAGCTCTCCGAGTCGAACACCACTATGCTTCTTTCACTTAATATACCGGCACGGACAGTATATCTCCGGACTTAATTCCACTGTCCTTCAGACCATTTGCCTTCTTAATTCCTTCTATATATACAGCAGTCTTCATATCATCCGGTTTATTCTTCAGCGCAATGCTCCACAAGGTGTCTCCGTGTTCAACCACGATCCGCTTCTCCGGCTTCATTAAAGAGACAGAACCGGCGAACACATTCCCCACTATTGTAAATCCGGAAATCATAAGCAACAGAACCAGAGTAATCTTAATGAAGCTGATCTGGCGGAATAAGGTTGTGAGTGCAGACAGCAGATGAAGAGTCTTATCTTTGAACTTTCTCATTAGAATATGGGGTAATGGATTACCGGGAGCGGACACCTTGACATCCTCGTTGTAGATACTGTTGTATGTGCTGTATTTTAACATTAATATCGACCTCCAAACACTTGTTCTTACTTTCGAAAATAATATAACACGAACATGTGTTTTGATCAATAGTTTTTTCGAACAACTGTTCCCTTAATTATCTGGCCTGCAATTTCCTCATTTTAGAACTTATGTTTGTACGAACGGCAGTTCTATGTTATAATTTTCCCAAACATAGTATATGGGGTTGATTCCGATGTCAAAGATTTCGAGTCGCCAGCTGGCGATCCTGGAATTTATACGTAACGAAGTCCGCAGCAAGGGTTATCCTCCGTCTGTTCGGGAAATCGGCGAAGCTGTTGGCCTGGCCTCCAGTTCTACAGTGCACGGTCATCTGGACCGGCTTGAGAAGAAGGGCCTGATCCGGCGCGATCCTACGAAACCGCGTGCGATTGAATTGCTCGGTCAGGAAGATTCAGAGAATGTACATCAATTCGTCCAGACGGTTACCCGTATCCCTGTAATTGGTAAGGTTACTGCTGGTGTTCCCATTACTGCTACAGAGAATATCGAGGATTACTTCCCGCTACCTACTCATTACGTAGGGGATAACAAGGTATTCATGCTTTCTGTACTCGGCGACAGCATGGTTGATGCCGGTATCATGAATGGCGATTACGTCATCGTCCGTCAACAGCAAACTGCCGACAATGGTGACATCGTTGTTGCGATGACCGAAGAAGATGAAGCAACCGTTAAGACCTTTTACAAAGAACGTGATCATATCAGGCTGCAACCGGAGAACCCGGCTTATGAGCCTCTCCGCCTTAACCGCGTTACTATTTTGGGCAGAGTCATCGGATTATTCCGCGATATCCATTAATCCTTTCTCCTTCATAATTAGGCTGCTCCGCATGAAGCGAAGCAGCCTTTTTCCTGGTTTTATCCTGTTGAAAATGCGAAAAATGCCAAAAAACCAACATGCAAACATTCGTTCCCGTGTTGGTTTTTCGGCATTTTTTCTCCCGAACCGCTTCAGCCATCCGCACATATCCTGATTACAAAGGAGTGCTGATCCCCATGCCCAATTATCGAATTATTGTCGACCTCTCACAGCGTATGCTTTACCTGCTCGATAATGACACCGTAACCAGAGGATTCCCTGTCGGCATCGGCAGGATGCTGACCGTTTCGCCCATAGGAGAATATACGATCATTAATAAGCAGCCCAACCCGGGTGGACCGTTCGGAGCTTTCTGGATGGGTCTGTCCAAGCCGCATTACGGGATTCACGGAACCAATGACCCTTCCTCTATTGGCCACATGGTCTCCCACGGCTGTATCCGCATGTATAACCAGGACGTGGTCGCTTTGGCTGCAATTCTCCCCATTGGTACCCGTGTGACCATTAGGGAGTAGCCGCCCTAGTGTACACCCGCCGGTTCCGCAAAACATGCTGCGCCTGCCTGTATGTCCACGCGGAACAGAAGAACCCCTTTGGCCAAAATTCGCCAAAGGAGTTCTTCTGGATAACCTATTAAACAGTTTGTTCGTAGCCAAGCTCTTCCAGAATACTTTCAGCCAGACTCCACTGCTCCGAAAATGAGTCTTTGCTTTTTTTGGCATAGACTACTGCGCTCTTGGTTACTTTCTCGATTAGCCTGCGTCCCTGCTCTTTGGTGATGGAGACTTCCATCCCGGAGCGTCCCACCACCTCAGACAGACAAAAGAATGCAATCCGCATGGCGTAATTGTCCCTGCTGAGGAAATAGAACAGATGGGGAACGTTTTTCAGCAGCCGGTCAACCCAATTCGTAATCTCCCGTACCTGATAGACCTCCCTGCGATCCTGCTCATAGCCATTGAAAATGATTGTAATTTTGCCCTGCAGCTTCTTTTTCTCATATTTCTTGAACTCACGCAGATAGTTCTCCAGCCGTCCCTTCTCCACATCTTCTCTGGAGACATTCAGCACGGTCGTACCGGCTGCCTCCAAGTCAGGTGTCCCTGCCGCGATCTCAGCTTCTCCATCAATCAGCGGTTCATTATAGTGTAATTCCGGTAATCCCAGACGCTGGCGTAATTGATCGTCCATTCTTCTCACCTTCCTAATCAAGCTCTTATGCAGCTTGTTCATCATGTTATCCTGATATGTATTTCCGTAATCGCATACATTACATCATTTAATTATACTCCGCCCCTTTCACAGTCTCAATCACAAGCAAAAAGACATCCCGGAAGGATGTCTTTGACTGGATACATATCCTCTGACTGACTACAACACGCTGCGTAACAACCGGATAGCAATAGTGTTTAAACGAATCGCTTCACGGATAGATGCTCTGGCAGCCAGCAGTTCTCTTCTGGCACGCGTGCCGCTTGGAATTCTGCGCAGATTCTCATTGATTTCTTCAAGTCTCTCCAGCAGAATTGCTCTTTGTGTGAGCAGGGCATTAATGGCTCTGCGGATTCTGTTTCGTTCTCTTTGCGTCATCATTACACCTCTTTTACGTTTTATAGTATAAGAAATGCAAGGATTTGCTTCGGAGACTGTGTGATTTGGCAGTAATATTATAACTAGCTTTCTTTGACCTTGATGGAGATAATATTTACAGGATTAATAAACTTGCCTCCCGCCGGAATCCAGCCAGTTAAGCCACCGGATGTCAGATAGGTTCTAGCTTCTGCCGCCGATTCAAACACAGATTCCAGTTCTTCAATTTGCCCATTCACATACTGAAGCTCAAAAATAACTTTACTCACTGCGACCACCTCCTCAACTACTAATTCGTTACCCGGAAGCGTTTACCTGCTTTTACTTCTTGGGCAGACGTACCCGGAACTCAAATTCGTCACGTCTGTAGGTCATTCCGGCCAGCAATACATACTCCGGTGTCCATTTCTGTACAGGTCCGGCGTAATCAGCAATCACATGCGGCTTACCCTCAACCAACTGAACAACATAGACCTTCACCTGGGCAAGCGCAGCCGCGAATATATCAGCATCACTTGAAAGAACTTTATACGCAGTATTCAACATCTTTCCTCCTTAGTGCACACGCAAGAATGATAAGGATTCATGGAGCATACAAATCAATTCAATTATACCGGGTTCTGGAACAATATGTAATCCCTATTTAGAGCTTAGAGCTTGATGAAAACGATTTTAAACAGCCCGAGGTATTTGCGCTTTGCCTTAACATCACCGATAAATGTCTTGCCGTCTTGAATATCAGGTATGCTGAATGTAGAGAACAGAATGTAATTTTTTCTAATAGTAAATGACTCCACCAGCGGTTGTGCCACCAGATCAGTAATTCCACTGGCAAGCTCTATACCCAGCGTTCCCTCCAGATTGTTCACAGCATATTCCCCAAAGTCCTCTTTGCCCGGATTCAGAACTGCTAGCAAGACCAGTATTACTATTAGTACAAAAGACAGTTTTGCTGCTGTTTTCTTGCGGACTCTGCGTTCAGGCTGCGGTGTATCATATCGCGGGTTCATCCCTATTCCCTCCAGCTATAATATTTCTTGAATCGTGAATACTAACGGACTCACAATAAACCGGCAGAGCATAACAAATACATCAATCGGACTGCTTATCCCCACATCCATTCCGCTCCATTCCGGACTACCTGTTACCGGCGAATCCAGCCCATATTGCTCTATAATCCGTTCTTTGGTTTCGGTAGACATAACAGTCCCTTCTGTAGCTCCAGCCTGCGAACAAATCAGCGTGAAGAACAGCATAATCGCAATTATGGATACATATTTATTTCTCATTTCATACTCCTATGTATCTTATTTATTAAAAAGGAAATACCGGCACCGCAACGACCAGGATCACCACTCAGTAGCTGCCGCTACACTCACTTACCTGTTCTTATCCTTCAGATAATAGTATCCGCCATTAAGATTAACGTCCCGCTCACCGTTACCATTAACCATGTGTGACTAGCTTGCTCCGCAGCGTATATTCCTTAACGAGTAAAGCCACGCCCAGAATAACCGTTATAACAGCAAATACAATCCCAAGCCCTCTTAATACGCTTTTCACTTTAACCCTCCCTATTCTTACTGTAAGTCCAACCAAGCACCTGCAGAAGGTCCAAGTAACGTCTATTAGATACAGTATATAGGATATGGTACATTATGTAAAAGATATGACCAGCCGACACTATCATACCTGCACAAAAATATCAAGACATAACTGAAGTTGATTTCATGCGTACAGGTGTTTAACCGAATTAAGATTTTGTGAAAAATATATGTATTTCGCAATAAATAGATTGATATTTTCTCTCATTTATTTATAATAATTACCAGATATATGAAGGGAGACATCACGAGTTTGACCACAAGAGATACGCTTCCCCTCATGTCTTACATTGATATTGACCGCAGATTATACTCACGACCTATTCACACTTTAAGACAGAGATCGACCAGAAACCCTAAAAGCATTTCCCGTATTCTTAATTCGTTATATGAGAGCAATTACATCACCATTGGTGATTTGATGAAAGCTTCATTGGCTGAATTGCGTTGCTTAAGGAATTTTGGCGTCACGGGGCAAATAATTGTTGTTGAGTTGTTAGAGGCCTATACCAATCAATTGTCTGAGATTACCCGCTAAGGACCTTTATATAAAGGTTCTTTTTTTATTGGGCTGCAAGAAACGCTTGGCATTAGCGGAATCCACCCACATCCCTTGGCATATGAAGAACAAATTTACCCTTAGGGGTGAAAGGACTTACTAGCCAGTGGTCATTTGTCTGCTGGCTCTTCTTTTCTTACCAAGGTTCCATTACAAGGAGGACAGAAAAACTCCGGCGATTCGCCAGCTTTCAGTCCATAATAACACTCGCCCACGACAAACTCTGGCACGGGGTCCAATTCCTAACATTCCACACAGACATAATCTATCCATACCTCGGGCTCTTCTTCTCTCATGTTCCCATAGCTCCCAATCCTTCATTTTATCCGATTTGTTCGCTTCTCCATTTTCCATATCTCCTATCCCCCATTTCTTTTGGTTTGCGTATTCTCCTCACATGCAGCTGGACGTCGTACTGTTGCTATGCAGCAACAATCGTATATCATGCCCGGCGGATTATTTTAATGTATGCTCTGAATTTAAATCGTTCCCGAACAAACCGGGCGCCGGCTATCTTAATGTATTCTGGCGTGTATCCCTCTACTATTCCACCATAATCCATGAGTTGTCCGATCGGGTCCGGATCTTCCCGGTACCAGACAGATGCCTTTGACTGTGCCATTGCAGCTGCGAAGAAATCCTTCTCGCTCTCTAAGACTATGTTGTATTATTCATTACGGCCCGCCTTATTAATATCAGATCTATCAGCAAGCAGATATATAATATTATTAAAAACATAATGAAAAAAAAGCCCTCCAAGCAGCTCCGAGAGCAAAACAAAAACGCCTTTTAAGCGTTCATAAGAAAAAGAATGAGACGTCAATGTTGTTGATGACGTCTCATTCTTTTTATCTAAGCTTAATTTACGTCATATGCAGAGAAATTCAAATGGTATGCAGGTGCTGAGCTAAAGTTTGGAGCGTCTACTACAATATAAACTGTTGCACCTGCTGGTACGAAAATGTTACCAAAGGTTTGCGACTCTGTTGTGTTCGCCTTTTCTGTATAAAATAATTGGGTTTCACCGAAACCATTATTGTAATTAATTTTATAGCCTGCCCTTGTCACTCCGTTTCCAGAGAAGCCTCCTACAGTCGCATATACTCTTTTATAACCAGATGATGTATTGGTCCATTTAAACCAATCTTTTTCTGTAGAATTTTGAATAAAGAGATCATAAACAACTCCGCCATATTCATTTAAAATAAGAGAAATTGCGGTAGCTTGTGTATCCCCTATACCGACTATATAAGGAGTGACTTCCGTTGAGTTAACATCTTCGGCAAATGCGGAAGCCGATGGCAGCATAACTATTGCTGAGATAATAAGTAAAGTAAGAAGTTTTTTAATTTTCACTATTCTTCCGCCCTTCGATTCATTTGTTAACCGGCCGATTACACTTAAATAATACATCTTTCCCTTTTATTAATACATAGTCCATAAGTTGTCAATTATTAGAATATTCCACCGATATTTCATGTCTATTGTTGTTGAATTATGAATAAACACCTCCCTTCCTGTCATGTGGATTTTAACATGCACATTAATGTAGGGACAAAGCCTTGTTATTTAAAGAAGAGCATAATAAGTTTCAAAGATAAGACGTCAATTATCCATCCTTTTATACTGATCGCGAAGAGTAGTTCAATATGGTGAGCTTTATATGCACTGAGTAGGAAAAGTCCCCCTGGCCTATAAACACAAAAAAAACCCCGGCGCTTAGAGCGCCAAGGGCTGCTGTATCCTAGTAAAGCGTCATGTATTGATCTCTTTCCCATTGGTGAACCTGGGTGCGGTAGATATCCCATTCAATTTCTTTAAGTTCGTAGAAGTGGGCCAGCGCATGTTCGCCGAGAGCTTCGGTGATGACATGGCTGCGGATCATTTCGTTCAGGGCTTCCTTCAGATCGGACGGCAAGCTTGGGATGCCTTCTTCAATCCGCTCTTCCTCAGACATCACATAGATGTTACGGTCGATTGGAGCCGGAAGATCAAGCTGGCGTTTGATTCCATCCAAACCTGCCTTCAACATTACAGCAAGGGCAAGGTAAGGGTTAGCCGCCGGGTCCGGGTTACGGACTTCAACGCGTGTGCTGAGCCCTCTGGAAGCCGGAATACGGATCATCGGGCTGCGGTTACTCGCAGACCATGCCACGTAGCAAGGAGCTTCATAACCAGGCACCAGACGCTTGTAAGAGTTGACAGTCGGGTTAGTAATCGCTGCAAAAGCACGTGCGTGCTTCAGAATACCCGCCATGTAATAACGGGCAGTCTTGCTCAGACCCAGTGTGTCGCTCTCGTCGTAGAACATATTCTCATTACCATTGAACAAGGATTGGTGTGCATGCATACCGGATCCGTTCATGCCAAATAGCGGCTTAGGCATAAAAGTAGCATGCAGGCCGTGCTGACGGGCTACCGTCTTCACGACAAGCTTAAAGGTTTGAATCTGATCCGCTGCCTTGATAGCATCGGCGTATTTGAAGTCAATCTCATGCTGGCCGGAAGCCACTTCATGATGGGATGCTTCAACTTCGAAGCCCATTTCTTCAAGTGTTAATACGATTTCGCGGCGGCAGTTCTCCCCAAGATCCATCGGCGCCAAATCGAAATATCCACCCTGATCGTTCAGTTCAGTGGTCGGGTTACCCTTCTCATCTGTTCTGAACAAGAAGAATTCAGGTTCAGGTCCGACATTCATAGCAGTGAAGCCCATTTCTTCAGCTTCGAGCAGACAACGTTTGAGGATACCGCGCGGATCTCCGGCAAACGGTGTTCCGTCAGGCATATACACATCACAAATCAGACGTGCAACACGACTGTCCGTCACCCAAGGGAAAATCACCCAAGTGCTGAGATCCGGATACAGATACATGTCGGATTCTTCAATACGGACATAACCTTCGATGGATGAACCGTCGAACATCATTTTGTTGTCGAGTGCCTTTTCAAGCTGACTTACGGGAATTTCCACATTTTTGATTGTTCCGAGCAGATCGGTAAATTGCAGGCGAATAAACCGGACGTTCTCGTCCTTGGCAATGCGCAGAATATCCTCTTTAGAAAAGCTCACTTTACCCTCTCCCTTTCAAAATCTCTATGTTATTTATTAAAAAACCGGGATAGCTCGCCTTGGATTAGAGACACTTGTCCCGGTCTTTTACCGGAAACCAGTTCCTGCTTAAGCAGACGGTGAAGCTGTGAATCGGATAACTCTCTACGCCGAACCTCTGTATCAGGGGTAATGACCGTAGCTTCTTCGGATTCCTTCGAGACAGGATTCATCACCTGCTTGATGCCGGCGATATTAACACCCTTCTCAATCAATGCTTTGATCTCCAGCAGACGTTCAACATCATTAAAGGAGAACAAACGCTGGTTGCCGGATGTGCGCGCGGGTACGATCAGGCTGTGCTGTTCATAATAACGAATTTGTCTGGCAGATAGATCGGTTAACTTCATTACGATTCCTATAGGGAATAATGCCATATTTCTGCGGATTTCATCACCCATGACTCATCCAACCTTCCAATGATCTTTTTCTCATCTCATTGTACATTTCCTTATATGGCGTGTCAATGGTATGTGAGATTTTCTCACAAGATTTCTTTACATCAATGAGAGATTAAGTGAACAAAGTGTCAGCTACATGGGACCTGGCTCCCCGCAGTATATCACATAGATCAATCCGTAAGCAAAAGTACCGATCTGCAAAACTTATTTTCACTCAAGCCCCCACGAAGTACTTTAAGCCTCAATCACTAGTTCCCCTTCTCCCTCCGGAGTCTCAAATCCGCTCAGAAACCGGGTTAGAATCTCTTCCGTGATGGGAAAAGCCGCATTAGCATCAAATCGCCCGCTCCGGATCTGAAGCCTATGACGCAATTCGTCCGGATGGACTTTTAAATGGATCAGCGCCCAATCGCCTCCATGACGCTCAATCAGTTGTTTGTATTCGTCCCGCTTCTGCCGCTGCCAAAAGCTGAAATCGATAACGACATGACGTTTCGCCTGAATCAGCTTCACCAGTTCTCCACGCAACTTGATTTCCGATTGTTCCTTAAAGGATTCATAGTCCTGCTCTGGATAATCCACACCAAAACGGCCATGTGTACTCCAAATATCTTCATCGACCGATAGCCGGATGAATCCCTCTTTCGCAAGCTTCAGCGCGAAGGTTGTTTTCCCTGAGCCAGCCACACCGCACATCATCACCACAACGGGAACTTTGCTTGCATTTTTGTATTGTGTTAAATTTTCTACCGCCGCTGCTTCATTCAACATAGACATCATCTCCTCTTCTCACTTTGAGCTTGCGGGAACGTTTCTACTTAAACTTCATAGTCACAGTATAAAACAAACTACGGGGTGACCTCTATGAACCAGACTAATCTCATCTGTAAAGCTTGCGGAAATAACACTTTTGCTGAAGGTAAACTGGATGGCTACGCCAATGTAAGGCCTGTAAATTACTATTTCTCTTTTGGTCCAAAGCTTACATTGACAATTTGTAAAAGATGCGGCGATGTGGCTTCAATGAAAGTAGACTAATTTCACAAATTCTAATTCAGTCCTCCAATGCAAATAACCGGACAGTCATCTGCTGAGTGTCCGGTTATTGTAGGTTTTACATTTAATTAAAGTAAATTGCGTTCTCTCATACTTTGCAGGGCCATTAGTACCCCGTACTTCACATGAGAATAGGTTAATCCGCCCTGCATATAACCGATATACGGTGCCCGGATAGGCGCATCCGCAGATAATTCCAGGCTGCCGCCCTGAATGAACGTTCCTGCCGCCATAATGACCGGATGCTCATAACCAGGCATGTCCCACGGCTCGGGAACAACATGGCTGTCTACAGCTGCTGCACGCTGGATTCCCTGGACGAAAGCAATCAGATGCTCAGGTCCGTCAAAAGCAACCGCCTGAATCAGATCCGTCCGCGGCTCATCCCAGGCCGGCTTAGTAGTGAAGCCGCAGCGCTGGAATACAGCAGAAGCGAATATGCTGCCCTTCACTGCCTGTCCGACGGTATGCGGAGCCATGAAGAGCCCCTGATACAGTCCGCGCGTCGTTCCCAGCATGGCACCGACTTCGCCGCCTATCCCAGGAGCTGTAAGGCGGTACGCGGCCAATTCCACCAGATCCGCACGGCCGCAGATATACCCGCCTGTCTCGGCAATTCCGCCGCCGGGATTCTTAATCAATGAGCCGGCGACGAGGTCAGCGCCCACCTGAGGGGGCTCCAGAGTCTCGGTGAACTCTCCATAGCAATTGTCTACGAATACGATTACGTCAGATTTTAGTGCTTTTACCTGCGCCACCATCTCACCGATCTCTGCGACCGTGAAGGACGAACGCCAGTCATAACCGCGGGAACGCTGGATTCCGATGACTTTAGTCTTATCGTTTACGGCTATAGCAACCTCGTCCCAGTCAATTTTACCGTCAGCCGTTAGTGCAGTCTCGCGGTAGCCGATGCCAAAGTCTGCCAGAGAGCCTGTCCCGTCTCCGGCCTTGCCAACTACCTTGTGCAGCGTATCGTAGGGCCGCCCTGTAATGTATAGAAGCTCGTCTCCGGGACGGAGCACACCGAAGAGCGCCGTAGATATCGTATGAGTGCCAGAAGCGAAATGGGGGCGTACCAGCGCCGCCTCCGCGCCGAATACTTCAGCATAGACCAGATCCAGTACCTCACGCCCCCGGTCATTGTAGGCATATCCCGTAGACCCGGCAAAATGAAAATCACTGACGTGCTGGCGCTGGAAGGCTTCAATGACCTTCCACTGATTATGATCTACAATTTTATCCAGCCGTTTAACTGCAACTTCAATTTCAAGCTCTGCAGCTTCCGCTGCCTGTAATAGATCCTCTGCAAATACTGCCATTTCCTCTCAATCTCTCCTAACCCTACTTTTACTTGTCAAAGCTGAACACATCTACGCGATTCCAAGAGGAACGGTGCCCGTTTCAGCGAGAAACCCCGCACAGCAGCAGCTGCCCCGACTAATCCGGAGCAATACTGAAGCTGTGCGGGGACTTGAAATGCCTGTACCTATAACATGCAAGCACACTTATTGTGGTTCGATGAACTCAGCAAGCTTGTAGCTCCATTTATCGTAGTCCTCTTTATTCAGACGAACATTATAGAGCACGTCATTCTCATCATAATTTTGCTCAAGGACCTCTCCAACCCGGTAGAGCAGTGATGACAGGTCTCCCCGGTCGCCGGGAATCCGGAAGATCAGGGTATCCCCGGCCAGCTCATCGCTGATGATCTCCGTAATCCGGGTCAGGTCATCCGGATTAAAAGCGCTGATCTTCAGGAATCCCGGACCTGTAGGAAGCATCTCCAGCTGCTCCGGCTGGCACAGGTCGGTTTTGTTGAACAAGACAATCTGCGGTTTCCCTGCGGCGCCCAGATCCTGCAGAATCGACTGCACAACATCCATCTGCTCTTCGCGCATTGGAGAAGAGGAATCGACCACATGCAGCACCAGGTTCGCTTCATTCACTTCCTCCAGGGTTGCACGGAAGGAGGCTACCAGATCATGCGGCAGGTTCTGGATAAAACCAACCGTATCTGTGAGGACGACTTCCTTTCCCCCTGGAAGCTGCAGCACACGTGAAGTCGGGTCAAGAGTCGCAAACAGCTGGTTCTCAATATACACATCTGCATCCGTAAGCTGCTTCAGCAGTGTCGATTTGCCGGCATTGGTATAACCAACGAGCGCCACCTGGACAGCGCCGCTCTTACGGCGGCGTTCACGGTGCAGCTCACGTGTCTTGATGACATCATCCAGCTGACGTTTCAGCTCGGTTATCCGGTCGCGGATATGGCGGCGGTCGGTCTCCAGCTTGCTCTCCCCGGGTCCTCTTGTGCCAATCCCGCCGCCGAGCCGCGACAGATTCTTGCCTTGTCCGGACAGTCGCGGGAGCAGATAGGAGAGCTGCGCCAGCTCTACCTGAATGATGCCTTCCCGGGTCTTCGCCCGGCCGGCAAAAATATCAAGGATCAGCTGCGTACGGTCAATAATCTTCAGATCCAGAGACTCCTCCAGATTCCGCACCTGTGCCCCGGACAGCTCCTGGTCAAAGATCGCCGTATTGGCACCCAGACCGTCAGCGGCCATCCGCAGCTCTTCTACCTTACCTTTGCCGATGAACCATTTGGAATCCGGGGTTTCCTTATTCTGCCGGATAACATCGAGAACCTCCACCCCGGCGGTTTCAGCCAGCTGGACCAGTTCCTGGAGGGAAAGCTCGGGATCGATGCCCGTGCGTTTGATTTTGTCCGTGACCAGACTGACGAGAATTGCCCGGTCCTGAACATCCGTCTCTGTATCATGCGTTGTAATTGCCATTAATTAAGTGCTCCTTATCTCTATGCATTCATGTCTTACAATTTAAAATCCTCAGTCCGCAGAGTCATCAGCTCCTGCTTACCTGGAGTTGTGCTCTCGTACTGGTTCAGCAGGCGTACAGCCTGCGAGCGTACAGCCTTCTCAATACTGTTGCGCACGTACCTTGCATTGCTGAAGGCATGCAGACTTTCTGTTTTTTCAAGCAGCAAAGCCTGCTTTAGTCTGAGTATGGCCTGCGGCATCAGAATATAATCGCGGTCTTTGGCCATCAGCTCGGCAATCTGCAGCAGCTGGTCGATCGTATAGTCAGGAAATTCCACCTGAATCGGAAAGCGTGAAGGCAGGCCGGGGTTGCTCATCAGAAAATAATCGATTTCACCGGAATAACCGGCCAGAATCAGCACAAATTGACTCCGGTGATCCTCCATGGATTTCACCAGGGTATCGATAGCTTCCTTGCCGAAATCCTTATCTCCCCCGCGGGCCAGACTGTAGGCTTCATCGATAAAAAGAATGCCGCCCAGCGCTTTTTTTACCAGATCCCGTGTCTTCTGGGCGGTGTGGCCGATATATTCGCCCACCAGATCCGCCCGCTCCACCTCGATCAGATGGCCTTTACTGAGCACACCCATCCGCTGGAACAGCTTCGCGACAATCCGCGCTACGGTTGTTTTGCCGGTGCCGGGATTTCCTTTGAAGACCATGTGATAGGCCTGGCCCCCACTGGCGAGTCCCGCTTCGCTGCGCATCTGTGCTACCTGCAGCAGGGCATATATCTCAAAAACTAGCTCTTTGATATTATCCAGACCTACTAACGCGTCCAGTTCCCGGCTGAGTTCCTGGAACAGTCCGCTGTGGCTGTGGTTTTTGGAGGGTACCTGGCCGCTGGCGCTGTCTGCGGGTGAGCTGGCCACCGGCGCCGGATCCTGATTCCTCAGCACAATATTGATCTGCCGTGACGGTCTTCCTTCATCACGTCCACTTGCCGCCGCTACATGTCCGTTCACCTTGTTCACCTCATTATACAGGGCTGACTTGCTCTAAACAGTCTATTCCGGTACACGGGGTGTTATTAGCAGTTTCCGAAATTAGCAGATTTATAAAGATAACTGCTGCATTTTCCAATTGGTATAGGCGAGAATTTCGCGTGTCTTGTACTTAAGCATCGACATAACCTCAGACGTAGTCACCCCAAGCTCCGGGTTCGCAAACCCAAGCTCACGGGCAATCTCTATCGCACGGCGGCCATGGAAATCATGAGTAATGATGACTGCTGAAGACAAGCCCTCCTGCTGCATGACAACTTTGCTGAATTGTAAATTCTCTAAGGTGCTGGTAGACCGATTCTCCAGATAGATGATATCCTCCGGCACGCCATGTGCCGCCAGATAAATCTTCATTCCTTCAGCTTCGGTGTACTTGTAATCCGGCTGATCCAGACCTCCAGAGACCACAAAATGGGAGAATGCACCGGCCTGGTAAAGTTCAAGCGCATAATCGAGCCGCTCCTTCAGCCCGGGACTTGGTTCATCGCCCCACATCGACATGCCCAGAATTACACCTGCATCCGCTTTCACCATGGGCACGGTTGTTTCTGCACTGTTAATTCTGCTAAAAGCCACAGCGCACCAGGTAAGACCGGCAACGATGAGCAGGATCAGCGCAGCCCATAAGAACCGCTTCCTACGGTAGCGGCGTTTCCGGGACACTCTGCGAATGGGAGATGACCCTCTTTGATAGACATACCATTCCATTATTATTTCCTCCTGAACTCTCCGTGATGAAACAATTCGGCACGGTGCTTCAGTGAAAGGGAGAAATAAGGGAAGGCATGAGCATCGATACTGCGCAGTATCGTATTCGCTGTAGACCAGGCTAAATTATAGTCACTGTCAGTGATATCTTCCCGTTCCAGCGCTTCCTCAAGCTCATCCTCATCCAGCAAGAACACTTCACCGTTCCACAGCACCACAACATCCAGGTACAAATCATCAAACCAGGGAACCCCTTGGTCTGTTACTCCCTGAACCTTGCAGGTGTCGATATACCATTGTACAATATTCTGCCGTTCGTCAAACATGGCCGTCACAATATAGTGGCTGTCTTTGGGAAAATACTGCAGCCATGAATACCCCTTGTCCGCAATGCGGTATGTATGCCTGCCATAGCTCTTCCACAGCGGTTCCTTCAGCCCGTATATAGTATACAGTGTAATGTATCCGCTGAATTCCCGGGTTTCCACATAGCGGCAGGCAAAATGGCGGCGCGTAATCCGGCGCCAGTTGGCCCGGTCTCCGAATTTACGTTTCATATGAATAACCCTCTCAGATAATGGTGCCTTCAGCTTAACACATTTCGCGTATACACTCAAAATATCCCTGTGATACCGGGCACCAGAAAACCCCGGCACCCGGAAAATCTGCAGCTTGCAGAGCTTCCGGGGGGCCGGGGTCAGGAATTTCCATGGATTTTTCATTTAAGCAATACGATTTACTGTGTAGTAGTAACGCCTTCTACAAAACCGGCATTCGGATCGCTGCCCGGATCTGCAGCGGGATCCGTTACGGGATCGCCGGTAGTGCCGGTTGATTCAGGAGGCGGTGTAGGCTGTGGTGTACTTTGCACCGGAGGCGGTGTTATTTCAGGCGGTGGCGTCACTGTTCCGCCGTTATTGCCACTGCCGCCATTGTTGCTGCCTCCGTTACCGTTTCCGTTGCCATTCCCATTTCCATTACCGTTACCATTACCGTTATTACCAGTGCCGCCGTCTCCCGGAATACCGCCGTTATCCCCGTTTCCGGAATTGCCGCCGTTGCCGGTGTCATCCGTTGGCAGATTCGGATCCATTGTCGGTTCAGGTTCAGGTGTCTGCAGTTCATCCTGCACGGACACCGTCACGATATCCGATGGCTCACTTTCCTCATCAAGCTCCGGATAATAAGCTGTTACATAATATTCATAGGACAGCCCCGGCATGGCGCTGATATCCCCGACACTGCCAGTACTCGTATTAAGCAGTCGGGTAAAATCTGCTTCCGAGGTTTCCCGGCGGTAAATGCGGTAGTCCACCCCAGCAGCTTCAACCGGATTCCAGCTCAGGTTAACCGTCATTGTCGAGGCATCATAAGCCGCCTGCAGACCGGTTACAACCGGAGCTGCCTCAGGCGTCGGTGTAGCTTCAACCTTCACGGATCCTTTGGGAACCGGGAAGGATTTAGCAGGAACACCTTCCAGCGCTTCCTCCATGACCTTGCCCCAGAATGCTGCCGCCAGCGGACTGCTGTTCTTCAGCAGATGCGTCTTGCTGGGTTTGTCATAACCCATCCAGACAGCCGCCGTCCATTCCGGCGTATAGCCGACGAACCAGACGTCGCGGTTGGAGCTGATTCCTTCGTAGCCGCTCTGGGTGGTACCTGTCTTACCGGCTACCGGACGGTTAATCTTGGCTTTTTTACCTGTACCGTCCTGAACGACCTTCTGCATCATCTCGGTCATCTGATAAGCCGTATCCTCGCTCATCACCCGTTCAGCGCTTGTATTGGCCTTATAGACCGTCTTGTCATCACTGTCGGCGATCGACTTAATGGAGTACGCATCCCGCAGCTCTCCGCCATTGGCAAATGCGCTGTAGGCCTGGGCCATCTCCAGTGTATTCGTCCCTTCACTCATCCCGCCGAGGGCAAGCGACAGGTTCTTGTCTTCATCCTTCAGATTGATGCCGAGCTTCTTGGCGAACTGGAAGCCGGTATTTACACCGATCTCATTCAGCAGCCATACCGCCGGAATATTCTCTGATTTGGTCAGTGCATCCGCCATACTGATGGTTGTCGAATAACCATGCAGGTTGTTCGGGCAGTATTTGCCGAAGCACTGTTTCTCATTGCTCAGCATGGAATCATTCGTGAATTTGCCGGACTCGAGCGCCGGTGCGTAAGCAACCAGCGGCTTGAACGACGAACCCGGGGAACGGCGGCTGCCGTCTACGCGGCTATAGCCTTTTTTCTCATAATTGCGGCCGCCCATTAGCGCCACGATGCTGCCGTTCTCCTGGTTGATAATCGTCATCGAGCCTTGAACCAGCTCATCATCCACACTTTTCTCGAAATTGTCATCATCGGCAAAAGCATCCTCTATTGTCTCCTGGGCATGCTTATCCATCGTTGTATAGATTTTGTATCCGCCGATATTCAGATCATCTTCGGTAAGCCCGAATTTATCCTCAGCCTCGTCAATAGCATAATCGATGAATGCCTGGTAACGCTGTTTGCTGCTCTCAGGCGGCGTGTAGTTATAGTCAACAGCCTTGGCCTCATCCATCTGCTCTTTGGTGATCGCCTTCTGATCATACATAAGCTGCAGCACAACCGCCCGGCGTTCCTTGGACAGCTCCGGATTACGCAGCGGATTATAGCGGGAAGGCCCCTTCGGCATTGCAGCCAGTGTGGCAATTTCCCACAGCTTAAGATCGTTCAGATCCTCCTTACCGAAATAACGGATCGAAGCGGCCTTAATGCCATAGATCGTCCCGCCGAATGGAATCCGGTTCAAATACATGGTAATAATTTCTTCTTTGGTTTCCGTATTCTCCAGCGCGACGGCAATCGATACCTCAGTCGCTTTACGGAAGAAGGTCTTATCCCGGGTAAGGAAGATATTCTTCGCCAGCTGCTGGGTGATCGTGCTTCCGCCTTCAACCATGCTGCGTGCTGCAATATCCTTCACAGCCGCGCGTCCGATCGACCAGAGATCCACACCCTTATGGTCGAAGAACCGTTTATCCTCAGTAGCTACGAAGGCGGTAATCAGCATTTTGGGCAGATCCTCATACTCCACCGGATCACTTTTCTCCAGCGAGAGCTCCCCGATTAAATTCGCATTCCGGTCAAAAATTTGGGTCGGCGGGTTCACCGTCAATTTATCCCGGTTCTCTTCCAGCAGCTTCTGGCCGTTCAGCATAATGAACAAGTAGCCGCCCAGCGCACAAAAAATCGCCAGTGCCGTTGCAAAAAACAAACTCCAAAGCACCCGTTTTTTGGTTAGAAATTTCTTTTTCTTCTTCGGTTTCCCTTTGGAACCCGGCGGATTGCTGCCTCTGTCTCTATTGCCGCCGTTCCTGGTTAGTTGGTCTCTGTCTCTGGCCATGTTGCCTCCTGACTCCCTTAGCGGAAAAATCATTAAATTATGTTCACGAATGAAAAGAACAACCTTCACAGGTTGCTCTCTCGCACTCTCTATTCAAACGAATGATAAACAAAAAGGTTTCGCTTCAAGACTGTAAAATCTTAAATCTCGTTATTATTGTCCTGCATTAGCGATACGCTCCGCTGTGGCGTAAACGTGGAAATCGCATGCTTGTACACCATCTGTTGGCGTCCGTCACTGTCGATCACAATGGTGAAGTTGTCGAAGGCTTTGATAATGCCCCGGATCTGGAACCCGTTGGTCAAATATACTGTAGCAGGGATATTTTCTTTGCGCAGCTGGTTCAAGAACGTATCTTGGATGTTAATGGACTTGTTCATATGACGTACCCCCAATGGTTCAATTAGATTGTTCGTAAGTATATTCAACACCTGAGTGAAACTTTCCTGCTATTATACCACGCATTCTTCAAGCACAGCAATGTTATAAAACAGGTTGAAATATGGTATGTGAATCGTTAGCACATGGATGAAATCAGCTCATTTATAAAACCTGTAAAAAGTTAATAACAGATAAGCCCTGATTTTTCAGTTATTTTTCTCCCAATCCCCTTTAGTTGAAATGGTTATATTTATAGTTCCCTCCACTACATATTAAATCTTCGGAGCCCTTCCGGTCAATCTCAATACCTCCAGCTTCTGCTGCAGACCCGCTCCAACAGGTTCATTAGGTACAACAATCTCCGGCAAAAGCGGAATGTAAAAAGACGCTTCCGGTAAGCGCCAATACGCTTTGGAAGCATCTTATATTTATGTGTAGTGCGGTATTACCTCAAGTTTATTCTGACTTTGCAAAGGTTTGCGCAATCCTATGCTCAATTATTGCGAAAGTCTCGCTATGATCGGGGCTCTCCAGGGTGTCGATCCACTGAATTTCCTTCATATGGCGAAACCAGGATAATTGTCTTTTGGCGAAACGGCGGGTATCGCGCTTAAGCAGGACTACAGCTTCTTCCAGGGTAGTCTCGCCTTCCAGGTAGGCAGCAATCTCTTTGTAGCCCAGTCCCTGCATAGATACAAGGCTTCTGCCGTAGCCGCGTTCCAGGAGCCCCTGTACTTCAGCGACGAGCCCTTCCGCCAGCATCTGATCAATCCGTTCTTCAATACGTTTGTACAGTTTTTTCCGGTCCATCGTCAAACCTATGAGGCATAGCTCATAAGGAGACTCCTTTGTTTGGCCGGCCAGATCTTCGGAAAGAGGCACGCCTGTCTGGTAATGAATTTCCAGTGCGCGGATAATTCTTCTGCGGTCATTAGGATGCAGCCGCTCCGCACTGACCGGATCTACAGCCGCCAGACGGGCATGCAGCGCTTCTGCCCCGTGCTCTTCAGCGTAAGCGTCCTGCTCGCTGCGGAAAGCCTCGTCCGCTACCGCTTCGGAGAAGCGGAAGCCGTAGCACAGGGACTCGATATACAGCCCTGTTCCTCCAACGATAAAAGGCAGCTTGCCCCTGCGGCTGATCTCTTCGATCAGCCGGGTGCCCTGCTCCTGAAATTCAGCGGTGGAATAGGCATCACCCGGATCATGGATATCGATCAGATGATGGGGAATCCCCTTCATCTCCCCTTCCGAGATCTTGGCGGTGCCGATATCCATACCGCGGTAGACCTGCATGGAATCCCCGGATATAATCTCGGCTCCGAAGGCCTCGGCCAGCTCCAGACTCAGCCGGGTCTTCCCGACTGCTGTCGGGCCCAGCAGCACGAGCACCTTGCGTTTAGTCCCTGTTGTCAATGGTGATCACCCCGTACGATGTTTTGGCGCTCGCTCTCAGCAGCTCCGTGAAGCCCAGGCGGGTAAACTCCCCGCTCAGTGCCTTCTCTTTCAATAAAACAGTCTTGCGCGCAACTCTTACCGCCTCTGCCACACTCTCCGCCGACAACGCGGCAGGATTGGCGAACTTGCGCAGCGGTGAAATCGCCGCTGAATCCGTCATCGGCACCCGGAACATCGGGTCGAAATAAACAATATCAATGCTGTTGTCCGGCTGAGCCTTCAAATACTCCAGATGGTCGCCCAGCCGGACATCGATGCGGCGCAAGGCTTCATTCACCTTAATCTGGCCTGAAACATATTGGCTCATCCCCTCCAGCAGCAGCGCATACAGCGGCAGAGAGCTTTCCAGCGCCGTAACCCGGGAATGCTCCCCTCCGGTGACGGCAAACAGCAGGGAGTCTCCCCCCAGGCCTGCCGTACAATCCAGCACGCTGTCGCCGGGCAGCATGCCTGCTGCATCAATCATAGGATCTGACTCGCCTCTTATGATCCGTTTCGCGCGGACAAACCCCATGCTGGGATGGAACTCCATAGGCGGCATTTCCGGCGTTATCAGCCGGACTGCCTCCTGCAGAACTACGAGAATCTGCTCGTCCCCATATTGCTTCACAAGCTTCGTCATGGAAAATTTGGCCCGGGGCGCATACAGGCAGCCCGTGCGTTCAGCCAGGACCCGGGCCCGGTTCACAATTTCCGGTATCGGGTCAAAGCCCGTAGTTATAATCATGTTGCCTCCGATCTTGCACTCTTCAAATGTACAGTACTGCCGCTACATTACGCGCTTAAACAGCTTCTCCAGGTCATAGGAAGAAAAGGAGACGACGATCGGCCGTCCATGCGGGCAGGTATAAGGCTGGCGGCAAGCCGCAAGCCGCGAGAGCAGTGATTCTACTTCCAGCTCCGTTAGCTTCTGGTTAGCCTTAATCGAGGCCTTGCAGGAGCATAGAATGGAAGATTTCTCGCGCAGCTTGGCCAGATCAATCGACCGTTCGCTCAGCACCCACTCCGCCATCTCCTCTATGACCGCCTTCTCGTCACCTTCCGGGAACCAGTACGGCAACGAGCGGACCAGAAAGGTCTGGCCGCCGAAATGCTCAAGAAATACCCCGGCCTGCTGGAACCAGTGCAGACGTTCGCTCAGCTGCTTGCTCTCCGAGGGAGTGAACTCCAGCGTAATCGGCAGCAGCAGCTCCTGCGACGCGTCTTCCGGCTTGCCGAATTTCTCATAGTAAAATTCATAATTCACCCGTTCATGCGCAGCGTGCTGGTCAATCAGATACAGCCCGCTGTCATTCTGGGCGATAATATATGTTCCGTGATGCTGGCCGATATAATTCAGCTCGGGAAATTGCGGCAGTCCAGTGTCTTCGCTTCCGGCAGGTGCAATAGCAGGAGCGTACAATTCCTCTGCGGTGGGCATTTGTCCCCGGTCAGCCGCAGCCGCCTGCGGCCGGTAGCTGTCACGCGGACGGGAAGACGGCTGTCCAGCAGCCTCGCTCCGGTAAGGAGCGGGCAACGGGGTACCGCCGCCGTAAGCTGCGGCCGTCTCCCTGGCCTGAGGCTGCTGCGGCAGCGGAATGCCGCCGCTTGGATAACGCTGCGGAGCCCCAGCAGCGGCTCCACCTCCGAAGAGCGGAGCATCGCTGCTCCCGCCTGGGCGCGGCTGGCTGATGCCACCGGCACCGCGCAGAGCATCAGCGGACAGCCCTGAGCCCGGAATGCGGGGAGCTGAAGCATCGGCCGGATTAGCCGCATCTGTACCTTGCTGCGGAGCACCCGGTACCGCTCCTTTGGAGAAGGCGAACTGCTCCTGAATGAAGGAGCTGCTGTTTTTGCCCCCGATGATTTCCTTGGTCGGGCGTGGAATCAGACTCTGTCCCATTAATAGACTGCGGATCTGCTGCTCCACGAATGCGTACAGCTCGGTTTCCTTACTGAAACGGACCTCCAGCTTGGCCGGATGCACGTTGACATCAACCAGCGACGGATGCATGTCAAGCTGCAGAACCAGCAGCGGATAACGGTTAATCGGCAGCAGCGTATGATAGGCGCGCATGATCGCGGCATTCAGCCCGTTGCTGCGGATATACCGTCCGCCGACAATTGTCGTAACGGCGTTGCGGTTCGAACGCGTCCACTCCGGACGGCTGATATAGCCGGAGATCTTGTAATCCGGGTCCTCGGCTGCGACCGGCAGCATCGCCTTGGCGGCGGAGGTGCCATACACCGCGGCAATAACCTGCAGCAGATCGCCGTTGCCCAGCGTGTGCAGCAGCTGGTTGCCGTTATGATGCAGGGTGAATGAGATATCCGGATGTGCCAGCGCCATACGGTACATGGCATCCGAAATATGGCCCAGCTCCGTCTGAATGCTCTTCATATATTTCAGCCGTGCCGGGGTATTATAGAACAATTCCCGTACGGTTAGATCACTTCCCTGGCCGGAAGGCGCATCCTCATTGCGGATCAGCTTCCCGCCCTCAATTTCCAGCAACCGGCCCTTCCCGTCATCACCGCTGGCTGTCAGCAGGGTCAGCTTGGATACCGCCGCGATACTCGGCAATGCTTCCCCCCGGAACCCGAGGCTTGTGATCAGGAACAGATCGCGCCCGTTGGCGATTTTGCTCGTTGCATGGCGGTAAAAGGCAGTCTCGCAATCCTCCGGCTCAATGCCGGAGCCGTTATCCTTGACGCGGATGCTCTGCAGTCCGCCCTCTTCCACAGAGACTTCAATACGCTTGCTTCCCGCATCGATCGCGTTCTCCACAAGCTCCTTTACAACAGAAGCAGGGCGCTCCACTACTTCCCCGGCAGCAATCTGGTTGGCAATATGCTCATCCAGCACATGGATTTTGGCCATATTCGTTCACCTCGCGATTTATAAATAATAGTGTTGTCTGAAACAGCCCGCTAAAATATTACTCTCAGGCCTACAGCTCCCTGGCCTTCATCTTCAACTCATTCAGCAGGCCCATCGCCTGCAGCGGTGTCATATTCATCAGATCCGCGCCCTGCACAGCTGAGATCAGCTCTTTCAGAAGCGGGTTCTCTTTAGCTGCCGGTGCTGCTACCCCGCCTTTGCGGTTCTTGCGCGGCTCGTCCTCGCCAAAAATCGAGAGCTGTACAACCTCATTGTCCTCTTCCTCCACAGGGGAAGCAAGTGAAACAGCTGCTTCCAGCTGACCCGCAGCAATTGATGCCGCCGCCTGACTCTCCTGAATCACAGGTCCGGAACGGTCATTATAATCCGTGCCATAGTTCAGCGGCACGCTGCCCGGAGGAGAAGCCTGTTCAATGCTCTGAAGCAGGCCGTACGCACGGTCGATGATGCCTTCCGGCAGTCCGGCCAGCCTTGCGCAGTAAATACCGTAGCTGCTGTCCGCCGCTCCCGGCACGAGCTTGCGCAGGAAGTTAACCTTGTCTCCGCTCTCCTGCACCGCCATGGAATAGTTACGGAGTCCACTGAGACTCTGCTCCAGGTGGGCCAGCTCATGGAAATGCGTTGATACCAGCGCCTTACACGCGATAGTATCATGCACGTATTCAATCACCGCCTGGGCGATTGCCATCCCCTCGCTGGTCGAAGTCCCCCGGCCCAGCTCGTCAATGATGATCAGGCTGCGGGACGTAGCTTTTTCGGTCATGACCTGAATATCAGCCATCTCTACCATGAAGGTACTCTGGCCGCCGATCAGGTCATCTGCCGCGCCGATGCGCGTGAAGATCCGGTCAATCAGCGGAACCTCGGCACTTGATGCCGGCACGAAGCAGCCGATCTGGGCCATGATGCAGATGAGCGCAACCTGGCGCATATACGTGCTCTTCCCTGCCATATTCGGTCCGGTAATCAGCAGGATATTGCCCTCATCCTTGCTGAGTGTGCTGCCGTTCGCAATAAACGCCGAATCCTTCAGCACTGCCTCAACCACCGGATGGCGCCCGCCTTCGAGCCGCAGGTCATAGCTGTCGGACAGCTTCGGCTTCACGAAACGGTGCTCAGCACTAACCGCCGCCAGACATTGATACACATCAATCTCTGCCACCTTCTCGGCAAGCGCCTGCAGCCGCGGAACCTGGGCGCTAATCCGCTCGCGCAGCTCGGTAAACAGGCTGTATTCCAGGTCCGTCATTTTGTCCTGGGCTTCCAGGATCAGTGCTTCCTTCTCCTTCAGCTCCGGGGTAACATAACGCTCGGCATTGGCCAGCGTCTGCTTCCGTTCATATCTGCCTTCCGGAAGCGCAGACAGATTGGAGCGGGTAATTTCAATATAATAGCCGAAGATTTTGTTATAGCCGATCTTCAGGGATTTGATGCCCGTCGCCTGGCGTTCCTTCGCTTCCAGCTCGGCAATCCAGCGTTTGCCGCTGCTGCTGGCTTCACGCAGCTCGTCCAGCCGCTCATGATAACCGCCGCGGATAATTCCGCCGTCACGGACAGACACCGGAGCATCCTCAACGATGGCCCGTTCGATATCCTCCCGGAGCTCTGAGCAATCATCCATCGATGCGCCGATCTCACGCAAGGTGGCCGAGCCGGAGGTCAGGCACATCTCCTTCAGGGCCGGAATCTGCGCCAGCGACAGCTTCAGCGCGTTCATATCCCGCCCGTTCGCGCTGCCGAAGGCAATGCGTCCCACGAGCCGCTCCAGATCGTAGATCTCTTTCAGCGCTCCGCGCAGATCCTCGCGGACTATAAACTGGTTATACAAATAGTCGACGGCTTCCAGACGGCGTTCAATCGGTGCGCGCTGCAGCAGCGGCTTGTCGATTCGGCGGCGCAGCAGACGCCCGCCCATAGAGGTTTCGGTGCGGTCGAGGAGCCAGAGCAGCGAGCCTTTTTTTGGAGCGCTCCCTCACGGTTTCGGTCAGCTCCAGATTACGCCGGGTGAACGGATCAAGAATCATGTAATTCCCGGGCTCATAAGGCGAGATCTGGGTAAGCTGCCCAAGCGACCGGCGCTGGGTCTCGCTGAAATAGGAGATCAGCAGCGCCAGACAGCGGCCGCGCTCCTTCTCCAGCCGCACCCAGGCCGCTTCCCCGAACTGGCGTCTGGCCAGTCCTTCTTCCTGCTTGTCCCACGGCGTATAGACTACAGGCTTAGCTAGCAGGGAAGCTTCACTGCGCAGCAGCTCCAGGAGCGCCGCGTCCCCGATAATTTCCGCCGGTTCATAGATGCCTATCTCATCCCGCAGCCATTCCGTGCTGGAGAGTACAGAGGTGACATACAGCTCACCTGTCGTTAAATCGCAGGCGGCCAAGGCCGTCATCCCATCTTCCTCAGTCACGCAGACGAGGTAATTGTTGCTTTTATCCGTAATGATTTTGCCGTCCATCACGGTGCCCGGAGTAACCACCCGTACGATATCGCGGCGGACCATGCCCTTGGTTACTGCAGGGTCATCAAGCTGCTCGCAGATAGCGACCTTGTAGCCTTTTTCGATCAGTCGCTGTATGTAACCTTCGGCGGCATGATGCGGCACTCCGCACATTGGAATCTTTTCCCCGACTCCGCCATCCCGGCCTGTTAATGTAATCTCAAGTTCCTTCGAGGCAAGCAAGGCATCCTCAAAGAACATTTCATAGAAATCGCCCAGACGAAAGAAAAGGAAAGCGTCTTTAGCCCCTTCCTTTACTTTTAAATACTGCTGAATCATCGGCGTATAGTTTGCCATCGTTTACCTCCATGCCTACTTCATACTGTACTCTATTATAGCAGAAACTTTGCATTCAAAGTTACCCGCAGCCTCACCTTGGCTTCTGCTAAAAGCTGGTGTGCACATTTTCCGGCGGCCGGCAGCAGTTTTTCTCCAGGTAATTGGAACGGACTTATATTTTCAAGCCATAATATTCTATAATATGACCTATGAAAACAACTGTACATTCTATCTTATGTAAGGAGGAAAAATCGTGATAAGAAAACTGAATGAAGCTGACCGCATTCCGCTGATGACGCTGTTGCACAAAGACCCTGCACTTAATTTGTTTATCATCGGCGATGTAGAGAATTTCGGATTTGAACAGGATTTCATGGAGTTATGGGGCGAGATGGATGAACCGGACGGCCGGTTCAAAGCGGTAATGCTGCGGTTCTATGGAAGTTTTTTGCCTTATGCAGAGGGTCCTTTTGACGTGGAAGGGTTCGCGGAGCTGGTAAGAAAGAGCGGGAAAGCCGAAATGCTCTCGGGTTCATCACACGTAATTGAGAAATTCCGCCAAGTGCTGGAATGTAAATCCGAGAAGCAGATGTTCTTCGCCGAGCTAAAGGAAATGAATCAACAAATTCGTGCTGCGGCCGCCACCCCGGGAGAGTTCCAGATTGCGAAGCTCCATGATGTGGAAGCCATTTGTTCACTTACGGATCTGATCGAAGAATTCTCAGGCAGTTCGGCAAACTCGCGTCAGACGCTGCACAAAGCTCTGGAGAGCAAGACCGGACGCACCTATTTCGCGGAAAAAGAGGGTGAAGTTGTTGCAACGGCTTCCACTGCGGCGGAAAATTCCATGTCGGCGATGATCATTGCTGTAGCGACCCATCCGGAAAACAGGGGACAAGGTTTAGCCACGCAGCTGGTGGCCCGTTTAAGCGCTGATGTACTGGAAGAAGGCAAGTCACTGTGTATTTTCTATAACAATCCGCAAGCGGGATTAATCTACAAAAAGCTCGGATTCACTGACATCGGGACATGGTCCATGTTGTACATATAGGAATCCGGAGCCCAGACTTTGTGGGAGCGTGGGGCCTGTTCGGGCAGGATTTGTGCTTGAGACACATTTCTATTCCAGTGATTAAGGAGACATCGTGGTCCAAGTCTTGTGACAATTATAGGAAGAGCTATCACGCTAATCCTTGCGGACTGTAGAGCCTTTATATCCCGGAAAACTTTGTGCCGGGCTAACGGACCGTAGCGCGCTTATTGCTCTCCAGATTTTCTAAATGAGAGGAATGGACGTGTTTGCTTGCCCGCAAGGATTGCAATTTCCCGTAGTTGCTCCCGACTCGCTGCTTGATCTAAATGTGCCTGCTTTGAGCATCTTGTTCGGGCACTAACTGTATTTTGTTTAACTTTTGGCTGCAGGAAATCCAATGGTCTTGTAAGTTCAACCTATACCGGTTTACATAAAAGACAGCCGCCTGTACACAGATTACCCCGCACCGGGAGGCGCGGGGTAATCGTGAACGGCGGCTGTCAGCCGTTATATAGGCAGGCACTATTGAACAGTATTTTCCGGCCTGGAGGAGCGACTCCCGGAGACGGACGGGGCACGGCGTATCCACAAGCCGCGGATATCACGCGACTCATCCCAGGTCTGCTGCGCGGCTATGGAGCGCAGCAGCGGCTCTATGTAGCCGGCGGCGGCTGCGTAGCCGCCCAGCGCGCGAAGCTGCGCCTCCAGGGGAGGCCAGGCTTCGCGGAGCGGTTGTTTGTCGCCGCTGTAGAAGGCGGCATGCAGCTTCTCCCGGTCGAGCGGGCGCAGCGGCAGCTCTTCATAATGGCTCACGATCAGGTGAGCCAGAGTGACCGCGCCTTTGGCGATGACCGGGGATACCAGGAAGCTCGGCAGTGTCCGGTACTCGAAGCCGCCATGCGGCTGCCGCCGGAAATCGCCGAGCACGCCATAGCGGGGACGCCGGGCCGCAGCCCGGACGTCTTCGAGCAGCAGCATGGGCAGCGCGAGATAGTTGTCGAGCGCGCGCAGAAGCGGCGCGCACAGCGTCACGCCGCTGAAGTGCAGGTGGCCGCCGAGGGCCCAGCCCCGCAGCGGCATGCCTCCCGCCCGCCAGCGGAGCGAGCGGTCGGCGATGAGCCGGTCCGCCTCGCGTGCGGCGGACATCAGCTGCGCCAGCAGCGCGCGCGGTTCTCCGCGCGGCGCAGGGCGCAGCTCCGCCACCGGGAACACGCCGCGCGTTCCCGGGGGTCCGGCGTCGCAGCCCGCGGCGCCGTCCATGGGCAGGTACCGCGACGCCGGCACGACGCGGCCGGTGGACTCCCGGAGCAGCAGGAACTCCGGGTCCATGCCCATCAGCAGCCCGGCCCGGTCCGGCTGCTCAAGGTCAAGGGAACGGGCCAGCTCCCGCGAGGCTGCCCGGTACGGCTCAGGCAGCGGCTTGCCGGGAACGGGCATCAGCGGAGTGATGCCCGTCACCGCGTAACGCCGCCCGCCCATGGCCCGCAGCTCCACCTCGCCGCTGTCCAGCCCCAGGCTGTAGAGCGCCCGGACCGCTGTCACGCGGGCAGCTCCTGCCACCCCGCGCATCTCACTGCTGCCGCCATCACCCGCTCCGCCACTACCGTTCCCGCCATCCCTGACAGCTTCCTCCACGCCATGACCGTGTTCATTATACCCAGCAGCGCCTACTCCACTACCAACGCTCTCTCCATTCCCGCCATTTCCCGCTCCACCATCCCTGTTCCCACCCGCGCCAGAGCCCCCGCCTCTCCCCGCTCCCCCGTAAGCAGCAATCATAGCCGCTCCTGCACCCAGAGGCTGGCATTCCAGCACAGCCAGATTATAAATAACCACCCGGTAGTGCTGCCTGTAACTTGCAGGGTCTTGTCCATGAGAATATGTATATCTGTCTCTTGCACCCTTCCGCCGTGCAGGTCCTCCGATAGCCACGGGGTCCGCTTCAATCCCGCAGCGCCGGAGTCTGCGCTTAATCTGCTCCGGTGCCAGCTGAAGGAATACGTTAAGCCCTTCGTTCATCCTTATGCCCCCGCCCATCAGAAATTCTTTATTCCGCGCATACTGCCGCATCCCCCCTATAACTTAAGTTTCCTTTCAGCGGCAAGCAGATGTAGATCGGTGCTGAAACATAACCCAAAAATATTTTAAAAAAAAGAGGGCATTCGCCCTCTACGCCGCTGCCCTCTCATCATATAATGGATCATAACCCACACGGTAACAGCAGGGCAGCGGCGCATTTGCTTCCTTACAGCTCATCATCCAGGGCGTCAGGGTCCAGATCATCATAATCAAAACTATCGCCTTCAAAATCATAATCCTTGTCTTCCAGATCATCACTCTGATCGCTGACATACACGCGGACCTTGGTTTCAGCCACCAGTTCCGCCTCGAACTCCCGTTCAACCCGGAGCGTCACACTGCCGCCGCCCGGCGATACCCCCGCTTCCACACAATTGGGTTCCTGCGTTGCCTCCGCAGAGACCTGTGCTGTGGAAGCACGGTGTCTCGGGTCCAGATACGACAAGGGAATAAGCTCCACATAGGAGACCGTTTCCTTAGCAACCTCGGTCTGCTTGTTTTTGTCGTACGAGTACCAGATGTTCACATCATAAGTACCGATTACTTCGATTCCGTTCCCGGCGGCAACCGCTTCGTACTGGTGGTTGATAATCCATGCCCCCAGAATACTAGTCGGATGATGTGGCGGAGTCACGGTATGGGTTGCGGTAGAGAACTTACGACCTTTGCCGCAAATTGCCTTCGTAATGATCTCCCTTGTTTGACGTTTATGGCTTAATGACATCTTTGAACCTCCTCCATACAATCATTCACTATCAAGTGTATGCACGTTCTGGGCATTTGTTGATTGTTAGAGTAGAAATAAATTTGGGTAAGCCCTCTTGAGAGTCTAATTAAGCCTCCTGCTTCATTTTATTGCTGAAATTAGCCAGTTATGAGTGCTTTGGTCCGAAAAAAGAAAAAGGTAGCGGTTCCCCAACATATGGAGACCCGCTACCTTTTTTCTCATTTTACGATATTGCAACCCGTGCTTACTGCGGTATCACACGCACAACGCCCAGCTGCCTGTGACGGCTCAGATCAATGAAATCATCACCGATATTCACCAGCGGACGCAGCGGATCATGGGCCAGAATCATGATGATTTTGCCAATCCGTCCGTCTGTGAGCAGTACCTCATTGCCAATCATCGACTGCATCAGTTTGTTGATGAACACACTGCAGATATAAGGGTCCAGCTTGCCGTAGACATTGTCGTCCATCTGCCTAAGCACCTCATATAAAGGTGCTGCTGTGCGGTAGAAACGGTCCGAGGTCATCGCATGGAAAATATCTGCCACCGCGACAATTTTGCTGAAATCGGTAATCCGGTGCCCCAGTACGCCGAAAGGGTAGCCGCTGCCATCCATCCGTTCATGATGCTGCAGCGCTACAAGCGCCTGCATGTGAGTGGTGCCAACGGTATCCCGGATCATTTCATATCCAAGGGTAGTATGCTTCTTCATCAGCGCATATTCTTCGTCATTCAGCGGACCCGGCTTGGTGAGGATTTCGGCCGGAATCATAATTTTGCCGATATCATGAAGGGTTGCAGCCGTCGTCAGCATACTTAGCTCGTCCGGCTTCAGCTTCAGCCATTTGCCGAGCAGCGTGGAGATAATGCCGACAGCAACATTATGCCTGTATGTATAATCATCCTTGGACTGCAGCGCAGCCAATATTCCGTAGAAATCGTTCTTCTCACTTACCTGCTGGATAAAAGGAATGACTTCATTTCTGAGCTCTATCATCGGCAGCCTTTTGGTCTTGGTATAGCGCAACTCTTCAAAAATACTCTCCATCGCTGCCGTGCAGTCATCCACCGCAAGCTGATAGAACGTCGCGCTGTCCAGCTGAAGCACATCATGCGGCTCCAAAAGGATCTTGTGCTGCGTGATCAGCCGGATATGTTCCCCGCTTAATAAGGTCAACGCCGGCAGAACAAACACACCGCTATGATTAAAAAGGTTGTCTGCAAGCTGTTTGCCGATATATTGTTCATTGCTGTTGTTCATGTTCCTCACCTGCCAGTGCAGCCGTCCACCGGAGTGAACCGCCGCTGTAATTGGAAGCTTCGCGGCCTCATCTACAATCTTATCCTGAAACGTGTTTTTCTGTCCCGAACAGAAAATGAACATAACTATAGAGAATAAGCTCACTTTAAGTGCTTATATATCTTATCGTTAATTCACACCGTAATGTTAATACCTGAGACATATTTACCTTCTTGCTCAAGCCTTTCCCTTGGCGGACAGCTTGTCCTTCACCGGTCCCGGCTCCACCGGACTCTTATAGCGTTTGGCGATTTTGAGATAGAGTGCAAGCTCGCGGCACAGCTGCAGAATGGCGGAGCGGATCTCGAATTCCTCACGGGAATCCGGGAGCTCCATCTGCTGAAATTCCTGCTGCAGATCCTCCAGCAGCTTCTCGGTCCGGCCGGTATACTCCTCAGCCAGCACATCGCCGCTGAGCTGATCGAACAGCTCGGCAACCATATCACCATGCGGCAGCTGGCGGTATACCTGCGAGAGGAGCTGCATCATATTCTGGATCGACTCCAGCTGCTCCTTGCGCATGTAGAAGTATACATTCCAGGCTTCATCCGGATGGATCACATGATTCTCCATTTCCCTTGAAGCCGCGGTCAGCCCCTTCTGCACCGCTTCACCTGCTCCGATCAGTTCCTTCCCGTCCCATACATAAGCGGGATCGCGCAGTGTCAGGGCAATCTGCCGGAAGATGACCGAGAAATAGCCGTCCACCTCTTTGCGGATACCCGCAATCATGCCTCCGGTCTGCGGCATATAGATGAAATTGACAAGTCCGGCCGAACCCAGTCCAATAATCAGCAGCTCAATCTGCTGCAGCAGGATATGAACGGTAATGTCAGCTTGTCCAAAAACACGGAACACAATAACGGAGCTGGTGACAATCCCCTCTTTGAAGCCCGATTTGACGATAAGCGGGAAACCGAACAGCACATACAGTCCGAGGACCCAATAATGAAAGCCCAAGGTAAAGAAGAGAATACAACCCAAAAAGAGTCCCACAAGCGAGGCGAAGAAGCGTGCCGTGATCGTGCGAAGACTCCTTTTGCGCGTCGTTTCCACCCCGAGAATAGCCAGCAATCCCGCACTTTGCGCGTTTGGAATGCCTGCTGCGGCGGCCAGCAGAATGGACAGCAAAGTTGCAGCCGCCGTTTTGATAATACGAAATCCCATGTTAATACCTCTCCTACAAAGTTCAGCTTCATCATTCAGGTAAAGATATAGTCATGGTACAAGATTTTGCGGGGAGACACAATATTACATAGTTCTACCTCCGTGACAATAACAGCTTCTCCACATATACAACGAGCTGATACATGGCTGTAGCCACCGCGGCAATGATCAGCAGACTGGACATGACCAGGGTGAAATTAAATACCTGAAAGCCATAGATAATCAGATACCCCAGTCCCGACTTGGCAACCAGAAATTCACCTACAATGACCCCGACCCAGGACATCCCGACATTCACCTTCAGCGTGGAGACCACCGTAGGAAAGGAAGCCGGAAGAATGACCTTGTTGAATTCCTGTACTCTGGTAGCGCCGAATGACCGGACAACCTTAACCAGATTCGGATCTACACTGCAAAAGCTGTTGTACACCACCAGAGTGGTAATAATCACTGTAATGGATAAAGTAGTGACTACTATCGCCGTGAAGCCGGCACCGAACATGACAATGAAGATCGGGCCCAGCGCCACCTTCGGCATACTGTTGAAGACGACCATATAGGGATCAAGTACGGCGGACAGAAAAGGCGACCACCAGATAATCACAGCCAGCAGCGTCCCGAGCAGGGTTCCCAGAATAAATCCTACCACGGTCTCACCCACGGTCATCCCCAGATGCGGCCATAGACTCCCGCTAAGCATGTCATCCCAGATTTGCCGGAATACCTTAGTCGGGTAGCTGAAGAGCAGCTCATCGATCCAGCCCATTCTGGCCCCCGCCTCCCAGAGCACAAAGAACAGCAGCAGGATACTGCTTCTTACGATCAGGACCTGACTCTTGCGGCGCAGCTTCTTCTTCCTGTAGTCCGCATGCTTCTGTTCCAGCCAAAGTGCACGGGAAGCCGCGACTTCTGTGTGCAATTCTGTATTCACACGCCTTCCCTCCCTGCCAGCTCCATTTCCTTCCACACTTCATGAAAAAGCTCCGCGAATCCGGGTAAATCCCGCGCATACAGCGGCGGGGTACTGCGGATGTCCTCCGGAACCTGAAAAATCCTGCGGATCCTTCCCGGATTCCGCTGGAGCAGAATGACCCGGCTGCTGACAGCGATCGCCTCAGACAGGTCATGAGTGACCAGAATGGCTGTTGTTCCCCGGCGCATCAGCGTCTCCGAGACCAGATCCTCCAGCTGCAGCTTAATCTGGTAATCCAGCGCGGAGAACGGCTCATCCAGCAGCAGCAGACCGGGATCAGTCGCCAGTGTCCGCACCAGTGCGACGCGCTGGCGCATTCCGCCGGAGAGCTGAGCCGGAAAGGCAAGCTCCTTGCCCGCAAGCCCCATGTCGGCCAGCAGCTGCAAAGTTTTGCTGCGCGATGCTTCATCCAGCCTTCCGGTCAGCTCCAGCCCAAGCAGTGCATTATCCTGAATGCTCCTCCAGGGGAACAGATAATCCTGCTGCAGCATATAGCCTACTTCAGGAGAGGGCCCTGTAGTAGCGCGTCCGCTGAGCAGAACTTCGCCACGCGAGGGCCGCAGCAGCCCGGCAATGATCGACAGAAGCGTCGTCTTACCGCAACCGCTGGGCCCGACGAGACTGACGAACTCACCCTGCCCCACGCTGAGATTGAAATCCTCGATTGCAAGCGAAGCCTCGCGGTCTCCCAGATAGGCGTGCGTGATTTCCTTCAACTCCACTACTGGAAGCATATCAGCCCTCCTAAAAGTTTTGCGTAATAATCACATCTTCGATTCTTCTTTGCAGCAAAACTTGCTTCGGAAGCATCAACTTAGTTTGTGAGCGTTACTTCTCACGATTCTGCCTCGAACAAACTCGCTTCGGAAGCATCAACTTAGTTTGTGAGCATTACTTCTCACGATTCTGCTTCGAACAAACTCGCTTCGGAAGCATCACAACTTACTTAATACTGCTCTCCGCTTTTTCGGCAAAGGTGTTGTTGACGATCTTTCCGGATGGGACACGCTCCTTGAGCTCACCTGCGTTGTCGATTACATCAAGCAGATTGTTCCATTCTTTGTCATCAATAACCGGATTCAATGCATAGGTGTCCTGTTCCTTATAGCGGCTGATGGCGGAAACCACAATATTCCGGTCCGTCTTATCAAAGTAAAGCATCACCGCATCGGCAATTTCTTCCGCACTGTGATCCTTGACCCACAATTGGGCACGCTGGATGGCATTGGTGAATTTCTGCACCGTGTCGTTATTTTTGCTGATATAGCTCTCCTTGGACATGAACACGGTATATGGCAGATAACCGCTCTCTACGCCAAATGAAGCGACAACCTGGCCTCTTCCTTCACTCTCGAAGATCGATGCCTGCGGCTCAAACAGCTGCACATAATCCCCTGTACCGGAAGCAAAAGCACCGGCAATATTGGCAAAGTCAATATTCTGAATCAGCGTCAAGTCCTTAGCAGTGTCAATTCCTTTGTTCAGGAGGGTAAATGCGCCGGCCATTTGCGGCATACCGCCTTGTCTTTGGCCCAGGAAGGTTGATCCTTTAACTTTGTCCCAGCTGAAATTACTGTCCGGCGTACGTGCAAACAAGAAGGTTCCATCCCGCTGCGTGAGCTGAGCGAAATTAATCACAGGGTCATCAGCCCCCTGCTGATACACATAAATCGAAGTTTCCGAACCGACCAGTGCCACATCTATAGCTCCGGAGAGCAGCGCCGTCATCGTTTTATCCCCGCCCGGTATGGTCTGCAGTTCGACATCCAGCCCTTCATCCTTGAAAAAATTCTGGGACAATGCCACATACTCCGGTGCATAGAACACAGAACGGGTAACCTCACCGATCTTAACCTTCACTGCAGCCGAATCACCGCCACACCCGGCGAGTACTGCGAAACACATGACAATCAGCATGAGCGACAATGACAGCTTTTTCCTGAACTTCATTCTTCATTCTCCTTTCTTCCCGGGTCTTTCGCCCTTGCTCTATGCATATGCGGATGCCCGCGGAATGGTTAAAGTCCTGTATTGCTATCGTTTGCACATAAAATCAACGGTTGAAATATCCATTTATTTGCATTTCCACTATTTTTTCAGGTGCACAGGTTATATTTATCCTTATATCAACCAGTAAAGTAGAGTAAATTGAAGAATAACAGCGATATATCCAAATCACTTCGCTCGGAGTCACTCCCAGGAATGTATTTCAAAGTATTCAGGATGTGCAAACGTTTTACCTATTTCTGTGTATCCCCTAAGATAAAGCAATAAAGCGCTTACGAATTTACATATTTAATGAAGCGAAATAATCTAAATGCCTGAAAGGAGTTATTAACACATGCATCATGTATCTTCATTTGTCCCTAAATCCTATATTCTGCATGCCTTTGCGGTCACGGGTCTGGCGGCAATGCTGCTGGCCGGGTGCAGCGGTGATGAGAGTACAGGCGGAAATCACGCTGCCAAGGTCTCATCCGCACAACCTTCCTCACCCGTTCACAGTACTGAAGAGGAATCAAGAGCAGGGATACAGAACAACAGCACTGCACAATCTGCCGGTAATTCCGCTGCAGCTGTAGACGAGCAGCCTTCCACCGTGTTTTATGAAATCTTCGTCCGCTCCTTCTATGATTCCAACGGGGACGGTATCGGTGATCTGCAGGGGGTCACTGAGAAGCTGGATTATTTGAATGACGGGGACCCGCAGACGCATGATGATTTGGGTGTCGGAGGAATCTGGCTGATGCCTTTTAATCCCTCCCCCAGCTATCACGGTTACGATGTAACAGATTACCGCAGCATTAATCCGGACTATGGAACACTTGAAGACATGCAGACCCTGATCAGGGAGGCACATAAACGGGGCATCAAAGTGATTATGGATCTGGTGGTGAACCACACGTCCAAGGCTCATCCCTGGTTTGTGGATTCCGCCAAGAATCCGGGCAGTAAATACCGCGACTGGTATATCTGGGCCGAAGATCAGAGCCGCCCGGTAACCGGAACCAGCGCTGCCGGCAGCGGCAGCCCGTGGCATACATTGCGGGGAAGCCATTATATGGGGACTTTCTGGGAGGGGATGCCGGATCTCAACTTCGATAATCCTGAGGTCCGCAGTGAAATGAAGAGTATCGGTACCTATTGGCTGGAGCTAGGAGTCGACGGTTTCCGTCTGGACGCTGCAAAGCATATTTACGAGGATCTTCTCTCAGACAAAAGTACGGCGACGACGGCCAAAAATGTGGCCTGGTGGCAGGAATTCCGCGCAGCCATGAATGAGGTGAATCCGCAGGCGTATATCGTAGGTGAGATCTGGGAGAATTCAGCCGTGTCCGTAGGGGCTTATCTGAATCAGGCCTTCGATTCCGGCTTTAACTTCGGACTTGCTGAAACGCTGATTCATTCGGCTCAAACCGAAAAAGACAGCGGAGCCGCGTTCACCCTGGAGCGGACCTACAAGCTGTATTCGCAAATCTCAGGCGGTGCTTTCACGGATGCCATTTTCCTGACCAATCATGATCAGAACAGGGTTATGAGCCAGCTGGATGATCAGCCTGATCATGCCGCGATGGCGGCAGCCATGCTGCTGACCCTGCCGGGTAATCCGTTTATCTATTATGGAGAAGAGATCGGGCTGCTGGGTGTGAAGCCGGATGAAGGCATCCGTGAGCCCATGAAATGGACAGCCGACGGACTAAGTGCTGGTCAGACTTCGTGGGAGCCGGGCAGGAATAATGCTGCGAATCCCGGGACTGATGTAGAGAGCCAGCAACAATTAAGCGATTCACTGCTGGAACGCTACCGCGAGCTTATCCGGCTGCGGGAAGAGGTGCCGGCCCTGCGTGACGGAGGAATACGCGATTACCCTTCCGGAAACGGGGGGATTATGGCTTATGAACGGATGACCGCCGGGCAACAGCTACTCGTTATTCATAACTTAACGGGATCGGCACAGACGATGCAGCTCCATCCCGGTACTGATGGCAGTATATACTCCGGTATCCTCAGGACAGTTGGCGGCAAAGCCGGACTCAGCAGCAGCGGGCTCACGCTGCCTGCCTACACTACAGTTATTCTGGAGAGCAAATCGGAGTAGAATGCATCACCCATTCATAAAAAGCGCAGCATAGCTCCGCCTTCGTGAGAGGAACTGCAATTACATAGTTCTGTGCGGGTTCGGAGCCCATCCGCAGGAGCCAGCCACCCGAAGCGTTCTCAAGAAACGACGCCTGCTGAAGACTCCAGCCGCTGCTGACACGGGAGCATAATCGCAGTTCTCCGGCCATTTCGGGACCTATCATGACCTTGGCCAGTTCAGTAGAACTGGCTAAATCACCTGTTTCTACCCCCAGGTACTCTGCCAGCATACACAATGTGCAGGACCCCGCTTGTTGATTAATCTCCTCATACCTGCTTCTGGACAGGAAGAGCGCAGGAACAGACACCATGCGGGTCTCTGCATATTCAAAGCAATTGAAAAGATAATAACAAGCCCGCTTCATTTCACCCGGCTCCTTCAATTCATACCCGAAGGGGTCCTCTTCAAGCATACCAGTAACTATTATTTTGTCTTTATGTATTTGCATGCAGACATCCTGCGAAGTTTCGCCTTCAAGGTATTTCACCCTGCATATTCCTACTGCACCGGAGGCTGTCTGCAGAATGTCCGCCACCACTTTCCGCTCTGTTTCACCGGGGAACAGAAACTGTGCCAAACAGATCACATCTTGAGTATTCACGTCCATATATCCTTCCCTATTTCCATAAATCTGAAATTTATTGTCAATGAGTGGCTTTCAAAAAACGGTTAAACTATAAAACTTGCAATCTTTATGTTATCATAAGCTAATTTTAAGGTAAAATTAAGAAATGCAGGGTAAGATCAATACCATGAAATACTTTTAGCGAGGTGATTTCAAAATGAGAATGCTCATCACATTTCAGAACAAGCTTGTACCTGTATATTTCACAACAGAAAACAAACAGCCGACCCAAAAAGTACTTCGCCTGCTAAACAGCACCCTGGAGCTGAAAATTCAAAAGGGTAAGAACGCCCTGCAGAAATGTTTGAATTCTCTGATCAGTATCGAAATTAAAGGCTCAGAAGCTATATTGCACAGTTATAGTGAAAATGATTCACTGGCTTTATCCCTCTATTAATAGAGGGATATTTTTTTGCCGGAAAATGGGCTTGATCCTGTCTGGAGGGCACATACAAAAAAGCACACACCTGCAGTCCAGGAATGTGCTCTCTCTATATAATGCGTGTTATCTGTGTTATCAGCGTATGCTTTCAGCCAATCCTGAGATTCCGGTTTTCTTCTTTCTCCGCCTTTTGAATCCGCAGTTTGAACAACTTCACCAGGTTGCGCCGGGTATGCTCTTCGTGACAGTTGTCCAATTTCTTAATAATGAAACGGTCAATGGACATGTCAATCGCTCCTTTGGGATGGGGTTTGAATCCCGTTATAGAGAGAGGAAATCATTTCCTTGTCTCCTTGTAACACCTATATAACCGGGTCTCTGAATGCCTAAACCAGGCTGAAATGCTGTGTTATGAGCGGCTACGAAATTAGTCTTACTACATATTGACGGTTCTCCGGTGAATGGATTCATTCAGCAGGAGATATGGTATCTGTGCGAAAAAAAGCCTGTTCATGTCGGCAAAATAAAAATTTTATCCGACGGATATTTACAAACAAATTATTAAATGCTATATTATATATAGTTAATATTAAATATATATTTAAGGAGAAATCATAATGTCTAATGTCCTGTTTATCAAAGCAAATAACCGCCCGGCCGAGCAATCTGTAAGTGTTCAGCTCTACAACGAATTCCTGTCCAGCTACAAGGAATCCCATCCTCAGGATGAAGTGACTGAACTGGATTTGTTCGCTGAACAACTTCCATACTATGACAACACGCTGATCTCCGGCGTATATAAAGCAGCACAAGGCTTCGAAGCAACTCCGGAAGAAGCTGCCGGCGCCGCTCTCGTTAAGAAATATCTGGACCAGTTCCTGGCCGCTGACAAAGTGGTATTCGCCTTCCCGCTCTGGAACATGACTGTTCCGGCTGTACTGCACACATACATCGATTACCTGAACCAGGCCGGCACTACCTTCAAGTATACTGCTGAAGGTCCTGTAGGACTGCTGACAGGCAAAAAAGCAGCTGTACTGAACGCCAGAGGCGGCGTGTACTCCGAAGGCCCGGCAGCAAGTGCTGAAATGGCTGTTAACTTCATCATGGGTAACCTGAACTTCTGGGGCTTCAAGGAAACTACACAAGTTATCGTTGAAGGACACAACCAGAACCCGCAGAAATCCGCAGAAATTATCGCTACCGGTCTGCAACTGGCTAAAACTGCTGCTGCATCGTTCTAATCCGCCAGCATTAAAAGTCCGGTTTCACCTTTAGAACTCCGCACTTTTATCAGGCATCTGTTATAACATTAACCGGACTTTTATTTATATAAAGCTCCGGCGGTGCATCCTCAGGGAATACCGCCGGACCCTGCAAGAAGAGGCCACGCAGCTGTTACATCAGCTGCGTGGCCTCTTTGTGCTCCTGATAGCTTAATACTCCTCCAATACCCGCTGCCAGCTGTTGCCCTTGGCACGCGGCGGGGTGCCTTTTACAGAAGCAGCTGCCGTTTTACGCTTCTGCTTCACTTCCTTGCTGTTCTGGAACAGTAGTTCCTTCTGCGTCTTGCGGTAATTAAGCAGCCGTTTCTCGTCCAGCACACCGCTTGCGACCGCCTCGAGCACAGCGCAGCCTTCCTCCCGTACATGGCGGCAGTCACTGAAGCGGCAGTCTGCCGCAAGCGTGCTGATATCACCGAAGGCCAGATTCAGGCCTCCATCATCCTCCCACAGCTGCAGCTCACGCATCCCCGGCGTATCCACAATGATGCCGCCGTCCGGCAGGACAAACAGCTCGCGGTGTGTAGTCGTATGCCGTCCGCGGCTGTCCCCTTCCCGGATATCCTGGGTAAGCTGCAGGTTCTGTCCGCTGAGCCAGTTGACCATCGTTGATTTGCCGCAGCCGGAGGAACCGGTTAGGGCAACCGTCTGACCTCTGCCGATATAAGGCAGCAGTTCATCCCGCCCGTCCCCCAGGAGGGCGCTAACCGCGTGTACAGCTACCCCGGGAGCCGCCAGCTGCATCTCGGCGATTTTGTCTGCAGCATCCGTACAAAGATCAGCCTTGGTCAGCAGAATCACCGGATTCGCCCCACTGTTCCAGGCCATAATCAGATACCGCTCCATCCGCCGCACATTGAAATCATCGTTTAAGGCGCTGACCAGGAACAGGGTATCGACGTTGGAGGCAACGATTTGCTCCTCCTGCGTCACTCCTGCCACCTTGCGTGAAATTACGCTGCGGCGGGGCAGGACACCATGAATCACGGCATGCTCCCCGCCGTCCTGCATGGCCAAAGCCACCCAGTCACCAACTGCCGGATATTCGCCTGACCCGGACAGGCTATGTCTGAGCTTGCCGGATAGTTCTCCCCAGATCTCTCCAGTGCTTGCGGTTACCCGGTATTTGCTGCCGAAATCACCGACTATTCTGCCCGGCTCAAGTATTCTGGCCTCGAGCTGCTGCAGCTTCTCATTCCATTTCATTTTCCATTCTTCATTCCAGCCATACTGTTCGATATTCATTCATTTCCTCCTGGTTGTTGTTACGTATTGACCTTTAAATATTTCCTTTTTGAGTTTTAGGATCAGTCGCCACTGCGGTGGATATTTGGACTTCCGGCCGCTGTTAGGTTTGGATTTCATGATTTAACACCGGGTTCACGGTGGAAACCCAAACCTAAAGGCGATCGCTACCGCTCCTCCAGCCCAAAATCCCCCTCCGTCACTCCTTCTCTTTTCTCAAATATTCAATTCTAAACCAATAGCTTCACTAGCCTGCTTAATCATTCACGTGTATTTCCGGGAATTAGTAGCCCCTTCGAATCCTTCTAGCACAGCAGCATCTTTTACAGCATGCAGCATATAATGGCTGCTGTTTCCACAAAAAAACCGCCGGAACCCAAAGGCTCCGGCGGCGGAATCCAAACAAAAAGCTGAAGCACTCCCCTCGTACGGAGAGAGCTGCCTCAGGTTTCTGTGCGAAATGCAGACCAGATTACATTCAAGCGCATGAATATAAAGCTGGTCGATGCACGCAAAAAAGCCGCCGGAACCGATACGGTTCCCGGCGGCTCTAAAAGGCATGTTAGAGCTTACCCGCTAAGCTGGGAATCTTATTCCACAGCCGCTGTTCCCGGAAGACACGTATCCACAACAGTTGCAACTGAATCTGAAAACACGGTATAAACTGTCATTTGACATCGTCTCCTTCCGAACTAATATGCTGTTATGATAAACGCGCTGCCGGCTGTTTGTCAACAGGCTCTCTTGTATTTTTTAACAATACCTGTTTAAATAATGCCTTCAAGCTCATCCAGCTCCTGAATTGTGGCGATAGGCTTCACGTTCAGCGATTCATCCCAGGCATGGTTACGCTTCAGCCAGATGGTATCCATTCCGGCCCGGACTGCCCCCCAGATATCATTCACCGGATGGTCACCTATGAACAAGGTCTTCTCTGCAGTTGAACCAAGACGTTCCAAGGCCAGCTGGTAGATCTTAGGGTCCGGTTTGCTGATTCCGACTTCACCCGAAATAACGATGGTCCGGAAATAACCGCGCAGGCCAAGCAGATCAATTTTGCCATATTGAATATCCCTGCTGCCATTGGTTACAAGTCCCAGCGGATATCCGCGGCCTTGGCAATATTCAAGTGCCGCTACTGCATGCTTCATGATTGCCCCATGGTGAATATACGTCTCGTCGTAATAATCCCGTATTTCCTCTGCCGACCGCGCTGTCTGCCAAGGGAGAACTTCGCTTAATTCCGTAAAGAAACCATCCTTGTCACGGTACCCGTCAGCATCTCTGATAATCATATCTTCAATCACCCGGGCGGCTTCATCCTTATTCAGGTGTCCGAGGAAATCCTGCACGAATTTCATGCTGAAGCTGCGGAAGGTCTGATCACGGTCCATCAGCGTATTGTCCAGATCAAACAGTATAGCTTGTACTTCCTTCATCCTTACGTATCCCCTTATTTCATCAATTTCAATGATCTACAACATCAGAGATTCATTGTACTATGCGCCGGGGAACAAAGAAAAGACCATTCCGCTAAGAAGAACAAACGCTTCTTCAACAGGATGGCCTATATTTGCAGATCAGGTCCGTAACGCTTAAGATTCAAAATGCTCGGCGCGATGCGTAAGCATCATTTCTTCTTCCGTAATGTAAAGCGGGAACGGCGGCGTTTCCTTGAGGTAACGTTCCGTAGCGAGCAGCCGGTAATGAACCTCCGGCAGCCAGGTATCTTCAAGCAGCGGGAGCTTGCCCGTATCACTGATATAATTGTCTACAGCCGACTGCACCATGTCGAGGTAATACGGTACCAGCTTGTCAGCTTCCTCAAAAATTTCAAAGGTTTCGCGGGACATATAGAACTTCTGCTGCGGGACCCCGCCTAAATATCGTTTAAGCCGGCCTAGATCAATACTTTTATCTTCCATAATCAGAGCAGTGCGGTTAATCGGCGCAGGCATATCTTCTTCGAATTGCCTAACAGCCTGCTTGATCTGCGGCAAGGTAACGGTGAGATGGGCTGACGGCATATTTTTTTTGGCGCGTTTGAATATCATACTGAAAGTCTCCTTTCGAAGCATATGTCAGATAACGCTTACAATTCCATTTTATTCGTTATTCAAACATTTAATCAGCAGATCCGAACTTGTCACACAAAATCCCCATTTATTAGAGCATTATTTGACATTTTCCCAGTGAGTCCACAACTCCGGAGGGTTCAGCTCATACTTCTCGTTCTCCCGGTACATGAACTGGTGCATAATGAACTCCCGGCGGATCGTTGCATAATCCTCGTGAAACGGTTTGATGAATTCGTTAATCTCTTTCTCCGTATAAACTACCCCCGGCTCCAGCTTCTCCACCATATACTGCAGAGCGATCAGCTTCTTCTTGTACTGTGCGGGAATCTGCCGCAGGCGCCCGTCTTTGGCAAAGAAATTACGCAACACCGATTCCTTCAGGCTGCTCTCCGGCGACTGTTCTTCCATCTCCTCCACCCCCTTGGCAAAAATAAATTTCAGCGAGGCCTCTGAGCCCGCCTGGATAAATTCAGGATTGAGCTTGAAATATACGGTGTTCTTGTCCCTGCGCTCCATGATCAGCGCGGCTTCACGCAGTTTGGCGGCATGATGGGTCACGGTGGGCTGTGACAGGTTCAGCTTCTCGGCAAGCGCATGTCCGTGAATCTCGCCTTTGGACAAAAGCAGCAGAATCCGCAGCCGGGTCGGATCGGACAACGCTTTATGGTAAGCAACAATTTTATCTAACTGCATCGGGGAACACACTCCTATACACATATGAACATTCGTAAACGCCGCTTTTTGAAAACACAACACTTTAACTTCTGCATTGCGTTTAGATATATATCTAATTATATACTTTTTTCAGCATTTGAGCAATGATCTTGTTGCTGGAAAGTGCCGGGGAATGGCATAAATCTAAAATATAAGGTACCATTTACTGAAAAGAATACTTACCCGGGAGGATAAAGCTATCATGAAAGACGTTATTATTATCGGTGCGGGTCCCTGCGGACTCTCTGCAGCCATAGAATGCCAGCGCCAGGGATTGTCCAGCCTGATCATTGAAAAGAACTTCATTGTCCATTCCATTTATTTATATCCGACGAATATGCAGTTCTTCAGCACAACCCCGCTGCTTGAAATCGGAGGTGTGCCCTTCACCTCACCGAACGACAAGCCATACCGTCATGAGGCTCTGGTCTATTACCGCCGCGCAGCCGCTCAGCATAGCCTCGACATCGCCGCCTATGAAGAAGCGCTGTCTGTTCTGACGCAGGAGGATGGCAGCTTCATCGTACATACACGCAACAAGCGCGGAGAAGAACAGAACCACAGAGCCGGTAATGTGGTCATCTCAACCGGCTATTTCGACCAGCCGAATATGATCGGGATTCCCGGGGAAGAGCTATCCAAAGTAACCCACTATTTCGGTGAAGCCCATCCGTATTCAGGCATGAAGGTTGCCGTCATCGGGGGCAGCAATTCAGCGGTTGATGCCGCCCTCGAACTGCTCCGGGTCGGCGCCAAGGTGGATATGGTCTACCGCGGAAGCAGTATTTCGGAGAATATCAAGCCTTGGGTACGCCCGATCTTTGAGAGCATGGTCCAGAAAGGGCACATCACGCTTCATCTGGAGTCCCGGGTAACGGAAATCACACCGGCTTCTGTCGTGGTTACGGCAGGCAGCGGGGAGAACACCAGCCTTGATAATGACTTCGTCCTCGCCATGACTGGCTTCCGCCCGAGCAGAACCCTGCTGTCCTCGGCCGGTGTGCGGATGGATGATTCCCTTGATAAACCTGCCTTCAACCCTTCAACGATGGAGAGCAATATTCCCGGCATCTATGTAGCAGGGGTTATCGCTTCCGGACGGAATGCCAATGAGGTATTCATCGAGAGCGGCCGGGGGCACGGCAAGCTGATTGCCGATCATATTATAAGCAAAAGGCTTTCTTAGAGAAGGAGTGCTTCTAAGCTATGGATATGACCTCGTTACTGCTGCTGGGTCTGGCAGCACTGGGGATTATCAGCAGCAATTCCCCGGTCACCATTGCCATGGTCGTTCTGCTGCTGATCCGGGTGCTGGGCCTGCAGCAGGCTTTTCCCTGGCTGGAGAAATACGGGCTTACCATTGGCATCATCATCCTTACCATCGGAGTGATGACACCGCTGGCCAGCGGTAAAATCTCGCTGCAGACGATCGGACAATCGTTCCTGCACTGGAAGTCGCTGGCTGCCATCGGAATCGGGATTCTCGTCGCTTATCTTGGCGGACGCGGTGCGGTGCTCATGGGCAGCCAGCCGACCATTGTGGCCGGATTACTGATCGGAACCGTCATTGGTGTAGCTTTTTTCAAAGGCGTTCCGGTTGGCCCGCTGATTGCGGCCGGTATCCTGTCGCTGCTGATTGGCCGCATCTAACCCCAGCATCAAAGATGAAACAGGCTGCATTTTCACCTTAGCTGGTGAGTATGCAGCCTGTTTGATATTCATAACCGTATGACTTCTCCTCATGCATCCAGCCGCTGCACATTGAACAGGCGGGCGTAGCTGCCCTCCAGCGTCATCAGCTGTTCATGGGTTCCGCGTTCGGTTATAGCCCCGTTCTCCAGCACAACAATCTGGTCTGCGTGCGTAATGGTAGACAGTCTATGGGCCACGATCAATGTGGTCCGCTCTGAGGAGAGGGCCTGGAGCGCCTGCTGGATCAGATGCTCGGATTCAAGATCGAGCGCTGAGGTGGCTTCGTCCAGAATCAGCACTTTGGGATCCTTCAGGAATACGCGCGCTATCGCCACTCTCTGCTTCTGGCCTCCGGACAGCTTCACTCCGCGCTCGCCCACTTCTGTATCATAGCCTTCCGGCAGCTGCATGATGAAGTCATGGGCGTTGGCCGACATAGCCGCTGCGATAACCTCCTGCTCCCCTGCCTGCGGATTACCGAACAGAATATTATCCCGCACGGAGCCGCTGAACAGGAAATTATCCTGCAGCACCATGCCCACCGCCGTGCGCAGACTCTCCTGGGTCAGCCCTCTGATATCCTGCCCGTCCATCTGCAGGCTGCCCTCACTGATATCATAGAAACGCGGAATCAGGCTGATGAGCGAGGATTTGCCGCCCCCGCTCATCCCGACAAAAGCCACCGTCTGGCCTGGAGCAATCCGCAGGTTAATATCTTGCAGCACCCATTCGTTCTCATCGTTATATTTGAACCATACCCCGCTGAATTCGATCTCCCCTGCCGGTGACAGCAGCGGCTTCGCCCCCGGAGCATCTACGATATCATAGGGCTCGTTCATCAGCTCCATCACCCGCTCCAGTGAGGCTGAAGCCTGGGTAAGCACCGTTGAGGAGTTAATCAGGCGGCGAAGCGGCGCATACATCCGGTCCAGGTATCCGAAGAAGGCTACGAAGGTCCCCAGGGTCAGATTCCCCTGGATCACCTGATATCCCCCATATCCAATGACGAGGAGCGGCGCGATGTCCGTCAAAGTATTGATAATAGCGAAGGTAAAAGCGTTCCAGCGCGTTTGCGCCATCGCTTTTTCCAGAAACCGGCCGTTAATGTCCTTGAACTGCTGCTGATCCACCCGTTCCATGGTGAAGCTGCGGATCACCGCAATCCCCTGAATCCGTTCATGCAAATAGCCCTGAATGACCGCCAGCGCCTGGGACCGGTCCTTGGTGAGCACCTTAAGCCGCTTATAGAGGGTATTAACGGCAATTCCGTACAACGGCAGAATCGCAATCGAGACCAGTGCCAGTACCGGATTCAGATAGAACATAAACCCGAGTGCGAAGAGCAGGGTGAACATATCCAGCCAGACATTCATCATCCCGACCTCAACCAGATTCTTCGACTGCTCCACATCGTTAATAAATCTGGAGATCGCCTCACCCACTTTGGTGTTCTGATAATAACGCAGCGACAGGCGCTGCATATGCCCGTACAGCTTATTGCGCATATCGAAGAGGATCTTGCTTGTAATCAGCTGGGCAAAATACTGGCGGTAATACTCTACCGGCCCTCTGATAATTACGAACAGCACAAATGCCCCGCTGAGCACGATCATTAGCTTCAACACCCGTTCTGTAATGGAAAGCGCAGGATTGCCCAGCAGATCATCCACTACGTACTTCAGAATCATCGGCAGCGTCAGCGGAATACTGAATTTGATCATCCCGATAATTAATGTGAGCACGATCCATTTCATATAGGGCCGTACGAAGGTATAATAAGATTTCCATTGTTTCACAGCCTGTTACGTCCTTTCCCGTTTCCTTGTTCACTTCAGGCACTGTTGACATTTGCGCCTGGCAGTGTTTTGATATTTTTAACAGTTACGATAGCAGTACCCGAATTTCAGGAGGATAATGATGCCCAGACAATTTGTGACGGAAGCCGTCATGATGGCGATTTACGGCCAGCTTCTCGTCCCGCGGAGCCCTGTAGAATATATAGTGCCTTATACCACAATCATGGAATTGTATGAACTCCGGGACAGTGATGAGCCGGTGATGAGCCACGCTGACGATGACCAGCATGTGAAGCTCAGAATCCGCGAGCTGATCAACTATTTCGAAGAACCGCTCAATTCCAAGAAGATCAACCGCTGCCTAAGTATTCCGTGGGCCAAAAGCTCAGGCATTCTGCTGGCCGGGCAGGCGCAGATTACAATCATCAACAGCATCGACAACGCTTCCTACGGAGAAGCCTTCGATCCGATCGAGACGGAGCTGCTGCTGGCCTCACAACGTGAGAAAGTGCCAATTCTGACCGACCAGTTCGAGCTGATTCAGCGTATCATCGAAGGCGGAGTGCCGGTACAGGTGTTTGATATTGATGATTTCGAGTTCGCGATGGAAGAAGAAACGTTCCGCAGTTCACCTTGATGCCGCAGCAGTTTATGTAACCAGACAGCTCGTCTTCTATGCGGTCTCATATAAAATCCCTTGCCATAAGGCAAGGGATTTTATATTTTGCACCGTAACAGCAAATGCACCTTCCCAGACTTACGCCTATTCCTTCATGCTTCCGGCGGCTGGCACAGCCTCATACTTATACTCGATATCATCCTCAGCCTCCGAATAGACAATCGACAGGCTATACCCCTCCATATACCACAGATCCTGCTCTTCCATATAGAAAATAACGCTCCCCTGCTCAGCTAGCACAGCCGGCCGTCCCGGCGGTTCTGTAGCGATTCCCAGCGAGAATCCTGGATGCAGTCCGCCCCCTGAGCTATACCGGGGAAACAAACGGACATACGCTCCATTCTGGAGGCTCAGCTCTCTCTTGAACCAGGCGGCAGCTTCCGGGCTAATTAACATGTTCATCTCTCTCCACTCCTCCCGTATTATTTTATCATACAGCTTATTCGCAATTTGTTCAAAATTACATTTGACAATCCTTGAAGGGTGATGATAAACTCGGAACATAACGAAGCGTCTTCAAGTTATTACCAAATTAAAGAAAGGGTGAGCGCGGTGTTTACTATTGTTCCAGCATATTTCCTAACTATTGTCGGCAACTCCACACAACTGAATACCGAAGCAGCCCGAGTAGTGGATAATTCCTGAGTATCATGCGTGTTACGCGTACCGTATGAGTTCAGGCTAAGCAATCTCTTCCATGTCTCTGTGCTGCGACAAGCACCGTGGACATGATAGTCGTAAATGACAGGCGTATCATCCGTTTTCGGATGGTACGCTTTTTTGCATGCTTTGAGAGAGTTATCCATGGTCCTGAAGCTCCACAATATCCTTAACCAAGCCGGCAAACAACATTCTCAACACGAAAGGAAGGGATTTCCCTTGTTCTCCGTACTCCGCGATCTCGGCTGGTTCTTCCGCCGGGAAAAAAGGCGCTATGCTATTGGCCTTATACTGCTAATTGTGGTTGGTGTGCTTGAATTGCTGCCTCCACGCCTCCTGGGTAACGCCATTGATGATATCGTCAGCGGCGCCATTACAACAGGTTCACTGATGAAATATATTGGCATGATTGTGCTCATGCTGCTGATTATTTACTGGATCACCTACATATGGATGCACAAGCTGTTCGGAGGTTCGAACCTGGTGGAGCGCCTGCTGCGCTCGCGCTTCATGAATCATCTCATGACGATGACACCGGCCTTCTTCGAGCGCAACCGCACCGGTGATCTGATGGCCCGGGCCACCAATGATATCCGTGCGGTATCGGCTACCGTAGGTTTTGGTATGCTGACCCTGGTCGATTCAACAGTCTATCTTACCGTTGTGCTGTTCGCCATGGGGTTCCTGGTCAGCTGGAAGCTGACGCTTGCCGCCGTTATCCCGCTTCCGCTAATCGCTATAGCCATGGTCTTCTATGGCAAAGCTATTCACGACCGCTACAGTCTGGCTCAGGATGCTTTCGGTGACATGAACGATCAGGTACTCGAATCGGTGTCCGGGATCCGAGTTATCCGTGCCTATGTGCAGGAACGTATGGATGAGAAGCGCTTCTCCGATATCACAGAGGATGTGTACCGCAAGAATATGGCTGTTGCCCGGGTCGATGCTTTCTTCGAGCCGACTATCCGCTTTTGCGTTGGCCTCAGCTATATTATTGCACTGACCTACGGAATCTATCTGGTATTCCGCAATCAGATCACACTTGGAGACCTGGTCTCCTTCAATATGTATCTCGGTATGATCGTCTGGCCGATGTTCGCCATCGGCGAGCTGATTAACATTATGCAGCGCGGCGGCGCCTCGCTGGAGCGGATCGATGAGACATTGCATGCCAAACCTGATGTGCAGGATGTCCCCCATCCAACTCCAGTAGTAAATCCGTCATCTATTGAGCTGAAGGATGTGACTTTCCGGTATCCGACCTCAACCATCGACAACCTGAGCGGAGTCAGCCTTTCCTTGTCGCAAGGCCAGACACTCGGTGTCGTTGGACGGACCGGCAGCGGCAAATCGACCCTGCTGAAACAGCTGCTGCATGAATATCCTACCGGTCAAGGTGAGATATTGATCTCAGGAGTTCCGATCGGCCAGATTGCCCTGGATCAGCTGCACAGCTGGATGGGCTATGTGCCGCAGGAGCAGATTCTGTTCTCCAAATCGGTGCGCGAGAATATCCAGTTCGGTTATTCCGGTGCCAGTGATGAGCGTATCATGCAGGCTATAACAGCTGCGGCGTTCCAGAATGACCTCGGCACCTTGTCCGACGGGCTCGATACCATGGTTGGCGAACGCGGTGTTTCCCTCTCCGGAGGACAGAAGCAGCGTGTCTCAATCTCCAGAGCCTTCATCTCGAATCCGGATATTCTGATTCTGGATGATGCACTGTCTGCTGTTGACGCGCGGACGGAAGCAAAGATCATCGAGAACATCCGTGAAGAGCGCAGCGGTAAAACCACGCTCATATCCACCCACCGTCTCTCGGCCATTGAACACGCCGATCTGATCGTTGTGCTCGATGGCGGACATATTACGGAGCGGGGTACCCACCAGGAGCTGCTTGAATTGAACGGCTGGTACCGTGAGCAGTTCGACCGCCAGCAGGTTGAGAATAACCTGACGAACGAATAACCGAATTTATAGCGTGAATCATATCCATTCTAATGTTCTGAAACATAGGAGGTGTCACCGTTGACACAGAGTACAGGCAAACGTCTGCTGCAGTACGCACTGACTGCCAAAAAAACATTCATAGCAGCCCTTCTGCTCCTCACCATCGGGGTAGCGGCTGAACTGGCGGGACCTTTCATCGCCAAAAGTATGATAGACAATCACCTGCTCGCGATTGAGAAGCCTTATTTCGTGGCGGCTTCGCCCGAAGATGCTGTTGAATATAACAACAACTATTACAAGCGCGGTGACCGGTTTGCCGCAGATGAAGCTAAAGGCCAGGAAATCCGCCTTCTTCAGGCAGGCAAAAGCTTCTATTTCATTAATGAAGCTGTCCCGCAGACTGAAGGCGAGCGGAGTTTCTCGGACGGGAACCTGCGCATCCAATATGGCGATCAGGCAACAGTCTATCCGGCCGTCAGGCTGTCGGCTGATGAGCTGTTTTCATTTTACAAGCCAGAGTTCCCCGGTATCTATAAACTGGTCGCTCTGTACGCCATGTTCCTCGTCATCTCGATCATAGCGGAGTTCGGCAAAACCTACTGGCTGCAATCGTCAGCCAATCAGGTCATCCGCAAGCTGCGGACGGATGTGTATGCCCATATCCAGCGTCTCCCGGTACATTTCTTCGATAATCTGCCTGCGGGCAAGGTAGTCTCCCGGGTAACCAATGATACGGAAGCGGTCAAGGACCTGTTTATTGCTGTACTGTCCAACTTCGCAACAGGGATTATTAATATTACCGGTGTCTACGTTGCCCTCTTCCTGCTGGACGTGAAGCTGGGTCTTGTCAGCTTGTTCATCGTGCCGATTATCATTGTCTGGATTGTGCTCTACCGCAAGATCGCAACGAAATACAATACGATCATCCGCTCACGTCTCAGTGAGATCAACGCCATTATCAATGAATCCATCCAAGGGATGTCCATTATCCGGATTTTCCGCCGCCAGAAGCAGAGTAGTGCGGAATTCGAACAGCTGAATGATGATTATCTGAAATACCAGAACAAAATGCTTAACCTGAATGCCTTCACGTCCCACAACCTGGTGAACTCCCTGCGCAGCCTCTCCTTCGTGCTCGTGCTGTGGTATTTCGGCTTCGGCAGTCTGGACGGTTCAACCTTCGTTTCCCTGGGCGTCCTTTATGCCTTCGTCGATGTACTGGGACGGATGTTCCAGCCCATTACAGGGATGGTCAACCAGTTGGCGAACCTAGACAGCTCAATGGTATCAGCAGGGCGCGTCTTCACACTGATGGATGAGCCTGGTGAGCCGGTAACCGACGGTTCGATGCCGCGTTACAAAGGCAATGTGGTCTTCAAGGATGTATCCTTTGCTTATAAAAAAGACTTCGTCCTGCGCGATATCTCCTTCGAGGCGCGTCCGGGCGAAACTGTCGCTCTGGTCGGTCATACCGGCTCGGGCAAAAGCTCGATCATCAATCTGCTGTTCCGCTTCTATGATCCGCAAGCCGGAAGCATCACCATTGACGGCCAGGAAGTCAAGACTCTGCCGAAACAGTGGCTGCGCAGTCATATGGGCATTGTGCTGCAGGACCCTTACCTCTTCACCGGAACGATTGCCTCGAATGTCAGTCTGGGCGATGAACGCATCAGCCGGGAACGTGTAGAACGTGCCTTGCGTGAAGTAGGGGCTGACAAATTGCTGTCCCATCTGCCGCAGGGCTTCGACGAGCCTGTGATTGAGAAAGGCAGCACCCTGTCCGCCGGCCAGCGGCAGCTGATCTCCTTCGCCAGAGCCTTGTCGTTCGATCCGGCGATTCTGATTCTGGATGAAGCAACCTCCAACATCGATACCGAAACGGAGAGCATCATCCAGCAGGCGCTGGAGGTGCTGAAGAAAGGCCGGACCACGTTCATCATTGCCCACCGGCTGTCCACCATCCGCAGCGCAGACCAGATTCTGGTGCTGCACCGGGGTGAGATTGTTGAACGGGGCAGTCATGATGAGCTGATGGCGCTGGGCGGACGTTACTTCCGTATGTATCAGCTCCAGCTGGGTGCAGGGGCCGGAAACGGTACGGAGTCACCAGTCTCTGCTGCGGTCCCTGCTTCCTCTTCGGCTGCCGGACTGCGTCCATCCCTGGAACAAATTTAATCATTGGGGATCCGCCGCCCGTCTGTCTTTCACCTGTACAACACCCCTTGAGGCCAAAGCAGCTTCAAGGGGTTTCTTTCGCTTGAGTTCAGAACATTTGTTCCGTATAATGGGAATCAATACATACGGATGGGGTGAAGGACTTGATGACCTATAGTCTGAGCAAGCGGCAAGCCCGGCTGTTCCTGCTGCGTCACCAGCGGCTGGTCACGGGAGGACTGAAAGAGGGCAAGATGAGTATTCATGAGTTCGTCCGACACGTGGGCTGTATTCAATATGATCCGCTAAGCATAGCCGGACATAATCATGAGCTTGTGCTGCAGGCCAGACTCCCGGGATTCCAGCCTGAAATGGCCACGGAGCTGCTCTATAAGGACAGGCTGCTGATTGACGGCTGGGACAAGAACATGTCGATCTACTGCACAGAAGACTGGCCTTATTTCCAGCGCCGCAGAGATGCTGCCGCCAGACATCAGGACAATGAAGCTATGGCTGCCATGGTCACCCATGTCCGGGAAGAGTTGAATTCGCGGGGGCCGCTCTCTTCGCTTGATCTGGAGAGTAAAGAGAAGATTGACTGGTCGTGGGCTCCGGCGAGACTATCCCGGGCAGCGATGGAGAGCATGTATTTCTGGGGAGAGCTCTCCATTCACCACCGGGTGCATACCCGCCGGTATTACGACTTCACAGCCAAGCTGCTGCCGGCTGAGCTGCTCAGTGCAAGCGATCCGAATGTAACTATGGAACAGCACCATGACTGGTATGTGCTGCGCCGGATCGGCAGCATCGGACTGCAATGGAACAAATCCGGGGACGGCTGGCTTGGAATCTCAGGCCTGAAGAGCAAGGAGCGGACTGCGGCTGTGCAGCGCCTGCTGCTAAGCGATAAGCTCCGTGAGGTACAGGTCGAGGGTATCAAGCTCCCGCTATATATGCGGACAATAGATGCTCCGGAGCTTGAAGCGGTAATCCAGCTGGAGGACCCCGCTGATACGGGCGCTGGCACACAAGAGGTTACGTTCGCAGCTGCGCTGGCTCCACTAGACAACCTGCTGTGGGACAGAGAGCTGATCCGCCAGCTATTCGGCTTTCATTACCGCTGGGAGGTATATAAACCGGTGGTTGAGCGGGAATACGGTTACTACGTGCTTCCCCTTCTATATGGCGACCGCTTTATCGGCCGGCTTGAACCAGTGATGAATAAGAAGAGCGGAATTCTTACTATTGTCCGATGGTGGTGGGAAACCGGGGAATCGCTTGTTCCAAGCATGCTTCCCGCGCTCGTCAAGGCCCTCGCTTCACTTGCCCGCTCCACAGGCGCGTCCGGCATCCAGTTTGCACCGGAAACCGTCCAGTCCTGCGCGCTGAAGGAACTGGAATCCGCGCTGTCCGGTCCCCTATAACCGGATACTACAAAGAGACTCCCCTTCCGCTTGATATTCTGCGAAAGGTGAGTCTCTTTAGTATTTATAGATTAATAGATATGATGGCGTTACTTGATATGTTCTTCTTCAAGGCCCAGCTTGCTGTACATCTCGGTACAATAGCCCTGAAGCTTAATTTCCAGTCTGCTCGCCTTGTTCTTGAACCGTTTCAATTCGCGGATCATATGGGCTCTTCCCGCCGGAGTGAATGTCTCCTGGATCCGTTCCTTGAAATAATCATGGACAATGTGATTGCGTTCTTTCCATACTGCCTGTAACTGGCTTGTTTCTTCCTCCGAGAATGGAAAGTGATGCTGGATTTCTTTGATGAGCTGGCCGAGTGAATTGCTAAGCTTGCGTTGATACAATTCTGCTATCTCTGCGTCTGTTGGCGTTTTGCCCTGTGACAGCTTGGTCAGCAGCAGAAGATTGGTTAATTGCTGCTCCAGTGCCTGGCAATAATAAACGGCCAGTCCGAAATAAGCAAATAGCTCTTTGGATTGTTCACTCTCCGGTACTTGTGTATCCTTCATCTTTCCTCCCGTTCTTGATCTGGTTATTAGCTCATATTGTTTTGTTATAGTCCATGCGGCCGGAGCGGTAAATGTAGAATCCGGTCAGCAATATTATGTACACCAGCACGTGGGCATAGGCTCCAAGCAGGGACGACAACGGCAGCGCATCCGCATTCATCATCGCGTCCATGACCGGATATACGGGCGGCAGCAGCACCGGAACAATAGGTCCGGGCACCAGTTCAGCAACTTTGCCGGCGCTGACCGACAGAATGATCGTGATGAGCATCAATCCGGCGGCGTAGCTGGTTCTGGACACCCACGAGGACTGCAGATACAGGGAGATGGCAATACCCAATACACCAAGCAGAGCATGTCCGGTAAAAGCAAGCAAGATCCGGCCCAGTCCGGCTGGTTCGTTGAAGCTCCCGGTCACAACCGGATAAATGACAATGAAGAGGTCCAGCAGCAAGGTGAGCAGGACGAGTGTAAGAATGCCGCCGATGCTGTAGCGGCGGGCACTGCGGAGCTGGACGATGGCTACCTGTTTCTGCACCGCATGCTCATGATTCAGAAAGCTTAATCCCAGCCAGGCGCAGGCAACAAATAAAAAGACTGCCGTAGCGGAGTAGCTGTTCATTACCGGATTGGGCTTGTAGGAATACAGGATTAACACGGCTATAATAATGCCGGCAACCGGACCGAAATACCGCTGGGAGACACTGTAACTGTGCAAAAAGTATCCGATGAGAGCTTTCACCCGCGTCCGCTCCCCTTCTGGTCCTTCGGGTCCATCCACGCCGCTATGCCGCTTGATTCCCCAAGACGTTCTACCGAAACTATGGAACCGCCCGCTGCAAGAATCTGCTTCAGGCAGGCATCCGACACGGACTGCTCTACAGTCAGGCTTGTACAGGCAGTTCCTGCAGTCTCCGGCGCTGGCAGCATACTGAGTACTCCAGGCCATGCCTTGACTGATTCCTGTTCCACTGGCGGCAGATCCGTATAGATGATATGCACTGCAGGTGCCGGCCGCAGGTTCTCCGCTCCATGAATCATCCGGATCACCTGCCCTTCCTGCAGCACATACACGGTATCTGCCAGGGCTTCGACAGTCTGGACCTCATGCACGGAGAAGACCAGTGCTGTCCCCTCCGACTTCAGCTCCTGCAGCAGTTCCATAAGGATATGCTGTGCCGGAATATCCAGCCCGGACATGGGTTCGTCCAGCAGCAAAAGCTGCGGCCTGATCAGCAGGCTCTGGATCAGGTTGACCTTCTGCAGCATTCCCTTGGAGAAGCCTGCCATGGGGCGGCTGCGAAATGCTTCCAGCTTAAAAGTATCCAGAAGTCCGCTTACCCGGGATTCTGTTACCGCCCGGGATAGCCCGGCAAGACGTCCCATGTGGTGCAGGTAATCTTCCGCTGTTAATTTCAAACCCGGAAACGCTTCGGGCGCATAACCTGTTGTCAGCCCATGACGGCCGTATGTAAGTTCACCGGACGACAACCTCAGCAGTCCGGCGAGAATGGAGAGCAGCGTACTCTTGCCGGAGCCATTCCGGCCGATCAGCGCCGTGGCCGTGCCAGGGCGGATTATCATCGATATTTCATTTAGAACCGGGCGGCTTCCATACAGCTTGCTCCCCCGGGTGAGTGTTATAAGCGGCGGTACCTCCGTGTCTTCCGGCAAAATGATTCTGTCTGTACTCTGAAGGATCATTCGGCTCTGGCCTCCTTCATCTTGTGCAAGGCTATGGCCGCATGAACTGCAACCAGGGTTCTCTGCTTACTAGATTCGCCGGAACTCTCCTTTTCTCCTTTTGGATTTTGCAGATTGGTGAATTTCAAAACCAAAAAAACCAGAACCGTGCAGAATGAACCCGCACCCGTCTGGCTTTTGTTTGGATATATGGGAGTGTTTAATTCTGCATTATGCGTATACCTCAACGGCTCCGCTTACCAGTCTGCAGGCCATTGCCGCACTGCGGCAGGCATCGATACAGCTCTGGCAGTGGTTATGCTCATGTCTGCTGCTTGCATCTGCACAGCGTTCACAGATATCGGCGCATAACCGGAGAATCTCCACCACGAACGGGCTCTGCCGGGTCATTGCCTGGATGGCGAAAGAACACATGTCAGCGCATTCGCGGTCCAGCTGGATGCTCTCCCGGAGTGCAGCCAAATCATATTCTTTCAGGCTTGAGACATAGCTATAGTTACAGGCATCCATACATTTAATACAAGCATCAATGCATTCCTGATATTGAATTCGGGTCATAGCCTTAAACCTCCTGCAATTATTATAGGATATGCCTATGTATTAACCTGCAAGAAAAGGAACGAACCATTCCCTCCGGTTCCACGGAGTGTTACAGGCTTCTTTTGACGGCAGCCGGTCTTGCCGGCAGACGTTTCTCCAGCCGCAGAAGTTCCGTGCGCAGCCCGCTGGAAGAGAAATGTTCACCGATAAATACGGCAACATCAGGCACCTCGCCCTGGGGAGTGATTTTCATGAAATCCGCTTCCCGGTAGGCATATTGAAACAGAAACCGGCTGGAGGTGTCGTTAAAAGATACAATCCCTTTAGCCCGGTACACATCACGCGGCAGCTCCTTAACAAACCGTTCAAATTCCTCGCTGTTCACCGGATTCTTGAAATAATGCGTATACGCCATCACATGATCATGTGATGCATGCACCTGCCCCGCTTGTCCATCCTGTGCATTGTGCACATGCTCTTCTGCCGAATCACGGTCTTCTGTATAAACTCCACCGATATTGCCAAGCAGAGCTTCCGGCTCCAGCTCACAGCGTACAGCAGGCAGGATCCCGGCATAAGCATTCCATTTGCGCAGCACCGCCGTTATCTCTTCAGCTTCCTCTGCGTTGATCCGGTCTGTCTTGTTCAGGATGAGCACGGAAGCGCAGCGGATCTGTTCCTGCATGAGGCGGTACGTTGCCCCCTGCTGGGAACGGTACAGCTCCAGGAGATGGGCGGCATCGACCACAGTAATCAGGCCTTTCAGCTCCACCTGCTGATACAGTGAGGTTTCGGTAACCGCATCGACAATCTCCAGCGGATTGGCCGCACCAGTCGCTTCAATGACGACTACATCCGGTGATTCTTTTTTGACCAGAGTGGTTAGTTCTGTGCTTAAATCGCCCCGGCTTGTGCAGCAGATACACCCGCCCAGCATCTCGGCCATCGGCACAGACTGCTCTACCAGCAGACCATCCAAGTTGACCTCGCCAAGCTCATTCATGATGACCGCCGGCCGGAGGCCTTGCGTCTTCCAATGCTCCAGCAGCCGCTGCAGTAATGTAGTCTTGCCGCTGCCGAGAAATCCCGACAATATATAAACTGGTAATGACTGTTCCAAGTTCACTCGCTCCCCGCAAAAATCAGTTATGGTAGCGAGTGTACTACAATGCCCGCCTCTGTGCAAGACACCTGCCCCTTACTGGCGCTGCTGCCTGTCCGGCATGAACTTGTCTTTGCCTCCTTCATCCCCTATCATGGGGGTTATAAGCCGTTCATTACAGACAAGAGGAGCTGGTTCGCATGACCTCCGTAGAAGAACACCGGCGTGAAGCCCCCGATTCAGTAGCTTGTTATATTATTACGGTCTCGGACACCCGGACCATGGAGACGGACACCGGCGGGCCGCTGATCCAGAATATGCTGGAGGAAGCGGGCTACACCGTTATCGGCCGCACGATCGTCAAGGATGATTATGAGGATATCCGCGAACTGGTCTACAAAAACTCCGTCCATTCCGGCATTGAAGCCGTACTGCTGACTGGAGGGACTGGCATTTCGCCCCGCGATACGACTTATGAGGCGGTTGCTTCACTGCTCGACAAATCGCTACCGGGTTTCGGAGAGATTTTCCGGCTGCTCAGCTTCACTGAAGATATCGGCTCTGCCGCCATGCTTAGCCGGGCTATTGCCGGCACGATCGGCAGTACGGCAGTATTCTCGATGCCCGGCTCCACCGGTGCAATCAAGCTTGCCATGGAACGGCTGATCCTTCCCGAACTGCGCCATGTAATGCGCGAGATCTACAAGCGATCCTGAAGCCCGTGACAATATAGCCGTACACCTATTTATCAGCGACAGGGACAAATGAACAAGCAGGCTCCTGTACAGCGCGTATACTGGCATAAGTCCAACCGCGAAGGAGCTGAATGTAATGAGAAATTGCCCGAAATGCCCCGTCCAGACGGTCACTGACCCTACAGAGGTTGTCTATGAAGATTACTATCATCCGCAGGTAGTCCAGGTTATCCATCATGTCGAAGTCGTCAGACGCCATCACTGTGTTCCGGTTCCGCAGCATATCTACACTTACTCCGTCCGGGATGAAATGTGCGGTATTTCCGCAGCTACGCGCGGCAGAAGAAGATAACACTCCCTTCCCGCTTATACTTTACCGTTAACTGCAGAAGGCAGACCTGCCAACCGCGTCTCTAATGAGGCGCGCGCTGGCTGGTTTGCCTTTTTTTGGGCTGCCCTCAAATGGCATTGACAACTTCTGGAGTTGTAATTATACTATTGAACACTTTACGCGAAAGTGGTTTTTGATTAACCATATGGTTAACCGGAAAGGAAAGAGATGAGCTCACTCCAACGATTGCAACGCAAGATCAGAACTGTTGTCTGCCCCTATCACGAAATGCTGTGCAGCCTGCATGTGCTCCATCAGCCGGAGCATCACCCCAAACGCCTGCACTGGGCTAAGGAACTGTTAAGCAGAATGTCCCCTTCCCTTGCGGAAGGAATACAGACGATCGGGAGGCTGTCCGACAGCTGGACAGGGCTAACGCTTATGGACCGCCTTGGCTCATTCTCTTCCAGCCAGGAAGGCATCCGGGTGCTTAAGGCGCTGCCGGACACTGAGCTTATTCATGTGATGCTGAACGGCAGGATATCACTGGGTACGATTCTGGAGTGGCAGCATGGACTGCTGCCGGGGCACGGCAAACCCGTAACTCCGCCGGATGAACCTGCCCGCTACCTGCTGAAGCATCTGGAGTCTGTACGCAACCTCCTGATCACCACCCTGGAGGATTACGAACAGGAATACTTCCGCAAGGAGTGGGAGTATATTCAGCCTTGGATCCATACCGCAGCGGCACAGTTTCAGGAAGCAGCCGCACGCTCTGCGGAGAAAGCGCTGAATTCACTGCATCCCCGGCTGCATGCCGCCGAAGGGACCATTACTGCGCAGAAAGCGGTCACCTATCATTTTGAATATGAACAATTGCAGCAGATCTTTGTGCTATCCTCCACCTTCATTTTCCCCCATCTGCTGATCGATTGGACCGGGGACAAGGGAAGGCTTATGCTGCCGCTTGCTGTTGATATTCCCGGGCTGGCCTTCAATGAAGCGCCGCCGGAAGATCTGCTGCGCCAGTTCAGGGGGCTCGGCGATGCAACACGCCTGCGCATGCTTAAGCTGCTCTGGCAGGCTCCGCACTGCACGAAGCAGCTCGCTCCGGTGCTTGGCATCTCGGAGGCCGCCGTATCGAAGCAGCTTAAGCTGCTCAGCGAAGCCGGACTCGTCACTTCGGAGCGCAAGGGGAATTATTTGTTTTACTCCAGCAGCAAGGAGGCGTTTGACAGCCTGATTGTTCTGCAAAGGCAGTATTTTGAACAATGAATCTAATTCCCGAGTAAGGAGATGTCCGCCCGTGTGGCAAACCGCGATTGCAACCGCTGTAAGAAACCAGAGGTCCAACCTCAGGGCGTTTCCCTGGAATTTCACCCTGGGTCACATTATTGAAGGAGCCTATCTGGTTCTGGTCGCCTATTTCTCGTATGTTTATTTGATTCAGGGGGATTTGGATGACAAATTCGCCCTTTATACCGGAACACATAACTATCTGGCATTTGCTATCATCGGCGGCACTTTGAATATTTTCTGCGTCAGCATGATGATGAATGTCTCCAGGTCGCTAATTACCGAATGGAGGGAAGGCACACTTGAGGCGCTGCTGCTCTCGCCTTCAAGCAGGAACGGCTATTTCCTCGGAACGGCTGTGCAGCAATTTTACCGCAGCGGGTTAATCCTGGCGGCTGTTCTCGCTTTCGGCATTCTGGCCGGTTTACGGCTACCAGTCCCTCATCTGCTGTCTGTGTTGGCCGGAGCCTTCCTCTTTATCCTGTCTACCTATGCAATGGCACTGGTGATGGGCAGTGTGATGCTGCTTACACGTGATACATACATCGTGCAGAATACGTTGTTCACCGTAATGACCCTGCTCTGCGGCTTCCAGTTCCCGCGCCAGTATCTGCCAAGGTTCCTGCAGATTGCGGCGGAGATCTTCCCGCTTACCACTTCGCTCCAGCTACTGCGCGGTGCGCTGCTGACCGGGGAGACGGTATCTTTGACGGACCTCCTGCCTGCACTGCTGCTCAGTCTGGTCTATATTGCTGTAGGGTTATGGTGCATCTCCAGGGTGGAACGCCGTTTATTCGAGAAATTCTAAATAAGGGAGGCTGATGTCAAGTGATCCGCATGAATGAGGTTACCAAAATCTATCAGACCAAAAACAGGCTTGGCCTGTTCCGCTCTGAAATCAAGCTTCACACCGCTGTCAAGGCACTGTCGCTATCCATTGAACCGGGTGAGGTTGTCGGCCTGCTCGGCCTGAACGGCGCCGGCAAAACCACAACGATCCGCATGCTCTCCACCCTGCTCGATCCGACTTCGGGGAGCATAGAGGTGGATGGACTCTCCATGGACGATAACCGGAAAGCAATACAATCGAAGGTGAACATGATTCCCGGCGGTGAACGGATGCTGTACTGGCGGCTCACCGGCAGGGAGAACCTGGAGTATTTCGGCAGGCTGTACGGACTCAGCAGCATGGCAATCCACCGGGAAAGCAGCAGGCTGCTGGATGAGGTTGGGCTGGCTGAAGCGGCTGACCAGCCGGTCGAGCAGTACTCCAAAGGGATGAAGCAGCGGCTGCAGATCGCCCGCGGATTAATCAATGATCCGGCTTACTTATTCCTAGATGAACCTACACTGGGGCTGGATGCACCCATTGCACGGCAGCTGCGCGGAACGGTACGGAAGCTCGCCAAGGAACAGGCAAAGGCATCCTGCTGACCAGCCATTATCTGCAGGAGGTTGAAGAGCTATGCGACCGGGTGTATATCCTGCGCCGCGGCGAGCTGCTGCTCTGCGACAAACCCGAGGCTATCGTCTCGCAGATTGCCGGTTCACAGACCGCGCATCTGGATGTAAGCGGATGGGACGAGTGCCTCCGGCCGCTGCTGCTTGCCCATCTGGGAGCACTGGGCCATCCGGCGCAGCTGGCGGGCGGGCAACACGCTGCCGGACTAATCTCTTCAAGCCCGGATGAAACCTATAGAATCTCTGTACAAACGCCTGCAGCGGACAGGCTGATTACAGAACTGCTTCCCTGGGTGAGTGATCACGGTCTGCAGATCCACAGCTTTTCCTGCGAAAAGCCAACCTTGGAGGATGCTATTATACTCCTCTCCGAAGAGCGGGCCTCATGAGACCCGGCGGCCTATGGATGACAATTGCCGCTGAACTCACGAAGCAGCACAGAAACCGCCGGAAGGGACGGGCAACCTTCTTCTCCCTGCTCTTCTGGCCTATCATCAGCTTCTTGACCTCTTATTACACGATGAAGCCCTACCGGACCGGGGAAGGCTCTGTGTTATCACGGATCATCCCGGATGAACGTATCCCGTTGTTTTTGCTGAGCGGCTACTTAGTATTCCAGCTGTTCTGGACAGTGGTGGAAACGGCCTGGATTTTTGAGCAGGAACGCAGAGACGGTACTGTTGAGACCGTCTTCCTGACTCCGGCATCCAAAATAGCCTTCCTGTACGGCCGTTCCCTCTATTCCTTATTGCATGGAATATGGATGTTCGCGGCCTTCTCCATTCTGACGTTTGTGTTTGTTTCAGATACTGCATCAGTTAATTGGGCGGCTCTAACCCTTGCTCTGCTGCTGATTACCATTGCCGCTATTATCTGGGGGGCAATGCTGAGCGCGGTGTCGCTGTTCTCCCGGGAATCCTCATTCCTCTATTATATTTTTCAGACTCCGATGGAGCTGTTCGGGGGAGTCCGCATACCTCCAGCCGTCTTCCCGGCCTGGGCAACGGGGCTGTCCGCCCTGTTCCCGGTGACATACAGCCTGATTCTGGTACGCGGAGCATTATACGGCACTACCGGCCGGGTCTGGTGGCTGGCGCTGACCGTTCTGATGGCGGGCAGTCTTCTGCTTGCCGGTTGCACCCGGTACATCTTGTACCGCGCAGAGCGCCATGCCCGCCTGAAGGGTAACTGGAGTTTGTTCTAGACAAGATAACCTCGCAAAGCGGGGCCTTAACTTCGAGGATGAATCAGGCACTTTGCGGGGATCCCCAAACATAATAAGTCTTCACTTTCCGGTAGAAACGGCTACGCGTCCTTAAGAGGGTAGCCGTATTCTCGGAGCAATATAAGGAATCGGCTCCTGAGGAGGACTGAGATTCCGCTATTTGGCCAAATCTGCAGGAATCTTGATGTATCCGGACTGAGATTCCGCTATATACGCTGAAATGCCTCATTTCAAGGTCTTTAGAACAAGATAAAGGATTCTCAGTCCGCTTCACCCCGGTTACGGGGCTTTTTGACGAAATAACGGATTCTCAGTCCGCTTCAGCAAAAAGGCCCATTCCGGGGAAAGCGGCCTTACTTCTGTACAAAAAGTATTTGATACTGATCACGTTCTTGCCTATTATCATACCCGCCCCTATTATCCTGTTCACATTATTACAATTCCGAAGAAGCACATCATAGCCATCTCAAAAAACCGCCCGCAGGCTACAAGCAGCAGAAGCTGCATTGAACCTGCGGGCGGTTGTCTATGAATGTATAATACTGCACCCGGAAGAAGCTTCACCGGTACGTCCCCAGCACCCGGTCATAAATATCCTCAATCAGCCGCAGACCGCCGTTATAACCGGCATACCCGCAGTTCAGGATCAGCCGGTAGGTAATGGGTACACTGACCGGCAGCAGATCCGCTCCAAGCTCGGCGGCAAGATCGCGTTCCCAGCCGCTGCCCAGAATAAGCGCACGCTGCGCCGGTTTATCCAGCCGGATCGCCTCCTGGATAGCCCCACCGTCCTCTACAAATTCCACATTGGCTGAACGCCTGGAGGAAATGGTCCGGAACCGTTCCACAATCGCAGCGCGGTATTCCTCAGGTGTATTATCCACGACATATTGCGTCTGTGCCGGCAGAATACCCAGCTCATTGAGCAGGTATTTGGCAAGTCCGACCGCGTAAGAGGCATCCAGCATCGTATAGAACACCCGGGGCAGGCCATAACGGAATTCCAGCATGAAATCTGCAGTCCGTTCAATATGGGTATAGAATTTGCGTTCCTCCTCTGCAATAAAAGCTTTGGCCGCCGCTCTATCCACACTGCTGAAATCCGCGACTTCCCTGAGGAAACGGCCGGTCTCTATCCCGCCGACAGGCAGATAAGGAAAATGATAGAACGGTGTGCCATACTTAGCCTCCAGCAATTGCGCACTCTTCAGTCCGGGCCAGGCGGACACCACGATGTTGAACTCGGCCCGGGGAATGCTCAGCCACTCCTCTACCCCGCCGGACTCTGGTCCGAACAGCACACTCACCGTAAGACCGATCCCGGTCAGGATACGCTTCAGCTCCTGCAGATTCCCGATCCAATACGGGTCCTGATAGGGCACCGAGGCGAAGACGTTGACCAGTCCTGGAATGACAGAGGTTTTGTCTGCAGCGAATTTATCGACATACTGTTCAACAATGGCCTTGATAATCAGATCATGACTGACATAATTATTGCTCTTGAATCCGCCGGTTTCGGCATAGACTACCGGTTTGCCTGCTGCCTGGAATTCACGGGTTACCTGTCCCACATCATCCCCTACAATATCCGAGGTGCAGCCGGTAAGCACCACAAACAGATCCGCATCTATCACCTTGAAGGCTCCGTGAATCACGCCACGCAGCTTATTCTCCCCGCCGAAGACAATCTCCGCTTCACTGGAATTGGTGCAGGGAATCGTACTTCCACCCGCATAACCTTCCCCCTGCCCCAGAAACCCATGAATTTTGGTGCTGCAGCCCGGTCCGGCATGGACCACGGGAACAGCGCGGTGGATCGCGATCACCGATTGCTGTACGCCAAGCGCACAGGAGTAGCGCGGCTGTTCAATAAGCTTGGACATGAACGTTGCCTCCCAGGAATGTATACGGCGGCTGCTCCATCCACCATTTGGTGTAGGGCATGGTGCTGTGTTTGGCCAGATTGGTCACGAACTCCTTATTATCCAGCGTCTCCAGGATACGTTCGGCGTAATTCAGCAGTCCCTGATATCCCCAGCTGAAATGCTCATCCCCGATCAGCAGCGTAGGAATACCGAGCTTCGCTCCCCAATGCGTCATGCCCCCGTGGCGGGCAATCATCAGATCGGGCCGTACCCGGTTCAGAATGTTCGCCAGCTCATAAGCCTGCTTATTGCAGACATTGTAGTTGGGAACATCCCCATAGGTCTTGACGGTATGATCCAGCATATCTGCAGCCGGGTCACCATTGTCATACACCGGGTCATGATGAAAAATCGCCGCGCCCTGCACATCAATGCCCAGCTCGCGCAGCAGCGCAATCAGGGCATGACCATGTGCCGAACCGGCTGTGATGTAGCAGGTCGTCCCCGTCAGCCTGGCTCTGTATTCTTCCAGCTTCGGCAGAACCGCCGCCTTCTCTACAGCAATGATCTCCTCAATCTCCTGTTCACGGTCCAGCACCCGGCCCAGCTCCCGCATCCAGGCGTCGGTACCAGCCAGGCCATAGGCAACTGGAGCCTTGATCTCCGGCACACCGTAGACCTGCTCCAGCGCAGCTCCCAGATAGGTTCCCAGTGTCGGGCATATCTGAATGGTTGCTGCGGCTTCCGAGATCCGCTCCAGCTGAGCTACTGTAGAGAACGGAACGATATAATCGGCTTCATAACCCAGCTTGTTTAATAGTCCGGAAAACACATCGCTGCCCCAAAAGTTGATGATATTCACTTTGTTGGTCTTCTTCTCCGGCGGCTTAACGATCTTGCGGACGATGGAGTGATAAGCGGAGTCGAACCCCGACGTCCAGATCTTCGATTTGAACCCTTCGCAGAAGCAGGTGACCACGGGAATGCCCAGCTCCCGGGTCATTTTATTCGTCACGCTCTCCACATCGTCCCCGATAATTCCCGAAGCACAGGAGGTGGTTACGAAGATGGCCTTGGGCTTCGCCCGTTCAAAAGCAAGCCGGATCGTCGCCTCAAGCTTACGTGCCCCGCCGAATACAGTATCCATCTCTTCAATATTCGTATTGAAATATCTTCCAATGACCGGAGGAAGATCACGTTCCATCTGCCCTACCCGGTAAACGAAGTTATAGCCGAAGAAATCTCCGGCACAGCCTACAGGCGCATGATTCACCATCGCTGCGTCCGTAATCATGGACAATTGGCAAAAAGCGTTACCGGAGCTGCAGCCCATGCACTGGCTGAAGGAGCGGGAACCGTCCTTCAGGCCCCCGGCGTTCGAGCAGCTTACCAGGCCTGCGGCAGTGCCGGAGAACCCGGTAATCGACCCCAGCCGGAGCTCACGGACCGGAACCTCAGGGGTGTTCAAATTCACTTTGCTCATGTTCTTCTCCCTTTCCTTGTCGCGGCCGGATGGCCTACAGGGTAGTACTCCAGACTTGCGCTGCTGCCGGCGAAATGCAGGGTTTCCAGAATCCGTGAGCGCAAAAAGACAAACTCCGAGCTGCCCCGGTCACGGGGATGCTCCATTTCTACCTCAATAATCTCTTTGATCTGTCCCGGCCTTGCGGACATAATGACGATCCTGTCGCTGAGATATACCGCCTCGTCGACATCATGCGTTACCAGGATCATTGTTGTGCCGTGCAGCCTCCACAGCCGCAATAGTTCATCCTGCAGATTCATCCGTGTAAAAGCATCCAGCGCCCCCAGCGGCTCATCCAGCATCAGTACCTTGGGCTGGTTGATCAGCGCGCGGGCCAGCGAGGCGCGCTGGGCCATGCCGCCGGATACCTGATGGGGATAAGCATTGCCGAAGCCCTCCAGCCCGACCATCCTAATGAATTCGTCAGGCTTCCTGCGGTTCTCCTGATAGACTTTACGGGCCTTCAGCCCTGCGGAAATATTCTGGCGGATCGTCATCCAGGGAAACAGGTTCGCCTGCTGAAAGACATAACCCCGCTCATAATGCGGGCCATGAATCCGCTCGCCATCCAGCGTGATTTCACCGCTAGCACACTCATCCAGTCCTGCGATCAGGCGCATAAGTGTTGTTTTGCCGCAGCCGCTGGGACCGATGAAGGAGACGAAGCTGCCGGATTCAATCTCCAGCTCCACCTCTTTGAGCGCTTCAACCCTGCGTCCGGTGTCCTCCTCATAGCTGCGGCTGACCTTGCGGATGCTCACAGCACCCCTGACAGTCCCGAAGGTTCCCGGCTCTCCCGCCTGATCTGCTTCTCTCGCTATACCTCCTGCTGTTTCCCTCCGGCTCATTTCACCAGCCCCTTCTGCCACTTGAGCACCTTGTCTCTGACTCTGAAAATTATGGCCATCACTATGGAAAAGGTCACCGCCATAATAATGATCGAAGCATACACCTTGGCATAATCAGACCAGCCTTTGGCCCAGTTAATGTACCAGCCAAGCCCGGCCCTGGCTCCGATCATTTCGGACACCACCAGCGTGGCAAAAGATATCCCCGTCGCCGTATAAATCCCGCTGAAGATGGATGGCATCGCCCCGGGAATAGCCACTCGAAATATAAGAAAACGTTCATCCGCCCCCAGCGTCCGTGCCGCTTCGAAATACGTGTTCTGCACATTAGCAATCCCGACACTGGTCATGAAAGCCACCGGAAAGCATACCGCGATCACGATCAGCAGCACTGCTGCATAGAAGCTGGACGGAACCAGAATCATCACTATGGGAATCAGCGCCGTTGCGGGTACCACCCCCATTACCTTCAGCACCGGAAACAGCCAGTAGTTCCACTTGCGGTACCAGCCGATCAGCACCCCCAGCACAATCCCGATCAGGCTGCCAATCACGAATCCAATCACCAGCAGCCGCAAGGAGTATGCGGTACTGATCAGCAGCATCTGCGCATCATTGACCATGACCGAGAGAATCTGGGCCAAGCCCGGAACGAACGGCAGCGGCAGCACTTCCAGCTTCGTCGTCAGCACATCCCAGCCTGCCAGCACGAACCCAAGCACCAGATAAAAAGGGGATTTGTACAGCACCTGCTGCCATCTCCGGCCGCTGATCCTGCCGCGCAGGAGGAAGTGCAGCGCAAAATAAACAATGAACGCAAGCAGCGTGATCCGGTAAGGCAGCTGCTCCACATCCTGGCGTGACTGCAGTACCAGGCTCAGCATTAGCGCCGTTCCAAAAGAGACAAGCGGCAAACCCGCACGCAGCGGATCAGGAATACGAAAGGCTTCGCGTGTACGCCCTCCCAGCACCAGATTGCGGTTTACAAGGCTCATGATTCTGCCGGCCTCCTACTTAAACACATCATAATAAGCCTTCTTCAGGAATTCGTCCGGGTCGGTATCTTTCTTCAGGAAGCCGGTCTTGCTGAACTGCTTGACGAAATAACGGATATCCTCCTGAGCGGCATCGGTCGTGTAATTGAAGTGATAGCTCTCAATCAGATCCGTCACGAGCTTCACATCATCCGTCGCAACATATTTCTTCTCAATCTCCAGCTTTGCGGTTTCCTCCGGATGCTCAGCGATCCATGCCGTCGCCTTCTGGTAAGCACGGGCAATAGCGGCTACACGCTCCGGATCTTCCTCAATCTGCTTGCCGGAGGCGTACAGGAAGCAGCAGCTTTTCCCGGCAAAATTGCTGTCGGTCGAAATATCGGCCAGTACCGTATAACCGTTATTCACTTCAGCCAGCTTGCCGAACGGATCCCAGGCGGCGTATACATCAATTTCGCCTTTTTTGACACCTTCCTGCAGCTGATCGAGCGGATACGCCAGCCATTGCACATCCTTTTGCGGGTCCAGTCCGGCATTAGTCACTACTACGCTCGCCACTGCCATCGGCACACCGCCGATTTCATCGACACCAATCCGTTTGCCCTTCAGATCGGCAGCGGTCTTAATGTCCGAACCCGGTGGAACTACGAGCTTAATGCAGCCGTGATGCAGCCCGCCGATTACCTTGAGGTCAAGCCCCTGCTGGATGGAGGTGAACCAGACGAAGTCGCCGTTCGTAACCGTGAATTCTCCCGTAGTCAGGCCTGTCTTCATTGCATCCATCGAACCGCTGACCAGTTCGACATCCAGACCTTCTTCGGCAAAGAAGCCCTTCTCGTAAGCCACATAGCTCGGCGCTCCGCAGACAGCTCCGCTCAATGCCTGGATTTTGAGCTTGCCGTATTTGTAGCTGGCCGGAGCCGCTTTGCTGCTGTTTGATGCTGCCGCATTGCTTGAGGGAGCTACTGCAGCAACTGCTGGCGCAGATGTTGAATGATTATGGTTGTTAGCAGATGTTTTTTGATTAGCCGCATTATTTCCGCATGCCGTGACCACCAGTAATGCAGAGGTGACCAGCAGAACGGCCGGCAGTTTTTTGCTAGTATTCATTTCGTTAACTTCCCTTCCCGCTTCGATATTTTATACCAGACTCTCCACAAATGCCGCCGCGAAGGCCTGCTCCAGGTCCCGGATCAGATCGTCTGCGTCCTCCAGTCCGATGGACAACCGGATCGTATCCGGAGTAATGCCTGCCGCCGCCTGGTCTTCAGCATTCAGCTCACCATGAGTGGTCTTAGGGGAGTTGATGATCAGCGATCTGGCATCCCCGACATTGGCATGATAGCTGAACAGCTTAACGGCATTCAGGAATGTACGAAGCTGTTCCTCATTGCCGCCAAAGCCGAAGGTGAAGATCGAGCCTGCCCCTTTGGGGAAATACCTGGCGGCAAGCGCCTGGTACGGATTCCCGTCCGCCGCAGGATGACTCACCCAGCTGACCCTGTCATTCTTTTGCAGATAATCTACGATTCTAAGAGCGTTCGCCACCTGCTTGGATATCCGCTCCGACAAGGTTTCCGTGCCCTGAAGCAGCAGAAAAGCATCAAACGGACTAAGTGCTGCACCGAAGTACGCCAGATAACTCAGCCGGACTCTTGCGGTAAAAGGAGCCTCCGGGAATACCTCCAGAATGCTGCGCTCACGGCCTGTCTCCTGCTCACGCAGCAGGTATTGCGGCTCTGCGAAATGCGGGAATCTGCCGCCCGCCCAGTCGAACTTGCCGTTCTCGACAATCACACCGCCGAGGGTAGTGCCGTGACCGCCGATAGCCTTCGTAGCCGAGTAGACGATGATATCTGCACCATGAGCGAAGGAATCGAATAAATAGGGAGTGCCAAAGGTGTTGTCAATGACCAGCGGAAGACCGTTCTCATGGGCTACAGCCGCTATAGCTTCAATATCAAGAATCGTAGAGTTAGGATTGCTGATGCTCTCAATCAGAATGGCTTTGGTATCCGGCCGGACCGCCCGGCGGAAGGCTTCAGGATCATCCGAATCCTCGACAAAATCAACGTGAACGCCAAACTTGGGATATAAATGCTTAAGTGCATCAAACGATCCTCCATACAGGCGCGGCGTAGTGACAATCCGGCCTCCGCCTTCCGCCAGATTCAGCAGCGCATAGGTTACCGCCGCCATCCCGGAAGCTACAGCAACCGCTCCCGTCCCCTTGTCCAGCGCAGTCAGCCGCTGCTCCAGTACCGCAACCGTCGGATTAGCGATTCGCGTATACAGATATCCGGCTTCCTCCATGCCGAACAATTTCTCCGCCCGCCCCACACTGCCCAGATCATAAGAGGCCGTCTGATAGATCGGCACGGCCACCGCATAATTATGCTCCCGTGAGTCATAGCCCGCCCGTACCTTCAGCGTATCGAAACCCAGATTGTGATCAGCCATTGTTATCCCCGCTTTCTTTCCTGGTTATAGCTTGTTAAATCTTAAAATAAGACAGCAGACGTCCGTATTTAAGTAGCGATACTCCAATATCATCCTTCGTAACAACAGCCATAATGTCCGCTTGACGCAGCACCTCCTGCGGGAAGGAGCCGATTCCTGAACAGAGCAGAAGCTGGCAGTCACGCAGTAATTCTGCACTTTCCTTAAGAATAGCCGCAGCATCCGCCTCACCGCAGGAAGCTGTTCCGTTGCAGTAAGCCTGGATTTTGCGGACCCCGAGCAGCCGGTAGCTGTCTTCTTCCACTTCATAGACCAGAAATTCAGAGGCATGGCCAAAATGCAGATTAACCCTGCCGCCGCCCCTAGTCGCAACAGCAATTCTCGTTGCACTGGCACCCGGGCTGCGCCCGGACGCCTGCCGGTTCCGGCGGACCTCCAGCTCCCCGTCCAGCTGCATAAGCCTCAGCTCCCGCTCTTCCGGTGAGTATTCCGGCAGGCCCGCCAGTAATTCCCCACCACGGTCCTCGCCCAGCAGGCCGACGGCATCGGCCCGGCACTGCCGGCAGTGGCGCATGATCGGCATAAGCTCTGCGGACCTCTCCTGCACCTTGAGGGTCAGACCGGGGTCCGGTGCCAGCCGCCCGTCCCGCTCGAACCGGCTGCCCGGTGAAATAATCAGCGGCATTATGTTGTGGGAGAATGCCCCAGCCTCCCTGGCAGCTCGTGTAACCTCGATCAGGTGATCATCATTTACACCCGGTATCAGCACGGAGTTGACCTTGACTTTAATTCCTCTGGCAGCCATGGCCGAGATTCCCTCCAGCTGCCGGGAGATTAGAATGGCTGCGGCAGCCTCGCCGCGGTAAGCTTTGCCCCGGTAATAGATCGAGTGATAGATCCGCCCGCCAATGGCCGGGTCCAGGGCATTCATTGTTACCGTGACGTGATTAATGCCGCATCCTGTGATCTCTTCAACATAATCAGGAAGCTTCAGGCCATTCGTGCTGAGACACAGCTGCAGATCGGGCATTTCCCGTGAGAGCAGCCGGAAGGTCTCGAAGGTCTGCACCGGATTCGCCAGCGGATCTCCCGGACCGGCGATGCCAACTACGGTCAGCTGGGGCAGAACCTTAAGCGTCTGCTGCACACTCCTGCGGGCCTCTTCCGGTGTAAGCACCTGGCTGACCACCCCGGGGCGGCTCTCACTGACACAGTCGTATTTGATGTTGCAATAATTGCAGTTAATATTGCATTTCGGTGCTACAGCCAGATGCATTCTGGCGAATACCTCGTGCGCCAGCTCATCATAGCAGGGGTGACGCTGAACATTCTGCAAGCCGCTCCCTCCCCAATATTCCGTTACATGGATATGCCATATGCCTTATACCGTGTGACTACAGGCTTCCCGCCGCTGCAGGTGCCGCCAGTCCGGAATCCTGCTGGACCAGGCGTTTCCCCCAATCCGCCGCCCATTGCCGCAGTTCATTCGTTTCCAGCGGAGCCGGCACCTTGGACACCGTATGTTCGGCAATGTTCTGAGCGAGACTGCGGTATACTCTGGCCTGCTCTGAATCCGGAGCTGCCTCAATCGTTGTCTTGCCCTGCAGCTCACTCTGGGTCACCGTCAGCGAACGCGGCACATATTCAACCACTCTTGTATCCGTCCGGCTGACAAAGTCGTCAACAATCTCCTTCGCATACGGGGCATTAATCGAGTTGGCAATAACTCCGCCTAGCAGTGCGCCTCCATCCTGTGAATACTTATGAATGCCCTTGAACAGATTATTCGCCGCGTAGATTGCCATGAAATCTGCTGATGTTACCGTATAGACATGCTCCGCAATGCCTTCACGCACCGGAACAGCAAACCCGCCGCATACCACGTCACCCAGTACATCATAGATGACAAAATCCAGATCCAGCTCCTCAAACACCCGCTGCTGCTTCATCAGGGATACCGAGGTGATAATGCCGCGCCCCGCACAGCCCACCCCCGGTGCGGGGCCACCAGCCTCCACGCAATAGATCCCGTTGAAGCCCTGGAAAATCACATCCTGTGCCTTAACCGCGTGGTTATCACGCAATGAATCCAGCACTGTCGGTATGTATTCTCCGCCCCGCAGCGTATTGGTGGAATCACTTTTGGGATCACAGCCGAATTGCATGACCTTGTAGCCTGCCACCGACAGCGCAGCACTGATATTGGAAGTCGTTGTCGACTTGCCAATTCCTCCTTTGCCGTAAATCGCGATCTGCTTCAATTTCTTAACCATGTCTGACACTCCTTTGATGGAATATGCAATCATTCACTGCAGAATAGCGCCCCTGCCTGACCGGAGAAAATGCACCAGACGCTCCATCGCCTGTTCAATCGGAGCCTCGACCGCCATAGCCTGAATTCCCTGCTCGTAGAGCAGCGCTCTCGCTCCCGGTCCAATGTGGCTGACCAGGACAATACTACAGTCTGCGAGGAGGGCGGCGGTATTCTGCAGCGAATGCGTGTCGTGGCCTGCTGCTTCCGCTTGCCGGTCATAACTCCGGTCCTCTATAATGCTGTAACTTCCTTCCGGCTCCATCCTATAGATCAGGAACCGGTCACACCGCCCGAAATGCTGATTGATATTAATGCCGTCCACACTTCCGATGGCAATCTTCCACGTCACTCCCATCTCCTCCTGATCTGCGATACACAAAGAGGCCAAACCGCTCACCTCTCAGGTGTATGGTTTGACCTCCGGATTGTGGTCCAGTCGGCCCAATCTCAGCAGATGCTGCGCTATGCTCTTGGTGTATGCTTCCTGCTTAAAGCTGTTATGCAGTCATTGCTTTGTTGTGAACTCGTTCACATAGGTATATAAAAGAAAAGGCCGGCACAGCACCCGCTTGCGGATGTTGAGACCGGCCTGCGGTGAACCGCTCGGCAAATAAACAAATACCAATTGAATTACTTTGTATTAATATACCTAACCGCTGCTTAAAGATCAATCCCCTGAATGGTGAATATTGTGTGATTTTTTAATGGGCGTGTGTGCCCAAATGCTCCAGAAGTCCGGCAAAAAGGTCCTTTACCTTCTTCGAGTACTTCCCCTTCTCCTTGCCCATGGAGGTATACACCAGTGAGGTATTGTCCTTGTTAAAGACCTCTGTTCTCGCCCCGGAAGTTTCCGCCAGCGGCATGCCGCCATACCAATCGGTAATCCGGCTGACCCGCTCAGGGCGGCTGGTGAATACATGCAGCGTAATATTCTGCGCGGGCTGGCTGTTGATCAGATACTGATAGCTGGTGTTTCCGCGGTTGTCTTCGGTAAACTTCTCATCGGTCAGCGCAAGCTGTTCAGTGGCAAAAGCCTGGCGCATCTCCTTGCGGAACCGGCCGTCCAGCCCTTTTCCCTGCGAATAGGCCAGCATCGTCCCGTCCTGATAGGCCTGCATCGTATAGCTGCCCGCTTCCTTCTGGTCCTGCTCCCCGGAGCAGCCTGCAAGCAGTGTCCCGGCCGTCAATGCAGCAGCCAGCACACCTGCCAATCGACGCTTCATATCCATTAGCCCCCTTCTCAAACACTCAGATTCCTTCTGATAGTTATAGGATGTCTGAGTGTATGAAAAGTATGCACAGAATGAATCACACTACGGGGAGGTTACCGTACCGGCGGGTCCGTATGCACATCGGTATCAGGAGCTGAAGCCGCCCACCGTGTAAAGGTTACCTGAAATCCCGGCCGGGTTGGAGCACACAGGAAGGGTCCTGCCTGCTTTCCCGTCTCATATGGAAAACGGGCGACCCTGATTGTACGCCAAGGATGGCTGTCTGTTCTGGCTCTGAGGATAACGGCATCCTTCATCCGTGAAGCCCGGAGGGTGATTATCTCACCCGTCCATTCCGGAACAGGAGACAGCGACCAGTCCGAGTAGCCGTCGGTTACAACGGCGCCCACATGCGGAATCCCATCATTCAGCTCAATACCCGCTTTGATCCATACTTTATCACTATGCCACAGCATAATACCTGCCTGATCATACAGCTCTGTGAACCCGTCCAGCGAAAAGCTGACTTCGATAGCCTCCGAATCCTCCCAGGGTGTCAGCAGGGCGTGCCCGTTGTCATGCTGGAAGCCATACATCGTTTTTTGCCAATAATCGCTGCCTTCCGCAGCTTCCGCCACTAGCGCTCCTGCTGCAATCCTACTGGATACGGGCTCGTTACTCCATACGCCGTCCTGCCACGCTACTATTCTCATTACCGGCTCACCTCTTCTTTCCGTTTTTTCATCATGCTGTTGATCTGCTCGGAGCTTAGAATCATAACGATGATATAACCGATCATCACCATCGGAAGAATCATAAAGCTGCTGCGCGCGGCCACCCAACCCAGAAGCGGAGGCAGAAAAGCACCGCCGGTATACGCCAGAGCCATCTGATAGCCCATAATCTTCTGGGAGTTCTCTTGTCCGAACCTTGCCGGTGTCTCATGCAGCATACAGGGGAAGATCGGTGCCGAGCCCAGTCCTATCAGAATAAAAGCCACCAGTGAAAAGACCGCCGGAAGCGGTAAGGCCAGCACCAGCGCACCCAGCAGCGAAACCGCCAGCCCCCCGCGGATGAGCTCCCGGTTGCTGAACCGGAAGGTAATAAACCCGGTAATCAGCCGGCCGGCCGTGATACCTCCGTAATACAGAGACACCCAACCCGCCGCCGTTGCCGCTGATACCTCTTTAACATTAACCAGATAGCTGCTGCCCCAAAGCCCTACCGTTGCTTCTACTCCGCAATAGAACAGAAAAGTAATCATCGCCAGCTTCACACCTTTGATACGCAGCACATTGCCGGAAGAGGCCTCCACTGCCGCCTTTACCTTCACATCCCGGGTTTCTTCAACCTGCGGACTGCTGCTCTTGCCTGCTCTTTTCCATAGCGGCAGACTGATGAACAGCAGCACCACAAGCGCGAACTGGATCATGCTTACAGTAAAGTATCCTGTTCTCCAGGATTCACCGCCCGCAATATAACGCGACATAATAATCGGCCCGAGCATCGCGCCAATACCCCAGAAGCAGTGCAGCCAGCTCATATGATGCGCTTTATAGTGGGTGGCCACATAGTTGTTCAGCCCCGTATCGATCGAACCTGCGCCAAGGCCAAGCGGCAAAGCCAGCACAGCCAGCCAAATGACGGATGAAGAGTAAGAGAAGCCGAGCAAGGCCAGAGCCGTCACAGCCACGCTGATAAAAGTGACCATTCCCGTACCCAGCCGTTTCAGCACGGCGCTGCTGGCTAAGCTGGAGATAATCGTCCCTGCAACTACAATCATGGAGAGCAGCCCTGCTGTCTCAACCGGCGCCCCATAATCCAGCCTCATGATCGGCCAGGCTGCTCCCAGCATGGAATCCGGCAGGCCTAAGCTGATAAATGCCAGATAAATAATAATTAAGAATACCGTTGCCATTTTGTACCCCGCCTAACCTTCTATTTTCGTTAAATACAGTCTCTGCTCCAAAGTTCCCAATGTCTGTACAATCATTCCCTGAATGTAATCTGCGGCAAAATCGTCTGACATTCTCATTCGTGGGACTGCCGGATAAGGCAGAGCCGTACTGCATTTATCCCCCACTGCCTTAAGATGCCCTTCGTTCAGGAAGCTGCCATATAGCACAACGATATCCGGATTCAGCACACTGCTGACAGCAACCGCCAGCTTGGCGATCGCATCCGTAAGTCCGTCAAAGGAAGCAATCAGTCCGCCTTCTCCCCAGGCAATACCAAGCGGTATGTTGGCTACCTCTCCGGCGAACCCGCGTTTTCCCTTATACAGCTTGCCGCCTATAAATATCCCGGCTCCCGGAGCAAAACGGTCCGGAAAATACAGATAAACAACTGAAGCTGTCTCCTCCTTCATCCGGCGGCAATAGCCAATCACTGCGGCGTTGACATCGTTCTCAATCACTACAGGTTTGCCATAGCGCTGGCGGAAATGCTCCGCTACCGGAACACCGCGCAAAGCTTCGTAATCGGATACAACCATCAGTCCGTCAACCTCCGCACCCGGCAGACCCAGACCGATAGCCTGGATCGGGGAATACATCTGCAGCGAGCTGTCAATCACCGCTTCGAAGGCCGCCAGATCGATGCTTGAGACCGCGGTATTATCCTCAAACAGCGTGCGTCCGGCAAGCGTGACGACCGTTCTGTGAATATAGGTCACATCCCGCTCTTCATGCGTGTACAGAATTAGTGCCAGTGCATACTCATCGTTGTATATGTATTGCTGTGCGGGTCTACCTCCGCTGGACGATACGAGTTCTCCCGCCAGCACCTCATGCTGCGCCTCCAATAGCTGCAGCACAGTGCCTACCGTAACGACACTAAGGCCGCTAATCGCTGCGATCTGCCGTTTGGTCGCCTGCCCGTGTTCCTTCAATACCTGCCGCACCAGGTTCATATTGACTTCGCGAATCACCAGCGCGTTTCCGCCAATCTTCTGCATCTGCTTTCACCTCATTATAATAATACTTTATTAAAGTGTTTTAATAAATAGATATTTTGAAAAAAATCCATCCCTACTTAAATAGCCCGGCAGAGAATCTCTGCCGGGCGGGTATGAATAATAGCTTACTATTGTTGCGGTTCCGTTAAGCCTTACAAATCCGGGTGCTCATGTTTCGCTTTGAGACGGCTCCAGCGGCGCTGTACCTCATTCTCGAAGCTGCGCAGCGCAGGTTCATTCTCAGGCTTCAGCAGATGGCGGGTTTTGCCCATCGTCTTCAGCCAGGCGGATACTTCGATCCGTTTCTCCTTGTCTTCCGGGTTATACGTAATGTTGGTCATGCCCTGCTCTACTTCATAGAGCGGGAAGAAGCAGGACTCAACGGCCAGGGAGACAATATCTGTTCCGTCTTTGTCTTCGCTCATCCAGTTGAGCGGGCAGGCGATTAAGATCTTACCGTAGACCAGACCTTCGTTCTGGGCATACCACTGGGCCTTCGCAGCCTTCTTCAGCAGATCCTGCGGATAAGCTTCACAGCCGGTGAAGACATAAGGAATATTGGTCGCCGCCATAATCTGCGCAGTGTCCTTATGCTGGGTCAGCTTGCCCTGCTGGGTTTTGCCGATGCTCGAAGTCGAAGTACGGTGTCCGAGCGGTGTGGAATAAGACTGCTGTGCACCTGTATTCATGTAGCCTTCGTTATCATATTCCACGATAATCATCTTGTGGCCGCGCAGTGCTGCACCGATCGCCGGACCCATTCCGATGTCCATCCCGCCGTCACCGGTTACCATGACGAACGTGAAGTCATCCTTCAGCCCCAAACCGTCCAGCTCGCCGCGGCGTTTGCGTTCCCAGAACATTTCCACGACACCGGACAGCGTAGCTGCACCGTTCTGGAAGAGGTTGTGGATGAACGTCGATTTATGCGAGGAATAAGGATAACCTGTGGTCGTAACCATGGCACAGCCTGTGTGATACAGAGCTACGATATCCCCTTCAATACCTTTGAAGAACAGCTCCAGGCCGGAGAAAATACCGCAGCCCGGACATGCGCCATGTCCCGGAGACAAGCGTCTTGGCTTCTTCATCAGGGAGCGGATCGGCGGAATCTTCACGGCCAGCTTACCGGTTTCTTCATTCTTGTTCACCGTAATCAGGCCGGTCTTCAGCAGATCAAAGTTCATCGGCTTCAGCAGGCGCTTCGGTGCGTTCTCCGGTGCTCCCGGATTGTGGCCGTAGTAATCAAACGGCACTTCTACACGGTCTGCTACCACAGCATCCATAGCCAGCTGGAAGAAATGATGCCCGTCTTCAGCATAGAAGTCTTTACCGCCCAGTCCATAGATACGGCTGATTACCTTAGTGGTAGTGTTGCCATAAGTGAACAGTGCAGCCTTGATTTCGTTAACCATGTTGCCGCCGTGGCCGCCGACGGAATCCGCACGGTCACCGACAGTGATGGCTTTGACATTCTTCAGCGCTTCAGCAATCTGCTTCTGCGGGAACGGGCGGATCATGTTCGGGGAGATGGCGCCGGCTTTGATTCCCTGCCCGCGGAGCTGGTCGACCACATCCTTGATAATCTCCGAAGCGGAGTTCATCAGGAACACGGCAACATCGGCATCCTCCATCCGGTACTGTTCAATCACCCCATAATGGCGGCCTGTCAGCACGGCAAATTCAGCGGCAATCTCTTCGAACACTTCACCCGCGTTGTACATAGCAACAGACTGCTGATAACGGTTGTTGATGTAATCCGGTTCGTTCATATAAGGTCCTACAGTAACAGGGTTATTGCGGTCCAGCGTATCGGTGAAGCCAACTGGCGGCTGCTCCCCTACGAACTTATGAACATCCTCGCGGTGGGCAAAAGCCTGCACACGACGCTTCTGGTGAGAGGTGAAATAACCGTCGGAAGCAACCATAACCGGAAGGCGGACCTTGGCATGCTCTGCAAGCTTCAGCGCCATCAGGTTCATGTCGTAGACGGACTGCGGATCACGGCACATCAGGATCGGCCAGCCTGTGTTCAGGGCGAAATACAAATCTGAATGGTCTCCGTGAATATTCAGCGGTCCTGAGATCGAACGGCAGATCAGGTTCATGACCATAGGCATCCGCGTACCTGCTTGTACAGGCAGCTGCTCCAGCATGAACATATACCCTTGAGCACTGGTAGCATTGAACACGCGGCCGCCTGCTGTAGAGGCGCCATAACAGATCCCGGCGGAGCTGTGCTCGCCGTCAGAAGGCACCAGCATAATATCATGCTGGCCGCTGGCTTTCATGGTATCGAGGAACTGGGCAACCTCTGTCGACGGGGAGATCGGGAAATAACCCATGACATGGTAGTTAATCTGATGGGCGGCATAGGCCGCCATTTCATTGCCGGATTCATATAGGAATTTCTGCTCCACTTTGGCGGAGCCTACTTCTTTTTCATAATCAATAGCCACAATTCATTCCACCTTTCTTCCGAAATTTAGACTTGAGTTACCAGATCAAACGTATGCTTTACGGTATGGCTGTCTGCATAGCCTTCCTTCTCTCTGCTACTTGAAAGTGCCGAGGTCGGGCAGGCGCCGATACATTTCAGGCAGCCTTTGCAATATTGATAGTCAATGCCGAGCAGGAACATCTGCGAACGGCCCTTGCGGTCCAGCCGCTCTTCCCATACGAAGCATTGATCCGGGCATACCGTGTCACACTGTGCGCAGTTGATGCAGGACTCATTCTCATAGACCGGAAGCATACCGGAACGGGAGATGCTGAGGTTCTTCAGGAAACTGCCGCCCGGGTTCGTGATGGTGCCGCCCATCGGCTGGGTCTCATAACCGAGAGCCGAGATATCGGAGCGTACATATTCCGGCATGGTGTCACCGGCAGCCAGCTCGAATTGCATGAATTTCACTTCATTATAGCCACGGTCAAAGGTCGTAATGGCCGATTGGACCGCCTGCGGATATTTCTTGCCGAGGGACTTCTCAATAACGCCCTTCATAATATCGGTATCCAGGAACGGACAGAGCCGGAACAGCGCGCCGAGCATCGCCATATTCACCCGGTTCTTCTCTTTCAGCGCAATGCTGGTAGCATCGATTACGGCAATGGTGCCGGCCTTCATCTTCAGCAGTTCTTTGAGTTCTTCCGGCGTCTTGGCCGAGTTCACAAGAACGGTACTGTGTTCATGAATTCCGCTGGTTACGTTAACGGTCTTGGCAAGTGCTTCATGAAAAACACCTACAACATGCGGACGCTCTACCGGGGAGGTATCACGGATATGAGTGTCCATATCGCAGAAACGGATATGAGCTTTAACCGCCGACCCCTTCTTCTCCGAACCATACGATGAAAAACTGACGCCATTGAGTCCCGCGCCGACTACCCCCGCTTCCGCGAGCATCTTACCGGCAAGGTTCGCTCCCAGGCCTCCAATGGATTCGAGACGAATCTCAAAGAAGCCGAGCTCATTTACTTTTGGCAATTGTACCACCGACATAACCCCTTTCTTAGTGTCAAGTAGAATAACATCCTTTTGACTTTTTCAACGATTGTAACTTGAAATTGCAAGCCGCGAAGTGACATATCTTGCATTATCCACGCTTTGGGAATCACAATTCTTTATTGATTTGGGTGGGTTTCTTTATACGCGACAGCGCGGCGTTACTTCAATAGAAGGTAATCTGCCATAAAAACGACAAATTGTGAAAATTGTGTGTAATTCCGCGTTTTCCCAAGGATGATGTGGAACCAATGTCACCCTTAATTTAGCAATAAAATTAAAAATTAAGATGTTAAATTTATCACAGAAATCATGGGTTAAGCACAGCATCAGCAACATCGTCAATGATCTTTATTCCTTTTAAACACTGTATTTACAGTATCAATTAAGTATCAATAACATCGTTTAAAAATTAATAATTCGAATATTATTTATACAAGGTTCTTCAACTAGATCCACTGACAGGTTGCGCTGTTCTCTCAGTTTATTTATCAAGACGGGATCGGCACACTATTTTTTTAATTGCACAAGCGTTCGATCTTTCCTCTCATAAAATATAGCATCTACTAAAGAGAGGTTAGGTGTATTGAAATGAGTATTCAGTTTTTGGATATGCGCATCTCAGAAACTAGTGTAATGGATACCCCTGGTATAGCTTTGGTCCGCTCGAGTGCGATTTTCGGTGACATTGGACTTCAAACCTCAAGTGTTACACCTGAAAATGTGAACTTAGTGCGAGTTACATTAACTGCTTATGCAAGGCTTAGTATTGATGTTAGCGTTATTGTTCAAAATGATGTTACTTTTAGCATCTATCGTAATAATACATTAATCTTTAGTACGACATATCCTGGAAACATTAATAATACAGCGACCCAGTACGAAATGGTAGGAATAACCGCTGTAGACTACCCACCGGCTAATGATGTGCTCTCGGGGCAAATTCAATATATCATCATAGCATCAGCGATTAGGACTGCAACTTTAGGAGCATGTAGTTTTAGTGGAATTGCGGTAGCAGGTAATGGATAAATAATAATCGTTCAGAGTAATATCCCCGGAAACTTCGGGGATTTTTTTCAATATTTCTCTTAAGAATTCTACCGAGCTTATTGGTGTATTTATCATAAATTTCACAGGCACCCGTTATAAAAAAAGACGAAACCCGTGATCAGTGACCACCCGGATTTCGTCTTTTGATCATATCAAGAATAAAAACGCTTAGTAAGTCCACCAATTACCGGACATCACGATCATGGAGAACAGCTTGATGCTGTCTTCATAATAATCCTCAGCCGCGCTGCCTGACGTATGGCTCCAGAGTGAATTCAGCCAGCTCTGGTTGCCAGATGAGGTCATTGCACTTACGCCAAACGGGGCATAGAACGCACCGCTGTTGTAGCTGCCGAAGGTGGTTCCGTTCAGCTTGTAGCCGTCCTTGATGCTGCCCGGCGTACTGCTTACCTTGGTCTTGATCCAGCTGTTCAGCTGATTCAGCTGGGATAAGGCGCGGTTATCGCCTGTGAGCAAATAATCGGTGGTAATCCGCCACGGTGTGCGGCATGAGTTGTAATTATAATTGCCGTCGTTGGCATCCTCCAGGAAATTCGCTGCGGCCGGTTTGTAGGTATTGCTCGAGTAGACTACGAAATCCGGCAGCAGGCCGGTGGTAGAGCTATAACCGGTATAGAGGCTGTTAATAATCGTATAGGTCTTATCCGTTACATTCTGCCAGCGGGCATCCCCGGTAGCGGACTGGAAGGCCTTCAAATGACTGAGCATGAAATCTGAAGGACGGGTAGCCGTATTGTATGAACCGCTGTTCGCCCAGTCGCCCAGCCGGATCGTCCACTGGGTCTGATTAATTTCATTATCCATGATGGCGTTGATAATATTGGTTGCTACCTGCAGATAGTTGACTGTTCCGCTGCTTCCCCATTGTCTGTGAGCCAGCAGCAGCGAGTACGCTATATCCATATCACCGTCTGTTGCAGAATCCTCGCCTTCGATATTCTGGAAGCTGCTGTTCTGTTTCCAGGACATCAGGTAGGGATTAATGGAGCTTGGATGTGCTGTGTAATAATTGTAGAGTCCGTTATAGTACGTCTGCGCATTAGTATCGTAGCCGGCCATCAGCACGGTGAACAGCATGCCGTAGCCATGTGCTTCAGAGACGGTCTCCCCGTCCGAATTATATTTCACATAATATTTGCCTGTTCCGGCCGGTTTGAGATACGCGCCTTTCCAGGCATCCCATTTGGTCTTAACCGCATTATCCATAACCGTCTGGGTGACATTATTCGGTTTGATGGTTCCGCCCGTATAGGTCGTATGCTGCGGGAACGGTTTGTTCACTGCGGCGAAGGCGGACCCGGCAGGCAGGATAAAGAGCGCCAGACATAGAAGAATCAGACTTTTCCAGTGCAGCTTGCGTTTCCCTTGCTTGTTCATAACGCATTCACTCCTCATGATTTGGTGGATATGGCTTCGAATCCATTGCAATCACTAACGATCTGCCGTAGGAAAAGTTCACCCCCCTCACACCGGGTATAAGCCCAAAGGTCTGTCAGGCGAAAGTTAAAGCGCTTTAACTTTCGCCCCAAAAAAATAAATCCATTTCTGCGAAAATTGTATTTAAGAACATATTTAATATATTATTCCAGCGACTTCGTGTCAATGAGCATATGGTCCTGCGTATTAAGTGTCTATGAAGAAATACGCAGAGGAATGGGCCTGCCTGCCCTTCTGCCTTTACTCCAGCCAAAAAGCCCTCTCCGGTCGCGGACCAACCACCAACTGAGAGGGCTTAGTATAAATAAGTCTATGCTTCTGCTACGATCAGGCTACTCCACATCCGGCATCATGTGCTCCGCAATCAGCTGCTGCTTGCGGTTCCACAGCTGCTCGCTGAGATTCACGCGGAATACCTCGGGGTTCAGCTTACGGAGGTACTCCGGCCAGAACAGGTCAAGCTGCTCCTGATGATAACGGCGGATCTCGTTCAGGTCCGGCAGCTGATAGACCTGGAAGCCGTTCACTACAATCGGCTCCAGCATCGGCAGCGCCTCGTAGTGTTCCACATGTTTTCTCATATAAGGATGCAGCGGATTGAACAGCTTCAGCCGGACCCCATTACGCGGTGCTTCTTCCCCGGAGAAGCTGATGTAATCCGCCAAGGCTTTACCGTTCTGCCCGATAATACGGTAAACGGCTTTTTTGCCGGGAGTCGATACCTTCTCGGGATTCGAGGAAATCTTAATCGTCGGAATCATCTCTCCGCTGGGAGATTCGATCTCAACCAGCTTGTAGACTCCGCCGAGAGAAGGCTGATCTGACGCTGTAATCAGCTGGGTTCCGACACCCCATGTATCAATAGCCGCGCCTTGCGACTTCAGGTTCATGATCGTGTTCTCGTCCAGGTCATTGGAAGCGACGATCTTCACGTACTGCAGTCCGGCTTCGTCGAGCATTTGCCGGGCCTTGCGGGAGAGATACGCCAAGTCACCGCTGTCCAGCCGGATGCCGTTCATCCGTTTGCCTTGCGCCTCCAGCTTCTTGGCGGTGTTGATCGCATTCGGCACACCGCTGCGCAGGGTATCGAAGGTATCGACCAGCAGGGTAACACCATCCGGCATTACTCTCGCATATGCATCGAAGGCTTCCTGTTCGCTCGGGAAGCTCTGCACCCAGGAGTGGGCATGTGTTCCCTTCGTAGGAATGCCGAACATTTTGCCGGCCAGCATGTTGGAGGTCGCATGGAAACCTCCCACATAAGCCGCCCGGGCTCCCCATACGGCCGCATCCGCTTCCTGCGCACGCCGCGTTCCGAACTCAAGCAGCGTATCATTCGGGGCCACCTGCTTGATCCGGGAGGCCTTGGTCGCGATCAGTGTCTGGTAATTCATGAAGTTCAGGATGGCTGTCTCGACCAGCTGAGCCTCCATAATCGTGCCTTCCACGCGAATCAGCGGCTCATCCGGGAAGACAAGCGCGCCTTCCTTCATCGAATGAATGCTGCCCTGGAAATGGAACTGCAGCAGCTCCTCCAGAAACGCCGGTGCATAATTCTCCTCCTGCTCCGACAAGTAGCGGATATCATCCTCTGTAAACCGCAGTTCAGCAATGTACTGGGCAATCCGCTCAAGTCCGGCAAATACAGCGAACCCGTTGCCGAACGGCAGCTTACGGAAATAAGCTTCAAATACAGCCCGGCGCTTGTGGGTACCGTTGACCCAATGGGCGTACATCATATTAATCTGATATTTATCTGTATGTAGAGCAAGTTCTCTCCTCAAGTCCTCATCTCCTAATAGTTGCACTGCTGTAGCGGGATCTGCAGTTGCTGTTGTGTTATATAATTTGAACTTTGAAATTAACTTAAAGCTAAAGTGTCACTGCGGTGAACTTTGGACTTCCGGCCGCTGTTGTCCCCAGATTTCTTGATTCCATACTGCTATCCGCAGTGGAAATCCGGTGACAAAGGCGGTCGCTACCGCTCCTACAGTTCCAAATTTCCCCTTCGTTCCTTACAGCTTTTGATCTTATCTTCGTTCAATTATATTTTTATCTATGTGGAAGCGACGACCGTCGCCCCGAGACTGCCCCGGAAATGTCCCAGTGCCCAAGTGTGGCCGTCAGGGTTGAAGCTGGCTACTGCATCTTCATGCACAATGATGCTGAAACCCAGATTGTACGCATCCACTGCCGTATGCAGCACGCAGATATCTGTACAGACTCCAATCAGGTGGAGTTCAGTGATGCCACGTTCACGCAGCTTCAGTGCAAGATCCGTGCCGCTAAAAGCGCTGTACCGCGTTTTGTCCATCCAATAGATGGCTTCACGGTTCGCTTCGTACACAGCCTTCAGGCTGCCATAGAGCTCACGTCCCTGACTTCCCCGCAGATTATGCGGCGGAAACAATTTGCTCTCCGGATGGTAAGGATCATCCGCTTCATGCAGGTCTACAGCCATCACAACATAATCCCCGCTTTGCACGAACTGTTCCGTGAGCTGGCTAACCCGTGGCGCAATGTCGATACCGGGCTGACCTACCGGCAGACTTCCGTCAATGAAGTCATTGGTGAAATCAATTACGATGAGTGCTCTCATAAGCAGACCGCCTCCTAAAAGTATTGTGAGCTTAAGCTTCCCAGCATCTTAGGTATAGATCGATAATAAAGGCTCGTGGTCCGTGAACATATACAGCTGGGCCGGACGCTGGGAGTATTGATTGGAGCTGAGCGGATTGCCCGCTTCATCACTTACTTCCTTTAATATACCCTGCCGGCTGCGTGTTGACGTAATTTTACGGATAAAATTCGGTTCTTTGAATTCAGGCACGACCGTCTGGATCACCTGATACAGCTCACTCAGCGTGAAATGGCGCGGCAGAAACTGCCGTGCAATCGTCGTCTGCAGCATTTGCTGCTGAATCCGCAGATAAGCGTCAGTAATAATATCATGGTGGTCAAAAGCCAGCTCCAGCTCCTCCAGCGCTTCTTGCAGGGTGAACAGGCCGACCTCTCCTGCATCATCAGAGGCTTGCCGCTGCTCCAGCATCCACTCCTCCACCAGTGCAAAAAATGCATGGCTGATGATCCAGCCGCGCGGGTCACGTCCCGGCTTGCTGTAGACTCCGAGATATTCCAAATGGCCGCCGTCCACGCCGGTCTCTTCTTTGAGTTCGCGCGTAGCCGCGTCATAGATTGATTCGTCTTCCTGGCAGAAGCCGCCCGGCAGGGCCCACATGCCCGCATATGGCCATTTTTTGCGCCGGATCAGCATAACTTTCAGTTCCCGCAGCGGGAGTGTCTTCGTGACCGTCTTCCGTTCGCGTTTGGTCAGCGTAAACATGACAATATCCGCCGGAACGCCGTCCGGAGTGCGGTATTTTTTGGCGTTATAGGTTTGTTCCACGTTCTCGCTCACTTTAGATCATCCTTTGCCGCAGCTATATTTGCTGTTCGTATCTTTTAATGTACCAAACCTGTCCTCTTAAAATCAACCGCAGTTCGCGCTATATATGAAAAAGGGACGGATTCTCATCCGCCCCGGGAGTATTCTGTTAGTCCCCGCAAGTGGATGGAGGCGCTTCTGTGCCTGCTTCCACATTGATTTTGTCGGAGACGGTGTCCCTGATCACGGAGATGACCAGCTGCAGCAGATAGTTAATGTCGCTCTGGCTCTGCTGGAATTCATTCACGACCGGAATGCTGTCAATTTCATCCTGCAGCACTTCAATCTCCTGTTCGATCTTGGCGACCATCGCCTGATTCTTGAAGCTCTCAAAGGCCACAATCTCCTTCTGCTTCTTCTTAATGGTAGCAATCAGACCCTGCACACGATCGTGATTCAGAATCTTCTGCTCGGCCTGCTGGAAATGCCGGACCTCTTCACTGGTGGAGATGAGTGTAGCCAGCTCCTTCGCTTTGCCCATAATATCCTCTCTTACGATTAAATCACGGGTGTTGTGGGTCTGCATGCCGTATTCATTCAAACGCGCTTCTTCCTGGCTCATTCTTCTCGCCCCATTTCTCTATAATTAGAGGACCGCTGCGGCTTCCGCCAGATAGTCCCCTTTGATGTACCATGTCTTCGTACCGGTGATTCTCACCTGCACCATCGTGCCGACCAGTGACGGCGGGCCTTCGAAATGCACCAGCTTGCTGTCACGCGTACGTCCGGCGAGCACATTGATGTTATTCTTGCTCTCGCCTTCCACCAGCACCTCGACCAGCTTGCCGAGCATCCGCTCGTTGCCCAGCCGGCTCTGCTCTTTGATCAGATCGTTCAGACGCTGCAGTCTTGCGCTCTTGACTTCAGCCGGAACGTTATCTTCCATTGCAGCAGCAGGTGTACCTTCACGCGGAGAATAAATAAAGGTATACGCCATATCATACCCTACTTCGCGCACTAGCGACAGTGTCTCTTCGAATTGTTCTTCGGTTTCACCGGGGAACCCGACGATAATATCCGTAGTCAATACCGCATCCGGCACACCTGCTTTGATCTTGCGGACCAGCTCCAGATAAGCTTCACGGGTGTATTTGCGGCTCATCCGCTTCAGTACTGCTGTGCTTCCCGACTGCACCGGCAGATGGATATGCTCCACCAGATTGCCGCCTTTGCCGAGCACATGAATCAATTTATCGTCAAAATCACGGGGATGCGACGTCATGAAGCGGATACGCGGAATATCGATCCCCCGCATGTCATCCATCAGGTCCCCGAATGTATAGTTAATGTCCGTAAAATCCTTCCCGTAGGCGTTTACATTCTGCCCCAGCAGCGTAACTTCCTTGAACCCCTGGCGGGCCAGCTCGCGCACTTCAGCAATGACATCTTCAGGACGCCGGCTGCGCTCCTTGCCCCGTGTGAACGGCACTATACAGTATGTACAGAACTTGTCACAGCCGTACATGATATTTACCCACGCGCGCAAGCCTTCCCGCTTCTTGGGCAGGTTCTCAATAATGTCGCCTTCCTTGGACCAGACCTCGATGACCAGCTCCCTGCTGAACACCGCTTCCTTAATCAGCTCCGGCAGCCGGTGAATATTATGCGTACCGAAGATCATATCCACGAAACCATACCGGTTCATAATCCGGTTGACCACGCCTTCTTCCTGGGACATGCAGCCGCAGATCCCGAGCAGCAGGCCCGGCTTTTCCAGCTTGAGCGATTTGAGATGACCCAGCTCTCCGAACACCTTATCTTCCGCATTCTCGCGGATTGCACATGTATTTAATAGAATAAGATCAGCATCTCTGCGGTCTTCAACTGCCCGGTAACCTAATTGCTCCAGCATACCCTTCATCGTTTCGGTATCATGCTCATTCATTTGGCAGCCGTAGGTGGTGATATGATAGGTTTTGCCCTGACCGAAATCCTCCATCTCCGGCGGAATCTCGAAATGGTACAGCACCTCGATCTCTTCCTTGCCGCGGCGCTTGCCTTCCCTGTAATCCGGCTGGCTGTTGATCTGTACATTTCTGCCTTTAATGCGGTAGGTGGTCTTGCCCTCTTGCTCACTGATCACTTTGGCATCCGTAAAATCAAAATACTTGGAGTAATCCTTGCCCTGGGTGGATTTGAAGTCCGCTGAGTTCCGGTTCTCCTTCGTCATCAGATTTACACTTCCTTTATAAGTAATTCATGATATCAGATAGACACGCAATCAATATCAAATTATATCACATATAAGGATAATCTAACCATCCAGTTGATTGATCCAAGTTGTACGTTTTGCAACTTAGATTCACGGATAGCTGGTATTCGGAAGAATTGTTGTAGGAAATAAAAGAATAATCCTGCCGTGCCGCTTGAAAATGGTAAAATGCTGCCTTTTTATACGAAAATAAACGTAGGCTTTAGCAGGGATGAGCTTAGCACGTGTTTTAAAAGTAACTCTTTCGGGATAAACTTACTCTTAAAGGCGCAAAAAGTCCCCCTACCCCAATTATTGAGCGATTTTTAAAAATCAGCTCGTTTCGGGGGACGTCACTTGAACCGTTAAGCCTAACTTTTCGATTTGTTTCAAGTAATAAGCTAACGCCTTTTCCTTGGACGTGCTCTCCGGCACGTCCTTTTCTTCGTATCCGGATCTGTTTTTCATTAAGCTATAAATAATCTTTATCAGTAAATGTGCCGTGGCTACACACGCTTTTTTGTCTCCACGCCGTTTTCGAACCCGCCTAAAGTGCTGACCGATACGATTGGAGGATTTCTCATTGGCCCATGCCGCCTGGGTTAACGCGCGTTTCAAAAACTTGTTTCCCGGCAGACATTTCGTTTTAGATTTCCTTCCTGCACTTTCCTTGTTTCCCGGGCTGACGCCCGCCCAAGACGTCAATTGTTCCTCCGTTTCGAAACGCTGGTGAACCTCCGGACCGAGTTCAGCAAAAATAGCTGCTGCCGTATTGCGTTCAATCCCAGGGATTGAATCTAGCCACTCCAGCTCTTCGGCATACGGAGCTAGCTTGCATTCAATCCGGGCTTCCACTTGCTCGATTTGCTTCTCCAGATATAACAGATGATCCCAGTGAAGCCGCATCATCTCCCGATGATGACGACGCACACGCCCATTCAATGCTTCCATGAGTTCAGGGACTTTTTTCTTTAGTTTTGTCTTCACGAGCCCGCGAAGCTGCTCTTCGTCCAGCACCTCGCCATCCATTAATTGCTCTAGCAACAAGCGGCCCGATACGCCAAAGACATCCGTGATGAAACTGGACAATTTAATATTTCCATCCTGCAGCAGTTTATGAATCCGATTCTTTTCGGCCGTGATCGCTTGGACCATTTTCACCCGGTACCGGGTCCAGTCCCGCAGATCCCGCAGTTGCTCGGGCAGGACTACACTGGCTTGAACCAATCCGCACCGATGGAGTTTCGCAATCCAAAAGGCATCGTTCATATCGGTTTTTCGTCCAGGAATGTTTTTAATCGTCCGAGCATTCGCCAAGACGATGTCGCACGTCGATTCGAGTACATTCCAGACCGGTTTCCACAATACGCCTGTACTCTCCATCGCCACCGCCTGACACTGATTTGCGATAAGCCAGTCCTGAAGCCGCAATAATTCACGCGTTGTCGTTCCGAACGTCGAGATTTGCTTTTGGGGAGTGTGATCCAGCGGTCCGTTTAGAATACAAGCGACGACCGTTTTGTTATGAACATCGAGACCTGCACAGCATTCGCGTATAGCATCCATGAATCTATTCCTACTTTCCTGTCAATTCACAAATCATGCGCTCATTCGTGTAGAATTTTATACACGCACTTTGATGTGCAATAGGCGGTGCCTGAGAGTCGCAATAGGACAGTTTGTACAACAGGGTTTTTGGCCCCAATAAAGGCTCGTCCACAGATTTGTTATCTTCAGTTTTTCCAGGTTTAGAATGTAGAAACATAGAGAATACCTATTTTCATTCTAGGGGGTGACGCCACAGCGTCATGAGCGTTTGTACAACAATTCTGGATTTAGGCCTGCAGGATGAAGGAAATGTTGTATTTTGTGCAGGATTATATAAAAAGTTACCAGAGCTATATCACAAAAAAAGCCCGCTGCAAGGCAGAGCTTCTCTTGAATCCCACTTTTAATGATGCGGTATAAGCTCCTGAATACTAAATTTCTCCACTCCGTTGACGGTTTCCACCAGCACCCATTTCTTACAGCGAACCGCCGCCCCTACCGTATGGTGTTCATTCACTTCATCGAAGTTGAGGTTCATAAATCTCTCAGTCCCTTTTTTCTTGTTTCTTTCTCTCTGATATAAACAAACCTGTTAACGTAAGTACAATACCGAATACGGAGGCTCCTGTCATTTTTTCCTGAAGTACAATAACAGACGTGACTACGGTAATTACGGGAACCATGTAAATGTATATACTTGTTTTTACGGCGCCTAATATTTTAACTGCAGAATTCCACGTTACAAAGCAAAGCGCGGATGCTGCTAACCCCAGAAAAAGGATGTTAAACAAATGGGCTGGTGTCAGCAGTTCATTCAGGCTTGGCTTAAATCCGAATATGAATAAGGCCGGAACCATAAATACCAATCCATATAAGATAATTCTCCGCGTTGCCTGAATTGTGTTATATTGAAACCCGCTGATTTTCTTCGTCAGAATAGAATAGGCAGCCCATACCACAGCAGCTACAACAGCCAAAATATCTCCAAACGGATTTATTTTCAGGCTGCTGCTTCCATGAAAGCTAATGATAAAAATGCCGGTAACTGCGATTAAAAACCCGGCAAAAAACTGAATTTTCAATCTCTCTCCATCTAAAAACCGGTGGGCAAAAATCGCAGTAAAAAACGGTGCAATGGAAATGATGACACCTACATTGGAAGCAAACGTGTAGGTTAAAGCAATATTTTCAAGTAGATAGTATAGCGTAACGCCAGACAAACCCGCCCCGGCAAAATACAACTCATGTATGCTTTCCTTGGCTTTGAGCCTATTAGGATAAATAAGGAGTAACACAAGAAAACCAATGGCAAACCTTAGAAATAATATTTCAATTGGAGTTAGAACGTCTAACAGTATCTTGGTGGATATAAAAGTTGTACCCCATATAAAAATCGTAATAAATGCAAACAGATGTCCTTGAATCTCATTTTGTCTACCCATGATAACCCTCTCATTGGCCCGAAGTCAGTTTTGCGCAGCTTTAAAAATATTCATATATTGTTTAGGGGTAAGTCCTATAAATTTTTTGAAAAAATTAGAGAAATGGCTTTGGTCAGTGAACCCGGTCTCTTGCGCAACATCAATAGGTTTAACTCCCTGCTCCAGCATTTTCTTAGCCTTGTCAATCCGGATGGTTTCCAGATAGCTGTAGGGCGATATCCCCTTTTGCTTAGTAAAGGAACGAAGCAGGTAGTATTTACTTAGCCCCGTCAAATTGCAGAGGTCAGCCAGCAAGATATTATCCATGTAGTGCTGCTCTAAGAATTCACCGACCTTCCTTACTTCTGCACTTTGCTCTGTATTCTCCGCCGGCACTGCCTGCTCCGTGTAGTCTTCAATCAGCTGCTCCAGGAGGAAGAAGAAGCTCTCCTCTTTTCTAAAGTCTCTTTCTTCCTCCATTAGCATTTGGTGCAGCTCTCGGAGCACAGGAACCCATTCGCTGTGAAAAATAACCTGAGGCGTAAAATAGGGCAGATACTCTTTTCCGGTTATATCTAAGACCGCCTTACTCATAATTTCCGGTTGAATATTGATGCAGCGGTAATCCAGCGTTTTGCCATCAATCTGTTCGCAAGCGTGATTGTCGCGGGGGTTAAAAAGAAGTAGATCACCCGGCTCTATAGTGTATTCTTTATTTTTGCAGGACAAAAACCGCTGACCTTGTTCGATATATCTAATCACATAATACTCATGAAAATGGTTAGGGAATTTTTGCATGATTCCTTGAAAATGGTAGGCTTCAACTTTTAATTCAGCGTCGTATTTTACGGTCCGTATTTCCTGTTTCATCATTCGTCTTCCCTTCCAGCGTTTTTCAAGCTTAGTATACTATAGGTGAAGATTGTGTTCTTGTATGATATTGCTCTCCTCAATGCTGCAACTCCGGCGGGCCGTGGCTATTCAGGAGTATATCCCAGCGGCAAACCACCCCCACAAAGTGGGGCCATAGCTTCGATGTTTATTCAGGTACTTTCCGGGGACCCCAAAACATATAAATTCGCACACCGCAAAAAAAGCCCGGCCTAAGAGTAAGGCTCCGGACTTTTTAGCTCTGCTTGCCATAAACGAGTTCAGCTTCCTAGCCTATAAATAAGAATCGATGCATTGGAGTTAACCTGGGTTCCTCCTGCTAAGGTCTGCAATGTGATCGCAGCGGCACTGGAATTATTCCTAAGTGTAATTACGTCGCCTGGGGATGCTGTGATAATCACCATTCCGGGGTTTGACTGCGTTCCCGCCCCAGAACCATAGACACCTCCGGTTACAGGAGCCCCGTTCTGAAACAGGGTAAACTGGTTCGGTTCAACTGCAGTGTTGTTGAACAATACCGCATACACTCCGGCATTTTGAACGATTAACTGAGCTGTATTGGGAGTATGGGTGAAGCCGATAAGGGTACTGTTGCTGTCAAAAATAATATCTGCCTCGACGGCTACAGTCTGAGCACTGGTATTGTAAATATAAGCATAGGAAGATGAGAAAACACCGGTGGCTCCCGTGGCTCCTGTTGCTCCAGTCACACCTGTGGCCCCCGTGACTCCTGTTGCTCCGGTGGCTCCCGTGGCTCCCGTGACTCCCGTGGCTCCTGTTGCTCCGGTTGCACCTGTGCCTCCTGTTGCTCCAGTCACACCTGTGGCTCCCGTGGCTCCAGTTACTCCTGTTACTCCCGTGGCTCCGGTTGCTCCAGTTGCTCCCGTAACACCAGTGGCTCCTGTGGCCCCGGTTCCTCCTGTTACTCCCGTAACTCCCGTAAGTCCTGTTGCTCCGGTTGCACCTGTGCCTCCTGTTGCTCCAGTCACACCTGTGGCTCCCGTAACACCAGTTGCTCCCGTGACTCCCGTGGCCCCTGTAACTCCGGTTACTCCGGTTGCTCCTGTTACTCCCGTGGCTCCAGTCACACCTGTTACTCCCGTGGCTCCAGTGACTCCGGTAGCTCCGGTAGCTCCGGTAGCTCCGGTAGCTCCAGTTGCCCCAGTTGCTCCCGTAACACCAGTGGCTCCTGTGGCCCCGGTTCCTCCTGTTGCTCCCGTAACTCCGGTTACTCCAGTTGCTCCGGTAGCTCCGGTAGGTCCAGTTGCCCCAGTTGCTCCCGTAACACCAGTGGCTCCTGTGGCCCCGGTTCCTCCTGTTGCTCCCGTAACTCCGGTTACTCCAGTTGCTCCGGTAGCTCCGGTAGGTCCAGTTGCCCCAGTTGCTCCCGTAACACCAGTGGCTCCTGTGGCCCCGGTTCCTCCTGTTGCTCCCGTAACTCCGGTTGCTCCTGTGACTCCTGTTGCTCCAGTCACACCAGTCACACCTGTAGCTCCAGTGGCTCCAGTTGCCCCCGTAACACCAGTGGCTCCGGTAGCTCCAGTGGCTCCAGTGACTCCGGTAGCTCCGGTAGCTCCAGTTGCCCCGGTTGCTCCCGTAACACCAGTGGCTCCTGTGGCCCCGGTTCCTCCTGTTGCTCCCGTAACTCCGGTTGCTCCTGTGACTCCTGTTGCTCCAGTCACACCAGTCACACCTGTAGCTCCAGTGGCTCCAGTTGCCCCCGTAACACCAGTGGCTCCGGTAGCTCCAGTGGCTCCAGTGACTCCGGTGGCTCCAGTTGCCCCAGTTGCTCCAGTCACACCAGTCACACCTGTAGCTCCTGTTGCTCCAGTTGCTCCAGTTGCTCCCGTGACTCCAGTAACTCCAGTTACACCTGTGGCTCCCGTGGCTCCGGTTACTCCAGTCACACCTGTGACTCCTGTTGCTCCTGTTACTCCTGTGGCTCCCGTGGCTCCCGTGGCTCCGGTTGCTCCAATGGCTCCCGTGACTCCTGTCGCTCCAGTCACTCCTGTTGCTCCCGAGGCTCCTGCGGCCCCGGTTGCTCCCGTGGTTCCAGTCACTCCAGTCACACCTGTGGCTCCCGTCGATCCCGCCACACCAGTTGTCCCGGTCACTCCGGTAGCTCCTGTTGCTCCGGTGAAGCCTGTCACCGTATCCAGCAATTCCTGGGAGACCAGCCGATGTGCAGTTACCAGCTGTTCGGCGCTATTTTTCCCCCATACAGAGATTTGCGCTTCGGATGCACCTATACCTGATGTAATAAATACAAACTCAAAAGCATCGAGGTTCGCAAAGTAATCCCTGTTGATCACTTGAAAGGGTGCCACATTGATTTGCTCTTCTATATATAAAGTGCGGGTCCCAATCAGACTATAGCCCAGAATATGAACTTCAAAGTTATTGGATGTGTTGCGGCCGTCGATTATGATCGTTACTGACTGAGTCGGGCGGGTGCCCTTGCTGGCTGGTATATTATTTTCAATAGGTCCCGTCGATAAAATTGCCATCTCTCACTCTCCTTCCTATGAACCTGCCAAATTCAAAAATTTACTCCTCCCCTCAAAAACTCCTCTTTATAGCAGTATTCGCGATTAACGCTAGAGGGTTGGGTGAGTTGGCACTATTTTATAGAACAGTTTGATTGAAAGCGATCGCATCCTTCGCAACGCAAAAAGCACCCCATAACAACAGCCATCAGCGGATAAACCTGAAGTTTATCGTAATGTCCATTGCATGGAGCGCTATTGATTACAAATTATCTATTAATATAAAGTCTTCGTTGCATCGGATGTGAAGTGAATGATCTCACCAATTGTGCCGGCCTGCACTTTAGCTGGCCAAGCCGGATCGCTGATCAGGGCTCTGCCTACCGCGACGAGATCGAACTCTGCCTTGTCCAGCCGCTCCAGCAGCAGTTCAATATTGTCTTCCTGATTCTTCTCTGTGACTACGCTAGGGAATGCGCTGTCGAGTCCAACGGAGCCCACCGTGATCGTCGGTTTACCGGTAATCTTCTTCGTCCAGCCCGCCAGATTGAGATCTGAGCCTTCGAATTCCGGCTGCCAGAAACGCCGGGTAGAGCAGTGGAAGATATCCACACCTGCATTGCTAAGCGGTGTCAGGAAGCGGGCAAGGTCTTCCGGAGTCTCCACCAGCCTTGCGTCATAATGGCCGCCCTTCCACTGCGAGAAGCGGAGCACTATCGGGAAATCCGGCCCTACCGCGCGGCGGCAGGCATCAATCACTTCAACAGCGAAGGTTGTGCGTGCCTCGAGATCACCGCCATATTCGTCGGTCCGGCGGTTGGTCTTCTCCCAGAAGAACTGGTCGATCAGATAACCATGGGCTCCGTGCAGTTCAATGCCGTCGAAACCAATAGCCTTGGCATCTTTGGCCGCTTTAGCAAAGGCGCTGACAATGCTCTGAATTTCATTCTTGGTCATCGGCTCGGTAATCTGCTCACCGGCCAGATTAAGGCCTGAAGGGCCGATAGGCAGCGCCGAAGCATTGGGTAGCTCGCCAATACTGCGGGCCATACCTACATGCCACAGCTGCGGAATGATCTTGCCTCCGGCTGCGTGCACTTCTTTCACTACCTGCGCCCATCCCTCCAGAGAGGCTTCGCCGTGAATATTTGGAATATCCGGATGGCTGACTGCCGCAGGATGATCGATAGCCGTCCCTTCGGTAACGATCAGGCCGACGCCGCCTTCTGCCCGACGGCGATAGTATGCCGCTACCTCCGGACTAGCCACGCCCCCGGGAGATTGCGCACGTGTCATCGGTGCCATTACCACGCGGTTGGTCAGGGACAGGCCCCCTCCCTCAAAGGGTTCAAACAATTTATCGGTATTCATGATCGGCCTCCGTTTCATAATATAATTACTTTAAGTAAGCATATTATGACTGTTCTTAGCAGCAAATGCAAATCAGTGCAGAGATACCCGCTCCCACGCAAACAGCCGGACGCCCCATTGCTGCTCTAGGTGTCCGGCTGTTGGTTCACAAGCCTAAAATATTATACATATTACAAGTCCAGAACGCCGGCTTTCGGAGTTACACGGAACGCCGCAGCTAAATCTGCCAGCTGCTGATCAGTGATCTTCTGTTTAATTTCACGTCCGCCAATCAGGTTGTAGACAATCGCTGCTTTCTCGATTGTTTCCACCAGACCGAAGGTAGCATCCATAGTTGCGCCGGTAACAAAGATTCCGTGCTGCGGCCAGATGACCACGCGGTAATCCTTCATCTTGTCAGCGGTAGCCCGGCCGATATCACTGCTGCCCGGAACCATCCATGGAATGACGCTGACGCCATCCGGGAAGACAACCAGACATTCTGTGCACATTTCCCACAGGGTCTTGGTGAACTTCAGTCCGTCCAGATCATGGGTAAAGGTCATAGCAATAACATTCGTTGCATGGGTATGCAGCACAATGCGGTGCGAAGGATCTACCTTCAGACGCTCGATGTGACTCATGAAGTGGGAAGCAAGCTCACTGGTAGGTACCGCACCGTTTCGCAGCCCCCACAGAACTTCTACGCTTTCACCGCTATCACTTACGCGAAGTACACCAAGGTTGGCTTCCGGGTCTTTGATGACATTGCGGAAGTATTTGCCGGATCCGGTTACGATAAAGTATTTGCCGGCCAGCTCAGTTACCGGGAAGGTAAGGGCAATTGTACGCAGCGGCTCGCGGATGTTAATATATTTGGCAACCTCTTCTTCATCCAGCAGATAACTGACGTTACCTCCATTAAGCTCATCCCAGCCCAGGGACCACATGTGGTGGGTGATTTCGGACATTTCCTGGATAAACGGTGCTTCAATACCTGCAATGTAACCTTTGGACTCAATTACTGAAGTACTCATATGTTATCTCTCCTCTATATGCACCTATAAGTGCGCGGATACTTGTTCGTTCGGTTGTTAAAAAACTTTAATCTATCTTGCAGCCAGTACTTCCTGCTCATAGCTCTTCACTTCAGCCAGCCATTGCTCGCGGACCGGCGTGCCCTGCGATGCACAGTAATAATCCCATACTGCACCGAATGGATAGGACTTGAATTCTTCTACCAGCGCCAGGCGAGAAGTATAGTCTCCGGCCAGCTCAATGGCGCGAAGCTCCTCTACCGGCTCCAGCATTGCGCGAAGCAGTGCCTTAATAGTGTTGCGTGTTCCAATAACCCAAGCAGCGAGGTGATTGATGCTGCCGTCGAAGAAATCAAGGCCGATATTCGTACGCGGCAGCAAATCTCCGCGAACCAGTTCACGGGCGATTTCCAGCAGCTCATCGTCCATAGTTACGACATGATCGCTGTCCCAGCGTACCGGTCTGCTGACATGCAGCAGCAGCTGTTCGCTGAACATCAGGATTGAGCTCAGTTTATTGGAGATCACTTCAGTCGGATGGAAATGTCCGGCGTCCAGGCAGATCGCTTTGCCGCGGGTCAGTCCATAACCCATGTAGAATTCATGTGATCCGACAACATAGCTCTCGGAGCCAATACCGAACAGCTTGCTCTCAACGGCGTCGATGTTGTATTGCGGATCGATTTCCTCACTGAACACTTCGTCCAGAGATTCTTTAAGACGCATACGCGGTGCCAGGCGGTCAACCGGCGTATCCTTATAACCGTCCGGTACCCAGAAATTCGTTACACAGGGCTGTCCCAGCTCGCGGCCGAAATGCTCAGCGATTTTGCGGGAAGCCTTGCAGTGTCTGATCCAGAAATTGCGGATTTCTTCGTCTGCATGACTCAAAGTGAAGCCGTCAGCAGCTTTCGGATGTGAGAAGCAGGTTGGATTGAAATCCAGTCCCAGCCCTTGCTCTTTAGCCCACTCTACCCAGTTGGCGAAGTGGCGCGGTTCCAGCTCATCCAGATCCACCTGCTCGTCGGTATCAGCATAAATCGCATGCAGATTGACTTTGTGCTTGCCCGGAATCAGCGACAGGGCTTTCTGCAAATCCTGACGCAGCTCATCCGGAGTACCTGCGCGTCCAGGGTAGCTGCCGGTTACAGCAATCCCGCCGCTTAGCTCTTTGTCTTTGAACAGGAAACCTTGAACGTCATCACCTTGCCAGCAGTGTACTGAAATCTTGATCTTGGCCAGCTTCTCCAGGACCTCATCTACGTTAATTCCATGGGCTGCGTATAATTTCTTCGCTTCGTTATAGCTGTTTGTGATGCTCTGATCCATGCTGTTGCCTCCTAATTGTTTTGATAGCATATGCTTCTTTGATAAACTCCGCAAAACTCATTTCGGAAGCATTCACTTAGTTTTGTGAGCATCCGCTCCAATGAATAGCTTCGTACGAAATTGGCTTCGCAAGCCTTTAACTAAACCTTCATTTATATATTCTCACTCGCAATTGCCGCGGAATGGAGATCATCCCAGCGGGCCAGCAGCTGATCTAGCTGGGGAACAGGCTGCGGCAGATACGATTTGATCGCAAAGGAAGTGCCGATGACGCTCCGGGCTTCATGGATGTCAGTCATACGGCCTGATTGAATCATCTGCACGGCCAGGTTGCCCAGTGCTGTTGATTCCGTCGGACCCGCCTGTACTTCCCTGCCGATAATATCGGCGGTCAGCTGACACAGCAGTTCATTGTTGGCGCCGCCGCCGACGATCTGCAGGACTTCGATCCCTTGGCCTGTAAGGCCTTCAAGCTCAGCCAGATAGCTGCGGTAGGATAGGGCCAGACTGTCAAAGATACAACGGGCTAATTCGCCCGGAGTCTCTGGAACAGGCTGGCCGCTCTCCGCACATGACTGGCGAATCTCTTCTATCATATTGTCCGGGTTCAGGAAACGCGGATGATTGCATGGAATCAGGCTGCGGAAGCCTTCGCTGCCCGCGGCCATTGATGCCAGCTCAGCGAAGCTGTATCTTCCTCCATCCAATCTCCGTACTTCCTGGATCAGCCAAAGTCCCATGATGTTCTTCAGGAAACGGTAGGTGCCGTAAGCTCCCCACTCATTCGTATAATTGGCCGCCATGGCTCTGCTGTCATTAATCGGGCGCTCCAGCTCTACACCGAGCAATGACCAGGTGCCGCTGCTGATGTATGCCGAGGATCTGCCTTGCTGCGCAGGCACACCGAGCACAGCAGAAGCTGTGTCATGCGTGGCGGCACAGATTAGGCGGCACTGCGGCAGATCATACTGCTGCACCAGATCCGCCGTGATGAAGCCGAGATCTTCTCCCGGCTCCGTAAGAGGTGCGAACTGCTCTCTACGGAGATGCAGGAAGGACAGCAGCTCCGGGTCGAAATCACGGGTTGCAAGATTCAGCAGCTGCATCGTGGAGGCATTGGTCACCTCGTTGATCTTGCGGCCGCTTAGTCTATAGTAGAGATAATCCGGAACCATCAGAATCTGATCGGCCGCTTCCAGCTCTTCCCGGTCATGTGCATACAGCTGATACAATGTATTGAAGGTCAGCTGCTGGATTCCTGTCTTGGCGTAAACCTTCTCCGGTGAGAGCAGCTTGCCGACTTCGTCCATAACCCCATCAGTGCGGCGGTCACGGTAGGCGTATACTTCCTTAATCCGCTTGCCTTCCGCATCCAGCAGCACATAATCTACTGCCCAAGTATCAATACCCAGTGTACATTCGGTAATTCCTGCGCTTTTTGCTTTATGGAGGCCGCTAACAATTTCATTAAACAAATAATCAATGTCCCAGAAGCAGGAGCCCTCCTGCTCGGTAAACCCATTGCTGAAACGATGAATCTCCTCCAGCTTAAGACTCCCGTCCACGAGGGTTCCGAGTACTAGCCGCCCGCTGGAGGCGCCGATATCGACGGCGATATGATTGTTCATAGGGAATCTCCTTAATCTATAGAAGGTAAATTACAGAATTTTGCGGAACAAGGCAATAACTTCTTCTTTGGTAGGAATGAACGGGTTGCCCGGTGCGCAAGCATCCTTCATTGCATTCTCAGCAAGCAGATCCAAATCCACTTCATCTACACCAAGCTCAGACAGTTTGGCTGGAATCCCAACTTCTTTGGACAGGGCTTTGATTGATTCGATGACGAAATCCGCGCATTCCTTGTCACTTTTGCCCTCTACCTGCAGTCCGATTGCTTTGGCAATCGCTCTGAATTTCTCAGGCACATATTTGGCATTCTCTTCTTCCACATATGGCAGCAGCATCGCATTACATACGCCATGCGGCAGATCATACACACCGCCGAGCTGATGTGCCATTGCATGCACATACCCTAGTCCGGCATTGTTGAAGGCCAGGCCTCCGAGGAAAATGGCATACACCATCTGCTCACGTGCTTCGATATCATGTCCGTTTGTTACAGTCCGGGCCAGGTTGCCAAAAATCAGCTCAACAGCAGCAAGTGCAGTAGCATCGGTTACAGGGTAAGCGCCTGGTGTAACCAGAGCTTCAATTGCATGCGTCAGTGCATCCATACCCGTAGCAGCTGTAAGCGCAGCAGGCTTATCGACCATCAGTTCAGGATCATTCACCGAAATGGTGGCGATACTGTTCTTATCTACCATTACCATCTTGATCTTACGTTCTTCATCCGTAATGACATAGTTAATTGTAACTTCACTTGAGGTTCCTGCAGTAGTGTTCACTGCTACGATCGGCAGGGATTTGTTCTTGGACTTGTGCACACCTTCATAATCAGCAATGTATCCGCCATTAGTTGCTACAATCCCAATCGCTTTAGCTGTATCCTGCGGCGATCCGCCACCGATGGAAATCAGATAGTCGCATTCATGATCATTAAGGAAATCAACGCCGTCATGGACATTTTTGCAGGTCGGGTTCGGCTTCACTTCATCATATACCACATAATTAATTCCCGCTTCATCCAGAACTGCCAGCAGCTTACCGGCGATTCCACTCTTCGTCAGGAACTTATCGGTAACCACGAGTGCTTTCTTCAGGTTCAGTTCTTGAATATATGGAGCGATTTCCTTCAGACAGCCTTTACCCATAATGTTGATAGACGGAACATAATAGACATGAGTACTCATTACTTGACCAGCCTCCCAGGCAAATTAGTATAGAACAATTACAGAAAGCTAAGAATTTCCGCTGAAGTAGGGACGTACATTCTGGCTGTGGCGCCTCAGGCTGGTCTCAGCACTCCTCATCATCCACAAAGGCATACGCTTTCAAAGAGATTATTAACATCCTCATCGTATCGCCGTTAATCTTTGTTGTCAACAAATAAAATATTATTAATGTTGTTTTTATTTGTTTACTGTCTGTTTTGCGAAGATCATAATAGAATAAATGTTGTTTTTCCTGAATTTATTGTACAACACAGAAATAACAGTCTATATTTAATCTATATAGCTACATAGCTACCGGAAAGGTGATACCTATGCTTGCTGCCGAGAGACGCAAAAAAATAATAGATCTTGTCCATCAGGATAAACGTGTACTTGTGTCCGATTTGAGCCGGATGTTCGAAGTCACGGAGGAAACGATACGCCGAGATCTGGAGAAGCTGGAGAAGGACGGGATTGTCAGCCGCACCTACGGCGGAGCCATGCTGAACAGACATACCAATGAGGATCTGCCGTTCCTGACCCGTGGGGCGCTCAATACGGATATCAAACGCAATATTGCGATCAAAGCACTCAATCTGATTAATGACGGAGATACGCTTATGGTGGACCCCAGCTCCACTTCCTTTGAATTCCTTAAGCTGCTGGGCAATAAAAGCAATCTGACAATCATTACGAATTCGATCAACATTCTGCACGAGTTCGCGAATTCCAGCCTGAGCATTATTTCCACCGGCGGATCACTGCGCCACCGTTCCCTGTCACTCGTCGGTCCGGTCGCCCATGACACCACCCAACGCTATAATGTCGACATCGCTGTCATCAGCTGCAAAGGCATCGATATGGACCGCGGAGTTACTGATTCCAATGAACCGGAATGTGAGCTGAAAAAATATATGCTGCGCCAAGCGGAGAAGATAGTGCTGCTGGCCGATCACACCAAGTTCAACAAAACTGCCTTCGCCAACCTGGTAGAGCTCAGCAGGCTCGATGTGCTGATCACCGACCGCAAACCGACGGATACCTGGCTTAAGCTGCTGGCCGAGAACAATGTGGAGGTGCTGTACTAAGCAGCATTGCTGCTGACACAAACCGTTCAGTGCCCTATAAAAGAGTATGTAAACGCCAAAAGGCAAAACCGCTCTTCCCGGATTCGGGATAAGAAGTTTTGCCTTTTGGCTTAAGCTGTTTGCTGTGCTGCAGTGTCTCTTCCTGACCCTGACTCTATTGGTGTTCACTTCCTCTATATGATAAACTTGCAGAAATTATCTGCTATTCATAAAGGAGCGGAAAAATGCTATGGGGAAAAAGAAAAAAACATTACCCGCCGATTTTGGCGAGCGGGTTAAATCGAATGATCTCGCTGCACTCAAGGCCATTTTTGCGGAATGCGAATGGGATGCACGCGGGGGCTACAGCAAAGGAACCGCGCTCAGCTTCCGGCAAATCCCGGATGAGCTGGTCCGCTGGCTTGTAGAGCAGGGTGCTGACATCAACGCCCGGGACAAATATGAGCACACCCCTTTGCACTCCCAGGCTGCAGCCTGGTCCGGTAATATCCCGTTACTCCTGGAATTAGGCGCGGACCCGGAAGCCCTTGATTATCAGAATGAGACACCGCTGCATGCTGCGGCGGGTTATTACCGGACCCGGGCAATACAGGATCTGGTCGCCCATGGTGCAAATATCCATGCGGAGAATAAACGGAAACAAACACCGCTCGCTAAAGGATTATCCCAATGCCGGAATATCGATATTGCCCACATGGTGGAAATCTCCCGGATTCTGCTGGATGCCGGAGCAGCAATCACGCCGGAGATGAAAGATTCCGTACGGCGGATCGGCAAGGATTTGGAATTTGTCAGAGCCAGTCACAATAACGAGGAGCTGGATAACAAAGCATCCGCCCTGCTGGAGCTGTACCGGCTATTTGATGTCGAGCCTGTAGCGAAATTGGAGAAGCACGATGGAGCCTCGGCCATTAAGGCCAAGCCAGCTGCATGGTCCGCTCAGCATCAGGAACTCTGGGATTATCTCGTCCCTGCTTCCGGACATGCGCAAACCGTGCAGGGAGAGGTTATCCGCATTACCGGGCGGGTGTCTCACGAAATCCTGGATAACGGCGGAGGCAACTGGGATGACAATTACCGTAAAATGCTGGATGCCCTGATTGCGCACTTGGGCACAGGTACGCCGCTGCCTCCCGCCCTCCTTCAGGAAGCAGCTTCATTAGCCAGCAGGCTACGTATGGGTTCTGGCTACGATGAACCGGCAAGATTAAGCGAACTGGCGGTGCTGTGGGTACTGGCCAATCCTCAGCCGGTAGCCGTGGACCAACCGGATTACACCCGCTAAGTCTAAACTATACGTATTACGAAGGCGCTCCTTTGGAGAGCATGATGTTCAGAATCGCCTGGTCGGTTGCGGCAAGCCCTTCCTGAACCAGAGTCTCCATATTCTTAATCGTATCTTCAACCTTCTCAAAGATAACACCGTCATTCAGACTCGCTGAAATATCGTTCATCGCCAGCGTCGCGGACTGGATCGCTGCATTCGTGGCGGTTGAGATCTTCAGGGCACAGGTCGGTTTCGCACCGTCGCAGATCATTCCGGACGTAGAAGCAATGGTGTTCTGGATGGAGTGCTTGATCTGATCCAGACTGCCGCCCATCAGGTAAACAATGCCGCTGCCCGCCCCTACTCCGCCGGCAATTCCCGACCCGCACAAGGGCGACAGCCGGCCGATGTAATGTTTGACGTGAATCGTAATCAGATTGCTGAGTGCCATCGCTCTTGCCAGTGTCTCCTCATCCTTGCCGAGGAGATCTGCAAGGGCAATGACCGGCAAGGTGCAGGCAATGCCCTGATTCCCGCTGCCTGCGGTGGTCATCACCGGCATGGCACTGCCGTCCATCCGCGCATCAGATGCTGCCGCCGTCGCGGCAATAATCCGGTTCGCTACATCATTACCAAACAGATTGACAGCCGATTGCTGGCTCATTTTCCTTCCAACCTGCAGGCCATATTCCCCGCGCAGCCCCTCGTCCGAGATTGCTCTATTCATTCGTGCCCCTTCCAGCAGGAAACTAAGCTCCGGGAAAGGTGTGGTCTGAATGAACTCATATATTTCCTCTAGTGAAACCGAATATACCTCCGGGTCCAGCGTTTCAGACTCCTCGCAATCCGCCTTGTCCTTCCCCGGCTCCAGCTTAACGCCGTCTTTGGACAGGAATACCACATTCGTATGCTCTTTAGCTACAATCGCAGTCGCGGTATGATTCAAGCTGCTCACTCTGGCTTCAATATACAATTTCTCAGAAGTATCCTTCAGTTCAACATTCAGCAGCTTCTGCTCGATCATCGCATTAGCCTTCGTTAGTTCTGCCGGAGTAAGTCCGGAGAGAATCTCCAGCTTCCGGTGAGAGCGGCGGACTACTGCGCCCAAGGCAGCCGCTATCGGCAGCCCGGTCTGCCCGGTGCCCGGAATCCCTACGCCCATCGCATTCTTAACAATATTTCCGCTGAGGAACAGCTGAATTGCTGTAATCTCCTCCTCAACCAGCTCTGCCGCCAGGGAGACTGCATAGGCAACCGCAATCGGTTCGGTGCAGCCTTCTGCCGGAACAATTTCTTTTATCAGCACATCCAGTAGGTTAACCATATCCGAATCACCATTCCTCTATCTCTCTCTATATAACTATTCCTATATAGTACCTCAGATTGATAGCCCGGGGGAATCCCCGTTATTAACCATTAGCAAGCGGGGCGGCGGATTGAAATGGTTAGGGAGAACTGGCGGTACACTGTTAACGTCCCAGTAAAAACCCGAGTTTCCCCAGCCTTTTCAGCCCTTCAGTACAAGCCCATCCCCCTGCACCCGCCAGAATAGCATTATGAAATATCTTCAGTGCCAGTGAATACGTCATGCTGCCAATGACAATTTCGACCATGATAAACCGGAAGATATCTTCCTTAGTGATCAGATAGACTCTAAATTCCTGATTAGGTGACAATGGCTCATCCCCCGTCTGCTTCGTGTTTCTGTACCTATATGCCCCGTGCGGGTTGTCTAATTCCGGGAGCAGCCTAATCCCCTACACCCCCTCCTCTAACCTATCGTTGGCACATTGTATTCGGTTTTTCGCATACATTTGGCTCGTTTACCCTATCGTGGGCACATTGTATTCGGTTTTTCGCATACATTTGGCTCGTCTACCCTATTGTTGGCACATTGTATTCGGTTTTTCGCATACATTTGGCTCCTGCTGCCCACTTTCGGCGGATTCAAAGGGATTTATCCCTTTGATCTTCCCCTCCAGCCGGCTTCTGGGACCTTCAGCTTAAAGACAAAAAAAGCAGCGTGTTCCCAAAGGAATCCGCTGCTCTTCTACTACTAACTTTTTATACACTCCGGGGACTGAAGCTCCCCCGCCTTCCTCTTACTTCGACTCCACCGCATGGCCGCCGAACTCGTTGCGCAGCGCGGCAACCACTTTGCCGGTAAAGGTGTCAGTCTCCAGTGACCGGTAGCGCATCAGCAGCGCCATAGCGATAACCGGCGTAGCCGCCTGCAGGTCAAACGCGGTCTCCAGCGTCCATCTGCCTTCCCCGGAGGAATGCATGATTCCCTTGATCTCATCCAGCTTGGCATCCTTGGAGAAGGCGCGTTCGATCAGCTCCATCAGCCAGGAGCGGACGACCGAGCCGTTGTTCCAGACACGGGCCACCTGCTCGAAGTCGAAGTCATAGCCGCTTTTCTCAAGCACCTCGAAGCCCTCACCAATTGCGGCCATCATGCCGTATTCAATCCCGTTGTGGACCATCTTCAGGAAGTGTCCGCTGCCGGATTTGCCGGCATACAGGTACCCGTTCTCGACCGCAGTATCGCGGAAGACCGGTTCGACGACCGCCCATGCTTCCTCATCTCCGCCGATCATATAACAGGCGCCATTGCGTGCGCCTTCCATCCCGCCGGAAGTTCCGGCATCCAGGAAATAAATCCCGTGGGCGCTAAGCTCATCGTGACGGCGGATCGACTCCTTATAATGAGAATTTCCGGCCTCGATGACGATATCGCCCTCCGACAACAGTGGGGTCAGCTCTGTGATGACCGAATCCACAAAGGTGTGCGGGACCATGATCCAGAGGATACGCGGGGATTCCAGCTTTCCTGTAAGTTCTGCCAGACTTCCCGCACTGGCGGCTCCTTTCGCTTCAAGCTCCTGCACCGCAGCGGCGTTCACATCATAAGCCACGACTTCATGTTCGTGCTCCAATAGATTCTGGCCGAGATTGAAGCCCATTTTGCCTAGTCCAATTAAACCGACTTTCATTGCTAATCCCTCCGAATGTTATAGTTGTCTGCTCTTAGCTGCAAATAGTACTGTTCGAAATAGAAGGTATTGCCCCAGCTCACGCGCCAGGCCGGATGGCTTCCGGATCCAGCTCTTGTGTCTGGCGGACCGGGGAATGCTCCCCGTGCTCCGGTTCATCGAGCCACCAGTGATGCTCCCCGAGCAAATCATCTGCTGCCTTGGGTCCAAAAGAACCGGCTGGATACAGGTGAAGCGGAAGCGTCCCTTCTTCTGTTGCCTCGATTATAGGCTGAACCCACTGCCAGGACAACTCCACTTCATCCCAATGGGCAAAGAAGGTCGCATCTCCGAGCAAAGCATCATAAATCAGGTTCTCGTAGGCTTCCGGCAGGTCGGGGTTACCCGACTCATGCTTAATGCTGACTGGCTCGAGTTGTCCGTGCTGGCGCGGATTTTTGGTATTGAGCGTAAGGGAGATTCCTTCATTCGGACCAATATCAATCACCAGCAGGTTAGGGTCCAGCGCGAGCTTGCTTCTGTTCTTATTATGCAAATCATTAAACGGCTCTTTGAATTCTATAACAATCCGCGTGGATTTCTCCTTCATGCGTTTGCCGGTGCGGATATAGAAAGGCACATCATTCCATAGCGGATCATCAATCCACAGCCGGGCGGCGATATAGGTCTCATTCTGCGAGGAGGCTTCAATGCCGGGTTCAGCCGTATAAGCTGCCACCTGCCGGCCGCGCATCTCACCCGCTGCATACTGCCCGCGCACCACATGCTGCGTCACTTCCTCACGGAGCAATGGGCGTACCGAACGGATGACATGGCGCTTCTTGCTGCGGACATCCTCCGGGGTGCTGCCTTTGGGGAGCTGCATGGCCATCATCATGAGGAGCTGAAGCATATGGTTCTGGAACATGTCGCGCAGCGCACCAGCCTTGTCATAATAACCGGCCCGCTCTTCCACACCGACCGTTTCACTGGCTGTAATCTGTACGCTCTCGATATACCGGTTCTGCCACAACGCCCGCAGCACAGGATTGGAATATTTCAGCACCTCAAGATTCTGTACCATCGGTTTGCCGAGGAAGTGGTCAATGCGGAAGATCTCTTCTTCCGTAAAAGCAGCGTTCAAGCTGTCATTAAGCACCCGTGCCGACTGCAGATCCCGTCCGAACGGCTTCTCGATAATCAGCCGCTTCCATCCCTTCGTGTTACCAAGTCCGCTGGCATTAATGTTCCCGGCAATCTCGCCGAAGAATTCAGGACCGACAGAGAGATAGAACATCCGGTTCTGCGGAAGTCCCAGCTCTTCCTCGCGGCGCTGCACATGTCCCAGCAGCTTAACATAATCTTCGGGGCGTCCGACATCAAGCACGCTATATTCAAAAGCCAGCAGGAAATTCTGCAGCTCCGCCGAATCTTCTACCGGCCGCCGCGAAAAGGTGCGCAGTGAATCCAGCACCTGATGCTGGAAGGTTTCATTCGTCAGCTCTCTTCTGCCAAGGCCTATGACTGAAAGAGGACCGGAAAGCTTACCATCTTTGAACAGGTTATATAGTGCGGGGTATATTTTCCGTTTGGCCAGATCCCCGGTTGCGCCAAATAGTACGAATGATGATGATTCCACTTTCATTCCTCCCGTAATTATCAAATGTTTATGTGGTTACTTATTATTACTCACAAACTTTATAACACACATCATACGACTGCAGAATCCATTCGTCAACCTCATTTCGACATTTACGAAAAGTACTTATTTTCACGCACTTTTCACTATGTTATAGTAAGGTGGATATTTATAATAACTAAATAAGGTGGAATCCGCATGACACAGGAGCTTAAGCCCTTGCTCGCCAAAGTCGAGCACGTCCATCATATCATCGGCAAGAAGTGGGTGAATCTGATTATCCATGTACTGATGGAGGGCACTAAACGGTTCAGTGAGCTGCATAATATCATCCCCGATTTGAGCAAACGCATGCTCAACGAGCGCTTGAAGGAGCTTGAAGAATGCGGTCTGATCAGCCGTGCGGTCATCCCTGACCGTCCGGTAAGGACGGAATATTCGCTCACTGCCAAAGGGCAGGAGCTGGGTACAGCGCTCCTGCCCGTCGAAGCATGGGCGATGAAATGGCTGTAATGCCGCTGATACCGCTGTGTGAGCATGCCAAACAGCAGGTCCCGCGGAAGCAGACCTGCTGTTGTTAGCTTTGTCAGTATCAACCAAGCAGTACAGAATCAAGATACCAATGTCTTCTGGTCGTCCCCTATGCTGCCTGCCCGTACATATCTGGCGTTGAAATAGAGCAGTACGATGTTGGACACCAGCAGCGAGGCTGCGGCGAAGCACCAGATGAAGGCATACCCGAGATTCTTGGCCATGATTCCCAGGATCAGCGTAATCAGGAAACCGGCGAGTGATTTGAGCGCTGACAGTCCGGAGGAGAAGGTCGCCCGCTTGGCCCGGGGAATGAAATCCTGTATCCAGACACCTGAAGAAGACATATCCATCCCGAGTCCGAATTCAAACAGCAGCAGACCGGCAATAAATACAGCCTTATGGGGAAACAATCCAACCAGCAGCAGTCCGAGTGCAGAGATTACAGTTCCGCAGACGATGATCCGGACGGCAGCAACCTCTTTTTTGGCAAGATAGGAGACCAGGAAGCTCGATACACTAATTACTCCCATGAACAGAATCAGCAGGAGCCCGAGCGCACTGACCGGAAAGTCCAGCTCATTCACCCCATATACCTGCCAGGACAACAGAAAGGCCAGCATCGCGGTATGTGTCAGGATGCTGCGCAGAAGGATAAACCGCATCTCTGTGCTGCGGGCGAAATCGGCCGAGCTGGCATAGATCTCCCGGAGGATGCTGCTCTGCGTTCTGCTTCCGTAGTTGTCGCTGAAGCTGAGCCAGGTATATACGCCGAGTCCTACCGCCAGCACGCCAGCAATGGCTACCGGAAGAACATAATGAATATTGCTGCCCACCGTACCCAGCAATGCGCCGACGATGGCAAACGCCGAGACAAACCCGCTGATGCGGGGCAGGGCAATTTTTTTATAATCCGGCATTCCCAGCTCTTCCAGCTGATCAATGTACCAGGCCTGGGGAGAATCCGAGATCATCGATACGCCCAGAGACATCACTATGGAGGCGAGGATGAATAAGGCGAGACCCTCAGCAGCGGCAAAAAACCAAAGTCCCGCTCCCCACACTATGAACCCGGCCGCCGTCATGCGCTTTCTCCCATAGATGTCGGACAGATTCCCGCTCGGGTAATCAAAGACGGCCATGGACAGTGAAGAAACGGCAAACACGATGCTGATCTGAAAGGCATCCACGCCGCGCAAGCTCATCAAAATGATAAAAACCGCGCCATAGAGCTTATCAGCCACATTATACCCCGACAATATGACGCCCAGAAATACACTGTATTTCCGTTGAAGCTGATTGTTCTCCACTTTGCATCCCGCCTTTCACCTCGCTGATATTCCAGCCCAAGTTAATTATTGGGATTATATTATAATTGTTTCCTTTTCAAAGTGAATTATTGCACAGCTGGGCGGCACTCTCATCCCGCTCCCGGGTCAACGGGTTAGAACCATGAAGCCACGAGATCATTGATCGGCTTGTAAATGACCATGATGAGCAGCAGCGGGCTTGGAACCTGAATCCGCAGCAGGGTGCACACCGTCGCCGCCATTCCGCCAATCCAGAGTACACCGTAAACCATAAGATCACGCCGCTTGGATCTGCCCTTCAGTGAAGGCAAATCTGCTGCAATACAGACTGCGGCTATAATGACAAACATCAGTACCAGCAACATTCAGGCTCACTCCTTGATATCGTCAAGAAAAGAATTGTCTATCGTACCAATCCGGTTGATTGTCACACTGGCATCGTAATGAATGGTCATTGCTTGGAGATAGCCTTCCTTATTCTGCTCCTGCAGCTTGGCCCAGGTCTTGGGGCTGGTACGGTAAATGGACTGGCCGAAGCCAAAAATATCAACATTAAACCGTTCTTTCATGTTCTCAACCGATTGCTTCATCCGGGCAACAATGCGCTCCTCCGTCTCCTCCTCCAGATATTTAATCTTGCTCTCCGTATCCAGCTTATCTGATCCCTCCACTTCCTCCACATTGCATACAGCCTCCACTTTCAGATAAATATGCGGTTCGCCGCCGATAATTTTCACTTTCCGTCTGGTTGTAGACGACAGCCCCTCAACGATGACTAGGCTTCCGTTATCTTTGATGTGTCCAGTATTTTTAGTTACGCCATCAATGACATAATTGTAACCAACCGTTTCATTTTCATCCATCCAGCCGATCAGCTTATCCTTTTTGAATACGGCTACACTATCATAATGCAGTCTTGCTTTTGGTGAAGTCCGCTCAATATTGCCTTTCTCCCCGCCTGCCTCAGGATCTCCCTGCACCTCTACTCCGGTCAATACCGGATTCTCCCCTTCATAGAGCAAATCCTCAATAAACTTATCAAGCGTGACCGCGACTGTCTTGGACGATATTTTGTAGGATTTGTCGAGGGCGTTGAATAATTTATTCGCGGGCAGCCTGTCCAGCGGGGTAAGGACCTTTAGAATATTCTCTGCAGTCGTCTTATGTGCCACCATTACGTAGAAGTCCATCCGCGGCTCGCGGCTTCTTTTGAGCACATCCAGTGTTTCACCAACCCCCTCACGCGCCAGCTCTTCTCCGATAACGAGTACACGGATATGCCCCAGATAAGGCGAACGCGAACTGACCAGATTGAACTTGCGGAGCGATTCATAGATCGTCGGCACTGTAAAATTATAAGTAACAACGGGAACCCCGCCAGCCCCTGAACCCCCGGCCCCCTGTGAAGTAATCGAGGAAGGAATGACGACCTGCATGGATACCTTGTAGCCCGACTCGGCTTTATCCAGCCCCAGAGCCAGCACAAAAGCCAGTTCATTTAACTCCTTCCGTTCCCAGCAGCCGCTGAGCAGCATGGGAAGCAGCAATAGGGGAATACATGCGGTCAAGGCTTTCCTGATTCTTGTATACATCTTTAAGGTTCCTCACGTTTGGAAGTGTTCATCCGCTGCAGATTCTGCGTTTTATTCTCCACCGGTCTTGTCTTCAGCAGCGGCCAGGGAAGCCTGAAGATGGAATCCTTAAGGTCTGCCGCCCTGAACGGGCCAATCGGACTCATGTAAGGAACGCCGAAGGAACGCAGACTGACCAGATGCAGCACCAGCAGGAACACTCCGCACAAGATTCCGTACAGCCCCATGAACCCGGCGAGCCCAATCAGGGCAAACCGGATAATTCTCGCGGCAATGGCCATCCCTGCTTCAGGAATGACAAAGCTTGAGATCGCTGTGATCGACACAATGATAACCATCGCCGAGGAGATGAACCCTGCCGCAACCGCCGCTTGCCCGATGACCAGCGTACCGACGATAGAGACAGCCTGACCGACATTCTTGGGAATTCTCACCCCTGCTTCGCGCAGGATTTCATAGGTGAATTCCATCAGCAGCGCCTCGATAAAAGCCGGAAACGGCACTGTTTCCCGCTGGGCCGCAAGACTGATTACCAGATTGGTCGGGATCATCTCCTGATGATAGGTGGTAATGGCTACATAGAACGCAGGCGCAAACAAGGTAATAAAGAAGGCCAGGAACCGTACACACCGCAGCAGTGTGGAGATATCCGCCCGCTGATAGTAATCTTCCGCCGACTGAAAAAACGATACAAAAATCGTAGGCGCCAGCAGTACAAAAGGGGTTCCGTCGACCAGGATCGCCACCTTCCCTTCCAGTATCCCTGCAGCAATTGTATCGGGACGGTCACTGTTATAGATCGTGGGAAAAGGGGTCACCGCCGTATCCTGAATGAACTCCTCGATATAGCCGCTCTCCAAAATACTATCCGTATCAATGCTATTCAGGCGGCGTTTAACCTCTTGTACCAGCTCTTCATTCGCAATATGGCTGAGATACATAATCGAGACACTCGTCTGGGTCACGCGGCCGATCTGGATCGTCTCAAGCCACAGCTGGCTGTCTTTGATTTTGCGGCGGATTAAAGCAGTGTTCGTTCTGAGATTCTCCGTGAAGCCTTCCATGGGTCCCCGGACCACAGACTGCGAGGTTGGCTCACTGACGCTGCGGTCTTCCCAGCCGGGCAGTCCGATCCGCAGCGCTGAAGCGCTCCCCTCCACCATGAGCATCACATTCCCGGATAACAAATCGTGAACGAAATGCTTATAGTCATGGATCACAGTAAGATCGCCGGCCATAAGCACGCGTTTTCTCAGCATTTCTATTTTGCCGTCAGGAGCCAGTTCTTCCAGCAGACCGGAAACCCGCCCCTCCTGGAGCGAGTACAGAATTGAGTTATGCAGCAGCTGTGTATCTATCAGACCATCGATATAGAATATAGCAAGCTCCGTACGTTCCCCCAGCTGCAGCCGTTTGCGCACCAGATCTGAGCTCTGCCCAAGCAGCTTGTACAAGTGATCATCATTGTCTTCCAGCCGGCAGGATAACTCACCGTTAACCGCATCTTTCAATTTCGTTCCCCTCCACTTCCCTATCCATTCACTCTGTTGTAGTTTGGTAGCACCGCTTGATAATTATTCCTGAATCGTTGCCAGTGCTTGAAACACATAATTCTGGAAGGAGATGCCATACTAAGATGGTTTCCGGGAAGATATAACCTGCGGGCTATAGTAAGGTGTAAATGGAGGATAGACATGAGTATTGAAAAAGATCGGATCAGTACGGCGCAGATGGTAATCCTCGGACTTTTCACTTTTATCGGGGATATGGCTCTGGTCTACCCGGCAGCCATGACATCTGTAGCTCATCAGGATGCCTGGATTGCTGCCCTGATCAGTATTCCGCCGGGAATCGCATTGGTCTTCCTGTTCGTCACTGTTGCGAATATTAATCCGGACAAAAACATTATTGAACTCAGCCAGCAGATTCTGGGGAAGTGGATTGGCAGTGCGGTAGGCGTATATTATCTGTTCTTCTTCATCATCGCGGCCTCTACCTATGTCAGAGAGATCGAGGACTTCATGTGTACTCAGATCTATGAGGGAACTCCGGGTGGTGTCATCCGGTTCATGAGTATTGTTATACTTGTCTACGGGCTGCGTCTGGGTCTTGAGACGGTCGGCAGAGCGGCTCAGGTGTTTTTTCCGCTGTTCGCTTTATTCCTCGTTTGCCTGATGGTGCTCTTATTTCCGCAGGTCCAGCTGGAGCGAATCCAGCCCATTCTGAATACGCCTTTTCCGGATATGCTGCATGCCGTCTTGTTCGGTGTGTTTTATCCGTTTGGGGAAATATGTGTATTTTTCATGGTCTATCCCTACACCCGCAAGAGCCGTAAGATCAACCGGGATATCCTCCTGGCCCTCATCCTTGGAGCGCTGGGTCTGAATCTGATACTGTTCCTCTCACTGACCGTTCTCGGCGCTTATTTCTCAGAGCATAATTTCTATGCAGCCTATATCCTGGCCCAGAAGATTAATATAGCCAACTTTCTGCAGCGTCTCGAAGCACTGATGGCCACGGCCTGGATTATCACAACCTATTTCAAAACAGCACTCTACTTCTATGCCTTCGTTCTCGGAACCGCCCAGCTATTCAAATTAAAAAGCCACCGGCCGCTGATCTTCCCTGTGGCCTTCCTGATCTACGGACTCTCCCAGCTCATCGCCAAGAACATAATATTCTATGTAAAAGAGATCCCGGACTACTGGGTAGACTGGGATCTCACGCTTTCGCTCGTACTGCCGCTGATTATGCTGATTGTATATAAAGTGAGACAGCGTACGGCTGCTTCTTAAGCTGTATAGCTATAGGCTATGCCCGCCTGAGAAGTCCAGTCCTGTATACTCGAAGTAGTCAAAATACGCCGCCTTCGCCTGCTGGTCCAGATCCTGGGCGCAGATCCCGGCATAAGAGCCGGTGAAGCCCAGCTTGCCGCCATGCTCATCCGAGAGGGTGCCGAAATCAAGCGGCGTACACATCGCCGTCCAGGCCTCCCCGTCCGGTGAAGCGTAGAACATAATATCTCTGCCGCTAATCTCTGCCTTCAAATAGTAACGCTCCCAGTCCTTCACCGAAATCTGCATGGAGGATATTTCCCCATATTTGCCGGCCTGACACATTACGACGCCTAAAGCTACCCCTCTGAGTTCATCCGCCGTTACACGCAGATAATAGTAATCCTTGTCATCATAGTAGAGCACCAGTCCGGCCATCTGCATGAAGCTGTCCGGCTTGAATTCCAGGCAGGTAGTTACGGTGCAGGCAAAATGCTGAATCGGCCTCCCGATCAGACTCTGGTCAAACAGCGATGCCAGGGATTCCCGGCCGCGCAGCCGCAAGAAGCCGGGACGCTCCCGGAGGCTCACCCACGATTCATCGAACGGCACGCGCAGACTCTGGTAAGGATAACCCAGCACAGGGCCGTCAAAATCATCGCGCTCCGGCAAGGCCTCGAACGGATACGGCGGAAGCTCCGGCGCTGCAGTCCGCAAGGCCGGCAGCTTCCCGCCCTGTGCGAGGCGCAGCCAGCCGTCCTCTGTCCAGACACAGCGCTGGATGGCCGTCTCCCGGCCCAGCGGATTCAGCTTGCCCGTTCCCGGGATCGGGCGGGTGCACAGATGAGCCATATACCATTCCCCGGACTGCGTCTCCACCAGCGAGCCGTGCCCCGCCTGCTGGAAGGCATAGGTCAGATCATGGGCCGTAGTCATAATCGGGTAATCCGGATCGGTCTCGAAAGGTCCGAATATGCTGCGGCTGCGGGCCATCGTGACCATATGATTCACTCCGGTGCCTCCTTCAGCAACCAGCAAATAGTAGTAATCTCCGCGCTTGTACAATTGCGGACCTTCGGTTACCCCTGTTGGAGTTCCTTTGTATATCTCATGAATAGGGCCGGTCAGTCTGCCGCTTTCCGGGTCATATTCCTGCATCACGATGCCGGAAAAGCTGCTGTGACTCTGCCGGAAATCCCAGCGCATGTTCAGCAGCCACTTGCGACCGTCGCTGTCATGGAACAGGAACGGGTCGAATCCGCTGCCGTTCAGCCGCACCGGCGGGCTCCACGGTCCTTCAAGGCAGGTAGCGGTAATCAGATAGTTATGCAGATCCTTATACACGCTGGAGCGGGACTTCACATCCGTAAACAGCAGGTAATACAGGCCGTTATCGTAGGATAGTGCCGGAGCCCAGATAGAGCCGGAGCTTCCGTTGCCGCGCAGATCCACCTGTGAGGTCTCGGTCAGAACACGGGTAAGTGTATGCCAGTGCACCAGGTCACGGGAATGATGAATCTCTACACCGGGGAACCATTCGAAGGTTGAGGTTGCGATATAATAGTCATCACCCACCCTGAGGAAAGACGGATCGGGATGAAAGCCGGTCAGCACCGGATTGACAATGGTTGGAGCCATAATTGTTACCCCCTGGTTAATGTAAGTCACAGATTGGATTGGATTAGATTGATTAGATTGTACCGATAGGATTCTATAGAAGAATACCCGCTTTTATTGTAGCGCCTGAGAGAGCAGAAAGTTATAATGGGTTATAATAAAATGTTTGTATTTTGTCATGTTGGAGGCGTTAGCATAGCGTTATGAAACAGCTATTCGAACCTGTTCTGTTTGCAAACCGTCAGTCTCTGATCTGGGACTATCACATCTATACCGATGATCATTACAAGGGATATTACCACTGGCACCAGTGCTGTGAAATCATGTTCGTGCACGGCGGACAGGGCAGCATTGTGGTCAATCAGCAGATGTATGATATCCGCCCGGGCATGCTGTTTTTTTTCCAGCCCTATCAGCTGCACCGGATCTATTCTGAAGTTTCACCCGAGTGTCCGTTCGTACGCTCCATCTTCTATCTTGATCCCCATACTGCCGAGAACCTGCTGCAGGGCTTCGCCAAACGCAAAGCGGTCTTCTCAGCGCTGTGGCAGGGCAGCAATACCTATTGCGGCTTCGATCTTGGCGACCGGATTGAAACCATGGAGTGGTTCTACCGGAATTACAATGAGTTAAGGATCAAATCATCTGAGGAAGACCCGGAGGATATCACTATGCTGCTCCTGCAGTTGCTCAGCTGTATCGGAACAGGCGATCAATCGCTGATCCATACCGGAGAGCGGCGGAATCTCCGCTATTCGGAGCAGATTATGAACTGGATCGAGGCGCATTATCAGGAAGAGGTTAATCTGGATCAGCTTGCGGAGGAGACTCATCTCTCGAAATCCTATGTCTCGCGGATCTTCCATCAGGAGACAGGCGGCCGGCTGGTTGACTATCTCACCGCCCGGCGGCTGAAGCAGGCCTGCCGGCTGCTCGGAACGACCGATATGCCTGTGGAGCAGATTGGCATCGCTGTCGGATTCCCAAACGCCTCCTATTTCAACCAGCTGTTCAAACGGGTGCTGGGAACCACCCCGCTGAAATACCGGAAGGGGAACAAGTAGCTTATTCGGATCCCTGCTTGCTAGCCCGCTCAGGTCACCGACTTTATTTGAATATGACAATATTACGATATTTCGTCATATCAAATCACAACTTTCTGTAATCATAGGACGCTATACTGAAGCCATATTCTAATTAATGGAGGCATCAGCTATGAGTACAGCATATTGGCAGGAAGTTATGAACCGGCTGGATACGAAGGTATCGCGGATGATAAAGCAGATCGGCGGGAAATGTCCGCATTTCGCCGGAGAAGACGGTAAGTTCGATGATATCGCCTCCGACTGGTGGACGACCGGCTTCTGGCCGGGTATGCTCTGGATTATGCATGATATGACCGGCAAGGAATACTATAAGGAAGCCGCTTGGCACTGGGACGAGACATTGGAGCAATGGTTCGTGAAGCCGACCGTGGAGCTGCATCATGACGTAGGTTTTCAGTTTTTGCCTACAGCCGTAATCAAGAACGTTCTGACCGGGGATGAGGATGGCCTGCGCCGGGGTCTTGAGGCTGCCACCTTCCTGGCCGCACGTTATAACCCTGCCGGTAAGTTCATCCGCGCCTGGAATGAGGACAAACATGGCTGGGTGATCATCGACTGTATGCTGAACATCTCCCTGCTGTTCTGGGCAAGTAAGGTGACTGGCGATCCGCGCTATAGACATATTGCGGTCAGCCATGCGGAAACTGCAATGCAGTATGGTGTGCGTGAGGATGGATCGACCAAACATATCCTCTCCTTCGATGCCGAGACTGGCGCCTATATCGAGAATTTCGGCGGCCAGGGCTATTCCGCAGAATCGTGCTGGAGCCGGGGGGCTGCCTGGGGCCTATACGGGTTCATTAATACTTACCGCCACACCGGGGATGAACGTTTCTCGAATACAGCGAAGCGGATTGCCCACTATTTCATCTCCGCCCTTCCGGAAGATCACGTACCGTACTGGGACTTCCGCCTGGCAGACGACAAGCGGATGTTCAGAGACAGCTCCGCCGCATCGATCGCTGCATCAGGCTTGCTGGAGCTGGCTGACATCGTGCCGCTTGGCGAGAAAAGCCTATACGCCAATGCCGCAGAACGGATCCTGCGTTCGCTGACCGAGAACTATGCCACCTGGGATCAGCCGGAGCATGAAGCTATTCTGCTGCACGGCACCGGCAGCGGCGACTCCTTCATCGATGTATCGCTGATCTACGGCGATTACTACTATGTTGAAGCTGTTGCCAAGCTGAACGGCTGGAAGCACCGGATTTTCTAGTCTGGTTAATGCATAACGCAAACAGCGGGCCCCCGTACTCTGGGAGACCCGCTGTTTGCCGTTTAAACTAATGATACTTAAGATCAATGGTGATTCACTACAAGTATTCTACAGCTACTATTATACAAAGCTGCATCTATCGGCTGATTGTCTGTAACGCCAAGCCCACTCAGGATCATACAGGTGTCACAGCGTCACGATTCGATTCCGGTTCGAAATCCTGCACGGAATACAACATTTCCTTCATTTCATTCCCTCAAATCCAATAATGTTGTATAAAATACATCATTCATCTTCTTTCAGGCAGCCTTGCAGGAAAATTCCTGCATTTCAGTTCATACAACAATCCGCTCAAACGCACCGGTATTTCGGGTTCAAAGTTGTAATTCTTACAACATTTTACCTTCGCAGGTGAAATAACGCTAACCGTTCGCGGCTGAGCGAAAGCTTTGACAGCCACACATACGAAATGCTATAATGGCTCCGCGTGTTTGGATAACCATTTCAGCTTTTTACGAATTTACGTTGCGTTTCTACGTTTCTACGTTTCTACGTTTCTACGTTTCTACGTTTCTCACTTTTCCTCACTTCCCCACTTATCAGCTTGCAAATACTTACCCCCGCTGCTCCTCCAGCCACAGAACCGCCGTCACACCGCGCGGATAATATTTACTGCCGGTGATCTCGCCGGAGATAATCTGGTCGCTCCAGCTCCAGATCGAGAGCTGCGGATGTGTAAGCCAGGTTACATGTGCCGAATCGGCTGCATGGCCCTTGTCATCCCACTCCAAACCAAGAATCTGTCTGGCGATGAACTGGCACAGATAAATCTTGCTCAGCCAGCTGTTGTTGCTGGTGGAGGAGATTTTCCAGCCGCCGTCTCTGAACAGGCACACCCCTTCAACAAGCACGGCCTGCAGATGAGTGTCCAGCGCCGCGATGTATTCGCCGAACCGCCCCCCGCGCTCCAGCGCCTCCTTGCAGCCGGTAAAGTAAGGGAAAACGAGGCCTTCAATCGCCGGAATGATTTTGGAATCGTTGCCTTCTCCGATTACCGCCGGGATATAGCCGTCCTCTGTAACGCTGGCTACAATGGTTGCCGCACAGAGCTCTGCCTGTCTGCCGGCTGTCTGTGACAGCTCCGTATTGCCGTTATCGCGGAAGATCTTCTCCATCGCCAAATATGCAGCCCAGCATTTGCCTGCCAGGTAAATGTTGTTGCGCGCCTGGCCCAGCGACACATCCAGGCTGTCATACGTTGTAATCTCCGCTCCGCCCATTGTCCGCGAGCTGTCCAGTGCCATCACACCGTTACGCTTCGCAGGATCCGGATGATCCCGGTTCAGCATGCTCTGCAGGCAGCTCTCCAGAACCGTAAGGTTGCGTTCCATCCAGCTCTTGTCACCTGTATGCTCCAGATATACCGCTGCAGTAAGAATCCAATTGACCAGCTGCTCATGGGTCATGTGCGAGAAGCAGCCGTCAATACCGTACAGCTCATAAGAGGAATAACCGGGACGCGAAACAGCATTGGCTACTCCCATATCATGAGTGAAGCTTAGCCCGCCCGGATACTCGGTCTTGTCTCCAGGGAAACGGACAGTATCCACGTAGCTGTACCGGTCCACGAACATATCCAGCTCATTGCGTACGGTCCACGGATTCATCTTCAGCTCATAGAACAGCTGGTCAACCGTAAGATCGAATGTGTTCATCATCCGGTATTCGCCTTCGTTCACGACCCAGAACGGCTGATCTTTGTACTCCAGCAGCTCGGTTGAGCCATAATAACTGCGGATGGCGTGAGCCAGCATGAATGTCTGATCTTCGCTGAGCCCTGTTCCTTCCAGCATAGTGTTAGCCTGCTCTGCCTGATGCTTCAGCTGATCGAAACGGGATAGCGCATATTCTGCAACCGCCTCTACATTGCTGTAATAGCGGTTATAGTAATAACCGGCGTCCATTCCCGAGGTTACATAACCGGACCGGTGGAAGCAGACTGCGAACCGGTAGACCTTCCGCTCCCCTGCGGGCACATCCATGACCAGCGCTCCTACCTGACCGAGCCCGAAGGTCCAGTTCTCCTCCAGCTCTGCTGTCAGAATATCCTCCATGGTGAAGTGCATGGCGGATTTCACGCTTCCCTGTTCGGCGGCAATCGCCAGGAACCGGCCCTGGCCGACACCTGTCAGCTCTGCCTGGCCGCCTTCGAAGCGTCTCAAGGCGTTATACGGATCATTGCCCTGGAAGCCGAAGAAGGCCCGGCGGACGGAATCACCCGAAGTATTGTCAACTTCCAGCTCTACCAGCACCGCCGGCAGCAGTACTTCCTTGAGTTCCGCGTCTGCAGCTGTTTCCGGGTCCGGAACCGGCCGGACCGGTGAGAGAATACGGAAGGTCAGATCACCCGCCTGCCAGCTGTCCGTAGCCAGGCGGAAATCGCGGGTGACCTCGCCGTCCGCAAAATGATAGAGAATCTGCGGCTTATCCGGGTTCGGATCCGGGTTCTCGATGTCATAACGCTTACTCTCGTCGTCGCTGCCCTGCTCATGGAAAGGCAAAGTATCGAAGCCGCTGCCGTCCTTGCGCTCCAGGCCAATATATATGTTCTGTCTCGGCGGTTTGCCCGCTTCCAGGTCGAAGCCGCCGGACGCTCCCTTAAATCCCAGGGTGAAGCTGGAAAATGAACCAATCGGTGAATGATGGGCATTAAAGAAATTATTCGTAGGCATAACGTAAATGCACTCCCTCCAGGCTGTGTCCCGGCATTACCGGGCTCATAGCTCTATGTTAGCGCCGGCCCCGTTAATGCAACAGGCGCAAAGCCGCCAATTATTTGGACAAATCAATCGGACACGGCGGCCTATGCTATAATAAAGCCATCTTTTAGCGAAAAAGAGGTTGAATATGAACGTATTAGATCCCGGTACACAGCACTCCATGGACGGCCGGATGTCCCCGGATATACAGGCTGCTTTTCATATTTTTGCCGCCCACTGGCGCAAGGTTAACAGGGAGTGGCAATACCCGGTGCATACCCATCCCATGTTCGAGATTAACATCGTTCTGCAGGGGTCACAGCAAATGGTGGTCGGCGGGCAGTCCTATACCCAGCACAGCGGTGACATTCTGTTTATCCGTCCGGGTATTGCACACTCCAGCCTGGGCACGGTTTCAGAGGATGAAATGACCTATTATTGCCTGCATTTCGACATCGATGATCTGGTCCTGCGCCGTTCCCTTATGACGATGGATACCGTCAGCCTTACCGGCAACACTCCGGAGCTGCAGGCAATCCGTACGTCGCTTGATGCGATCATCAGCTCGACAATTCTCCCTGAAGCCAGCGATGCCCAGCGGAGCCGGCTGGTAACGCTGAATGCTTCGCTGCAGCTGTTCACCGCACTCAGCGGCTGGGTGCTGGCCGCAATGCCTTCGCCTGCCCGGGGAACACTGCCGGGGGTTACAGAGAAAACTGTCGCCCTGGCAAATGCCATTGAAGGACTGCTGCAGGAATCCGTATTCACCGCAGCAGTAACCGGCAGCCGGGCCGGAAGCATTGAAGACATCGCCGCCAAACTCGGCTACAGCCCGAACCACTGCAACCGCGCCTTCCGGCAGATCTACGGACTTCCGCCGAGGCAGTATCTCTCCGGCCTGATTATCCGCCATGCCAAGCTGCTGCTGCTGGATAACAGCCTGTCTGTAGAGAGCATCGCCTACCGGCTCGGCTACCGCGATGTCTCCCATTTCAGCAAACAGTTCAAGCGCTGGACCGGCCTGCCTCCCATGGGCTACCGCCAGCTTACGGAGGAGCCTGGGAAGACAGACGACGGGGCATCATTCTCTAATACGCGGGGAGGCATTTAATGAAGATATACAATTTCCAACAAGAATCCGGCAAACCCATATCAGCCTTCAATTCCGATTTCATTATCTCCAAGATCATTCATACAGGATCAGATGCTCATATCGGCTGCGTATATCTTGGTCACCAGGGAGTGATCGGTTATCATCAGGCGACATGTCCGCAGCTGCTGCTGATTATGAACGGTGAAGGATATGTCAGGGGCGGAGAAGAAGAATTTACAGCGGTCCGGGCAGGCCAAGCTGTCTTCTGGGAGCAGGATGAATGGCATGAGACCCGGACCGATTCGGGAATGACTGCGATTATTATAGAAAGTGATTCGCTGAATCCTGCTGCCAATATGACACTGGTATAAGAGGGAGCACAATATTGTATTACTCAGCAACCGCTGGTGAATAGGACTGAGATTCCGTTATTTGAGCAAATCAGGCGAAATTACCTGCCAATCGGACTGAGATTCCGCTAAGTGTCCTGCCACGTGTCTTTTGGAGCCCAAAAACACAAGATAGCGGAATCTCAGTCCGCTTCCGCCTTATGGAGCGTTATTTTGGCAAAATAACGGAATCTCAGTCCACTTGAGGAGCAAGATCACCCAGATGGCGAATTCGGGGCGAATTACTTGGTCAATTATCGGCAGATTAGGCACTCAGCGCATCACAAGGCCCTCCTATATATACAAAAACTCCGCAAACCATTACATAATGGCCCGCGGAGTTTTTTTATTTTCCCAGGAGAGCACACACCTCTTACCCTTTGGTGGCCCCTGACGCAATTCCCTTAACGAAATACTTCTGGAGGAAGATAAATACGATCAGCACAGGCACCACCGACATCGCGGTTCCGGCAAAAATCATATCCCAGCGCGAGGAGAATTCCCCGATATACCGGTAGATTTCTACAACCATCGTCTTGGCCTGGCCGGAAGGCAGCACCAGCATCGGCATCAGGAAGTCATTCCAGATTCCCAGTCCGTTCAGCACCACCATACTTGCCGTAACCGGTCCGAGCAGCGGGAAGACGATTCTCCAGAAAATCCCGTAGCGGGAGCAGCCGTCAATCTCTGCCGCCTCTTCAACCTCCCGTGGTATACCTTTGACGAAGCTGGTATAGAGCAGGCAGCCGAAGCCTACGGCACCGGCGACATAGATCATGATAGGTCCGGCCAGACTGCCGTACAGACCGAGCATTCTCAGCTCCTTGAACAGCGGAATCATATACGCCTGGAACGGAATCATCATACCGGCCAGGAAATAGACGAAGACCAGCCGCGTCCAGCGGGCATTTCTGCGTTCAATCGCGTAACCCGCCATCGGAATAATCAGCACCTGGGCGACAATCGCCACAACGGTCAGAATCAGGCTGTTGAGGATCGCGCGCGGAAACTCCGTCTCCGTGAGCAGATATTTGAAGCTGTCTAAGTACAGTGTCTTCGGAAAAGCGATCGCGTCACGCATAATTTCGGCGTTGCTTTTGAACGCGGACATCAGATTAAAGAAAATCGGGAAGAAAAAAACAACCGCCACCAGGAGCGTAATGACAAACAGGACAATTTCAGTGATTCTCCGCTTGGTCTGCATCGTCATCTTAGAGCTGCACCTCCCGTTTCTGCAGGAATTTAACCTGAATGACCGTAATGATCAGGATAATCAGGAACAGAACCATGGCCAGCGCCGTGCCGAAGCCTTGTCTCAGTTCACCGAAGCCTACTTTGTAGATAATATAAGTTAATGTCTCTGTCTCAAAACCCGGGCCGCCGTCAGTCATTACGGCAATCTGGTCAAATATCTTCAGCGCGCTGATCATGGAGAGCACCATGCACACGGTCATCGAACCCGCAAGCAGCGGGAACGTAATATGCCGGAACTGCTGCCAGCCACCTGCGCCGTCAATGCTGGCCGCTTCATTAAGCTCCTGCGGAATGCCCTGCAGTCCGGCCAGATAGATGATCATATAATAACCCGCGCCTTTCCAGACCGTTGACAAAATAATCGACAGCATAGCGTATTTCGGATTGCCCAGCCAGTCCACGATATAGTCGCCTAAACCGACGGAGGTCAGGATCTGATTAAACACGCCGAAGTTGTAATTCAAAATCATTGCCCAGACAAAGCCCATGACGATCCCGCTGAGCAGAGTCGGGAAGTAGAAGATGCTTCTGAACAAATTGCGGAACCAGCGTACCTTGTCGACCATTAAAGCCATCGCAATCGCGGCAATATTCTCAAGCAGCACCAGTGTTACCGTCATAATCATTGTGTTCTTCAAGGCATTATGCACCCGCGGACTCTGGAAAATCTCGATGAAATTGGCGAAGCCGATATACCGGACATCGCTGCTGATCCCGTCCCATGACGTGAAGCTTAAGTAGACGCTGCCTGCTGTAGGGACGATGACAAACAGTGTATATAAAAGGAATGACGGCAGGATGAACAACAGCGCGTAGGACTGCCATTTTTTCTTTTTCTTGTGTGGCTTCTCTGCGGCTGTGAATGATTTGTCTGTATTAACAATGGATGTAGCCATGGTTCCTCTCCCCTCCCTGGGACGCGCTTGTTTAGAGAAGGATAACCTCTGCCGGAGCAGAGGCTATCTTCCGGCGCTTTTATTTACATTGAATTGGCTTTGACCTGATTGTCATATTCGGTATCGGCCTTCTTCATATAGTCCGTTACGTCCGCATCGTTCACTACCATATCCTGGAGCAGCTTATAGTACCAGTTGCGGAATTGCGGAGGAATCAGGTTATCTCCCCACCAGTTGTTGATGGCCAATGATTTGGTTACGTTCGTGTCGGCAATGAGATCAAGTGCAACCTGCATTTGCTCACTGGTCTCATAGGTTACTTTCTCTTTGGTGGAAGGAATGGCATTGATCGAAGCCAGATAGACCGAGTACTGTTCCGGTTCAAAGAAGAAGCGGATGAAGTCTTTGATCGCTTCCGTTTTATCGGCATCCTTGGCGGCATCAGTAGATAAGGACCAGCCGGCCGGTGACGGGAGACCGATGACATTTAATTTGCCTGCACGGTCCGGAACAGCATAGAAGCCGAACTCGAAGCTTGGGTCAGCTTCAGCGATCTGGGTGAACATCCATGTGCCGGAGAACAGCTGTGCGGCTTTGCCGGATACCAGAATCGAAGCGGTCTGATTATCTGCGGTGCTCAGCCAGCCTTTATCCACATAGTTCTTGAACAGCTCTTTGAAATCGGTTATGCCCTGAACCACATCAGGATCGGCGAAACTGACGGTCTTGGCTGTACGTTTGGAGTTCCAGTCCGGATCTTTGCTGTAGACATCGTCGATCAGGAATTTATTGACCCAGAAGCCCATATGGAAGATATCCTTGCCGCCTACTACCAGCGGGGAGATACCTGTAGCTTTCAATTTTTCCTGGATGGCAATGAACTCGTCATAGGTTTTGGGAAGCTCGGTGATCCCTGCGTCAGCGTAGGCTTTTTTGCTGTAAATGATCCCTTGCGGGGCGTTCACCTGCATTGGAGCGTTCCATACCTTGCCGTCCACCTGTGGAGGAGACTCGAACAGATCCAGCAGATCAGCGGGCAGCTCTACGATTTTGCCGGCATCCGCGAATACCTGGGTATCCCGCATTTCCACGAGATCCGGGAACTCGCCAACCGCATCCTTGGTCTTCAGCCAGTCCAGATAAGCGGCAGATGAAGTTTCACTTAAGTCTTTGATGGTCACGTTAGGATTGGCTTCCATGAACTTCTTAACGGTATCGGCAATGGCCTTCTTGGTCGCCGGATCACCTGACGCATAACCGATGGTGAAGCTGACGTCTTTCTTGGCAGCATCAGTTGCTGCTGTATTTCCTGCCGGAGCTTCAGTCGCCGCTGCGTTGCCGCCGCTGGCATTGTTATTGTTATTTCCGCCGCATGCGGTAAGTACAGTTGTTGCTGCGAGCAGCATGACGGATAATTTCGTAATGGTGTTCTTCATATCTTTAGTAACCTCCCCTTTGGTGTACAACCCGGAAACTGCCGGCCGATGTGTGCATCACCGCTCGTAAGCGTTTCCTTGTGTTCCAAGAATAGCATTCAGCTCCCAGGGTTTGAATGAACTAATTTAAGGGGGATATGCGGTAAATTTAAGAAGAATAGAAGCAGACCGGGACAGATAAGGAATGCAAAAAAAACGAAAGTCCACAGACCCCCGTTTTCTTCACCTGCTATTGTGTACTCTCACTGCCGGTATTCCTGTACCTGCCTGTCGTATTCAGTATCGGCCCGTTTCATGTATTCTAGTACATCGCCATCCTTCACAACCATCTCCTGCAGCAGCTTGTAGAACCAGTTGCGGAACTGCGGAGGAATCAGATTGTCTCCCCACCAGTTATTGATCATCAGCGACTTGGTCACCTTAGGGTCAGCCATCAGGTCAAGCACTACCTGCATTTGTTCCCCAGGCTCACGCTTAAGCTCCTGTTTGGTGGAAGGAATAGAATCGATGCTGTCCAGGAACCTGGAATAGGGCTCCGGTGAGAAAAAGAACCGGATGAAGTCTTCGATCGCCTGCTTTTTGCGCGGGTCCCCCGCAGCCTGGGCAGACAGCGACCAGCCGGTAGGCGACTGCAGGCCGACCACATTCACTTTCCCTTTGCGGTCCGGAACAGCATAGAAGCCGAATTCAAAGCCGGGATCCGCTGCCTTGATCTGTGAGAACATCCAGGAGCCGGAGAACAGCTGCGCAGCCTTGCCGGATACCAGAATGGACGCCGTCTGGTTATCCCCTGTGCCAAGCCAGCCTTGATCCACATCATTCCTGAACAGCTGCTTGAAATCTGTCATCGCCCGGACGACATTATCATCGGCAAACCTGACTTTACCGGCATTCCGTTTCGCATTCCAGTCCGGATCGGCGGCATATACATCATCAATCAGAAATTTATTGACCCAGAACCCCAGATGAAAAATATCTTTGCCGCCGACGACGAGCGGAGTGATTCCGCTTGCCCGCAATCTTTCCTGGATCTCCAGAAATTCAGCATAGGTTGCCGGAAGTGCCTTAATGCCTGCATCGGCATAAGCTTTCTTACTGTAAATAATCCCCTGCGGTGCAGAGACAAACAGCGGGGCATTCCATACCTTGCCGTCTATCTTCGGCGGATGGTCGAACAAGTCTGCTATATCATCCGGCAGCGGAACAATCTTATCTGCACCGGCAAAAGCCTCGGTGTCCCTCATCTCTACGAGATCAGGGAACTCACCCACGGCATCCTTAACCTTCAGCCAGTCCATATAGGCAGAGGAGCTAGTCTCACTGACATCCTGAATCAGGATATCCGGATAGGCTTCCATAAAAGCCTTGATGGTAACCTCGATGGCTTGCTTGGTCGCCGCATCGCCAGAGGCGTAACCAATGGTAAAGCTCACTTTCCCGCTTCCAGGCGCCGTATCTGAGCTGCTATTCGGATCAGCCGCATGATTTCCGGCAATCCCGCCTGATCCGGCCTGGTCTCTGCAGCCGCACAGGATAAGGGCTGCCACCAGCGGCAATATCGCCAGTCTCACGTTTGTAACCTTCTGTATCGGCATCCCCTGTGACCTCCTCATTCTGTGATAACCGGGAACGTCAGCGTAATAGACGTCCCGACATGCTCTCTGCTGTTCACAGACAGGCCATACGCCTCCCCGAAGCTGGAGCGGATGCGCTCATGCACATTTTTCATACCGACATTCTTACTTGGAGCCTCCGGGTCTTCCAGAATCTTGTTGATGCGGGACAGCGTTTCCCTGCTCATCCCCACGCCATCGTCATATATCGTAATTGCCACCACTTGCTCTCTCCGTTCGACCGTAATGCCGACAGTCCCTTTTCCCTGCAGGCGCAGGCCATGCTGAACCGCATTCTCCACCATCGGCTGCAGGGACAGCTTCAGGATAGGCCAGTCCAGATTAACATCAGGGGCAATGTCCAGATGCAGCTCGAAGCGGTTCTCATACCGCACAGAAATGATATAGAAGTAATTCTGCAGATGGGCGAGCTCACTGGCAATGCTTACGCGGTCTTCCCCGTAATCGATGACGTATTTCAGCTCATTGGAAAGTGCCAGAATCATATCCGCCACTTCCCCCGCTTCCTTATCCACGGCGTTCATCCGGATCACTTCAAGGGTGTTATACAGGTAATGGGGCCGGATCTGGCTCTTCAGCGCGTTCAGCTCGGTCTGTTTCTGCTTAATCTGGGCCACATAGGCCTCATCAATATAGACCTGCAGCCGCTCCACCATCCGGTTGAACCCGTGGGCCAGCCTGCCCATCTCATCATTGCTGTTCACGGAGAGCTGGATATCCAGCTTGCCCGACTCCACCACGGCCATCTGCCTGATCAGCTCCCGGATGGGAGCCGCGAGACGTCTGGAGAACCAGGCACCCATGACAATCATTACAAAAGCACAGATGCCAATGGCAATATACACCGTTGCCCGCGCCGACAGCAGCTGTTCGAACAGGTTGCCGCGGTGGATTTTGGCAATGACCTGGCCATTCAAAAAAGGGATGCTCTCACTGAGCACAATCATCTCATCATTGGATTGAGCAGCAGTTGGAACCCCCGCCGTACCGGCAGGCTGGTTGCTGAAATAGGTCCGCCCCTCCCCGTCGAGCAGATACAGCTCATCCTTCTCCCCAAGACTCAGCTCCCGGAAGAACTGCTGGAATAACGAGGTGTCGATATCAAGAAAAAGCGTTCCGACTACCTTCGGCTCTTTGGTCACCCGTCCGGAGGTATCAATCAGGCTGCGCCCGATCGTGAACACCTGGCGGTCTGAACCATAGAAATAACTGTCCTGATGGGTCGGGAAAATAGCCACCTTCGAAGGGTCATCTGCCATGGCGGACAGCCACTCCGCATTCGGAACCGTCTCCATATTCAGCGACCGGTTGCTGCGCTCCTGTACATACATTTTACCGTCAGACTGGCGGATGAACTGGACACTTGAGATATATGAATCACTGAACAGTACCGTCTTCAGGAAAGACTCTATCGGAATGGTGTTGATCTGCTCCAGCTCATTCACATTCTGTGTCTGGTTCTGCGAATAGCTCTCGATGAACCCTTCATAACGGCCCGTATACATCAATTTGGACACTTCATTATACTGATTGAACGCAGAATTCAGATTATAGCTCATATAGAGCACCATTTGCTGCAGATTGCTGGTCGTATACCGCTCCACATAACCGGAGAAGGTCTGTACGGAGAAAAAACTCAGCGCAAACAGCGGAATTAGCCCGACCAGCAGGAAGGATGCAGAAAATTTAACGAAAATACTCTTCGGTCCCCTTCCCCAAATCGGCATAGGCCATCCTCTTTTCACTCTTTGATCACCCTCCGGTCCGCTTAGTTCCTAACCGACTGCTTGTACTCCTGCGGCAGCTTGCCGAATTGCTTCTTGAACATATCGCTGAAATGCCGTGCATTGTTATAGCCGACCCGGTCAGCAATCTCATAGACCATCAGATCACTCTGCAGCAGCAGACGCTGCGCATGGCTCATCCGTACTTCGGTAACATAATTCTTGAAATTCTGTCCGGTATGCTTCTTGAAAAAGCTGCTGAAATAATAGGGATTCATGTACACCATTGCAGCTATGGACTCCAGTGTAATATTCTCGGCATAATGCTCCTCCACATAGGTTTTCACCTGCGTTAGCTGCGGCATTTCCTTGCCGGAGCTCCGGCAGCTCAGCTGATCGGTCATTTTGGACAGAACCGCTTCGAATTCCTGGCGCAAGGCACAGAAGGTCGGGGCATCCGCCAGCTTTTCCAATAGCGGCTTCCCTCCTTGATTCAACAGCCCCGCATCCGCGCCGAAATCAGCCATATCCTGTTCGAGCTGGATCACGGCATTGTACACATAGGACACCGCCTGGTTCCGGCTATCCCCTGAGAGCAGACGTACAGTTTCCAGCAGTTCAGCGGTTAATGCCTTCACCCGCTCCTTGTCGAGCGATTTGAGCGCTTCCGGGAAGCTGCTCTGGATGGCGGCAAGTGCGGATAACGGCACAGCAGCCTCCAGCGGCTCAGCAGGATAGGAAATCACCCGGTTCAGTCCGGCGAAATATCTGAATTTTAGCGCTTTCAAAGCAGACTGGTAGGAATCCGCCGCCTCTTCAATACCGCTTGCCGGTTCGCCGATGCCTATAGACACCTGCAGCTTCAGGAAGCTGTTGATTTTGTGATGCAGATCCTCCATTAATTGCTGCGGCTCATTCAGATGCTCATGCTGCAGCAGCACTCCGAAGCGTTCACCTTTGCGGAACACATACCCGTTGCCTCTGCCGTCCACCGTCTCCTTGATGATGTTCAACAAGGCGAATTCCACCAGCTTGCGTTCCCGTTCCTCCCAGCGCGAAGGCTGGCCGCTGTATTCATCCGTCTCAATAACGCATACGCTGGCATAGCGGGTAATCGCCGTGTTGCCCATCCGGGCAAGTGTAGCAGCAGCGGCCTTATTGCCGTCGGTCAGCTGCTCCAGCTGCTCCTCAACCGTAACAGACAGGTTCTTCCGCTCATAGGATTTGAGCATTTCCTTGTTGCGCTCCTCCTCCGATTCCTGGCGGATCGCCGTAGCTGCACGGATCACCACCTGCTCCAGCTGGCCCGTATTCACCGGTTTGACCAGGTAATCCAGTGCCCCGTATTGCACTGCCTGCTGTGCATAAGCGAATTCCTGATAAGCGCTGATAAAGACCACCTTAATCGGCCGCTGCGCCTGATGAATCTCACGGATAATATCGATGCCGGAATAACCCGGCATGCTGATGTCGCTGATAATCAGATCCGGAAGGCAGCTGTCGATCATCGCTTTCAGCTCTATCCCGTCACATGCTTCTCCTACTATATTAAGCCCGAGGCTCTCCCAGGAAATGAGCTTCTTCAGCCCGCGCAGAATGACCGGTTCGTCATCCGCGAGCAGCACCCGTATCGGTCTGTTCATTGCTGCACCTCCGCATGGTTGAGATATATATGATTACTTTATTGCCATGAGCGATGAGATTCATCCAATTATACTGTATCATGACATCCCCGGCAGCCGGGTGAAGCTTTTTAAGAAGAAAGAGCAGTTTTTTAAGCATCTGTACCGCACCTGAACATGGGCGAAGCTGGGAACACCGGCCGGACTCATGGTACAATACAACCAGAATTGATCTGCTATGCAGGGCAGGTGAACTTAAGACTCTTATATAATCCTTGAAAAAGTTGGTGACCTGCTTGATCTACCTCATTAAATTCGCATACAGCTTTGTTCTGCCGCCGGGAATCTTTGTGATCCTGCTGCTGGGGATGGTGGTCTGGCTGTGGAAAAGCAGCCGCCGGCCGGCGGTTGTGCTGCTCGCAGTGAGTCTGCTGCTCTATCTGTCAATGACCCCTGTGGTCAGTGACTTGCTGATCGGCAGTCTGGAACGGCAGTACAAGCAGCCTTCTGCTGCAGAAGGCGATGTTATTGTCATCCTGGGCGGCGGCGCTACCTCCGGCACTCCGGATCTGGACGGGCAGGGCAATATGTCCGGTCCGGCGGCGAACCGGCTGCTGGCTGCCGCCCGGCTGTACCGGCAGACCGGACTGCCGGTTATTTTCTCCGGCGGCCAGGTGTTTGCGGATAGCGGCAATGAAGCGGATATCGCCCGGCGGCAGCTGATCGGACTCGGTATCCCGGCAGAAGACATCCTGCCGGAGAACCGCTCGCTCAACACCGAGCAGAATGCGGTCAACACCGCTGCACTTATGCAGGAGCACGGTTTCAGCCGTCCGGTGCTGGTCACTTCCGCCTTCCATATTGCGCGCAGCATGGTGCAGTTTGAGCACGCCGGACTAACGCCGCAGCCTTTCCCGGTGGATTACCAGGCCAGCCGCCCCATGTCACTCTACGTAAGCAAATTCACTCCCTCTGCCGGGGCTGTCTCAACCACCGGGCTGGCGCTGAAGGAGTATCTGGGGCTTGTGGCAGCGAAGCTGTTGCCTTAACTGTTCAAACTGCAAATCGGGCATGAAGGGCAAAACCGAGTAACTCTGAACGCTTGTGGTCTGCAATCCGCTCGTATAAGAATAACATTGATTACCTTGCTGACCGCTGTTCAGCCTTAACGGAACAAATCCGGTCTCTCGCGGAATGAGCTTCGCCCTGAACGGAGCAAACCGAACGCTCGCGGACTGAGATTCCGTTATTTCGCTATATTCTCTCTTTTTGGAACGCTCGCGGACTGAGATTCCGTTATTGGCGGCCATTTGCTCTGAAAAGAGCCATTCCGCATCACTTAGCGGAATCTCAGTCCGCAAACTGCCGGAATGGCCTCTTTTCCGGCAAATAAAGGCCTCTAAGTCCGCATACTCCTGAACGAACGCATCCGTTCACCCCGATGATCCTTACTTTGTGGATGGGCTGCTGGGCATTAAGGATCCTGCACTATAATACGCACATCCCTAGTGAAAGCGAGGAATAGCCTGGTGACTCAGCACGAAGAAATATTAACCGGCGGAAATGTGAATCACATTGTCCGTAAGGCGGACACCGTCCGCCGTCCTGCAGGGGATTGGAGTCCTAATGTCCATGGACTGCTGCAGCATTTAGAGAAGCAGGGCTTCGGGGGAGCGCCACGTTTTCTCGGAATGGATCCATCCGGACGTGAAATACTGAGCTATATTCCGGGAGAAGTTCCTGGCAATGATTACCCTGAACTCAAAGCCTATATGTGGTCTGACGGGACACTCGCCAGTCTGGCGCGCCTTTTGCGCAGCTATCATGACGCAACTGAAGGCTATAAGTCAGATTCAGAGGGAAGCTGGCAACTCAGCTATGCCAGTACCAAAGCACATGAAGTGATCTGTCATAATGACGCCGCCCTGTACAATGTGGTTTTTCAGAATGCTGTACCAGTGGCATTCATTGATTTCGACATGGCCGGACCCGGGCCGCGGATGTGGGACATTGCCTACTCCATCTATACATCAGTTCCGCTGGCCAGCTTCGCACCTGACTACTCATCCGGGTCCACCGTAGCGTACCAATCCAATGTACATGCGGCAGACCGGCGCCAGCGGATACAGTTATTTTTTGAGGCATATGGAATTCCCGTCCCTAACGATCTGCATACATGGATTATTGAGCGTTTGACCGTCCTGTGCGGAACGCTGAAGAATGGTGCCGCGAGCGGCAATGCTGCTTTTATAAAAATGGTTGAGGAAGGACATTTGGCGCACTATGAGCACGAGATCCGGTTTATAGCCGGGCATTACGCAGAATGGAGTTAGCCAAAAACCGCCAAAGAAGCCGGATTCCCTAGACCTCCAGGAATTCCGGCTTCTTGCTCTGCTGCTATTCTTTGATCAGATCTGTAAATACAGCAGACACCACATCTGCCAGCAGCTTAGGCTCAAGCTCCATCTGCATGCCGATCCGGCCTGCACTGACGGCAATCGTCTGCAACTCCTCTGCACTGCTGTGAATAAACGTGGGATACAGCTTCTTCATGCCAACGGGCGAACATCCGCCGCGCACATAACCTGTCCACTTCAGCAGCTCCTTCAGCGGGAGCATCTCGATCTTCTTCGCCCCGGCGGCTCTGGCCGCTTTCTTGAGATCCAGCTCTTCGGCCACCGGAATGACAAATACATAGGGCTGCGGCCCGCTGTGCGAGACCAGTGTCTTAAAAACAACCTCCGCCGGGAGGCCGATCTTCTCAGCAACTGCGCTCCCGTGAATCTGGCCATCCTCATTATCATACGTATGAATGGCGTATCCGGCCTTTTTTGCATCAAGCATACGCATGGCATTGGTTTTGTTCACTTGCATGTCCCTGCTACCTCCAACCACTCTCCGGCGCGCCGGAGCTTTGTTCTCTCACCCTCAAAAATTGCCTTCAGCGGCTAATCCCGCGGATAATTCACCTGCATAATATCCATGAACGGAACCTTGATAATTTCTTCGTTATATCGTAGGTGTACCTTGCCGGTACGCGAATCCATCTCCACAATCACTCCGCGAACCTGTTCTTCCTTCCCCCAGACCGTCAGCAGAATCTCGGAATCCTCCTGTTTCGCCTCGACCAGCTGATTGCCCAGCTCTTCCAGCACGAATTCGTCGCGGGTAGGACGTTTTGCCACTTTTGCCTTCGCCACTCTATGCCTCCAGTAAGCCATTACAAATTTATGATACTTCCGGGTGTAAATGCTCCCGTATATTATAACACGACCTTTACCCCGGGTTTACAAAATAATACCGGCCTTTGCAGCCAATTTTACGGTAAGCCCCTAGCCATGCCTTTATTCTTTATGCAAAAGCGACGCACCCGCTATCCCGGGATGGGTCATTTCATACGGATCCAAGATCAGATTCAGCTCTTCCTCGCTGAGTACGTTGTATTTCAGGCATAAAGCGCGCACAGATTCGCCGGTCAGAATCGCTTCTCTGGCAATACGCGACACCACCTCATAACCCAGATGCGGATTCACGGCGGTAATGATGCCGACACTCTGCTCCACTTCCCGCTGCAGCTTCTCTTTATTGGCCACGATGCCTGCCAGGCAGTAGTCCGTAAACACCTTGAAGGAATTGTTCATAATGCTGATCGACTGGATCAGATTGAACACCAGCACCGGCTCCATGACGTTCAGCTCCAATTGGCCCGCCTGGGAAGCAAGACAGATCGTATGATCATTGCCGATGACCTGAAAAGCGACCTGATTGATCACCTCGGCCATCACCGGGTTCACCTTGCCGGGCATGATGGAAGAGCCGGGCTGGCGGGCCGGAAGTGTAATTTCGCCCAAGCCGGAGCGTGGCCCGGAAGCCATCAGGCGCAAATCATTGGCGATTTTGGACATGTTCATCATGCAGACCTTCAGCGCTGCCGAGACTTCGGTGTAGGCATCGGTATTCTGCGTAGCGTCCACCAGATGTTCCGCGCTCACCAGCGGCAGTCCGCTGATCTCGGCGAGAAGCTCCACTACCCGCTTGATATAGCGCGGTTCTGCGTTCAGTCCGGTGCCGACTGCAGTCGCTCCCATATTCACCTGATAGAGATGATGCCGCGTATGCTCAATCCGCTGAATATCGCGTTCCAGCACCCGGCTGTATGCCTCGAATTCCTGGCCCAGACGGATCGGCACCGCATCCTGCAGGTGGGTCCGCCCCATTTTGATAACCGGATCAAATTCTGCCGCCTTCAGCACAAACACGCCATGCATGCTCCGCATCGTCACCAGCAGCTGCTCCAGCAGAGAGAGCGTGGCAATATGAATCGCCGTCGGAAAAGCATCGTTCGTGGACTGCGCCATATTCACATGCGTGTTGGGACTAAGCTGCATATAATCGCCTTTGTCCCGGCCCAGCAGCTCCAGAGCACGGTTCGCGATCACTTCATTCGCGTTCATGTTCAGCGAGGTACCGGCCCCGCCTTGAATCGGGTCAACGATGAACTGGTCATGCCACTTTCCGGTGATTACCTCGTCCGCTGCCGCAACTATAACGTCTCCCAGTCCTTTATAGAGTCTGCCGATCTCCATATTGGCCAGCGCTGCCGATTTTTTGACAATGCCCATAGCTTTAATCAGTTCCTGATGCACGCGGTACCCGGTAATCGGGAAATTCTCGACCGCACGCAGCGTCTGTATTCCGTAGTAGGCGTGTTTCTCCACCTGTTTGCTGCCTAAGAAATCCTTCTCCAGCCGGTACTCCATCTGTGTCATACTGCTCCCCCCAAGTCTCCGTAGTAGATGCTTTGCTGCCAAAATAGTGATCTTATTGTTTCCTATGATCTACTAAGATATTACCCTTTTTCCCGTATCATGTCCTGCAAATGCTGATAGGCGCCGCAGTCTGCAGATAACGCAAAGAACCCGGCAGGTATGGATGAAGTCCCGGGCTCTTTGCATGGATTTGAAATGGGAACAGGCTTACACGGAGTAATGATCAAAGGATACCGGTCTGCCGTTAACCTGCGCTTGAGATGCAGCCTGCGCCTGTATGCCGCCTGCGTTGATGCTGAGCTGCAGATGCTCATTGCTGAGCCAGGTAGTGTACTCCGCAGACAGAATTCCTCCCGCTCCAAACTCGGGTGCCCGCTGCGCGGCGGCTGCAGCAAATTCATCAAGCCCGCTTATGCCCAGCTCCGCAGCCTGGCTGACGCTTAGCGCTTCAACAACGACTCCGCCCGGCATCCCTCCAGAGATCACCTCAAGATAATCCGGGCGCTCCAGCAGCTCATAACCATGCGATAAGTAGACTGCGAAATAAACACTACCCGCATAACCGAACAGCGCTGAAGGCTGCTTGATCCATTCCCCTTTAGGAAGCACACCTGTTATCGCTGTGGCCTCTCCCTCGGGAACCGGGAACAAGGATATGATAGTATTCTGATGATACAGCACTTCCATATAAGGACTTTGGTGCCGCGGATCGCCTGCATGGTAACCCTGCCCCGGATGGAAGAAGTATAGCCGGTTCACGCCTTCGGCTGCACCCACCGGGAGCGAATACGCCCAGCGCAGCTGCTCGTTGTCGAACTCTTCAACCCGCTCCCACATGCCGCCTGCCGCGTAATCCGTGGTGATATACGCGTATGAATGCAGCGGAGGCTGGCGTTCCGGATCTCCGGCAACCACCTTCTCGGTTTGCTTGAACACCTCTGCCGCTGCTCCGCGGTTCAGGACAGCCGAACGCACCTGCTCCGGCGCTTCATAGAACAGGAAGCCGGCATATTCGGTACGCGGCATCTCCGCCGGCAGCTTGAAGTCCCCGAACTGCACATAGTCGTGCAGCACATTGCCGTCAGCCGGCACATCATGCGGCCAGCCCCGGGAATGGGCACCTACCCATGCACCCTGCAGGTACCACTGGCTCCGCTCATTCCAGAGATAATCCAGCATCTCGCCAAGGGTACGCTTAATGCCGCTGTCTGTCTCCAGCTCCCAGGCGCAGGTGAACGCCTGCATCCAATGCCAGAACCACGGGAGGCTGCCGTACTCCGGCATTCCTCTCTCGCGGATATGCGCCAGCGTGATTTCCAGGCTGTGCCGTCCGTCTTCCTGCAGCTCGTCATCCTCAAAGAACTTGCCGAAGATCAGCTTGGCCGCCGTATATTTCGCTTCATGGTGGCCGAATGTTGTTACCGGCTTACGGAAGAAGCCGCTGCGGTAGATATGGCCGATGGCCGTATGGAAGGCAATGCGCAGTCCGGCGCTGAACTGGCTGGAATATTGCTTGCAGAACCAGACCATCAGGCTGCCCATGATCTCTACCGGCAATTCATGCGGTGCAGCTTCTCTGGGATGTGGATTCAGACCAAGCGGCCAGTGGCCATAGAGTTCCGTGCCGGGCTGGCGGTTCTGCAGCAGGACGGTTTCCAGCATTACGGCTTCAGCCTTCCGTTTCGCTTCCTCCCTATCGAAAGGCAGCTCCAGCGTATCGTCTACCGCAGCGGCAAATAAATAGGAAGCATAATAGAAGTTATTCCGCACATCATCATGGAACCAGAGGCCGCTTCCGAGCAGCGGACGGCGCTCCGCCTCCAGTGCGATTGAATAGATAATTTCCTGCTGGCGTACTTTATAAGAAGTCTGATCCTGAAGCCTGTCTGCCATTTCCCTCACCCTCCAACATATATTTTCTGTATCACGAGCCCCTAATCCGGGAGTCATGCCCGCGTGTGTATACATAGAACAACTATCCCTCTTCTATTAGGTATACTCCACCCTGGAAACTCAATGCTTTCCAGCTCTATTGTGCACGCTTTCAGTTCAGATGGCAATCTCTAAAACTAACAAATAAACTAAAATAAACGCACTAAAAAAGATTATCACTTGCCAAATGAACGTAAATGGATTAAATTGTACCTATACGAACGAAAATACATTTTTCTAAGGAGATTGAATATTCAATGGAAAGACGTTTTGCATCGCATCCGAATGAAGTTAAGCAGTTTGACACTGAGCGCCTGCGCAAGGAGTTCCACATCCCGGTTATTTTTGCTCCGGATGAACTGAAGCTTGTCCTGACCCACGAAGACCGCATGATCGTAGGCGGGGCTAATCCGGTCAATGAGGATGTTGTACTTACAACGGACCTTAAGGAGCTTGGAGTGACTTACTTCCTGGAACGCCGTGAGCTGGGTATTATCAATGTCGGCGGCAAAGGTTCGGTTGTTGTAGACGGAACTGAATATGAAGTTGACTTCAAGGAATGCCTGTATGTAGGCCAAGGCTCCAAAGATGTTATTTTCAAAAGCGCGGACAGCGCCAAACCGGCGAAATTCTATCTGAATTCCGCTCCGGCCCACCAGTCCTACCCTACTACCAAGACCACGCTGGCTGAATCCGAATCCGGTGCCATGGGCGGACTTGAGAATTCCAACGAACGTACAATTCACCGTTTCATTCATACAAACGGCGTGCAGAGCGCACAGCTTGTTATGGGAATGACTCAACTTAAACCGGGCAGCATGTGGAACACCATGCCATCCCACACTCACCCGCGCCGGATGGAAGCTTATTTCTACTTCGATCTGCCGGATGATTCCATCGTCTTCCACCTGATGGGCGAACCTACAGAAACCCGCCACATTGTAATGCACAATGAACAGGCTGTCATTTCTCCAAGCTGGTCCATTCACAGTGGTGTAGGAACTCATAACTATACTTTCATCTGGAGCATGGCCGGAGATAATAAACGTTACGATGATATGGACCCCGTAGGCATGAAAGAATTACAATAGAAGCAAATCAACTACGGAAAGATGAGGCAGGCGGATGAACCCGATACGGCGGCACGAGATGATTATGGAAGTTATGCTGAACCAGAAGGATGTAACAGTGAACGAACTGAGCGACAAGCTCCAGGTGACGGGAAAAACAATCCGCGAGGACTTAAGCAAGCTGGAGGAACAAGGACTGATCATGCGTGTACACGGCGGAGCTGTGCTGGCACAGAGCGATCAATTCGGCATTCTGCCCTCCAAAGACCCGCTGGATAAATATTCCGAAGAGAAATCGGAGATTGCGCTGCGTGCACTGGCACATATCGACAAGGATGACATCATCGCACTCGACGGCGGGAGCACCACGCTTGAGATTGCCCGGCGGCTGGAGAATATGCCCCTGACGGTCATAACCAATGATGTGTACATCATTAGCGAACTGGTTCCCAAAGACAACATACGTCTGGTCGTTCCCGGAGGTTACCGTGTCCGCAATATGCTGGCCGGCCCTGAAGCGGTCTCCTATGTACAGAAGCTTAATATTCAAAAAGCCTTTCTCTCGGCGACAGCCGTTCATATCGAGCATGGCCTGTCCATCTATACCGGAGATCTAATCGATTTCAAACAAGCTCTAGTATCCACGGCCCGCCAGGTATTCGCTGCCTGCGATCATCACAAATTCGGGCACACCGCTCTGCGCACCTTTGCTTCACTGCAGGAAGTCGATGTGCTGCTGACAGACAGCGGGCTTGCGCCTGAGACTGTGGAACTGTTCCGCAAGGCCGGCGTCAACATCGAGTGCGGGTAGTTTAAATATCAATTTAAGCCCTATAAGCGATACTCAATCATGCAACTCAAAGGAGAGAATTATAATATGTCATCATTATTCAGTTTGGCAGGTAAAACAGCAATTGTAACGGGAGCCGCCCAGGGTCTTGGACAAGGGATCGCCCTTGCCTTCGCAGAAGCCGGCGCAGATGTAATTTCCGCTTCCCTTAATGCAAGTGACGAAACTGTAGCAGCTGCTGAAGCTTTTGGCGTAAAAGCACTCAGCATCGCTACGGACCTAAGCGATCACACTAAACTTCAGGGTATGTTCGACGAAGCTGTTGCCTTCACCGGTAAAGTAGATATACTCGTGAACTGCGCAGGGATGATCCGCCGCACTCCGGCCAAGGATCACAGCGAAAAAGACTGGTTCGATGTAATCAACCTCAACCAGAACACTGTATTCCTGCTGTCCCAGATCGCCGGCCGCCACTTCCTCGAAAGAGGCAACGGCAAAATCATCAACATCTGCTCCATGCTCTCCTACCAGGGCGGCATTAACGTACCAGGCTACACTGCAAGTAAGCATGCCGTAGCAGGTCTGACTAAAGCTTTCGCTAATGAATGGGCTGGTTCCGGCCTGAACATTAACGCCATCGCTCCTGGATATATGGCTACTGAGAACACAGCTCCAATCCGTGCGGATCAGAGCCGCTCCGATTCAATCCTTGACCGCATTCCTGCCGGCCGCTGGGGAACTGCTGAAGATGTTAAGGGTCCTGCTGTGTTCCTGGCATCCGCTGCTTCCGACTACCTGAACGGACATATCCTTAATGTTGACGGCGGCTGGTTGGCCAGATAATTCCAGCACTGAAGCTGGAATTGGAACATAAATTTATGATTCGGCCTGCTCCAGATATAGAGATAATTAGCGCCGTATACAGACACTGAGCGCATATAGATTTCAATTCCGATGGTGTCTGGCGGCTGCTGTTCAGAGCTTCCTCCAGACATCACAAACCCCGGATGCTTCGGCATCCGGGGGTCTTTGTATACTCAAACCGGCCCGTCCTTGAACACGATGAACTCCTCAGGATGTGCCCGGATGTAACCGGCGATGATCTGCAGGCTGTGTGCTGTAAGCTCCTGGTATTGTGTATACAGGGTGATTACTGCTTCGTGCAGCTCCGGGTCCGCTTCCAAATCTGTAATCGCCGCGTCGCTCCAGTCCGTCCCAACGCGCAGGTTCCTCGCCTCGAACAGCTCCTTCGACTCCTCAAGCAGGCGAATCAGCGGAGTATCTCCAAAAAACTGCAGTCCCTCCAGCACGCTGTTCCAGTACCCCGGCTGATCCAGCAGATAACAAATCCAGCCGTAGTATTCTTCTGCCGACCTAGAACTATGGTCATACAGAATCCGGAACATACATAGAGCCCTCTGTCCCCTGCCCAGCTGTGAGATGGCCTCATTCTTCACTGCCGTAGATTTCGCTCGGATCTTCACGAACGTTGGCTCCATACAGGCATAGCCGAGCCGTTCGTCACTTAGCATATTAAAAATCTCACGTTCCATCGTTACCGGTACCATTATTTCGGCTCCTCTGCTATTAAGAAATGGAGAGTATCTGTACAATAGCTAAATAAACGAATGCAGTTACATTCCCTCTACGCCAACTCCACTGGATATTTCTGTATTTCTGTTTCTATGGTAAGCTGTAAAAAATATAATCGTCAAGACCCGCTGCATTATGCATCCTGCTCTGGCGCAATTGATGAAGGAGCTTCTGTATGAGCGAAGAAATACTAACTACTTTTGATGAGCAAGGCAATATAACCGGAACCGCTCCCCGCGATGAGGTTCACCGCCTGGGCCTCTGGCACGAAACCTTCCACTGCTGGTTTGTCCGGAAGGATGACAGCGGGCTGATGATCTACCTCCAGCTGCGCAGCCGGCACAAGAGAGATTATGCCGGTCTGCTTGACATTACTGCCGCCGGCCATCTGCTGGCAGACGAGACTGTGGAAGATGGTGTCCGTGAGGTACAGGAGGAGCTGGGCCTTAAGCTTGCTTTTGCGGAGTTGAAGCCGCTGGGGATCATCCCCTACCAGATGGATACGGCAGGGTTTATGGACCGGGAGCGGGCGAATGTGTTTGTTTACGAGAACAACTATGCCTTAAGTGACTTCATACTGCAGCAGGAGGAGGTTGCCGGGATCGTCCTGGCCCGCTTCACTGAGTTCCGCAGCTTCATCGCTGGAGCCGGCAGCACTCTCCATGTGCAAGGCTTCCGGGTAACCGCGGGCGGTGAACGGGCAGAGATTGATGAACAAGTCGACCACGCACAGCTCGTACCCCATGAGACTGCTTACTATTTGCGGGTGATTGAGGGAATCGAAGCTCTATATAGCTGAATTCTATCTGCCGCGCAGGCATAATGAATAATACTTTTAACTAAGTAAGCGGGTAATTGCATTATGTACAACAAAATCTGGTTAAAAGAGCCAGAAATAGCATTCTATTGTATTTGCTGCAATTGATTTTACTGAATACTCCTCATAGAGGGTGAAATCCAAAAATCTAATGTACGAATTACAATAGAACGCGAAATGCATAGGATTATCCCATATTTGACTGTACGAAATACAACAGATTCCTGCGGGGTCACCAGTTCAGCCCCTATGAAACGCAAGTTCATTCTACATATTATCGCCAAAAAAGGCAGAACCCGTTTCAGCGGGTCCTGCCTTTTATTAACTTTATTCAGCCTGCTTTATGCCTTAGCAGTCGGCCGTTTCAGCATTACCAGTCCGTTGACTGGCAGCTTCAGCTCAGCAGGTGCAGCTGTACCGGATTCGAGATCCGTATACTCCTGACCATCCAGCGTTACCACTTGCTCGTTGCCGCTGAAATTCTGTACAAACACATAATCATGCTCGCCGTCACTACGCAGCTGAGCCGTTACTCCTGTCGGAAGCTCGCTGTTCAGGGTGCGGCTGATCCGCTCCTTGCCGGTAATCGCGGCGTACAGATCGACATAGAACTGCGGGTCCTTCACACGCGTGGCCAGATGATAGGCTTTGCCCGCTCCCAGCTTGTTCACGGTCAGCGCCGGACGTCCGGCATAGAAGTCGCTGCGGTAATGGCCGAGCGCTTCGGCACCTTCCAGATGAATCAGTTCGGCAATTTCATGCGCATCGTAATCTCCGGTCAGCTTCAGGGTGTTGCCAGGATCCATCACAAGGCCGTTCAGATCGCGGCTGTGCAGTCCTTCCGTCTCTTCTGCCCAGATACCGAGGGTTCTGCGCAGCGGTCCAGGGAAGCCGCCCAGGTGGCACAGATCCGTCTCGCCGACTACACCTGACCAATACGTGGCCAGGAATGTGCCGCCCTGCTCCACGTACTTCTCGATCCGCTTGCCGTTCTCTTCGCTGATCAGATACAGCATTGGAGCAATGACCAGCTTGTAGCCGGACAGATCATCACCTGAGCCGACCACATCTACAGGGATTCCCAGCTCCCACAGTCCACGGTAATGCTGGAGCACGGTTTCTTCGTATTTCAGGCCGGAATTGCGGATGCCCTGGGCATCCTTGACTGCCCAGCGGTTGTCCCAGTCGAACAGGATCGCTGTTTCGGCAGGAGTGGTTGTACCCACTACATCCGTTAACCCTGCCAGTGTGCGGCCAACCTCGGCCACATCTCTGAATACACGGGTCTCAGCATGTCCGCTGTGGTCGATAACTGCCCCGTGGAACTTCTCGCTGGAGCCGCGGCTTTTACGCCACTGGAAGTATTGCACGGAATCCGAACCATGCGCTACTGCCTGCAGCGAAGAAAGCTTATGCATGCCCGGACGCTTCAGCTTGCTGACCGTCTGCCAGTTGGTGAGCGAAGGTGTGCTTTCCATGAGCAGGAACGGCTTCTTCTTGAAGCTGCGGTACATATCGTGGTGCATCGCTGTCCAGGCAGCCAGCCGGGCATCATCATCGTCCTCGGTATAACCCCAGTCCGGATAAGCATCCCAGGATACCACATCCAGGATTTTGGCCATCTTACGGTAGTCAACACCGTCAATCATATGCATGTTAGTCGTCACCGGCAGCTCAGGATTGAAGCTGCGCACGGAGTCAATCTCATGCTGGCAGAAATTGATCGTCTGGTCACTTACGAAACGCCGCCAGTCCAGGTTGAGGCCGTGAACCTGAGTCTCACCGTGCGGAGCAGGGGATTCGATCTGTTCCCATGAGGTGTACGTATGGCTCCAGAAGGTCGCCCACCAGGCATGGTTCAGCTCGTCCAGATCCCCCTTATATTTAACCTTAAGCCACTCTCTGAAGGCATTCTGGCAATATTCACAGTGGCACTCGCCGCCGAATTCGTTGGAGATATGCCAGCCGATGACTGCCGGGTGATGAGCATAACGCTCAGCCAGCTTGGAGTTCATCAGCGCGGTTTTTTCACGGTAGACAGGAGAAGTGAAGCAGTGATTATGGCGGACCCCGTGCAGATTACGCACCCGGTTCCGTTCAACCCGCAATACTTCCGGATATTTCTCCGACATCCAGGCAGGACGTGCTCCGCTTGGCGTAGCCAGGAAGGCATAAACTCCATTTTCCTTAAAGGTATCCAGCAGCTGATCCAGCCACTCGAACGTAAACACGCCTTCTTCACGCTCCAGCGAAACCCAGGAGAAAATTCCGACAGACATGACATTGCAGCCTGCCAGCTTCATCATCCGGATATCTTCTTTCAGTACCTCAGGGTATTTCAGCCATTGCTCGGGATTATAGTCGGCACCATGCAGCATTACAGGAGCCTTGCTGCTGATTGCAGGAACTTTGCTGCTCATATTATTACATTCATCCTCTCGTATAGGGTTCGATGTTAGAATGGGACTTTTCACTGATATAACTTCATCATCAGCCCTGTCCCTTTAGCTTGTAACCGTTTATACTATTTATAATAAAGGATAATTAGCTGTCAATGGTAGTATAATAATAGCGTTTCCATAGCACAAAATGAATATGAGGTGTTTACATGCTCCCCTTCTCCCTGATCGAAATGCCGCGTGACCTGAATGCGTTCCCCTTGTACCCTTATTCGGTCGGCCGCCATATCCAGTATCACCACGTGCGTCCGGCCGGATTCCCGGTGCATCAGATTTTCCTGATCCGCAGCGGCAGCGGACGGTTCCGCGACCTTGAGAACGGCACTGAAACGGTGCTGAAGCCTGGAATGGCCTATGCATTCCCACCCGACCGCGGGCACGAATACTATCCGTTGTCACATGAGCCGTGGCATGTAGGTTTCATCGGCTTCCATGGACGCCAGTCTGCATCTGTGCTGGAAGGACTCGGCCTGCTGCCGTCTGCGCTGTTCCATCCTGAACGGTTTGAGGAATGCTGGAATATGATCGGCGGAATCTGGCATACGGTGAATGGAAGCAGCACTGGCCGCCAGGAGGAACAGTCGATGCAGGATCTGTCCGTGACCCTCTACAGACTGCTGTTAATGCTGCGCAGGAGCGAATCTACCGCCGGTGCGGCGACCCGGCTGGAGAGCGAGAATGTACGTAATGAAGCCCTGAATAAAGCCGTCAGCCTCATCAATGAGCATTTCACGGAGCCGCTGCTGATTACGAACCTGGCCGCTGCTGTCGGTTACTCTGTCCAGCATTTCCAGCGTCTGTTCCTCCAGGAATATGGCGTAACCCCGCATAAATATCTGCAGAACCTGCGGCTGCAGCGCGCGCTGCAGATGATAACCGAGGACCCTGAGCGTCCTGTGCAGGATATCGCCCTCAACCTTGGGATGGACACCAATTATTTTATCCGCGTCTTCCGCAAGGCGCATGGGGTGACTCCAGGGGTGATGAGGAACCGGCTGCACGGGAGTATAGAGTAAGCAGCATATACTTGCTCCATCCGTTACACCAACTGCATAAGCCGTGCAGCCCCCCAGGTATGAAGAATAACCAGTTCAACTGACTCAAAGGTGTGCTTGGGGGATTGGGGGGTAATTGTCATGGACAAGTTCAGCCCGCAAATGTTTAAGCCAAATGCTCCACACAGTTGTACAGCAGGCAATTCCATTTATTATTGGTTTTGGTGAGCAGGGTCAGCGAAGTATTATCTATGTAAGTAGTGGTGAACACTTGCGGCAGCAGGTGCTGCAGCGTCAAGCCGATTAAGGCACCGTGGCTGACAACGAGTACTTTTTTATCCGGATAGCGGGTATAGAGCTCCTCCAGAAAAAGAGCGCCTCTGCGTGATACATCCTCTGCCTTCTCCATCCCGAGTTCCAGGCTGCGCCAGTCCGGCGCCCATCTCCCTAACCATTCTGCCTCATTCAACCCTTCCAGCTGTCCGCAATCCATTTCACATATCCGTTCGTCAATCAGGCGCTCCCCTATCCCTGCAGCAGCAGCAATAATCTCTGCGGTCTCCCTGGCCCGGTACAAGTGGCTGGATATCATGATGTCCCACCGCTCCTTACTAAGCCTTCCGGCAAGCCTGCCCGCCTGTTCCCTGCCCTCCCCGTTAAGCGGGATATCCGCAAGTCCCTGAGCCCTTCCTGCGATATTCCACTCTGTGAGCCCATGCCTGATTAAACCGATTATTGCCATTGGAATGACCTCCATCATGATCGTCTATTGTTCACTGCAATTTAATTCATCGAAAACCCTCGTTAGCTGTGGCACAGCGAACTGAGCTACTTACTCACTTTTGCATGGGCATGGGCACTATTGTTGTACGAATTGCAACTTTAATCCCTTAATATCCGGGTGTTCAAGCGGATTGTTGTACGAAATACAAGAATTATTCCGCTCAGCCGCTTGGTGGTCGGGAAATCATGCTTTTTATACAATAATTTCCGATTTGGGCCGAACTAATGAGGAGAATGTTGTATTATGTGCTGGATTATCAAAAAGTCACCGGTTCGCCGGATCTCCACCACTCCGCCGAAAAAAGACAGCCGCAAGCAAGCCTTCTCCTAAGAAGTCCTGACCGCAGCTGTCTTTCTGCACTTCCCCTATCTAAACCGCCGCAAACTGGCTATTATACAATCGGGCGTAATAGCCCCCGCTCCCCAGCAGCTCCTCATGCGTACCGCTCTCCACAATATCTCCGTCTTTCATGAACAGAATGAGATCTGATTCACGAATGGTAGATAACCGGTGGGCAATGACGAAGCTGGTCCGTCCGGAGATCATCGCCAGAAAAGCCTTCTGGATCCGCACCTCCGTCAGCGTATCAATGCTGCTCGTGGCCTCATCCAGAATCAGCATCGGCGGATCAACGAGCATGACACGGGCGATAGTAAGCAGCTGCTTCTGGCCTTGGGAGAGATTATCTCCCGAGCCGCTGATTTTCGTATTATAGCCCTCGGGCAGCCGCTTGATGAAGCTGTGTGCATTCGCGGCTTTGGCAGCAGCAATAACCTCTGCTTCCGTTGCTTCCGGCTTGCCGTAAGCGATATTATCGCGGATCGAACCTCCGTACAGCCAGGTATCCTGCAGCACCATACCGAAGTTACGCCGCAGACTATCTCTGGTAATCGAAGTAATGTCGTTACCGTCTATCCGGATGGTGCCGCTGTTGACCTCATAGAAGCGCATCAGCAGGTTGACCAGCGTGGTCTTGCCCGCTCCGGTCTGGCCGACAATTGCCACGCGTGTGCCCGGCTTCACTTCCAGACTGAAGTTTCTGATCAGCGGCCGTTCCGGGGTATAGGCGAAACTCACCTTGTCGAGGGTAATGGTGCCCTGGCTTCCCTTCATCACAGTAGCACCCGGAGCATCCGGAGTTTCCTGCGGCAGATCCAGAATGGTGAAAATGCGCTGCGCCGATGCCGTCGCTGACTGCAGCTGGGTAATGACCCCGGTTATCTCATTGAACGGCTTCGCGAACAGATTCGAGTAGATCAGGAAGCTGGACAGATCCCCGACGGAGAAGTGTCCGCCAATCACAAGCGCACTGCCGATCATCGCGATCACCGAGAAGGTGATGTTGTTCACCAGACGTGTAGTCGGATTAGACAGAGAGCCGTAGAACTGTGATTTGATCCCTGTCTTGTACAGCTCATTATTCCGCTCCGCGAACGCTGCAAAAGAACGGTCCTCGTAGTGATAGGCCTGCACAACCTTTTGTCCGCCGACGATCTCTTCCACATAGCCGTTCAGCCCGCCGAGGATTTTGGCTTGCTCACGGAACATCTGCTGGGAACGCATCGTAATGAAACGGGCGACGAAGAAGGTCGCCGGTGCTGACAGCAGCACCACCAGCGTCATCACGGGGCTGATATAGAGCATTAGCCCGATAGCCCCGGCAATGGTAACAATTCCGGTCAGCAGCGCGGAGAAGCCCTGCAGCAGCCCGTCAGAGACAGCGTCCATATCGTTCACGAACCGGCTGATGCTGTCGCCTTGCGGATGATTGTCGTGGAATTTCAGCGGCAGCGCATCCAGCTTGTCAAACAGCTCACGGCGGAGATCGTAGACTGTCCGGTATGCCAGCTTGTTCGTATAGTAAGTGAGCAGCCAGCCGAAGAAGCTGCCAACCAGATATACGGCTCCCAGGATCAGCAGCAGGCGGAAAATAGCCGGGAATTCTACATGATCCGGTCCAATCATATGGTCAACTGCGCGGCCGATCAAGAGCGGTCCGATCAGGCTGGCAATCACACTCAGAATGGCGCAGATGACTGCACCAATGGTTATCCTCCGGTATTGGCTTGTATATCTAAACAGCCGTTTCCAGGTCGTTGTACTGTTCATTGTACGGCCTCCTCGCTTGAGAGCTGGGACATGCAGATTTCCTGGTAGACCCCGCAGCTCTCCAGCAATTCCTCATGACTGCCGATACCGGCAATCCGCCCTTCATCGAATACGATAATCTGATCTGCCTGTCTTACAGTACTCACGCGCTGGGATACAAGCAGAACCGTCATATCCCCGCTGTTCTCGTTCAGCGCCCGGCGCAAAGCCGCATCCGTGGCGAAATCAAGCGCACTGGAGGAATCATCCAGAATGAGAATCGGCGGACGCCCTACAACCGCGCGGGCGATCGTCAGCCGCTGCTTCTGTCCTCCGGACAGATTATGTCCTCCGCGCGCGACAAGCGTATCCAGCCCCTCCGGCAGCTTGGTGATGAACTCTTCCGCCTGGGCCACAGCCGCTGCAGACATAAGCTCTTCCCTGGTTGCTGAGGCCTTGCCCCAGCGGATGTTGTCGGCAATCGTACCCGTGAACAGCATGGCCTTCTGCGGCACGATACCGATTCTGCTCCGCAGCTGCTCCAGCCGGTATTCCCGCACATTCACACCTTCTACCAGAATTTCACCCTCCACCGCATCATAGAACCGCGGAATCAGGTTCACGAAGGTCGATTTGCCGGAGCCGGTACTGCCGATCAGTCCGACCCTCTCTCCCCGGTGAATGTCAACCGTGATATTCTCCAGAGCAAGCTCACCGGTTGTATTATAGCCAAACGAAACATTGCGGAAGGAGATCACCGGCGCTGAATCATCCCGCCGGGCGGCCGGGGCATCTGCCGCAACTTCGGCAACGGATGCCGTCATCGCCAGCACCTCGTTGACCCGGTTGGCAGAAGATGAGGCTTTGGTAAACAGAATTACAAGATTCGATACCACAATCAGCGCAAGCAGGATCTGGGTCACATAGTTGATGAATGCGATAATCTCCCCCTGTGACAGCCGTCCGGCATCGATATGAATGCCGCCTGCCCACAGAATGGCGATAATCGCTGCATTAACCACCAGCGTGGTCATCGGTCCGAGCCAGGCGGATATACGTCCGACCCGGATTGCGGTCTGCGTCAAATCCTCGGAAGCTTCATTGAAGCGCTGCTTCTCCCGGCGGCTCTCTGCGAAGGCGCGGATGACGCGGATACCGGACAGATTCTCGCTGAGCACCAGTGCCAGACGGTCCAGCTTCGCCTGATATTTGCGGTAGAGCGGCGAGCTGCGCGTAATGATGAAATAGAGAATGACGCCGAATACCGGAGTAGCCGCAATCAGAATCAGCGACAGCCGGAAATCCAGGATCATCGACATGATAATCGCCCCAATGCAGATGAACGGTGCCCGTATGACCAGCCGGATCAGCATGGCTACGGCCAGCTGCAGCTGATTGACATCATTCGTGATCCGGTTGATCAGCGATGGTGTGCCGATAATATCAAGCTCTGCGTATGACAGCGATGAGATATGCTTGAACATTTTGTTGCGCAGCGATGTGCCGAAGCCCTGTGATGCGCGTGCTGCGTAATATTGGCAGATCATAGAGCAGCCGAAGCCGAGGATGGCCATCAGCACCATCAGGGAGCCCATGCGGTAGACATATGCGCTGTCCTGCCTGCCAATTCCGTTGTTGATAATCAGGGCCACAATCGTCGGCAGCAGCAGCTCCAGAATCGCCTCCAGCAGCTTGAAGATCGGCCCGATGATCACTTCTTTCCTGTAAGGCTTTAGATAAACAGCAATTTTGAACACAGTAATCCTCACCTAACCTACGTAGTATGTATTCTCTCTTGAAAAAAACAAAAGACCCGTTATGATTATGTCATACCTGCTTACATATTAATAATATTGGTTTCGTATCTATGCCATATGATTAACGTATCTCAGAACAATCTATACCGGAGGTTAGAGGATGGATATCCGCCAATTGAAATATTTCCTGGCGATTGCCGAGGAGGGACAAATCACCTCAGCAGCCAGGAAGCTGCAGATGGCCCAGCCTCCGCTCAGCCAGCAGCTGAAGCTGCTGGAGGAGGAGCTCGGGGTCAAGCTGGTTGAACGCGGCCCGCGCAGCATCCAGTTAACAGATGCGGGAATTATTTTGCGTAACCGGGCCCAGCAAATTCTAGAATTAACGGATTCGACCACCAGAGAAATCAATGATTTTGCCAAAGGATTGAAGGGCAGTCTCTCGATCGGCACGGTCTCCTCTTCCGGAGCTACACTGCTGCATGACCGGCTGGGCGAATTCCACAAGAACTATCTGGGGGTTACTTTTGAAATCCATGAAGGCAATACGTTCATGATCATCGATCTGCTGAACAAAGGTATCGTCGAAATTGGCATTATCCGCACCCCTTTTAATACCAGCAATCTGGAATGTCTGTATATTAATTCGGAACCGATGATTGCGGTTATGACTCCTGATTATGACTGGAATTCCGGCGAAGCGGGCCTTGAACTTGGAGAGCTGCAGAATAAACCGCTTATTATCTACCGCCGTTTCGAGCAGCTCATACGGGAGACCTGTCTGGAGCATGGCTTCGAACCCCAGATCTTCTGCATGAACGATGATGCGCGGACCACCTTGCTCTGGGCCAACGCTGGACTTGGCATCGGAATCATTCCCAAATCTGCTTTTGAGCTGGCGAATCACGGCAATCTGATCTATAAGGAGATCCGGTGCGAATCGCTGCATACCCGCGTGGCCGCAGTCTGGATCAAGGACAAGTATTTATCTTCGCTGGCTATCAAGTTTATTGAGACTTTCAGAGCACGCTGAGCTCTGGACGAACTTTCCACTCCGGCTTCCGGCAGCCGTTATCCGGCCCGGATATTCTGGAGGATGTCCAATTTCTGCTTCATTCATCCTGTTGTCCACGTCGCCTCCATCCGCTCTCTAGAGATTCTTTGCCCCCTGAACCCTGGATGCTTAAATTTCACACGTATAGGCTAAATGTTGTACGTACTACAACTTGGCTTCCTGAATACCGGGGTGTTCACACAGATTGTTGTATGAAATACAAGAAATGTTCCGCTAATCCGCCTGGAGGAGCGATAATGCTGCCTTTTGTACAACATTTCTGAATTATAGCCGGAATTATCGTGAAATTGTTGTATTTTGGGCAGGATTACATAAGTGATAGTTCTAAGTCCCTCTTAGTTAGAACTAATTAATCCGGAGGATTGAGGCTAATGCTTACCGCAAAGAGATCGTTAGTCACAATGGTTATTTCCACTGTAATACTTTGCTCTTATGGATTTGCAGCTGCAGCTCATTCAGACTTGATCAGTAAGGAAGAAGCTGCTGTAACCGTTCTCGACAAAGAGAGATTGAATTCACTGGGAATACAACTCAATCCGCCAACATCAAGTAATATGGTAATTACAAAGAAACAAGCTATTTCCTTAGCTCACAAGAGTGCACCCAGGTTTGCATCTGAGGCAAAAGAGGTTGTTATAGAATATCAGCTGATGACCTATCCATATTTGACTGCCTTCTCAGAACAGGCGCTGAGTAAGAATGTACAACTAAGACGTGAAGGTTATTTAAATAAAACCCCCGTCTATATCGTGAACTTCAAAGGTATTCAGGGTACCGGCCATGCTGCAAAAGGGCAAAAGGTGCCTACGTATAACGAATTCAATGTTGTAATCGATGCCGGCAACGGTGAAACATTATTTTCATTTACTTACCAATAAAAACACCCCGCACTGGTCTGCACCAGTAGCGGGGTATTCTTGTATGCATCGGTCCTCTGTCCAGCACGAACGCCGGTTTAGACCATGATTTTGCAAATATCGTTCGTGAACTGCACCGGATCGTTAACCTGCAGACCTTCGATCAGGAGCGCCTGGTTGTACAGGAGGTTAGTGTACAGACCCAGCTTCTCCTTGTCGCCTTCGGCAGCAGCCTTCAGCGATTTGAAGACATCATGGTGAATGTTGATTTCCAGCACCTTATCCGCTTGTACATCCTGGCCGCCGTTAGGCATAGCCTTGAGGATTTTCTCCATCTCGATGGTCAGCTCGCCTTCAGTAGACAGGCAGACCGGATGGGATTTCAGCCGCTTGGACGCTTTGACTGCCTTCACTTTGCCGGACAGGATGCCCTGCATCGCTTCGAACAATCCTTTGTTCTCATTTTCTTCCGCTTCAGAAGGCTTGTCCTCGGCGCTTTCTTCAATACCCAGGTCACCGCTGGAGACATTCTTGAATTCCTTCTCTTTGTAAGACATGATCATCTTGATTGCGAATTCATCGATATCGTCCGTGAAGTAGAGGATCTCATACCCCTTGTCCAGCACGATTTCCGTCTGCGGCAGCTTCTCAATCCGTTCAACCGATTCACCGGAGGCGTAATAGATGAACTTCTGGTCTTCCGGCATTCTTTCCACATATTCAGCCAGCGTAACCAACTTCTTCTCCTTCGAGGAGTGGAACATCAGGAGGTCCTGCAGCGTTTCTTTTTCCATACCATAGTCATTGTAGACCCCGAACTTCAGCTGTCTGCCAAAAGATTTGTAGAACGTCTCATATTTCTCACGCTCATCCTTCAGCAGGCTCAGGAGCTGGCTCTTGATCTTGCTCTTAATGTTCTTCGCAATCAGCGTCAGCTGGCGGTCATGCTGCAGCAGCTCACGGGAGATGTTCAGCGACAGATCCTCGGAATCCACCATCCCCTTGACGAAGCTGAAGTAGTCCGGCAGCAGATCCCCGCATTTGTTCATAATCAGCACGCCGTTGGAGTAGAGCTCCAGGCCTTTTTCATATTCCTTGGTGTAATAGTCGAACGGAGTATTCTCCGGAATGAACAGGATCGCATTATAGACCACCGCGCCGTCGGCACTGATATGGATATGCTTCAGCGGCTTGTCGAAGCCGTAGCGTTTCTCCGCATAGAAGTTGTTGTAGTCTTCTTCCGTCAGCTCGTTTTTGTTCTTGCGCCAGATCGGCACCATGCTGTTCACGGTCTGCTCTTCGATGACATCGACGAATTCATTCTCGGCGTCCTCTTTAGGCTGTCTGCCGGTGATGTCCATCTTGATCGGGAAGCGGATGAAGTCCGAATATTTCTTGATGATCGACTTCAGGCGGTACTCTTCCAGGAACTCATCGTAGTTATCGTCCTCGGTGTTCTCTTTGATCTTCAGCGTGATTTCGGTTCCGACAGCATCCTTCTCACAAGGCTCAATCGTGTAACCGTCCGCACCCTGGGATTCCCACTTGAACGCCTGGTCGCTGCCCAGCGCTTTACTGATCACTGTAACATCGTCAGCCACCATGAATGCGGAATAGAAACCTACCCCGAATTGTCCGATGATGTTGTGTCCGTCCTTGGCTTCATTATCCTTCTTAAAAGCAAAAGAGCCGCTGTTCGCGATAATCCCCAGGTTGTTCTCCAGCTCTTCCTGCGTCATCCCGATTCCGGTGTCGGAAATCGTAAGTGTGCGGGTCGCCTTGTCGGCGGTCACTTTAATGTAGTAATCCTCTTTATTGAACACCAGGCCTTCGTCGGCCAGTGCTTTGTAATAGATTTTGTCGATAGCATCGCTTGCATTCGAAATCAGTTCCCGCAGAAAAATCTCCCGCTGCGTATAGATGGAGTTAATCATCATTTCCAGCAGTCTTTTGGATTCGGCTTTAAACTCTTTTTTGGCCATGAATAAATAAATCTCCTTTCAAAAATAACCTTCGGATTGCGGATCATGGTTTAGCACTCCACTCGACCGAGTGCTAACACTACCTTTTATATAACATATTCTCGTTTTTGATGTCAATATCTTGCTGCATACAGAGGTCCGCTGAAAAAAGAAATGAATTCTATTTTAGTCCATGTTAGCATTCGAAATGTACTCATTATGGTGAAAGAAAGGACAATGAAATGATGAAGATTCAGCTCGAAACGGTTCCGGCAACACGCATTGCTTATGTACGCCAGACAGGTCCTTATGGTCCTCATAACGCGCAGGCGATGGATCAACTAAAGCAATGGGCAAGGAAACATCAGCTGCTCACGGGATCAGCCGTCCTCTTCGGGATTCCGCAGGACAACCCGGAGACTACACTGCCTGAGCAATGCAGATACGATGCCTGTATTAGCCTGCCTGAGGATGCTTCGACGGCTGCTCCAGCAGAAGGCTCAGTCCTTTACGGCCAACTGTCCGGCGGAACCTATGCGATTGTCACCATTGAACATACGACTGAGGCTATGCAGCAAGCATGGGCAGAGCTGATCCCGGCGCTGCACGGCAGCGGACGGCAAATGGACAGCAATAAACCCGTTATGGAAAGATACACGGGAGACATGATCCGCAATCATCTTTGCCAGTTATGCATCCCGGTAGTGATGTAAGTCTGCTTAGAATTAAGCTTGGGCTGAAGTAATATCCCAAACCAGTTTTCCTTCATGGAAGCAGTAATAGGTGCGCGCCTGAAGTGCTTTTAACCGTTTCAAAGACTCTTCTGCACTCGCCAGGTCCAGACAGTATTGCGGATTCGCGACAGCCAGTTCATTCTCCTCGTTTACTGCCGCGTCACCTGTAATAACACTGCTCAGCTCAGGGAAATACAGAGAAATATGACCAGACGTATGCCCCGGGGTAGCAAGGATTTGACACTTTCCACCTAGAATCCACTCGCCATCCCGGACAGTCTGATCGGCCGGAACATGCTGCAAATCCATCAAAAGCTGGACAAACGCTTCTCCTGAAGCCAGCTCGTCCACCGGCATCTCCACCAGCAGAGCTTCAGCCTGGACCAGCCGTTCAGATTTCACCTGACCTGAGATATACGGTGCCTCTATTTCGCTCGCAATGATCATGGTAGAAGGGTATTTCGCTTTGAAATCATGCAAGGCACCAATATGGTCGTCGTCATAATGGGTAATGATGATATTCCGCAGATTCTGCGGGTCGTATCCATGCTTCCGCATCGCATTCTCTATTAGCGGCATGAACTCCGGGTATCCGGTATCCACTAAGGTTAATTCTTCCCCGGATACAATGAGGCTCGGGTAAATATAGTAAGGCTGTCCTTCATATTCAAACTGAATGGGTAGCTCAACGATGTTCATATTAACCTCCGCGTGTATAGATTGGAACAATGCATACCGCTGTACCTTCAAGCCTGCACCCTCACAGCGCTACGGCCTTAGCCTTCGCATCCTCCCGCAGCATTTGGATCAGCGACTGGAGCGGCAGCGACTTCCACTTCTTCGGATGAAGCAGGAGCTGCAGATCGAAATGGATCTCCGGATGGGCAAAAGACAGCTCGGCAAGATTCCCCCGCTCGATCTCCTCCTCAGCCACAATTCTCGGCAGCAGCGCGATGCCCAGACCGTTCCGTACACAGCGCTTGATCGCTTCCAGATTCGACAGCTCAAAACCGACCCGGAACACAATCCCGTTCTCCCGGAGCAGGTTCTCGAACAGGCTGCGGTAAATGCAGCTCTCCTCAGAGACAATCAGCTCGCAGTTATTGAGGTCCTGCAGCGTCACCTGCGCCAGGCTTGCCAGCGGATGACTGGCAGGGGCCACGAGGACGAGCGGCTCCTCCCGGATGATTGTACGCTCAAGCAGGGTATCCGCTGTGCTGCGGTCCAGGAGGAGGCCAATATCGACCTCGCCGTCTCTGATTTTGGAGACCAGATTAGCCTCCTGCTCCGTTTGCAGATGAATGTTCAGACCGGGGAACATGGTCCGCAGCTGCTGCAGGAACGGCGGCAAATAAAAAGCGGCAAGTGAATCAATCGTCCCAATCGTCAGCGTGCCGCCGATCTGCTGGGCGATCGTTTCTTTGGAGCGGTCGTACAGATCAAGAATCTCCACGAACAGCTTCAGCAGCTCTTCTCCCGGCGGAGTCAGGCGCAAGGCCCGGCCATGCCGTTCGATCAGCGGTACACCGTATTCCTTCTCAATCTTCTGGATCTGCATCGTCACGCTGGATTGCGCATAGCCCAGTTCTTCTGCCGCGCGGGTGAAGCTCTGCCGCTTCGCGACCTCGCGGAACGTCCGCATATATGTTAAGTCCATCTTCTCACCCTAACATCAATATTATTGATAACCTACATCATTTATTATAGCTAACGACGATGCAATAATCCATGGTACAGTAGGATAAAAGGATTTTACAATTTTGGAGGACGATATTCATGTTAACAGAAGAACAGATTTATGGAATCTATGTTCCCGTGGTAACCCCGTTCCATGCCGCTGGCGAGATTGATTTGGAGTCGTATCAGCGTTATGTGAACAACATCATCAAGAACAGTATTCATGGTCTGGTCGTTAATGGAACCACTGGAGAATCGCCGACAGTCAACATACAGGAATTACAGACACTCGTGGATGCTTCACGGGAGCTTTTGAAGTCCAGTTCGATACCGCTTGTGGTGGGTACGGGTACGAATGATACCGCCTCTACCGTAGCCCGTACAGAGCTTGCCGCGAACTCAGGTGCCGATGCCGCACTGGTTGTTGTCCCTTATTACAGCCGGCCTTCGCAGGAAGGCATTATCGCCCATTTCCGCAAGGCAGCTGAGGTCGGCCTTCCTATTATCGCCTATGATATTCCCGGGCGTGCCGGTGTTGGCATGTCCGTAGACACCGCCCGTACGATCCTGGAGATGAATAACGTAGTGGGGTTAAAAGACTGCTCCGGCTCTCCGGTGCTGGTCTCCGAGCTGTCCCGCCACGGCTCCAAGCCTGTGCTCTGCGGCGATGACTTGAACTTCTTCGATATGCTGGGCTGCGGAGCCGCCGGTGGCATGCTGGCCTCGGCCAATGTACATACCGCCTCCTATCTCAGCATCTATGAGCAGTACAGAGCCGGCCAGGTTGAGGCCGCCCGGGCTGCCTTTGATCAGCTGGTGCCGCTCATGAAGCTGCTGTTCAAGGAATCCAATCCGGCGCCGATCAAATGGCTGCTGAGCGCACGTGGCGAGATTTCCTCAGATACCCTCCGCCTGCCGATGACCTCGATCAGCTCTGCGCTGCGCGAAGAGCTGGGCGCTTATCTGGCCGGGTAACACTTTCACACGGTAATAGCTATTATCAAACTGCTATGTACAAACTGCTAATACTACAACACAGAACAAGATCACCCGAGGGTGAATCAACACCTTACTAAAGGCTAGATCTGGCCCTCCATTTACGGCTAAATTCCCTGTTGAAATTAGTAGCTGCATAAAATGACGGTCATCCTTGCATTGCCGCATCCCGCTGGCTCTGGCTCTGCAAATATTAGTTGGATAAACGTATCTTAATTTGGAGGTTTGGGAGTATTTGAGGTAATTAGATGGATAAACGTCATTTAATTACATGCATTCACCCAAATGTAGACTATTCCCGGTATATTAAGTGCTGTTTATCCAACTGTTGCCGGGCTAAGGCGCCTCCGTTCATAAGCAAGTGGAGACAATCCAACTAGTTCCTACCACCCACGCAGCTACAGCTTTACCCATACGGTTCCCAGCTTCTTTAGCCGTTTCTACAAAGTTATCGACATTTTGGGTATTTTATAAATTTCTAATCAACAAGAAACCACCACTTTCAGTCAGAGACTGATAAGCGGCGGTTTTTTCATTATTCATAGGATATATAAGAAACTGCCGCTTCGGGCAAATTCAGCGGGAAGATACAGTAGCGTAAAACAAAACAGCCTTCCGGAAGGAAGGCTGCAAGTTTAGTTCAATATATTTGGGTTGTTAAGCTCTCCTTGCTCTCCCCCTATTACAGCTTATTGCGACCGGCCTGCATTAGCGGCAGGACGGCTGCCAGAGCGTCCGCTTTGGCTTCCGCCGGGTCTGTTACCGGACTGGCTTGAACGGCCGTATTGGCCTCCAGCCGGTTTATTACTTTGGTTGCCGCCTGGACGGGCGGCAGATCTTTCACCGGGACGGCTGCCGGAGCCTGCTCTGTTGCCCGATTCGCCAGCAGGACGGCTGCTGCCAGCTCCGTTGCCTGCATAACTACTGCCCGATGCGCTTTTCGCTCCGTTACCCGCGTAGCTATTACCCGACGCACTTTTCGCTCCGCTGCCTGCATAGCTGTTACCCGATGCGCTTTTCGCCCCGCTGCCTGCATTGCCATAACCGCCACCCTGCTTGCCTTGCGTGAACCATTCCGATTTCGGCTTGCGTGCCGGGTTCGTTTTGGCTTTCTGCGACGGTTTGGCCGGTGCTTTGCCAGGACGGTCTGCCAGCAATGCCAGATTGCTCTTGGACATCGGATAAGCATGATCCTTCACTTCCGGAATCACCTTGCCGATCAGCTTCTGGATATCCTTCAGGTACGGAATTTCCTCAGCTTCGCACAGCGAGATGGCGATTCCGCTCATTCCCGCACGTCCGGTCCGGCCAATCCGGTGAACATAAGTTTCCGGAATATTCGGCAGGTTGAAGTTGATGACATGGGACAGCTCATCAATATCAATCCCGCGGGCGGCGATATCTGTAGCTACCAGCACCCGTGTTGCACCGCTCTTGAAGTTTCTCAGCGCATTCTGGCGGTCATTCTGCGATTTGTTGCCGTGAATGGCCTGGGCGGTAATATTGATCCGGGTCAAATCCCGGGTTACCCGGTCAGCCCCGCGTTTGGTGCGGGTGAAGACGAGCGCCGACACGATCGAAGGATCCTGCAGCAGACGGTTCAGCTGATTCTGCTTATTGCCGTTCTCCAGCAAATAAATCGATTGCTCAATTCTGTCCACGGTGGAAGATACCGGAGTAATCTCAATTTTCACCGGGTCCACCAGCAAAGTCTTCACCAGCTGAGAAATCTCCGTCGGCATCGTTGCCGAGAAGAACAGCGTCTGCTTCTTGGCCGGCATCTTGGCTATAATCCGCTTCACATCGTGAATGAAGCCCATGTCCAGCATGCGGTCCGCTTCATCCAGTACAAGAATCTGCACATGCTGCAGATCCACATGTCTCTGGCTGATCAGATCGATCAGTCTGCCCGGGGTAGCAATCAGAATATCTGCACCTTGGCTAAGCGCCCGTTCCTGGGCCTTCTGGGATACCCCTCCGACAATCGCTGTCGAGCGGATCGTTGTGAACTTGCTGTATGCCTGAATATTCTCGGAGATTTGCAGAGCAAGCTCTCTGGTCGGTGTCAGAATCAGTGAACGAATACGTTTCGCTCCGCCGGTTCTGGACGGCTGCTGGCTGAGCAGCTGAATAATCGGTAATGAAAAAGCTGCGGTTTTCCCGGTACCTGTCTGGGCACAACCCAGAATATCTCTGCCGGCCAACGCCGCAGGGATGGATTCTTCCTGGATTGGAGTCGGGGATGTATAGTTTTCCAGGCTGAGTGCCTTGAGAATCGGGGGAATCAAGTTCAAATCGTTAAATGTCATTTTATCTCCTTAATTTTGAGTACATATATTTAGTAAGTCATTAATCACAATCACTGTATATAGCTTCTGCGGCGTCTCCACATAGCGCCCGTCAAAGTCATAACACATAATGATAACACAGAAAAGCAAATAATGAAAACTTTCATTTCTTTATTTTCAGTAAAATTTCAATTTACCTCCAAACAACAAAAAAAGCAGAGGATTTCTCCCCTGCCCGTTGCCTTGCAATAATATATAAGACTAATCTACGATTTCAGCAGTATCGCCGTTATTGGCACCTGCAGCGTTAGCTTCGTCGGTGTCGATATGCATATCAAGCTTGAAATTGTCGGATACACGGGCGATTACGTTCTCCAGCACCAGGCCACGTTCGCCTCCAAGGCGTACCTTCAGGAGCTGCTTGTCGGCAATGCCCCAAGCTTCTGCTTCAGAAGTGTGGAAGTGGATGTGACGGGCTGCCACAATGACACCTGTCTCCAGTTCAACTTCACCGGCTGGACCTTTGATAGTAATGCCTGGTGTTCCTTCAATATGGCCGGATTCACGTACAGGTGCCTTCACGCCGAGGCTGAATGCGTCTGTGCGCGATACTTCCAGCTGGGAAGCCGGACGGGCCGGGCCGAGAATTCTCACTTTGTCGAACTTACCTTTGGTACCGATTACTGCGACTTGCTCATTTGCTGCGAATTGTCCTGGCTGGGAAAGGGGTTTGAACTCAGTCAATTGGTAACCTGCGCCAAACAATGCTTCCACATGCTCCTGCGTAAGGTGAATATGTCGGGCCGACACACCTACGGATACAGTCTTGCTCATTTTTAAGTCACTCCTTGTATTTTCTCTAGTATCTGTACAAGCCACTGAACATTATACATCTTATTACCCACAAAAAAAAAGACCCTCATCACAATGAGCGCCTTTTTTTCGACATTTTACGATCCGATAAATGGATTGTCATAGTTTTGCCATTTTATAATCCCCATGGGGAGGACAACGGATTAAGAACCCGCAGAAGAAGGCAGATGTGTTCTTAGAAAGGCCAGCGCATTCCCGTACAGCCAGCCTTTTACCTCATCCTCAGGGTAGTACCTCAGCAGCAAATCGGCAAAATCCGCATATTTCCCCGGATGCTCTAGTCCTTCAACCCACGTCTCAATGCCGTCAAAATCAGAGCCGAACATAAGCTGCTTCGAGCCTCCCAGCGCACCGACATGTTCAATATGCCTCCGCATATCATCAATCTTCGCCCCTCCCCCATCACGGACGAACCACGGGACAAAGGTTAGCCCCATCCGCCCGTCCATCGCAATCAGCGCCCGGATTTGCTCGTCACTCAAATTCCGGGGATGACCGCAGATGGCAGCGCTATTAGAATGTGAAGCAATGAACGGACGTTTACTGCGCTCCGCCAGCTCCCAGAACCCTGCCGGGGCCAGATGGGACACATCCAGCAGCATGCCGCTTCCGTTGCACCACTCAATCAGCTTCCGGCCCAGCTCGGTGAAACCGCCATTCCGCTGCTCAAGCACACCATCCGCCGCCCAGTTGGCATAATTCCAGGTTATCCCCAGAAAACGCACTCCCAGCTCGAAGCATAGCTGTGCATAGAACAGATTGCCCTCCAGGCCTTCCACGCCCTCCAGAGAGAGCATCCCCGAAGCTGAGGCAGTTAGTATCTGTTCATCTGCCTCTTCCTTCCAGCGGAGCCACTGCAGGCCTCCTGGGACAACTACCTTCTGCCGGAATAATTCAATCTGCCCGAGAACATCCTCAAACTTCGCTCTTCCGCGGTCCGCCGACAAATAAATCGCAAAAACCTGAAGTTCGACATTCCCCTCCAGCAGCCGTTCTGCCGTCACATCCAGACGAGGATCATTCTTGAAATCCATACCTGGACTCGCCTGCAGCTTGCTTAAGGCATCGCAATGAAAATCCGCCACGCCCAGCCTCCTGTTACTCACTAAAGGACAACTCCTTTCGTTTGACTAACCGGTTAACGGAAAGATCTCCTATTTTCAAGTGTATGCCCCGGCATCAGGGAAGAGACGGGATAGCCAAATAACCCCACAAAGTGGGGCTTTAGCTTCAATGATTAGTCAGAATCTTTGCGGGGTCCCCCAAAAATACAAAAACCTGTTTACAGTGTAAACAGGCTCAATCTAATAAAGTCATATAGTTATCTGGGTTCAACAATAAGTTTGATCGCCGTCCGGTCTTCCCCATCAATGACTATATCCGTAAAAGCCGGGATACAGATCAAGTCGACTCCGCTAGGTGCGACAAATCCCCGGGCGATGGCAACTGCTTTGACTGCCTGGTTCAGGGCTCCTGCTCCAATAGCTTGTAGCTCGGCCGATCCACGTTCGCGAAGAACACCTGCTAGTGCGCCAGCAACGGAATTTGGATTGGATTTAGCTGATACTTTTAATACATCCATAGTAAGTACCTCCCCTGGGAAAATGATGGTGTTCTTCTTCCACTACAGTAGATGTTATTCGCGAGAGAAGAATTAATTCCTTCTTTTTGCGGACCACTCCGGAGAAATTAGTTCAAAAGATACTCTTTTTCGATATAATAAATATCACACTTTACCCAAAACAAACGATTTTTCCCGATATCCTATTTCTTTGTAAATCCTCTAGCTCATCACCCATTCATCTTCACGCAGCCGGATCTTCTCCAGTCGTGTCGCTTTACCCGTAGTTTCATCAAGTTCTGCAAATAAACCGTGCAGCTGCCATTTGCCTTCGTCGACTACAAACCGGGAGGGAAGCTGAGTTGTAAATTTATAGATGATCGCATCCTTTTCCATACCCAGAATTCCTTCTCTTGAACCAACCATGCCGGCATCCGTCAAGTAGGCAGTACCCCCGGGCAGGATAACATCGTCATTACTCTGGACATGAGTGTGCGTACCTACAACAATTGAGGCAAGGCCATCCATGAAATAGCCCATTGCTATTTTTTCGGAGGTAGCTTCAGCATGGAAATCAACCAGAATACATTTATGCTCTCGGCGCAGCTCTTCCACAATCTCCTCGCCTATGCGGAAAGGATCATCAATCGCCGGAAGGAAGGTGCGGCCCTGTAAGTTGACAATCGCCAGCTGTTTGCCGTTTCCTTTAACGACTGTGTACCCTCTGCCCGGAGTCCCCGGCGGGAAGTTAGCCGGACGGATGATCCGCGGCTCGTCATCGATGAACTCAAAGATATCCTTGTTGTCCCAGGTGTGATTACCCATCGTAATCCCGTGCACACCCCAGTTGAAAAATTCATTGGCTATAGCCGCTGTGATTCCTCTGCCGGCTGCTGCATTCTCACCATTGGCAATGATAATATGCGGCTGATATTTACTTTTCAGGGATGGCAGCATTTCACGCAGCGCTTTTCTGCCCGTATTACCTACGATGTCACCGATAAATAAAACTTTAATGATTTTCTCCTCCTAAAAGTTTTGTAAGCATAAGCTTCTTGGATTTTACTTCGTACAAAACTCGCTTCGGAAGCATACACTTAAGTTTTGTAAGCATACGCTTCTTGGATTTTACTTCGTACAAAACTCGCTTCGGAAGCATACACTTAAGTTTTGTAAGCATAAGCTTCTTGGATCTTAATTTCGTACAAAACTATTTCATAAGCATAATTTCACCGTTTCTGCTTCATTCCAAACTCCAGCTTATCCGCCAGCCTAAGGCTCAGCCCGTGCGGCTGCTGGAGGTATGCAAGAAAAAAGGCCCCGCAGGGGGGCCGATTTCCTTGCTTATTTAGCGTATTCTACAGCGCGTGTCTCGCGGATAACCGTAACCTTGATATGACCCGGATAATCCAGCTCACTCTCGATCATCTTCGTAATGTCACGGGCCAGACGGAATGCTTCCGCATCGTCAATCTTCTCTGGCTGTACCATTACGCGGACCTCACGGCCTGCTTGGATAGCGTAGGATTTCTCGACGCCTTCAAAGGACTCGGAGATCTCCTCCAGCTTCTCCAGACGTTTGATGTACGTTTCCAGGGTTTCGCGGCGTGCACCGGGACGTGCAGCTGACAATGCATCAGCAGCTCCGACCAGCATCGCAATCACCGAGGTAGCTTCGACATCTCCGTGATGGGACGCGATACTGTTGATAACCACCGGATGTTCTTTGTACTTCTTCGCCAGTTCGACGCCGATTTCAACATGCGAACCTTCCACTTCATGATCAAGCGCTTTGCCGATATCATGCAGCAGACCGGCACGTTTTGCAAGCACGATGTCTTCCCCAAGCTCACCGGCCATAAGTCCAGTCAAATAAGCAACCTCCATGGAGTGCTTAAGTACGTTTTGACCGTAGCTCGTACGGAATTTCAGACGGCCCAGAATTTTGATCAGATCCGGGTGCAAGCCGTGAACGCCAACCTCGAAGGTAGCCTGCTCACCGTATTCACGAATCCGCTCATCCACTTCTTTGCGGGATTTCTCTACCATTTCTTCAATCCGTGCCGGATGGATACGTCCGTCAGCCACCAGTTTCTCAAGTGCCGTACGGGCCACTTCACGGCGGATCGGATCAAATCCTGACAGTATAACCGCTTCCGGCGTATCATCAATAATGAGATCAATCCCCGTAAGAGTTTCCAGAGCGCGGATGTTACGGCCTTCGCGGCCAATAATCCGGCCTTTCATCTCTTCATTCGGCAATGTAACTACAGATACCGTGGTTTCTGCCACATGATCAGCTGCACAGCGTTGAATAGCCAAAGTAATAATCTCGCGGGCTTTCTTGTCCGCTTCTTCCTTGGCCTGCTGTTCTATTTCCTTAATCATCTGAGCAGTTTCATGGCGAACTTCCTGTTCCACATTACTGAGAATGATACTTCTTGCATCATCGATGCTCAGATTGGAGATACGCTCTAGTTCAGTAACCTGATTTTTGTAAATAACATCAATTTGCTGTTGGGTTTCATCAATTCGTTTCTCTTTGTTAGCTACTTGTTCTTCTTTTCGTTCAAGCGATTCCATTTTTTTATCCAGCGATTCTTCCTTTTGCAGCAAACGTCTCTCTTGCCGTTGGATTTCATTCCGACGTTCACGAGTTTCTTTCTCAGCTTCGGTACGGATTCTATGAACTTCGTCCTTAGCCTCGAGTACCGTTTCCTTCTTCAGCGCCTCCGCCTCTTTCTTCGCGTTCTCCACGATGACTACGGCTTCTTTCTCTGCGCTGGAAATCTTAGCTTCTGCAAGGGATTTACGAATAAAATAACCGAATCCAAAGAATGCTGCAGCTACAACGAGAACGATAATGACCCAGATCACTGTTTCCATCTGTTCACCTCCTCGTTGATTCCTCCAAGGTTTCTCCTTGGGTATTTGTGCAGTTGTTAAACTATCCGTTCATCACCATACAAAAAACCGGTAATACACCGATTGCCATACTGCACATGCTGCACATGCACACTGCCCGCCTTATCCGGCGATTACATTTCATATGAGTTGTACGCGAACCGGAACATAAGAGTCTGCTTTTTGGGAAGGAAAAAGGATTCTTAGTTTATGCCGATTCATGTTATATTTTATTATTTATAAAAAGACATTGTCAAGAGAGTCGATAACCGCATTAAAGTCAAGAGAATCAATCCAGATCGAAAATCTCCTCTTCTTCCCCCTCAGAATCCTCTTCCTCACGTAGAATCTGGATCACCTGGCGCACCATTTCACCCGAGAATCCTCTGCGCATTAGAAAGGCTCCTGTCTTCCGGCGTTTATCATTTATATCTCCCCGGAGCAAATTCCATTTCTTCCGCCCGGTCTGCAGCGCACTCTCCATTTCCTGCTCAGGGGTGATCTGATCCAGCGCTTCAGAGATCAGCGATTTATCAATCCCCTTCTCGCGCAGCTCCTGGCGGATCCACATTTTGCCCTTACGCTGGTTCGTTATGCGCTGTTCCGCCCACTGCTTGGCATACAGAGGATCATCCAGAAGCCTCTCCTCCTGCAGCCGCAGCAGAACTTCGGCAATAACAGTCTCCCCTATTTCCTTCTCCCGTAAACGGCGGGCCATTTCCTGTGCCGTTCTGGGCTTACGTTCCAGATATCTCAGACCTTCTACGTAGGCCCGCTGGCGTTCGTCTGCTGCAACAATCTCCTCAAGATCAGCCTTCACAAAAGTACTTCCGGAAATCATCCGGTATTTAATCATGACATCTTCATGAACAGTCATGTTATAGGCACCGAAATGAATCAAATAACGGTAGTTCGACTTCTTCAGACGCTCTACACGCGTAATTACAAGCTCTTCATCTTCGGGGAAATCGGCCAGGACCTGCACATCCTGGTCATCCGGCTCAGAATCCAATTGAATCACCATAACTGTTACTCACCTCATTAACATAGACAGAATGCCTGTTTAATTTATGAAAAAGCGCCCTGCTCATTCATCACAGGGCGCCTTATATCTTATCTTCATTATTAAATTACTAAGGACCTGAAGATTACATTATTCAATCTCAAGCAGTAATTTCTCTTCTTCCTCTTGCTCTGCAACAACATCAGCTTCCGTTGGTGCAGCTACCAGAGTAGATAAGTTACTTGCTTCGCGGATCTTATTCTCGATCAGCAGGGCAATATCCTGATGTTCCTTCAGGAACTGCTTGGAGTTCTCACGGCCTTGGCCAAGACGCTCACCCTCGTAAGAATACCAGGCACCGCTCTTGTTGACGATATCCATCTCAGTACCGATATCCACAAGGCTTCCCTCTCTGGAAATCCCTTCACCGTACATAATATCCACATCCGCTTGCTTAAACGGAGGCGCTACCTTGTTCTTCACGACCTTGATCTTAGTACGGTTACCCACTACATCGTTACCCATCTTGATACTCTCTACCCGGCGTACATCCAAACGAACGGAGGAATAGAATTTCAGAGCGCGTCCACCCGGAGTGGTCTCAGGGTTACCGAACATAACACCGATCTTCTCACGAAGCTGGTTAATGAAGATTGCAATGGTGTTGGATTTGTTAATGGCACCAGACAGCTTACGCAATGCCTGGGACATCAGACGGGCCTGCAAACCTACGTGGGAATCTCCCATGTCGCCTTCAATTTCGGCCTTCGGCACCAATGCGGCAACGGAGTCCACAACGATGATGTCTACAGCTCCACTGCGAACGAGCGCTTCAGCAATTTCCAGTGCCTGTTCGCCCGTATCCGGCTGGGATAGCAGCAATTCATCAATGTTAACGCCAAGCGCATTGGCATATTTAGGGTCAAGCGCATGCTCGGCATCGATGAAAGCAGCTTGTCCGCCAAGCTTCTGTACTTCTGCGATAGCATGAAGAGCAACTGTCGTCTTACCGGATGATTCCGGTCCGTATACTTCAATAATGCGTCCTTTGGGAAGTCCGCCAATACCTAGTGCAATATCAAGTGCCAAAGATCCGCTAGGTACAACTTCCACTTTCATGTGAGTGGATTCTCCCAGTTTCATGATCGAACCTTTACCGAATTGTTTTTCTATTTGACGAAGCGCCATATCAAGCGCTGCACGACGATCTGACAATCAGACCACTTCCTTCACTGTTTATAGTATTATAATAACGTGTTTTGGAGGTCTTGCCAAGCTTTTTTTCGAACATACATTCGTTTTTTTTGTCTCCCGGGTTAATACTCCCTTTTATTGTAAGCCTCCTTCCGGATGATGAACACACAAGCTTAATCCTCAAAAGGTCACAGTCGGTGGATCATAGAGGTCACGCCAGCGGGGAATATAAACAAAGAACCGCAGCAGAGAATTTCTATGCCACGGTTCTTCCGTATGAACAAATTATATACCGGCCCGGTTAATTATTGCAAGGCCGATCCTTCAAGCGGGGTTGCCACTTTGCGTTCCTCCAGCCGGCGCCAGAGGCGGTACAGCAAAGCCTTGACTGTACGCAGGCGGATGTTCTCGCGGGTTCCCTTGAGATTGAGCTCATATACCTCCGTCTTCCGGCCGCGTTCGGCCAGTCCGACGAACACAAGCCCCACAGGCTTCCGTTCGGAATATCCCGGCCCGGCTACACCGGTAACAGACAAGCCAAAGTCACTATCCCCGATCATCCGCACCTGCTCTGCCAGCACTTCGGCTACCTCACGGCTGACCGCACCGGGTGCGTCAGGACCTTCCAGCATGGCTGCAGGCACATTCAGCAGCTTCTTCTTCAAATCATTCGAATAACAGACGATTCCCCCGGCGAACATGGATGCGCTGCCCGGGATGTTCGTGATGCTCTCCATCAGCAGTCCGCCCGTGCAGCTCTCAGCAGCACTTAGCGTCAGACCTGCATCCGCCATCCAGTCGACAATCAGCTGCTCCAGCGGCACATCGATATTGGCATACAGATTCTCCGGCAAAATACCGGCAATCTTCTTCTCCAGCACATCAAGCTTAACCATGGCCTCGCGCTCGGACGGGGCTTTGGTGGAAATCCGCACTGTCACTTCGCCTTCCTTGGCATAAGGAGCAATCGTAGGATCGCTCTGGCCGCGGATCAGGTCAATCAGCTTGTCCTCCAGCAGCGATTCGCCAATACCTGCAAACTTAAGCATCTTGGAGTAGATCGGCATTTCGCTGGTCAGTGCATGCTGCTGCAGCCAAGGCTTGGCTTTATCTGTGAACATCGGCTTCATCTCCCGGGGAGGACCCGGTAGCACGATGTAATACTTGTTCTCTTCCGCAAAAGCAATACCTACCGCAAGTCCGATCTCATTAGACAATGGCGTCGTCCCTTCAATCACCAGCGCCTGCTTCCGGTTATTCTCCGTCATGACAATCTTGCGGTCATCGAAGAAGCGCTGCACATGATCCATAGCAAGCTGGTCGATATGGAGGGTACGGCCAAGCGCCGCAGCCAGTGCATCTTTGGTCAGATCATCTTCCGTCGGACCGATTCCGCCGGTAAATAAGATAATATCCGCACGGCTCCGTGCAATCTCAATCGCTTCCAGAAGACGATTCTTGTTGTCCCCGACTACGGTCTGAAAATAAACATCAATTCCTAACGCAGCCAGCTCTATTGAAAGAAACTGGGCATTGCTGTTAACAATCTGTCCAAGCAAAAGTTCTGTTCCAACGGCAATAATTTCCGCTTTCATAGCTGGCGTTCTCCTCCTGATTGTAGAAATCACGCAAGAATCAAGCTGCACGGCAGAGTTCAGGCATTATGAAGCTGCAGCAAGTCCTTGTTCTTCACGAAATAATCAATACCCGAATAAATGGTGATAATCGCTGCAGCCCAAATCGCAATATCATCCACCGGGATGCTGACGAACTGGAACGGGAAATTGTTAAGCAGAAGCAGCGAAATGGCGACAATCTGAATAACTGTCTTTATCTTGCCCCATTTGCTCGCGGCCACTACTTTACCTTCAAGCAGTGCCACCTGTCGCAGGCCGGTCACGGCGAATTCACGGCTGATGATGACGATGGCAATCCATGAATCGCATCTTCCCAGCTCAACCAGCGAGATCAATACTGCCGAGACCAGCAGCTTGTCCGCAAGCGGGTCCAGCAGTTTGCCGAGATTAGTGACCATGTTATACTTTCTGGCTATGTACCCGTCTATTCCATCTGTACTGGCGGCAAGCAGGAAAATAACAGCCGCAATCAAATGATTAATTGAGAGCTGAAATGAGCCCCAATGTATCGGTTCCGGATAGAAGCTGAAATCCACCAGCAAAAAAAACATCATAATCGGGATAAGACAAATACGTGCTAGCGTGATGCGGTTGGGCAAATTCACTGAAGTTCCTCCCCTGATCCATACGAATCCGATATTCCACAATTTTCTTCAAAACTGCTTTAGCAAGTATATTATAGCCATAAATAAGTGTCAAAAAAACATAAAACACCCCGCAAAGTAAGGTGCGTATACACTGCGGGGGACGTAAGCTTACTTTAAATTGTTAAACTGCAGATCGAGCGGTAAATCAGCTTTGCGCAAGAGCTGGATAATTTGCTGGAGATCATCACGGCTTTTGCCGGTAACACGGATCTGATCACCCTGAATGGTGCTCTTGACCTTCAATTTGGAGTCACGGATTAAGATGTTAATCTTCTTCGCATTCTCCTGATCGATTCCCTGCTTCAGGCCCAGCCGCTGGCGTACAGTGCCAAGTGATGCGGGTTCGACTTTGCCGAAATCCATATTTTTCAGCGTAATTCCGCGCTTAACCATTTTGGACTGCAGAATATCAACCACCGCATTCAGCTTGTATTCATCCTCTGAGGCGATAATCAGCGCATCTTTTTCAAGCTTCAAACTGCTTTTGCTGTTCTTGAAATCAAAGCGGTTATCAATTTCCTTCTCCGTCTGGTGAACCGCATTGGTCAATTCCTGCATATCCATCTTGGATACAATGTCAAATGAACTCTCCGAACTCATGATTCCACGTCCTTTGCTTACATTTAGTCTGTCCCTATTATATGAGAAAGGGACTCTTAAGTCTAATACTGGAAAGAAAGCTCTGGCCGGCATTACAAAATGACCCCACAAAGTGAGGCCTCGGCTTACAGAGATAAAGCGCCTTGCTATGTATTGAATGATTACATCATAAGACCTAAAAACACGTCTCCCGGAGCAAACTCCGGGAGACGCTCTCATCCAGGTATTATCTGCTGCGTGCAGGAGCCCGGAACATGTCCAGAATCCCTAGCACAATATGTGCCAGTCCGAAACCCAGAATACCATAGCCCCAGGCACCCGGTGTCAGATAATAACCGAGGAGACTGACAATAATGCCAAGCCCTGTTACGATCCAGCTGACGGTCATGAGAGAATACACCTCACTTTGGAGTAAGAACTGTAAATCATTTCTAGGTTCTCCAATCCGCCGAAACCTATACATTGGATTTATTATTCGGCAGTAGTACTCTCACCATCAGTAACTGCACCATCGCTGCCGGGGGCAGAAGTTCCGTCATCCAGCTCCAGGAGCAGGCGGGATGAAGTTTTGCCATCCGTAATGACTTGTCCATTTACTGAAATATTCGTTGCCGGGGAATACCCCGATTTGATGTACATTCCTTCACTTCCGAGCGTAAAGCTCATATTATCGCCAGCCTTAGTGTTCCCGAAGCTAAGCTTCTCCCCCTTGGAGTTCTCGCCCTGGTAGACTTCAAGCCAGCTGACTCCAGTTGCGGCGATCTCTACCTGAACCGAGCTTCCTGCAGGTGCCGTAACCTTATAGATTGTCGTTTTGCCCGACTTGCGGTCCTCTGTAACTGTTATGGACTGCGTAGACGGAGTCGGGGATGGTACCGGAGTTGCAGTAGGTGCAACAGTCGCAGCTGCGCCGGTATCCGCAGTGGATGTAGCAGCTGTGCCGCCTCCGGCCGCTGTGGCCGAGGGCTTAACCTGCGACGGATCTTGCGTTGCAGTAGTCAAACTCCCCGAATCCGTTTTTTCGGCATCTTCTTTGTTCATCGTTGAAGATGCATACAGATAGATGACCACAAGGATTAAGACAGGAAAGGTCCACATCAGCAAGGTCGGCAGCCACTTGGCATTCCGTTCCGTTTCAGGCTTGCGGCTCCGCTTCTGGATCACTGTTTCCATGGTGGTATCGACGGGAGCGGCAGGCACATTGCCGTGCTCCTCCATCAGCTCATCCGGATTTACTCCGACCGCTTCCGCATAGGTTTTGATAAAAGCCCGGACATAGAAACTTCCCGGAAGTACTTTATAATCACCTGCTTCGATGGCTTCCAAATATTTTTTGCGGATCTTTGTTACTTCCTGGACATCATCAAGACTCATCCCTTTTTGCAGACGCGCCTCCTTCAAATGCCGGCCCAGTTCCGACATACCATCACCTCCTAAAAATATAGTATATATTAAAGATCATCACTGTAGCTTGTCGTAAACGACTCGTACAATATCTCTTCGTTCGGCGTATTGCGCAGCTCGATAATGATATCGAAATCATCAAAGGTGTACTCGGATTCCCGCACAAAAATATCCGGATGCTCAATCACCTTGGTGCTCGGCATGCTCATGACATTCTGCAGCAGGTTGTAATGCTTCTCATTTGAACGGATGGTACTGACGATTCCGTCAATGATAAATACATTGTTCGGGTTCAGCTCATCATCCGCCAATTGGCTCCGTACCGTCTGCCGCAGCAGCGTAGACGAGACAAAAGTCCAGCGCTTCATGGCGCATACACTGCCGGCAATAATAGATTCTGTCTTGCCTACACGCGGCATGCCCCGTAGACCAATAACCTGATTCCCTTCCCGCTTAAACAATTCGCCGAGGAAATCCACCAGCAGCCCGAGCTCATCCCGGGTGAAACGGAAGGTCTTGCGGTCATCCGAATCGCGGTCAATATATCGTCCATGCCGGACGGCAAGCTTATCCACAAGGCGCGGAGAACGCAGTGCCGTTACCGTTATATTATCAACTTTTTTGAGCATTTCACCCATCAGCATGATCTTCTCATCGTCACTTGTTTCCAGCAGCATCCCGCGGGTTTTGCCTTCAACACCGTTAATGGTCAGGATATTGACTTCCAGCATTCCCAGCATCGAAGCGATATCTCCAAGGAGACCGGGTCTGTTCTTATGTATCTTGTACTCCATATACCACTGTTTATATTCCACTTTAGCGCACCTCATAGATTCCTTTTCCCTGCATGTCACTTTCGCTACACGGGTCATGTTAATGATATATAAAAAAAATTTGAAAGGCAAGGACACTGTTGTAATAATTGCAGAAAAGCTCCCGCAAGGGGAGCTTCTTCCGCATGCTTATGCGTTTTTCTTTGCCAGTTTGACCATGAGTCCAGCAATGGTATGCTTCTCATCATCCGTTCCGACATCCCACAGCTCTTTGATGGCCCGGTTGGAATAGTTGCCAGGATCGACCTTCTTATCGAGGAATTCCCCGATTTCAAAAGCCAGCTTGGTGATGGTCTCGTCGCTCATCCCCATTTTTTCGGCCTGAATGACCCGGTCTCCCAGAAAGCTTTTCCAGGTATCAAAGTTCTTCACTACGGAATCTGTTGACATCTTAAATCCTCCTCAAGTTGTAATGATATTGAGATTTAAAAGCAACAGTTATAATATGTCTCAAGCCGGAAGTTCTTATGCTGGAGCATTTCTCCAGAACTCATGTTACCCGTCCTTAAGTGATCCAGCCGCCGTTCGGACTAATGATCTGCCCGGTAATATAACCCGATTCAGGCAGCGCCAGAAAATAAACCAGCGATGAAATATCTTCAGGAGAAGCAAGCCGCCCCGCAGGGATCTCATCCTCCAGCATCTTCACCTCATCCGCCTGCAGATTGGCCAGCATGGCCGTTTGGACCGCTCCCGGTGCAACAGCATTCACCGTTACCTTGGAAGGTGCCAGTTCCTTAGCAAGCGCCTTGGTAAAAGCGTTCACTCCACCCTTGCTCGCCGAATAAGCCACTTCACAGGAAGCGCCCGAAATCCCCCAGACGGAAGAAACATTAATAATCCGCCCGTAACGCTGGGAGACCATATAAGGCATAAAAATCTGGCTGCACATAAAGGTGCCCTTCAGATTCACCGCCATAATATCGTCCCACTCTTCCTCCGTTACGTCGGCCAGCATGCCATAATGCGCCTTCCCGGCATTGTTGACCAGGATATCCGGCATCATGCCGCTGGCCTCAAGCCGTTCGGCCATACGCACAAGCTGGCTGCGGTCCTTCATGTCCGCAGCCACTGTCATTACCTTCGCCCCCAGCGCCATGCAGCGCCGGGCTACATCATTCGCCGCTTCATGCGAATTCATATAATGGATCACAATGTTCATGCCTACGGAAGCAAAACGCTCAGCGATCGCTCCGCCGATTCCCCCGCTGCCTCCGGTTATGAGCACTGTCATTTCACCAATCGGTTTGCTGTCCTCTCCCGGCAGTACCATTAAGGGCTCACCACAAGCGACACGGCCAGCTGTTCCCAGTCCACATGATCATGCAGGCGCGCGTTGACTTCGTCCAGCGTAATCGACTCGTACAGCGGAAGCACTTCGAACAGATCTCCCCCGCGGAACTGGTAACGGGTGAACTCGTGGGCAATGCTCTCCGGCGAATTCAGCATTCGCAGATAGCCGCCGATCTTCTTTTTGCGGGCACGCTCGAAATCCTTCTCCGCGAAGCCCGCCGCCTGAATAAGGCCAACCTCTTCTTTGATCCGGTCAAGGAGCAGGCCCGGATCTTTGGTATCGCCGCCGATAGCCGAGAAAGCATACTGCGGGGAGCTGTTGAATTCATGGCCGAAGCTGTCAGAGATCAGTTCCTCATCATAGAGCTTCTGATACAGCGCCGTACTGCTGCCAAGCAGCAGATCCAGCATCAGTCTGGTGGTCAGATCACGGCGTACTGCCGCTTCACCCGTGAGGCCATCTACTTTTTCCTTGAACCCGAACATCATTTTGGGAATGGAGACCGCGAGCCGGCTCTCCACATGCTTCGATGCCACCTCATGCGGCTCCTGCTCGAAGATGCGGGTAATTTCACCCTGCTTCTCGTAGGTTTTACCATTCTGATTGCTGCGGATCAGTTCAAATACCTTCTCCGGATCGACACCGCCGACAATGAACAGCAGCATATTGCTGGGATGGTAGAAGGAATTGTAACAGGTATACAGCGTTTCTTTGGTGATGGTTGAAATGGACTCGATCGTTCCGGCAATATCAATATGGACCGGATGCTTAGCATACATGGCCTCGATCAGCCCGAAATACACACGCCAGTCCGGGTTATCCGCGTACATGTTAATTTCCTGGCCGATGATCCCTTTTTCCTTCTCCACATTCTCATCCGTGAAATAAGGACGCTGCACAAAATCAACGAGGGTACTGAGATTCTGCTCAATGTTCTCCGTCGCCGAGAAAAGGTATACCGTCTGGTCAAAGCTGGTAAATGCATTCGCAGATGCACCGTTTGAAGCAAAGGTGGCAAAGATATCGCCTTCCGGCTCTTCGAACATTTTGTGCTCCAGGAAGTGGGCAATTCCGTCAGGCACTGTGGTTTCTTCGCCCCCGGCTACCTTGAAGTGATTGTCTACAGAACCGTATTTGGTCGCAAAGGTAGCGTAGGTTTTGAGAAAAGACGGCTTCGGCAGCACATATACCTGCAGACCGTTATCCATAACCTCATGATAAAGTGTTTCTTGAAGTCTTTCGTAATGGAGCTTTTCCACCGCTATTCCTCCTTCCCTGTCAGGAAATAAATCGTATCAAGCTGGAAGGTGTCGGCCGCTGCCTTCACTTCTTCCGCTCCAATGTGGTCTACCTGATCCATCAGTTCCTGTGCAGAACGGTCTTTGCCGGATAACTGGCGGTTGAAATCAAACGAAATCATCTCAAATGCGGAATCCTGAATTTCGGATAAAAGGTTGCGGATCATCGCCTTGGTCTGGCTCAGCTCCAGATCACTGATATTGCCGGCCTTCAGCTCATCCAGCTGCTTGCGGATAATATCAACGGCCTTGCCGTAATTTTGGGTCTCAATGCCCGACTGAATCGTCCCGATCCCCTTGTGTCCGTCATAACGGGAGGAGGCATAATAGGCCAGGCTCTCTTTCTCACGCACGTTGACGAACAGCTTCGAGTGCGGATATCCGCCGAGGATGCCGTTGTACATTAACGCAGAGGCGTATCTGTCGTCCTTGTAGGTGATTGAGGTGCGCAGACCCATATTCAGCTTGCCTTGATTGACATCCAGCTTCTCCTCCACCGTCCGCACTTCCGTAACCGTTACCGGGGTGAAGTCCGAGGTGTACGGCGCAGATTCGGAATGATGGGCGCGGCCGAAGTTGGCGATAACCAGCTTCTCCACTTCCTCCGGTGTAGTATCACCCACCACATACAGATCAAGTGTCGCTCCATTCAGCCAGGAGTTATAGGACTGGTACAGCGATTCCGGTGTGATGGCATCCAGGTCGGCTCTTTGTCCGAGCGGATGCAGACGATAAGGTTCCCGGCGGCACATTTCCTCAATGCAGCGTTCTGCCGCATAGCGGATTTTATCGTTCACGATCGCTTCCAGCTTCTTGCGGACGGTTTCGCGTTCTGTCGCTACATAAGAAGCGCGGAAGCTTCCATCCTCAAGCAAAGGCCGGGTCAATACTTCGCCCAGAAAAGCGAATGATTCTCCGAGCAGGCTCTCCTTGCTCTGTACAAAGGAATCATTGATCGTGTCCATCCGGAACTGCACGATCTGATAATCGCCGCGTTTGTAAATGTCGAAGCCGAAACCGGCACCGTAAAGCTCCTCAAGGCGTTCGCGGAACTGGGTGGTTTCGGGGTAGGATGCTGTGCCCCGGCGGAGCACAAAAGGAACCAGCGCTGTAGGGGTGACGGTATTTTCGTCAAGCGGAACGCCGGCATAAAGTGAAATGGCGAACGTCTTGAACGCCTTGGTAGGCAGAACGTGTATGCGCATGCCTGCAGCGCTGCCATGTTGAAATCCATTATTTGTCAAGTCCAAAACTCCTTTGCGGCGTGGATAGATGCTATACAACAAGTTTATGAAGTATTATCCATTCTAAACCATTCCAAAGTAAGGAAGCAACCGGAAGACAGTGCACCGGTTGCTCTCAGAAAAGATTTATACGGACGCTGTCATGCTGCCATTAATGCCTTGCTGTGCAAAAACATTCCTACAGCTACATACAGAAAATATGCTCACCTATCGTCTTCACCTGCGGACGGCTCCATATCCACTTGGAAGTAGCTGTCTTGGGATTGAAGTAATAGAGGCAGCCGCCGGAAGGGTCCCAGCCGTTAAGCGCCTGCTGCACTGCCTTGCGCGCCTGTTCATTTGGCTCCAGATAGATCTGACCGTCAGCAACAGCCGTGAAGGCCCCCGGTTGAAAAATCACCCCCGAAGGCGTATTGGGAAAGCTCGGCGATTTGACCCGGTTGAGAATAACCGCCGCCACCGCTACCTGTCCTTCAAACGGCTCCCCGCGCGATTCACCGTAAACGGCATTAGCCATGATTTTCAGATCATTTTCAGACAGCCCCATCGTGTTGCCGGAAGACAGCTCTGCTGTATTCGTATTGGCTGTATCATTCTTTTTTGCCGCCGTTCCGGAAGATGTATCTTTTTGGGCGGTAGAAGTTTTAGGCTCCGTAGGTTTCCAGGCTGTTGTTGCATTGTACAGTTTGAGCTTTGTTTTGGCGCCAACAACTCCGTCGGATTTCAAGCCGAATTTCCACTGGAACCAGGTGACGGCATTTTTGGTCTTGGCTCCGAACTGGCTGTCAATAGCACCGGCATAATACCCAAGATGCTTAAGTCTCCCCTGCAGTTCATACACATCCTGTCCGGAAGATCCAAGTTTAAGCGGCGTTGTCCCGAAAGCGGGCAAAGCCTCTTCTCCTTCGTCAGGAATTTCAGTTATACCTGGTGCTGCTGCATACGATTGGGCGTAAGTCACGCCGCGATCTTCAAAGAATACGCCGGCAAACGGTGCGGCGGCCAAGGCCAGGGTTAATACGGCAAAGATCCACTGCTTATGTTTTGTCATAGGGGTTCGCTCTACCTTTCTCTTGTAAGTTCTGCATGAATGGCTAAAGTTATTATGACGACTGACAAGACATCCTATGCATTACGTAAGACTGGCAAGAGTAAATCCATTGCAAATGAGAACGATTATCAACTATACTTGGACTATGAACCAACGGGAGTTGAGAAGAATCATGAATCTGAAGGACCATATCGTACTGTGGAACCATGCTTTAATAGAAGTTATTGATATCCGCAAGGCCACTTTCACTTCGGGAGAACCTCCGCTGCTGTACCGCCTTCCAGCCAGTACATATATGTATGTCGTCCGCGGCACTGCAAGTGTGCTTATAGATGAAATTCCATTTGAAATCGGCGGTGCCGGTGTGATTCACGGCGGTAAAGGCACGACGATTAAAGTGCTCCATACACAGGATATCCTGAATTATTACTTAATTTTGTACAGATCTACACTTAATCTTCCCGCACGCCGGAATCTTACAGCGCTTATGGAGCGCAGCAGGCCTTTTACCGAGCCCTATCAGTTCACCCCGGGCAATCCGCTGCCGCTGTACGAAATCCTGACACGGATGTATGGCGAATGGCAAAAAGGCGGCGTCCTCGAACATCTGCATGCCAAAGCCTTGTTCTATCAGTGGGTTCACGAGCTGCTCCGTCAGCTGCATGCGCAGGATATCCAGCCCCTCAAAGCGGATTCGCTGGACCAGGCAGTACGCTACATGCACGACAGTTACAGCAAACCCTTCACGCTGGATGCACTCGCCGGCGCACTCGGAACGAGCCCGAGAACATTATCGAGATTATTCCGGATGAGGCTTCAGACCAGCCCTGCCCAGTATATGATTCAGATCCGTATGGACAAAGCCCGTGAGCTGCTGCTGAACACAGAGGCCACACTGCATGATATTGCTGTTGCTGTCGGCTACCCGGATGCTTATTCCTTTGGGAAAATGTTCAAGAAGTACTTCGGCTCCTCGCCCGTAAGGTACAAAAATTCCTTGCATGAAGCATATAAATGGCCGGATGTGCCAACTGCCGTGTCCGCTTATGACATTGTCCAGGAAGACACTCTCCGATATATTGATGATGATAATCATTATCAATATAATCTAAAAGGAGCGTCACCCATGTTCAGAACCGCTAGACCATCCCTAATGCTTACCTTGTTGTTATGCTTCACCATAGTGTTAAGCGCATGTTCCGGAGGAACAGCCAATAACTCCGCTGCAGGCAGCAGCAATACGCCTTCCGCTTCTCCCGCAGCGACGGCAGCCGCTACAACATCTCCGGATAACACTTCAGCAGAAGCACAGACCCGGACCATCTCCACAGTCAAAGGAGACATAGAGGTTCCGGCCAATCCCCAGCGTGTGGTAGTACTGTATCTGCTGGGCGATGTCCTCGCGCTCGGGGTGAAACCGATTGGTGTATCCGATGTATCGGAAGGCGCGGCCTTTGAGAGCGAACTGAAGGATGTACAGAAGCTGGGCAACTGGTTCGAGGCTAGTCCTGAAGTTGTACTCTCGCTGGAGCCAGATCTGATTATTGTTCCTTCTGAGGAAACCTATGAAGCGCTGCATGACATTGCACCGACTGTGCTGGTTCCTTATGAGAAGATGACAACCGATGAGCGGGTCGGCTTTATTGGACAGATTTTTGGTAAGGAAGACCAGGCCGCCAGCCTGTTGGACAACTTCAATGCCAAAGTGGAAGACAGTAAGCAGAAGCTGCAGGAAGCTGGAATTCTCGGATCTACCATCTCCATTATGGAAGGCGGCGCAGACCGCAGTATGGTAGTGGTCATGAGCAAACAATACGGCCGGGGTTCACAGGTCATTTATGAATATCTTGGGATGAAGGCGCCTGAGCTTGTTCAGCAAAAAATCGATAGCACGACCGACGTTGGCGGTGAATCCGTCTCGTTTGAAGTACTGGCCGATTACAGCGGAGACTATATCTTCCGTTCTTCCTATGACGGGATGGCTGATCTGACCGGGGACCCGCTATGGAACAGCATTCCGGCTGTCAAAGAAGGACGAATGCTGGAGATCGACTTCGGATTATCCTATTATAGCGATATCTATTCGCTTAACGCCCAGCTTGATTTCATTGTTGACAACCTGCTTGCAGCCCCCCGGGTGAAGTAATTCTGAATCAATCATTTCAAAAAAAAGAGATGGCCTCGTATTATGCGGGCCATCTCTTTTTGGGTTATGAACTGATTCTGCTATGCTGATACTGTTCGAGGGACATCAGCACCTCACGCGGCTTGCTGCCCTCGTAAGGCCCGATCACGCTTCTGGCCTCCATGGCATCGATTAACCGTGCAGCACGGGTGTAACCGACGCGCATGCGCCGCTGAAGCAGCGACACCGAGGCCTGCTTGGCTTCCAGCACAATCTGGACGGCCTGTTCATATAATTCATCCTGCGGTTCCTGGTCTTCCGATATGGAGTCATCAACCTCAGGGACAAGGGATTCATCATAATTCGCTTCACCCTGGCTGCTTACATACTGCACGATCGTTTCGACTTCCTGATCGCTCATGAACGCGCCCTGGACACGGATCGGCTTGGAAGCTCCCATTGGCAGGAACAGCATATCCCCCCGTCCCAGCAGCTTCTCTGCACCCGGCATATCCAGAATCGTCCGTGAATCCACATTCGACGACACTCCGAAAGCTATCCGCGAAGGAATATTCGCCTTAATCAGTCCGGTAATGACGTCCACGGAAGGACGCTGTGTAGCGATGATCAGATGAATTCCCGCTGCCCGCGCCATCTGGGCAAGCCGGCAGATCGCGTCCTCGACATCATTCGCCGCCACCATCATCAGATCGGCAAGCTCGTCCACAATTACTACAATGTAGGGCAATACCGCTGCAGGATTATCTTTCATTAGAGTATTATAACCTTCCATATTACGCGTGCCTGACTTGGAGAACAGCTCATAACGCTTCTCCATCTCCACCACTATCTTCTTCAAGGCAAGACTGGCCCGCTTGGGATCGGTAACCACCGGAGCAAGCAGATGTGGGATGCCATTATATACATTCAGCTCGACCATCTTAGGGTCGACCATGAGGAACTTCACTTCATTAGGCTTGGCTTTATAAAGGATGCTGGTAATAATGCCGTTAATGCAGACAGACTTACCGGAACCGGTAGCTCCTGCTACGAGCAAATGGGGCATCTTGGCCAGGTTACCAATAATCGTCTGACCGGATATATCCCGGCCGAAGGCAATCGATAACCGCGACTCTGCCTCCTGAAAAATCTGCGTCTCCATTACTTCACGCATGGTTACAATTGAGACTTCGGAGTTCGGCACTTCAATACCGATGGCAGACTTACCCGGAATCGGTGCTTCCATCCGGATATCCTTGGCTGCCAGCGCCAGCGCGATATCATCCGTAAGATTGACGATCCGGCTGACCTTCACACCGATATCCGGCTGAATTTCATACCGGGTAACAGCCGGGCCCCGGACCACTTCCAGCACCTTCGCCCTGACACCGAAGCTCTCGAGTGTGGCTTCCAGCTTGCGGGCCGTCTGCATGTAGTCATTCTGGTCTCCAGCCTTGCCGCCGTTGTTGGGCTTCGCCAGCAGGCGGAAGGATGGCAGCTTGTACGGTTTGGGAGGCGGCGGTGGCGGAATTGCCGGAATCACTTCGCCATTTTCTGCCGTTTCCAGCAGCCCGTCCAGCTCTACCGGAAGTCCGGCCTCAGCGGATTCACCCTCCGCTGCAGGATATCCGGCAGCAGAGGACAGAGCCTCATCTCCCGCGCCTATAACAGCGCCGCCGCGTGCAGCCGGAGAGAACTCACTCCACTCCTCCCGGTCCTCCGCATTCAGCCCTTCCGAGCGGATATGCTCGAAGAAGTCGCGGATAATCGGTGTAACCGGCTCCACATCCTCCTCGGGGAAGTCATCCTCGCCGAGATCCTCCGGCGGCATTCCCCTGCCAGCCGCAAGCCCGGATATAATCGGACCGTTGCGCGGTTCTGTCAGGATTACATCCGGCAGTTCCCCGTCACCATGCTCTTCCGTCCCGGACTGCTGCTCATTACGGGCAGAGCCGCTGAACCAGCCGGCCACTCTTCCCAGCAGGTTCGGCTGTGCACGTCTGGGCAGCTGTTGATTATTCTCTTCTTCATCGTCTTCGTAGTAGTCATCATCATCTGCCGGCTGCGGTGCAGGAGGCGTGCTGTTCCTTGTGGCTCTGGGCACTACCGGAACCGCTGCAGGGCGGTTAGCTGATCTGAGCTTGATTCCTTCCACCAGCTTAACCGCTCTTACGCGGAGCAGTGTAAACAGCTCCACATACGACAGATTGGTAATCAGCATGAAGCTGATCGCCAGCAGAACAATCATAAGCAGCTTGGCGCCCAGATTGCCGAACAGCCACAGGAGAGCAGCATACTCCAGTGCTCCGATATATCCTCCGCTGATGTCCTTGCCCAGCATGTACACACTGCTCTCACCGGCGCCCGGTGACAGTGAACCCGAGAGGTCATTATGTATTTGGGCCAGCACATTACCCGGATGCAGCATTCCAATCGGCCCCAGCTTCTGCTGCATAGCCGAAATCGTACTCATCAGGCACATGGACAGCAGCAGCAATAGCCCGCCTGTATATCTGCTGTTCCAGGTAGATGGCCATTTCCGGTGAATCATGACCATCAAACCATAAAAAATGCCGGCCAGCGGCAGCACAAAATAGAATCTGCCGAGTAAATATCCCGCCATGCTTGAAAGTGAGCGCCCAACAGCCGCTTCACCTGACAATGCTATGACAGAAATAGTGATTAGCAGAATTCCATAGATTTCATATTTTAAAACGCTGCCCAGCAGCGCTTTTTTCTTTTTCTTTTTTCTTTTTTTAGCCACGCCAGCCACCCCCACAACATTATACCATATAATGGCGTGGCGTACCTATGTTCTCTTTTGTCAGAAAATGCATTTATAGGCGGTATGTTCGCATTTAATTGTTCAGATGAATGACCGCCCCGGGGGACAGGGCAGCATCCAGATATCTGTGCAGCGGACACTGCAGCAGCCTGACAATCCGCGCCTGACCGCCTTCAAGCGGTTCAACCTGCATCAGCATCCCCTGATAGCTGATCTCCTGCACCGGCAGCGCATAATTAAGAGCGCCCTCAAACACCTGCTCCATCGGCAGAATTGTATAAAAGGTCATTGAGTCAGCCCTCCCGGCGGAAGATGATCAGGCGAAAGTGATGTGTTTGCGGCAATCATTTTGTTCAGCTGGGCCAGAGCAGCTCCTATGCCGCCCACCTCGTCCATAAGACCGTATTTCACGGCATCCTGCCCGCCGACAGCGGTACCGATGTCACGGTTCAGCTCGCCGGTTTTGAACATCAGGTCTTTGAACTGCGACTCTGTGATGCGGGAATGTGAAGTTACAAATTTAACCATCCGCTCCTGCATCCGCTCCATATATTCGAAGGTTTGCGGCACCCCGATCACGAGACCGTTCATCCGGATCGGATGAATCGTCATCGTTGCACTCTCGGCAATGATAGAGTAGCTGGAGGATACGGCGATCGGAACGCCTATGCTGTGGCCGCCGCCGATTACCACGGTCACAGTTGGCTTGGACAAGGAGGCAATCATCTCGGCAATGGCCAGTCCGGCCTCCACATCCCCTCCGACGGTATTCAGGATAATCAGCAGCCCTTTGATATTCTTATTCTGCTCGGCGGCAACCAGCTGGGGAATGATGTGTTCATATTTCGTAGTTTTGTTATGCGGCGGCAATACGAAATGTCCTTCGATCTGGCCGATAATCGTCATGCAGAAAATATCCGGCTCCCCCGTAGGCACCGCCGTTTGCCCCAGTTCCTTCAGCACCCCTACCGGCCCTGGTGGTACAGGTTCATTGACCCCCGGTTTAATCCCATCAGGCAGAATCTCTTCGTTCTTACCGCTGTTCATGCTTGCTTCTGTGAAGTCCATCGTGCGCAGCTCTCCCTTTCCGCTTACAGCATCTTTCCGCTGCAGCCATACTATCTTCTGGTAGTATGACATTCCGGGGGACTCCCTTATGCAAATCCGGTTATAAAATATCAGTCTGTGTTTGTTCAAGTTAATGCGGGTCTGCTACAGCACCAAGCACTGCCCCCCGGATATAAGGTTGTCCATTCAAGCTCTTCAGACCGGCGGCAGAGCCGGTGACAACAACTCCCAGAATCCGGATATCTGCGGTATCAGGTTCAGCTTTATCCTTTTTGAGGTACTGGTTGATCCGGCTGTACTCGCTGTAATAATCCTTATGTTGCAGTCCCGTTTGAAGCATTTCGAGAAAGTCCTCCGGCAGTACCTCGTCGCTGTTTGGCCCCGTTCCAAAGCCGTATACGCCTGCGGAAGATGACATCGGCTGCGGATTCACCATTACACCCTCCCCGTCCTCATGGGGTTTCAGATTGAACCAGGAGGATTCATCATAGGTATCCACCCAATACCATACGGGTCTGGCCTCCCGGGGAAGCATGCTGTTCACCTCTTCAAAGGAATAGGGTTTGTCAAAAGACAGCGCCATCTCCGCCAGTTCCTCCGGTTCCATTCTGGTGAGCAGGTTAAGGTCATTCAGAATAGCACCACTATATTTCACACCTGGAATGTAGTAAGCCATCTCCTTCTGGCCGTTATGCGGGTTATACTGCCGTCTGAACGCCTGGCTGTCCGGATTTCCCGGAGGCGCTGACTCCTGCAGATTGGTTGTGCCGCCATAAGCGCCAGTGGCAAAAGGAAACCACCACTCGTTGTAATTGAACCATTTCTCATTCCAGGGGACGGGTACACCTTCAATGATTTTGTAAGTGCTCATCTCCAGTACTCCCGACAAAAATCCACGGTTATCCCTAAAGCCTGAAGGATATTCATTGGGACTGCTGATCATTAAATATCTCCACTCGCTGTAATGGGCCTCTGCGGACCGGCGCTCCACAAGCTTCGCCGCACCGAAGAACACTACGGACAATGTTAGAATAGTAACCAGAAGCGAAATAACAATACTGCGGATTAAGCTTTTATGTTTGGCTTTTTTCAGTGCTTGGGCCAGATTCTCATCCTCTTGTCCTTCCCATGGTGCCGTCATTCAGCCTCACCTCCATAAATGTGTTGAAACTGCTGCCTGGCACGGTATAGGGAAGCCTTTACTGTCCCTTCTGTGACTCCCAAGAGCGCAGCAATTTGTTTGTAGGAGAACTCCAGTTCATATTTCAGCAGAATCAGCTGGCGGTTCGCCGGATTCATCCTGCCAAGAATCTTCTCAATCAGTACTCTTTGCTCCTGCCTCAGCAGAATGGATTCCGGAAGTTCGCTCTCCGGCGCTTCATAATCATGAATTTCTTCGGAATACCGGAACCGGGCCTGCCTCCGGCAAAGATCATAATAGCTGTTAATCGCTACCTTATAGAGCCAGGCACTGAACTTATGCCCGTCAATCCCGTCAACATACAGCAAGGCTTTGTATACTGTATCCTGTACGATGTCTTCCGCATCTGCACTTCCGGCACCCAGCCGGATTAAATATCTGCGTATTTCTGCCATTTTGGATTGGAGCAGCTGCTCTTTGTTTCCAGCCCCCACTTTCACACCCCCTTGGCAGTATAACGATTGAGCTTCTTAAATGTTGTGTCTGCTGGCGAAAAAAATCTTGTAGCTGCACAAAAAGCCCCTCCTCCCCAGGAAACCGTCCAATATTTCCGGGAAGAAGGGGCTATTGCCCTGCATATATTTATTCTTAAGAAAAAGTTTCTTTTATACTTCCATGATGATCGGCAGGATCATCGGTCTGCGGCGTGTCTGCTCGTAAAGGAAACGGCCAAGCGAGTCTTTGACACTGGTCTTCAGAGAAGCCCACTCATTGACCTTCTCGCTCATCAGACGCTGCAGCGTACCGGATACAATCCGGTTTGCTTCGTCCAGGAGACCTTCTGACTCCCGTACGTAGACAAATCCGCGGGAGATGATATCCGGTCCGGAGACAATCGCTCCATTCTGCTTGCTGAGTGTTACCACTACAACCAGAATTCCGTCCTGGGACAAGAGCTTGCGGTCACGCAGTACGATATTGCCGACATCGCCGACACCAAGTCCGTCAATGAGCACGTTGCCTGCAGTAACCTTGCCGGCTCTGCGTGCTGCTCCTCCGGAAATTTCAATCACTTCGCCAAGCTCCGTGATGAAGATGTTGCTTGGTTCTACACCGACGGACTCTGCAAGAATTGCATGTCTGCGCTGCATACGGAACTCACCGTGAATCGGAATGAAGAATTTCGGCTTCATCAGGTTGAGCATCAGCTTCAGCTCTTCCTGGCTGCCGTGACCGGATACGTGAACACCGGAGTTGGAGCCGCTGTAAATTACATTGGCGCCTAGACGGAACAGTTCATCAATGGTACGGCCTACATACTTCTCATTACCAGGTACCGGTGTAGCTGCAATAATGACGGTATCGCCCGGCATAATGTCTACCTTACGGTGACTGGAGCGCGCCATACGGGTCAGTGCGGACATAGGTTCGCCCTGGCTGCCTGTGCAAAGCACAACAACACGGTTGCCGGCCATTCTGTTCATTTCTTCCGGTTCAATCAGCATTCCGTCAGGAATGTACAGATAACCGAGCTCGGAAGCAATGGAAACTACGTTAACCATACTGCGTCCGATGACAGTAATCTTACGGCCTGTCGATTCTGCTGCATTCACCACCTGCTGGATACGGTGCACGTTGGAAGCAAAGGTTGCTACAACCACACGCTGTTCAGCTTTACGGAAAATATCTTCCAGAACAATACCGACATTCTTCTCCGAAGGTGTAAAGCCCGGCTTCTCGGCATTGGTACTGTCAGACAGAAGCGCAAGCACACCCTTCGATCCGATTTCGGCCATCCGGTGCAGGTTTGCAAATTGACCGTTAACTGGCGTGTGGTCGAATTTGAAGTCACCTGTGTGGACAACATTGCCTTCCGGAGTCTCGATGCATACACCGACGGAATCAGGAATACTGTGGTTGGTTCTGAAGAATGTTACCTTAAGCGAGGTACCCAGCTCAATTTCAGAATCTTCGTTGATCAGAATCCGTTTGGTTTCACCCAGCAGATTCGCTTCCTTGAGCTTGTTATCCACAAGTCCAAGTGTAAGTCTTGTTCCATAGACTGGAACATTCAAGTTCTTAAGCACATAAGACAAACCGCCAATGTGATCCTCATGTCCGTGGGTAAGCACAATCCCTCTTACTTTGTCACGATTCTCTGTCAGGTACGAGATGTCAGGTATTACAATATCAATACCGAGCATATCTTCTTCCGGGAATTTCAGACCGGCATCCACGACTACAATGTCGTTGCCGTACTGAATAACGTACATGTTTTTTCCGATCTCGCCGACTCCGCCTAATGCGAATATCGACAATTTATCGTTGTTGTTTTTTTTCGACAAATGAATCTAACCCTCCTATGATGTTGGACGTCATACTTTTATTTGTAAACAATGAGCTTCAATTATTTCAGCGGCGCTGTAGACTTGCTTCAAATTGCTGTTAACTTTCCTAATTTCGACAAAGAAATTCCGATAAGTCTGTATAATTGCGCAAGGCGAAACTCCCGAACCGGGCAGTAATATCGTCTTGAAGCGGGCAAACGCCGTCAAAATTTCATCACCGCGCCCCTCGCGCGAAAATCCGGCATGTTTAGCACAGACTTATCCAAGGACCTATCCTGTCTCACAATGTAAAATTACATTGACGGAAGATTACCGCATATTTTATTTTAACCGCACCGAATCACTTAAGAACATTATACATGATTTTTTTGGCAAAAGACAAGTCATCCTGATCCTAGTCCTATTCTTTCCTTAACAAACAGCCTTTATTTGAGGAAAAGACAAGCAAAAAAGCGGTTTATGGCTTGCGTTTTTTTACATAGTCTTTATACCGATCTGACAAACTAAAAAACCGGCCGCTCTGTAGAGCGGCCGGTTAACGGTATAAATCTGCTTGAAAATATAGCGGCAATGCCTATTTCAGTAAAGCTGCAATAAAGGCCGCTTCCTCATCCGTCGGAGAAACCAGCGGCAGCCGGACCGAACCTACGTCGATCCCGCGCAGACCCAGCGCATATTTCACCGCCGAAGGATTCGGCAGCGGCTGCGGGCATTCGAACAATCCCTTGAACACAGGAAACAGCTCCCGGTGCAGTTCACCGGCACGGCGGACATTCCCGGAATTGAAGGCTTCGATCATCTCCAGCATCTGCGCCCCGACAATGTGGCTGGCTACGCTGATGATCCCGTGACCGCCGACGGCAAGTGTAGCGAGACCCGCAGAATCATCCCCTGAATAGACATGGAAATCATCCGGGCAGGCCGAAGCAATCAGGGTGATCTGATCCACCGAGACACATTCCTTCGTCGCGACAATGTTCGGAATCTCCGCCAGACGCAGTGTAGTTGCTACACTTAGGCTCACGGTAGTGCGGCTGGGCACATTGTATAGTATGCAAGGCAGCGAAGTCTCGGCGGCAATGGACGAAAAATGCCGGTAGAGCCCTTCCTGATTGGGTTTGTTGTAATAAGGGACGACCAGAAGAACACCGTCCACGCCGATTTTCTCGGCTTCCTTAGTGAGCTCGATGGAATGTCTGGTGCTGTTGCTGCCGGTTCCGGCGATAATTTTGCAGCGTCCGCCTGCCTGCTTTTTGACAAAAGAAAACAGCTTCAGCTTCTCATCATCGCTTAAGGTAGGCGATTCGCCCGTTGTTCCGCAGACCACCAGCGCAGCGGATTTCTGTTCTTCAATCAGGTAATCGACAAGCCTTGAAGTTGCTTCCCAGTTGATTTCTCCGTCCCCGTCAAACGGGGTGACCATTGCGGTAATTAATCTTCCGAAATCCACTTTGAATTCCTCCTTGTCAGCGGTGCAATTCAAACTTGGCATGCAGGGCACGAACCGACTGCACCATATCTTCCTTCTTCACCAGAACCCAGATTGTTGTGTTAGAGTCTGCGGATTGGAGAATTTGAATATTTTGCGAGCTGAGCGCTTCAACGATACGGGCCATAATTCCCGGTACGCCATTAATGCCTCCGCCAATGACGGACACCTTCGCACAGCCGGACAAGCTCTTAGGACGCAGCCCCAGATCCTGCAGCACAGAGATTGCCTTCTCCGATTTGTCATCAAACACAGTATAAAGTGCCTCGGATGGAGTCACATTGATGAAATCTACGCTGATTCCATGATCCGCCATGCTCTTGAAAATCTGCAGCTGTACGCCGGTTCCATTGCCGTCCGGACACTCCACGGAGATTTGCGTAATGTTGCTGACATACGCTACACCCGTGACAAAACGGTCAACCACTCCGTGGGAAACATCGCTGAAGCCTTCTGGATGGGTCACAAGCGTCCCTTCCGCTTCGGAGAACGTTGACCGTACACGTACCGGAATCTGGGCCTGCATGGCGATTTCTACAGCCCGGGGATGAATCACCTTGGCTCCCTGATAAGCCATATTGCAGATTTCGGTATAACTGACATAAGTAAGCTGCTTGGCATCTTCAACAATCCGCGGATCAGCGGTGAGTATGCCGTCGACATCGGTATAAATATCCACCATATCCGCACGCAGTGCAGCACCGAGCGCTGTAGCCGAAGTATCGCTTCCTCCGCGGCCAAGGGTTGTGAAATCACCGGCTTCGGTTTGACCCTGGAACCCGGTTACTATTACTACTTTATGCTCACGCAGTTCGCGTAGAATGCGTTCTGTCCGCACATCGAGAATTCTTGCATTGCCGTAGCTGCTGTCTGTCACGAATCCCGCTTGCGCCCCCGTAAGCACGGTAGAGCGGATTCCTTCCTGCTCCAGCAGTCCGCAGAGATTAGCTGCCGAGATAATCTCCCCGCAGCACATCAGCAGATCACGCTCGCGGTCAGGCAGCGAATTCCCGCTTTGTGCCGCCAGATCCAGCAGTGTATCCGTAGCATAAGGTTCCCCTTTGCGGCCCATTGCCGAGACAACCACCACCAGGCTGAACCCGCTGGCCAGTTCCCGTTTAACATGACGGATTACGTGTTCTCTGGCCACTGGTGTGGAGAGCGAAGTCCCGCCGAATTTTTGCACCAAAATACCCATTTATAATTCCTCCATTACTTCTCTAAGCAAGCGCTGATTAATACGTGAAATACAGAACCATGTGTTGATCCGTAACTATTCGTTGCCCTGTGTGTGCAGAACCTCGTCCGAAATCGACTGCAGCAATGCACCAGCCATAATCTTCCCTGCACTTGCCGGGGCGACTATGCCGGGAAGGCCCGGAGCCAGGATCGCCTTAATTCCGCGCTTCTCCGCATAACGGAAATCACAGCCGCCCGGAGCCGAAGCCAGATCAATAATTACACAGTGCCGGGGCAGGCGCGATATAATCTCAGCCGTGAGCATCATACTGGGAATGGTATTGAAGATAAGATCAACCTCATCCACATGAAGCTGCAATGCCCCGGTCATAAAAGGCTTCCAGCCCATTTCTTCTGCACGGGCGTAATGCTCCGGCTTCCTTACCCCTACGGATACCCTGGCTCCAACGCCTTGCAGGGTTCTAGCCATCGTGAAACCGGTTCTGCCCATGCCCAGCACCATTGAATTGGAGCCATGTATGGTGAAATCGGTATTCTGAATGGCTATAACCAGCGCGCCTTCCGCTGTAGGGATGGAATTGTATATCGCCACATCATCCCTGTCCAGCAGCTCAACGAGCTTCAGTGAATGCCTGGTACACAAGGCGCGCAAATACCTTTTGGCTATACCAGTATATACTATACAATCCGCCCGCAGCGCCGCGATATGTTCATCCAGCAGCTGCAGCGGACCGGAGGAATACAGCGTGTTAAGCTTCCCGTCCTCATCGCATCCTGCCACAGGCAGTACCAGTACATCGGCTGTGCCGAGCAGTTCCGCAGACAACGGTTCCAGACTCACCCCCGGAACCGGAGACTCCCACTGGTCGAATCCCGCTGCACTTACTGCCGCATTCATCTCTACGCATCTGCGGATCACTTCGAGCTGTCTTGCGTCCCCGCCCAGGAATACGATCCTGATGCCAGTAAGCATAAGGATGATGCCCCTTTCCTCAACCCCTGATAAATGTTCCAGCCTTCACATACTGAATAAAGTGTTGAACCGCCCTCAGTATGAGGACGGCAGAAGTGTTACCTATGTTCTTGGTTTCTGTGATAGAGCCGTAATGCTATGCTGAATGAAACCGTTCGATAATCATGGGCTGCAGCTGGTTGCCTTGCAGGGCTGCATAACAAGCCTCAGGAATAAGATCCATCCGGGCCACAAGCGAGTTAGGCTTCGCAACCGGATTATCCTGGCCGAATGGCACAAAATATATATTTTTAGTTACCAGAAGCTTAGCAATATTCGCCGCATTCAGGCCCAGACCATCGTTCGTGGAGATCGCCAGCACAAGCGGACGCCCGTTGCGCATCTGCGATTTGGCAGCCATCAGCACCGGACTGTCCGTCATGGCATTCGCCAGCTTGCTCGTTGTGTTCCCTGTGCAGGGAGCAATCGTAAGTACATCCAGCAGCTTTGAAGGACCCAGCGGTTCCGCTTCAACAATTGTAGAAATGATATCATTCCCTGTTATATCTTTCAACTGTTTTAACCAATTTTCCGATGTGCCAAAGCGCGTATCCGTGTTCAGCACAGATGCGGAAACGATCGGCACCACATTGGCCCCGCCATCCATAAACCGCTGTATCTGCGGCATCACCTCGGCAAATGTGCAGTGAGAGCCCGTAATTGCATAACCTACTGTTTTTCCATGCCAATCCATTTATTCATCCCCCTTGATTAAAGTCTCGCCTGATAACGACTGCACCAGCGCATTAGCCATAATGATTCCGGCGCTCTTGGGGGCCACAATACCGGGAAGTCCCGGTGCCAGCATCGCCTTGATCCCGCGCTTCTCGGCATAGCGGAAATCGCACCCGCCCGGTGCGGAAGCCAAATCGATGATCACGCAGTGCCGCTGAAGGCGCGATAGAACCTGTGCGTTAATAATCATGCTTGGAATGGTATTGAAGATCAGATCCGCTTCCGGTACGTGAAGCAGCAGATCTCCGGTCATAAACGGCTTCCAGCCCATTTCCTCTGCTCTTGCGTAATGCTCCTGTTTCCTTACGCCTACTTTTACACTTGCACCCATTCCTTGCAGTGCCCTGGCCATGGTGAATCCTGTCCTGCCCATTCCGAGCACCATCGAGGTAGAACCGTGAACAGTAAAATCGGTGTTCTGTATGGCCATAACAAGTGCACCCTCGGCTGTAGGGATAGAGTTGTAAATGGCCACATCGTCCCGGTTCAGCAGCTCCACCAGCTTCAGGGAGTGTCTGTCACAGAGTCCGCGCAAATAGCTTTTGGCCATGCCGGTATACACGATAGCCCGGGACGGCAGAGCAGCGATATGTTCTTCCAGCAGCTGCAGACGTTCGGAAGCGAAAACCGCATTAATATAACCCTCATCATCGCAGCCGACGGTCGGCAGTACCAGCACATCTGCATTACTGAGTAATTCTACCGACATTTGTTCCAGGTTAACCCCCGGGCTTGGGGCCTCCCACTTGTCGAAACCGGCAGCGCTTACCGTCCCATCCATTTCCACACATTTCCGAATCACTTCAATTTGTCTCGCGTCCCCGCCCAGGAACACGATCCTGATGCCAGTAAGCATAGGGATGACGCTCCTTTCCACATACACATTCGACTATAGAGCATCTTATGCCGTGCGGTGCAGATGGGTGAAGAGCGGGGATGAATTCAAGGGAAGCCGAAATAAATCACTGATAATAAGCGTTATTCATTCTACAATCAACTAAAAAAGTAAATGGAAGGTACTTTATGAGGAACAAAATCATCCAATACGCCCTGCCGTTATTGGCGGTTGCAGCAATTATTACCGCAGCAGTCTACATTAAGCACACCGGCTTTAGCGGACGTGAGACGGAACATCTGCTGTCAGTGTCATCCTCTCCTCAAACTACTGCTTCGAGTGAAGATGCCCCTCCCATTCCGCTAAATAGTCCGGTTTCTTCGCTTCCTGTCCCTGTTTCGGCTCCTGAGGAAATCAAACTGAGTCCGGCACAAATGAAAGAAGACCTTGATGAACTCGTTAGCACGCTAGTACAGGTACATCCCCGGCTGATTGACGGATGGACCTCTGAAGAGCAGCTGGTTATTGATGAGGCCTACAACAATATTAAGCAGGCCCATACACTCTCGGAATTCTATTTCATTGCAGACACCATTGTTATTCTGCTGCATGACGGGCATACCACGCTCTCTCCATCGCCTGTGCAAAGAATCCTCAACCTGCCTTTATTCTGGAGCCGGGAAGGTCTGGTAGTGAAGGACAAGCGGGGTCAACTGCACCCTGGGGATATCATTACGGCAATAGGCGGTCGCAGTATCAAGGATATCGAAGCGGATCTGAAACTAACCATTCCGGCGGAAAATGAGAATTGGGTAAAATCGCAGGCAACCAGCCTGCTCCGGACGGAATGGTTCCTGCAGCATATGGGACTGGTCTCCGAGAATTCAGTCTCAATTGCTGCAACAAGAGGTAACGAGAATATCTCCGAAGAAATTGAGTTAGCGGATCCAACCGGACAGAAAGAATATAATCCTTATCCTGCGCACAATGCCGACTTCACCTTCGAAATTGAGAAGGACCGGTCTTTAGGTATTTTCCAATTGAATACCTGCGTTGCCTCTGAGGAGTATAAGTCAACTGTAAAGCGGTTCTTCGATGAGGTGTACAGTCAGGGAATCCGCAATATTGCTATTGATTTACGAAATAATGGAGGAGGGGATTCCCAGGTTATTGAAGAATTTCTGGCGTTTACCGATGCCGCGCAGTACCGGACTTTCAAAAGTGTGATCCGTTACTCTCCGCAGGTGAAGCAGCAGATTCCCGGCAGCCCGGACAGTGGCGTAGTGGTGAATGAGGCTGTATTGGCTAAAAATATCCTGAAGTCCGCGCATCCCTTCAGCGGAAATCTGTATGTGCTGACTTCGCCGCGCACCTTCAGTTCGGCAAACTGGTTTGCCCTGGTTGTACAGGATAACAAGCTGGGACAAGTAATTGGAGAAGCTACAGGGAATCAGCCCTCTTCATATGGCGATATTCTAGGGTTCCAGCTTCCGGCTTCCGGAATCAGCTATATGGTCTCACACAAAAAATTCACCCGTCCTGATCCCGGCCGTGATCCGGCCAATGCAGTTATGCCTGATATCGAAGCCTATACAACGGCCCAGGATATCATTGACCGCCGGGATGCCCAGATGGAGAAGCTCTATGAGGTAATCGGGCAAAAACAAACTAAGGGCACAGCCAAATAAAAGGCTAAAATGTAACAGCATATGGAAAAACATAAAAAAGCTTGCGGTCACACACCAGGAAGGTGCGTTTTCCGCAAGCTTTTGTTTAAGTTCTATACGAATCTATAAGAATTCCTGCTGCTTATTTGCCCGTATGGCCAAAGCCGCCGGCACCGCGTTCCGTTTCAGAAAGCTGATCCACTTCTACGAGTGTCACTGAAGGCACCGCCTGGAACACCATTTGGGCAATCCGCTCATTGCGGGCAATTGCAAACGGCTCCTGACCCAGGTTGATCAGCAGCACCTTAATTTCACCGCGGTAATCCGCATCGATGGTACCCGGTGTATTCAGGCAGGTGATGCCGTGCTTCAGGGCCAGGCCGCTGCGCGGACGGATCTGCGCCTCCAACCCGTCCGGCATAGCCAGTGAGATTCCAGTAGGGATTAATGCCCGCTCGCCCGGAGCAAGCATCACAGCCTCTGCTACAGCGGCATACAGGTCATATCCCGATGCCTGCTCGGACATTTTGCGGGGCAGCAGTACATCCTCATTCCCGGGAAGCTTGTTAATTTGAACGTAATAAGACAAGATCATCTCTCCTAACATTGGCTATCGCTTTATCTGTTGAGCCTACCATGGCCAGAGACAGCGGCTGTGCGAACATAAAGTCCAGCAGCGCATTGATATCCTCCATGGTCACAGCCCCTATTTTGGCAATCATCTCATCGAGGGTATCCTGCCTGCCGAGCATCAGCTCGTTTTTGCCCATCCGGTTCATCCGGCTGCTGGTGCTCTCCAGACTCAGGATCAGACTGCCTTTCAGCTGCTCCTTGCCTTTACGGAGCTCGTCCTCACTCAGGCCGTTCACCGCAAGATCGTGCAGCATCTCTTTGATCAGCTCGGTAACCTCTTTGGTCTGCTTCGGCGCTGTGCCGGCATACACGGTGAACAATCCGCTGTCGGCCTGGGCACTGTGATAGGAAAATACAGAATAAGCCAGACCGCGCTTCTCACGGATTTCCTGGAACAGCCGCGAGCTCATGCCGCCGCCAAAGGCATTGTTCAGCAGTGCCATCGGATATTGCAGCGGACCGCCGCTCTTCACACCAGGCAAGGAGATGCAGATGTGATTCTGCTCTGTTTTCTTCTTGTGGAAGACCAGTTCCCCCTGATAATCAGGTTCAGTCAGCGAAGGCGATTCACCATGGTTCGCGAACGAGCCAAAATGCTGCTCCAGCAGCCCGATCAGACCGTCATCAATATTGCCGGCTACGCTGATTACTGTATTTTCGATCGTATACTGCTCTTTCATATAAGCACGCAGGTCATCCGGTGTCATTTCCAGCAGACGTTCCTTCAGCCCCAGAATCGTGTAAGCCAGCGGGTGTTCGCCGTAAGCGGCAGCACACATCAGCTCATGGACCAGATCATCCGGCGTGTCCTCGCACATGGAGATTTCCTCCAGAATGACATTCTTCTCCTTGGACAGCTCTTCAGCGTCCATCCGTGAACGGAAGAACATATCCGCCAGCACATCCACAGCAATCGGCAGATGCTCATCCAGCACTTTGGCATAATAGCATGTATATTCCTTAGAGGTAAACGCATTGACGTTGCCGCCAATCGCATCAAACTGTTCGGCGATATCCTTAGCACTATACCGGTCAGTTCCCTTGAAGAGCATATGCTCGATGAAATGGGAAATCCCGTTGTTCAGCGGGTTCTCATTGCGTGAGCCCGTCTTGACCCAGATTCCGAAGGATACGGACCTTCCGGTCGGGATCTTCTCGGTAACCACCCGAAGTCCGTTCGATAATAATATTTTGTCCAATGTCAAATCCTCCTGGCACAGCCCCTGTATCTGTCTGTATTTATTATTCGCGCCTCTTATCCTATCAGAAATAGTCCGTTCACTCAACTTCCGGAGGTGTAATACGCTCTGTTGAGAGTGTCTGACTAACGGTTCCCAGCTGCAGACCCTTGGCTCTAATCCCGCGGATCATTCCCCTCAGCGCTTGGGAGGAGGAGGCAGTCGGGTGCATCAGTATCAGGGTTCCAGGCTCCGCTTTGCTGCTGATCTTGGCAATCACCGAATCCGGTGAAGGATGGCGCCAATCGACCGTATCAAGCGTCCATAGCACCGTCTTCAGCCCCAGTGAGGCTGCAATCTCTACCGTCTGCTGATTAAAGTCTCCTGAAGGCGGAGCGAACCATTTATTGGTTACTCCCAGGCTATCCTTCAGCAGCTTCTGCGTCTTCTCGATCTCGGCGGTAGCACGTGCACGGCTGAGTGTACTCATATTGGGATGAGTATAGGCATGATTCTCTACCTCATGTCCGCGCTTCAGCATCTCTGCTGCAAGTTCCTTATTATGACTAAGCCAGCTTCCGTCCAGAAAAAAGGTCACCTTGACCTTCTCCGCATCCAGAATATCCAGCATCGGCACTATATACTCGTTCCCCCACGCTACATTAATCATCAGCGACACCATCGGCTTGGCCGGATTGCCCCGGTAGATCGGCTGCGCCCCCAGATCACTCAGCGATACCTTCGGCTCTGTCTGGCGGTACACCAGTTTGAGGCTGTCCGTCGGCCCCCGCAAAAGCGCGTTCCGGTAGGTTGCCTCCTCATCCACCTCAAGGCCGTTGTACCCCGGTATGGCTTTCCATACCCGGTCAACGACAGCATCAACAGGCTGCGCATTCAGCTCAGCTGCCTTGCCGGCAATCTGCGCACGTAATTCATCATTCGTTTGCTTGGGCACATAGCTTAGCACGGCCGCATCCGCCTGCGGCTTAAGCCCGGCGATCATCTCTTTGACCGGTCCATTCGTGCTGCCGATCCCGATTACTACAGCGATGCAGGCCAGTACAAGCGCTGCTTTGTCCGTCTTCATGACGTCTTTCCTCCCCGGCAGAAACGGTCTGATCCGTCCCGGCACAAGGGTAGAAGTGCAAGGACGCTTTGTCCCAGCCTATGTATGAAAGGGCCCGAATATGCATAATGCACGGAGTATCGATCATCGCCATATTGCTAAAAAAAAGAGCCAGAACGATACTGCTTCTGTCTCTTCTTCATACATTTAGTTAAATTGCCGGAAAAGTGAACGCAGGCTGTATTACGCCTTCGCTCCGGTTTCCGAGGTCAGAACAGCTTTGCGCGACAGATTGACGCGGCCCTGCTGATCGATTTCGGTTACCTTAACGGTAATGGTATCCCCAATGGCAACAACATCTTCCACTTTAGCCACACGTTCTGTGGACAGCTGGGAAATATGCACGAGACCGTCTTTACCCGGAATTAGCTCAACAAATGCGCCGAACTTCTCGATGCGTCTAACGGTACCCACATAAATTTCGCCGACCTGTACTTCACGCACAATGCCTTCGATAATGCCGCGGGCCTTCTGGATCATCTCTTCGTTGGAGGAGCCGATGAATACACGGCCATCCTGTTCGATGTCGATCTTTACGCCGGTTTCTTCAATGATTTTGTTGATGATCTTACCGCCAGCACCGATAACATCACGGATTTTGTCCGGATTGATGTTGATGATAATAATCTTCGGAGCATATTTGGACAGGCTTGTTCTTGGCGCGGAGATCGCTTCATTCATTTTACCCAAGATGAACATACGTCCTTCTTTGGCCTGCTGAAGCGCATCCTGAAGAATTTTGCGGTCGATACCGTCGATTTTGATATCCATCTGGATCGCCGTTACGCCCTCTGCTGTACCTGCTACCTTAAAGTCCATATCGCCGAGGTGATCTTCCATGCCTTGAATATCTGTCAGGATGGAGACATGCTCTCCGTCTTTGATCAGACCCATAGCAACACCGGCTACAGGCGCCTTGATTGGCACCCCTGCATCCATCATCGCCAGGATACTGGCACAGATGCTGGCCTGGGAAGTGGAACCATTGGATTCAATAGCTTCCGATACCAGACGGATCGTGTACGGGAATTCAGTTTCACTTGGAATAACCTTGGACAATGCGCGTTCACCCAGTGCCCCGTGGCCGATCTCGCGGCGTCCCGGTGCTCTCAGCGGACGGGCTTCCCCTACGCTGAACGGAGGAAAGTTGTAGTGATGCATGAAGCGTTTGGTTTCAGCGGGATCGATACCGTCAAGAATCTGTACATCCCCCAGTGCGCCTAACGTACATACGCTAAGAATCTGAGTTTGTCCGCGTGTGAACAGACCGGAACCGTGTGTACGCGGCAGCAGGGCTGTATCGCATTCAATCGGACGGATCTCATCCAGCTTACGGCCATCGGGACGTACCTTATCATGCGTGATCAGACGTCTTACTTCGTCCTTCACGATATCATGCAGCACTTCCTTAACATCTTTAAGAAGTTCTGGTGTTTCTATGTATTTCTCTGCGAAATACTCCACCGTTTCAGTGTTAATGTGATCGATTGCATCCTGACGGGCATGCTTCTCGGCGATTCTTACAGCTTCAACCAGACGGCTCTCAGCAAAAGCGCGAACCTCTGTATTCACATCAGTGTTAACCGCGTGCAGCTTCACTGCCATTTTTTCTTTTCCGGCAACAGCCACGAGCTGCTCAATTACAGCTACGATCTTGCGGACTTCGTCATGGCCGAACATAATCGCTTCAAGCATTACATCCTCAGTCACTTCATTGGCTTCAGCTTCTACCATCATGATAGCGTCCTTAGTACCGGCTACAACGACATAGATATCGCTGATTGCCTGCTGCGCCACATCAGGGTTGATGATGAACTCACCGTTAATACGGCCTACAGCAACGCCCCCGATTGGACCGTTGAAAGGCACATCGGAAATACTCAGTGCAGCGGAAGTACCAATCATAGCTGCAATATCAGGCGCACAGTCCTGATCCACGCTCATGACGAGGTTGAGTACCTGCACGTCATTGCGGAATCCCTCAGGGAACAAAGGACGGATCGGACGGTCGGTCAGACGGCTCGACAGGATCGCTTTTTCACTTGGACGTCCTTCACGTTTGATGAATCCGCCCGGGATTTTACCTACTGCATATAATCTTTCTTCATAGTTCACCGTAAGCGGGAAGAAATCCAGATCTTTAGGCTCACTTGATGCTGTAACCGTACACAATACTGAAGTATCTCCGTAACGCACCATAACGGCTGCGTTCGCTTGTTTGGCCAGACGGCCTGTTTCCAGCACAAGGCGTCTTCCGCCCAGCTGCATTTCAACACGTTGTTCCATAAAACCCCTCCTTGAATGATAGTAATTTGTTCTGTATGTTCTACAAGCAAAAACGGCTTGTCCTCCATGAGGTGATCTAGCCGTTTTTTGCGAATAATATCCACTTATCTGCTGTAAAAGTTTACCCTAAATTTTCAAAAAGCAACCCGGCTGTCCCGCTGTCGCTCGTAAGAAGGACATACGGTATACAACCAGGCTGCTTTAGGGTTGATCTTATGGAAAATTAACGACGCAATCCCAGTTTTTCGATCAGGGCGCTGTAACGTCTGATGTCTTTGTTCTTCAAATACGCCAGCAGTTTACGACGTTGTCCAACCATCTTCAGCAGTCCGCGGCGGGAATGATGATCCTTCTTGTGCGTACGCAAGTGGTCAGTCAAATTAACGATGTTCTCCGTAAGGATAGCAACTTGCACCTCAGGGGATCCAGTATCGGATTCGTGAGTTTTGTGCTCGTCGATCAATTGGTGTTTACGTTCTTGAGTCAATGCCATCCTGTTCACCTCCTTCATTATAATCGCCAGTAGCCTCGTCACCGTCGGTGAGAACAAGTAACCAAGCTAAGGTTATGATGCTGTCAATCCAGCAACGTTAATCAGTATAGCACCTTCAAAGACAAAAGTAAACGGCATGTCCGGGAAAGATTAGGAATGATATCCCAGAAGCCCCTTGGCTGTCTCAGCATCTGCGCCGATCTGGGCGATTAAGGCCTGAATGGACTCAAACTTGCGTTCAGAACGGATAAAGGATACCAGCTCTACCTTAAGTTCCTGTCCGTAAATATCTCCCGCGAAATCAAACAGATGCACTTCGAAGCTTGGAGCAATCATCCCATCATGAAATGTAGGCTTCACGCCGACATTCATCACGCCGTACAGTACATCTTCCTTGTAAAACACCTTAACGGCGTATACGCCTTTGGCCGGGATGACATAGCGGTCTTCAAGCTGAAGATTCGCTGTCGGGAATCCGATGGTCCTGCCCCGCTTCTCGCCATGGCCCACGATTCCGCGCAGGTGATAACAACGTCCAAACCAGGCATTGGCCTTATCCAGTTCCCCGTTCAGCAGGCACTTGCGGATGCCGGAGCTGCTAACCTTCTCTCCTTCGAGAAGAAACGGGGAGACGGTTTCTACGTTCATAACACCCTGCCCCAGCTCCCGAAGCGTATCCGCATCACCTTCACCCTTGTAGCCGAACCGGAAGTCGAAGCCGACCACGGCGGTTACAATCTGCAGCGGCAGCAGCATTACAGAGACAAAGTCCACCGGGCTAACCCGGGAGAGTTCTTCATTAAATGCAATAATGTATAAAATATCAACGCCCATCCCGGCAAGCAGCTCCTGCTTGTCCCTGGAAGGTGTCAAATATCCTTCATAGTCACCTTTACCCATAACATCCTTAGGATGGGGATAAAAGGTCATGACAGCTGCAGGTACGCCTGCCTGGCGGGCAAGAGCTACAGCAGATGTTATGACGCTGGCATGTCCGAGGTGCAGTCCGTCGAACTGCCCCAGGGCAACTACTTGAGGCTGCGCCCACTCTGCTGCCGTCTCCGGCAACATAGGATAGCTTAAGGTTACGGTTCTCACGCTGTTTCTCACCTACATTCACAAATAAATTAAAGTTTAAGCCTGTGCAAACACTTTAACAGGAGCAATCGCACCGGTAGCTTCTAAAGCATAGATGCCCAGAAACTCCCCCTGCAGATCATACAGCCGGAAATCTCCGCTTCCCTTCACTTCCGGTGCCACAAAGCGGAGCGACAGACGCTGCCCTTGCAGGGCGGCTTTCTTCTTCTCCTCGGCTACTGTATGTTTGGGCAAATGCGAAATCGCCTCATCGGCGGCAATTAAGTGCTCTTCCAGCGTACCCGCTTCCTTATGTTCGGCAATTTGCTCCAGGGTCAGGCAATGACTGGCAGATATCCCAGCCGACATGGTCCGTTCCAGCTTCACCATCACACCCGGCACTCCAAGCGCACGCCCGATATCCACGCATAGGGTACGGATGTACGTTCCTTTGGAGCATAGTACCCGGAACGTAATATCGGGATAATTGCCACTCCAGACCATATCCTGCATTTCAATCTCATAAATTTCCACTTCGCGGCTCTTACGTTCCACTGTCTTGCCTTCTCGGGCCAGCTCGTACAGACGCTTGCCATCCACCTTTACTGCGGAATACATCGGGGGAACCTGTGAAATCACGCCTTTGAAGGAATTCAGCACAGCCAGCACTTCAGCTTCCGTAACCTGAACCTCTTCAACTGATTCCGTAATCGTCCCTGTTAAATCCTCTGTATCACTGGCAAGTCCCAGCCGCAGTGTAGCCACATACTCCTTAGGCAGCTCCTGGATGTACTCAACCACCCGCGTAGCCCGTCCCAGACATAACGGAAGCACTCCGGTCACTTGTGGATCAAGCGTACCGGTATGTCCGATCCGCTTCATGCCCAGAATTCGCCTTGCCTTGGCCACAACATCATGTGAAGTGAACCCTGCCGGCTTATATACGGCCAGAACACCTGTAAGTTCACTCATAGATGACGTTTAACCTCCTCAAGCACCTGCTCTACCGCCTCTTCAAGACTTCCGTTAATTCGGGCTCCCGCAGCACGCGTGTGCCCGCCGCCGCCGAAGACCTGCGCCAGCGCCGCGACATCGACCTTACCGGCCGAACGAAGACTCGCCTTCACCGCATGCTCATCGATTACCTTGAACAGAATGCCTACCTCTACCCCGCGGATATTCCGCGGATAATTGACAATCCCTTCAAGATCCTCGTTGGCTGCTCCGCAATCCAGCATATCCTGAGGCGTAACATATACCCAGGCAATATCCCCTTCCGAGCTGAGCTGCAGTGTACTAAGTGCCCGATTGAGTACCTTCACCTGCGGGAGAGTCATCTCTTCAAGCAGGGTCTCAGCCAGTTCAGGTCCATTTACGCCTAATGCCAGCAGTTCGGATACAGCCGCCATCACTTTAGGGGAGGTGTTGTTATAGCGGAAACCGCCGGTATCTGTTAAGAGTCCGGTATAAATGGCCGTGGCAATATCGATATCCCATTCCACCTCAAAGCTCTTCAGCAGGTCGAACAGAATCTCTGCTGTCGCAGCCGCATCCGGCTTGATGAGCGTTACGGCACCGTACCCATTATTGGTGGGATGATGGTCTATGTTTACGATAAGTGCATCACTGGTGAAATGACGCTGGGTAAGTCCTACACGCTGAAAATCCGCACAGTCGACACAAATGACATTGCTGTACTGGCGCGGCAGTTCGCCCGCAGCAGACAGATTGACAATTTGATCGGCATGCCATAAATATTCCATACGCTGCGGAATCTGGCCCTCGTTCAGCATACAATATTTTTTGCCCAGACATGAGAGAAGCCAGCCCACCGCGAGGGTGGAGCTGACTGCATCTCCGTCCGGCTGAACATGCGACACTACAAGATAATCGTCGTGTTCCAGCAGAAACTTACGGGTCTGCTGGAGACTTTGTTCATAGCTCTGCATTCGCCGTCTCCTTTATGTTCCGTAGCTCTATTCGGTTTTGCCGATTTCTCCGAGCAGCTTCTCAATATGACTTCCGTAAGCAACGGATTCGTCAATCTTGAAGATCAGCTCTGGAGTATGGCGCAGGCGGATTGCTTTGCCAAGCTCCGAGCGGAGAAAGCCGTTAGCTTTCTCAATCGCCTTGAGCGAGTCTGACTTCTGCTCCTCGTCCCCGAATACGCTCAGGTATACCTTGGCCTGTGACAAATCATTTGTCACATCTACGCCAGTTACAGTTACGAACCCGACGCGCGGGTCCTTTAGTCCGCTTTGGATGAGCTGGCTCAGTTCTTTCTTAATCTGTTCGCCAACCCGTCCGGTTCTGATTTTAGACATCTATATTCACCTCTTCGCTTAGCGCTCTACCGTTTCCATAATGAACGCTTCGATAATGTCGCCTTCAACGACATCATTATAGCGTTCCAAAGTTATGCCGCATTCATAACCCTGCGCCACTTCTTTGGCATCATCTTTGAAACGTTTCAAGGTGTCGATCTTGCCTGTGAAGACAACGATACCGCTGCGGATCAGGCGCATTTCAGCATTGCGGGCAATTTTGCCGGAAGTAACCATACAACCTGCGATGGTACCCACTTTGCTGATTTTGAACACATTACGCACTTCTGCATGGCCGATAACGTTCTCTTTGTAGATGGGATCAAGCATCCCCTTCATGGCACTTTCAATTTCTTCGATTACATTGTAGATGATGTTATGCAGACGCACATCCACTTTCTCCTGCTCAGCTGCCGCTTTCGTCTGGGCATCCGGACGAACATTGAAGCCGATAACAATAGCGTTGGATGCTGCTGCCAAGGTAATATCGGATTCCGTAATCGCGCCGGCACCGCTGTGAAGAATCTTCACGCGCACGCCTTCAACTTCGATTTTGGCCAGGGAGCCCTTCAGCGCCTCTACCGAACCTTGTACGTCACCCTTGATGATAACGTTGAGGTCTTTGATCTCTCCGTCTTTGATATGCTTGAACAGATCATCCAGTGTTACACGGGTGTTCGTGTTCAGCTCGGACTGGCGCTGCGAAGTCGAACGTCTGTCAGCGATCGCACGGGCTTTGCGCTCATCTTCGAAGGCCATAAACGGATCGCCCGCCTGTGGCACCTCAGTCAGACCGGTAATTTCCACTGGTGTGGAAGGTCCCGCTTCTTTGATCTTGCGTCCCTTGTCATTGACCATGGCACGTACGCGTCCGAAACAGTTCCCTGCTACAAAGGCATCGCCGACTTTCAGCGTACCGTTCTGTACGAGAATACGGGCAACCGGTCCACGGTTTTTGTCAAGCTCAGCTTCTATAACAGTACCGCGTGCCCGTTTGTCCGGGTTCGCTTTGTACTCATTCACTTCAGCAACGAGCAGAATCATTTCCAGCAGCTCTTCCAGGTTGATGCGCTGTTTGGCCGACAGGTTGACGAAGATTGTATCGCCGCCCCACTCTTCCGGAACCAGCTCATAGCTTGTAAGCTCCTGCTTCACCTTGTCAGGGTCTGCACCTGGCTTATCGATCTTGTTAACAGCAACAATGATCGGAAGTCCGGCTGCCTTGGCATGGTTGATTGCTTCCACCGTCTGCGGCATTACGCCGTCATCGGCAGCTACGACGATAATCGTCATATCCGTAACCTGGGCACCACGGGCACGCATAGCGGTAAACGCTTCATGGCCCGGTGTATCAAGGAATGTAATTTTCTTGTGGTTGATTTCGACCTGGTACGCACCGATATGCTGCGTAATTCCGCCTGCTTCTCCGCCGGTTACATTCGTGGAGCGGATAGCATCGAGCAATGTTGTTTTACCATGGTCAACGTGACCCATGATCGTTACAACCGGAGGACGGGTCTGCAAGTCATCTTCGGAATCGTTCTCTTCCACAGTTTCGAAGCTGTCTTCATCTACAGGGATCTTCACTTCTACTTCTACGCCGAATTCTCCGGCCAGAAGCAGGATCGTGTCGATATCAAGCTCCTGATTGATCGTGGCCATAACACCCATCGAAATCAGCTTCTTAATCACTTCGGAAGCATCCTTGTGAAGCAGCTTCGCTGTTTCACCGACAGTCATGCTGCCGCGGACAATAATCTTCTTCGGTGTGTTGTCAATCTTCTCACGGTGTACCATCGGCTGGTTTCTGCCGCGGTTGTTCTTGCCGCCACGGCCGCGGAAGTTGCCGCCTTTGCCGTCTTCGAAACGTTTCTGGCCGCTGTTGTTGTTCGGTCTGCCGCCAGTAGTATTCTTCTTCGGACCTCTGTCACCGCCGCGGGAGAAATCTCCGCCTGCGTTGCCTTGACCCTGCGGGCGGTCACCCGTACGGGGTGCACTGCCTTGGCCTTGCGGACGGTCACCTGTACGAGGTGCGCCGCTGCCTTGGCCTTGCGGACGGCTGCCAGTGGAGCTGCCCTGTGGACGGCTGCCAGTGGTGGAGCTGCCCTGTGGACGGCTGCCAGTGGTGGAGCTGCCCTGCGGACGGCTGCCAGTGGTGGAGCTGCCCTGCGGACGGCTGCCGCCGGTGGAGCTGCCTTGCGGACGGCTGCCGCCAGTAGAGCTGCCTTGCGGACGGCTGCCGCCGGTGGAGCTGCCCTGCGGACGGCTGCCAGTGGAGCTGCCCTGCGGACGGCTGCCAGTGGAGCTGCCTTGCGGGCGGGAATTCTGGGTGGAACCTGTTGTTTGTGTTCTGCGGGAATCTTGTCCGCTTTGGGGCCTTGGGGACGTCGTCGATTGGTTGTTGTTTTGGTTACTGTTCATACCTACCTGCTTTTCCGGTTGATTTTTGTTGGCATTCTGAGCACTCTGGGGTTCGGCTGTTACCGCGCCGGTGGTTACCGGACGGCTGCTGGTGCCGGTGTCCCGCTTGGCTGCAGCGTTTGACTTGATGTCCTTGAAGAATTGTTCAACTTTGTTCACGGAGCCATTCTCCATGACACTCATATGATTATTCACAGGAACATTCAAACGCTTCAGAATTGTAATGATTTCTTTACTGCTCATGTTCAGAGACTTCGCGTATTCATACACGCGCAGTTTATCCTTATTGTCTTCTTTAGTCAATAACTCCACCTCCGACAGTATCTCCAAGCGTTCTGGAGATCATTTCCGCGAATCCTTTATCCGTAACGGCCAGCACTACGCGCTGGTCTTTACCAATACTTGCACCGAGTTCATCCCGGTGAAATGCGATTACTAGTGGAATATCGTAGGTCCCGCACTTATCGCGGAACTTCTTTTGGGTATTATCTGAAGCGTCACCTGCCAGGACGACCAGCTTCGCCTCTGAAGACCGCACTGCCTTAAGCACAGCCTCGTCGCCGGTGACAATCTTGCCTGCTCTCATCGCAAGCCCTAAATAAGAAAGTGTCTTACTCATTGTCCTCACTATCCTTCGCTGCCAAAAATTGCTCCTCCACGGATGCAAAATCCCGGGCAAGCTGGGCATAGATTTCAGGACTCACTTGACATTTCAATGCTCGGTCAAGTGCTTTGGTCTTTTGTGCCAGCTTAAAGTATTCCAGTTTACCGCAGATATAAGCACCACGGCCCGACTTCTTGCCCGTCAGGTCAATGAGCACTTCGCCCTCAGGCGTTCTCACCACGCGAATCAGCTCTTTTTTGGGCATCATCTCTTGGCTGGCAACGCATTTGCGCAGCGGCACCTTTCTTTGCTTCATAGTAGCGCCTCCCGTCAGTCAGCAGATTCATTAATCGATGGAGACGGAATCCTGATGCATTTCATCATTAGAGGTTCTGGGTCTGCCGTATTCCTGCTCCGCTTGAGTTTCACTCTTGATATCAATTTTCCAGCCGGTCAGCTTAGCGGCAAGACGGGCATTCTGCCCCTTGATGCCGATCGCCAGCGACAACTGATAATCAGGAACGATGACACGCGCCATTTTCTCAGCTTCAAAGACTTGAACTTCAAGCACTTTGGACGGGCTGAGCGCATTGGCCACATACTCCTGCACAAGCTCGGAATACCGTACGATGTCAATCTTCTCGCCGCGAAGTTCGGTTACGATGGTCTGAACACGCGTGCCTCTAGGGCCTACGCAGGAACCAACGGGATCGACTTCGGGATTACGCGAGAATACGGCGATCTTGGAACGGAAGCCGGCTTCGCGGGCAACGGAACGGATCTCAACCACTCCGTCAAAAATCTCCGGCACTTCCAGCTCGAACAGACGCTTCAAGAGACCCGGATGACTGCGGGACAGCATGATCTGCGGTCCTTTGGTCGTATTCTCCACCTTGGTGATATAAGCCTTGATACGCTCGCTCTGCTTGAACTTCTCGCCCGGCATAAGCTCGCCCAGCGGCAGAACCGCCTCGATTTTACCAAGATCCACATAAATGTTACGCATATCCTGACGCTGTACAAGGCCGGTAACAATATCATCTTCCTTGTCGATAAAAGCGTTATAGATAAGTCCGCGTTCCGCTTCGCGGATACGCTGTGTAACAACCTGCTTGGCAGTCTGGGCAGCAATACGCCCGAAGTCACGCGGTGTCACTTCAAGTTCAGCAATATCCTCCAGTTGGAAATGCGGATTGATCTCCCGGGCTCCCAGCAGAGAAATCTCTGTCCGCGAGTCCAGAACCTCCTCCACAATCAGCTTGCGGGCAAAAACCTTGATTACGCCTGTGTTGCGGTTCATATCCACACGCACATTCTGCGCCGCATTGAAATTGCGTTTATAGCTGGAAATCAGCGCAGCTTCGATGGCTTCAAACAGCACATCCTTGCTGATGCCTTTCTCCCTTTCCAGTTCATTCATAGCTTCAATAAACTCCATACTCATGAAATTCCGGTCCCCCTTTCAAGACGTTAAAAAATAATGGCCAATCTCGCACTGGCGACCTTGGCGTACGGTACAACATGTTCTTTTTTGCCCGCGGAGATGAGCAGTTCCTCGTTCTCGAACGAGAGCAAACGACCTTCGAATTCTTTGAGTCCTTGAATCGGCTCATACACCGTTACATATACATCCTTGCCAACTGCTTTGGCAACATCCGCAGCTTTCTTAAGCGGACGTTCAGCTCCGGGCGAGGAAACCTCAAGGAAATAAGCTTCGGAAAACGGATCATTCTCATCCAGCTTCTGGCTGATATATTCGCTGATGGTGCCGCAGTCATCAATATCGATGCCGCCTTCTTTATCTACGAATACGCGCAGGAACCAATTGGAGCCTTCTTTCACGTATTCAACGTCCACCAGTTCGAAACCATTGTCCTCGAGATAGGACCCAAGCAGCTGCTCTACCGTTTGTTTAATTTTGGATTTGGGTGTGCTCAAAAGAAGATTACCTCCACGAACTTGTCTTTTGCTATATACCAAAGATAAAGAGTGGGTTTCCCCACTCTTTACACAACGGACTTATCTCATTATTACCAAAAAAATTATACCATAGTGAGTCTGCACTGACAAGTACCAGCCCTTGACTCCCTTATTTCAAAGCGTGATTTATAGCGTTTTTTAGAATAAAGACAGCTGATTGCTCTCCGGCAGGCCGCGGAAGCAGCCCATTCCGTTCAGCAGCTCAATCACCGTTTTACTGGCTTTGGATTTCTGCTGGAAGTCCTCAATGGAGAGGAATTCTCCGAGATCCTTGGCTGCGGCAATATTGATCGCGGCATTATCGCCGATACCCGCAAGCGAGGAGAACGGCGGAATCAGGCTGTTGCCGTCAACTGTGAATTTGGTGGCATCGGAACGGTACAGATCAATGTTTTTGAAGGTGAAGCCGCGTGCCGTCATCTCCAGCGCCATTTCCAGTACCGGAAGCATCGCTTTTTCCTTCGGCAGCGCCTGGAAGCCTTTTTGCTCAATCTCTACGATCTGACGCCCGATAGCCTCATATCCCTTGCAGCATAGGTCAATATCAAAATCAGCGGCACGGACAGAGAAGTAAGTCGCATAATATTCAATCGGATGATACAGCTTGAAGAAGGCGGTCCGCACTGCGGAAATTACATACGCCGCCGCATGCGCCTTCGGGAACATGTACTGGATTTTGAGGCAGGAATCAATGTACCATTGCGGCACCTTGCAATTCTTCATTTCCTCAATCCATTCGGGAGGCAGCCCCTTCCCCTTACGCACACTTTCCGTAATCTTGAAGGCCAGGCTGGCATCCATGTTCGCCTTATAGATCAGATAGAGCATGATATCATCACGGCAGCCGATAACCGTCTTGATGTTGCAGGTATTATTCTTGATCAGCTCCTGGGCATTGCCCAGCCACACGCCTGTACCGTGAGACAGGCCTGAAATCTGCAGTAAGTCGGCAAAGCTGGAAGGCTTGGCTTCCACAAGCATCTGGCGGACAAACTTCGTCCCCATCTCCGGCACTCCGTAGGTGGCTACAGGGGTACGGATCTGATCCGGCCTTACCCCAAGCGCATCTGTGGAGTTGAACATGCTCATTACCTTCGGATCATTCATCGGAATGGTGGTCGGGTCCACGCCGGTCAGATCCTGCAGCATCCGCATCATGGTCGGATCATCATGGCCCAGAATATCGAGCTTCAGCAGGTTGGCATCGAAGGCGTGATAGTCAAAATGGGTCGTCTTCCACTCTGCCGTAACATCATCCGCCGGGAACTGCACCGGAGTGATGTCTTCAATCTCCATATAATCCGGCAAAACTACGATACCGCCGGGATGCTGCCCCGTACTGCGCTTCACACCGGTGCAGCCGGCCGCCAGACGGCCTACCTCGGCTCCGCGCCAGCGCTTCTGGTGATGCTCTTCATATTTCTTCGTGAACCCGAAGGCGGTCTTCTCAGCTACCGTACCGATGGTGCCCGCACGGAATACATTGTCAGGTCCAAACATCGTTTTGGTGAAATTATGGGCATTCGGCTGGTATTCCCCTGAGAAGTTAAGGTCGATATCGGGAACCTTATCCCCCTTGAAGCCCAGGAACGTCTCAAACGGAATATCCTGGCCTTCTCCCTTCAGATTACCGCCGCAGTTCGGGCAGGCCTTATCCGGCAGGTCAAATCCGCTCGGCACGCTGCCGTCAAGGAACCATTCACTATGCCTGCACTCGGGATTCGTGCAAATATAGTGAGCCGGCAGCGGGTTAACCTCAGAAATACCGAGGAAAGTTGCCACAACGGATGACCCTACCGATCCACGTGAGCCGACGAGATATCCGTCCTGATTCGACTTTTTAACGAGCCGTTCAGAGATCAGATAGTTGGCAGAGAACCCGTATTTAATAATCGGCGCGAGTTCCTTTTCCAGACGGGCTACTACAACCTCCGGCAATTCCTCTCCGTAAATTGATTTGGCAGTTTCATAGCAGGTATTGCGGATTTCATCATCCGCACCTTCAATTACCGGAGTGAACAGTTCGCTCGGGAACAGATCATATTCCTCGAAACGGTCGGCGAGCTCGACGGTATTGGTGACCACGACCTCCATCGCTTTTTCTAGGCCCAGGAACTCAAACTCCGTAAGCATCTCCTCGGTAGTCCTGAAATGGGCGTCCGGTTTACGCTGGTCCTTAAGCGGACTGAAGCCGGTAATCCCGTGAATCGTAATATCACGGAACAGCTTGTCACGCGGCTCCAGGTAATGCACATTGCCGGTCGCAATGACGGGCTTGTTCATTTGCTCGCCGATTTCGCATATCTTGCGCACAACACTGCGTAAATCCTCGGCACTGGCCACAAAGCCTTTATCCACGAGATGCATGTACATGGTCAGCGGCTGAATCTCCAGAACATCATAGAACTGGGCGACCTCAATGGCCTCCTCTACCGTCTTGTTCAGCACAGCTTCAAAAAACTCCCCGCGTTCACAGCCGGAAATGACAATTAGCCCGTCCCGGTGCTCTTCAAGCTTTGATTTGGGAATGCAGGGCACCCGTTTGTAGTACTCTGTATGCGACATGGAGATCAGCTTGTAGAGATTCTTTTTGCCTACCGGATTTAGCGCATAGATGCCACAGTGAAACGGACGTACATTCGACAAGTCATTGCCTACATAATCATTCAGCCGTTCCAGCCGGGTTAACCCTTTCATCTTCTCCGCATCAGCCAGCAGCCCGTTCAGGATGCCGCCCAGGGCAATCGTATCATCCACCGCCCGGTGATGGCTCTCCAGCAGCACTTTGTACTTGTCAGCAAGTGTATTAAGCCGGTGGTTCTTCATAGTCGGAAAGAGCAAGCGTGCCAGCTCCAGCGTATCCAATGAAGGATTAGGCAGCAGCGGCAAGCCCAGCTTCTTGAGGGAAGCCTGAATGAACCCCATATCAAACCGTGCATTATGGGCGACCAGAATGCTGTCCGAGACAAACTCAACGAATTCTTTGAGCACAGGCTCAAGATCAGGAGCATCTTTAACCATTTCGTCAGTAATATTCGTCAGCTGCTGAATGTGATAAGGAATCTTTTCATGCGGATTAACGAAGGTAGTATACCGGCCCAGCTCTTTGCCTTCGCACATTTTAATGGCGGCAAGCTCGGTAATATTGTTGCGCGTGATCGACAGGCCGGTGGTCTCGATATCAAATACGACATAGGTTGCTGTTTTGAGATCCATGGGCTGCGCATTCTCCACGATGTTTACCGCGTCATTTACGACATTGGCTTCTACACCGTAGAGCATTTTGAGTTTATGCTTATGTGCGGCATGGTTCGCATCCGGGAAGCTCTGGACATTACCATGATCGGTAACAGCCAGTGCCGGGTGTCCCCATTTCGCAGCGGTTTTGACATAATCAGTGATGGTTGCCACTGCATCCATTGTACTCATTGTAGTATGCAGATGGAATTCGACCCGCTTCTGCTTGGCATTGTCCTTACGCGCCGGCGGTGCAGACACTTCCGACAAATCCGAGGGGATCATCACCAGCTCCGGGATTTGCATGAAGCGGTCATATTCAACTTTGCCGCGTGCCCGTACCCACTTACCGTTGGCCAGCTGCCCCATCACTTTCAGATCCTCTTTGGTCTTCGCAAACATCTTCATCTGCAGAGAGTCTGTGAAGTCAGTGATGCAGAAGGTGTAGAGTGTGTTGCCGTTACGAAGCTCTTTGGTGTCCAGGCCAAAAATCGTGCCTTGAATCGTAATTTTCTTCTCTTCATCCTGAATGTCCAGAATCGATACGGCCTGTTCTTTGATCTCATACCCGATCTGAAGCTTGATCACCTCATTTGGGTCACCGACTTCCTCAGGCTCGTCCGGCTCACTGGCCATCATCATCATTTCTACCAGTTCACGCTGCTCCTGCTGGAGCTTCTGCTGGAATTCCTCATAGGCATCCGCTTTGCTCTCGTTCTCGGCAATCTGCAGCTTCACCTTGAGGGAAAGTCCGAAATACTTATCATAATATTTAATAATGGCTGCTTCGATGCCCTTTTTACGGGCCAGTTCAAGTGACATAGAATCGCTCAGGCTCAGTAAAAGCGTGCCGTCCTGCAGGTCCTGACTGGAGCGCGTCAGCCATCCGTTGACGGATGGAATCTCACGCTGGACCCACTCGAGGAACATTCCCCAGTACTCCTGTACAATATCTGCTTTGTTGATTGTGTCATCATATAGGAACAAGAAGCTGATTTTGGCAATATGCTGCAGCTTCTCACGCATTCTAAGGACAAAGGTCCGGTAGGTCTGGGCCGGAACCAGGCTGTCTTTCGCAATTACAATATGCCAGTCACGGTTGCCGCGGCTGATTTCCACACGCTCGATCTGCCCGTCCAAAAAGTAGGGATCAATGATGGCCGGCGGAATTTCCCCCTGCTTCATTAACAGCTCGAACCTTTTTCTTCTCTCCACGCTTTGCTCCATGGTTTCCCCACCTAACTCGGCAATAATTAGCCATACCTAAACTATAATTCTATTATAGTAAGAAAAGCTTCCGGTTCAAAAAGCATTGGGTACTTGCGGCCCGCCGACTCCTCTCGCCAGAAGCTAATATAAAAGATGAAATAAGAATGTTGCTGCTGATTAATACGCTTTGGCGAATACAACTGTATGCTGTGCCGGCTTACCGCAGCAAATACAAGTCTCTTTCGTTTCGGACGGATTGAACGGAATATTACGGCTGCCTGCGCCTGTTTCTTCCTTAACCTTGGTTTCGCACTCCTCAGAGCCGCACCAGCCTGCAAGCGCAAAGCCGCGCTTCTCTTCCATGGAATCCTTCATCTGCTCTAAGGTGTCTACAGAGTAGAAATGATCCTCACGGAACTTCAGCGCCCGCTCGAACATTTCCTGATGAACCTGCTCCAGCATAGCCTTCACTTCTTCTACCAGATTTTCCTGCTGGATAATCTTCTTCTCTCCGCTGACCCGGGATACGAGTACGCAGACTCCGTTCTCCATATCACGCGGTCCAAGCTCCAGACGTACAGGTACACCGCGCATTTCGTATTCATTAAACTTCCAGCCCGGTGTTACATCAGCACGGTCGTCTACACGTACGCGGATTCCGGCACTCTTCAGTTCTGCGAACAGTTCATCCGTGCGTCCGATAACGGCCTCACGGGTCTTAGGCGGCCCGATTGGAATCATAATGACCTGAGTAGGCGCTACCTTCGGCGGCAAAGCCAGTCCACGGTCATCCCCATGCACCATGATCAGGGAACCGATCAGACGTGTAGTAGAGCCCCAAGAGGTTGTATGTGCATATTCGAGTACATTATCACGGCTTAAGTACTGGATATCAAAAGCAACGGCGAACTTGGTACCCAGATAATGCGAGGTAGCCGCCTGCACAGCCCGTCCATCTTTCATCATCGCTTCAATGGAATAGGTATCCACCGCACCGGCGAAGCGCTCGGATGGTGTCTTCTGTCCGGTCACCACCGGAATAGCCAGGAAAGTTTCTACGAAATCTCGGTAGTTATCCAGCATCTTCATCGTTTCTTCACGCGCTTCCGTCTCATTCTCATGAGCGGTATGGCCTTCCTGCCAGAGGAATTCCGTAGTGCGGATGAACGGCAGTGTACGCTTCTCCCAGCGGACAACGTTAGCCCACTGATTGATCAGCACCGGAAGGTCGCGGTAAGACTGAATCCATTTGGAATACATATGGCCGAACATGGTTTCGGAGGTCGGGCGGATCGCCAGACGTTCTTCCAGCACATCACCGCCAGCCTCTGTCACCCAAGGCAGCTCCGGATTGAAGCCTTCAACATGTTCTTTCTCCTTCTGGAAAAAGCTCTCCGGAATAAACAGCGGGAAGTAGGCATTACGGTGTCCGGTCTCCTTGAGGCGGCGGTTCATCTCCTCCTGGATATGTTCCCAGATCTCGTAGCCATCCGGTTTGAACACAATACAGCCGCGGACCGGAGAGTAGTCCATCAGGTCCGCTTTTTTGATCACATCAATATACCAGCGTGAGAAATCTTCGCCCTGCGGCGTGATTTCCGTAACGAACTGCTTATCTTTAGCCATGTAAAGAAATCCTCCTAAATTCGCCCCGCAAAGTGCCGAATAGTCAACGAAGCCAATTCAAGTACTTTGCGGGGACCCCAAAAGAATGTATTGTGTAACGAATCAGCCGCTTATTAGGCGTAAAATATCATTATAAGTAACAGCAATCATCACCAGGAACAGCAGGGCAAACCCTACGAAATGGACCATGCCTTCACGGCTCGGATCCACCGGCTTACCGCGCAGTGCCTCCACACCAAGGAACACGAGCCTGCTTCCGTCCAGTGCAGGAATCGGCAGCAGATTAAAGATTCCGAGGTACAGGCTGAGAATAGCCGCCCAATACGTCAAATACTGAATGCCCTGCTGAGCAATCTGTCCGGTCAGCTGGAAGGTTCCCACAGGTCCCGAGATATCATCCATATTGAACTTGTTGATCAGCTGCTTGAAGCCGATGAAGATCAGCTTAGTGGTATCCACCATGGCAGTACCTGACTTGGTGATAGTCTCACCAACCCCTGCCTTGCGTGTAGGAAGCTCTGGTGTAATCCCGACTTTACCGCCTTCCTCCCCTTCCATACTGCGGGGAATCATAGCTACATTAAGCGTTTCATCGCCGCGCTGCAGTGTCCATTTCATCTCTTTACCCTTGGACGCGGAGGTGAGCGAGATCATCTTCTGGTAATCCCCGCCGATGGCTTCGCCATTAACGGATACCACAATGTCGCCTTTCTGCAGTCCGGCTTCCTGAGCCGGCATACCTTCACTTACATCGCCGATCTTCACATAGGTCGGATTCTCCACCTGGATACCGGCCATTTGCAGATGAAGTGCGAACAGCACAAAAGCCAGAATGAAGTTCATCACCGGACCGGCTAAGATCGCCACCGCGCGCTGGCCCACGGTTTTGCTGCCGAATTGGCGGTCTTTAGGCGCGATCTGCGTCTGCTGGCTGCCCTTAATCATCATCGCCTGCGGATGCACGTCGTAAGTGGTGACTTCACCATCCACATCCAGACGGATCTTCAGCTCATTCTCAAGATCGGTGAACTGCGCTTCACCGCGGATCACATTTCTGCGTGTATCCAGGGAATCCAGGTAAATATTCTTCACCTTATTATCCTGGCCCAGTCTAACCGCAATGGTCTGTCCGGGACCGATCTCAATCATTTCCGGATCCTCTCCGGCCATCCGGGCATATCCCCCAAACGGCAGCAAACGAAGCGTGAACTGGGTTTCACCACGTTTATAAGAAAACAGTTTCGGACCGAAACCGATAGCAAATTCCCTCACAAGAATTCCGGCGCGTTTGGCAAAATAATAATGTCCCCATTCATGGACAGTCACCAGAACAAAGAACATAAATACCGTCAAAAAAACGACTCTTACCATCTCCATTACGAAACATTCCCCCCTTTAGGTGTAAGACCGAAGTATGTCCTCTTAATTTATCATTATTCCAAGGTAAGGCACAAGAGAATCAACAGTCCACCCCTATTTTTCAGGGCACAGCAATTATTGCCAGCATTCATACTACGCTTGGTAAAGTTACAGCACAGCTGCAAGTTCCCGGGTCACCGTATCACAGTGCTGAATCTGCTCCAGATTCGGATGAGCCGCGTTCTCATGGCGCTGAAGAACCTCATCAATAATCTCTTCGATCCGTAAAAAGGATATTTCGCCGCGCAGGAACCGGGCAACGGCAACTTCATTGGCAGCATTGAAGGCAGTCGGTGCTGTACCTCCAAGTTTGCCGCTGTCAATCGCCATCTTTAGAGCCGGGTAACGTACATAGTCCATTTCACGGAAGTTGAGGCTGGCTGCTTTGGCCAGCGACAAGCGTTCCGCCGGTGACTGCCAGCGGTCCGGATAGGTAAGCGCATATTGAATCGGAACACGCATATCCGGAGTCCCCAGCTGGGCAATAACACTGCTGTCGCGGAATTCCACAAAGGAATGAATAATACTCTCCGGATGCAGCAGCACATTAATCTGCTCATAAGGCAGGGCGAACAGATGGTGCGCTTCTATAACTTCCAGCCCCTTGTTCACCATGGTTGCCGAATCAATCGTGATTTTGGCCCCCATGCTCCAGTTCGGGTGGCGCAGCGCATCTTCTATAGATACATTCTCAAGCTGCCCGCGGGAATAATCACGGAAAGATCCACCGGAGGCCGTAATGGTAATCGAAGCCACATCTTCACGGTTCTCGCCGTTCAAGCATTGGAAAATCGCCGAATGCTCACTGTCAACAGGCAGCAGCTTAACACCTTTGCGTCCAGCCAATTCTGTAACCAGGTGTCCGGCGGTAACCAGCGTTTCCTTGTTAGCCAGTCCAATATGTCTGCCGGCTTCAATAGCCGCAAGTGTAGACTGCAGGCCCACGCTGCCCACGAGAGCAGTCACAACAGTCTCCGCGTCACCGCCGGCGGCAATTTCTACAAGACCTTCGTTTCCGCTGTACAGCTCAACACCGGCCGGCAGACTGGACCTGATCTCAGCAGCAAGCTCCGGTGTGGACACAGAAACGCGGCGCGGATTGAAGCGGCGAACCTGCTCCAGCAGCAGCGCGGTATTGCTGCCCGCAGCAAGCCCGTCCACTTCAAAGGCTTCCGGGTGCATAGCTACGACATCCAGTGTCTGCGTGCCGATTGAACCCGTTGAGCCGAGAATACTGATTCTTTTCACAGTTGAAACCTTCTTCCTGCCGTTAATAGTAAGGCATCAGCATTACGATATGTACGAAAGGAAATACGATAATCCAGCTGTCGCAGCGGTCCAGGATGCCTCCGTGACCAGGCAGCAATGAGCCTGAATCCTTAATACCGTACACCCGTTTATATGCAGACTGTACAAGATCTCCGAGCTGACCCAGTACTGCGCAGGAAATCCCGATAAGCAATGCGCGTCCGATCGTCAGCAGATCAGGAACAAATAGGGCAAAAATAATAGAAATCGCAGCAGAGATCAACACTCCGCCAAGAGCACCTTCGATCGTTTTGTTAGGACTGATCGCCGGCCAGAGCTTATGCCGCCCGAAGCTTCGGCCGACAAAATACGCTCCGGCATCACTTCCCCAGATGCAGCACAGCAGCAGAAACGTCCAGAACAGCCCATGTCCATCTCCTGCGCCGCGGGCGGTAGCCATATAGGAGAAGCCCATCCCTATGTATACAATGCCGGTGAACATCAAAGCGGTGATCTTAATATCCAGCTTGTTCTTGCTGAAGACCGTAACCAGCAGGAATAACAGCATGAGCAGCCAGATTCCCTGCTCCCATGATAATAACTCGGAAGTCCCCAGCAGGTTCCAGGGGATCATGAAGCATAATACGGATGCATAACCAAGTACAGCAGTCCCTCCGAAGGTTGCTGTACCTGTCATTTTTACAAATTCATAATAGCCGATGAGGGCCATGGCAGTCAGCAAAAGCTGATACGGCCAGCCTCCCAAAAAGCATAAGCCCAAAAACAAGGCCCCGGCAACAATTCCGGTAATCAATCGCTGCTTCAAAGATTCCCATCTCCCATCAGGCTACTTCAATCCACCATAACGGCGTGTGCGGCGCTGATATTCCGCCACAGCCTGCATCAGATGCGTTTTGTCAAACTCGGGCCAATAAACATCTGTAAACCATAATTCACTGTACGCGATCTGCCAAAGCATAAAGTTACTGAGGCGCATTTCACCGCTCGTACGGATCAGCAGGTCAGGGTCAGGCAGTCCGCCGGATAGGAGTCTGCTGTCTATCAGCTCTGAAGTAATCTCATCAGGTGTCAGAATACCTGCCTGGATATCCTTGCCTAAGCCGCGCATGCAGTCTTCAATCTCTTTACGTCCACCGTAGTTCAGCGCAAAATTAAGAATAAGTCCGGTATTCCCTTCGGTCCGGGCGACTGCTTCTTCCATCGCCTTGCGGGTATGGGAAGGCAAAGCCTCGGTATCCCCCATTACACGTACCTGCACATTCTTTTCAATCAGTTCATCCAGTTCAATGGCCAGAAATTCCACGGGCAGGCGCATCAGGAAATCAACCTCATCCTTCGGCCGCTTCCAGTTCTCCGTTGAGAAAGCGTACATGGTCAAGAACTCTACTCCCAGATCATTCGCTGCGATTGTCGCACGTTTGACCGCCTTCATCCCGTTCTGATGACCCACAATACGGGGCAAGCCGCGCCGTTTCGCCCAGCGTCCGTTGCCATCCATAATTACAGCTACATGCCGGGGAATATTATCCGGTGAAATCTCGACTGGCTCCTGCCTGTCTTTACGGCTCAGCCATTCTTGAATCCGTTTGATCATTTCCGTTTCCTCCAAGCTCTTATCAGAAAGAGACAAACCCCACCATAAACGGAGGGGCCTGAAGTCTCTTGAATTTCATTATACTTCCATAATCTCTTTTTCTTTGGACAAGAGCACTTTATCGACTTCAGCTATGAACTTATCCGTTGATTTCTGAATATCTTCCTGATGTCCATGTGATTCGTCTTCCGAAATGCCGTTCTTTTCCATCTTCTTGATATCATCGTTCGCATCGCGGCGGATGTTACGGATGGCCACCTTCGCTTCTTCTCCGAACTTCTTAGTGAACTTTACAAGCTCACCGCGGCGTTCTTCAGTAAGCGGCGGGATCGACAAACGGATAATCGTACCGTCATTGGCAGGTGTGATCCCGATATCAGACTTCATAATTGCCCGTTCAATGTCAGACATCGATGTTTTGTCCCACGGCTGGATCAGCAGTGTCCGGGAATCCGGTGTGCTGATGTTGGCCAGCTGATTAAGAGGAGTTGGAGCACCGTAGTACTCTACTTGAATGCGATCCAGCAGCGACGTCGAAGCACGTCCCGCCCGCAGTGTAGACAGGTCGCGTTTCAGTGACAAAATCGCTTTTTCCATACGCTCTTCGGCATTTTTCTTCACCGATTGTGGCATTAATTTACACTCCCTTTAACAATCGTCCCGATCTTTTCACCGAGAACGACACGTTTGATATTGCCTTGCTCTGTAATAGCAAACACAATGAGCGGTATATTATTATCCATGCAGAGAGAGGAAGCGGTGGAATCCATAACACCCAGGTTCTTGTTCAGAATATCCATGTAAGTAAGCTGCTCATATTTCACGGCAGTGCTGTCCTTGAAAGGATCCGCGGAATAGACACCGTCTACTTTGTTCTTCGCCATCAGGATCACTTCGGCTTCAATTTCGGCTGCTCTAAGCGCTGCCGTCGTATCTGTCGAGAAGAACGGATTCCCTGTTCCTGCAGCAAAAATAACTACACGGCCCTTTTCCAGATGCCGGATTGCCCGGCGGCGGATATAAGGCTCAGCAATTTGCTGCATGGCAATGGAAGTCTGTACCCGTGTAGGGACATCGATCTGTTCCAGGGCATCCTGCAGTGCCAGCGAGTTCATGACGGTTGCCAGCATTCCCATATAATCTGCTGTCGCCCGGTCAATGCCGCTTGCACTTCCCGCGATTCCGCGCCAGATGTTACCTCCGCCGCACACAATAGCAACCTGAACTCCAAGCTCGACAACTTCCTTGACCTGCTCCGCGATGGAGATGATCGTTTCGGCGTCGATGCCATAGCCATTCTGTCCGGCGAGTGATTCACCGCTAACCTTAAGGACTACTCTCTTAAATACCGGCTGTTCCAATTGTATACCCTCACTTTCTTACAAAAGACGGAACACTACGTGAAATGTGTTCCGCTCTTTTGATGCTTGCCTTTATTCAGTTCTTATCGCTTCATGCTTTGCAGATATTATTGGTTCACTTGTGCCATTACTTCTTCAACGAAGTTGTCGACTTTCTTTTCAAGACCTTCACCCAGCTCGAAACGGACAAAGCGGCGGATGGAGATATTTTCGCCAATCGTGCTGATTTTTTCATTCAGCAATTGGGAGACAGTCTTGTCTGGGTCTTTAACGAAGGACTGCTCAAGCAGGCAATATTCTTCATAGAACTTGCTGATGCGGCCTTCCACCATTTTTTCAACGATTTTCTCAGGCTTGCCTTCGTTCAGCGCTTGAGCCTTGAGGATTTCTTTTTCTTTCTCTACGTCTGCAGCAGGTACTTCTTCACGGCGAACATACAGCGGATTAGCTGCAGCGATTTGCATTGCGATGTCGCGGGCAAATTCTTTGAAGGAATCGGTTTTACCTACGAAGTCAGTTTCGCAGTTGATTTCTACCAGAACGCCGATACGGCCGCCAGCATGGATGTAAGATTCTACTGTACCTTCAGTAGCAATACGTCCTGCTTTGCTGGCTGCTGCGGACAAACCTTTTTCACGAAGCAATTCAGCTGCTTTAGTGATATCGTTGTTTGCTTCTTCAAGCGCCTTTTTACAATCGAGCATTCCTGCTCCTGTTCTTTCACGAAGTTCCTTTACTGCTTTTGCATCTACTGCCATTGTTATTCCCTCCAGATAATTGTCGTTGTCATACGGGGGCTCAGGGCCCATTATCCTAAAAAAAGGGCAGTGAGAGGTTATCCACCTGCCAACCACCCTTTTCATTTAAGTTCTTGTTTATTTCCCGGATACTACTTAAGCAGTAGTTGTGTCTTCGCCCTGATGAGCTTCAACAACAGCGTCAGCCATTTTACCAGTCAAGAGTTTCACGGCACGGATAGCGTCGTCGTTGCCTGGAATTACGTAGTCGATTTCGTCCGGATCGCAGTTAGTATCAACGATAGCTACGATTGGAATACCCAATTTGCGAGCTTCTGCTACTGCAATACGCTCTTTACGCGGGTCAATGATGAACAGCGCGCTTGGAAGACCTTTCATGTTCTTGATACCGCCCAGGAATTTCTCAAGACGATCTTTCTCTTTGCGGAGAAGGATAACTTCTTTCTTAGGCAATACTGCGAAGGTACCGTCTTCTTCCCAAGCTTCCAATTTCTTCAGGCGGTCAATACGCTTCTGAATAGTCTGGAAGTTAGTCAGGGTACCACCCAGCCAACGTTGGTTAATGAAGAACATACCCGAACGTTCAGCTTCTTCTTTAACGGAATCCTGTGCTTGTTTCTTTGTTCCTACGAATAGGATTGTGCCGTTGTCGCCAGCGACGCTCTTTACAAAGTTGTAAGCTTCCTCTACCTTTTTGACTGTTTTCTGCAAGTCAATAATGTAAATTCCGTTTCTTTCAGTGAAGATATAACGATCCATCTTTGGATTCCAACGACGAGTCTGATGACCGAAGTGTACCCCAGCTTCGAGAAGCTGCTTCATGGAAATTACTGCCATCTTCACACACCTCCTAATTTTGGTTTATTGTGTGTCTCCTCCGCCGCGCGTCATCTTTCTACAAGACTTTCTTCAGAAGAAAGCACCTCTTGTCGAAATCAACCGGCGTGTGTTTTAACACCGTCAATTACTATACCATATTAAAACATTCTATGCAACGATTACTGTGAAGTTATAATTTTTTATCAAAAAAAGCTTATTTCTTCACAGTGATCAGCTTGTCAATAATAGAATCCATGCTCTCGCCTTTGGCAAAGCTGTAGCTGCCGTATTGGATAATCTTGTTCACTTTACGGCTGTTCGCCGTCTTAAGAAACTCTGCTTTATCTTGAATGACTCCGGCACCGGCAAGCACATCAGCCGTTTGAGCGAGAGTAATTCCTGTAGGAATGCGCACAGAGATATCTCCATTGACGGCAACCGCAGGCGCTTCCGGGCTGGCTGGAGCCACAGCCCCACTGTCTGCAGCACCGCTCTCCGGCTGTACAGGCGCTGACGGCTTGCCGGGAGCTGCTGCAGCACTCGGCTCCACTGCGGCCTTAGGCGTAGCTGCCGGAGCCGGAGAAGCAGTTGCAGCCTGCTCCGCAGGTGCCGGGGACGACTCGGGTGTTCCTTGAGGAGTTCCTTCCTGGGTGTCTTCTTCCGTGTTGACAGTCCCCTCATCAGCAGCCTGCGCATTATCCACCACAGTCAAATTGAGCCTCGCCGCTTCCTTAATCAATTGTTCTTTGGTGAGGGGAGCCGCTCCTCCGGAGATCATCAGCTGCAGCAGCAGGGCGCCGGCAATGAGCCCGACACCTAAACCGAACATAAAGAACCGGTTCCTGATCATACCGATTCCTCCTGATGGGCCAGCTGCAGAATCAGCTGGACTTCTCCACGCTGGAGACCCGCGGTCTTGGCGATGGAATCTATCGATTTGCCTTGTTCATGCAGTTCGAACAGGCGCGGATACCGCAGCTTTATGGAGCTGACCGGCTTTGGCTTGGCAGGCGGGGTATCAGCTTCCGCCGCAGGAGCTGCAGCAGGACTCTCCGCAGGCCGGACAGCTGAGGGCTCCCTTGTGAAGGTTGCGGCAAGCTGAAGCAGGCCTTTTTCCTCAGCCGTCAGCCGGGCATCCAGAAGCAGCAGGCTATTACTAAGCTCAGTCACCTGCTCACGCAGTCCGCCAATCTCTTCCTGCAGGGCTGCTTTATTGCTCTGCGACTGCGCTTTGATACTGCCGACCAGCTGAAGCAGTTCCGTATTCTCATGTTCGATATCCGCCATATACAGCTCCAGAGCAGCCTCCGTCTCCTTCAGGCTCTTCTTCTCTTCCGAGTCTTCCTTGCCAGCCTTTGCCGGCAGTCTCAGGGCATAAACGATAGCGACAGCGCCTACCAGCACGATATATACCCATGGGTCCAAGTGTCTAATCTCCTTTACCATTCAATTCATTTGAAATCCTGCTCTTTCAATAGCTTATTCAGCCTCAAAGACTGAAATCTATGCGGTGTCCTTTAAAAGGATGCTCGGCATCGTGGGCAGCCTCTGGCTTCCGGGGCTTCCGCTGATCAGCATGACCCTCCGGATGATTACCCTTGCCTCCGTCCCGGAGTGCGGATTCCGAAGATTCGTCCACCTCACTGCTGCGCATGGCGATTTCCTGGCTATGCTTGACGTTCTGGCCTGCCAATTGCTGCTGGTCAAGCACAGGACGATGCTGCTGGCTGTTCTGAACCTTAGCCGCATCATGTGTCCGGGGCAGGGCGATTTGCAGTTCCACTGGTTTCAGACTCATACGCTCCTCATCTCCCATAGTCCATTTAGAATCAAGGAATAGCAGGCCGCTCCCGCTGCCTGCCTGATCAAATGTACGGTGTTATCGATATATCCCCTTCACTGTAAATAAAGGAAACCCGCTCCGTTGGATCCTTAACGAATCTGGTGTACCTGCCAATAACAATCTTAGAGCCTCCATAGATCGTTTTGATGACATCTACCCGTGCTCTGCCTGTATCCTCCAGCATCCGCTCGATCTCGAGTACGCGTTCTTTGATTCTCTTTTCCTCACGCATATGGGATTGCTTGGTCGCATTCAGCTTCACGCGGAGCGCCACCTTATCGGGGGAAAGCTGACCGTTGTTCGCCAACTGATTGAGAAGGTATAATGCCTTATTGGTCTTGTCTTCATTCTCAAGAAGGTGACGCAACTCCTGGCGCAGCTCATTAATCTCATTTCTCAGCTCGGGAACAACTCCCACCTCAACCGCTGTTGCCGTCGACATCGTATTTCCGATGGTCCGTGCCACAACTCTGTCCCCTGCCTGGACTATGCCGCCCACAATCAAACCTTTGGCGCCGTTGCAGAGCACGTCACGGCCTGCCCGGATATTGGAATGCATAATACTTTGCGATACAATCACATCTTCACCGGCGACCACATTGCCATCCTGGATAAATGAGACTTTGACACTTTTTCCGGCGCTTACAAGACCTTTGTTATATCCGATAATTCCGCCGGTAATTTCGATGGAACCGCCCGATATCAGCTCGGCGCCCTCCACTCCTCCAACCACACGGATATCTCCGGCGGATTTGACGGAGAAGCCGGTAAGAACATTGCCGCGAATGACAACCGTGCCGACAAAATCAATATTGCCTGTACTGTAATCTACATCACCATTGACCTCATATACAGGAAATACATTGATCTTGCCCTTGTCTGTCAGCGTAACCAATCCATCTATCGCCGAATACATCGAGGTCTCTTCCTGATCCACCAGTACATTTTTGCCAACCTTGAAATGGGCTTGCTTCCCGGCTTTATAAGGAAGCTCTTCCCCGGTCACCGTCTTTCCGCTCACACCATTCTCTGCCGGAATAATCTTGGCAATAAGCTGGCCCTTCCTCACATTGTGAAGCCGGACCAGATCCTTGTAGTCAACCTTGCCATCTTCCTTCTCAAGAGGCTTACGGTCTTCTTCCAGATCAACGGTCAGTACCATCCGTCCATCCTTGCCGTTAACAGCAGGCTGACCAATTGCGATTGGCACCCTGTTCCAGAAATATTCTTCCGGGTTGCTGCAGATCCGCTGAACAATATCCCGCTGGATGCCAAATCGAATGTTGTGACTGACCAGGAAGCCTTCAAGATCTTCAATTGCACAGGAGAAATTCTCATCCTTCTTGATGAACTGGAGGTAAGCAATCCCTTTATCATCCGAAAACGTAATACTCAGGTATTGGCCCAAAACATATTGACCGATCAAATTCTGCTCCCCCTTGTCACCGTCGCCCGGTTAATCATTTTGCATAAGTAGATCACGGTTTTTCTCAAGTGTTCCTCTTAGCCGCAAAATAGCCTTCGAATGAAGCTGTGAGATCCGCGAAGGAGAGAGTGACATCACTTCAGCGATCTCGCTCAAAGATAAATCCTCATAATATAAAAGGGACACGACGGTCCGTTCTTTCACTGTTAATTTCTCGATGCCTTTAGTCAGCGTATCACGCAGATAGAACTCATTCACTTTGCGGTCCGGATTCTTAGCCTTATCGTCCACGAGAATAGACATCCGTGTCTCTGACTCTTCCTCACGGATAGGATCTTCCAGTGAGCAGAGCGACATAACAGCAACATCCTGCAGCATAGTCTGAAACTCGGTTTCAGTAATGTTCAGATACTGGCTCATTTCATCGTCACTAACGGATCTCAAATATTTCTGTTCCAGCTGCTGGTAGGCATCCTCAATTTTTTTCGCTTTTTCACGTACCGATCTGGGAACCCAGTCACTTTGCCGCAGAGAATCAAGGATAGCTCCTCTTACCCGCCAGGAAGCATAGGTCTGAAATTGCAGTCCCCGCTTGTAGTCGAATTTCTCGATGGCATCAATCAGCCCCATCACGCCATTGCTGGCCAAATCATCTTTGGATACATTTTTGGGCAGCCCCACTGCCAGACGGCTGGACACGTAATCAACAATATGGAGATAACTCTCAATCAGCTTTTTTTTGGCCTCAGGATCACCTTGTTCTTTCCATTGTTCCCACAGTCCATCTGTTTCTGACTGAGCAGCTTTATGCTCGTTCAACGGCTTTCACCCTTCCCAAAGTTTAGTCAGCGGTACCATGCGGCGCAAGATTACGGACTTTCGCCGCGGCACTCGCTTATTCTTCTTTCAGGTGACGAACGGCCTTGGCCAATTCTTCAGGATCTTTCATAGAGACCAGTTTTGGAGGCTGCAGAGGTGTGAATCCATCCCTGTCCGCACTTGCTGTTTCCGGTTTCGGCGTCAGCAGGTTCTTCAATTCCTGATCCTCTTCCGGCGTCTGAATATCAAGCTTGGCACCAAGTGCCTCACCATTATCTTCAAATCCGGCTTCAAGGTCTGAAGATTCAGAGGATTTCCCAATAATAACACCCAATACCCATCTTAGAAGGAAAGCAAGCACAAACCAGATAATAAATCCATATATTCCCCGGATCAGGCTGGTTCCAACTAAATTATGTCCGTAGTTTGTAAGAAACGTAAATAGAAATCCAATCAACCCGAGACCTGTGCTTAATAATATTTTCTTGCTCATGGCTATATTTCCTTCGGGCCTTTTTGAACGCTGCGGATAAAGAGCACCCCGGTATTGCAGGCGATTTCTATCGTACGTCCATAATTGCCACCCGTGTCCTCCGCGATCAGCGGAATGTTCAATGCGTCCAATGCTAGTTTGCAGGATTCCACATTACGAGGCCCGATCCTCATGGTGTCACTCCCCCCGGCAAATGCGAACATCTGCGAGCCTCCGGCCATCTTGGCCACAATCCGGCTCCGGACCGCCCCTAGCGCCAGCAGGCGGGATAAAAGCTCAGGCACAGCGGTATCGGCAAACTTGGCAATATTCATCTGTCCTTCCCGGGCAATATCCGACGAGGGCAGCATGACATGTGCCATGCCCGCAAGTCTTTTGCCGGGATCAAACAGTGTCAGGCCAACACAGGAACCAAGACCGGTCGTACGGATAAGACTGTCCTGGCTGCCTATGTTAAGATCCGCCATGCCTACTTTAATAATGCTCTGTTCTTCAATCATTATCAAACGGTACTCCTAATGCCTTGAATATTTTGGGGAATGATTCGGGATCGGGAATAAGGAAAAATTGCCCTTCAATCTCATTTTGGCCTTCCAGAAACGTCGTATCGATCAGCAGCGCATCATCACCCATCTGACCGAACTGCAGCAGCCCGTATCCAAGAATTGCCCCGGCCATATCCATAGCAAGCGCCGGTACCGTCGGATACATGGAGAGTGAGGTAAAGTCAGCCAGCGAGGAGAGGTAGGAGCCGGCAAGGATATTGCCGATTTCGCTCAATGCGGATAACTCCATTTCACTGAGCTCTTCACCGCCTGAAATCTCAATTCCGGCAATCCGGCTGAGCAGGTTGGTCGCTGCTTCCGGAGAGAGAATGAAGAACAGGTTGCCCGGAGCTTCACCTTCAACACGCAGGAAAACTGCATAAACCAATTCCTCAGCTCCGCCGACCTTATCGGTAATCTCCTCAAAGCTGAGGAGCTGTACCTTAGGTACAGCCATATCAATCGGCTTATTGAGCAGCTGCGATAACGCGGTGGCGGCGTTGCCGGCTCCAATATTCCCGACTTCTTTCAGCACATCCATTTTGAAATCCTTGAAGTTTTTGAATAGCTCCACTGGCTAGCCCTCCAGGCTTTCCAGTTGCACGATTTCGCCCTTGTTAAGCACCTCGGACAAGTTGAGCATTATCAACAGACGGTCTTCTCCAATTTTGGCCACCCCGTCCAGATACTTCGCTTTGATCCCGCCCACAACATCCGGTGGTATATCAATAATGTCACGGTTCAAATCAATAACATCATTCGCTGAATCGACGATGAAGCCGACTTCCATCTCATTCACATTCACTATAATGATCCGGGTCTGGTCTGTATGCTCTGCTTCCTCAATGCTGAAACGGCCGCGCAGATCAATGACGGGGATGACTACACCGCGCAGATTGATTACACCTTTGATAAACGAATAGGTCTTGGGTACGCGGGTTATCGGCATCATGCGCTCGATGGTCTGGACTTTCTCCACTTCAATGCCGTATTCTTCAGTGCCAAGCTTAAATACTATGACTTTGATATCTTCAGCCATGGAATGAACCTCCCTGTTCTATCCTGATTATTTAATAAAAGCATTCGGATCAATAATAAGTGCAACTTGTCCATCACCAAGGATAGTGGCTCCGGAAATCCCCTGAACCTCAGGCAGATACTTGCCGAGATTCTTGATTACAATCTCGTTCTGCCCGATAAAGTCCTGAACCGCCAGGGCAACCAGGCGCTCTCCCTTGCGTACAACCACAATCTCTGTCTCTTCTTCCGTGCTTTCATCATAGTCCGGAATTGAGAAGATCTTGCTAAGTGATACGAGCGGAATATGGCTGCCCCGGAATTCCAGCATTTTGTTGCCGTGAATGGTACGGATCTGAGACTGTTTCACAATGCCTGTTTCTACTATGGAAGACAGCGGAATTGCATATTTCTCTGAACCCAGGCGGACTAGCATGGCTGCGATAATCGACAGGGTCAGCGGAAGCTGAACGGAGAAATTCGTCCCTTTACCCGGTGTAGAGTAAATGGTTACGTTCCCGCCCAATGATGAGATCTTTGCTTTTACTACATCCAGTCCGACCCCGCGGCCCGATACGTCGGAGATCACCTCTGCAGTACTGAAGCCCGGAGCGAACAGAAGCTGATAAGCTTCATCATCTGACATCGCATTGGCCTGCTCCTGGGTAATAGCACCTTTCTTAACAGCAGACCCCAGAATCTTCTTCGGATAGATGCCTCTGCCGTCCTCTTCAATCTCGATAAAGACATGGTTGCCGCTATGGAAAGCCCGGAGGTGGACGGTCCCTGTCTCCGGCTTGCCGGCAGCGACACGGTCTGCTATGGACTCAACACCGTGGTCTACTGCATTACGCAGTAAATGCACAAGCGGATCACCAATCTCGTCAATTACAGTACGGTCCAGCTCTGTGTCAGCGCCTGTAACGATCAGATCCACTTTCTTGTCAAGCGATTTGGCTAGATCGCGGACCATCCGCGGGAACCGGTTAAATACGGTATCCACCGGCACCATGCGCAGCTTCATCACTATGTTCTGCAGATCCCCGCTGACCCGGCCCATATGTTCAACCGTTTCGGTAAGGTCCCCGTTCTGCACTTCGGAAGCCAGCTGCTCCAGACGAACGCGGTCAATGAGCAGCTCACTGAACAGATTCATCAATACATCCAGACGCTCGATGTCCACGCGGATCGTCCGGGAAGGCGAAGGCGCTCCGCCAGCTCTGGCCGGAGCGGCCTTGTTCTCTTCCCTGCCATGTGCGGAAGCAGCCGGTGAAGCGTTAGAGGCAGCAGGAGCGGCCTCTAACGCCGGAGCAGGGGCAGGCGCTTCTGCGGTAGCTGCAACACTCTCCTGTCCCATCTGACGCAAGGATTCCTGATCAAGCGCTACGGCTGTAACCGTATCGATCTCCGACAAATTCAGGATCATCTTCTGAATTTCGCCGGCATCCTTTTGGGTTATGTAGTAGAGGGAGAAACCGTAATCGAATTTCTCCTGCTCTATGTCCTGAACCGAAGGGAAGGACTTGACAACTTCTCCTGAACGCTCCAGAAGGTCGAAGACCATATATGCACGCACTGCTTTGAGCTGACAGTCTTTGCGGATGGCCACATCAACATACAGCACCTGATGGCCTTCCTGCAGCGACTGCTCCAGCACAGAGTACTGGAATTCATCCAGATACACCTGGGCATCGGCAGCATTCCCGGCAGCGGCAGCAGTTACTTCTGCAGCGGCTCCGCCGGCAGCGGGTACCTCGCCCCGGACAATAGCCTGGAGGGAAGATACGATTGCCGAAACATCAGCCTTACCCTCGCCTCCGCCTGTGATATCCTCAACCATGGATTCCAGAGCGTCAATACTCTTGAACAGGGTGTCAAAAATGAAATCCTGCATCCGCAGTTTATTGTTACGCACCAGATCGAGCACGTTCTCCATTTGATGCGTAAGCGAAGCCAAATCCTCAAAACCCATTGTAGCCGCCATACCTTTCAAGGTATGGGCAGAGCGGAAAATTACCTGGACAATACTCAGATCTTCAGGATTTGCTTCCAGCCCCATCATGCTTTCGTTCAATGACTGCAGATGATCATTTGACTCATCAATAAACATGGATAAATATTGGTTCATGTCCACTAACGAGCACCTCCCCTTCGAGTTCGCTTTTCCTTTATTTAACGGCTTGCACCAGCCTTGGAGCAATGTCTTGCAAAGGCAGGATATGTTTCACGCACTGTAGCTCCACTGCAGACCGTGGCATTCCATAAACGACACAGGTCTCTTCACTCTCGGCAAAGGTTGACGTCACACCCGAGTCATAGAGTGCCTTCATCATACGGGCCCCGTCGCTGCCCATCCCGGTCATAATGACCGCATGACGTTCAAGCGAGGTAAGCTGCAGTACCGATTCAAACAGTGTATCTACAGAAGGCCGATGGCCGTTGCGGGCTTCTTCTTTGGTAAGCTCAATCACATATTGACCGCCGGCTGCCGGAGCAACCTTCAGATGATAACCGCCGGGAGCTATATACGCAGCCCCCTGCCGCAGGACCATGCCATGCTCCGCTTCAGCAACGTCAAGCGCGCTGAAGGTATTCAGCCGCTGGGCCAGCGATTTGGTGAAATTAGGCGGCATATGCTGAACAATGACAATCGGTGCCGGGAAATCACCGGGGATATTCTCCAGGAACGCCTTAAGCGCTCTGGGACCGCCAGTTGAGCATCCTACAGCAACCAGCTTGCGCAGGCCCCTGCTTCCGCTTACCGCATTTGCCTGTGCCGCAGGAGGCTCAAAGAAACCTCCTGCAGCCGTTTCAGCGGCAGCAGACCGCAGATCCGGAATGGCTGCTCCGGAGTCCCCTTGGATCCGGCTTCTAAAGCGTTCGGAAGCGGGTTTAGGCACTGCCGCAGCCGGCTTAACCAGCCGCTTCGGAACTTCACTGACGGGGCTCTTCACTTGCGGATTCTTGTCTGCCGGGAGCTCCAGAGGCGCATTGCCCTTCGGCTTCAGTGTCCCCTGGACCGGCTTGCGCAGGGAGTCCGTTTCCTTCTTGAGCGGCTCAATCTTCCGTTTCACTGGTTCTATGACCGTTCGCGGAGCAGGAGACGGCGCCGGCAGAACTGGCTGATCAGCAGGAGGCAGATCCGGAGTCTTGTAAGCAGAAGCCCTTGCTTCACGCTGTTCGCGGGCCAGCATGGCTTCTTTCATCTGCTCACGGAGAGATTCCCCGACTGCGATAATATCCTGGGAGTTTGAAATGGACGGCTTTCGGATGAAATCGAAAGCCCCCCATTCCAACGCCAGAATTGTTTCTTTCATCCCCTCTTCATTAATACCTGACAGCATAATGACTGGAAGCGGACGCTGGGCCATTATTATTTTCAGCGCCTCCAGACCATTCATTTCCGGCATTTCCACATCCATGGTCACCAGATCCGGACGAAGCTCATTCACTTTCTCGATAGCTTCACGGCCGTTGGAAGCCGTTGCTGTTACCTGATAATCAGCATCGTTTTCAATTAAATCGGATATGATTTTACGCATAAAAGCGGAATCATCCACAACCAAAACCTTATATGGCCTCATAGCATTTCCACCTCTGTCCCTCAAATTCAGAACAATTATTTGTTTCGTTTCAACCACTTGCTGATGAACCCCTTGATGCCTTGTACTTTAGCGGTTTCTACTGAATCAACAGCCAGATAGCTCAGCGCTAGCCGGTGCACATCCTTGGCTGCTATACTGTTCGGAAAAGCCACTGAGAATGGAATTTGTTTCTTTACTGCCTGAACTACATGTGCATCACTGCTTATATAACCCAGAAACGGGAGTTCAAGCTGCAGAAACCGGCTGGCGGCCATGCGGATTTTATCACTGGTCACTCTTGCTTCCCGCTCATCCCCCGCCTGATTGACAATCAGCCTGAAGGTAACCTCCGGATGCGAATTATGAACTACTTTCATCAGCGCGTACGCATCCGTAATGGCGGTAGGCTCAGGTGTCGTGACAACCAGACAGTCATCGGCAGAAGTGATAAACTTCATCGTTTCCTTAGACAGTCCAGCCCCTGTGTCAAAAAGTATAAAGTCCATCGTATCGGCAATTTGCGCAATCTGAGTGGTAAAGTAATCCAGATCAGCTTCCGAGAGTGAGAACAGCTCATCCATTCCGGAACCGCCTGCGATAAATGGTAAGGATTCCGGACCGAGTTGAATGATCTGTCCGATGTCGGCTTCCCGCTTAAGCAGATGGTACAGATTGTATTTCGCTGACACACCCATAAGCACGTCGATGTTGGCCATGCCAATATCGGCATCGAACAAAAGAACTCTCCGTCCCATGGATTTCAGTGCGAGTGCAAAGTTAAGGGTGAAATTCGATTTCCCGACGCCCCCCTTTCCGCTGCATACGGTAATGATCCGGGCGGAGACTCCGCTGCCGGAGACCTGCTTGGAGTCCTGGCTGGATACTAACCGTCTTAAGGATTGCGCCTGATCCATCACTCGCCCCCTGTTCCCAGCAGCATTCCGGTAATCTGCTCTCTGGTAGCCATCAGAAGATCATCAGGAACATTCTGGCCATTCGTAATATAAGAGAGCTTTAGCGGAAAATCATTCAGAACATTGAAGAGCGGGCCATAGCTGCCTGTTTCATCCAGCTTCGTGAATATAACCTTATCCAGCTGGTATCTCCCAAAGTGCTCGGCGATCTTTTTCATGTCGCGGCTTTTGGATGTCAGGCTGAGCACCAGAAAGGTTTCGCTCTTGAGCTCCTTGGCAAGCAGACTCTGCAGTTCGGCTACCAGCATTTCATTGCGGTAGTTCCGGCCTGCAGTATCCATAAGCACCAGATCACAGCCCTCAAGGCGGAACATGGCTCTTTGCAGATCTCCGGGCGATTGGACAACCTCCAGCGGCATATTCAAAATGGATGCGTATGTTCTAAGCTGTTCGACTGCTGAAATCCGGTAAGTATCAGAGGTAATCAGGCCCACTTTACGGCCCTGCCTAAACAGCTGTTCCGCTGCCAGTTTGGCTATGGTTGTCGTTTTGCCTACACCGGTAGGTCCGGCAATGTACACGATCTTTGTATCGGGGGCAATGCCTCCGGCGATACGGCCGGCCAGAAATTCACTAATCTGCTCTTCGAGCACCTCACCGAAGTGACCGGGGCTCCAGCCGCTTCCTTCTTCGCGGTAGCGTTCCAGGACATTTCCAATCCATTCATCCACAAGTACGGCGTCCGTCTCCTGATCCATCAGACGGCCTTTGAGCACTTCCAGCGCATCCGGCAATTCAGCTGCCCCGGAGGAATAACGGGCAATACGTTCCATCCACTGCTTCATATCCCTAATCTCCCGAAGGACATCGCTCTCTTGAGCCGGAGTACCGCCAGGTGCAGGCGCTTCCGTTTCAAGAGATTCAAAGATCGCTGACAATGCCTGGCGGCTCTCCTCCGGGCTTGGAACTGGAGGATGCTCTTTGACAGGTTCACCTGCCATAACATCCAGCTGTTCCGTCTTAGACAGCGCCGGCATCACCGCTACGCCCCCGCCGCCCTGATCAACAGGATCAGCGAGTGCGGCGGCAATCTCGGCAAATGAGCGGGCTGATGTTGTTTCTTTCACCTGCCCAGCCTGTGGAGCAGATGCTGACGCCGCCTTTTGGTAAGCCTGCGGAACGGCATTACGAGGGATGTTCATCGGTTGAGCAGGTGACTTTTCCTGTGCAGCGGGCTTCTTTGTATCCTCAACGGCTGCCACAACTTCGATTTTCTTTTTGGTGAACATGCCCATAAATCCGCCGACCTTAATCTCTTTGGTGCTTAGAATGACGGCGTCGCTTCCAAGTTCGCTGCGGATGGAATGCATGGCGTCAGGCATCGTATCGACCACATAACGCTTCACTCTCATAAATTCACCACCCCAACGCTTTGAATTTCAATATTTGGCTCGAGCTCGCTGTAAGACAATACCGGGATATCCTGCATCGTCCGTTCAATGACCTGCCGCAGGTACATTCTAATGGTCGGAGATGTCAAAACGATGGGCTGCTGTCCGGATTGCAGGAGACGGTTGATCTGCTCGGTAAGCCGTTGATAGACGGTTTGAGTAGATACAGGATCAAGCGCCAAATAACTGCCTTGCTCCGTCTGTTGAACACTCTCAGTAATCTTCTTCTCAAGTGTGGGACCTACAGTAATTACACGCAATGTCTCACCCGATTGGGAGAATTGCTGCGTAATCTGCCTGGACAGGGATTGCCGGACATATTCCGTCAGAATATCAGGATCCTTGGTATACGTGCCATAATCCGCCAGAGTCTCGAAGATCGTAACCAGATCCCGGATGGAAATCTTCTCACGGAGCAGCTTGCCAAGTACTTTCTGAATATCACCAACTGCCAGTATGGAAGGAATAAGTTCGTCCACCAGAACGGGATAATTCTCCCTGAGATTGTCGACCAGCTGCTTGGTCTCCTGACGCCCGAGCAGTTCATGCCCGTGACGTTTGATTAGCTCTGTCAGGTGTGTGGCCACAACAGAAGGAGGATCCACTACGGTATAGCCGGATAACTCCGCCCGTTCCTTAACTGATTCATCAATCCATAGCGCAGGTAATCCAAAGGATGGTTCGATAGTCTCAATCCCGTTAATCGACTCGTCATCATAACCGGGACTCATGGCAAGATAGTGATTAAGTAATAATTCACCGCCGCCAACGTTATTTCCTTTAATTTTGATGACATATTCATTCGGTTTTAGTTGAATATTGTCGCGTATACGAATAACCGGCACGACTAGACCCATTTCAAGCGCACATTGCCGTCGAATCATGATGATTCGGTCGAGCAGATCGCCGCCCTGTCCCGTATCCGCCAAAGGGATCAGGCCATAGCCGAATTCGAACTCGATCGGGTCAACCGTCAGCAGATTAATGACACTTTCGGGACTGCGCACTTCTTCAATCTGCTTCTCCTCTACCAGCTGTTCATCGGCAATCTGCTGCCTGCTGGCCTTCTGCCCCATGCTGTAGGCCGCATAAGCCATCAGACCCGCCAGAGGCAATGTAGACATCACCGTGATTGGGGTGAAGAAGCCCAGAAAAGCAATCGTCACAGCTACAATGTAAAGCAGCTTTGGATAAGACAGCAGTTGTCCTGTCAAATCCTCAGCCAGATTACCTTCCGAAGCTGCACGGGTTACGATTAGACCGGAAGCTGTGGAAATGAGCAGTGCAGGAATCTGGCTGACCAGACCATCCCCGATCGTCAGTATAGAGTAGGTCGAAAGTGCATCCTGGAAGGACATTCCGTGAATCGTCATCCCGATAATAAAGCCGCCGATCAGATTGATCAGCAGGATGATAATACTGGCAATGGCGTCACCTTTAACGAATTTACTCGCACCATCCATGGCTCCGAAGAAATCCGCTTCGCGTTCAACATTACGCCGGCGTTCGCGCGCCTGCTGCTCATTGATCATCCCTGCATTCAGATCCGCATCGATACTCATTTGTTTACCGGGCATCGCATCCAGTGTAAAGCGTGCCCCCACCTCGGCAACGCGCTCAGAGCCTTTGGTGATAACAATGAACTGCACAACAACCAGAATCAGGAAGACGATGAAACCGATAGCGATTTGTCCACCTGCAATCCAGCTTCCGAATGTAGCTACCACCTCACCGGCATGACCATCACCAAGAATCAGTTTGGTGGTGGAGATATTCAAGGCTAACCGAAACAGTGTAGTGATTAAGAGTAATGAAGGGAAAATCGAAAATTGCAGCGGATCCTTCGTATTCATTGCGACCAGTATAATGGTCAGAGCTATTGAGATATTGACAATTAACAGTACATCCAGAAGCCAGACAGGGATGGGCAGAATCATCATAAGCACAATGCCGATAACGCCCAGTAGAACTGTTAGATCTCTAGCTTTCAATGTCCTTAACCTCCCCCGGCTTATCTCCTCTTACCTTTAAGCTTGTATACATAGGCCAGCACTTCGGCAACAGCCTGGAACAAATCGGCCGGAACCACATCACCGATTTCCGCTCTCTGGAATAGCGCCCGTGCCAGCGGCTTATTCTCCATAGTCACAACACCATGCTCCTTGGCCAGCTCCCTGATACGGAGCGCCACATAATCCTGGCCCTTGGCTATAATCTGCGGAGCCTCCATTTTGGAACCGTCATACTTCAGGGCAACCGCAAAGTGGGTCGGGTTCGTGATGATTACATCGGCTTTAGGGACCTCCTGCATCATCCGCTGCATCGCCATTCTGCGCTGGCGTTCCCTGATTTTACCTTTTATGATGGGGTCGCCCTCCATCTTTTTGTACTCATCCTTAATGTCCTGTTTGGACATTTTCAGACTTTTCTCATGCTCGTATTTCTGATAGATATAGTCGAGTACGGCCATTATAAAAAGAGCCGCTGCAATCTTGATGCCAAGGCTCATAGTCAGCTTCGCAGCGAAGCCGAACACTCCTTCCGCATTTACATGCGCCAGGGAAGCAAAGCTCTCCTTCTCCCCCCAAAGTGTGCTGTAGACCAAGTACGCAATCAGTACCAGCTTGAAGATGGATTTAAGGAATTCGACAAACGAACGCATGGAGAAAATATTCTTGAAGCCTTTGATCGGATTGATCTTCTCGAACTTAGGTGTAATCCCTGCACCGCTAGCCATAAAACCCACCTGCGCGAAGTTGGCCACAAGCGCCAGAAGGAAGGTGATGCCCAGCAGGGGAGCCAGCAGAATCAGAATCTGCAGCCCGTACTGGTTAAACAGCGTAGAGACATTCTCCGGTGTTACTTCCATCATCATCCGGTTCTGAAACACATCTGTGAACAGCTTGACAAAGCGTTCTTTCATGAAACCGCCGAAAATGCTCAGCGACAATAATGCCGAGAACAGCACCACTGCGCCGGACATCTCCGCGCTTTTGGCAACCTGCCCTTTCTTGCGGGCGTCCTGCCGTTTCTTCGGGGTGGCTTTCTCAGTCTTATCTCCCCCGAACAGCTGAAGATTTAATTGATATCGTTTCGGCTTAGCCAAGACAATCTCTCCTTACCGTTACCTAAGGACTCTTCCCCACGAGGCCAAGTAAGTTATGCATGGACTCAAACATAATGTCGAAGAGATTCTGGAACAGCACAGCCAGCCCCGGCATCAGTATAAGAAGTAGCGCCAGACCAACAATGATTTTGAGCGGAACTCCGATGACGAACACATTATATTGCGGAGCAGTTCTCGCCAGGAAGGCAAGACCGACATCCGTAAGAAATAATGCGGTAACCAGCGGTGCCGACATTTGAAAGGCCAGCATAAAAGATTGTGCAAAAGTGCGGACCAGAAATTCCGACAAGCTTCCGTCGATCATTTTGAGGAATAAGTCATTGTCGATAGGCACCCATTTGTAACTGTAAACAATTGCATCCAGCAAATAGTGATGTCCGTTCATCGTCAGAAACAGCAGCAGCGCAATCATATACTTGAAGTTACCTATGATAGGAGCAGAGGCGCCTGTCATCGGGTCGATTACGTTGGCGATACCAAACCCGATCTGAATATCGATAAAGGAACCCGCCGTCTGAATCGTCATGAACATCAGATAGGCGATAAATCCAAGCAGCAGCCCGATTAAAGCTTCTCTGACAATCAGCAGAATAAAATTAAGATCCTGCGGAACGGTGACGTTCATCCCGCCTGAACTGAAGATGACCATAGATACAAAAAAAGACAAACCAATTTTGAAAGTTGTCGGCACACTTTGCGAAGAAAAGACAGGGACGACAACAAAAAAGGCTGTAATTCGACAAAAAATCAGCAGAAAGACAGGAAAACTTTGCAGCAGGGTCTCTATATTCATAATCTCAACCGATATACATATAGAGGCTGCCCAAGATTTGACTGGTGAAATCCACCAGCTTCGTTATAATCCACGGACCGAACAGCAGTAGTGCGAGCAGTACGGCAACGATTTTGGGAACAAACGCCAGGGTTTGCTCCTGAATCTGGGTTGTGGCTTGAAAAATACTGACGATCAGTCCTACCACCAGACCAAGAATCAGCATGGGGGCGCTGGTTTCCAGCACCAAATATACGGCTTGGCCGGCTAGACCGATAATAAACTCCGCATTCATCCCTTACGCCTCCTCTTAAGGGTCAGGTGTTAAAACTTAGCAGCAGTGATTTGACTACTAGGTACCAGCCGTCCACTAGCACAAAGAGCATAATTTTGAAAGGCAAGGATATCATGACCGGCGGCAGCATCATCATCCCCATGGCCATTAGCGTACTGGATACTACGATATCAATAATGAGAAACGGTATGAAAATCATAAAGCCCATCGTAAACGCTTTTTTCATCTCTCCGATCGCAAACGCCGGCACCATAACAGTCAAAGGAATATCATTGTAGCTGGCCGGTTTGACCGTAGCATTGTTGCCGGTATAGTTCATGAACAGCAGCAGGTCCTTGGTATTGGTCTGCTTGAACATAAATTCCTTCAGCGGTTCCTGCGCTTTATTGAGCGCCTCGCTCTGGGTCAGCGTGCCTTTCATATACGGCTGTAAGGCCGTTTCATTCACGGTTGCCAGTGTCGGCGACATGATAAACAGGGTCAGGAACAGAGCCAGTCCTACAAGCACCTGGTTCGGAGGCATTTGCTGCGTGCCGAGTGATGTTCTTACGAACCCCAGCACAATCACTATCCGGGTAAAACTCGTCATTAACACCAGAAATGAAGGTGCAATGCTCAGCACCGTTACCAGCAGCAGGATGGAAATTGAACTCGTACCGCCGCTTGCCGTATCATTATCACCGACCTGAATACTGATGTTAGGAATAGGATCGGCGTGAACCGGATGCAGAAGAACAATACTGAATACACCTAGAAGCAGTAAAGAAAGAATCAGCTTTTTTTTCATAAATCCCTCGACTCATTCTTAAGGTCATCATCCCGCAGCAGTTCTTCGAGCTTCTCTTTACGCTCAGGCGCAAGCGCAAGCTTGGACTGCAGCGTCTCATAGAAAGACGAAGTCTCACTAAGTTCAATTTCCTGGGATGGGACTTCACCGCGCAGCTTGGATTTGATTTTGGTGATAAGCGGTGCCATAAAGCTGTCAGTTCCTGACGTCTGATCTTCGAATGCGGAAATGATTAACGCAACTTCTGCCGGATCGGTGATTTTGTCCATCATGGATATGTTCTCCCCGACTCCGATCAGATAGAGGCTGCCGCCGAGTTCGATGATCTGAATCGACTTATTCGGACCGAGCCCCATCGCACCTAATGTACGGATGGAACGGCCGCTCATCATTGTCTGATTGCGGCGTCCCAGAAAACGGATCAGCAGCACGATAAGAATGACAATTACTGCAAGAAAAAAAACTACTTTCAACAAATTCAGCAGGGCATTACTACCGTCTCCGAGCGTTCCGGAATTGGCTAACATACCTGATTCCTACACACCCAACGTTTTATTGATAGCTTCAATTACACGGTCAGCCTGGAAAGGCTTCACGATAAAGTCCTTCGCCCCGGCTTGAATTGCATCAATGACCATAGCCTGCTGACCCATGGCTGAACACATGATGACTTTGGCATTGGCATCCACTTTTTTGATTTCTTTTAGGGCGGCGATTCCGTCCATCTCAGGCATGGTGATATCCATCGTGATCAGATCCGGACGCAGTTCCTTAAATTTCTCTATAGCCTGTGAACCGTCCTGGGCTTCACCCACTACCTCAAATCCGTTCTTCGACAAAATGTCCCGGATCATCATTCTCATAAATGCTGCATCGTCCACGATTAGAATTCGGTTAGCCATTTTTACAAAATCCTCCCTAAGTATGCTTATTGTAATTTTTGTATACGGTCCCACTGGCTGACGATATCCGTAACGCGGACACCGAAGTTTTCGTCTATAACTACGACTTCCCCTTTGGCAATGAGCTTGTTGTTAACCAGAATGTCAACAGGCTCGCCCGCCAGTTTGTCCAGTTCGATAATCGAACCTTGCGACATTTCCAGAATATCTTTGATCTGCTTCTGGGTCCTTCCTAATTCTACGGTCACTCTCAGTGGTATGTCCATCAATAAATTTAAATTATTTTCGTCAATATTGCCAAAAGCCCCTGCACTGAGGTTAGCAAATTGTACCGGCTGCACATTCACATTGCGATTAGGTGCAGAATTCTGCGGCGGCGCCTGCGGATATGGCATTCCTTGAGGCGGCATTCCGTAAGGCGGCATACCCGGCATACCATAGGCTGGCATACCGGCAGGAGGATAATAATAGCCACCTTCAGGCATTCCCGGATATGGCGGCATCCCCTGCGGCGGATATTGAGGCGGAATCCCTCCCGGGTCAGGTGCCGGCATCTGCTGCTGTACCGGAGGTGCAGCTGGAGCAGGTTCTGGTGCTGCAGCGGGTTTGGGAGGTGTTTCGGTCGACGTAACGGCCGCTTCCTGGTCAGCCTGGCTGACATCGCCCAATAGCATGGTCACCATGTCTTTGGCGAACGGCACCGGCAGCAGCTGCATAATCGTGGAATCGATCAAATCGCCGATTTTCAGCCGGAACGAAATCTGGATTAATGTTTCATCATCCGGCAGGCTTCCAACCCCTTCTCCACTGGACATATTTAGAATATCAATGCCTGGAGGAGAAATATTGACGAATCTGTTAAATATAGTCGACATGGAAGTAGCGGATGAGCCCATCATCTGATTCATGGCTTCCTGCACGGCGCTGATATGAATTTCATTCAATTCCTCGTCTTTGGGTTCACCTTCACCGCCAAGCATTAAATCGGCAATGACCTGTGCATCCCTGATCTTGATGACCAGTGAATTGATCCCCTGGAAACCGTCCACATACTGTACATGAACTGCGACATGAGGTTTAGGGAATGCTTCCTCAAACTCACTGCGGGTAATAATGGATACCTTAGGAGTCGTGATATCAACCTTTTTGCCGAGCAGAGTGGACAGCGCAGTCGCTGCACTGCCAAATGTGATATTACCGATCTCTCCCAGAGCATCCTGTTCAAAAGGTGTTAAGTAATCATCCACTGTCTTCGGCGAGGGAGCCAGGTTACCTTCCGCAGACTGTCTAAGAAGAGCATCTATCTCTTCTTGGGACAAATAATCTTTACTCGTCAAACTCTTCAACCCCTTCGCTGACAATCTCGTCTATTTGCACAGCCACTCGTTCTTTGATTATCCCAGGACTTCCGATGAATTTCAGCTTGTCCCCTACCTTGATTGACAGTCCGGAATCCACAGTCTTGTTAAGAGAAATCACGTCGCCGACACTGAGCCCGAGAAATTCAGCAATGGATAACCTCGATTCACCCAGCTCTGCTACTATCGGAAGCTGAGCCCGGTGGACTCTTGCCCGGATGGCTTCAAGCTCAACCTCATCCCGCACCTTCTTCTCGGATACAAACCACTGGTGAACAGACAGCCTCGACATAATCGGCTCAAGAACAACGTGAGGGATACAGAGGTTGATCATCCCGGTGGTATCTCCGATTTTGGTGCTGAGGGAGATAAGGGCAATCGTTTCATTTGGCGATACAATTTGCATAAACTGCGGATTCGTTTCCAGTGCTTCCATCCGTGGATGGATGTCCAGAACTGTCTTCCAGGCTTCCTGGAGACTTTCGAAACATCTGCTGAAAATCCTCTCCATAATTGTCGTTTCGATTTCAGTCAGGGCGTTAATCTTCGAAGGTGCTGTACCAAATCCGCCAAGCAGTCTGTCCAGCATGGCAAAGGCTATATTCGGATGCACCTCCATGACCATCCGGCCCTCTAAAGGTTCGGCTTCAAAAATATTCAGTATCGTCATTTTGGGAATGGAGCGGATAAACTCATCATAAGGGAGCTGCTCTACTTGAACGACACTGATTTGTACAAAAGTGCGCAATTGGGCCGAAAAGTATGTTGTAAGGTAGCGGGCAAAGTTATCATGGATCCGGGTAAGACTGCGGATATGATCTTTGGAGAAGCGTACGGCCCGTTTGAAATCGTAAGAGCGGATTTTTTTCTGGGTTTCTTCTTTTTTAAGTTCGTCGGCATCCATTTCACCGGATGATAGTGCAGCAAGAAGAGCATCAATTTCATTTTGTGATAGTACATCAACCAATTTCAATCACCCCCCCCATCAAAGAATTAACCCGCCAGCAGCTACATTGGTGCCAAGATGAAGTTGGTGACCTCAATCTGTGTAAGCTGTCCTTCAGTCAAGGTCTTGTTGATCAAATTCACCAGCTTGCTGCTCAGTTGATCCTTGCCGTCAGCCCCGTTCAGCTCTTCCGGCTTGGTATCAGCAAGCGCCTTGATAATCAGCGGTTTGATTTTGATTTCTTTAATCTTTTCGAATTCTTCCTTGGCCGTGGCAGTATCCAACTGGAACGCGAAGTTTATTGAAACGATATAATCGGGGTCAGCAAGATTAGTTTTGATATCGGTGATTTCTGCTGTCAATTCGACGATCTGATCAGCAGAAAGCCTCTTAGCTTCCACATTCTGGACCGCCTGATTCACATCATTCGCATCACTCGGGAAAAACTTGTCCATTAGCAGAAATGCGGCTACTACAATAAGTGTAATCGCCAGTAAAATCGTAATGAGCCATGGCATCATCTTCTTCATGAAAGCTCCTCCATCGATTGGACTTTAATGGTGGCAGCATGTGTGCCTATGTCCCTGTTGTATTCCTTGATCTTCTCAATGACTTCATCAGCCTTTTCAAGCACAATCAGCCTTTTGCCGGTTACGAGCGTGATATACGTATCCGGGGATTCTTCAACCATTTCAACCAGCAGGGCATTTAACCACATTGCCGCCCCATTCAATCTTGTTACCGAAATCATAACAGGCCTCCTAACAAAATAGGGGGAGGAGTCCCCCCCACGACTATAATAACAATACCGCCACAGGCGGAAAGTTACTATTATACAGCAAGTTTATGACTATAAATAAAATTAACGCTTGAGGTTAACAACTTCCTGGAGTACTTCATCAGAAGTTGTAATAATACGTGAATTCGCCTGGAAACCACGCTGTGATACGATCATCTCAGTGAATTCATTCGTCAGATCGACGTTGGACATTTCCAGCTGGCCGGCAACGATTGAACCTGTTCCCACTTCAGCATTGTTGGCAGTAGTCGGCTCGAGTGCTCCCTCTGCATTCGCATTCAACGTCATCCGGTACAGATTACCACCGATTTTCTCAAGTCCTTGCGGGTTGCTAACTTTGGCGACAGCGATTTGAACCCCTTGTTCAGTCGTTCCGTCAGCCATAGTCTGAACAATGGTACCGTCACTTGAGATGGAGAAGGCGGTAGCTTCTTCAGGCAATTGTATGGATTCCCCATCCACACTCACGACATGAAGGCCATCGGAAGTAATGAGATTGCGGTTAGAATCCACATGAAAATCTCCTGCACGGGTAAGGAAAGGTGTCTCCTGATCATCCGAGAGTTTCACCAGGAAGAAGCCGTCGCCGTCAATACGCAGATCCGTAGGATTATTAGTTGTCATTGCACTACCTGCCAAATGCATAGTGTCCACAGAACCAATGCTTACCCCTAAACCGATCTGTTTGGCATTAACCCCGCCTTGTCCTCCATCAACCGGTGCTGTAACACCTGACACCGTCTGGCTCATGATGTCTTTAAACATTACGCGGCCTGATTTGAAGCCGATGGTGTTGACGTTGGCAATATTGTTACCGATAACGTCCAGCTTGGTCTGGAACCCGCGCATACCTGAAACTCCTGAATACATAGATCTTAACATTGTTTGTCGTCCTCCCGGATTTAGAGTCTTTCAGACTCTTATAATTAGAATGATGGAAATTGGAGTGATGCCCGCGTCAGTCGGTCGGCGGACATTCCGGCTCTCCAGTTAGGACCAGCCGGTTCAAGAAATGATCACTGCACTGTCTATCTGTGTAAATACGTTGTCTTTCATCGAGTTCCCATCCATAGCTGTAACTACAGTACGGTTAGCAACACTTACGATTAACGCCATGTCCTTCATCAGGATCAGTGATTCTTTGCTGCCCTTGGCAGCTGCCTTGTCTACCGCAGATGAGATTTGATCCAACTGGCGGCTGCCAAGCTCGATCCCCCGCTGTTCAAGCCGCTTCGCCGCATGATTGCTGAACTTCAGCATATTCTTCTGCAGCACACTCTCAAATGAAGCTTCAGAGCTTACAGAACTCTTGGCTGACTGCTGACGCTGAAGTGTTGAAGGGTGTACACTCGCCGGATACAGCTGGCCTATAGTCAGTCTGTCGCTCATGTGGTTGCCCCGCTCTCCCCGCCGCCTGCTGAAGTATCACTGCCCGTTGCCGGTTCAGCAGAAGCATTCTGAATTTGCGTGATATCGGTTAAGGCGATCCGCTCACTGCCTACTACCGCGTACTGTACACCACTGCTTACAACGATGGATTCTACATTGCCTGATTTCGGCAATTTGGTTTGGGCGTCTGTCCAGGTGACATCTTTACCGATCAGACCCGATACAGAGCCAAGCGACTGATTCAATGCCGTAAGCTGGGTTGAAATATTCATTAGCTGTTCAACAGATGAGAACTGAGCCATCTGAGCGATAAATTCCTTATCCTCCATCGGCTGCATGGGATCCTGATTCTGCAGCTGCGTAATCAGTATTTTGAGGAATTGATCCTTGCCCAGTGTGGAGCTGCCTGTTGTCTTGGAGGTAGTTGAATTATCCGATACATAATTCCATGAGTTACTGCCAGAAACGGGATTCGTTGTTGCCATTTCATTTCACCTCGCTTGTCCAGTTATTAGACTTTGGCTGAAAAACCGCCGTTCTGATTATTATCTTGCTGCGTTGCCGATACCCAGTCTTTCCATTCTCCATTAAGCTCTGCGGCAAGCACTGCATCTGCCGATTCTTCCTGGCGTTCTCTAGAACGTCTGCCTTGCTGTTGTCCGCCAGCACCCGGCTGTTGACCTTGCTGTCCAGTCCACTGTGACTGAGGGGATGGGTTATTCTGGGTTACTTCAAGTCTTTCTACTTGAAGCCCTTGAGACTGTAAAGCTAAACGAAGCTGATTCATCTGCTGCTCAAGAATATCCTTCGTCCCGCTGTGCTGGGTCAGGAATTGCGCAACCAGATTACCATTTTGCATCGATATCTTCACATCAACTTGTCCAAGATTCTCGGGGAATAAGGTAATTGTAGCTTCAGCTACTCCGCCTTTTTTGACGATCTCCAATTTACCGCTGATGAAAGTATTCATTTCCTGAGCGAAATGCTGAACCGGCACCGGTGAGGCTGATGCTTTCAGAGGTGCAGGAATTCCGTTACTGAGGGACAACTGTCCTGCTGTAACGATCTCAGGCTCTCCGGCTGATGCTTTGGCCGCCGGCAAGGTTTCCTCAGCAGCTGCGGTCTCCTTCGTCACTGGAGCTAAGCCCGTGGAAGGAAGCTGGGGACTCTCTTCTGCAGTTATGGTTGTACCGGTTGCTGCTGGCGTCGCTGGAGCTGACTGAGTCTTAGCTGAGGCATCCAACAGCGTACGGATGTTTGAAACCACACTTTTACTGTCAACAGCATCCGGTTTAGATTCTGCTCCAGATGTTTGCTTAAGCGCTACGGCCTGAGTCTCAGTTGTACTTACTGGCTTGAGTTTCGCTTTGTTATCGGCAGGCATGCTTTCAGCCAGAATTGCTGAGAATTGACTCAACAGTGCAGCACCTTTAGTTGCTGTATCTTCACTTCCGCTTACCGCTGCATCCTGAACCAGTTGAACAAGGCTGTTCAGCTCATCCTGAACTGCAAAACGCACGGTTTCAGGGTTCTGGGCAAGAGGTGACAACCCCGCTGTTGCTACTGCTTCACTATCTGATCCCTCAGTCTGAACTGCTGAATTATTACCGGATATAAGTGCCGATACTTGAAGCAGCCACCCTTGAAGAGCAGCAAGCAGTGCCGGATCAGCCTCCAGGCTGGCGTCGAGATTCTCCATGTCCTGGGCAAGACCTTCAAGAAGATCTGCTTTCTTGGCATCCGTATTGCCGGATTCTTCACCCTTGGCCTGTACCGCGCTCAGAAGACCTTGCAGCAAGGAAGCCAGATTGCCCAATACAGGTGCTTCGGTTCCTTTAGCAGCAGTACCTACCATGCTTTGTACAAGCGTCTGGGCAAAAGGTGTACCCGTACCTGCGGTTCCGCTGGCACCTGTTGTCGTTCCAGTGGTAGCAGCCAGGTTACCTGCACTTAAGGTTTGTACGATTAAACTCATCTTTTTCACCTCCCTTCAAGTGTTATTTACCGCCCATCAGCCGGTTTACAATTTTGGCTGTTTGTGCGCTGTCATTCTTGGTCATCTCCCCCAATATAGAGGAGCGGACAGTATCACTTACTGAATTCAGTACGGTGATGACCTTATCCGGGCTAATGCTGTACATCGAACCCAGCAAGGTAGCCGCATCAGCAGCAGGCATGGATGCAAAAGTCTGGCTGAGCTTCTCCTGATCAAGATTGGCTGTGGTAGACGCCGTAGTTGAACCGGCCTCATCCTGCTTCAGTCTCGATTGAAGGGCTGCAATAGCCATATCGGTTGAATTCGTCGTTTCTTTTAGCTTTATGGACACATCCGCAGCTTTTTTCGGATCCATCTTTTCCAGGATGGCTGTTTTGCTGGCATTACTCATTACACTGAAGATCTGAACCATTTCATCAGTTGTCAAGTTCTCCATAATAGGGGCAGCTTTGGAGGCTTTCATCCCCGCATACAGCTTGGCCAGAGCCGTCACCTGTTTGAGATAAGGATCTTCCTCTTCCTCAGTGGCTGCTACCGCCGCTGATGCTTCTTCCTTCATCCCGTCAATCTGCTTCTGCAGCGCCTCAGCTTTGATAGCCTCCGCCGCTTTATCTTCTTCTGCCTGCTTCAGCTGCGTTGCCTGCGCGTTAAGCTGTGACTTAAGCTCTTTAATCGTACTCTCCGAACTGGCAGCCTGCTCTTCACTTTCAGCTTGCGGATCCTCTGCGGTATCTCCGGCAGATTCAGAATCCGGATCCGGGGCCGGTTCAGGCACCCATTTCTCCAGCACAGGAATCTTGTTCGCAATCTCAAGGACGTTATTCCGGATGTCCATATTAAATAGGGTCAACAGTACTCCAAGCAGTACAAGCGTGAAGATGATCGGAATCATCAAGAATAAAAAACGCTCAAATTTGCCTGCCGACCCTTCATCTTCAAGTTCCATTTGATTATTTGCCACTAGCGGAAACCTCCCGGGTTAGAGGGATTTCATCGCGAAGCGGACGGTAGCCATCTCATCCAGTTCGTTTTGTTCCCGTAAACTCATATTCTGCAGAAATGCTGTTTGTGCTTTGTCTTTCGCCTTGAGCCATACCTTCTCATCCAGAACCTTGGTACTGAGGTGATCCTGCTTGCTCTGAACCTCAATATGCGCCCGGCTGATGTCGGAATGCTTGCGGGCAATGCACTTATCCAGGTAATCGACGTAATCCTGCATTTCACGAAGCTTAGCCAATGGTGTTCTTTGCTCAGCTGCACTTTGTAAGGACGACATCAGCGCACTGCGCTGTGTAATTAATTCATCAAGGCTTTTTTCCTGTGCCTGCAGTTCTCCGAGCGCGCTTGAGAGCATCCACTCTGCCTGTGTTTTTTCGTTACCCTTCAAGTCCACCACTTTTTGAAAAGTATAATGGAATCTCATGATCAATCAACTCCTCGAGAACTGTGAAATTAATGACTGCTGCACTTCGCTAAGGGTTACCTTCTCGTTCACTTTTTGCTTGGTGAAATCCCAGATGCTGTCGATGTAATGTATCGACTCATCGATTTGGGCGTTCGAGCCTCTTTGATAAGCTCCGATATTAATCAGATCCTCGGAATCCTTATAGACCGCCATAAGGCGTTTTACATTCTCTGCTGCAGCAATCTGCTCTTCCGGTGCGATATCCTTCATAACACGGCTAATGCTGGAGAGAACGTCGATTGCCGGGAAATGTCCTTTATTTGCGATATTCCGGTTCAGGACAATATGTCCGTCCAGGATACCGCGCACAGCGTCGGCGATCGGCTCGTTCATATCGTCACCGTCAACCAGTACTGTATAAAATGCGGTGATAGAGCCTGTAGGACCTGTTCCGGCCCGTTCCAGCAGCTTGGGCAAGCTGGCGAATACAGAAGGTGTGTACCCTCTCATTGCAGGAGGCTCGCCTACTGCCAGTCCAACTTCGCGCTGGGCCATGGCATAACGGGTAACCGAGTCCATCATCAGCATGACATTCAGCCCGCGGTCGCGGAAATATTCGGCGATCGTAGTGGCGATCAAAGCTCCTTTGATCCGGATCAGCGCCGGCTGATCGGAAGTGGCGACGATAACCACCGAACGCTGTAACCCTTCCGGCCCCAAGTCGCGCTCGATGAAGTCAAGCACTTCTCTCCCCCGCTCACCGATAAGGGCAATAACATTCACATCTGCCGAAGTGTTACGGGCGATCATTCCCATCAGAGTACTCTTACCGACACCAGAGCCTGCAAATATGCCGACCCGCTGTCCTTTGCCGATGGTGAGAAGTCCGTCAATCGCTCTGACCCCGATGCTGATAGGCTCAGCGACACGCGGACGGTTAAGCGGATTGGAAGGGATGTTAAAGGTCGAACTGTGCGGCATACGGGCAGGAATGAGCGAACCGTCAAGCGGCTGTCCCAAACCGTCAAGCACCTTACCCAGCAACTCCGAGCCTACCTGGACACTCAGCGGCTTGCCGGTGCCGACAACATCACAGCCTGGCCCAATAGCCTGGAGCTCTCCAAGCGGCATCAGCAACACCTTGTTGTCACGAAATCCGACGACCTCTGCCTGAAGCGGCTTAGTTCCTTTGGCGGGATAAATAAAGCACACATCACCGATGCTGGCATCCGGGCCTTCCGACTCTACCATTAGTCCGATGACCTGGGTAACTTTGCCGTTAATCCGGACCGGGTCAAAATTACGCAGCTGTTCTTTGTACCTTCCGCTGTCAAGCATCGTCTTCCCCACTTCCGTGTTCACCTGCGTCCAGTGCGATTCTCAGCAGTTCTTTTTTGATCTCAGCCAGCTGGGTATCCACCCGTGCATCGATACTGCCAAAGGAGGAGCGGATGACACAGCCTTGATCTTTAACCGTTGAATCCGGAAGAATCTGCAGTTCAGCCTGTGAGTCCACGGCGAGTGAAAGCTCTTCTCTCGCTGCGTTGACAAACGCGAACTGCGCCGGAGAGACACATAAGGAAATCAATCCCTGCTCACGCTTGCGGGCCAGGTTCTTGCGGATCAGATCCATTGCAAATTGCGGTTCAACTGTCAGCTGCTTGTCCACTATTTTCTCGGCAATATCGCAGCTCAGCTCTACCAGAAAAGGTTCAGCCTCCTGGATAATCACATCTCTTGCCCGGTACGCTTCCTGAAGTACAGTCCTTGCTTCCTCCATCATCTCGGCAAGCCGCTGGGACATCTCCTGTTCCGCATGAGCGAGACCTTCCTGGTAGCCTTGCTGAAACCCTTCAGACTTGACGGCTTCCACAAGATGCTCATCCTGCTCCCTGCGTTGCCGCCACCATTCTTCAGCTTCATTCCGTGCTGATTCCATAATATTCTCAGCTTCCTGGGATGCGCTGCGGACCTGCCCTTCAGCAAACTCCTGAGCATCTTTCAGCATTTGCTTGCGTGCCTGCTCTGCCGCTTCCCTGGCAGGATCCTGATAGTGGACTTCGCCTGGAGCCTCTTCGACCACAGGATCTTCGGTAAGCCCTGCATGATGTCTGGCCTGCTCCAGCCGTTTCAGCACATCTACCGGAACATATTGAGAATGTTTGATCAGCTTAGACAATAATGTCATCTCCTCCGCCACGGGCGATGATAATTTCACCAGACTCTTCGAGTCTGCGGATCGTGCCTACGATGCGGGTCTGTGCTTCTTCAACATCACGCAGCCGTACAGGACCCATATATTCCATTTCTTCGCGGAAGGTTTCGGCCATACGCTTGGACATATTGCGGAAAATAACATCCCGCACTTCCTCGCTGGCCACCTTGAGCGCGAGCTGCAAATCCGCATTGTCGATATCCTTGATGATGCGCTGAATTGAACGGTTGTCCACATTGACGATATCCTCGAAGACGAACATCCGCTTCTTGATTTCTTCCGCCAGCTCAGGATCCTGTATTTCCAGCGAGTCGAGGATGGTACGTTCCGTACCACGGTCAACGCCGTTCAGAATCTGGACAATCGATTCAATACCGCCCGCATTTGTGTAGTCCTGGGTAACTGTAGCCGATAGCTTCTGCTCCAGAACCCGTTCAATTTGGGTGACAACCTCCGGAGAGGTGCTGTCCATAATCGCTATTCTTCTGGCAACCTCGGCCTGCTTCTCCTGAGGAAGGGAAGACAGGATTGAGGCAGCTTGTTCAAACTGCAGATAAGAGAGGACGAGTGCAATCGTCTGGACATTTTCGTTCTGGATAAAGTTGAGAATCTGGTTTGGATCCGCTTTGCGGGCAAAATCAAAAGGTCTTACCTGCAGCGTCGCCGTCAGACGGTTGATAACCTCAAGCGCCTTGGCTGAACCCAGTGCTTTCTCGAGTATCTCCTTGGCATAGTTAATACCGCCTTGAGAGATATATTCTTGAGCGAGACAGATCTGATGGAATTCTGACATGATTGACTCTTTCTCCACGCTGTCCACCTTGCGGACATTCGCTATTTCCAGAGTCAGCTGCTCAATTTCCTCATCCCTCAAATGCTTGAATATTTGTGCCGATACTTCAGGCCCTAGTGTGATAAGCAGGATCGCCGCCTTTTGGCGGCCGCTAAGACCCTGCTGGCTAGCTTTTGCCATTACTTCACCTCTGTTCTTCAGCAAGCCATGTACGCAGCAGGTTTACGAATTCATCCGGCTTTTTCTTGGCCAGACTTTCAAGCTGTTTGCGGACCTGACTTTCATTCGTTACGCTGTCCATATTAATAGAAGGAAACTCTGTAGGAACCTGCAGCGGAATATCATCTTCTGCTTCTTCCTCCTGCTTATTCTTGCGGCTGCGGTAGATGAGGTAACCTCCGCCCGCACCAACCAGCAATGCGGCTCCGCCAATTGCCCAGATCATCCAGGTAGCCAGTCCGCCGGATGCTGCATTCGCCGCCGTACTTCCAAATTGTTGCGAGAACACCGAAACTTTCTTTGTTAAATCTGCGTCTGTATAAGTGAGACCTGAATCTGCCAAGGAGGCACGGACAATATTGACCAGAATATTCTGGATGGCCGCTGAAGTTGTATCATCCAAAGTTGTTTGCCCGTCAGGTGGTTCAACTGCAACGTTAATGGTTAAATCTTTAACAGTATATGGGCTCGCAATAATATCTTTGCTGATCCGATTGACTTCATAGTTCCTGGTCTCCGATGATTCCTCAGAAGAAGAAGTACCCGAGTCAGTCCCCGAAGGATATCCAGAGACATCTTCCGACCCTGTACCAGCTACCCCTCCGGATGTATTCCCTTGACCCGAATAAGTATTGCTGATAATTTGCGAGCTGATTTCAATTCCTTTCATATTCTCCGCATCTACCGGCAATACGATTTCTTCCTGACGGTTCTCTTTATCGAAATTGAGCTTGGAGAACACCAGAACATCCACTTTATCGGGACCCGTGAGCGTACTCAGGAATTGCTTCACATCTTTTTTAACATCATCTTCAAATTTCTTCTGTAATGCGAAGTTCTCTTCAACCTGGCTGGACACACCAGCCTGACCGCCTTTGGCCGTGGGCATCAATTCGACTTCATTATTAGTGATCGTAATGTTCTCAACCGGCAGGTTTGGCACGGCAGTCTTCACCAGATTGAAGTAGCCGTCAATATTCTCTTGGCTAGGCCTGAATCCGGGATCGAAACTCAGTACTACGGAAGCCTGCGCTTTCTCCTGGTCCTCCTGCGAGGCAAAGACTGTTTCCTTCGGCAGGGTAATCAGAACCTTGACGTCTTTAATCCCCTGCATCCTTCTCATTAACTGCTCAACTTCACCATTCAGGGCGTTGTTGTATTTCACATTAAATTCACTATCCGTAGTTCCGATCATCGAAGAAGATTCATCAAATACTTTATACCCGATGGAACCTCCCTGCACGATCCCCTGCGAACCAATGTCTACCTTAATGCGCGCAGCGTCAGTACTGGGTACCGAAATGCTCTTCCCATCCGGACTCAAACGGTAAGCAATCCCCGCTGTATCCAAGTAACTCATGACTCCCGCCGAATCGGTACTATCCAAATCCTGAAAAGCAACTTCATATTCTGTTTTTGATAATTGCATGGTCAAAACTACGATTATTATTATGATGATAAACAGAGTGGAGAAAAATAATATTTTCTGTTTACCGCTGAATCTGTTCCAATACTGGCTTATCTTCTCCCGGTACTGGGCCAATCTTTCATTCACAGTGTCACCCCATCCGAAACGTAGCTAGGATTATTTAGATTTGAGTTCTCATAATTTCCTGATAGGCTTCAATCACTTTGTTCCGGACTTGTGTAGTCAACTGCAAACTCAGCAATGCCTGTTGGGACGAAATCATAGCCTCATCAATATTGACCTCTCCCAAAACAAATTTGTTGCTCATGTCTTTAGCCTGCTGTTCCTGATCTGCCACCTGGTTAAGTGCATTCTCCAGATATGAACCGAAGCTTTGTCCCGTGCCGGAGACGGCTGAAGTTTCTGCTGCCGGGGTTTTCATAGCCAGCGGCTGAACAGCTTGAGTTCCGATCAATAAATTCTGTATCAATTGTTCTCCTCCTAGTAAGTCAAATCAATTAACGGCCGATTTCGAGCGCCTTACCCACCATAGCTTTGGATGCATTAAGCATCGTAACATTCGCTTCGTAGGAACGCGAGGCAGACAGCATGTCCACCATTTCCTTGGTAAGATCTACATTCGGCATGTACACATATCCGTCAACATCAGCATCAGGATGACTTGGATTGTACACGGGCTTCAGCGGTGAACTATCCTCAATAATCGATTTCACCTTAACACCTTCGCTGCCGCCGCTCATTTTTGAATCGAGTATGTTAGAGAAGCTATCAGCCTGTGCTGTTTCCAGCACTACCAGCTTACGGCGGTAAGGTACGGCTTTGCCGTCAACCACAGAAGCTCTGGTTGTCTCCGCGTTGGCAATATTGGAGGAAATGACATCCATCCGCAGGCGCTGGGCAGTTAATGCCGATGCGCTTATTCCAAAGCTGCTACCAAAGTTCATTATTTATTACCCTCCCTGCACAACTGTACGCATCATTGTAATCTGACTGTTCAACTGTTCAACATAAGAGTTATACCTTAGCTGGTTCTCGGCGCTCAGCGCCTGTTCGCGGTCCATATCCACATTATTGCCATTGTTGTTCATAGAAGTAGTTTCATCTGTACTTACCACAGCAGCCGGCACGCCGGTCACTGTTCCAAATTGGAAATGGCGGGAATCTGATACTTTCGCACTCAGCGTAGGTTTCAAACCGTTCTCTTGTTGTCTCAGGAAACTTTCAAAACTGACATCAGAGCGTTTGAAATTCGGCGTATCAACATTTGCTACGTTATTAGCCAGAACACTTTGTCGTTTGGTGGCGGCATCTAGGCCTCCCTGTAATCTTTGAAAACTGACACTGTTCAGCAAACCCATGGTAATCCCCCTTCCAAACCTATCATAATGAAAAGAATTCCACAACTTCTCCCGAATTCCTGCTTACTTTCGACAAAAAAAGCTAAAATTTTCATTATTTTGTCGAGTGCAGGTCGAACGGTGTCGATGGATGATTCTTATGTCAATCTCACATACATTGATTCTCTTAGAATTTGTATATTATTACAATAAGAAATAAGCCCTATCTTTTCTGAAAAGAGAGGGCTTAAAGCATGTTTTTACAATATTCTACCTTTTTTATTCCATATAATTCTTTTTATTACTATTATTTAACTTTTCATGCAACATTTTTTAATTAAATTTGCATAACAATAATTCTTAATACCTATTTTAGCGGAATAACACTCTGTCGCTTTAAAGGATATATTGGCTTAAATCGCGATCTTGGGCGATTCCTGCCAGTTTTTCGCGAACATACTCCGGAGTAATGACCATGGTCTCCAGCGTCAGCTCCGGCGCTTCGAAGGAAAGGTCCTCCAGCAGCTTTTCCAGAATCGTATGCAGGCGCCGTGCCCCGATATTCTCCATATTCTGATTCACGGAAGCGGCGATTTTGGCGATTTCCTGAATCGCTTCCTTCTGGAACTGGATCTCAATGTTCTCGGTCTGCAGCAAATGAACATATTGCTTCGTCAGGGCGTTCTCCGGTTCAGTCAGAATAGAGACGAAATCCTCAAGGGTAAGACTACTCAGCTCTACACGGATCGGGAAACGGCCCTGAAGCTCGGGAATTAGGTCCGAAGGCTTGGCAATATGAAAAGCTCCGGCAGCGATGAATAATACGTAATCCGTTTTCACAGGCCCGTATTTGGTCATTACCGTGGAACCTTCAACGATCGGCAGGATATCGCGCTGTACTCCTTCGCGGGACACATCCGGACCGGAGCCTTTGCCTTGGCTGGCCACCTTATCGATCTCATCGATAAAAATAATGCCGGACTGCTCTGCACGGGCTACCGACTCCTGAATCATATCATCCGTATCAATCAGCTTGGCAGCTTCATCCTGAATCAGTACCTTACGGGCTTCGCGGATAGGCAGCTTGCGCTTCTTCGTACGTTTAGGCAGCAGGCTGCCGAACATTTCCTGCATGTTCATGCCCATCTGGTCATTGCCTTGGCCGGCAAACATATCCATCATCGAAGGCGTTGTGTCTTCCACATCGATTTCGATGATATCATCCTCGAGCTGACCCGCGAGCAGCTTAAACTTAATGCCTCTGCGGCGCTCGCTCAGACTTCCGTCCTCAGCCTCTTCTTTAGTTTCCTCTGCACCGCCGTTATTGCCGCCAAAAATCATCTCAAACGGATTGCGCTGCGATTTGCCCTTTGAGGTGGAAGGAACCAGTATAGCTACAATGCGGTCGTTAGCCAATTCTTCAGCACGGTCCTTAACCTTCTCAGTGCGTTCCAGCTTCACCATCCGGATTGAAGTCTCTACCAGGTCACGGACCATGGATTCCACATCACGGCCTACATAGCCGACTTCGGTAAATTTAGTGGCCTCCACTTTGATGAACGGTGCATTGACCAGCTTGGCCAGACGCCGTGCGATCTCCGTTTTGCCGACACCTGTAGGACCGATCATGAGGATATTCTTAGGCACAACCTCATCCCGGAGCTCTTCGGATAAAAGACTGCGCCGATACCGGTTGCGGAGTGCAACTGCCACCGATTTCTTGGCCTGTTTCTGACCTACGATATATTTATCTAACTCTGCTACGATCTGGCGGGGTGTAAGCGATTGATTCACCATTGTGACTTCCTCCCTCTTTCTATGGCACCATGCCTATAATTGTTCGACAATAATATTGGAGTTGGTATATACACAGATCTCGGAGGCAATCTGCAGGGCTTCTCTGGCAATATCCGCTGCGCCTAAATGCGATGCATGACGTTTGAGCGCGCGCCCTGATGCCAGTGCGAAGTTACCGCCGGAGCCGATCGCCAGCACATCATCATCCGGTTCAATGATTTCGCCATTTCCGGAAATTAACAGCATGCCTTCCTTGTCCATCACGATCATGAGCGCTTCCAGCTTGCGCAGGATACGGTCCTGGCGCCAGTCCTTAGCCAGCTCAACTGCAGCCCGCTGCAGATTGCCGTGATGCTCCTCCAGCTTGCCCTCGAACTTCTCAAACAAAGTAATCGCATCCGCCACAGAACCTGCAAACCCGGCAATGACCTGCCCTCTGTACAGGCGGCGGACCTTCTTGGCCGTCGTCTTCATAATGACGCTCTCTCCGAATGTAACCTGACCGTCGCCGGCAATCGCCGCATGACCGTCATGTCTTACTGCACAAATCGTAGTCGCATGAAAGCTGGGTAACATAATTGGCACCCTCCTAAAGTTTTGTGAGCGTTAGCATCCTGAAACAGCTTCAAACAAAACTGTTCCGGAAGCATAGGCTTAAGTTTTGTGAGCATTAGCATCCCGGATCAGCTTCGAAGAAAGCTAATTGGGATGCATCTGTTTACGTTTATTGTGCCGGACTTTCCGCTTCGGTAAGCCCGGGTTCTACGACCTCCGGCTCAGTATAGGCCAGGCCTTTGGCTGCAGCATAGGCAGCAAGACTGTCCAGCGCACGGTAAGCAAGGCGTTCATTTTTCTCTTTTTTACTGCGGAATCTCGTTTCAAGCTTCGGCAGCAAGCCAAAGTTCGCATTCATCGGCTGGAAATGCTCGGAATCTGCAGAAGTGATATAGGCCGGCATGCTGCCCAGCACGGTATCCTGCGGGAAGATCAGACCGTCCTCACCGAGTGCCGCTCTGGCAGCGTTCATACCGGCAATCATACCAGAAGCCGCAGACTCCACATAACCTTCAACCCCTGTCATCTGGCCGGCAAAGAACAGTCTTTCCCGTCCCTTCATTTGATAGGTGGGATGCAGCAGCTTGGGAGAATTGATAAATGTATTGCGGTGCATGACACCATAACGGACATACTCTGCGTTCTCAAGACCGGGGATAAGTGAAAACACGCGTTTTTGTTCGCCCCACTTCAAATGGGTCTGGAAGCCAACCAGATTGTAGAGCGTTCCCGCCGCATTATCCTGACGAAGTTGCACAACCGCGTAAGGAAGCTTGCCTGTATGAGGATTCATCAGACCTACGGGCTTCATCGGCCCGAAAAGTGCCGTCTGTTTGCCCCGCTTCATCATAATCTCGATCGGCATACAGCCTTCAAAGTAAATCTCTTTCTCAAAATCTTTGAGCGCGGCAGTCTCAGCCGAGATCAGCGCGTCATAAAAAACATCGAATTCCTCTTCCGTCATCGGGCAATTCAGGTACGCAGCTTCACCTTTATCGTACCTAGAAGCCAGATACACCTTACTCATATCGATGGTGTCCTTCTCGACAATCGGGGCAGCAGCATCATAGAAGTAGAAATACTCCTCGCCAAGCAGCCCTTTAATCTCTGCGGAGAGTGCCGGAGAGGTCAGCGGGCCCGTCGCTATGACAACAATCCCTTCCTCCGGTATATGCGTAAGTTCTTCATTTATGACTTCCACCAGAGGGTGATTATGCAGCATCGATGTAATTTCACCGGAGAATCCGTCGCGGTCTACGGCAAGCGCGCCTCCGGCCGGAACTGCATGCCGGTCGGCTGCACCCAGCACCAGCGAGTCCAGACGGCGCATTTCTTCCTTGAGTACACCTACCGCATTGCCAAGGCCGTTGGCCCGCAGCGAGTTACTGCAGACCAGCTCGGCGAACTGGTCCGTATGATGCGCCGGAGTCTTCACAACCGGACGCATCTCATATAATCTGACCGGAACCCCGCGCGAGGCAATCTGCCAGGCGGCTTCACTGCCGGCAAGTCCGGCTCCAATCACAGTCACTTTAGCTATATCAGTCAATTTCCTTTCCTCCTGTAACACATTTATTCTGCTAGTTCTTCGTTGTCCAGCACTGCCTCGGTATGATCACAAGAAGTGCACTGCAGCTTAGTTCCCTGTTTGTTGCGCTTCTCTACCATCCAGGAGCCGCAGACAGGACATGGCTTAACCGACGGTCTGTCCCAGGATACAAAGTCACAACCCGGATACTGGTCACAGCCGTAGAAGACACGGCCTTTCTTGCTGCGGCGCTCGACAACCTTGCCTTCATGACATTTCGGACAGCTTACTCCGATATCCTTGATGATCGGCTTCGTATTACGGCAGTCCGGGAATCCGGAGCAGGCCAGGAATTTACCGAAACGGCCCAGCTTGTAAACCATCGGCTTACCGCATTTCTCGCACAGCTCATCAGAAACTTCATCTTCAATCTCAATTTCCTTCATTTCTTCTTCAGCGTATAGCAGGCGTTTCTCAAAGGATTCATAGAACTGGGCCAGGACTTTCACCCAATCCTCAGCGCCTTCCTCCACATGGTCAAGATCACCTTCCATGTGGGCCGTAAATTCCACATCGAGAATCTCTGGGAAGAACTCTTCCATTTGCTCAATGATCAGCTCACCGAGTTCTGTCGGCATGAATTTCTTCTCTTCAATTGCTACATATCCGCGCTTCTGAATTGTTTCCAGTGTTGGCGCATACGTACTCGGACGGCCTATGCCCAGTTCTTCCAGCGTTTTGACCAGACGTGCTTCTGTATATCTTGGAGGCGGCTGAGTGAAATGCTGCTTCGGCTCAATATCATGCTTGATTAGATCATCGCCGGCCTTAAGCGGCGGCAGATACTTTTCCTCATCCGTTGTGCCGTCATCATTGCCTTCCACGTACACCTTCATGAAGCCCGGGAAAGAAACCTTGGACCCAACGGCTCTGAAAATAGCAGTACCCGCTGTAATATCCACAGACAGTGTATCAAGCAGCGCTGAAGACATCTGGCTGGAAACAAAACGCTCCCAGACCAGCTTATACAGACGGAATTGGTCACGGCTCAGGAATTCTTTGACCATGTCAGGCTCGCGGAGCGCCGAGGTAGGACGGATCGCTTCATGCGCATCCTGGGCTCCTGCAGCTTTCTTGGAATATTGACGCGGAGTCTCAGGAACAAATTTCTCGCCGTATTTGGAGAGGATCAGCTCCTTAGCTTCTTCCTGGGCCGTAACGGACAGCCGTGTGGAGTCAGTACGCATATAGGTAATTAAACCGACTGTGCCTTCCTTGCCCAGCTCAACCCCCTCATAGAGCTGCTGAGCAACAGACATAGTCTTGGACGCGCGGAAGCCCAGTTTACGTGCAGCTTCCTGCTGCAGTGAACTTGTCGTAAACGGAGCGGACGGATGCCGTTGTCTTTCCTTCTCTTTAACTTCTTTGACCTGGAAAGCGGCATTCTTAATGGCTTCCAATACTTCCTGTACATCGCTTTCCTGGCCCAGCTCTTTCTTGTCACCATTCAGCTTGTGGAACTTGGCCTCGAACAGCGAATCACGGATCCCCAGTTTCGCGGTAATACTCCAATATTCTGTTGGAACAAACGCAGAAATTTCATTCTCACGGTCCATAATAATCTTCACAGCTACCGATTGTACCCGTCCGGCGGACAGGCCTTTTTTGACTTTCTTCCATAATAGGGGGCTAATCTTGTATCCGACGAGCCGGTCCAGGATACGCCGGGCCTGCTGGGCGTTCACCAGATCCATATTAATCTTGCGCGGAGTCTTGAAAGCATCCTTCACAGCCTGTTTCGTAATCTCATTAAAGACAACCCGGCATTCCTGTGTGTTGTCCAAATCCAGCGCATGCGCCAAATGCCAGGCAATGGCTTCACCTTCGCGGTCCGGGTCAGCTGCGAGATAGACTTTTTTCACTTTTTTGCTGGCATCCTTTAGTTCCTTCAAGATAGAGCCTTTGCCGCGGATCGTTATATATTTGGGGTTGAAATCATTCTCAACCTCCACGCCAATCTGGCTTTTCGGCAAATCTCTGATATGTCCCATAGATGCCTTAACAATATATTTGCTGCCCAGATATTTACCAATCGTTTTTGCCTTTGCTGGTGATTCTACAATAACTAACGCATCTGCCATAGGTTTTCCTCCCAAAAGTTGTAAGCATACATCCTCGTGACCTGTCTTCTGACCCGGCCGGAAATCAAGAGTCTATGCCTAACACGGTTACTTCTATATTAAATTACCTTATAAATTGCACCCGGCAATTGTGTTACCGCTTTTTTTATGATTAAAGATAACAGAACTGAATGCAAATGTCCAAAATCCCACCTCGTGGATGCCAGCAGCTCATCGAGTGTAAAGGGGCCTTGATGCAGTATATGGTAAAGGTGTAACTCCTCACTTGTCAATTTCTTTTCGATTAGCCCGTCTCCGCCGGAAGGTCCGGAACCGCTTGCCGGAGGCCCAGCAGAACCTTTTGCGGGCAGATAAGCTATGTATTCTTCAACAATATCCGTCGAGCTTGTTACCAGCTTCGCTCCTTGTTTAATCAGCTCCAGTGCGCCTCTGCTCTTGGGCGAGGTTAGCGGACCCGGAACAGCAAATACATCCCTTCCCGCTTCAAGCGCAGCGTCGGCGGTAATCAGTGAACCGCTGCGGCTGTCTGCTTCAACTACTACCGTTCCGAGTGACAGTCCGGCGATAATCCGGTTGCGCTGCGGAAATAATCCGGGATGGCTCGGGGTGCCGATCGGATACTCGCTAAGCACAAGCCCCACACGCGAAATCTGCCGCTCCAGCTCACGGTTCTCAGGGGGATAGACTTTGTCCAGCCCTGTTGCCACCACCGCAATAGTGCTTCCGGTTCCAGTTAAGGCAGCTTCATGGCAGACACTGTCAATCCCTCTCGCCAGACCGCTTACAACCGTGAGGCCGGCTGCACTAAGCTGTCCGGCCAGCATTTCACCTATCTTGCGCCCATAGGCAGTCGGCACACGGGTACCGACCATAGCCACAGAAGGACGGGATGCCAGCTCCAGGCGGCCGCGATAATACAAAACCCAAGGCGGCTGGGGTGTTTCCTTTAATTGAACAGGGTAGCTTTCATCCAGAAAAGTCACCATCAAAGCACCGCTTTCTTCCATTAAAGAGCGGCGTCCCAGAATCCATTCTTCATTAAAGACAGCGCTTAGCCTGGCCGACATTTTGCCGCTGATTCCAGCCCGCTCCCAATCGGAGGCGGAACACGACAAAGCTTCATTCGTCAAAAGTCCAGCTTGGCGTATTCTATCGATGCTTTTCCATCCAATGCCTTCTACTTCATTTAAACCGAACAGCAGATCCCGCGTTTCCATATGCATTCTCTCCTATATGGAAGGGCCAGCCTCCCTTAATTATTACATAACCCGCTAAAAACAGACAAAAAAAGCAACCTTTCACCCCGTTACTCCGGGACAAAAGGTTGCTTACCTTTAAAATGATTATACATGATTCAGCGCTAAAAGCAGTGATCTTTGTGTGATTCTGCGGGCAGATCTCTAGTGGGTGGTGAAAGCATTCAGAATGCCGCGTTCCTCAAGCACACTGACAAGGGTAGAGCCCATTTCCGCAGGAGTAGGTGCAACCTTGATCCCGCAGGACTCCAGCACTGCTATTTTCTCACTAGCCGTCCCTTTGCCCCCTGAAATGATTGCCCCTGCATGGCCCATCCGTTTGCCCGGAGGTGCAGTGACGCCGCCGATAAAGCCGACTACCGGCTTCGTCATATTCTCTTTAATCCACAGAGCCGCCTCTTCCTCTGCCGTCCCGCCGATCTCCCCGATCATGATGACGGCTTTGGTGCCCGGATCATCATTAAACAGCTTCAGAATATCAATGAACTCCGATCCCTTGACCGGATCACCGCCGATACCCACAGCTGAAGACTGGCCAATGCCACGCTCCGTCAGCTGATGAACAGCTTCATAGGTTAAGGTTCCGCTCCGCGAGACGACACCCACATAACCCGGCATATGAATATAACCCGGCATAATGCCGATTTTACATTCTCCAGGGGTGATGACCCCCGGACAGTTGGGACCGATCAATACAGTAGAACGGCCTTCCATGTATCTGGAGACTTTGACCATATCCAGCACCGGGATGCCTTCAGTAATACAAATGACGAGCTCCATTTCAGCATCCACGGCTTCCATAATCGAATCCGCCGCAAAGGCAGGCGGTACATAAATCACACTCGCGGTTGCACCCGTGGCAGCTTTGGCGGCAACTACCGTATCAAATACCGGAAGGCTGGCTTCCGTGCCATTTTCAAGTGTGATCTGAACAAAGGTTCCTCCCTTGCCGGGTGTTACCCCGCCCACCATCTGGGTGCCGTAATCCAGTGCCCCTTTAGTATGAAATAAGCCCGTAGCGCCTGTAATTCCCTGTGTGATGACTTTCGTATGTTTATCTACAAGAATGCTCATGCGTCAGGTCACATCCTCACTTTTATTGTCAAATATTACACCAGAGCAACAATTTTACGGGCACCGTCAGCCATCGAATCGGCAGCAACAATATTCAGTCCCGATCCGGCGAGAATTTCCTTGCCCAGTGCCACATTGGTGCCTTCAAGACGTACAACCAGCGGTTTCGTTAACCCGAGCTGTCTTGCCGCCTCGACTACACCGGTAGCAATGACATCACAGCGCATGATTCCGCCGAAAATATTAACGAAAATCCCGCTTACCTTATCATCCGAGAGGATGATCTTGAAAGCTTCGGTTACCTTCTCCGTGGTTGCACCGCCCCCTACATCCAGGAAGTTGGCCGGCTCTCCGCCGTAATATTTAATAATATCCATGGTAGCCATCGCAAGGCCCGCGCCATTCACCATACAGCCGATGTTGCCGTCAAGCGCGATATAGCTAAGATCATATTTGGAAGCTTCAATCTCTTTGGCATCCTCTTCGTCCAGGTCACGGAGCTCCAGAATATCCTTATGCCGGAACAGCGCGTTCGAGTCGAAATTCAGCTTGGCATCCAGCGCCATCACATTTCCGTCAGCCGTTACAACGAGCGGATTAATTTCCGCGATCGAGCAATCTTTATCCACAAAAGCCAGATATAGCGCTTGCATGAACTTGACCGCTTTATTCACCAGCTCTGAAGGTATGGCTATGCTGTAAGCCAATTTACGCGCCTGGAAGGTCTGCAGTCCCACTGCCGGATCAATGATTTCCTTGAAAATCTTCTCCGGATGCGTAGCCGCCACCTCTTCAATCTCTGTACCGCCTTCCTCGGAAGCCATCATGACTACCCGGCCGGAACCACGGTCTACAACCAGTCCGATATAATACTCTTTGACAATCTGACAGCCCTCTTCAATCAGCAGCCGCTTCACTACCTTGCCTTCGGGTCCCGTCTGGTGGGTGATCAGCGTCTTGCCGAGAATTTCAGCCGCATAGGCGCGGACCTCGTCGCTATTCTTCGCCACCTTGACACCGCCGGCTTTACCGCGTCCGCCTGCATGAATCTGAGCTTTAACTACAACTACCGGTGTACTCAGCGCTGCGGCAGCTTCCACTGCTTCCTCCACTGTATAAGCTACTTTTCCGTTCGGTACGGCTACGCCGTACTTCTTAAGTACTTCTTTTCCCTGATACTCGTGGATATTCATACCGGAAGCCTCCTAAAGTTTTGCGGTGGCCGTGTAGCAGGCAGCCTGCAGCCATTCCGCATTCCGTTTTGATTGTCCAAAGCCGGGTCCAGACCGGTGAATGCTGGCAATATCCCGGCACATGCAGAAAACCGCCGTCTGAATATTAAAACCGCAAACGGTACAGTTTTCTGCTAGTGGCACATAGAACATATTACAGAGTGATATCTATAATTACCTATATGCCAGAATGTGAAACCCAGAATATTGTAACATGTTTTATAAGCGCTTTCCTTAAAAACTTTCACTATTTATACATACATTTTCGCTCGATTTCATGCCGGAATGCGAACGATTGCATTGACTTTGTGCTGATAGACTATTTCGAGTTGCTAATATTACTTTCATGAACCCGGGCGAGCAGGTCTTTGAACTGTCCAAGCAGTCCAATAAACTCCTCGGGGGAGAGCATTGTGCCTTCGGCCATTTTACCGGGAATGCACATCGCATCCTGTTGCAGCGCCAAACCTTGTGCCGTCAATGAAATCAGTACCTTCCGCTCATCCTGCAAGGAACGTTCGCGCAGAATCAATCCCGCAGCCTGCAGTCTTTTGAGCAGCGGAGTCAGTGTACCGGAGTCCAGGAACAGAGCTTCACCAAGCTCCTTGACCGTACATTGCCGTCTCTCCCAGAGGACAAGCATAACCAGGTACTGCGAATACGTTAATCCGATCTTGTCCAGGTGAGGCTGGTACAGCTTCGTAAATTCACGCGAACAGGCATAAATAGTAAAGCAGAGCTGGTTCTCAAGCATTAGCTCCGGAGGGGTCATAGTTTCTTCTTGCATATCTTCTTCACCTGCCTTTGTGACATTAGTTTATCACAATTCATTCACAATATCATGTTAATAGCGGAAAATAGATTGACTTTTATTTTAATTGTGTTAAATTAAATTGTGTACAATACAATTTGAAAACGAACGGGAGCGATTCATAATGATGACTATTCAACAGAAAATGTACGAAACAACAGTAAAGGCGGTTGGCGGAAGACAAGGATATATCGAATCTGAAAGTCCTAAGCTGAACCTTACCATTAGCACTCCACGTGAAATGGGCGGTGCCGGCGGTGAAGGCACAAACCCTGAACAGCTCTTCGCAGCAGGCTACTCCGCGTGTTTCGACAGCGCACTGAATATGGTTGCCCGTATGGGTAAAATCAAAATTGAGGGCAGTGAAGTAACAGCAACGGTAAGCTTCGGTAAAGTTGAAGACGGCGGATTCGGCATTGCCGTGAAGATGGACGTTCTGGTCAAAGGCGTAGATCACGAAACTGCTGTACAGCTGGTAGAAGCGGCTCACGGCGCATGCCCTTACTCCCGCGCAACCCGCGGCAATATTGAAGTTGAACTGAATGTGCTGTAAGACGGAACTTTAAAGCTAAATTACTACAGTCCGGGTATTCATGCCCTATCCCCTGCCCGCCCTTTATATAGCCATACTTTCTTCAGGTAAACACCCTGTCCGGCGGCCCCGGGCAGGGTGTTTGGCGTTGATCCCCATCTAATTCTCATTCCAGCCTCATTTCCGGCTTACTCCTCCTCCGTCAATACCTGCCGGTCCAAATTACGGTATTGGACAGCTTCAGCAAGATGCGCAGAGTTAATCTCCTCCGCCCCTTCCAAATCAGCGATGGTGCGGGCCAGTTTAATGATCCGGTCATGTGCCCGCATACTGAGGCCAAGACTCTCCAGAATACTGTTCAGCAGCAAATTCTCTTCATGTCTCAGTGCTGCGTAGCGGCGTAAAGCCGCACCAGAAAGCTCACTATTCCAGGATATCGGCAGACGCTGGTAACGTTTAGCCTGAATAGCCTGGGCCCGGAGAACATCCTCACGCATCTGCGCCGTAGATAACGCCGGCACATTCCGGTCCCATTCCTTGGGGCGGGGTACATCAACCTGCATGTCCATCCGGTCCAGCAGTGGACCCGAGATTTTGGCCCGGTACTGGGCAATTCGCGCAGGACTGCAGGTGCACCGCTGCTGTGAGCTGCCATTCCCAAGAAATCCGCACATGCAGGGGTTCATGGAGCAGGCGAGCAGAAACTGGGCGGGAAAGGTAAACGACGCCCGGGCCCGGCTGATGGTCACCACCCCGTCCTCCAGAGGCTGGCGGAGAACTTCAAGGACGGTACGGGAGAATTCGGGCAGCTCGTCCAGAAACAGAATTCCGCGGTGCGCCAGGCTGACTTCACCCGGCTTTGGTATTCCTCCTCCTCCAATCAGTCCTGCAGCTGATATGGTGTGATGCGGTGAACGAAACGGACGAAGGCGCATCAATCCCCCATTGCTGTCCCTCAACTTTCCGGCAGCACTGAATATCTTCATCACCTCCAGCGATTCATCATCACTGAGGTCAGGGAGAATGCCGGGAAGACGTTTAATCAGCATTGTTTTGCCTGTCCCCGGAGGGCCGATCAAGATGATGTTATGCATTCCGGCAGCAGCAATAGTGAGCGCGCGCTTCACGTGATTCTGTCCAATGACATCGCTGTAATCTTCCTTCATCAGATGATCCTCCCGGCTCGGCGCAAGAATCTTGTCCCCTTCCGGCTGATATCTCAGATGGTCCAGCGTCAGCACCTGAACTGGCGGGCGGTTCCTCGGGGACGGCTCCTTACTAACCGATACCGGAAACGGCAGCTCTGTCTGCAGCATGGATAGTTTCGGAATGGCTGAATCCGGCACTTCTGTAGCTATTGGCAGCTCCAGTACTGGAACTGGCTCTACCGTAACCGGAGAAGCCGGCACACTGGCAGCTGACGGTGACAACTCACGCAAATGTCCGGCCGTATATACACGGATTCCCGTAATCAGCGCCGCTTCGGCCGCATTTCCCGGTGGTACGAGGACTGCCTGAAACCCTGCCCGGCGCGCTGCCTCTACCATAGATAACACCCCATTCACCGGACGCAGACTGCCGTCCAGCGCCAATTCTCCGATGAGCAGCATTTTTTCGGCGTCAGGCATAACAAGCTGGCCGCTGGTTGTCAGAATACCGAGGGCAATGGCCAGATCAAATGCCGATCCCTCCTTGCGCAAATCGGCAGGTGCCAAATTGATCGTAACGCGCTGCTGGGGATAGCTGTAGCCGCAATTTTTGACTGCAGCCCGGACTCTCTCTACCGCTTCCCTTACAGCAGAATCCGGCAATCCGATGATGATTGTCTGCGGCAGCCCGTTCGCCAGATCAATTTCTACGCCGATCATTACACCTTCAATGCCGTACAAACATGCACTATGCATTTTTCCGTACACAAAAAAACACCTCTTCTCCTGAAATACGCCCGGAACGGGCATTGATTTCCAAGAAAAAGGGTGCTTCCTCTTTTTTCTGTCAGCATTATTATATTTAGTATACCTATGGCCTCTTCCATCATGCAAGGACTATTACGCACACTATACTGCACAAAATTATATTTTCGCTCGTCTTGCATAATTGCGCATCTATGACTTGAGTATCAATTAATTCAGCCTTCTTCACTCGCCACAACGGCATCCCTGATCTGCTCAAAGGACAATGGCATGTAATTCCAATGCTCCACACAAATGTTAAAATGGCTCTTACCTTCATATTTCTGTCCATGAATATGACCGTGCACATTTACGTAAGGCATATGTTTGTTCATATACAGAGGTTCATGGGAGAGCATAAAAAATTCTTTATAGATTAGCGGATATTCACTGACTTCATCAAATCCGGCCTTCAGCCACCAGTCACGCCCGCGTCCGCGGTCATGATTACCGAGAATCAGGATTTTGTAGCCGTTCAGCGCGGAAATGATAGTCCGGGTAGCCTCTTGATTCAAGAATGAGAAGTCCCCCAGATGAAATACCGTATCCCCATTGCCGACCACGGCGTTCCAGCTGGCGATCATCGACCGGTCCATCTCCTCGGCACTGTCAAAGGGCCGGGATTCGAAATCTATAATCAGCTTATGGCCAAAATGATGATCCGAGGTGAAAAAGACACTAGACAATACAGCTCCCCCATTTCAGTGCTTCAAGAATAGTTCACTTATTCCAGTTTCTCTTGGACGAACGCCGGTTCACGTCAACCTGAATCAACTCGGCCAAAGGAGGGGCTTCCTCATGATCGATCAGCCATTGACGCATTTCCTTAATGGCTTCAACCTGTCCGTTCCCCTTATCCTTCCAGGTGAGCAGCTCAATGACATTGATGACCAGTGACAACAGACTGCTGTTGCTGCTTTCCGTTTTTTCTGCACGCATTTTATGGAATAATGCTTCGTGCTCCCAGTCAATCAATATTTCTTCCGCTATTGCAGGCCGCATAACGGTAAATGTCTTATTACAATTGCTGCAGCAGACAACGGACAAAGGCTCTCCGCCCAATTCCGCTACGACTCTGTGCTCGCAATGCTGGCAAGTAAAACTTACCTGTATATCAATCGGTTGATTTCTCACTCGGACAGCCCTCCTCATGGTGACATTAAAAGTTACACTAATGTTTACCCATTTCTTTCGAGAAATGACCCATGGAGCCCATGATATGTCAAGGATAAATAAGCAGAATCATTGAATACAGGCAAAAAAAGAGCTAAAATGCCTCACGAATATGCCGAAGTGAAGCAATACTTAAATCTCTATTTAGCTGTACGGCGATTACATCAAAGGAAATCACCGCTTCATGCAGACCCTGCATATGTAAATACACCTGGGCTGTATTCCTCACCTGGCGGATTTTGCGTTCATCCACTGACTCTTCCGGGGTTCCATGCACACCTGCTCCGCTCCTGCTGCGCACTTCAATGAAGACAATCCCCTCTTCATATTCAGCAATAATATCAAGCTCTCCGCTGCGGCAGCGCCAATTGCATTCCCTGATTATGTAACCCCGCGAGGACAGATACAGACTTGCCGCCTGCTCGGCAGCTGTCCCCTTTTGCCTGCGGGTATAATTCGCCCTCTCGGGCCTGTGACTCATTTCGGTCTCCGTTCCCCGGCAGAACGGTCACTCTGATATACATAACTCAGAATCTCCGCGACCAGCTGGTACAGCTGAGGCGGAATCTGCTGATCGAGATCCAGCTTGGAGAGCACCTCCACCAGCGCGGCATCCTCCTGCACAGCAACCCCGTTCTCTTTTGCTTTTTGCAGAATGATATCGGCTACCGAGCCTTGTCCCTTAGCTACAACAACCGGGGCTTCGCTTTGGCCGGGTATATATTTAAGGGCAACCGCCTTTTTACGGTTCTGCGAAACCTTAGGTTCAGACTCACTCATATGCGGTAATCGACTCCTTTGTAGGAATCCGGAACATAATCGGACTGCTTGGCGGGAGCCGCAGCCGCGCTCAGCTCCGGCAGCGGCTCCGTGCGCAGGCTCGACAGCTGATACCCTATTGACTCAACCGCTGTCTTAATGTCTTCACGGCGCCCCTCTAGGAGTTCCAGCACCCAGGGTTCATTATTGTGGAGCTTAAGGCTGACAATCCGGTCAACGACCTGTACGTCCACCATAGTCTGGCCGAGCTGCTTCATATCCAGATCAAACCACAGGCGGCAGTTCGCCGCATCCAGCTCACCTTTGCGGCCGCGCCGGGACTGGATGTGGACGGAGGCCGTCTCCTGGCCGTCCGGCCCCCGCAGCGGCAGGAACATGGTCACCTGCGCGAACGGTGCGGTGCGGTCCGTATTCAGCAGCAGCTGCTGTCCTGTCAGCTGCTGCACCAGCTGGCCCGCGGCTTCCTTGACCGCGGGCGGGGCCTCGCTGCTGCCGAGAACCTGCAGCAGCACGCCCTTGAGCGTACCGGCGGCATCCTCCGCGCCGCCGGACGCCCCAGGCAGCGCGGCTGCGGCGCTGCCGCCGCGCACGGCCTGCTGCTCGTGCTCCGCACCGAGCAGCTTCAGCACCCGCCCCACCCACGACTCCGTGCCTTGGGCGGGTGCTGTGCCCTGCTGCGGCTGCGCAGCCGCAGCAGAGGCGTCCCCGCGCGGCGCAGCGGGGACCTGCTCTTGCCCCGCCGGTGCTGGCGGGGCGGTGTTGCCCTGCGGCGGCTGCGCGGCCGCAGGGGCAGTCGCGAGCTGCGGCAGCGTGCCGCGCAGCTCGGTGAGCACGCCCTGCAGCTTCGCGAGCAGGGCCGTCCCCATTGTTGCGCCTTCCCGCACTCCTGCGGCCTCATTTCTGCCACCCGCAGCGGCTCCCGCGCCTTCCCGCACTCCTGCGGCCTCATTCCGGCCAGCCGTTGCTCCACCCGCGCCTTCCCTCACTCCTGCGGCCTCGTTCCGGCCAGCCGCAGCGGCTCCCGCGCCTTCACGCACTCCTGCGGCCTCATTCCGGCCAGCCGTTGCTACACCCGCGCCCTCCCGCACTCCTGCAGCTTCGTTCCGGCCAGCCGCAGCGGCTCCCGCGCTTTCCGGGTCAGTGCTGCCGCTTCCTTTGGCCGCACCCGGCCCAGCAGGCTCTGCATCTCCTGCGGACACAGCCTTAATGCCGGAGGCCGCCTCGGACAACGGCAGTTTCTGCGTCAACCCTCCAGGCAGCTCCCCCTCTGCAGCAGAATCTGCATTCAAAGCTGCTGCAGCCTGTCCAGGACTGCCGGCAACTTGCGCATTGCCAGCACTTCCGTTATTACTTCCAGTGTTACTTACCAGCCCTGAGGCAGACTGGGCCACTGCAGAAGCGGCAGTCCCAGAAGGAGCGCCATTACCCGCTACGCCGCTTCTGGCTGCCGGAATGTCAGCATCTGCATTGGCTCCCGGCTGCACACCAGCTGTTACTGTATTTCCGGTCACTGGAGCTGAGCTACCGCCTGTGAGCACTCCAGCCGCAGGTTTATTCCCTCCTGCCGCTTCTGCACCCTTACCACCATCACCCTGCTGCGCCCACACGTTCAGCTCCGCTTCCAGCGTGGCCAGCAGCTGATGCAGCTTCGGCCCGAATACCGCCTGCTGCAGCCCCTTCACCGTCTCAGCGGTAACCGGCAATCCCCGCTTCACAGAGATGACTGCCGCTTCCAGCCATTCCGAGGCTGGCACACCAGGCGGCTTGGCATTCATAACCGCGTCCAGCTTCGCCGCTGTCTCTTTGGTCAATGCCAATCCGCCGGATTGCATGGCCTGAATAATCTCCCGTCCTGCCTTCGAATTCGTAAGGCCCAGCGATTCAATGGCCTCCCCCATACTCTGCGGTGAGGCCAGGGCTGCTTCACCAAGAGAGACCGGCTTCAGCACCGGTAATCCGTTCTCTCCGGGTGTACCTACTTGCAGGTTCAGTGTCTGTCCAGGCGTAAGCGGTGTTTCCAGTTCAGCCCGGACAGGCGTCCCTTGAATCTGCACCACGGCCTCCTTGCCTGAATCAGACACACTTAGTACAACGCCGCGAACAACCTGACCTTCCTTAAGCTCTACAGATTTAGGCTCTCCCGCCTTGCTGTCCCCGAGCAAACCGCGAATGAGTGATCCGATATTCATGTTGTCCGCCTCCTGTCTCTTCTATATTAATATCGGAATGATCTGTCCTTTTGATAACTGCATCTATCCCTAGAACAAAGTCTGCTGCTCGGCAAGAATATTACCTATGAAGCTGCGCCGGTGCATTGGCGTTACACCCAGCGTCTTGATCTGTTCCCGGTGCAGCTTGGTGGCATACCCTTTATGTATTTTGATCCCGTAATCCGGGTATAATTCCTCCCACAAGCCTTCACATAGCCGGTCGCGTGTAACCTTAGCTACAATCGAGGCGGCAGCAATCGACTGGCTATTGGCATCCCCCTTGATAATTGAACGCTGCGGCAGGGGCAAGTCCACCTTCTCCGCATCAATCAGCATATAATCCGGCTGCTGGATTAATCCCTCAACCGCCTTGCGCATAGCCAGACGCGAAGCCTGCTTAATATTTATTTCATCGATCACCGTCGATTCTACATGACCTACACTTACCGCCAGTGCCTGATCCATAATAATCTCATACAAGGCGTCACGCTTCTTAGCCGTCAGCTTCTTGGAATCATCCACACCCTCGATAATCAGCCCGGCCGGCAAAATTACCGCAGCAGCTACCACATCCCCGAACAAGCAGCCCCGGCCCACTTCATCCACACCGGCAATGTGCTGATAAGACAACTCCCAGCCTTCTTTTTCATATAACAGCATATCTATTGTGCTCACTTCTATCCACCTGCCAATCAGCAATTTATCCGGTTCCTCTACTAGCCAGCTTAACATAAGCGGCCATTATGGTCATCCGTCATAATAATGATTTTTTTGGATTTCCAGTCCCTTGATAACACGGGATTTCTTGATCTAATCCTCTATCCGCAGTTGAAACTGGTTTACACAATTGCTCGCTGTCGCTCCTGCAAGTCCAAAACACTTCTTTTTGCTTTCGTTATTCTTTTCCGTTTCTATCTAGCCTTGCTTGCCATTAAATAGCCGGGTTAGCCGCTGCATCGTAACAGTCTCCCAATTAACATTCCTGCACCAAATACAACATTCCCTTCATTAGTTCCGCTCCAATCCCAAAAATGTTGTATGGATTGCAGCATTTCCCCTCCTCCAAGCGACTTAACGGGATTATTGTTGTATTTCATACAACAATCCAGCAGAATACCCAGTTATCATTGACCCAAAGTTGCATTAAGTACAATACTTCTCCGCACTCACCGTTCTCAACGCCAGATACCCGTCCTACCACGCAAAAAAGAGCCAGTCCACAAACACGGATGGCTCTTCCATTCCACAATTCATTCTTAAGTTATAAGTTAAGGCGTCTCCAGCGTAAAACGTCCAAGCTTGCCGGCCCGCAGTTCATGCAGCAGCGCACGTGAAGCCTTCTCCAGATCTACGCGTCCGCCGCTGAGCAGACAGCCGCGCTTACGTCCTACCGCTTCCATTACGGCAACGATTTCGTCCGGGTTCTCCAGATCCTCAGGCAGCTTGTCGATGCCGAAACGCTCCTGGAACCGGCTGCCGTAATCCTTCACCAGATATTTCACCGCATAGAACGCGATATCCTCAATGTTCAGGATTTCTTCCTTGATCGCTCCGGTTACCGCCAGCTTATAGCCTACAACCTGGTCCTCGAATTTCGGCCACAGGATACCCGGGGTATCCAGAAGCTCCAGATTCCCGCCTGTCTTAATCCATTGCTGGCCCTTGGTGACCCCTGGACGGTCTCCGGTAATCGCGATACTTCTGCCCGCCATCCGGTTAATGAGTGTCGATTTGCCTACGTTGGGAATGCCGACGATCAATGCGCGCATTGCCCGCGGGTTAATCCCCCTGGAAATTTGCCGGTCAATCTTGTCCTTCAGCAGCAGCTTGACCTGCTCAGGAATCTCCTTAATGCCTGTCCCGGTAGATGCATCTACAGGATAGGCAACATGACCCTGTTCCTTGAAGTAAGCAAGCCACTTGCGCGTTGCTTCCGGATCGGCCAGATCCGCTTTATTCAGAATAATCAGCCTTGGCTTATCCCGCAAAATATCGTCAATCATCGGATTGCGGCTGGAAAGCGGCAGACGGGAATCAAGCAGTTCTATTGCAATATCAATCAGCTTCAGCTTATCCTCAATTTGCCGTCTAGCCTTCGTCATATGACCAGGAAACCATTGAATGGCCATTGCCGTCACCTCCTTTGACTTCTGTCAGCTTAATGGTTAATGACTGTAATATCTTTGACCGGCCAGAAAATAAGGTCCGCACGGCCGACAATATCACCCAGCGGCACATAACCGATCATCCGGCTGTCTGTACTGTCTGAGCGGTTGTCCCCCATCACAAACACATGTCCTTCCGGCACTGTGCCATCCGTAAAGTCTTCATTGGGGAAGTTCTTATTGTTGTACAAAGAGTTGTTATTATGCGCATTATCAATCGCGCCCTGGATATACGTTTCGTTCACCGGCTCGCCGTTCACAGTAACGACATCCCCTTCAACTTTTACCGTATCGCCCGCCACACCAATAACACGTTTAATGAAGTCTCTGCCTTCAGAAGGCACATGGAACACAATAACCTCCCCGCGTTGCGGCTTACGGATATCATAGAGAATTTCATTCACAATAACCCGTTCTCCCGTATGGAAGTTAGGCTGCATGGAAGGCCCGTCCACGATAAACGGTTTGAACAAAAGCCAGCGTATCAGAATAACCAGAACCAATGCAATTGCTATCGCTTTAATCCATTCCAGGACTTCATTTTTTGGCTTCCGGGGGCTTTGGCCGTCAGATTCAATGATCTCACCTTGCCCGGGCTGCAAATCCTGCTGCATAGTTCACCGTCCTCTCCATATGTTGTTATCTCCACTATACAATACAAAAAAACTCCTGCCAAAAACTCCCCCGCGATTACTCCTTCAGGAGGCCTTTTCGGAGAAGCTGTTCCTAAGGCACATATTTCTTAAATCAATATTTTCATTACATAGCAAGAATAAACGAAAGGGGCTTGAACTCAAGCCCCTTTCACTTGCCGCTATTCTAGCGACGGATTTCTTTAATTCTTGCAGCTTTACCGCGAAGTTCACGAAGATAGTACAGCTTCGCACGACGAACTTTACCACGGCGAGCCACTTCGATTTTCTCGAGCTTAGGCGAGTTGATTGGGAATGTTCTTTCCACACCAACACCATAAGAGATTTTACGAACTGTAAAAGTCTCACCGATACCACCGCCGCGACGTTTGATTACAACGCCTTCGAACAACTGGATCCGTTCACGAGTTCCTTCGATAACTTTTACATGCACCTTCAAAGTATCACCCGGGCGAAAACTCGGGATATCTTTGCGAAGTTGCTCTTGCGTAATTGCTTGTAGGATATTCATTTAGGACTTCCTCCTTCCGTACAGGTGTTCTTGCCTCTTCCGGAGAGCCATTGCTCTCCCTCATTATCCGCAGAGGACCACCGTATTCCACACAACAGAAATAATATTACCACACGAGAGAAATAAAGACAAGTATAAAATTCAACTAGAGTGGCAGCATATCCCGTTTCTTCGCTTTGGCCTTGCAATCCTTGCAGAGCCCGACCACACTTCCGTTATCCTGGGCATAAAAAACCAGCTTACCGTTCTTCTTCTTACAGGAAGAGCAAAGCTGATCTGTAGCGTTCTGCTTGGCCTTGCGGTGCCCTTCCATAGATATTACGTTGCTGGCCTTAACTGTTCTTGGTGCCTCAGGCTGCTCCTTGTTCATCCGGCTGCGGGATATTACATAAACAAATGCACCTACCAACAAAATAATGAAGACCGCCGCATATTGCATTTGGCTCATCCGCTCCTCTGACTTCATCAGTCAAAATAGTAAACAGACCCGGGTTCCGCCTTACCTTCTGTGCCGGTCTGCTCCAGCTGCCAGGATTGATTATCCGGTCTTTAGATCTAACGCTAGTTTAACATATTGTAACGTCAAAATGTAGTCGCCGGGCTGTACTGGACTATGGTCCAGTACAGCAACCCGCCGCCAGCCCGTTATCCATATATTTTCCACAATATATAATAATGAATATACATAATTAAAGCAGATTATTAACCTTCAGGAGGGTATATATATTGAAGAAAAATCACAACACCGCAATTATTGCAGCAGTAGCCGTCTTCTCCATCGCTTTACTGGCCGGATGCAGGGAGCTTCCCGGCAAAGAGGCTGCAGATCAGCAGCTGGAGCAGCAACTGTCCGGAAACTTCCAGCAGGAAGCCGCAGAGGCGGTTAAGCAGAGCATCGGCAAGGCAACCGTCACTATAGGAGATGCAGTCCAGACTACAACGGACTTCATTGAAGACAAGATCAATACGGAGGGAATAAGCAGAGAGTTCACTACATCCCTTCCGGCAGGTTCCGCTTCTGCATTTAAGCTTGATAATGTAGTTGGTGAAATCACCTTAGTTCCTGCTTCCGGTGACGAGATTGTTGTTACAGCTACCGTTATTGTCCATGAACGTTCGGTTAACGATGCGGCCACCCAGATACTAGACCACGCTGAAGTATCAATTGAACATAAAGATGATGTGTTGACCGTCACTACGCACGGCGAGGATAGCCCGAAGAAGAACCTCTGGGACTGGTCAAAGAAGGAATACGGACACTCAGACCTCAGCATTAATTATGTAGTTGAGCTTCCGGATACAGTAGGCCATGTTGAGATTAATAATAATGTAGGGTCCACTCAGCTCCGCGGTCTGCAAGGTACCTTTGATATCGCCAGTAATGTCGGAAGCATCATCCTTCAGGATACTGTTGTTACAGGCAAATCTTCTGTCAAGTCTAACACAGGAAGTATTGAGCTAGGGATTTCCGGCATGGATAACGGCAGCAGTCTCAAAGCTACAAGCGATATAGGTAAAATTTCAGCTGATCTTGCCAGTTCAGTGCAATGTACTGTGGAAGCTAACAGCGAGCTGGGCCATATAGCCGGTGCTGCAAGCGGCAAGCAGCAGGATTATAACGGCGGCGGTCCGCTGGTATCGCTAACCACCCAGATTGGAGCAATATCCGTTAATAATTAGAAAAGTGGGCGTCCTGTTATTCAGGAGCCCACTTTAATTTTGTGCAGTTATCAGATCAGGGCAATGGCCAGCAATGTAAACAAGCTGAGCGTAAGAATTTCACTGCCATAACCGTAATATCCGCCGTAATAATTCCCCGCACCGCCTGGATAAAATGCCGAAGTTTTCATTTTGCCGTTGCCTTTTGTTTTCAGATACACATTGTTCCGGTCGACATCCACAATAATCCCTTCGTGACGTTTGCCGTCGGTGGTCATAATGCGTACCCGCTTATTTTTGCAATGGAGACAATTATAATAAGCTTCCATCTGCTGATTCCTCCTCAATCGTGTTTCTGTATCTTATGAGGGGAGGGATAAGCCGGCAACGGCAATAGCCACGAGGCAAATGTCTATAATTATTTTAGCTGTGAAATCAAGAACTTGTGAACATTGTGTATCATTTTTCAAAGAAAAGGGGTATTATTAAGGTAACAAAAGGAATTGAAGCGCTTACGATTGTGAACAATAATCTACAATTCATAAGGAGGCAGGAATCATGAGCACAGCAGGCAGACGTTTCATTAATGAAGGAGTACTCCGTATCGCCTGGTTCATCATATTCACATCGCTTACCTACACGGTGCGCAATTATACTTGGGCTATTGTACTGCTTATGGTTGTTGCTGTATATTCGCTGGTCACCGGGGTCATCATGCTTACCCGCCAGGATAGGGACAGGGGCAGTGCTTAACCAGCGTTGTTCGATCAAAAGTTAAAAACACTTCCACCAGAGCTTAAAGCCCTGACGGAAGTGTTTTTTCATTTACATTAGAGGAAGTTATTTTATTAAAAAGTTATGCAGCTCTTCATAAGTCTCTTCTGGCGCCTCTTCTGCTAAATAATGTCCGCAATTTATTCCGCGGCCCTCCACTTCTTCAGCCCAATCCCGCCAGACCGACAATACATCATACCATTTCGGAAGTTCACCTTGCTCACTCCATAAGGCTAGAACCGGACAACCAATCTTATGAATTCCCAGGTCTGCCTCGTCTAACTGACAATCGATAGAAGCGCCTGCCCGGTAATCCTCACACATTGCATGAATCGTTCCCGGCTGATGAATACAGCGTAAATAATCGTCCAAGGCTTCCGGATGGAACAGACTTCTGTCCCCCCGAAAATAAAAATCATCCGGATTGCGGCCAATCAGCCGTTCCGGGAGATCGAAGGGTTGTGCCAGAAAGAACCAGTGCCAGAACCCGAGGGCAAATTCTTTATTTGCGCGTCTAAAGGCTTCTCCGGTTGGGATAATATCAAGGACAGCCAGCTTGGTGATGGCTTCAGGGAAATCGAGAGCCAGTCGATAGGCGCATCTCCCCCCTCTGTCATGACCCACAACTGAAAATTGTTTAAATCCCAGCTCCTTCATAACTGCAATTTGATCCCTGGCCATAGCCCGTTTGGAATAAGGAAAATGATCATCTGTTGTTTGTGGTTTGGAACTATCGCCATAACCTCTCAAATCGGGCATAACTACCGTGAATTTCCGGGCCAATTGAGGAGCAATGTGATGCCACATCATATGCGTTTGAGGATGACCGTGCAAAAGAAGTAATGGAGGCCCTTCTCCACCGTGCCTTAAGCGGATTTTCACTTCTCCAGTATCCACTGTTCTTAATTGAAAATCTTCGAATAGCATCTTCTTATCCTCCTTGTTCTAAAAAGCACCTTATCCAAAGTTACCCTCAGAGGTGTTTTTTAATCTTCAGCTGAGTGGAGGATTTGATGAAGGAACGGTTTACGCATAACGTTTTACCGGTAATATCTTTTCAACTTAAAAACACCTCCCACCGATTGTATCGATTGAGAAGTGTTTATAATCGGAGTAACAGGATTCGAACCTGCGGCCTCATCCACCCCAAGGATGCGCGCTACCTGGCTGCGCTATACCCCGACGTTTATGTATGTATGCTTTGCCTACGAAATAAGATACGCGCCCTCTTCTGACAATATGCCGGAAAGCGGTTACTTACTGCCTATATTTTATATATACCGCAGAATCATTTTAGTTTCAAGTACATTCTTTATTTATTTCCTAAACTATTATTCAAATTTTATGGATTTTTCATATAAGCTATGCTATACTCTTGGCACAAGGAAAGGAGGTGCGTTCACATCAAGCATGACATGCTGAACGTATCCCTTACCCGGACCAACGGCTGAAGTACTGGCCCTGGTGGCGCGGGATACGGATCAAAGGTACAAACTAGCGCCTCGGGTAGAGAGACCGTCTTCGGACGGTCTTTTTTTGTGTTTCCTGGTTCTCCCGCATTATGACACAAATAACCGCTAAAGCCAGCGAACCTTAGGTCCGTCTGTATTTAGCGGTTATTTGTGTACTTTGCTATAGTATCACTGAGCCCATGAAACCTGCTGCCAGGGTCTTGTTCATTCCTTGAGTTAGAGGGTTACGATTTACGATTCTTATAGAAATCAATAATATCGCTTACTGTGCGGAGCGGCTCCGCCTCCTTGTGGACAGTGTCCACGGCTGGCTTGAATGGTTCATGCGTATTCGTAGTCACTTTCAGTCATTCCTTTCGATATTTAAGCTAGCTGCGTCTAAAGCTGCATGTTTGATTGCGGCACCTCTATTCATTACCCTAAAAAAAGGGCATTAACGCACATCTGCTCTTATTTTTTGTGTGAAACTTCTGTGTCTGCTAATCTGTTCTATGGATTTGGTCCCCGCATCCGGTTCTCAGCACATAGCAAAAAACGCCTCCCTAACGTAATATACGTTAAAAAGACGCTATCTATGACTCTTATCCGGGCCCAAATTTTATTTATTTCTCATTCAGGCTTGCCTGCTCCTGCAGCCGCTTCAGCGTTTGCTTGTCCTTCGCAGTCAGGTCGGCCGTCTCCAGCAGATCCGGTCTGCGCTCAAGTGTACGCTGCAGCGCCTGCTCGCGCCGCCATACCTCAATGTTGGCATGATGTCCGCTGAGAAGCATATCAGGCACCTTCCAGCCGCGGAATTCCGCAGGACGGGTATAATGCGGATACTCCAGCAGCCCGGTGCTGAAGGAGTCTGTCACCGCAGAAGTCTCGTTGCCCAGTGCCCCCGGCTGCAACCGCACTATGGAATCAATGACAGTCAGGGCAGGCAGCTCTCCGCCGGTCAGTACATAGTCGCCAATCGATAGCTCGTCCGTCACCAGATGCTCGCGGATCCGCTCATCATAGCCTTCATAATGGCCGCAGATGAAGATCAGATGCTGCTCCTGTGCAAGCTCTTCGGCAATCTGTTGAGTGTAGGTCTGCCCCTGCGGACACATCAGAATAATCCGCGGCTTGACCAGTGGACTTATAGCGGCTTCACCAGGACTTGCTTCAGGGCCGGTCTCTGCCAGCACATGCTCAACGGCAGCAAAGATAGGATCCGGCTTCAGTACCATCCCCCCGCCTCCGCCATAAGGCGTATCATCCACGCTGTTATGCTTGTTTCCCGAGAAATCACGGAAGTTGACGGCATTCAGCGATACGATGCCTTTATCACGGGCTTTGCCGAGAATGCTTGTGCCGAATACACCTTCACACATCTCCGGAAAGAGTGTCAGCACGTCAATCCGGATCATGGAAGCAGCCCTTCCATAATGTGTACCGTGATTTTTTTGGCCTCGATATCCACGTTAAGCACTACATCGTTGATGACCGGAATCAGAATATCCTGGCCTTTGGCCGGTTTCACCACCCAGACGTCATTCGCACCAGGCTGCAGAATCTCCGTGATTGTACCCAGCGGCTGGCTGGCATCTTCATCGGTGTATACTTCACAGCCGACAATCTGGTGGAAATAATATTCATTCTCCGGGAGTTCCACCAGGTCATCACTCGGCACTTTAAGCATACTGCCCTTATATTTCTCAACCTCATTAATATTGGTATAGCCCTTCAGCTTAGCTATATACATACCTTTGTGTTCTTTCGCGGATTCTACCGTCACCTCGAATTTCGGGCTTCCGTCCGCCGGAATCAGCAGCAGCTTTTTGCCGGGTGCAAAGCGCACTTCCGGGAAATCGGTATGCGACAGGATTTTGACCTCTCCGCGGATACCGTGGGTATTCACCAGTCTGCCTACTGTTAACTCTTCCGTCATGTTATCCTCTCCTTTGACAAGTTTCGAATATCTATATATTTCAACAAAAAGGAGCCGGGATATACTATCCCTAGCCCCTCATTGTACGCACACTTAAGATAAAATATCTACGGTAACGCGTTTATCGCTCTTGACTGCTGCAGATGTAACTACGGTACGAAGCGCTTTGGCGATCCGTCCCTGCTTGCCGATGACCTTACCGACATCATCAGGATGTACGGAGAGCTCATAGACAATCAGGTGATCCTTCTCCACGGTCCGTACGGTCACATCCTCTGGATGATCCACTAAAGCCTTAGCAATAACACCAACTAATTCTTCCATAGAGGACCCTCGCAATCAGTCATTATTTCTGTTGCTTCAGCTCATGGAACTTCTTCATCACGCCAGCCTTGGAAAGCAGGTTGCGGACGGTATCAGATGCTTGTGCACCTGTTTGAAGCCATTTAAGAGCTTTTTCCTCATCAATCTTAACGACTGCCGGTACTTCAATCGGATTATAATAACCGATTTCCTCGATAAAACGACCGTCACGAGGGGACCGGGAATCGGAAACCACTACACGGTAGAAAGGCGCTTTATGTGCTCCCATTCTTTTCAAACGAATACGTACTGCCACGAAATTCACCTCCTTATAAGAATATCGGAATTATTATTAACCTTTGGGACAAACCTTTTTCGATCCCTCCCAAACCCTCCCTTCCAAGGGAGGGCCCCAAGGGCTCTGCCCTCTGGACACCCGTCTAAGTGCAACTAGCGTAGGCGTTCAGACTGGCGGGACCTGGGGTGGTTTGGATGAAAGAGCGCTTTTCCTCCCTGCGGGATACGCTTGACTGCGGCGCTCTCTAGAAACGGGGAAGAGAATTAAAGAATTAAGATCCTTAAGATCAAGAGATTAAGATCAAAACCACTCTCGATCATCTGATGTTGTACTATATCTGATCTATGGTAAACCATAAAGGATAAGAAACTTAAAAAATCAAAGATTAGAGACTAAAGATTAACGGAAAGGGAATTTCATACCGCCCTTGCCGCCAAGGCTCTTAAGCTGCTTCATGGCGTTCTTCTTGCCGCCCTTACCTCCGCCGCCCATCATGCCGGAGAACTGCTTCATCATCTTGCGCATTTCATCGAACTGCTTGATGAGCCGGTTCACCTCGGCGACGTTGGTACCGCTGCCTGCAGCGATACGCTTGCGGCGGTTGTGGTTGATGATCTCTGGCTGGGCTTTCTCGGCCTTGGTCATGGAATGAACAATGGCTTCGACGCGTCCCATCTGCTTATCGTCAACCTTCAGATCCTTCATGCCCTTGGCTTTGTTCATGCCAGGCAGCATATCAAGAATCTGGTCGATCGGGCCAAGCTTCTTGACCTGATCCATCTGCTCCAGGAAATCATCGAACGTAAATTCCGCATTACGCATCTTACGTTCCATTTCCTTCGCTTTCTCGGTATCGATATTGGCCTGAGCCTTCTCGATCAGCGACAGCATGTCGCCCATGCCGAGTATCCGTGATGCCATACGTTCCGGATGGAACGGCTCCAGCGCATCGATCTTCTCGCCAAGAGCGGCGAATTTGATCGGGCAGCCGGTTACGGCCTTGACGGACAACGCGGCACCACCACGGGTGTCACCGTCAAGCTTCGTCAGCACTACGCCGGTAAGCTCCAGCTGTTTGTTGAAGCTGTCAGCCACATTCACGGCATCCTGACCGGTCATGGCATCGACTACAAGCAGCACTTCGTCAGGAGTTACGACGTTATGTATCTGCTTCAGCTCTTCCATCAGCTCTTCATCAATATGCAGGCGGCCTGCAGTATCGATAATGACATAATCGAGGTTATTGTCCTTCGCATGCTGAACACCTTGTCTGGCAATTTCCACCGGACTTGTCTGATCACCCAGCGAGAAGACCGGAACCTTAATTTGCTCTCCCAGCACCTGAAGCTGCTTGATCGCCGCAGGACGGTAGATGTCAGCCGCTACGAGCAGCGGGCGGTGATTGCCCTTCTGCAGCAGCTTCGCAAGCTTGCCCGAAGTGGTTGTCTTACCCGCACCTTGCAGACCCGTCATCATAATGACGGTCGGCGGCTTGTTCGACTTCGCCAGCTTCGCCTGGCTTCCGCCCATCAGCTCAGTCAGTTCCTTGTTAACGATGTCGATAATGACCATGCCTGGCGTGAAGCTGTCCATCACTTCCTTGCCGACGGACTTCTCTTTCACCTTGGACACGAAGTCCTTGACGACTTTGAAGTTAACATCGGCTTCCAGAAGGGCCAGCCGCACTTCGCGCATGGCTTCGTTTACGTCTTCTTCGGATACTTTCCCTTTGCCGCGCAGTTTGCTGAACACATTCTGCAATCTTCCGGTTAAACCTTCAAATGCCATATGCGGCTTGCTCCCTTCCTGCTACTCTAACCTCTGCAAACAATCCACGATGTCCGTGAACCGCAGTTTATATTGCTCAGGCAGCATCCCATTGTCCGGCAGTCTGCGCAGTTCTTCTAAATATCTGTTGCGGTCTTCATGTTTGGACAGCAGTCCAAGCTTCTCTTCATAATTCTCAAGAACTTGCTCCGCCCGCTTAATATGCTCATACACAGCTTGACGGCTGATTTCAAATTCCGCAGCGATCTCTCCCAGGGAGAAATCATCGTGGAAATAATATTTAAGAAACGTTTGCTGCTTGTCAGTAAGCAGCCGTTCGTAGAAAGCAAATAGCAGGTTGATCCGGTTGGTTTTCTCGAGCCTATTCTCCTGACTCATTAAGGGCACTCCCTTCGTCAAGGAAAAACACTTTACAGCTTCACAACGTCCCTTATGATACCGAAAACAAAGAAAGATGTCAAGCCTTTTTGCTTGTCATCTTTTTCTTTGCCCGAAACCGGCATTTCGGAGGTGAATTCCGGCCTGCTTAGTGAATCGGCAGGATGTATAAGAATACAACGAAGAAGTGAAGAATCGTCCCTGCAAGCACGAACAAATGCCAGATGGCATGATGGTACGGGAAGCCGCGCCATACATAAAAAACTGTGCCAAGCGTGTACAGCAGACCGCCTACCATCAACAGAGTCATGCCGCCGCTGGCCACAACCTCAGACAGAGGGCTCCAGGCGATCACGATCATCCAGCCCATGGCGATGTAGAAAATGGTCGACATGAACAGGAACTTTTTGACGAAAAACGCTTTGAAAAAGACGCCGAATACCGCTACTCCCCAGGCGATCCCGAATAAAGTCCAGCCCAGTGGCCCCCGGATCGCCACCAGCATAAAGGGTGTATACGTTCCAGCGATAAATAGATAAATTGAAGAGTGGTCGAGGAATTCAAAGAAGTCCTTCGCCTTGCCGTCCCTGAGACTATGCACCATTGTTGAATTAAAATACAGCAGCAGCATAGTTGCCCCATATATGGAGAAACTGACAACATGCCAGGCCGTACCATTCTGGGCAGCATATACGACCAGCAGAACCAGCGCAGCAATACTTAATACTGCACCAATCCCGTGTGTAATCGCGTTCGCAACCTCTTCCTTGCGGCTGTAAGTGTGAGTATTAGCCATCCCACTATTCCTTCCGTTTGCGGTTTCCTTCTATTATAGCTCTTTCCCTGGGGTCCTTCCAGCTTACGGCAGCCGCAAGGAATACTTCTCCGGTTACAGCTTGTACAGGTCAGTGTACTTTGCTTCCAGATAATCAGCCAGATAATCCGGATTCAGCGGTTCCCCTGTTACCTGCTCGATAATCTGCGATGGTGTCAGGCTCTGACCGTAGCGGTAGATTTTGTCCGTGAGCCATTCCTTGATAGGCAGCAGGTTACCGGCGGCAATCAGCTCTTCGAACTCCGGCAGCTCCTTGCGCAGCGTATTCAGCATCTGGGCAGCGTACATGTTGCCAAGCGAATAAGAAGCGAAATATCCGAAGTCTCCTCCCGACCAGTGAACATCCTGCAGCACGCCAAGCGCATCCGTAGGAGGGGTTATGCCGAGATATTCCTGATACTTCGCGTTCCATGTCTTCGGCAGATCCTTCACTTCAAGCCCTTCGTTGAAAATAAGCTTCTCGATTTCGTAGCGTACAATAATATGCAGGTTGTAAGTCAGCTCATCGGCTTCGATGCGGATGAAGGAATTGCCTACACTGTTGATAGCGCGGTAGAAATCCTCCATTTCCACATTTGCAAGCTGTTCCGGGAAATGCTGCTGCAGGTCGCCGTAGTAACGCTGCCAGAAGGCCCGGCTGCGGCCGATCATATTCTCCCATAGTCTGGACTGGGATTCATGAATCCCCATGGATGCGCCTTGAGCCAGCGGTGTGCCGATAAGCTCTTCACCGAAATTCTGCTCGTACAGGGCATGTCCGCCCTCATGCAGGGAGCTGAAGATCGAGCTGGTCACATTATCCAGCAGATAGTTTGTTGTAATCCGCACATCGCCGGGATTCAGGCCTGTAGCGAACGGATGCACACTTTCATCCAGACGTCCAGCCTCAAAGTCGTAGCCCATCTGCTCAAGCAGGAAGAGGCCGAACTTCTCCTGCTGCTCTTTGGGGAAGATCTGGCTCAGGAATTCCGTATCCGGCTTGTTCGGTGACGCGCTGATCGCTTCGGCAAGAGGAACAAGACGGCTGCGCAGACGGCTGAAGATGTCGTCCACTTTGGCCACCGTCAGATCCGGCTCATACATATCCAGCAGCGTGTCATAACGGGAGCCTTCTACGCCCCAATAATCGATGAACTCCTGTTTGAACTCGACAATCTTGGTCAGGTAAGGCTCGAAGGAGGCAAAATCGTTGTTATCCTTGGCCTCTTCCCAGATGGTCTGCGCATGGGCGGCCAGAACAGAGTACTCCTCAAATCTTTTGGAAGGAATGCTCTTGCTGCGGATGTACTCCTTGCGGGTGTCATTTACGATCTTGTTCTCATTATCGCTTAACTGGCTCATCACTTCCGGACGGCTGAAGTATTCGGTAAAAGCACCAATCTCCTCCGATACCTGCAGCTTGAACGCTTCTGCACTCAGCATGCCGAGCGTGGCTGAACGCATCTCCACACCTTTACGCGGTGCACCTGTACGCAAGTCCCAGCCCAGGAGCCCAATGGCTTCATAATAGCCTCTGATTTTGAATAATAGCTCTTTAAATTTGTCCCACTCTTCTTTGACCAATTGTTCCATTGGATGAGCACCTGCCTTGTCTAATTTATCCACTCCTCTTGATGATACTTTTATTAAACTTTATAATCAAATATCGCCTGCACCAGCACTTCAAAATCTCAGATAATTCATACAGGTAATCAATATATGGGTCAGCCCAAAAATTGTACACGGAACGAGAAGCACATAGTTCTTCATCCAAAGCCCTGTTAAGAAGAAATATAAAGGCGGCATGAAAGCAATCCCCAGAATGAGTAACCACGGAGCTACAAGCCCGTTATAATAAAAAATCCAGGATATGTAATAAGCGGCTAAGGACAGCCCTGCTAATCTGAGATAAATGCTGCTGTTAGTTCCATCTCTTTTATTGATCAGAACAACCATCAGAATAACGGTTACCACTCCGAACAAGCCCTCGATAATATTCAGTACAGGATAGGCAGAGCTATTTCTTGTAAGCACATTGTTTGCCGGAGGCACCAGCATCCAGATTAAATTCGGAAGCAGCTGTAATGCGTATAACAATACACCCCTAAACGAAAATTGAAATCTGCAACTCATAAAGTCCCCTCCAAATATTTTAATGGATACAATATACAGCAGGTTGAATTAAACCTAATCGGTCTCCGGACGGGTTATTCAAAGCAGGTTCAGAATTCTAAATTGACGGCCGTTTATTAAAATACGTATAATCAATTTCAGAAGATACTTCTTCAAATTTGAAATACCCGCATTCATCAATCGGGATCCGGGCAGTAATATTCGTATTATGAAGAACTTTAAGTTTGCCGCAAGACGCTGTAGAATGAATTACAACTAAAAAACCACCAAACCTTAGAGGAGGCAGCACGCTCATGAGTCAGGTCACAGAAATACTGAAATTTAACAAGCATTTTGTTGAGGAAAAAGAATACGAAGCCTATCTGACCAGCCGCTTTCCGGATAAAAAAATGCTGATCATCACCTGCATGGATACCCGGTTGGTTGAGCTTCTGCCCAAAGCGATGAATTTCAAGAACGGCGATGTCAAAATCATTAAAAATGCCGGGGCCGTCATCTCCCAGCCGTTCGGTAGCGTAATGCGCAGCGTCATGGTTGCGCTGTATGAGCTGGATGCGGATGAAGTTATCGTCGTCGGGCATTATGAATGCGGCATGGCCTCCCTGAATGCGGACCGGATGATCAATTCCATCAAGGAACGCGGTGTCTCTGAGCAGGTGCTCGACACTTTGGAGAATTCGGGAATTAAGCTGACCAAATGGCTGCGCGGGTTTGACAATGTGGAGGAAGGGGTAATTCAGACTGTGGAGCTGATCAAGCGCCATCCCTTACTCCCCCCAAACGTACCTATTCACGGCATGATCATCGATCCGGCAACCGGAGCGCTTGAGCTTGTCTCGGATGGATACGCGGAGCATAAGGCAACTCTCTGAAACTGCTGTTTGCGTGGATCCCGGATCCACGCACTTTTTTTGCCCGCAGGAATCTTGAAGCCAGTTAACATTTCTATTTGTGATTATTAAAAATTGAAACCTCCCGATGGTAACCTGCGTATTACCGGGCAGACACACAGAAACTACTGTGAACAAGACGGATGCTAATTCTTCAAAGGCTGGTTTTGTCCGCTGCAGATTCTGGAATGTCTGTATTTACCAAACTTCCGGGAGGTTCTCGTACTAAATGAAATCAATGAAACGTGTAATGATGATCGTCATGGCCTTCACCCTGTTCTTTGCCGTAACAGTTCCTGACTTTGCAGATGCACGCCGTGGCGGCGGCTTCAAATCAGGTAGCCGGGGCTTCACCACTACTCCGAAGAAATCAACAACAAATAATGTGAAACAAAGTGATAGCACCAAAGGTACTACAGCCGGAAGCACAACGAATGCAAACCGCGGATTCTTCAGCGGAGGCAGTCTGATGAAAGGCCTGATGATCGGCGGTATCGCCGGCTTCCTCTTCGGCGGAATGTTCTCCGGCATGGGCGCTTTCGGCAATATTATCGGCCTCTTTATTAATATGCTGGCCATTTATCTTGTCGTTATGATGATCATGACCTTCTTCCGCCGCAGACAGGAACGCCGCAGAATGCAGGAAAGAGACGGACGTTACTAATGAGTGTTACCGTACTCAGTATGGACGAGATTATCAATGCAATCTGCCTGCATATGGCTGAACGCAAAGCTGTACGGGTGGAGGAAGTCCGGGTGGAACTTAGCTGGGACGAAGACACCGGCTATACCGCAGAGGTCTGGGTCCAGGGCCGCAGCCAGTTCCTGGTCGAATCCAATTTGATTGAATCGATTCTGCGTTATCTGCACAGCGAATACGGCATCCGAGCTTACCGTGAAAATGTACGCCTTGAGCTGGATGAAGAAATCACTGCTGTTGTCACTATGTAAAATTAATACACCGTCCGCTGATCCATTCAGCGGGCGGTTTTTTTGTGCTTGTGGGTTGGGGTTGGGGTTGGGGTTGGAGCTAAGTGGAAAAACAGCATCTATTACAGGAGAAGTCTTTATCATCGCCGGAATAGTTGGATAAACAACACTTAATGATCTGCAAAATCGTAAATAACGGAATATGTGTTGAATTAAGTGCCTTATTTCCATCTACTGTCTGCAAAAAGCATGAAACGTGAGCAATAAGTGCTTTATATCCAACTATCTTCGCCTTTCATTTTTCTTTCAGGAACAACTGGTATATTATCTCAGAACATTTGCTTGCCGGAGAAGTCACAGCTTCTGAAGCGGGTTATGTAAGAAGCTTGACGGCATTGCAGAAGCTCACAAACTGAGAGTTTATAGCCCTGATGCAGCAGTGTACGAATACATACGTTCAGGCTTAGGCTCACATCATGTTTAGGAGGACCAGAGATCATGTCGAGATTAACCAAATGCCTGTTCACAGGCACGCTGCTGTCTGCACTGCTCTTGTCAGGCTGCGGCAACCAGGCACAGGAAGGGACTATTCCGGTAGCCAGTCCGGATAGTGCAGAGATTACAGAGACTAGTGCTGTCCAGAGCTTCACCGGAAAAATCAGCAGCATCAGCGGAAACGAAATTACGCTCAATAAGGCTCAATCGGGCGGCACCCAGGAGTCCGGGATGGCTGAACCTGATTCGGCCGGGAAAGCTGCGGCGGATGGCGGGAACGGGGTCGCGGATGGTGCGGCGGCGGATGATACTGGTAAGGAAGGTACGGTTGGTGAGAACGGGAATACCGGAGACACCGCAACGACTGGGAGTACCGGGGATGCTGCCGACGGGAGCAGCACTGTGGGAAATTCTGAGGCAGCCGGGAGTACTGGCAGTTCTACTGGCGGAAGTGAGACTACTGAAAACACTTCAGAAGCTGGATCTACCGGCAGCAGTGGGGTTAGCGGGATTAATGCGGCAGAGGGAGTGGACGGTTCTTCAGCGGGCAATGGTACGGCAGGAAGCAACTCTAACAGCGGCTTCACTCCGCCCGCTCTCCAGTTTACTGACGAGACAGTGGTTATTACAGTTGACGAGAGTACGGAGTTTATAACCCAATCAGACACCGCAGAAACCGGCTCCTCTTCAGAAGCAGCTGCCGGTGCTTTGACTCTGGCAGATCTGCAGGCAGGCGACATCCTCACAGTTACGCTGATCGAAGGTACGCTAACTGCGGCCCGGATTGAGCTGCAGAGCGGACTTGTTGCCGGCGGGGGCGGGCTGACGGCGGCGCCGGAGGCCAGCGCCAGCCCTCTCCCGCTGCCCAGCCCGGGAGATGACGGTAAGCCGCAGCAGTCTCCGGGTGCCAAGCCGGACGGACAGGCTGCCCCGCCGCAGGACGGCAAGGCGGGCGAACGGCCCGCCGGAGGCCCAGACGGCGGGCCTGCAGGCGGAGCACCCGGGGGCGGCGCGCCTGCGGGTGCCGGAGGCGGAGCAGCGGACGGCGCTGCTCCGGGCAGTACCGGCGGCGCTCCCTCAGGCGCGTCGGGCAAGCCTGCGGCCAGCACTTCCACTGCGCCCGGCGCCAGCGCGGGCGCTAGCAGCAAGCCTGCCGCAAGCGCGAAGCCTGCGGCAACCCCTGCAGCGGGTGCGAAGCCCGCTGACGCAGATGGTGGTGGCAGCGGCGGGATGGCTCCCGGTGCTGCCATGAGCTTCGGCAAGATCAAGAGTATCAGCGGCAGCAAGATTACTCTGTATACAGCCGAAGCGCCGTCCGCTGCTCCCCAGGATGGAGCAGCACCTGCGGGAGGCCCGCAAGGCGCGGTGCCTTCGGGCAGACCAAGCGCCGAGCCGGGAGCCGGAGACGGCGGCCAGGGCAGTGGCGGCCAAGGCGGCAGGCCGCAGGGACAGGGCGGCGGGCAGATGAGCTTCTCGGAAGAAACCACCGTTATAACGGTGGCATCGGATACGAAGCTTATTTCTATTACTTTTACAGATGGCAAGCGTACAGAGACTACGATCGCCTTGTCCACGCTCAAGGCAGGCGATATCATTCAGTACACGCTGAAATCAGGCACAGCTGAGGCCGAGAGCATCAGCCTCAGCAGCGGCGGACCCGGCGGTAAATAAGAAGTACAGTACCCGGAACTTGACCTGATTCCAAGCTGCGGGTTCTAGCGGCTCTCCACGCAATCAGAATAACCGGATCGGCAACAAGCTGATCCGGTTATTTTTCATAAGCGTTATTCCCTCTACTCTACTCACAGCACCCGTTACAACGTTACAACAGTAGACTACACCTGTAATCCACATCAGCCACAGCAGTCACAACCGGGTCCGGCAAGCTCACCAACCCGCTCCAGCCTCAGATTAAAGAAATAGCCAGCAGCTCGAACAACACCAGCGGCAGGATCACGTTATTGTTCACCGGACCAGGGTACGGATAACCCGGACCTGGATAAGGCTTGTAGTAAGGATTGTAGTAGCCGCGGCCCATTTCTGTAGTTATGGTCACGGTGAGGTACAGATGCTTACTGTCCATGCCGGCGATGGTGCCTTCATGCATCTGTCCGTCGATGGTTTGCACCTTCACATTATGATTCAAATAAGGCTTACAGGACTGGTGCAGAGAATCGCGGACACCGTGCAGATGCTGGACTACCGCAGGGTCTGCCTGGTAGATAACCGCTGATTGCGGCCCACTATGATATGTCGACATGAATGTTTGACCTCCGTATAAATGGATTTGCTACATTCTATGCACATGCCCAGCCCAGGGTGCCTAGCCCGCCTGTCGTCCCTCGCCTGCTTCTTGTAATCCCTTCGTTTTCTATACAAATGCATACTAAAAAGCCGCACACCGGAAATTCCATGTATACGGCTTCGCTATTCACTTATCTCCATTAATTCTGTTTCAGCAGCCTAAAAAGCAACTCCGATTCCACCCTGCCCTGCATAAGTACCCATCACAGGACCCATGGTAGACAGCAGAATTTCTTTGAACGGATGCTTCTCCAGAATGCGCGCCTTAATTTCCAGCGCCAGCATCTCGCAATTGCTATGGACTATGGCGATTACCGCCTGTTCATAATCATGCTGCTTCTGATCAAGCTTGGCCAGCAGATGACTCAGTGCCTTAGGAAGTCCACGGGTCTTCTCGACCACTTCAACGGTTCCCTCTTCGCTGATCTTCAGCAGCAGCTTGATGTTCAGCACAGAAGCTACGGCACCGGAGATCCGGCTCAGCCGTCCGCCTTTGATCACATTCTCCAGAGTATCCAGTGTGAAATAAGCGGTGGTTTCTTCAACCTTGTGCATCACTTTATCTTTCAATTCAGCCAGACTTGCTGCCGTCAGCGACCATTTCGCCGCCATAGCCACAATTAGGGTCAGTCCGCCCGAAAAAAGCTTGGAATCTATAATTTCAATCGCATTCGGATGTCCTTCTTCCTCGTACATCTCCTTGGCGATCATTGCGGTCTGATAAGTACTGCTGATATTGGAGGACATGCAGATGACCATAATGTCAGTGCCTGCTTCCACTTGTTTGAAATTGTCCAGGAATACCTGCGGGCTTGGGCTTGCCGTTGTCGGCAGTTCCTTCGCTTCATGCATTCTCGCATAAAAAGTCTTCGCGTCCGTATCATAGGGCATTAGTTCATGACCGAAATGAACCGGCAAATGGACAATGGAAATGTCATACTGCTCAACGTATTCTGGGGGTAAATCGGAACCGCTATCCGTTATAATCTTGATGGGCATCAGAGTGCTCTCCTTTCAATTCTATACTAGTATAGTCACCTTTTTTGTAAATCAATAGTACAATTTATAACTTGTCAAAAGCGTTTTTTTGTGCTTAGTGTTTATTTTCACAGCTCAAGAGACAAATCTGCAAGAGGGATTGTTACCATCTGCGACCCAAAACAGCTGCATGAGGTTCTTTCTTAACTTCCCGTCTTGTGATATGGTTTATGAATAAGTGAATAGAAATGGAGTGTAACGATGAGCAAGAACAGAGTGTGGAACAGAGGCAAACATAATGGTGCCGGCCTGTCCAAAAAGAACCCCGCTAACGCAGAATCCGAAGGTACAGCAGAGACGGCTGCGGCAGAGAACATCAGCGCCGAGGAAACTCTGAATCCGCGGATTGATACAGTGAAACCGATGAACCGCAGCAATTGGGTATCCAGACCCGTCCGCGTGAAACCGCAGAACCCCGAGCGCAATAAGTAGCTTCACCTTTATATGAAGGAGCAACCGAATATTTCCGCATCCAAAAAAGAGGAGCCGCATTCATTTCGCGGCTCCTCTTTTTTATAATAAACCCAAGAGTGCAAGTGCTACAGATTCAAGCTTCGCATACTCTGCTCCGGATAACGCATGCCGGAGGCAGCACCTTGAGGCGCAGCCTCGTCAATCTGCTGCAGCTCCTCAGCTGTAAGCTGTATGTCCAGTGCACCTGCATTCTCTTCCAGATACTTCGTCCGTTTCGTTCCCGGAATAGGGACAATGTCGTCGCCTTGCTTCAGCAGCCAGGCCAGCGCAAGCTGGGAGGGCTCGCAGCCTTTCCCGGCAGCAATCTGCCTGATGCGTTCCACAAGATCCAGATTCTTCTTGAAGTTGTCCCCCTGGAAACGGGGTGAATTCCGGCGGTAGTCATCCTCGGCCAGATCCTCGAAGCTCTGAATCTGTCCGGTCAGGAAACCGCGTCCCAGCGGACTGTACGGCACGAAGCCAATCCCCAGCTCGCGGACAAGCGGCAGAATCTCGTCCTCCACATCACGGCTCCACAGGGAGTATTCCGTCTGCAGCGCCGTTACCGGATGAACCGCATGAGCGCGGCGGATGGTTGCCGGTCCTGCCTCAGACAGCCCTATGTAGCGGATTTTGCCTGCTGCTACGAGATCGGCCATCGCACCAACGGTTTCTTCAATCGGTGTATTCGGATCTACCCTGTGCTGATAATACAGGTCGATATGATCGACTCCAAGCCGCAGGAGACTGGCATCGCAAGCCGACTTCACATATTCCGGACGGCCGTTTATGCCAAGCATCTGCCCTTCAGGACTGCGAACATTGCCGAATTTGGTCGCCAGAACAACCGAGTTACGCTTGCCTTTAACGGCCTTGCCGACTAGCTCTTCATTTCTTCCCACACCATACATATCTGCCGTATCCAGAAAAGTAACTCCCAAATCAATGGCCCGGTGAATCGTGCGGATAGATTCCGCTTCATCCCGGCCACTGTAGAAATCGGACATGCCCATGCAGCCCAGTCCTAATGCGGACACCTGCAGCTTACCGCCTAACACTCTAGTATTCATTTTCTGCCTCCGCCTCCCGATTGATATTGAAATCTTATCTTCCCAGATCATACCACAGTCAAATTTGAATATCATATCCGGCGCTTCAGAGCAGGCCTTCCGGCAAATATGAATTCCGCTGCAGTATAGTCTGCATAACCGAAAGTGTATCTTGAAACACCGGAATGCCTGTAGTTCGATACAGCTGGAGCCAGCGCAGACATGCCAGCGCCTCGAATAGTTCAAGCTCTGCTTCTGTGTAACTGCTCTTTGCAAGAAATGCTGAACGGTAGACTTCTGCGTATTGCTCCCCCGCATAGACCCGGATGATTAGAATAGACCACGCTATATCATATCTCGGATCACCCAGCTGGACATTCGTCCAGTCTATAATAGTGTAGGCTCCGGCTGCCTCCAGGATATTTCCTGCATGATAGTCTCCGTGAATCAGATGATGCGAGGTTATTCCCGCCTTGTCCGCCAGCCCCAGCGCCAGCTCTCTTATCTCCGGCTGGTCTCCCCACTCCGGGAAGAAATAATCTGCGAAATCATATGCGGGTACATTTATACTGCTTAAAGAATCGGTCGGGAGCTTATGTATATCCAGCAGATTTTCTGCTATGGCTGTAAGAACGGAGGTATTTGCTTCCGTAAGAGGCACACCGTCAAAGCTGGTTAACAGCACCTGATTGTCCCCGGGGTCCAAGCCCCAGGCATACGGCTGTGACACCGCGCGGCCCTGCCGGTACATCTGCTCCAGCACTTTATATTGAAGAGAGATATCCGGCCGGGAATCCCGGTTCCATATTTTGAACACAAGCTCTTTATCCGGCAACGTAACTTTGTACACCTCGGCTTCCAGCCCGCCCTTAAGCGGGGTTATAACCGCCTCTCCAGCGTTTCCCAGTATCGACTCACACTCTGTACTTTGCTCTTTCCAGCGGATATTGCTTAGAACATTATTCATGGTTATGAATCTTCCTTTCCGTTGACTGATTCTTGTTCACTTGTCATTATGCAGCAGCTGTAAATCCAAATGCTTGTATTCTAGGCACTTTCCTCAGGTACCTGAATAATATATTCCAATTAAACCATACAACGGATAAATGAGGGAAGCTATATGGAACATTGGATCAGAGTTGAACCGAACGTGAAGATTTATGTTAATGATATCAATCCGCTGGGCAGCAAAACGATTCTCTTCATCCATGGCTGGCCTGCTAACCACCAGATGTTCGAATATCAGTACAACCAGCTCGTGCCTATGGGGTATCGTTGTATCGGAATGGATATGCGGGGCTACGGCAATTCGGATAAACCGCTTGAGGGATATGGCTATAACCGGCTGGCCGATGATATCCGCTGTGTAATCGGAGCGTTGGGACTGCAGGATATCACACTCGGCGGACATTCTACCGGCGGAGCTGTAGCGGTCCGGTATATGGCCCGGCACCAAGGATACGGTGTATCCAAGCTTGCGCTGTTTGCTGCAGCAGTCCCCAGTGTCATTCAGCGGCCGGGCTTCCCTTACGGAACGACAAGAGAAGCAATTGAGCAGATTATTCAGGCAACCTATGACGACCGGCCCAAGATGCTGCATGATTTCGGTGAAATCTTTTTCTATCGAAAAGTATCGCAGCCGTTCTCAGACTGGTTCTTCCAATTAGGGCTTGAGGCCGCAAGCTGGTCGACCATCGCTGTCTCCAAGGCTTGGCTCGAGGAAGAGTTGTTTAATGACCTCCCCCGGATACAGGTGCCTACGCTGATTCTGCACGGAGTTCATGATCAGGTGTGCTTCTTCCCGCTGGCTGAGGCACAGCATCAAGGAATCCGTAATTCGGTACTGATCCCCTTCGAGAATAGCGGACACGGCTTATTCTATGACGAACGCGATAAATTCAACCTGGAGCTGTCCCGGTTCGCCAAGTAGAGTCATCCGCCATATAACAACAGCCGTTTCTTTGCGGAAGCAAAAAAACGGCTGTTTAGTCATTTTAAATCACGTATCAGTTAGTTCATCCTTAATCCTTCTGTATCCAACCTTACAGCTCCAGCGTCTCTCCATAAGCAAGTGCTGCACCACGGATTCCCGCATCTTCCAGCGCCTGGACGAAAGCTCCTGCATCCTGGCGGATCGGCGGGAAGGTGTTGTAGTGTACCGGCAGCACACTTTTGGCCCCCAGCCATTTCGCAGCAAGGAGTGCATGCTCAGGTCCCATGGTGAAATGCCCGCCGATCGGCAGAATCGCCAGATCAATCTCGTACAGCTCCCCGAACATTTTCAGATCACTGAATAGCCCCGTGTCTCCCGCATGCAGGATAGTCCGTCCCTCAGCCTCAATAATGAAACCCGTAGGTGTGCCTCCATAGATGCGCTGTCCGTCTTCGAGTGTAATACTGGAGGTGTGGAAGGCATGGATCATCGTCGCTTTGGCAAAACCAAGATCCACCGTCCCCCCAATGTTCATGCCAATCGTCTTGGCCCCCTTCCCTTCGAAGTAAGAAGCTAATTCCACAGTGGCTACAATTGGAGCGCTATTGCGCTCAGCAATCGGTGCAGCATCCAAAATGTGGTCCCCATGAGCGTGCGTCAACAGCACGGCATCCGTCTTAATATCCTCGACCTTCGTGACAGCAGCGGAATTGCCGCTAATGAACGGATCGATAATCAGTGACTTGCCGTTCACCTCAATTTGCACACAAGAATGGCCGTGGTAGATAATTTTCATAGATTGTCTCTCCTCTTCGCTGTTAATTTCAATGGGCATTAAGCGATTGAATCGTGCAAAAGCCCAAAGTTTACGTTACAATGACACCAGGCTGCTCTGAAACCAGACATGCTACTGAATTCTTGAAATATAACTATTTTTATTACGTTCGTTCGTTTTTATGATATATCTATTCCTGCCAGCTGTCAAGAGAGGTGTGAAGAACATTGCTGTCCGTTGAGAAAACCATGCTGTTCCTGTTGTCCAAGGTGGAGCAGATGGGCGCCCAGCAGTTTGTTGAGATTTATGAGCAAAGGGGGTACACCTCCACCTATATCCGCAATGCCCTGTCCCGCCTGAAAAAAGAGGGCTATATCGCTTCCCCGTCACGCTCCTGGTACAGCGTTACTGCCGAGGGCCTCGCCTACATTAAAGCGATCAATAGCAAGCCCGCCCGTTATCAGGAAAAGTGGGACCACACCTGGGATGTTGTCATGCTGGAGGTTCCTGAATCCGAACGCAAGAAGCGCGACCAGTTCCGCACGGCGCTTCTGCAGCTTGGCTACGGGCTTCTATATAACAGTGTGTACATTTCACCGTGGAACTATCGCGACGAAGTCGCAGCATATATCCAGAAGCTGGAGCTGGAAGGCAAGGTGTCCATCCTGCAAGGCCAATTCCAGGAAGGCTCCATTACGCCTCACAAAGCACAAGCGATCTGGCATCTGGACGAAATCGAAGCCTTATATCAGAAGAAATCGGTCTGGCTGCAGGAAGAATTCGTTCCATCTTTGCACGAAGCTCTCCAGGCGGGTCAGCCGCTGCAGCTATTCCTGCTATATCTGCAGATGGGAGAGGAGTTAAGCGGGCTGTTTATGGCCGATCCTTATCTCCCGGACGAGCTGCTGCCGGACCATTGGCCGGGTAAACGGATTATTGCTGCCATGAACGAACATATGCGTAGAGCCGCACAGGCAATTCCTGCGGATTCGTTCTATACCCCTTTCGTCCGGTAAGATATTCTTAGCAAGGCGCATATAATAAAGAGCAGCCCAAACCGCAGGCTGCTCTTTGTTATATATACTAACCCTCGCGATTACCGGAGGCCAAAAGCTCCCGGACCGCCTCCATATTCGTAACCGGCGCACGGCAGGCAAAGTTCCGGCAGACATAGGCGGTCGCATCGCCGCGAATCGCCGGTTTGTCCGCCAGATGCGGCAGAAGGCGGAGAATGCCTTCGCTATCCCCTTCCCAGTTGACGATCAGCGCAGCGTCAGGCAGATAGGCCTGCTGGACCTGAGCCAGCATTCCGTGCAGCGCGGGGTCTTCTTTTTTGCCGGAGAGCACCCATTCCCTGCCGCCGGAGGCCATCGCCAGATGGGCCTGCAAATACATCGCATAACCCGGAGGATACTCTGCTGCCGCAGAAGAGAGTACCGCAGCGGTACGTTCGGCAATGCCTTTGAGCTCCACGTCCTGGGCAATTACCGACAGCTTCCAGAGCAGCTTCGCCGCTACCGAATTCCCGGATGGAATAGCCCCGTCATATAGCTCCTTCGAACGGATAGGCAGCGCTTCCCCGTCATGGCCGGTGAAGAAGAAGCCGCCGCCTTCAGAATCGTGGAACAGCTCCAGCAGCCCATCCTTAAGAATCAGAGCGCGTTCCAGATAAACAGCCTGACCCGTAGCTTCATATAATTCGCTGAGTCCCCAGATCAGGAAGGCATAATCATCCACATAAGCGGGAATCGCCGACTCCCCGTCACGGTAACGTGCCAGCAGCCGCCCATCCTCACGCCGCAGCTTGTCCCAGATGAAATTTGCTGCCGCTTCTGCGGCCTGGGCATATTCCGGCTTTTGCAGCGCTTTGGCCCCTTGAGCCAGCGCCGCGATCATCAGCCCGTTCCACGAGGTGAGCACCTTGTCATCCTTGAGCGGATGAATGCGCTGCTCCCGGTACTCAAACAGCTTCCCGCGCCATTCCTCCATCCGGGTCCGCAGACCCAGCGGGTTCATGCCTAGGCGCTCCGCCATTTCTTCCGGCAGCCCCTGCAGCAGATTCGGGATATTGGCTCCCTCGAAGTTGCCTTCCGGGGTAATCCCGTAGACATGGCAATACGAATGCATGTCTTCCAGCCCCAGAGCTTCCTCAATCTCATCACGGGAGAAGACATAGAACTTCCCTTCCACCCCTTCCGAATCCGCATCCTCCGCAGAGTAGAAAGCGCCTTCGGGCGAAGTCATATCGCGCAGCACATAGGTGAAGATTTGCTCAGCAATCTCCGCATATAGCGGTTTCCCGGTAATCTGGAAGGCTTCCAGATAGACGTTCGCCAGGAGTGCGTTATCGTAGAGCATTTTCTCAAAATGCGGAACCAGCCATTCCCGGTCCGTGGAATACCGCGAGAACCCGAAGCCCACATGGTCGTACATGCCGCCCCGGTACATCGACTCCAGCGTCTTCTCCACCATGCGGAGCGCATCCGGCTGATTGTGCAGCTGGCTGTACGCCAGCAGGAAGGACAAATTATGCGGCGAAGGGAACTTCGGCGCATTGCCGAACCCGCCATATTCCTCGTCGAACTGGCGCCGGTACAGCTCATGCGCCTCATGCAGCAGCTCATCGCCCGGGATACCGCCGTCCACATCAACCGAATTATACGCATTCTTACGGTCAAGTGTATGCAGCTCTTCAAGCAAGTCATCGCCCAGCTTATTCAGCGCCTCGCCGTCCTGCTCCCACTTCGTATGGATCTGCTCCAGCACATCCATCAGCCCGATCCGGCCAAACATCTGCCGCTTCGGGAAATACGTCCCGGCATAGAACGGCTTCTTCTCCGGTGTCAGCAGCACCGTCAGCGGCCATCCCCCGCTCCCCGTCAGCGCCTGACACACCGACATATACAGCGCATCAATATCCGGCCGCTCCTCGCGGTCGACCTTGATGGCTACGTAGTTATTATTGAGGATTTGGGCGACCTCAAAATCTTCAAATGATTCGCGTTCCATTACGTGACACCAATGGCAAGTCGAATAGCCGACTGAAAGGAAAATTGGCTTGTTCTCCGCCTGCGCCTTGGCAAAGGCCTCGTCTCCCCATGGATACCAGTCCACGGGGTTGTGAGCGTGTTGTAAGAGATAGGGTGATTTCTCGTTGGCTAATCTATTGGGTGATTTTTGAGTTGTCACGGGGTGTCCCCTCATTTCGGATGATTTGGGTAAAGTATTGTCTAGGGATAGTTTACCCAATTTGGTGGGGGAGGGCGCAACAAAGAACGCAGTTTTAACCAAAAGAATAAAACGATATCTCTACCATTCAGATAATTTAAGTTTGGTGGGAACTAACAAACCACTAACCTCTTACTTTTCATGCAAGCGTTCTCCTTCTGAGCAGGGTGCGTGAAAATTTGTCTTCCGTTGTTAATTTGTCTTTCGATTATAGGCCTAATCTAAAATCTTCAATATTAATCCTGTAATATTTAACTTCTATTTATTTTTTGAATATCAGTTGAGCCACCTAAAATACTCAAATTTTGTTTACGCTTCAGTATTGATAACAACGAATTAATCTTGTTAGTATTAAGACGCTCACCTTTATGGATTAACACTGGAGAATCATCGTTAATATCTGTAATATTCTGCTTCATTTCGCTTAGCTTTTGCCACAATCCATCATTCAAAGAAATCCACTTGTATGCCAATCTATCTTTTCGTAGGTTATTGATTCTTTTTTTATCCAAATCAACGTCTGACCAGTTGAGTTTTATTAAGTGATCTTGTTCAAATATCAAATGGTAGGACATCATTAAAATTAGATGAAGGATGGTCTTGTCTTCTTCGGCGTCCTTTTTACCATAATGTATCTTGTCACTTAATAGAAAAGATAATTCTTCATTAGAGAAAAACTTCATCTGTTTCTCTACTATTGTTAGTTTTAGAGATCTAAGATAATCATTCAACTCAATATACTTTAAAGTACTAAGATGTCCATACTCTTTAAGAAAGTTCATAAAATTAACTACTGTAGCTCGGGCAGTAGAACTTCTTCTATAACTAAGAAATGATGCTATATCTCTTGGTACGAAAAACTTATCCAATCCATCAATGATATTTTTCTAAATAATAATTAATGTCACTCAAGTATCTTTGTTTAGTTCGTAAAGAAATTTGATTTTCCTTTCGATATAGATTCTTAAGAAAATCAAATTGTACAACGTTTTCTATTGAAGGTATCATTTTGTTATTCATTTCATCTGATTTCTGGTAATAATCATATTCACGAAATTCGTCAATCTAAAGAATACAATTAAATAAACGAACTACCGAGACTCAAATTGCACCTATAGGCTATACTTATTATACAATGAAATGGAAAAATATTACGAACGATAATCTTACGCTTCCAAACAAAAAAGCTTCCGCCAATGCTATCAGTCCAAATCCTAACAAAATAAAAAGAGGCCAATGCGTACCGTTAGACGCATTGGCTTCTTTTACTTCAAGCTATTTCGAATAAATTCCCGCTCCGCTTTTTTCAATTGCTTTAATGAATTCTCGAAAGAGTATGGAAACTTACCTCTAAGCTCAATCAGCTTTTCAACCTCTCCTAAGGCAATAGCTTGCTTAATAGCAGGAATCCACTTCTCTTGAACAATGCCCCAACTTTCTGCCTGGAGAAGCTCGTCGATCAACATAGGCAACTTAGAATTAAAATTATCATAACTCTCTCCTATCCAACTTTATTTGTTCAAAGATCAACGTCTCCTTGGTGTGTATAGGTTTTTACTTATGTTCCAATACTTCTATGAGCATCGCAGCTCCCGTTTTGAAGCTAAGAGTATAGGCAGAAGCGGATGAGATAGAGATCAGCAGACTGTTAAGATCCATGACTTATTCGAGCACGGTGAAGTCTTCTGAAGACAGCTTTGCTTGCAGAATATGTATACGCTCCGAGATTAGCTTAGAGTTCTGTGCATACTCGGGATCATTCAAACAAATTTGTTCATTTGGGCAGATTTTTCCGTAATACAGATCTTCTAAAATACTCACATATAACCCCTCCCAAATCATCTTCTTGATTATCTTAGCGAATTTTTCGCTAAAAATCAATAGCGAATAATTCGCTAAGATATGCTTGCGTTGGAGGTGTTCAAATATGTATCAACGTATCCGGGATTTACGCGAAGATAAGGATTTGACGCAAACTCAAATGGCCGAGTATTTGCAATGCAGTCAGCGGATTTATAGTAATTATGAACGCGGAGATGTTGACATTCCCACGGCTATTCTGATCAAGTTGGCAGATTTCCATATGACGAGTACTGATTATCTACTTAACCGAACGAACCAAAAGAAACCTTACTCCAAAAGTTAAATTAGTATAATGCGTAGAAAGATTATCTTCTGTACCCCGTTGGGCCATGAACATTGTACGCATAAATCCCCGCTTGCATGAAGACAAAGAACAGAAACAGCACAAACAAACTCAGTGGCGAACCCCATGAGCTTTTTGTTCGTTGGCACCATAGCTTCAATTCAATACCGGATAAATATAAATGATAACCTTTTGTTCGTTCCCACTCATTACAAAGGAGTATCTGTTTCACTGCAAAAAAGCATATGCACTTCTTTGCCATGAATTTTTTCAAAACCAAAACTTACATATAAACTGCTGGCTGGAATATTATCCGTATCAGTCTCAAGCTGTATACGGGTTGCCCTTTTTTTCATTTGCCAAATCAATTACATGATTCATTAGTGCTTTTGCAATTCCTTTATTTCTAAATTCAGATGCTACATATAATCCATCTATTCGTAATACCGGATACCCATTTGAAACTGAAATCCCCCAGGAGCAGATAATAAATCCTGCATACTGTGACTCAAATTCAGCCAAATAGCAAGTTGCTAGATTAGCATCCAAAATCCTTTTTATGACCTGACCACTCTGTTCCAGCTCCTCAATTGAAGCTGTCTTTGTGTCTACACCATTAGACGAAGAATTGTTATAGCCACAGAATAGATTTCTTGAATGATATGCGTTTGAGTGAGTTAAAGAAACAATTTCAACATTTGCAGGCAAGCTCAAATCTTCAACCGAGTGCTCCCATATCTTCTTAGCCGTATTAAAACACCCCTCATACCCAAACGGTTCACCAAAACTCGAAGAAAATATTTCTTGTATGCTTCTTGCCAGTTCTTCGACCGTAGAAGCATGTGTTAGGGATAGGAGGACTTCTTCAATTTCCGAATCAAACTCATCGATAGGTGCTTCTGGTAATAAACCGTATGGATTCCATTCATGAATAACTTGTCGCACAATATTTTTCATGTGCATCTCGCCCTTCCTCAGTTTACACTTCCAGACCTACCCACCAAGCCAATCCTGCTTCAAATATCCAAATTCTCATTCACATACAGCTCGCTGGGTTGAATTCGGTGCTGGCCGGTATGTAACAGCTCTGGCAAACGCCCTATGCGCTCAGCTAATCGGGAGAGTTGTTGCTCATGAAAATTAGATAATCCCGTAAGAATCCGGTCCCTGAAAGGCTCAAGCCATCTCGCTTCCAAGCTGTCCGGTCCGAAATAAACCCCGAGCAGCGAGCCGGCTGTTGCTCCGAAGCTGTCCGTATCGTTGCCTTGCATGACCTGCTTGCATATTCCGTCTCCGGCATTGTCAGCAAATCGAAATGTATTTATTAATGTGCCGATTTCCTGATACACCTGACAGTGGCAATAATTCGCATATTTATGATGGATGCCCTGATAAGCTTCCAGCCAGTTATCTGCATTCGCTACGATGTGCAGGCAATCCTCGGTAATCTCATAGAACCGGCTCCTTCTAGGTACGAATTGCAGTGCTGTACTTATTATTTCAAGCGGATCACGCAGCACGTGTGCGGCAGCAATTGCAGCGGCAATGAACATCGTGGCATAAATCCCCGTCCGGCGATGTGTAAAACTGGCATCACGCCAAGCCAGCTCAGCCGCAAGAGCGGGTTGACCAGGGCAGGCATAGCCGTAAGCATCTGCACGAATCGCCGCCCCGCATAGTTCTGTATCTTGCACCAGGAAGTCGGGCCAAGCCTCTATTTCAGAAGGATTGAATAATTCCCTGTCATGCTCCAAATAGCTAATCCCCGATCGAACCAGGATGGCCCTCTCCGGCCCCCATGTTGTACTTATCGGAAGATGATTTATCCATAAATCTCTTAGGTTCCTTTTCGTAAAACCCTCACCGAATTGCTCTAACGCCATCATTCCCATTAAGGTGTAGTTGATATCATCATCAGGCGCCACATAACGAATCCGGCCCCGCGCCGTCTCGAACCAGGACCAATGACGACGATTCAACGCATGGAGAACTTCTTCAGAAATATAATCATTCAGTGGCCAATCTCCTGCCGAGATTAACGCTTGACGTAATTCAGACAAGGTGGGATTGACCTCGATTGGCTTACCCAGCATTGAACCACATACTGAAGCGAGAAAACCTGCCTCTACACGCTTGGCACTGTCCTTCAGACTCAATACTCCGATCTGGCCTAGAGGCCTATCCGGGTCGCATTCCTGCCATATCTCCTCCAAATCGTCCGGCTCATAGTAAGGCCAGTTGTCCCGCATTGGAATATCATCCAAGCTATGGGCGAATTCCAAATAAGCATCATAGCTTGCAGGAAGCTGTTCCAATCGGGCTAAATAACCGGAGGTTTGGTGCCCTTGTGCAAATTTATTACGCAAAATCCCCTCTAATTGATGTCTCAGAAACGCAAGTGATGGCAGCATGTGGTATCTCCTTTGCTCTGATTGTCACAAAATCTCAACAACTTAGAAAAATAAACAGATTTCAAAAGTTCGCTGTTTATCGCTTGAATCTCCTTAATAAATTCAACGATTTTAGCTCTTATCTCATTCACAAAATCACTTTTGTGTATTCTAATATTTGCAAATGACCCATATGGTGCATTTTCCAATAGTGACTTATTCGTTTGAATTAAATATTTATAGGGTATTTCATCATTTTTCTCGCTTAAGATTAGAACCTCATCATCAACTTGTATTTCTAACCAGGTCCAGCAATTTTCAACATACTTCAGGGCTATGTATTTATACGAATTTAAAGAGTTGCAGGCATCAATAAGCAGATAGAAATGGGTTAGAATGAGTTCAGAATAAATCATTTTTGCTGACAAAGGCATATCTGGAGAAGGGTATGCAATAAATTCATGTCCATCTACAATCACGGTAAATGGGCCATAGATCTGATGCCACTCTTTATCAAATTCGACTATATCAATCGTTCTCAGTTCCTCTATCTGATCTTCAAACAACTCATACTTAATTTCAAATACAGGATACATTATAAGTGGCGTCCCCCTCTCATTACATTAAAACTAAATATCATAACAACAGCTCATTGTTATATTTCAATTTGATTGGATCAGGCAGCTGATTATAAATATGTATTGGCAATCCACAATCTCTCTTTAACACTTTTTCATGACCCTCCAGGTACTCGCTAAGGAAATCCCAGTAAGCAATAAATAGACCATCTTCGTGTATAAACTCCATCCACCCATCAGCAACTAATTCATCATTAGCATTAAAAACCATGATATTAGAGAAGTTTTCTACTGCCCCATCTAAGTATTGGGTTCGATGTCCTTCTATACAACAATCAGACCAATCAAATCTATAATCATCCTGAATGAGTCCATACCACTTCAAATCCTCTATTAACTGCCTCTCTACTTCTGATTTTAATTGAATACCCATACAGTCAGCAAAGCTAAAATTGGAATGATCTGGTGCCATCTGAGTTCCTCCCAACTATAGAATCTGATCTGTATGTCTCTCTTCACACTCATTCTCCTCCAGCCCACTGTTCAGCTTCAATCCAAATCGAATACTTCATTCCAAGCATCCGCTTCTCTCCACTTCCTCACCTCACAGAATAAACACAACCGCAATCACTACATACGAATACCGCACATTTTTTCTCAACATTATGTATATAGTTCCGTATAAAAGAGACATGAAGAACGCATAAACACCCGTCGAGCCGCCTTGGAGGAGAATATGGATTAGGCCCCATGTGAGTGCAAGGAACATCCCCCCCGTAAGGCAGACCGCCCCGTTTGAAAAGCGTTTCACCGAATTTCTGTCCAAACGCAATCGTCAGCAGGATCAGTGCAGCTTCAAACAAGTAATAGATATCCTGAAAAACGAATCTCACAACATCCTTGTACTCCTGAACCGGCTTAAAGCCTTCCCATACGACAGTTGTCGTTGCAATGGCGATCACCGAAACCACCACCGCGAGCCCCCCCTGGCGTCCGGTGTAGCGTTCAACCTCATGATGTCAAAATCGTATTTGCGCTTGGAGAGACTAATGAGAAACACGGCCATACTACCCCACAACAAGCAGGTAATTCCCCAGTGGATACATTGATGATGGAGCGTATAATCAGAACTTTTTACCCCCAAGACGGATGGCAATACCATCAACAATACCACTTCAAGACCACTTCAAGACCAAACCCTGCAAACGCATACAATACTAAAGACAGATAATCACTGCTCCTACCTTCTTCTCTGCCATCCCGGTATCCCCATCATCCGCATTCTCCAGTTCTCTTAAATTCTCCTTCATGTGCAAAAAGCTCACCCCGCCACGTTTACCAATTCACACCGCTAATCCCCCTCATACGTATTCATAATCCCCTGCACATATGCCTTGAACCCGCGTCGGATCTCAGGCGGCCCCAGCACTTCACATTTGTCTCCAAAAGCAAGCAGCCGGTCGTAGCCATATTCATTCGCAATAATGGGATACTTGGCCAAGCAATGGTGTTCATCCACCTGCAGGATATGGTCGACTCCGAACCGTTCGATTACCCGATCCATAACGGAGCGTTCCAGCCGGATCGTAACTTCCACCCAGTCTTGGTTAAGCCAATCACTCCCATCCATGGGGAGAGGTGTGAACGCTCTTGGGGTGAACTGTTCCTTCGTCACTTGGAGACCGCTCATTCTGGCCAGTTTGAAGATCCGGTAGTCCTGTCTGTCCAGACAATAGCCTTGCAAGTACCAGCTGCTCTCCTTAAAAACCACCTGATACGGCTCCACTTGCCGTTCACTGATCTGCCCCCGCGCATCCGTATACGCAAAAGTGAGCACAGAGCGCTCATTCATCGCCGTCTCGATCATCCCGAACAGGCTGCGCAACGATTCGTTTCCTTGATTCAAGGACAGATCCATGACGAACGGCGCACTTGGCCTTCCCTCTGCATTCTCCGGGTAGAGAGCGTTCAACTTCTCTGCTGCATACACCATTTCCCGTCTCCCGAATAGCTGCTTGTAGCTGTGCAACCCATTCATCAGGTTCTGGATTTCTTGAGGAGTGAACACCGTTTTGCCCACTTTGTAGGACTTCATCAGGCCGACACCGCCCGACGCGCCATACTTGGTATATATGGGCAGGCCGGCCCGATTCAGTGTATCAATATCCCGGTAAATCGTTCTTCGGCTGACTTCGAGCCGCTCCGCTAACTCCCGCGCACTTATCTGTTCATGCCCCAGCAGGATCATAACAAGCGCAATCAAGCGATCCATTTTCATGATGACCACCTCAGATCAAGTATGCCATACAGCTGTCACAGTTGGTAGATTATGCTTACCTTGAAATACACCAAAACAACTATCCAGGAGGTACATTGTCATGATTTCGACCAGAATTGAAACGAAAGAAGCATTCCGCATGATTGGGTTCAAGGCCACTCTAAGTGAAGGTGGCGCAGTTCACGCTCCAGACTATTCTCCACTCAAAACGGCTTTTTTCAAAAGCACGCTGGAGAACGGCTCCATGGCCTCCCTGCGCCCTCTGTCTGAGAGCCCTTACGGATTTGCCGCCATTGCTCAGGAGGATGGAAAGGTTCTGTATGTTGCAGGCGTTCAATCGGCCAAGCCTCTGCCGGATTCTGCTGGTGAAGTGCTTTTCCCGGGGGGACAGTATCTGGTGTTATCAGGTCAAGGGGGATTGTCGCGCCTCGCGTTTGACCGGCTGGAGGATGAGGCTTTTGGTGGCATCCTGAATGAAGATTATGAGTATGTATATACCGGACACCCCGTCGCGGAGGTATTGACCAATGGCAACCCTATGGATGCCGAAGTCGAAGTGTGGGTGCCGGTGGGGAAGCGGGATGCGGATTGAGGAATATGTTTGAGGAAATAGCGCTAGGCTATATGTAGAAGCAGCTTCGTCATCGTTTAGCGTGTGGCTGATCTAGCGCGGAAGCCGCCTGCTCATATGAGGCGGCTTCCGCCCTGACCATTCCAGAACGATAAGGCGAAGGCGTATAGGATGATAAACGCTATTATGATTAGGATAAGGGGGATAGCGAAATTCATGTTAAGCAGAGATATCATATTGAGCTGCCCGACGGCTAACAGGATCACTATTAGGAAGCTGGCTGTAATCATAAAACACGACCAAGCCCGGCGGTAAGTTACGTCTTCTCTAACCTGCTGTTTCTCTCTGCGAATACTCCAATTCTCAAATAGGAACAACAGTATTACAAGCCCTTGAATTAGCGTAGTCATAAACACAGAGGTATACGATTTAGCTGCATAGCGGTCTATGCTCAAACTGCTGTTATAATGAATTGGAAGCTGATCAGGAATCAGATCGTAGTTGCGGAGCACAAATACAATATTAACAACCATAATGACAACATGAATGAAGAACCAATAATTAGATAAGCCCCTGTTTCTGTTTGGCAATTCAGTGTCCACGGTCATGATCGATGGTTCAGGAGCAATAGTCAGCGTGGGCAGTACACTTTTCATTTTTAAATGATAGCTAATATTAATGACAAGGGAGATTACGAGCATGGCGAGTGCATAGGTAATAATAATCCAACTGACTTGCTTGGAATGTTCATCACTGTAAATTAGCCATAGGATGCCAACAATGAATAGGATGGTATGTAGAATAGCACTAATCCTGGCATATGACCTCCGCATCTGGCGCAGCGGCTCACTGAGGAATTGTACAGCGCTGACGGTGACTCCGAAACTAATCGTCTCTTTTGTTAAATACGGCATACTAACGATGAGTACAATGGAAGGTACAAATACTAGGATAAATATTATAACAGGCAGTATCGTCATATCATTCACCTCATTCTACATGGATATTATTTCACATAATCCTCGAAAGCGATCTTATACTCTGCATATTTTTCAGGATTACTTTTTTCAAATATTTTCAAAGAAGCAGGTTCCCGAAAATCTATATCATTGACTGAAAAATTGACACTCTTCATATCTCCATTCGCATTATTTTCAGTCTTGTATGGTTGTATTATTCTACCTTCCTGTATCATTTCAATGGCTAACATCTTAGCCCATCCACGCATCACATAAGCAGAGAATGAAATATGATCATAGCTGATAAATTTCCACACTTCTTCTATAGATGACGTCCTATCATATTTTGTGTATTGATTACTTGAATGTATTGCCACAAATCTGTAAGGTGTATTAATAAATACGTCCCTGTATTCAAATGTACTATCGTTGCTGGTCGATGATAATAAGGGTAATTTGAAGTCTTCACCAAAATATGCACCATCTTTTTTCCCTTCATTGATCGCTTTCATGATTTGATCATCCGTTAAACTATAGATATATCCGTAACCAGATTTTACTTTTGCTTCTATGTCAACTTTATTTTCTGTTAATTTCAATGAATCTGCTGCCAGACTTGTATTAGGTAATTGAGTACTTCCTTTTTCAACTAAATCATATTTAGATAATCCATAAAATATCACAGCATTTATTGCTAATGAAATTGTCAATAATACAAATAGAATCTTAACCTTCATTATATAAGCCACCTTCAACTTTCTTATCATTATAAAGCATCTATAGCTTCTTTAATTTGCGGGATAGATAGACCGCTGGCTTTCAGCTCTTTTATCCAAATAATGCGTGCGACGGTTTCCTCTCTTTTATACCTGCGTGTTAAATTCTCTTCAGCCTGTTCAAAGGGCAGCATACCTTCTTCGGTGTAATGTTTCAGCGTGCTATAACGGGAGCCTGTAATTCTTACCAATTCACCTATTGACACATGCTCTGAGGCCAGAATCGCCTCCATGGAACGTTGCCTAGACATGGATACAACTCCTTTACAGTGGGCGCTTCGGAACAAGACGCACACCTTGAATCGGTACTCTCATCATCACATAATGCGGCATCGCATCGTATAACAAATTATCAATTTGGATGGTCGCAATTGAACCTCTCTCAATCACCTTAACCTCATGTCCATAGGACTCTAGTCTTGTAAGGACGGAGTTTAGCCTTTTATTAGAATTATCGAACCAAGCCTCTGTCTCTACAAAGACAGCCTGTGACCGCTCAAGGAAAGGGAAGAAAAAATTAATACTGCTGCCCGCATATGTCTTCACAAACGACGACTTCATTTGCAGGAACTGTTTGATTCCTAACTCAATTCCATGATGGATTTGGATCCGAAACAATGACTTTGCCCATAAGTTACTACGGTATAGATCGTGCATTCTGGTATTGATCTTCTCCAGTTCAGTCCGTGAGAAGAAATCATGCATACATCCGCTTTCGCGAAGCAGCCACAGCATGCAAATGATCTCATCTGTTACCGTTCCCTCTTCCAGAATTTCTGCTCGCAGGTTCTCTGTAATGCTTGTATACACCCCATTGTTGCTGCGATAGGCTTTCATTTCAACGCCCGCTGAATCGTAATACATGTCGCTCCCTAACAGACTCGGGATTTCTTCCAACACATTCATTGCCTTTAGATAATCTGATATCGCGATTTCAAACTTCTTTAATTTTTTGTTAGACAGCATGGAAGCTTTTTTCAGCCACCATTCCAGATCACCTTGTACCTCAGCATGATTATGGAGCAAGGGTAATAGAACAGTTTCTCTGTATAGCGTTGAACTGGACTTTTCAAGAACTTCTTGGCGGAAAGTTAGCCCGTTATCAGCTTGTGTAGAACATCCCTCTAAGTAGGCCTCCAAAATAACCGCCGCAGCCATAGAACGCAAAGACACTTTCTTCGCATTAGTCATGTAAAGACTATTCTGTGCATTTAATGCGATCAGCGCAAAGCTTTGTGCTAATTTTAAATCCATCATAGCCATCCACCCCTACCCATGATTTAGATATGCCGGTCCGTGATTCGTGTGTATGAAGAACTTTTTTGAATTCGTATTACTTACTACTTACTACTTATCACTTACTACTTACAGTACGCCATTTGCAAAATATTGTCAAGGGTGACTGCATGACTCGTTCAATCGAAAAAGAAATCTTTACAAAATAAAAACAAGCCATACGTAGGTGGTTATACGCACTGGCTTGTTTTATCTCAGGCTAGTTTAATCAGCTTAATTACGCTTGCGGATTTTCATAAAGTAAACTATCCCGGCAAAAAAGAATAATTTCAGCACAACAAGCTCGTGTGATAATCACATGAGCTTGTTCCCATTCCGGTTAAGCATATGGCGTAAATATAATCTCTACTTCATTTCTTCTACTCCCATATATCTCAGGTAATACTTGATCCCCGCCCGATCAACATCAGAGAAATCCAGTGGATTCGCTGTATATAATTTATTTAATTCCTTAATATTAATCCATTGGATATCTGCTGTTTCGTCACCTGCTTCCAGGAGTTCCCCCATTGCCTTACATCTAAAATAATATCCGACGGAATCGACCGGACCTTTAACCGTTTGATAGGCTGCGAATGGTTGAAGGCATTCCACCTCAAAATCCGGATTAATGCCTACGGTATCAATTCTTTTTTCATTTCCTTCTATTTCGTATACATCTAATCCAGTTTCTTCTTTAACCTCTCTGATCAGAGCCTGGATCAACGACTCAAAGGGTTCTATTCTTCCCCCGGGAAGCTCGAACTTAGAGGAGGAATCTGATTTTATTCTTCTTTGGATAACAATCTCAGGTTCTCCATCATTGAATCGTTCAATGATTGCTCTTGAATTAACGTAGAACATCTAACCCACCCTTTCTTAGACATAGGTTTGACTCACGAACTTCTCACCCACGGTAAGACGAAATCGTTACGGTTCCCCATAAATCATTAGCTGCCAAACTTTGCTTTCCATTGCTCTACCCAAGCCTTATAACTCATTGAATGAATTTCCTCTAGCGTTCTTCCATCTATTGACCACACTCCACCCTCCATGGCCTGATCGATGACTGGATAAGAATGTCCGCCTACTGCCTGGTTATCCACTACATAAATCCATGTTGCGGTTTTCCCCTTAGATTTAACGATATTCTCTGGTTTGGCGCTTGTGGATTTCCAGTTGTCCAATGGATGGTTTGTTACTATGAACTTTTGTACGTTAACCTCTTTGCCCAGATAAACGCTGGGATCTTCGGTTTGCAGCCCCCAGTAATTGGAGTATGGTAGGTTCATTAATTTTTCTTTTGTTAAGGTGTAGACTTCACTGGAACCTTCATACGAATAGACCTTATAACCCTTGGATTCCAAATAATCTTTTGCCGCAGTAGCATCTTGGTCTAATGTTGTGGCGCTTTGCGGAGCGGAACAGCCCGTTAAACTGAATAGCAGCGTCATTAATGTTAAGACAATTTTGACCAAACAGTCCCCTCCTCCTTTGGCTACGACTAGGTTACTTCAAAAATCTATTTCCCCTTGGAGTACCAGTCTAAATACTTCATCACTTCTGCTATTCCCTTAAACTGAAGTGTTAGTTTTTTATTCAGATTTTCCAGAGCCACCTGAAAGGAGCCTTCGATTTTTTCATTATTTTGATTATCCAAATTATGTAACAGATTTCTCATATTGTCTATATAATAGACGGTCTTTCTTAAGCTGCTTATGACGAGGATTTTACGCAATTCAGCGGTGGAGAACATTCTGAATCCATTCTCTTCATTTCTCTCGGAGCCGATTAGTCCTTCGGATTCCCAGTGACGAATCGCTGAAGTATTCACGCCTGCTATTCTGGCCGCTTCTCCAATATTCATATGTTCTTTCAATTGTACATTCTTGTATCTCGTGAAATCCGCATTTCTTATCATTGTAAGTATCTCTTCAACCCGCTGTTTCTCCACCTGAAGCTGATATTGCTGCTCATTTATTAGCCAGAGTGCCCCTTCAAGCTTATCCTGCTTAATCATTCGCATTGCTTCATAGACAACAGGAATATCATATCCCAGTAATAAGGCTCTTATAGCGGTAAAAGCTTGCAGGTGTACCGGTCTATAAACACGGTGATTGCTTGGAGTTCTGGGTACCGGAGGAATCAGATCCTGCTCTTCATACCTTCTCAGCGTTGTGGTGCTGACCTGTAAGATACCGGAAATCTGGTTAGGGGTATATGTCTCCATAGTAAGCCACTTCCTTCAAGTATAACCTTCAAGTGCTACGATAACATATCACGAAGACTACCCGCAATCTATATGCTTCAGAGCACTCAAAGCCGGAAGATTGCATGAATGTTATATCATAAATATATAACCTACTTGGGAGTGATGGTATGGACAAAATTATTAGACTATCAGATGGATCAGAGTTAAAGGCTGGACTGGTTGGACACCCCGGCTCTCCTGTAATTATGCTTCCGGTTGCCAAAGAATCCGTATACGGACAAGAAGCTGATCATCTGCGGCTGTGGGGAGTAGACCCCGAATTGGGACAACATTTTATTGATGGGCTCTCTGATACCTTCCAGCTTCTATATTTTGATTACGAAGGGCAACGGTTACAACATCCGAATCCGGATAATCTCACACCTGAGAGCATAGTCCAAGACCTGCTGATTATTGCCAGTGAAATGAACGTTGAGAAGTTTAGTTATTACGGTTATTCATGGCTGGCATTAGTCGGACTGCAGTTAGCCATACGTACCGGCAGACTCGAAAGCTTATTCATGGGCGGTTTTCCGCCGTTAGAAGGCCCATATCAGGAAATGCTGATAGTGACAAACCAAACATACCAGCAAGCTTTAACTAACCAATCATTCTCTGCTGATGATGAGCAAAGCCCCATTAATCCAGAACAGGTCGATTGGGGGAATATTCAAGTTAAGATCAGCACGAATCAAACAAAACAGTTTGTTACAATGTACCAAAGCCTGATGGAATTTGATGACCGTGAAATACAGCATAAATTAGTTATTCCAAGACTAGCATTTGCCGGAGAAAAGGACACGATTGTGTATGGAGAAAACTTCGGTAATGTAACCGTTGATATCATCGGCAAACTTGAACGAAACAAATCTGCATTGGAGCAGTTTGGATGGGATATAGAAATTCTAAAGGGAAACGATATGGACCACACCAAAGCGATGCAGCCCGCTACCGTTCTACCGTTGCTGAAGCCTTGGCTGATTAGAAATTTGCAAATGAACAGCTGAGGATTTTCAAGAAAAGCGCCTAAGGCAAATGATTCATACGAACATCTTATAACATAGCAAATCCGCGTACCCCCATGGATTCATTCCACAGGGAGACGCGGCTTCAATTTAGTTAATTACCAGGCATACACTTCTCGTAAATGAATAAACCATGTTCTTCTTTGATTTTGACATAATCATTTTTTTCATAAAAATTGATTACTTATACTCCAGTTTGGCGTATCCAACCACCATTTCTGCACCTCAGGGTATTTAGCTTCTGTAAGCTTTATAACTTGGTGACCAATCCCCTGGTTCTGATGTCTCTCTGAATTTTAGCTAATAATCCAGCATCATCGATAGTTGCTTTTTCGACAAAAACCTTCATTTTCACTCTCCTTGGTTAACCGCCGAATGATATCTCCTTAATCGGAAACAATAAATCAAGCTGCAAATTTTCCATTTTACCGCCTTTTTGTATGTAATTATAGAAATTCAATGTCTCTTCAAATCCTTGCCCCGCAACCGTCTCCGGCGATATCCAGCGCGGGGAATCCCAGTCATTATCATATTTATTGCTAGCGTTAACCCATTCCCTCAAAAAACGCCAGTCCTCGAAGTCCCACGTTCTCAACACATGTGCGGCATATAACCCGCCGTCAAACGTACGTTTAACTAAAGGCGCGTGAACCTCCATGTCGACCGGAATGGATACCCACACCTCATATACATGCGAAGGTTCTCCGATTCCTGCCGCCCCCTTAGAGCAGTCAAAACCAAAACTCCGGGCATCAGGTTTGATTGTTAGCAATCCGCTTTCTGTTACAAATTGCGTGATCATGTCAAGCGCTTTGCCTTCGCAGCCTTCTCCCGTTGCGTAAGCAGCAGCCACAGTCATGGGCGGTAGATAGACAATCCGCACATCTTTGTCCGCCAGCTTGTTTAAATTTTCATTTGCCTTGTTTAAGTCCTCCATTGACTTTTCCTCCTTGAAGTTGATTTTAGAAACAGTCAAGGAATCCACAACCTCCAGTAAACTTGCGTCGTCAGGCAGCGCGAATTTCGTACCTCTGAGATTCAGATACTCGACGAATGCTTTGATGACACTGCGAATGGTCGAGAGCGCAGTGATTTCGTCCTCAATCTCCGCAAGGTTACGCTCAAAGGCTTCGATGGCAACGCGCGCTTCTGCGCTTTGCAGAACCTCGGCAATCTGTTTGAGCGGGATACGCAGTTTACGCAGTACGATAATCTGACGCAGACGTGTGATGGCTTCCGCATCGTATGAGCGGTATGCGGAATCTTCCTTTTTCGCAGGCGTAATCAGCCCGATTTGCTCGTAATACCTAAGGGTACGGGTGGAGACTGAAAAGTGCTTTGACACCTGACTGATGGTTTGCAGTTCGATGACTATCCCTCCTTCTGAGAGTAAATATACAGGTTTACGCGACGTTAGAGTCAAGAGACCTGGTACCGGATGGATGACCTTCAGGAATTAAGAATCCAACCCAACCGTTGAAGGGATTTCCTTCGGATACGCTGGGAGAATATTTGGACATAGGTATAACCGCTTGGAGCAGTTCCTTTTATCTCCTGAAGGTTTTTCAAAACATCCTTCCCTGTGTCCGATTCTTCGATAGTTACTGAAGCAACGAATTTATCAAGATTTTCATTTATTTCAAAAAATGCTTTTGAACCAAAAATTAATGGATTGGACTCATTGTACCCGCCGTACATACTTATATCTCTTCTCAAAATACCCTTCCCATAATCTTTTTAATATTCGGCAATATCCCCTTCTGCCCTTCCAAAAGAACATCCCCATGTGATTTTTTTCCAACAAAAAAACCGAAGCTTTATTTTCACCCCGGTTTCCATTACTAACGTACTATAGACCTTCGTAAACAGAATCTTTGTCACTAAATACATCGATCATCATTAAAGCTCCTATTTTATAGCCTTGGATAAAAGATAATGCTGAATGCAACAAGTTTGAGTCACTCTGTAAATCATATAGCATTTCGACTTGGTCAAAATCTTCTTCGGATAACCTCGATTTGAGCAGTTGCAATAAATCAATGGTTTTCTGATTAATCTTCTGCAATTCCGGATCATTTGGCTCAATCAACTCATTCGGGTGCAATCTTCCATAATAGAAATCCTCCAAAATGATTACCACCAGGCCTCCTTTTGTAAACTAATACTCCTATCATGTATAAATTTTATGCGAAAACCGCATAAATAACAATATGCATTTTTCGCATAAAGTAAACTTGGCTTGGGTGATGAGCATTGTACACAAGAATCCGCGATTTACGCGAAGACAAAGATCTGACGCAACAACAAATGGCTGAGCTTTTACATATCACACAAGCCACCTACTCACGCTACGAGAATGGGAATTTGGATGTTCCGAGTGCAGTTTTAATTACGCTGGCGAATTTCCATAAAGTAAGCATCGACTACATTTTAGGGCAGACCAATAATCCCAAGCGCTATCCGCAAAAATAAAATAGTATTCAACAAAAAGAAGCTCTTGTGATCATCAGAGGAGCCGCTTTCATTTCTAACCCTATAAAGTTAACATTTAAAACCCATTTCGACCTCCACGCTTGGATGCTAACAACCACTCACGCCGTTTTTTAGATCTGGTTATTCCGACTCTCTTTCAGGCGGATTAATTACATTATATTTGAGTAATACGGTGATTCCAAAATTCATAAGAAAGTGTACAAGAAACGGTACGAGCAAATTGTTCGTTTGAAACAAATCCATCCAAAGGTCAGACTTGGAATGGTTATATTCATTAACATAAACGGTTTTTTGAAGTATTGAATATGTATTCCTATAAATAAAAAGCCGTGGTTATTATTGCAATCCAGGAATTATCTGAATAGATGTAGACTAAATTTTGAATGATTCCTCTGAATAACATAACAGACGTATTTACCACATTGTATTAGAGGCTAATCAAGTTCCATTAGCGCCTAACATCTCATTGATACTATGCAGTTCAATCTGGTCCTTCTCGGCCCGGTAATCTGTATATTCATATTCTTCATTTATTAGAATCTCATTACGCCTTAGGAAGCCAAGCAACCTGACCGCCTCCTTCTTTATCCCTTCAATATAACTTTCAAATTTTGATTGATTCACTTTAATAATCTCTTTGTGTTCATCGGAAGTTAGAATATAAGATAGAGTAATGTATCTCAGAAAATTGTAGCCGCTGCAATACTCCTCATACAGTATTTCTAATGTCTCCAGTTGTTCTGATTTATCCTCATTCGTTAAAAGATCATTTAAAATGTTTGTTATTCTCTCTTGCTCAAAGAGCCCGAAGTGGACTAATCTTCTAATTTGCTTTTCTGTTTCATGATAGGCAAATTTGTCCTTATAGTCTCTAGAGATGAGTTCAAGATATTCTTTTTTACCAAAGATGTCTTCCAGTTCATCATGCTCATACACCCACTGCTCAAAATTAAAAATGGACAACTCATCCTGCTCATTCTTAACAAAGTTATATAAGTAACGTTCTGCGTTGATTTGATTCATTACCCGCACCTCCCTTACATCCAACAATATCATGTTAGCCTATCACTTAACTTCCCTCTTCCTCATAATCATAACAGCACTCGCCAAGGCTCCAACAAGCAGGAAGATGGCAATGATCATATCCACATCTTTCATCCCGGCGTTGAATGCACCAGACACGATATTCTTAACCTCTTCAAAAGCCGGGTTTTGTTGAAATGCTTCAGCTTGTTTGCTGTCAAAGATTTGCGAGCCGGCAAAGGCTCCGGCTTGATGAAAGATATCCAGCATTTGCTGCTTAAAGGTTGAATCGATATTCTGAAGCCCCATCATCTGCTGATCCAGTGAGCGGTTATATCCTTCCGTCAGCTTGATGCCCAGCAGCACCACCCCAAAGGAAATGCCGACTTGCCGGAATACATTCAGAATACCTGAGGCCATCCCCACGTGTTTCTTATCAACAGCACTCATAGCCGCATTGGAGATTGGCGGATTTACCAGACCATTACTGATTCCCAGCAGGACAAACCCTGGCAATAAATACCTCCATTCAAATGGGACTTCCATCCTCTGGCGCATGGCCAGAATCCCAATGGCTCCGATAAACAGTGAACCGCTAATTAGCCAGCGATTGCCGATTTTTCCGGAAATCATTCCGGCCAGAGGACCCAAGACCATGGTAAACGCGCTGATCAGCAGCATCTTAACTCCAGTCTCAAACGCAGAGTAGCCCATATAATTCTGCATAAGAATGGTCAGGTAGGTGAAACCGCCATACAGTCCCGCTCCCAGAACAAAAGCCGCAATGTTTGCGCCGTTAAAGGACCAGCTTCTGAAAATCGCTAACTCGATCATGGGTTGTTTAACTGTTCTTTCCGTGATGATGAAAGCAACGAATAAAATAACCGATAACCCCATTAAACCTAAAACATGCCAGTCCGTCCACGAATAACTTTCATGCATTTCTTTTTGAATGAGCGCAAATACCATGGTGAAAATCATTGCAGTGCTAAAAATAAAGCCTAAAATATCAATTGTCTCATCACGGTTCCGGTCACTTTCCTTAATGAAGAACAGGCCTAATAGGATCGCTATAATACCAAAAGGAATATTAATCAGGAAAATGGAACGCCAGCCCAAACTGTCCACTAGAGCACCGCCAACAAGCGGACCGCCTGCAATAGCAAGTCCCACCGCACTGCTCCAAATTCCTAATGCAAGTCCTCTTTGCTGTTCAGGAAATGAAGAGGTAACGATCGTAAGTGATAAAGACATCATCGCGGCTCCGCCGATCCCCTGGAATCCCCGGAAAATGTTCAGCCAAAGGTCACTGCCTGCTAAACCACTGGCAAGGGAACCAATCACGAAGACGCCTAATCCTAATAGAAATACCTTTTTACGCCCGATGATATCCCCTAGCTTCGAGACTGGTAATAACATCGCAGCATACACTAACGTATAGGCGTTTAGTACCCATTGCAGATTCGAGAAATCGGATGCAAAATTCTTCTGAATCTCCGGCAATGCTACATTCACAATTGTAATATCCAGCATGGCCATAAATACGGCTAAGCTGACTGTGACCAGAACCCACCATTTTCTAACCGACTGTTCCAAATTAAAATCCCCTTTCGTGTTTTCGTGCACACAAATGCATATATAGTATAAAATGAAAAGCACCCGCTATAGCAAATTCATGAGTGCTTTCATATTATTCGCTGTCTCTTCGAAGGTATCGACAATGAATTTTTTATTCGCTTTGTAGTAGACTTCACGGCCTTCTTTCCTTCTCTGCACAATTTTGAACCGGTTCATGAAATCCAGATGACGGGAAATCACTGAACGGTTCTGCGGAAAATACTCTGCGATCTCACCAATCGTCATTTCGCCGTTACCCGCAAGGAAGATCAGCAGTTCACTCCGGACCGGGTCGAACACCGCTCTGAAAAATTCAATATCAATATTGTCTTCAATCAATTTCTTGCATTTATCCGGATCATGCTTGAGTCCCATAACTTCACCGCCTGATCTTATTATATGCATCTGTGCGCACATGTCAACAAGTTAAAGAGCCAGATCAGGGTATCCCCCAATCCAGCCCTTTTCACTTACCTGTCTTAAGGCTCAATCCCCCACACCAGTTGGCCATTCATATATCCGGTGACCTGCTCATTGTTAACAAATTGACTGCCGGATGCCTTGAACGAGTAATCGTTAGCCTGGTTGTAATTGGACCAGTCGGTTTTGGAGAAGCGGGTCTGGATTTCTGCGCTCTGGCCGGGATTCAGCGTTCCTGCCGAGCTTGTGAAGCCAATTTCCAGCGCATAATCGGCACCGGTAACCGGGGTTGCCAGCTTCACGAATTTGCTGGTTACATTGGCGCTTCCGATACTGGACCAGTCGATCCAGAAGCTCTGATCTTTCTCGCCGTCAATCGTATAGTAATACCGGAGCTTCACATTACTGAGCTGAACCGCCGAATTGCCGGTATTGACGACTTTGAACTTGGCTGAAATCCCATTGGTAGAGGCACTAGTGTTGCCGTTAAAAGCCTGAACCGCTAATCCGCCCGTTGGTAGCGGAACGCTGCTATCCGCTACATTTACCGTAAGTACTGCGTTATTTCCTCCATTGAAATGGAAGGTGATCGCATTCTGGCCGAGCGGCAGCGTAGAGAGATAGGATTTCTTCAGGACAATGTTTGCGCCTGATGCCGCATAATCCTGACCCGATACAAGCGTGTAGCTTCCATTCGTCAGGTTAGCAAGCTGATGTCCGTTAAGGGTAAGCGCAACGGAAATATCCTGCGCTAGAGCCGGAGCTTTATCGAATACCGCGCTCACAGGCGCAATAGATGCGCTTGGTGTGGTATCGACAATTGTAACTTTCAATACGGGATCCTGCCCCTGATTGAAATCCAAGACAATCGAATGCTCGCCAACCGGGAGCGTTGCCAGGAATGACTTTTTCAGCAGCAGCGTATTTCCGCTTACGGTATAATCCTGCGTCGCGGTCAAGGCATTGGCCCCTGTCCGGAGGGCAGTTAACGTATTGCCGTTAGCATTCACGGTTATGGCTTTGTCGCTCTGAGCCGCTGCATACTTGTTAAATTCGATACTTGCAGGTGTAATGGACGCACTTGGGTTTGGATTATTGACACTCAAATCGGGCAGCTCATCCAGTGTAATGACATAATTGCTCTGATACAGCGTGGTCAGTGTAGCCGGATAATTAAAGGCAGAGCTCATAAGATGCTCGCCATACCACGGCAGGAAATAGAGCCAGCCCGACTTCTCCTCGGTCAGATTCTGTACGCTTGGGACGGTGTCGTTCTCAGTCATGGCTACCATTTTGGTACCGCCGGTTAGATCCACCAGCTGATAAAATATCGAGGTAATCGCATCCTCATTGGGCACACCGGACAAACCGTCATAGCGGTTGTAGACCGTATTATATTTATCGTAGCCGACAATATCCACCTGATCATCACCGGGATACCAGGCGGGAGAAGTGCTGTACACATAACTGTTATACGTCCAGATCAGGTTGTGCAGGCCGTAGGTTTCTGTAAGCTCGGTATACAGCTGATCCCACAGCTGCTTATACACCTCTGCACCTGCCGATGCCCACCAGAACCACGCGCCTTGCCCGTTCAACCCGCCGTTGCCCTCTGCCTCATGATAGGGTCTGAAAATAACCGGCACGTTGTTATCCTGGAGAATCAGCAGCTGCTCTGCCAAATCCTCTATGGCCAGCTGTAGGTATTGGTACTCTTTCGTCCCGGGAATTACTGCATTCGCTGTATTGAAATTAGTTTCCGTCGGCTTGTAGGTGGCTTCCTTCCAATCTACAAATTCCCCCAGCTGATAGGCGGTGAAATCCCGGGGAACTGTGAGATGCCAGCTGTTAGTCGCAATCCCGCCCCGGTTGTTCACCCAGTCGATCATCCGGGCGGTTGTACCGTCCTCCCAGCCGTATAGCGGATTGTAGTTCATCAGATCAAACCCGCGGATGGCCGGATACTTGCCGGTTAAATTGTGAATCCAGTCGAACTCCAGCTCGGAATTCCCGTCATTGCCTCCTCCGTAAATCTCCTGCTGGCCGGAGAGCATATGATTACCGTACACCTCTGTCAGATAATTCATCAGCAGCTGAGTTTCCGGTGTGGCTTCAGGATCGCTGAGGACAGGCTGCACATCCAGCGGGTCCAGATCGGCAACATCCACAGTGAAGGTGTCAAAGTAAGCGAAGCCCCAGCCCGCCTTCAGCTGGATGGTGTTACTGCCCTGATTCAGCTTGTGATAGCCAAAATCGAAATCCGACCACGTGGTCGTGTAAGGCAGCATATACGAACCTTTCGTAACGCCATTAACGTTCAACGATTGAAGCCGGCCGTCTGCGCTAAGCTCCTGCATATAACGGGTAGAGATCGTGTACATGCCGGTTTCCGGGACCGTCACATTGAAGGTAATGGTGCCTGAATTCTGCATCCAGACAAAACCGCTCCCGGTGTATCCGGGTTTAGGTTGTCCGTAAATTTGGGTCGTCACTTGAAGATCGGAGGTGAGCTGAGCGTTTTCGCTTTCAATTGTGAAAAGTGCGTTGTCTGCATGAACGGGCGGCGCTGTCATCACTCCAAGCAGCAGAGTAAATGCCAGCAGAATTGCGCTAGCCTTCTTGAGCAAATTTTTCATTTCCACCTTTCCTCCCCATCATAAAATGGTAAATACTTGTTTAATCTATCAAGTCTTGGATGCGCTTTCATAGCAAAGATAACACATATCCCATATTTTGTAAATCACTGAATAATGAAAATTATTCCCTTGATGCAGACGCACAAAAAAACTCCCGCTAAAAGATTAGCAGGAGTTTCTATAGAGAGGTCCAACATTAATCATACAAGACTTCAATCATTTGCCTTGTCTTCGCCAGCTGCTCCACAGTTAAATCATGCTGGGCAGAAGCATACACGCTAAAGACAATATCGAGCACGAATAATTGGGCAAATCTCGAGCTTGTTGCCGCACTGCGGAGCTTTGCTTCCGGTGCACGTGATGTGAATAAAGAAACATCCGCGAGCTGAGCAAGCTTGTTATTTCCGGGACGGGTAAGGCTGATCGTTTTGATCCCCTGCTCCTTAGCCCGTTTCGTTAATTGAATGACCTCACTCGTCTCACCGCTATACGAAATTCCCCAGAAGACCGCGTTCTCTGATTTCGTAGCCATGGCCGCTGCCAATAAATGACGGTCTGAAATCGCATATACATTTTTGCCGAGCCGAAGCCATTTCTGGGCTGCATCCTCTGCAATGATAAAAGAGGCGCCTATCCCATATACATAAATAACCTCTGCCTGTTGTAATAGGCGCACAGCCTGCTCGATCGATTGCGCGTCCAGTTGGCTGGCCGTATTCTGAAAGGTCAATATGGTATTGGACAGCATTTTATCAATGATAGAATGCACCGTTTCATTCGATTCAACATCAAAGTAGCCCACATAATTCGTATTTTCTACTTCTGCGGATAAACGGATCTTCAGAGCAGGGAAACCTTCGATGCCCAGCGACCGGCAGAAACGGACAACCGCCGCACTGCTCGCCTCCGCTTTAGCCGCTAACTCATGTATGGTCATATGCATCACTTCTTTAGCATTGGCAAGAATGTATTCCGCTACTTTTTTTTCGGATTCCGGCAGTTCATTCAAGACCAGTTCAATTTGGGAAATCATACTTCCTGCTGCCAAGTTCTTAACTCCTCTCCTCAGGCTATTCTCCTTATTGTAACAAATTAGAGGGGAGTAATCATTAAGTAGCAGCTGTGAAGCTAAAGCGCCTTCCGCCTTGTCTGACGTAGTCCAGTAGAGGAAGGTCCTCTTCTATCACATGACCAATCACATTCACAGCTTCGTGTGCCGGCAGGTCCGTTAATGTGATCTGTAGCTCATGTTCATAACGGCCATACAAATAATTATCGACGGTAACCGTTCCTTTAGGCCGCTTGTTCGTATGCATTGGCGCAATGCTGTTGGTCATTACAAAACGCTCCTGATCTGTACGCGCAGTTTCCGACCGGACCACATCACGGGCAGCATCCAGGCGGTTCCGGTGAACCGTATCCCATAAGGCATAAGGCAATTCTTTGGTTACCCGCAAGGAAATGATCCCTTCCTCATACCGCTGAAATTGATGCCGGGACCATTCTGAAAGCGTTAAATCTCCAACGAAAATTTTGTCCACCGCACAATCCTTCTCTAATTCCAGGTAGGCTAGAAAAGAAGATTGATTCCTGTGCTTCTCTAAGGTAGGCAAGCTTTGAAATAAAGGTTTTCGCTTCAGCCCGTCTCCCGGAATAAAGGCCATAGTCGTAATGCCTTCCGCCTGCAGCCATCTGTTCTTCGCTATAAATGCTTCTTTATCCAGACCTGTCTCCGGACGGGGATAATAATTATGCCAAGCTTCTATATTCTCAAGACAAATATGATGCTCTTGTAATGCAGCTAAGAATTCTGGTGTTAAGGTGCTGGCGTTTAAGGCGATTTTCATTTGTTGTGAGTAGGCTGCAATTTCAGAGGCATCAAAGCCGAAATCCATCCGCAAACCTGTAACACCAGCATCTAATAGAAAGGGAAACGTGAATTTCTCCAAAACTTTTCCGGAAATATCCGCTATCAGGTCCATTCCTAACCGATGGGCAGCGTTTGCAATCTCCAGCAATTTCTCCTTCAATTGTCCGATATCATCTTCTGGCATATGAAGGGATGTGAATATCTCCGTACAGCCTGCAGCCTTCATTACTTCCATATACCTCACGTTGTCTTCTAACGGGCGGTCCGCCACAAAAATTGAAATTCCGAGCACTGCAATCACCTCATTATTTCAGTTCAAGTTAATCCTGTTCTGCCATAGCCTCTTTGGGTGTGCCGAAGAGATAAGTGGCGATAAATCCGCCAGCGTAAGCCGCAATTAGCCCTATGACGTATTTCAGCCATAATCCATTGGCGATCAACGGAATTAACGCAACCCCGGAAGGCCCAATGGCAATCGCTCCAACGTTGCCGAATAAACCAATGACCGCACCGCCAATCCCTCCGCCAATACAAGCTGTAATAAACGGCCGGCCCAGCGGTAAGGTAACCCCGTAAATTAATGGCTCGCCGATTCCCAGAACACCTACCGGAAGCGCACCTTTAATCATGTTCGTTAATGATTTATTCTTCCTGCAGCGAATCCATAATGCAATGGAAGCCCCAACCTGACCCGCACCAGCCATAGCCAGCATCGGAAGCAACAGCGTCATCCCTGAATCATTGATCATCTCAATGTGAATCGGCGTCAATACCTGATGCAGTCCTAACATAACAAGCGGAAGGAATGCTGCTCCTAATACGAAACCTGAGAAGGCACCGCCAACCTCTAGCGTCCAGTTGATAGCTCCGATTAAATTGGTGGAAATAAATCCGGCGAATGGCATAATGAAAAATATGGTAATCAGACCCACGACTAGTAAGGCTATTGTAGGCGTAACAATAATATCAACGGCATCCGGAATCACTTTACGCAAATATTTCTCCACGATGGATAGAATCCATACGGCGATTAGAACGCCGATAACCCCACCTTGCCCTGCCGTTAAGGGTGCACCCGTAAATATATTAAAAATTGGCAAGTCAGCTGTAACCCCTGTTAAGAGCGTCACCCCGCCGATCACACCACCAAGTGCAGGAGTAGCTCCAAATTCTTTAGCGGCATTAATACCGACATAAATCACCAGGTAACTGAAAATTGCGTTTTTGATTACATTCAATATCGTTACATATTGCTGCCAGGTTGCGGTATCTAAGTTACCCGCTGTAATATTGTTCGCCAGAATGGAGCCGATACCCGCAATTAAACCAGCTCCAACGAATGCCGGAATAAGCGGTATAAAGATATTACCGATCTTCCGCAAAAAGTTTTTGAACGGCGTATCATTCTTCTTTTTAAGCTGCGCTTTCATTTGTGCGCCTTTGGCCTGTAATTGTTCAGCCGAAATTGTACTTTCGCCCGCTGAAGCACTTTCTTCAAGCACGATACCGAACTCTTCAGCTACCTTGGTCACGACCCCAGGTCCGAGAATGACTTGATACGTGTCATCATCCACCACACCCAGAACCCCGTCGATTTGCTTCAGCTCTGCTTCAGCGATCCGGCTGCGGTCCACAACAGTTACACGAAGACGGGTCATGCAATGGGTATATGAGGATACATTGGAACGGCCACCGATCGCCCCTAATATTTTGACCGCTAAATCATGATATTTACTCATGTTTGTGCCCCTTTCATCCTGTCGTATTATTGAATCGCCTGACGTACGAAACCTTGTGATGCTTCCAGTCGTTGCACAGCGTCTTCTTTAGACAGCCCTGCAAGAATCATAACAATGGCAATTTTCGGTTTCTGATCTGCCTGCTTCAGATAATTCTCTGCCGTTTCAGCGTCACAGTCTGTCGCATCCATAACAATCCGTTTGGCACGTTCTACAAGCTTTTCATTCGTTAACTGTACATCCACCATTAGATTTCCATAGACTTTGCCCGTACCGATCATCGAAGCTGTTGACAGCATATTGCAGATTAATTTCTGCGAACTACCGGCTTTTAAACGTGTTGACCCGGTTAACACTTCCGGTCCATTTACGACTTCTATCGCAATCTTGGCGATTGTACCAATTGCTGAATCCTTGTTGCAGCTCACGGCTACAGTAGGTGTTCCTATAGAATTGGCATATTCCAATCCGCCGATAACATATGGTGTGCGTCCGCTGGCGGCAATTCCGACGACTACATCTTTGGCTGTCAGCTTAATATCCTGTAAATCCTGCACCCCTAATTGTTCATTATCCTCTGCACCTTCAACCGCTTTAATAAACGCTCTCTCTCCGCCGGCAATTAGCCCGATTACCTCCTCTGGTGCCGTCCCGAAGGTTGGCGGACATTCGACAGCATCCAGTAAGCCGATACGTCCGCTCGTTCCAGCCCCCATATAAATTAAGCGTCCGCCTTGTTTAATTGCCATGGTAATCACTTCTACTGCTTTGGCAATTTGCGGAATCTCTTGTTTCACCGCTTGTGCGACCTTGTGATCTTCTTCATTCATCACTTCCAGAAGTTCAAGAGGAGTTAATTCATCCAGGTTCATTGTTTTCTTATTGCGGGTCTCTGTTGTCAAATGCTCTAACATGATTTCCTCATCATCCTTTTCTGTTTATGAAATCGCTCTCTAAGTGAAGAATAACATCGCTGAAATAATATTTCAACAATAATTTTATTTGTTTGAAATTTAATATCATTGTGGAATATTCCGAAAAAATGAATACGAAAAAAAACAAGCCTCTGTGATGAACACAGGAGCTTGTTTCATACGCCATATATATTGTCCTTTTATCCGCCAATTAATCTGCACCCAACTGGTACGTATAAGTCTTGCTGTCTTTCTTGCTGCTCGTAAACTCAAACTGCAGTTCTGACTTATCACCGCCGCTGCCGGCGAACTTGATCCCATCATATTTGAATCCCGGCATATCCGCAGGGTCAATTCCGAACTCTTTGTAAAGGAGGATCGCCTGTTTGGCTCCGGTATCAATCAGCGTCAGCAGACCTTCTTGTGAAGAACGGGCAACCAGATAATTCTCGCCTATGGCTTCAATGGCGTAGGTTTGCTCCGGTGTGCCTGCCAGCTTCGAGATATTCCAGGTTTGCAGGACGGAAGCATCCGGAGCAATCAAACGGACCGTGTGGCCGTCGTTCATAACGGCGTTACCGCCATACGTCTTCAATTCCTCTGGAGAGAACTGCCAATAATGCGCTATAGATTGGCGCAGGATGGCCCCTTTTTTGACAAACAGATTGTATACCGTCAGGTTGACCGAAGGCTCACCGCTGGAATTCCGAATGGTCACCAAATCCGCATCTTCTGAAATCTTCACCGATGTCAGCTGTGTGCCCGCAATATAATAAGGTTCAAGCTTGGCTGTGGATGCTCCCATTGAGTGAATAACTCCGGCTGCATCCCGTTTATATAAAGTGCCGTTTACTCCGTTTAAGAAATATGCATCCTTGTTTATCAGACCGTCGCCGACAAATTCAGGATAGCTAATGAGCGCTTCACGGCTGTCCGCATTCCATTTCAGTGTTCCGCCAATGGCATCATTCACGAACCGCAGCGGGATGTAGAGCTGCTTATTCACCTGCTGGAAGGCTGCGGAATAAGTGATCTGCTTCCCGTTCACCGTTGCAATGCGGCTCCCGATCTTCATACTGCCCTTCGAGAACAGATTCCCGATGGTGATCATTTTCAAATGTTCATCGTAACTGACCGTTGCCCCCCTGACATAGAGCATGTCCAGCGAGAGCATTACCGTTCCATTCATTAGGGTGGCTCCCCCTGCTGAAGAGGTGATCTGCGAGTTGTTCAAATAGATACGAATAGCCGGTAATTTCGCGGTCTGTGCTGTACTAGTAGCTGCTGCTTCCATAGCGGGGGGATGAACAACACCCGTTACAAGAACACTAAGGCCAATAATCTGCATAATTTTTTTAAAAGTGATCATAAGAGCCCCCTATCATTTCTCAGAAAATACCATATCTCAAATCATAGCATACAGAAGATAGATTACCAAAAAAATATAAATGGTAGACTGAGAAATGACAGGCAAACAGAGAGTAGAGGATAGTAAGTTATCTCACTTCTTGACGTACACCCGAAGCGCTTGCCTTACGGATCGCATCCATCAGCCGATGTACCCGGACCGCCTGGGTGAAATCGGGCAATTCCACCTCTTCTCCTTCAAGCCGCTGCGAGAGCCTGGCGTAGAGATGAGCCACATTGTATCCCGGACCGGGAGACAGCTGATGTACCTGTGAAGCATACACATCCGGCGTTTCCAGTATCTCTGCCTCACCGGAAGGACGGGCGAGCTGAAGCGTCAGCCGGTCCATCTGAAACATCAGCTGATCCCGCGGGCTGATGACCAGTTCCCCCCCGGTTCCGATGATCCGCAGCGTAAATCCGGGGGCACCGCCATTGACGAATTGAGCCGAAACGAGTGTATCCTGGGCCAGCTTGCCGTTAACGAGCACGTGATCCGCTGCATTTGCGGCCACTGTTTCACCAGTCTCCAGTACGTGAACTTCAGTATACTGCGTGTCCAGCTTACCGGATACCTCAACAAACGGCGCGACCATATATTCTATGGCATCCAGCACATGCGCTGCCCCGATCGTCAGTTGGTCTGCCCCGTTAGCTTCATCCAGCAGATAGACATGTGCCTGGTCCACTGTTCCGTTCGAGGTTGGAAATACAGGCAGGGTAACTAATGTATTCACAGCCAATATTCTGCCAACAGCACCTTCAGCGACCAAGTCTCTGATGTAGCGGACAGTTGGATTGGCCCGGGCCTGTAGCCCTGCCACATGCTTCACTCCCCGTTCTTCCGCAAGTTCCAGCAGCGCTTCCGCCTCCGCAGTAGTCCGGGCCAGCGGCCACTCACTGTATACATGCTTACCGGCATCCAAGGCTTCCCGGATCAGCCGGTCATGTTCGGGCACTTTTACAGTTACCACTACTACGTCAATTCCGTCCTGCTTGGCCATCTCCGATGTACTAGTATAGGAAGAGCAAATGCCGTGGAGCTCAGCTGCCGCACTTGCGCTTTCTGCCCGCGTGCCGGTCACTGCCTTCACCTCATAATTCTCAAGCGCTGCGAGTGCAGGAATATGAGCCAGTCCACCCCAGCCGCCCGCTCCGACGATTCCTGCTCCCCATGCTGTTTTTTTCTCCATAGCCATATATTATTGCCTCCTAATTTAGCGTTGTACTGACACGATTGAATATAACCGTTATAATCAAAACAAAAAAGTACGCACTTTTTCGTAATATAGTTACCAATCGGGTACGTTGAAGGAGATCGATGATTATGACATATGAGCCTAACGAGGGGAATGCTAACGCTATACCCGGCAATACAAAGTACCACAATCCGACCGAAGCCACACTGGAGCGGATCGGCGGCAAGTGGAAGACAGCCATTCTCTGCCTGCTGGCCGAGCAAGGAAGCATGCGCAATGGAGAGATGCTTCGCACGCTGTCACCCGTTACCCAAAAAATGCTTACCCAGCAGTTAAAGGAGCTTGAAGCAGACGGCCTGATTCTGCGGACTGTATTCTCGGAAGTGCCTCCTAAAGTGGTCTATGAGTTGACCGACAGCGGAAGGTCCTTAGGGATGGTTCTTGATCCGCTCTGTGAATGGGGCAAGAAATTTGTTAATGCCTTAAATCAGGATAACAGTACCGGGAAAGAATAAATCAAAAAAGCTCCTGTCATTCACAATGACAGAAGCTCCTTCATCCGGCAGACCTCACAGCCTCCAGTACAACTAACTATATGTATCTCAAGCCTTAAGTAAAATAACAATTTCGGTAATCAGGATCAGCCCGGCAGCAGACACGCCCAGTGAATTAATGATCGTCAGTGCGTCCGGGTAGTTCTCTTTCCGGAACTGTGAGCAGAGCGAAACGGTCCATAACACACTGAAAAAGAGTCCGGCTGACCCGCATCCATGCTCATTCAGCACCTGTCTTCTGCGTTGAAAGAATCGGCCCAGCCCGGCAAAAGTAAACACCATATAAATAATAAGCTCAGCCGATGATATCGCGATGACCTCGCCTGCAGAAAAAAGATGCATTAATGCGTACTGAATGCTAAAACCCATAATTACAAGCATGTTAAAGGAAACCTTGTGTAAACTCAAGTCTTCTTCCTCCCTTTGCGTAATAATGTATACAGCATTTAGATAACGCTTACATTATAATTGTAATCGTTTTCCTTTTCTGTGATTAATGACGCTTCCGGCCTATTGGATACTATGCATTATGGGTCTTACCAACCAAACATTGCACACGCAAAAACCGGGCTGTGACGGTAACAGCCCGGTCTCTCTATAGATCCATAAATATATCATGATTAATTACCGCTCAACTTACATAGCTATCAGAAAATCATTCACAGCCTGTGTTCTCTTATCGCCGTTCTTCTCAAGCAGCAGCAGGAAATCACCAAGCTGTGTCAGCAGCCTGCTGCCATCGGTCTGCTCAGGACCGGCTTCGGAAAGGGTATTCTCATAAGCGATAACGGCTTCTTCCTTGATGACCTGTGTCTTCTGGTCGAACAACGGTGTGTTTGGGGTTCCATAGAATACATACCCCTTGGACACTTCAAAAGCTTTTTTCACCGCCGCATTTCGGTTAGAGGTCTTGTATGTCTGCACAAAAGTCTCATATTGCACCGCCCGTTCCACGACTTGGTACCAGTCAATCTGTAAAGTCCCGTTAATCACAGACGGCTGCTCCGACTCTGCTGCCATCAGGTCAATATAAGCCTGCAGATCTTTGCTGATGAACGGCTTGAATACTTTGAAGCTCTTGTATTGGATAACCGGAACAAATCGGCCGCCGTCTGTTCCCAGCTTATAGTCCATGGCCGTCAAGTCCTGCAGTACCACGCGAGAATCGAACTGCTTCACCTTGGAGCGTGCCAGTACCATGGTCATGCCGGAGGTATATATGCTTTTGATATCCTTTTGAATGGCAGGCGTATTCATGCGTTTGGTCGCTGTGGGCAGATAAGCTTTCAAGGCATTTTCCAGATGCAAAACGGCCAGATTGGCCTCTGCCAACGTCATTTGACTAATCCGGTTAACTAAGGTCGCTTGGGCCAGACTGAGCGAGGAAGGCTTCTTCACCCTCTGTTCAAATAAGCTGAAGGCTTCCGTAGGCTTCACCGCCGCTGCCTCTGTATATTGAGGGAAGGCACCGAGGACAGTAATACCGGCACTCGTCAATAGCATTGCTGAGCCTAGAGCAGCTGCTACATTTTTCGTAAACCTGGTTGGTCTCATGAACACACACCTTTCAGAGATCCTGAGATATAATTATCATTTTACCATACATTAACAATAGGTTCGTTATGCTCAAGCCTCTCTCTACTCTCTCTGACCCAATCCTTGAACCATTCATTATCCGATGCACTGAAGGATTCATCTCCGTCGAAATTCCGGTAAGCCCCGATATAAACAATCAGTTCTCTAAGCTTGAGGAATACAGGGATTTGCTTCAGCCAGTAATCATCTAATGTGTTCTCCCGGCTGTATCCTTCCATGAAATGATGCATAAACCGGAGAGCTTGTTCCTCACGGCTTGCCCTGCCCTCGTCCCCGCCGTATACATAGACCAGATAATACAACTGAATGGCAAAATCCTCTACAAACCAGCTGTACTGTGCCTCATCGAAATCGAATAATGTTATTTCACCTTGCTCACTCACATGGAAATTCCCGAACCCCATATCCCCATGGATCAGTCCGTAGGCATCTCTACCCTTAGGAAATTTATGGATAGTCTCTATGATGCTATAATAAGTCTCTTTTACACGATGGTGTGAGGGGGGCAGGATATCTATATTTTGCAGATAATAATTGAGATTCCAGTCATGCCGCCGCACAGTGGCATCCTCATTGTCATATCGCTTGGCAAGCGCATGCATCTTCCCTGTAATCCGGCCCAGCTCCTCATAGGTTGCGTTATCGTTCAGGCATTCGGGATAGCCGATCCTGTTGCCATGGGCTTTGTCAAAGCAGGCGGCAATAAAACACATCTCCGGCGTTTCTATAACCTCAGTCCAGTTACCTTCCGCAGAAAGAATCGGACCCGATGCTGAAATTCCGTTTCCGGTCAGATACATAATCCAGTCCAGCTCTGCTCTAACCTGCTCTGCGGTCCGGTGCATCCCTGGAGTAATTCTTAGAATATACAACCCACCGCTCCGCTGGTATTCATATACGAAGTTCTGAAACCCGCCTATGTAAGTTAACTCATCGGGGTTGATTCCATAGCGGCTTGCGGCAATACGCATAATATCTTGCTGATCAAAAATGTCCTTTATAGCTTTTTCCATTCGAGTAGGCCTCCGGTGACTTAGTTAGACTGCAATAGCGACTATAAAACTAGTAATAAGCATCATCACACTGACCGGCGCCCAAATTCTTCTCTCCCGGACACTCCGTGTCATGATGTTTAAGATGGATGAGTGTCTTGTGAATTATCATAGACAATATAGAGGCAAAAAACCATAATGATTGTATATTAATGGTTTTTTATGAACAGGAGAGCAAATTATGAAATTATCAGAAGCTTTTAAGACCGAGCGGCTGCACTTCCGCTTGCTGAATGTAGAGGATATTGATGTAGTACATAGACAATTCTCAGATCCGGAGATGTGCAATTACTTCAGTGAACCCCCCTGTGATTATAAAGAAGCCAAAGAAATCATTGAACATTACGCCAGTCCAGAGGGAAAAGGCCATCACCGTTACGGCATGTTTGATATTGAAACGGATGCATTTATCGGGACCTGCGGCTATCATTACCGGGATCGTGAGTTGAAACAAGTCGAGATCGGCTATGATATCTGGAAAGAGTATTGGAGACAGGGTTATATGTCCGAAGCCTTACCTGTACTCATCAAGCTCTGCTTCGAGCATCTTGACGTGGATTGTATTTATATCCTGACCCATCCACACAATGCTGCATCAATAGCCAGTGTGCGCAAGTTTGGATTTGAAGTGTGTGAACCCTGCAGAAGCGTTGATGAGGAACCTCAGGTGTGTATGAAGTTGATGCGGGGGAATTGGGCTTATTAATGAGGAGTGGGAGAAAGCTGCTTCATCTAATTCTTCATACTGGACTCATAAATAAACAAGGTACCTTTGTTTAGACAAAGATACCTTGTTAACTATAAGTGCATTATAGCCCCAGAATCTGTTTTTTCTTGGCTTCGAATTCTTCCGTAGTAATAATACCTGAATCCCGAAGCTCAGCGAGCTGTCTCAGATCATCGATCGATCCGGCCGGAGCAGGAGGAGCTTGGCGGTTGCTTCTTCCGGATTTATAGCTTGCAATATATTCACGAATTTTTTCGGCGGTTTTCATTTTACCAGGCTGAATCAGCACAACGTTTGCGCTTGCCCCTTTAAGATTATCCTTTTTGGATGTTTGCAGGCCCGGTGTAATGACTTGTAAATAAGGTACTTTTAGAAAAGGTTTAACTATACTGATTGTTACCACCGAATCCAGAGGAATTGTTTGAGTTTGTCCTCCTAATTTCTGTACATTACTTGGCTTAATTACTAGGTAATCCTCATAGAGTTCGAGAGATGATGTGCCCCCGCTAATCTGATGTATCATATTATCCACCTCATATTCAAGATAGGTCTATCTTAGCATATTTTTCTAAATTATTGCTATATTTATCATTTACTCCAAATTTAAAATAAGCTAAACAAATGAATTTAATCTTATTGAGAGCATTTCTATTAAATCCACATAGAATCTCTTCTTTTCAAGAATCAGGTGTTATCTCTGGCTCACTTTACCCACAAAAGCCTTAATCAACGGATGAACACGATTCTTCAATTCAGTGCACCTTGCATACTGTGATAGGGACTGGCCGGAACTGTCCATAGCCCCTGATACTTCGATAAGGCCTGTTGTTCAAAATCTTGTTCGAGTAGTAAATTAATTAGCTTCTCTTCAACCCGCTTACGGGACATCCACCCGCCCTAGCACCGCCTCCACCTCAGCCAGATTCTCCAGAACCCCGTCCCGCTGCCTGCCTAGCTCCGCTATACTGCTGTCGATGGCATGCACACGTTCCTGCAGCATGTCACGGGCAAAGCGGAGCACCCCTGCCGTTCCGCAGCCGGATTGCGCCTTATGTCGGAACAAACATTGAATCTCCTTCACCGCATAGCCCCACTGCTTCAGCTGTACGATGGCCTGGAAATCCCGGATTTCCTTCTCTCCAAAAGAATAACGGTTCCCCTTAAGCTCCGGTCCCAGCAATGACAGCTCCATGTAGTAACGCACGGTGTCCGCCGTCGTTCCCATCTCCCTGACAAACGCTCCAATCTGCATCGTCATCTGCCCCCTTGCCATAGGGTTAACCCCATGTGATTAACTCGAATTATATCCTACTGCGAGGAGGAACAAGAATGATCTATCTCCTAATTGTACTGTATGCACTGCTCATGGGTGCCGCTGCCATCATCAAACGCCGGGACCTTCAATTATCACTAACAACGGCTAACCTTCTTGGTTCATTAGCGCTGCTCTGTACACCTTTTCATCCATTTTTTCTACTGTTTGGGCTAATTGTGTTATTAGGCTGCGCACTTTACAACGGTTACGTGCTTCAGGGTCATATTCATCTGCTTCACGTGCTGGTCCGCTGTGTACTCTCGCTATGTTTATATTTCAGTTATACCCTCTTATAAAATAGCAAGCGCCGGAACCGCGGAAACTCCGCTTGCCGGCGCTTGTTATGTTAGACTCCTCTTACTCTTCCCGCTCTTTTCGCTTCCGTATTTGCTGTGACCAGAAATCCGGCTGCGCGTAGCCGATGTATGAATAGTCAAGTTCATCACCCTGCGGAGTGGCTAATTGAATGAGCAATACCTTTTTGAGGTCAGATGGATGCAGATTCCCTGTTTTGATAGTCGCGACTTGAACGCCAGCATGTTTAGGGGTACCTGTGACAACTACCTGATTGCCTTTGGTATACACAGCTGTAATCTCCGTTTGAAAAGCAATAATATACAGATCCAGATCCGTTTTGTTCTGAAACAGCGGAAATTGAACGCCTACATTCTGCTGGAAGTCGTATTGGCTGGATAAACCAATGTCGTAGGTTGTAAATAAACGGTGGAGTGCGTACTGTATCCGCATAGGCATGTAACTCCATCTTCCTCCGCTATAGGTGCTATGCCAATGCTGTTCATACATAGGTCTCTGATAGAGAGGGTCGTTCTTTATAATGAAGAAAGGAATTCTCGTGCCTTCCTGAATCACCCGGGAAATGGATATTGTATCTGCAGGCAGATGTGCAGCAGCCTCTGCTTCCTCTGGCGAATTCATAATGGTAACGGGTTCGGGCGGCTCAAGCTCCTTCAGGCGAAATTTCAGCTGTTCCATTTGTTTGGCGGTCTCTTCGGGATTGCTGACCCCAGACTTTGGTAAATTTTGAGCATTAATAGTTATGGGGAATGTAGTAAACGCGAGGGACAGGGATAAGATTATTGCTGAGCCTTTGCTTAATAATGGCATATGGACCACCTCATCCATAGCTTGTTCCTCACCCCATGGATTTATGTAGGCCGAACGTAAGATCACCTAAGATAACTTATGATAACTTATGAAATCCTGCACATAATACAACATTTTCCTCATTTAATCGGCCCAAATCCAAAATTGTTGTACAAAAGGCAGGATTTCTCCTCTTCCAAGCAGCTTAGCAGAATTATTGTTGTATTTCATACAACAATCCTCCCCAGCACCCTAGTATCTAACCATCAAAGTTGCAAAACGTACAACAATTTTGTCTATAGCGCTTAATAAGAAGTCTCTATGGTGCCGATGTGGTTTCCGCCCAGCCTATATTATTCATCAAACAACCCCAACAACCCATCCAGACGATCAATCACATAATCATAGCTGCTCACTTCGCCAAATCCGTAACTTGCGTACACAAAAGGAATCCCGGCAAAACACGCCGCCTTCATATCTCCCTCCGTATCGCCCACATAGACAGGACTGCTTAAGTGATTCCGCTCCATCACCAGCTTAATGTTCTCACCCTTGGATAGCCCCGTTCTGCCCGGATTCTCGTAGTCTATGAAATACTTCTGCAGCTGATGGTATTCATAAAAAGCCTCAATATAACCCGCCTGGCAGTTGCTCACGATGAACAGCTTATATTTTACAGACAACGCCTTGAGCACTTCTTCCAGCCCTTCATACAATCTCCCGCCTTGCTTCGCCAGACAAAGACATTCTACCTCACAGCACTCCCTGAGAATTCTTTGCTGCGTGTCCTCATCTATATTCGGGAACAGCTTCCGGCCAGCCTCATAGACCTGCAGACCCATGATCCCCTGTAAATCTTCCTTGGTTACTGCGCTTACAAGTCCCTGATAATTGCTGAGCACATTATTCCATCCCACCACTACTACATCCGAAGAGTCCCATAACGTGCCATCCAGATCAAAAATAATGCTGTCCATTCCACTTCTCCTAACGTTCAGTTCGTAGTTGCCGCTGCGGCCGGGCCCAAATCAGATGAATCATATTCAGCGAGTAGCTCTCTACCTTACTGATCTGCATCCCGGACTCCCGGACCAGCCCAATGATATCCCGGGTATGATGGCATCCATAGAGACGGTACAGCAGAGGATTCAACGTCCGTTGTAGCGTAGACACCATAAAGTTAGAACTCATTCCATGCTCCAACAGCAGGATAGTCCCCTCCGGCTTACACCAGCGGTTAATCTTCTTTAGCATCTCCAGGGGATTCTGATAGCTGCAACAAGATAACGTAGAAACAATAGTATCAAAGGATTGCCCGGGGAAGCTCATTTCTTCCATATCTGCACATATAAAATTGGCATTCACGTGGTAATGCTGTGCTGCCTGCCGCGCTTTTTCAAGCATTGCGCTGCTGAAATCAGCAGCAGTAATCCTGACCTCCCGGGGATAGTAAGGGAAGTTAGCCCCTGCACCCACTGCAAGCTCAAGCACATCTCCTTGTGCCTGGCCTATAAGATTCCGGCGCCAGCGCTGCTGTTTGGGATCTTCTCTTTTGCGGGCATAGTCTGTGGCCTGTTTATCAAAAATACGGATCAGCTTCTGCTTATCCATCTGCGCCGGTCACTCCATTCTTTAATAGAGTCGTTTCTCGTAGCTCTCCTGTATGCCTTGCCGGACTACTTCCACAGTAAACTCGGCAGAATTCACATGATCCGCGATAATCGCCGGAGGAGACGGAAGCGAGGCTTCTGCGGGCCAGGAGCCGCTGTCCCATAGCTGCGATCTTTTAAAAGCCTTGGCACAATGCATATAGCATTCCTCCACCTTCACTCCGATTCCAAGCGTAGGCCGTTTATCCCGCGCCTTCATCCTGTCCAGAATAGCCTCATCTCTGATCACGAAAGCTTGCCCGTTAATCCGCAGGGTCTCTTCAAGCCCCGGGATAATAAAAATGAGTCCTACATTGGGGTTAGCAAGGATATTTAGCAAGGAATCAAATCTGCGGTTGCCCGGCCGCTCCGGAATCACCAAATGACCGTCATCCAGCACCACTACCGATCCGGGTGCATCCCCGCGTGGAGAGACATCGCAAGAGCCGTGTTCATCTGCGGTGGACAGGAATAACAGCGGTGACATAGCGATAAAATTGCGGCAATGATGATCCAGATGATGGATCGATTTGCGCTTCACAACTTCACTCGGGTATCCCAGAAGTTCTCTAAGCTCAGCCTCCGAAGTCAGTATTTCTGTAAAAGGAGTATTCATCTCGCGTCCTCGATTCTGGTTTGGCTTCTATAGATATATTCTACAATCATATACCCGAAACATTCCTCAGCGCCAGATCTCCATCCGCTCGTCGAGAGTAGAAGTATGCAGCTCTAGCTGGATTCCATCCGGATCCAAGAAATTAATGGACCATCCGGTACCGCGCTGTATTGGACCTCTGACAATTGTTACATTATTATGGTGCAGGATATCTACGGCTTCTTTGAAATCATTCTCTGCGATATAAAAAGCTACATGATCCATCCCGGCGAATCCTTCCGCATGTTCCTCAGTACCCGCCCGTTCAATCAGACAAACCCAGGCGCTCCCCCACTCCAGATAAGCATCCGTTCTGCCGCGGTGTCTAATGGTCATCCCGAGAATGCCATGATAGAAATCCAGGGAGGTCTGCAGGTCGCGTACATTGAGTGTAATATGGCTAAATCCGGTGACTTTCATTGCGGTGCCTCCTTTATGGTTTAAATAGTTACCTCTTCAGATGATTTTAGCACTTGTATACCATGCTCATAAACTCATAAGAACTTCCGTTTGTATTCTGCATGTAGGTATCTGCTGCGGTAAATCCGGCTTTTAAATACACTTTGATAGCCCTGGTATTAAAGGTTGCTACAGCAAGGGTGATCCGTTCAGGATTGTAATTCACAGTAACATAATGCAGTATTGATCTTAGGAAAGCTTGCCCTGCGCCACACCCCGTTAGATCGGGTTTCATTCCTAAACCTATATCACAAATGTTACCCTCAACAGGCTGCACAGTAAAATATCCTATAAGTTCATCGTCTTGCGATACAGCGTATGTATGATCCCCACGTCCGGCCGGGTCCAGGAATTCGATTAAATCTTCCTCGTCCGAATCCATATCATAAAAAGAATATTCACCTGCATAATGCCAATGGTATGCAATATCTTCAGCTTGAAGCTGTGTTAACGGTCTAATAATTACAGCCATCGCGTAAACCGTTTGTGCAACACTTCAATCTGATGCTGTTCTGCCCATTCCTTCAGGTCCTTTATCCCTTGATCCTCCTTGTCAGAGAAACAGAAACAGTACTTGTACGGCACCAGCAAATTAGCTTTGGGCTTAACCGCGATCACGGGCTTAAAGTATCCTTTGATGAAAATCTTCTTAACCTTGCCCGCTTCTATCTCAGTATTCTTAATCTTAAGGACTTCAGACTTAATTTCAATGCTGAACACTCTGCTACATGTCACCAAGCGAAAAATTAATATTCCCGCGATAATTCCACCTGATATTATGATGAGTAAATAGAACAAGATAAGATCAAATCGGTTAGTTCTATTATATAGTATTACTAAGTTTAGCCAGGATAATATCAGTAAAGTAAAGCTTATCGTCATCCCAATTTCAGCAGGACGTTTGCCTTGATGTGAGAGCATCATTCCAATTCACTTCCCCACTTTGTTCATGATAAAGATCTATTGGATTCTTATTATAATACAGGTAAAAGATGGTATGCGGCAGTTAGTCGTAACATTCTTTGACGGATAGGCAAACCCCAAATTTGCATATTCATTTTTTTGACTAACCAGGTATGAAATTATAAGATAGATGGCATGAGAGTTGATTACAGATCAGGAGGGACAGCCATGGAAGAGTTTGCAGAGTATTTAGCCAAAATCGATAATCCGGTACACCGGGCTGCGACCGAAGAGGTACTTGCCTGGGTGATTCAGGAATTCCCCCAATTAACGCCGAAGATTGCCTGGAACCAGCCGATGTTCACCGATCACGGAACCTATATTATCGGCTTCAGTGTATCCAAAGCGCATATGGCCGTTGCCCCCGAGAAGGCGGGTATGGATCATTTTGCCGATGCCATTAAGCTGGCTGGCTTAGATCATACCAAGCTGCTGGTGCGTATGAAATGGACGAGCCCGGTTGATTACACCATACTCAGACAAATGATCGAGTACAACATTGCGGATAAGGCTGACTGTACAACTTTTTGGCGGGCATAGAAGCCAGGGATGAAACACCGGGACCAGCCAAGAAAAAAGGACGTGCAGGATAGCACGTCCATTGTATGACATATCATTTTACAGGATAACCCCAGTGACAATCTTGCGGTGATCCGATACATAAGCTCTGAATTTATTCTCTTGTGCTGCATCCTCGAATGATTGCTTAGCGATGAACCAGTATTCCTGTTGACCATGGAATAGTAAGTAATAGCCTTTATTCTCCCACACCCGGGTGAATGAGCCCCATTTCATGATGGACTGATCTACTTCCGGGCTAAAGTTGATCCCTTCTGCATCAAACAGATATTCGAATTCCTTGTTGTACCTTGTATCTGCCGACAGGATCTTTGGCAGCAGCAAGGTACGCATAACAATCGACATAGCGATCGTAAGCACAAGCGTTATCGATATCCCGAGGAGTATGATGGATTCGTTCTTAACGTATAGAATCATACAAACGGCTACAAACACCGCTTGAACCCCAATCGAGAGAATGGATTTCCACGAATGGAAATACAGTGCCCGCGCGACCTTTTGAATATGTTTCCCGTAATGAAAGCTGATTGTCTCCATTTTGTCACCCTTTATCTGTTCACTTAATAACCTCAGTAGTATAGCATTCATTACACGAATCCCATAGCGGATAAAATAGCTTGCCGCCTTCTTCATTCTACTTGGAGCTAGCCTCCACCGACGGCTCTGGTCCCAGCTTCACGAACAGCGTAGCAATCAGCGCGATCAGAAAACCAGTCACGCAGGCGATCAGGAAACCGCCGAACCCGTCCCCCAGGTAAGCAGGCAACGTAGCCAGCCCCGGAAATGCGAAAGAGATCGCGGCAGAGCCGAACATCCCGACCATTCCGCCTCCGATCGCTCCCGCGCAGCAGACAATGACCATTGGCTTACGCATGGGCAGGTTCACACCGAACATCGCGGGCTCGGTAACTCCGAACAAGGCTGAAATAGACGCGGACAAACATAAGGTTTTGAACTTCTTATCTTTGGCCTTGATGAACACGGCGAGCGCGGCTCCTGCCTGTGCGAAGGAAGCCGGACCCATCAGTGCGAGGATGGTATCCGAACCATTCACGCTGATATTGTTAATCGCCAGCGGCACGAGACTCCAGTGCAACCCGAAGATTACCATCGGTTGAATAATCGCGCCAAGCACCATTCCCGCCCCTGCCGAGCTGAGATTATATACAGAGCGGTATCCTTCAGCAAGCACGTCTCCGGCAAGTGAGCCGACCGGACCGAACACCAGCAGCGTCACGGCGGACACTGTAACAATCGAGATCAACGGTGTGAAAAACTCCCGGATGACCTCAGGCAATATTTTAACGCAGAATCGTTCTACATACACTAAGAGGCCTACCGCAAGGATGATCGGAATGGCGCTCGAAGGATAGTTAACGGGAGTAATACTCATCCCGAGAAATTGTATGATTTCCTGGTTGTCAAACAGCGTGGTCAGGCTCGGGTACAGCAGCACTCCGGCAATCACAACGGCAGTAAAAGGGTTAGCCCCGAATTTGCGGGCGGCTGTAAAGGCAAGCAGCAGCGGGAGATAGTAGAACAGACTGTCCGCCATCGCATTCAGCACGGTATATGTGCCCTCCGTCTTGCTGATGATTTCCAGCGCAGCCGCCCCGGCGAGTAAACCCTTCATAATGCCTGCCGCACTCAGAATATTAACGATTGGAAGAAAGATTCCGGAAATGCCGTCAATGATGACATTGACAATACTTCTCCTGACTTGCTTCGCAGGTATTTCCTCATGCTTCTCTTCCATATGTTCCTCCTGCACCTATACTTAAATCTTGACATAAATGACCCGTAAGAAGGGGCACTTTATTCAAAGCTGCCCTCTTACGGGTCACCGTCAGACCGGCATTATTGCCGGCTCTTTAGAATACTTTAGTTGTCCACGATTCACAGTTCCAGATATCCGTCACGATATCGCGGTAAAATTCAGGTTCATGGGAAATCAGCAGGATGCTTCCTTTATAAGCTTTGAGCGCACGCTGCAGCTCTTCCTTGGCATCTACATCGAGATGGTTGGTCGGCTCATCCAGTACAAGCAGGTTGCTATCACGGTTGATCAGCTTGCACAAACGTACTTTGGCTTTCTCGCCGCCGCTTAAGACCGCAATCTTGCTCTCGATATGCTTGGTCGTCAGGCCGCATTTGGCTAGTGCCGCCCGGATTTCAAATTGGGAGTAGGACGGGAACTCGTTCCAGATCTCTTCAATACAGGTGTTGTAATTCGATTCCTTCATTTCCTGTTCGAAATAACCGATCTCCAGCAGATCCCCGAGTCTGACCGAGCCTGAAATGGCTTGAATCTGGCCGAGAATGCTGCGCAGCAGCGTCGTTTTACCGATCCCGTTCGCACCTACAAGGGCAATCTTCTGTCCCCGCTCCATGCTCAGATCAAGCGGTCTGGACAATGGGGAATCGTAGCCGATCACCAGATCCTTCGCTTCAAAAATCACCTTGCCGGAGGTCCGGCCCTGCTTGAAGTTAAATTGCGGCTTCGGCTTCTCCTTGGCAATCTCGATGACATCCATCTTATCCAGCTTCTTCTGCCGGGACATCGCCATATTACGGGTAGCTACGCTGGCCTTGTTACGCGCAACGAAGTCCTTCAGGTCGGCAATTTCCTGCTGCTGGCGTTTGAAGGCCGATTCCAGCTGCGATTTCTTCGCTTCATACACCTGCTGGAAATACTCATAATCGCCCACATAACGTGACAGCGACTGATTCTCCATATGATAGATCAGGTTGATTACGCTGTTCAGGAACGGAATGTCATGCGAAATTAGAATGAAGGCATTCTCGTAATCCAGCAAATAACGCTTCAGCCAGTTGATATGCTGTTCATCCAGATAGTTCGTAGGCTCATCGAGCAGCAGGATGTCCGGCTTCTCCAGCAGCAACTTAGCCAGCAGAACCTTGGTCCGTTGACCGCCGCTGAGATCGTTAACGTCTTTGTCCAGACCGATGTCTGTAAGACCCAGTCCGCGGGCCGTTTCATCGATTTTGGCATCGATCATATAGAAATCCTGGCTGGTCAGCATGTCCTGAATCGTTCCAACGTCCTCCAGCAGCTGCTCCAGCTCCTCCGGGGTGACCTCGCCCATCTTGCCGTACATATCGTTCATCTCTTGTTCCATATCGAACAGATATTGGAAGGCTCCGCGCAGAACATCACGGATGGATTGTCCCTGCTGAAGTACAGCATGCTGATCCAGATAACCGGCGCGCATGCGTTTCGCCCATTCCACCTTGCCTTCGTCCGGCTGCAGCTTGCCGGTAATGATATTCATGAAGGTCGATTTACCTTCACCATTGGCACCAATCAGACCGATATGCTCGCCCTTCAACAGGCGGAAGGACACATCGGTGAATATGGCCCGGTCTCCGAAACCGTGACTCAGCTTTTCTACATTTAATATGCTCATGAAATTAACACCTTTTCCTTTATTCTATATTCTCGTCATATTATAAAGGCTAAAGCGCCACAACTCCAGACGGTTTGCAAAAAAAGGCGAAAAAACACTAACATGGGGTTAGTGTCGTAAGCCTTGACCTCTCTTGGAACATAGACATCGTTCTTGGTCTCAATCCATGCATTGGGCGAAGCGCTCCGTTATTTGGATGCCTCTGTGCCAGTCCGTCCCTCCGCCTTCAATCGTCCAGCATGCCTCAAGCACACCCCGCACCACACCCCACATCGCGATTCGGCGGGGCTCCAGGCCAAGGCGGTCAGCCATCATCCCAATCCGGCTGCGCAGCACCTGTTCGGAATCCCCACCCCGATCCGTATAGTTAAGCAAATACTGGATCGTATCGAAATGAAGATCGCCGATGATGCCTTTAGGATCAATGACTACCCATTGCTCTTCCCCTTGGCGGAGGATGTTGTCATGATGCAGATCACCGTGCAGCAGATAATTCTCTTCCGTGGTGTTAATGAGATAAACCAGACATTCTTCGGCATTCTCCACCCAGCTCTCAGCCAGCGGCGCTGCAGTTTCTCCATCGCCGAACCGCTCGCGGTATCGCTCTATGGCCGCGAAGTGATGCTTCATGGAAGGGTACAGACTGCCGGCTGGTGCAGGAAGCTGAAGGCGCTGAAATACTTCACAAAAGATATTCGTCGACTTCGCATCATCCTCAATGGCCGACAACGGTGTGCCGGGGTCGGCTCCTTCCAGCAGGGCCACACCCCAATCCTCATCTGCATCCAGTACATGAATCGCCCCCCGGCCCTCATAGGCGCGAAGCACACTAACTTCCCTTGCAAGCTCGTCCTTCATGAAGGATAATTTCAGGACTGCCGGCTTCCCGTTACCGGACTTTGCACGGAGTACATAATTATACGATAGATTGGAAAATGGAGCTTCCGGATTAATGCCGAAGCGGTCTGCACAGTCGGTAATCAGATCAGGCAGCGCCTCCGCCCATGCTACGCCCTGCTTACCGTAGAGTTCGTTCATTCTTTTGGTAAAAGGTTCAGGTATTATAATCATGCCCAACGGCTCCTTTCAGTCATGTAGCCAGTCTGCTCTCCATTCCGCTTGGGTCAACTCATAATCGATAAAACTCTGCCATTCTCCAAGCTGATCTGTCCACGCATCCGTTCGCACTTCAATTTTCCGGAAGCCGAGTTTCTCATATACATGCTGTGCTCTGGTGTTCTTAAGATTGGTATCGAGGATAATTGTGTGATATCCCGGAACCTGTAACTCATTTCCCCCACCGGAACGCCGCTGATCTCCAGGATCAAACGGCCTTGCCGTTCCGGGTCCGCCCCGCTCTGCAGTTTGCTTCGTACCTCTTGTTCAGTAGTGCCTATTCCATGGGGAAAACCGGCGTGCGCCATAATTCTCCCGTCGTTCCACCAGCTGCATAACAGCCTTGCATCGCCTATAGCCGCATCCCGGATGACCAGTTTCCCTTTATGCAGATACATTTCTTCCCCCTCTGTTCCTTCGGTCTGAATAATCGCAAGCTCATTATATCATGCGACCATTTCCAGATTAAGGGAGGGTTTCGTTATACATAAACTATACGGAATTGAAGTTAATTAAGCTCTAATCAAGCTCTCTGGTCATGCTACAGGTACAGAAGCAGCAGCACGTAAGCAAGCGTGACTCCCCCGGCGGTATAATCCATTCGCGATAATCTTAGCTCTCTATAAGAAGTACGGTCCCTTCCAGTCCCATAGGCTCTTGCATCGATCGTCATTGCCAGCTGCTCTGCCCGTTGAACCGTTGTTATTAGCAGGGGAACCACCAATGACAAATATGCAAACACCCGCTTATGGCCTTTAAGCGCTATAATGTCATACCCTCTGGCCCTTTGCGCCAGCATAATGCGGTCCAGCTCTTGAATAATTACCGGGATGAAGCGGACTGCAATCACGAGCATCAATGCAGTGGCCTCAACCGGAACTCCCCGGCGGGATAGCGGCTTGCACAGTTGTTCCAGGCCTTTTGCCAGATCCAGCGGCTTGGTCGTCAAGGTTAGGAGCGATGCAAGCGACACGAGCAAGAGAATACGCCAGACAACGAAGAGGCCCTTCTCTATTCCTTCTTCTGTCACTTTAACGGCCGAACCCGGCCAGAGCTGTACTCCGCTGGTATTGAAGAGATGGTAGGCAAAAGTAAAGGACAAGATGAGCGCAACCGGCTTTAATCCTCTAAGAAACATCCGTACCGGAACCCGGGACAACAGCAGCTGGCTTCCCGTAAAGACAGTCGCTACAGCATATCCGCCATAATTATTGATTAAAAGAGAGCAAATTGTAAAGGTTAGCATACTTAACAGCTTGGTACGGGGGTCTAGCCGGTGGAGTACTGAATCTGAAGGGATATACTGGCCCAGCAGGATGTTATCCTTCATGATGAAGACCTCTGGACTGCCAGACGTTCCTCACAAGCTGCATAATATCTTCTTCCCTGCAACTCGCCGGTTTAAGAGTCCGTCCGGAAATTCCCTCAATGAATCTTAAGAGCTGTACAGGCTCGGGCAAAGGCAATCCGGCTTGCTCCATCAATGCTGCATGCTTCAGAAACAGTTCATTCGCCTCCAAATGGGCCAATAAGCGTCCCTTCTGGAAGATCATCACCTCGTCCGAATAGTCGGCAACCTCCTCAAGCTGATGAGAGATGAGTAGTACTGTCCGGTTCTTCTCCCTCTGCCATGCCTTGAGCTGCCTCAGCAGCGCTGTCCTGTGCACGGGATCAAGTCCGGCGGTCGGTTCATCGAGAATAAGCAGCTCCGGCTCCGTAATCAGCACGGAAGCGACAGCGACAAGCCGCTTAAGCCCCCCGCTAAGCTGGAACGGCTTCTCCTGGAGAAGATCTGCGGGGAGTCCCAGCTGCTCCATAACCGTCTTGACGGCTGCTTCCACTTTCCCTGGTGATTCCCCCTTCACAGTGAGAGCAAAGGCCAGCTCCCTGTAAACCGTCGTTGCGAAAAGCTGCTGCTCCGGATATTGAAATACATAACCGATCTGCGGGACGGCCTTCATATTCCCTTTACTGTCCCTGGGCAGAGGTTGGCGGTCATGCGTATATTCGCCTCTGTAGAAAGGAACCAGCCCCTTTATTCCTTTGGCAAAGGTGGATTTTCCTGCTCCGGTATGGCCAATTACCGAAATCCATTTTCCTTCCTGAAGCGTGCAGCTTATGGATTGAAGGATCTCTTCACCATTCAACTTTACACTTACGTCATTTAACTCGTAGCCCATAAGGCAGACACCGTCTCCTTCCAATCCGCACGCAGGGGGGTTTTCAATCCGAGCGCTTGATGCAGTCTTACCGCAAAAGGGGGAGAGAGCTGATGCTCTGTAACGGATACGCTGCTAAACAAGGCGGAGGGTGATCCGTCGAAAGCAATTGCTCCTCTGCTCAGAAGCAGAACACGGTCAGAGGAAAGAATCTCATCCATATGATGCGTGATCTGAATGATGGTCTTACCCTGCCGGTGAAGGGAGTTCATTAGCTCGAGGATGTCTCTTCTTCCCTGCGGATCGAGCATGGAGGTCGCTTCATCAAAGATCATTATCGAAGGTTCCATTGCCACAACGGCAGCAACCGCAACCCGCTGTTTCTGGCCGCCTGACAGTTGATGCGGCATGGCTTCCGCATAATCTTCCATGTGAACCGCTTGCAGAGCCATATTCACCCGCCCGGCCATATCAGCTCTCAATACGCGCAGATTCTCCAGTCCGAATATCACTTCATCCAGAACGGAGGTTGTGATGAACTGATCGTCGGGATTTTGAAATACCAGTCCGGCCTGCTCCCGAATCTTCCCAAGGTCATCAGGATTCCGTGTATTTAAATGGTCCAGCATTACTTGTCCGTCTCTTGGCTGCAGGAGCCCGTTCATTAACTTGGCGAGCGTTGACTTTCCGCTTCCGTTCCCGCCAATGATGGATATAAATTCGCCTTGGCGGATTTCGAAGCTTAATTGACGAAGAACCGGATTTCTGCTCCGGTAATAATAATCGACCTGATCAAAAGCAAGCATCTGCCCCGCGCTCCCTCCGCTGTTTCCTTAATTCAAAAAAATCTTCCGGCGCAGAAGTAACTATAGCAAGCGGCCGTGGCTTCTCCCAAGGTGTAATCTGCTGTCCGTTGATGCCGAACACTTGCCCCGTCAGGCCCGGGTCCTTGTGATCCAGAAGCGCACGCACGAACCGGGCCACATCTTCCGCTTCACCCAAGCTCCATACCTCAGGAAGCGGCTCATTACGCTCTGCGTATTTTTCTGTCAGATGTTGAACAACCGGCCGGGTCATATCGGTTAAGGCAGCAGGAGCAATGCCGTTAACCCTGATCCGCTTGGCCTTCAGTTCATCGGCAAGCGTCCATACCATTCCGAGAAGTCCGGCCTTAGCCGCGCTGTAATTGACCTGTCCCGGCGAACCGGTGAGTCCCGCAGTTGAGGTCATCAGCAGAATGTCACCTCCGTCCCGGCTCAGATGGGCTAATGCCCGCCGGATGCAGTAGAATGCCCCATTCAAATGAACGCCGAGGACTGCCTGCCATTCCCGGTCCGTCATGAACTCACATCTGCGGTCATGAAGAATGCCGGCGTTATGAATTAAAATATCCAGGGAACCCATCTTCCAGGCCACTTCGTCCATCATCACCGTAACGGCAGCGGGATTGGCAACATTGGCACAGAATCCCTCCGCGAAGCCGCCTATCCCCCGGATGTCCTCGACTACTTGCTTAACACTCCCGCCATTTAAACCATTAACGGCGACCTGATATCCGCAGCGTCCCAGTTCTACAGCTATACTGCGCCCAATCCCCCGGGTTGCCCCGGTTATTAATGCCGTCTTCATATATCCATGATCCCCTTTACAACGATAAAAGCGCCTTTAGCGATGATTTCCCCGTGATCTGTCGCTACCGTTACCTGGATGTGATCATTACTCCTAGCGTTATACCGGAAGCATACGGCCGAGCCTTGAACACACGGCTTCACAAACCTCATAGTGTTGGACTGAATCCAATAAGAGAGATGTTCTTTCATATATAGAGACTGCGCCAGGCCCATGATGTACATTCCATGGGCAATGGGGGCATCATAACCTGCTTCTTTTGCAGCCGCTGTATCCAGATGAATGGCGGCCTCATCCTTGCTGACAGAGGCATAATGCCGGATGTCCGCCGCAGAGATCACGATTCTTATATCATTTCACCTCTCCCGATCAAGACGGTTTCTGCTTCAGCAATGGGTTTATCCCGGTGATAGCAGATTAGAGAATGGGTATAGAACATCAGCAAGCCGCTCCTGCCGGCTTTGTGCTTCACGGCAACCAAAGAAAGTTCGCAATTCAGATTCATACCCGCCATCAGCGGAGCATGATAAGTAAACTGCTGCGTTCCGTGAATCATTGCCGCTTTCAGGGGCAGCCAGGGGACATCTGCTGTCTTCCAGAATGTGACCGGCATAGTCGAAGGAGCAACGGCTGCTCCTCCTATTCTCTGTAGGGGCGAAGCTATGCTGTGTGCATACTGCACGATATTTTCCGTCGTGAGCTGAACCTGAAAGCGGATCTTGTTCATATAACCGCCTCCACCAGAACGGCCAGCCCCATCCCGCCGCCAATGCCAAGTGTAGCTATACCCCGTTTGTAGGGGGTTTGCAGCATCTCCGAATATAGACGCGTCATAAGGATCGCACCGGATGCTCCGTAAGGATGACCCAGAGCTAACGCGCCTCCGCCGGGATTAACCTTATCCGCTGAAAGCTGAAGCTCCTGCAGTGATGCCAATACCTGAGCGGCAAAAGCTTCATTAAATTCAACGATATCCACATCTCCGATGGTCAGCCCCTGGCGGCATAACAGTTTCCGGACCGCTGGAACCGGTCCGATCCCCGGATAACGGGGGTCTACTCCGGCAGCCTGAGAGTCAACAAAACGGAGGATGGGAGTTAGATTAAGCTGTTCGCACTTGTCACGCGACATCATGAGCACCAGAGCGGCACCATCATTAATAGGACAGGCATTTCCGGCAGTCACAGTGCCATCCTCCGCAAACACAGGCTGCAGGCTGCGCAGCTTCCCCAGGCTTGTATCCGGTCTCGGACATTCATCCTCTGCAATCCGTAATCCGTTGACCTCAAGCGGTACAAGCTCCGGTACATATCTGCCTGTACTTTGAGCCCGGACGGCTTTCAGATGGCTCTCCAGCGCATACAGATCCTGCGCTTCACGGGTAATCCCGTATTTGGCCGCCACATACTCTGCAGCAAGCCCCATGTCAGGATCTCCGTAAGCAATGGGTGTGAACGGTGCGCGTGTATATAAGGTTGGCGTCTCCGCCAGCGTACCGGGCTTGAACATTCGCCAAGGCGCCCGGCTTACACTTTCGGCTCCGCCTGCCAGGAATATCTCTCCTGCACCGCTCTGAATGAGGCGGGCCGCCATGATGATGGCTTCAAGCCCTGAACCGCATTGACGGTCGACTGTGACTCCCGGAACCGTAACAGGCAATCCTGCTTCAAGCACAGACTTACGGGCAATATTCCCGCCAGGTCCCACTACATTGCCGATGATGACATCATCAATCCATTCCGGGGGCAGCTGTGCCTCCGTAATGAGGAGACGAATCAGCGGGGCAAGCAGCTGCTCCGGCTCAAGCATGCTTAGCTGTCCGCCGAGTTTCCCGACAGGTGTGCGCCTGGCCATGACCAGAACGGCCTCTTTGATTTCTTTCATCTCGACCCTTCTCTCACATTGTCCATCATCCGCTGGCGTGCGATTTTTCCGCTGCTGGTATAGATGAACTGTTCCACAGTAACGAGCTGCCTGGGCAACTTATAGCCTGCAAGATATGGACGGCAGTAATCCCTGATCTGCTCCAGACTGAGCTGCTGTTCTCCGCTCCACTCAATCAATGCCGTTACCTGCTCTCCCCACCGCTCATCCGGCTTGCCGAATACCATAACCTCGCGGACCGCCGGAATACGTCGCAGCACAGTCTCCACTTCTTCGGGAAACACCTTGAGTCCCCCGCTCTTGATCATGCTGCCGGCGCGGCCGGCCAGGTGCAGATCCCCTTCATGATCCAGGAGCACGTAATCCCCCGTGCGCAGCCAGCCCCGGCGAAACACGCCTGCCGTCTCTTCCGGCAGCAGGTGATACCCGGTGAACATCATTTCACTCCGGATATACAGCTCACCAACCGCACCCGGAGGCAGCTCACGAAACTGCGCATCGCGGATGGAAATCTGCACGCCGTCGAACGGTTTGCCTAAGGAATCTGCCTCCTCCTCCCCGGTCATTTCAAGATAGCTGATGTAGCTGGCCTCCGAGGAGCCGTAATACTCATAGAGCTTCGTCTCCTTGAACAGCTCACGGCATCTTTGTTTCAACGTCACTGGCCACTTGCCCCCAGAGCTGATTATGGCCTGTATAGATACCGGGGCCGTGGTTGCAGCGGCATGCCGGACCAATGCGTCAATCATCGCAGGCACAACGAACAGGACCATATCAGGTTCATGGGAGCAGAGATTCAATACGCTCACAGCATCGAATGCCGGCAGGAGATGAAAAGTCGCCAGACTATACAGGGCTTGCATCATGGCGAACAGCGACAGGGAATGCACGAACGGCCCGGGCGCAAGTACGTGCTTCATACTGTTCAGCCTGAATGCCTTCTCCGTCGCCTCAAAGCTTGTTAACCAGGACTGGTGAGTCCGCATGTACCCTTTGGGGAGGCCGGTTGTGCCTGATGTGTACCCGATGAACAGCAGTTCGGGGTTCTCCTCTGCAACGGCATCCGGTCCGAAGGCGGACAGCCAGGCGCTATAGCTGCCGTTTCTCTGCTCCCCACCGAAGTATAGCTGCGGGATTTCTCTATAACGTTCTGTGAAATCAGCCGCAAAACGCTCTTCACAAACGATCAGTCCGGGCTCACACTGCCGGATAACCTTATCCATCTCCACCGGATGCCATTTGGGGTCCAGCAGCACGGGAACGCACCCCGCATAGATGGCGCCGAGAACAAACTCGGCGAATTCCATACGGTTACCGGATAAGACAGCAATATTCCGCTTGATGTATCCGCCATGCCGCAAACCGTTTGCAACCTGTTGCACCAGCCTCATGAGCTGGGCGTAGGAGCGTTCTTCCCGGCCGTCCGAGATCGCAATGCGGGAAGGGGCGGCCTGTCCACGTTCTAAAATGTGCTGTACCAGGTTCATGGGTATGCTCACATCCCCGCTTTTTCTTCAATGGGGCTGATTTCTTTCAGCTGCATCGTTATTACGGCCGCAATAACCGCTTTGATCATATCTCCGGGAAGAAAAGCCAAAGCCCCGATCAGTCCTGTCCAGACCGGTGTATCTGTAATTAAGGCCATGACAGGCGCGCCAATCAGATTCACCAGCAATACGCCAAAGATCAGGTTGACGGCTATCAGTTTCCAGATGCGGACCCTGCGCCAGATTTTCTCGGAACACCAGCCGATGAAGCCTGCCGCGACCAGCCAGCTGAATATGTATCCGGCAGACGGTCCAATGAGCACCGCCAGCCCGCCGCGCCCGCCGGTCAGCACCGGCAATCCGAGGGCTATGAGAATGATAAAAACAACCAGGCTGAGGATCCCCATCCGTCTGCCCAGAAAACATCCGGCCAGCATAACGCCAAGCGTCTGGGCAGTGACCGGAACAGGAATGAAGCCAAGGGGCAAAGGCGGAATCATGCCTAGCACCGCAATGAGTGCTGCGAATAATGCGGCATACACAAGTTCTTTTGTCTTCAAGATATTGACCTCCATTGATTAAATAAAGGTTGTGCTCTGGAAAGAATACAGCCAATACGCTGAATTATAATGGAGACTCACCCTATTGTAAACCAATTTAATGAACAAGGTTCACAATGAAGCAAAAATAACACCTTCGTTTTCCTATTGTTATCTAAGCATGTTAATATAATCGGAGAGGTTTGATCGGAACGTAATATTTCTGGAGGGTTATATCCATGACAGTTAAAGAACAAATTCTATCCTTGTTGGGTAGCAACAAAGGCGGGTATATATCGGGCGAGGAGATTGCAGGGCAGTTATCCGTAACACGCAGCGCAGTCTGGAAAGCGATCAAATCGCTGCAGACGGACGGTTATTCCATTCAGGCTGTAACCAATAAAGGGTATTCCTTATCCCCTCTAACGGATATTTTGTCTGCCGGTGCCATTTCGAAACACCTGAATCTCCAGGGTCAACAGCTGCGCCTTGAGGTTTACAAGACTATACCTTCAACGAACGAAGCAGTAAAAATCCTGGCCGCAAATGGAGAGGCTGAAGGGAAAGTGATCCTCTCGGAAGAGCAGACTGCCGGCCGCGGAAGAAACGGCCGGCCCTTCTTTTCACCGCGGGGAACGGGCATCTACATGAGCATCCTGCTGCGCCCCAAGCTATCTGCGGCAGAATCCATTCTTCTGACGACCTCCGCTGCAGCCGCCGTGGCCCTGGCCATCGAGAGCGTATCCGGTAAAGACACGCAGATTAAGTGGGTCAATGACGTATTCATGGATGACAAAAAGGTGTGCGGAATTCTTACCGAAGCTTCCATGTCGCTGGAAAACGGCCGGCTGGATTATGCCGTTCTCGGCATTGGCATCAATGTAACTCTACCGGCGGGCGGCTTTCCTGACGGGCTTGGCGGGATTGCAACGTCTGTATTTTCCGAAAGCTATTATTATGATGATCTCCGCTGCCGGCTCGCGGCAGAAGTGCTGAATCATTTCATGGAATACTATGCGCATTTAACGGACAGACCGTTTCTCTCCGAATATAGACGACGAATCCTTTCCCTTGGTAAGCCTGTAACGGTGGTGAAGGATAACAAACAACGCGGGGCGACAGCCATTGATATTGATAACGACTGCCGTCTGAAAGTCAGATATGAGAATGGTGACGAGGAGTATCTTTCAAGCGGGGAAGTCAGCATTACCATCTAGCCTCTGGCTGTAATCAAATCCATACCGCAAGAGCGTGAAAGTGCAGATAGAACAAGGACAGATTCAGCAGCAGTCCAAGTATAGATAATTTGTTTCTAGAGAAAATCCCCAGCACACTGATGCAAATGGCGAACAACAGGAGGAAGTAAATCAGGTAGATTAGAAAGTCTGCGTTAAGTGCTAAGACGTCCGAACCTGAATCATTTAACCAGACTCCGTCGTACAGGCTCTTGTTCTTGCTGACTGTATATATCAGCAGGCCGCTGATACAAACCGAAGACAACAACACCGGAACCGCAGTTAAGCCTCTGATGCTCTTCCTGTGTCTTCCTGAAGTTACTGACCATACACCATAAACAACGAACCCTATGAGAAGACAGACCATATACAGCTGATAGAAATATAACCCTTCTTCCCGGTCCCCGGTCCCGCCGCCATCCGGCCCTGAAGCGTATAAGAATAGATTAGTAATGACTAGCATGAAATTCAGGATTGCATATTTAACTGTACTGGTTCCTATTCCCGCAAATTTATTCATGATTACCCTTTCTTGCGATCGCAACTTTTATTGCACATCTGAAACTCTCGGATTCCCTAAAACAAACCAGTAATTCACTTCGTCGTACCCTGTAATACTAGCTGTTACATTTAGACCTTTATGTATGTTCCGGTTCTTATAGTTTGCAGCACATTCATCATAATCAGCTATAGCCAAAGCATCATGAACAGGAATACTCACAATTACTCCTTGAGGGTAGAGGACCTCTATAGGTCCAGTAATTTTGGTGCCCAATGGAAGTTTGCTTTTCAATTCAACCCAACGCTCCGTTTGATCTTTATTTATCCTACTCCACACTTCTTCAAATTCTTCTTGAGTAATTCTTAATAATGTCCCGTCATCTAATGGTAATTCTGTCTCAGATAAGAAAAAATCATATTTCTTTTGATTAGATATCTTACTCTCTTTACCTTCATCCAACAAAATCTGCCTGAACGCCCAGCCTTCCTCATCCACTTCGAAATACCATCTTTTCTTACCGCTAGGATCAAGCAGATATATCATTTGAATTCTTTCTCCTTATATAGTGTTTGTATTAAAAATGTACGTGGCCTGTGCAGCAGACCAGACGCTTGCGCAGCATTAATCTTTAGGAGCAGCGTGGAGCGAATAGCGGAAATAGTTGTATTTAGTGCAATTAAAAGGCGGCGAAAAACCGCATGTCTAGGAATAACTGCATTCTGTACAATTAAAAATAGGGAAATTGTTCTTTTACAGCAAAGAAGCCATTTATAAGTGTACAAAGTGCAATTAAAACTGTTCCTGCGCAGAAATGTAGCGTTATAGTTGTACAAATTACAGTTATAACATGAGCGGTAGTCTCATAGCAGACCACCCGTAACTTTCAACTCGGGCAAGATGTGCTGCGAATCCGGAATTTCTCCATTTCTCCAGTTTAAGCTAAATAGTTAAATAGTTAAATATAGAATAAACTTCAACATTTGATCCATCATTTCCTACCAAAAGCACAAAAGACGCTAACCTGATGTATTTCTACATCCGTTAGCGTCTTTAATTGAAGCGGATTACGTACGGCGCATATACGCACGCACCGTGATCGGGGCGAAGATGGCGACAATGACTGCGGCACCAATAAGCGAGTAGACCAGATCGCTGCCTACCGTTCCGTTGTTGACCAGATTACGGACGGCGGTGACCAGATGTGAGATCGGATTGATATTTACAAACCACTGCAGCCATTTCGGCATCGTATCAACCGGCACAAACGCATTCGAGAGAAAGGTTAGCGGGAACAGTACGATCATGGAAATCCCCTGTACACTGGAAGCCGTCCGGGCGATAACCCCGAAGAAGGCGAAGATCCAGCTGATTGCCCATGAGCATCCGATAACAAGGAGCGCTGCGAGCGCGACATTCCCGATGCCGCCTTCAGGGCGTAAGCCCATGATGTACCCCATAACGAAGGTGAGCACAGTAGCAATGGTATAACGGATCGTATCTGCGAGCAGTGCGCCCGCCAGAGGAGCAATCCGCGCAATCGGCAGGGACTTGAAGCGGTCAAACACACCCTTCTCCATATCCTCCCGCAGCTGGACACCCGTGACGACAGAGGTCGTAATTACGGTCTGTACTAAGATCCCTGGGATGATCACCGGCAAATAACTTGCTACATCACCGGCAATAGCCCCTCCGAAGATATAAGTGAACATCAGCGTGAAAATGATCGGCTGGAACGTGACGTCAAACAATTGCTCCGGTGTCCGCCGGATCTTGAGCAGCCCTCTATAGGCCATCGTTAATGAATTGCGCACCGCCTGGCCGAAGCTGGTATGATTCTTCAGACGGCGTTCTGTACCCGGCTTGATTACAGTACTCATGCCAATACCCCCTCTTTATTCTTGGCTGATCCGGATGCATATCCGGCCTCTTCCTTCACGCCATCACCGGTTAAGGTCAGGAACACTTCATCCAGTGTCGGCTTCTGTACGCTCATCTCAAGCAGCGAAATTCCCGCCTCGCGGAGTGCGACCAGCAGGTCGGTCACCCGGTCAACATCGCCCATCGGTGCCATGATCTTTGCGGATTCTGCCGATACATTGGACCGCACCTGAAGCACCCGCTCGACGATCAGACGGGCATTCCCCATATCCTTCGGATTCAGGACCTTCAGATGCAGTGAGGAGTTGCCGACTGAAGCTTTCAATTCATCCACGGTGCCCTCGGCAACCACCTTGCCGGTGTCGATGACGGCAATCCGGTCTGCGAGCTGATCCGCCTCTTCCAGATACTGCGTGGTCAGCAAGACGGTTGACCCGGTATTTACAAGCCTCCGGATCGTATCCCACATCTGATTCCGCGTCCGCGGATCAAGACCAGTGGTCGGTTCATCCAGGAAAATGAGCGGCGGCTGCGCAATCAGACTGGCGGCCAGATCCAGCCGCCGGCGCATCCCGCCGGAGAAATTCTTCAGCGGCCGCTTGGCTGCCTCCGTCAGGCCGAATTCCTCCAGCAGCTCTTCAGCCTTATTTCTCGATTCGGCGCGTCCCAGTCCGAGCAGTCTGGAGAAGATAATCAGATTCTCTGTTGCGCTGAGTGACTCATCCACCGATGCATATTGGCCCGTTACCCCGATTAACTGACGCACGATCTGCGGTTCTTTAACCACATCATGTCCGAAGATACGCGCCGAACCTGCGTCAGGCCGCAGTAAAGTGGCCAGCATGCGGATTACGGTTGTCTTGCCGGCCCCGTTCGGACCCAGCACACCGTAGATCATCCCTGTGCCCACCTTGAGATCAACACCGTCTACTGCACGGTTACTGCCGTACGTTTTGACAAGTCCATGTGCTTCGATGGCATAACTGCCCTTGTCCTGTACTGACCGCTTCTTTTGTACTTGATTCATTCTTTATTCCTCCTAGACAACTGAATGTATTAGGATGGTAACCGACTTTTTTAAACTGAATATAAACTTGCCCCTCATCCGCCGGATTGCTTTTCCCACGCCTTATTAAAACAAAAATCCGATCCCTTGGGATCGGACTGAAGAAGTACGCTTGCAGACGTACACCTTAAATGCAAAATTCTTAATCATAACCCCCTTCGGCTTCCGGCAATGCCTGGTACGCATCTTTACCGGCTACGATGTCCGCGATGAAGGTCCGCAGCTCCAGTAGCTGCCCGGCATCTTCAGTAAGCTCACAAGTCTCACCGGACCAGCTCAAATCACGTGTAATTCCGTCTACAGTAATCTGCCAGCTGTCTTCCTGGTAAGGGGTGACGGCACAATTCTGCTTAGCGGGCACAAGCTCCATTGTACCCATAATGTTGATTTCTCTCATTTGGTCATAGATGCTGCGCATTTCATCCTCAGACAGAGTAACATCCGCCGTTGCTGTCCCGTTCATGATCAGATCTTTTACCACTGTATCCTGATACGTATTAATCTCATTCTTGGTGGCTTCTCCGTAGCCGTAACGGACGAGAAAGTCGAAGTCTCCGGGCATTTCTTGCGGCATAACGTTCTGCCCAGCAGCGCGCTCTGCCTCCTTATCCGTACTACAGCCATTTAGGAGCAGTACTGCGAGCAGCAATAAGTATAATTTATTCACTGTATCCGCCTCCAGCATGTTCTTAGGTATTATTACACAATATACAGCCGTGGCAAGACAAGTAAATATCATGAATTCCGCATTTCGGGTACCCGATAGGGATCGTAGGATTATTATCATCTTCTTCAATTTTTGACCATTCTAAATAACTTTCCATCTTAATGCTGTCTTTATCAAAAGCAAAAATCATCCGCTGAAACTTTAATAAGCATTCTATGATCCAATCTTCCCGGGGTTCATAATTCAGCCGCTCCCAACCATGACGTTCCATTGCTCCTGAAATCGTGTGTAAGATAAAAATCCTTTCCCGTTCAAACGATTCTATAGTCCACGGCATATCATCGATATCAAAACCGACAGTTCCTATGCCTACCACTGACTGGTCCTGCTGAGCTAACCAGATCACCATTTCTTTCTCGCGGTTGTTTTCTGCAAATATAGACCCGCTGAGCGCCAGCACCTCAATAAAAAAGGAGGTCAGACTATTCGACATTTTTAACGACTCAATGCTTTCGCAAAGTGCTCTGGCATAGATATCCGGTTGCCCATATGTATGTCCCCTTTCCGCTTCCGTAAACTTCCGGTAGAGAATTAAATCGGACTCAAAGCATCCCAGAGCTGCGTAGCGAATTCGTTATCGATTTGGAAATACATTCTGGCAAATCCGTAATCAATGTAGCCGCCTTTGATCATTATCAAAGTAACCTCAGTGCCATCTTTTAAATGAATTGTAATTCGTCTGTATCGTTCATCATTGTCATAGTCGCCCATTTGTCCATCCATGCCCTCATGTACAGATAATCTGGCATCATACAGCTGATCAACCAGGGTGTTGATCAATTCCAAATCAGGAACCGGGTGTAACTGATCTATACCTGTTCTCCACTCTGAGTAGCTTTGATATTGGGCACTAACCACATTTCCAGCCATTTTAAAGGGTTTGAAAAAATCTCTGCCCGCACTTAACGGTAACCCGCCCGTACACTCATAAAATGCAGTTTGAACATACGAATGCTCTTCAGAATATGTCATTATTCGGAAATTCTTATTATAGCCTTTCACAGCATAGACATCTGCCTTGTCAACTGTTGAAGCTAGATTGGTGTCCTTCTTCCCCTGCTGCTTCCAACCGTTAAGATTGCCTTTAGCCGTTCCGAGCTTCTTCCCTCTCAAATTTATTGCTTGTTCGGGCGGGATTTCCGTATACGTTTGAGTGTACACTTTGCCGTTATAATATATCATTCCTAACATCGTTGCATTGAGAATCCCCTCCGTCTGTGACGGCAAGTTAAAGACTGGCGATATTATTCCTCCCTTTGGGGCTACGGGTTCCTCATCTTTAACAGGGCGCAGAAAGAGTGCACCGCCAATTAGGATCACCAGCACTGCTGCTGCGATCCCGGCTTTTAACCAGCCGTGTCTGGAGCGGAAAAAGGATACTATCATGGTTTGGAATCTCAACAAAATATTGCACTCCCTCATTTTACATTATTTAACTTTACATATAATACTAATATTTATAATAATGTTACAATTAATAATTATCAATAAGATTCAACACACCAGCTCATCTAAACAGCAACAAAGGCGCGGTAGAGAACTGTTGTCCCCTCCGCGCCTTTGCCCATGCTTATGCACTGCCTATATCTGATCCCAGCATCTGCCGGTTACAGATTTCTATGAACCGCCAGCCCCGCATATTATGCTTACCGCCAATTTTTCACTTCTACCCATGCTGCATCCGGGCCGCTCCGTTCAAATGCCGTACCTACAGCTCCTCTAAAAGGCTCCAGTAAACCCGGGTCGCGGTCAATCAGATCATACACATTCATGATCGCGGTATTCTTGGGATCACTCAGGTACGCTCCATCTTCATCCCCGCTGAATAGCCGCCATCCGCTATCCTGCTCCCGTGTGGCTGCTTCACGGTACATCCAGCGAACCCCGCTGCCGGGCAACATGCATTTCTTGGTCACCAGCGCCGCCTTCTCGCCTGCCTCGACCCACGCCGGGTCTCCTTCTCGCAGAATTGTCCGGGCAATATGTCTGGGCTCGAATTCCACGGTATCTCCAGGTTGCAGTGTCTGTATCACTCCGGGCACATTCGTCAGCAGCCCCGTATAACGTCCGGTAACCGGATCTTGCCCGGTAATCTCCACCCACATCCGTTCAGCGCGGGGTTCTCCTTCTTTCGGGTTCGTCAGGATGAAATGCAGCCTAACCATTCTTCCTGGGTTCTGGGTCATCCGTTCTTGCAGGGAAGGAATAAAGAAAGAATTAGGATGCTGCCGGCTCACTTCTTCCACATCTTCCAAAGTCCATTCCATAACGTGTGCCTCCTAGTCTGTAGTGCTAGACTACCATTACCCCATTGCGGGAGACACGATTCATTTGGACAGGAAAATCCACCCATCTTAAGCTCAGGCCCAGGGACAATTAAAGGAGTTTCGATTCCTGTACAGGTATCCATATTTCACTTTTGTACGCAGGAGAGTTCGTATCCTTGCTCTCATTCCACAGAATTTCCGGCCCTTCAACCTGCTCATAATTGGAGGAGGGGAACCATTCGGAATAAATCCGGCCCCAGATATTCTGGAGCGTGTCCGGAAACGGCCCCACTGCTTCAAATACAGCCCATGTATACGCAGGGACTTCAAGCTTGGCATAGGACGGCGGACATTCCAGGGTAGTGGCAACACCAATATAATGATCGAGCTCTCCACGCTCTTCCATCCGCCCTTCGGAGAAATTCACCGATGCGCTGATCATCCCCGCAGGTTCGATGTTGGACAGCTGCTTCAGCTCCGTAATGATCTCCATAGTAAGACTCTGCCACATCGCCGCGATTTCCGGGTTCACCCCATTGAACTGGATGGGCACTCTTTTCTTCAGTCCGACGATGCTAAAAGCCGCTTTCTCTTCCATACGGTAATTCATTTCACTGCCTCCTCTGATTGTTAATTGAAAAGTCATTCGAGGAAAGGCCTTCAGCGGTGTCCCTGCGCTTCTTGCTTCCGACGGCGTCACACCGTGAACCAGCTGGAATGCCTTGGTGAATGCATCCGGTGAACTATAACCAAATTCCAGAGCCAGATCAATGATCCGCTGCTGGCTGCCCTGCAGTTTGAATGCGGCCAGTGTAAGACGTCTGCGGCGGATATATTCCGAGAGCGGAATACCGGCCAGAAAGGAGAACATCCGCGTGAAATGATACTCCGAGCATAACGCCCGCCTCGCTGCCTCCCTGACATCCACCACACCCTCCAGATGCTCCTCAATATAGGAGAGTGCGGCGTTCATATTTTCGAGCAGGTTCATCGTTTACCACCCTTTCCTCACCATCAGATTAACAGCTATTCAGAGGCCGGGTCCGACAGTTGCTGCACGAGATTGACGGATAAGCACTATTTTAATGATAATGAAGCATAGATACTATATAAAAAGCAATTTCCCCCCAGCGGGAAGACGGAGGATCGAAATGAAGCTTATACCCAACTGCTTAACACTCAGCCGGATCGGGCTGGCACTCCTGCTGTTAGGGCTGGAGCCGCTGGGCACGGGCTTCACCACTGTCTATATCCTGTGCGGAATTACAGATATGCTGGATGGGCCGATTGCCAGAATGACCGGGACAACCAGCAGCCTCGGGGCCAAGCTTGACTCTCTGGCCGACATGACGCTGGTGGGCGCTTCATTATATACATTGTATCCGTTCCTTGGACTTACACGGGGGGGCCTCCTCTGGATCACCCTAATCGCCTTAATCCGGGGAGCCTCCATGCTGACCGCGCTGCGCAGATTCCGGACCTACGGCAGCATCCATACCTATGGCAATAAACTCGCCGGACTCCTGTTATTCATCACGCCGCTGCTGCTTCCGCATATTCATCAAGTTGTCTGGACTGCTGTTGTATGCGCCGTGGCTACTTTGTCCGCAGTGGAGGAATTTGTCATACTTCTGAGCTCAAGCCAGCTGCAGCTGGACCGGAAAGGGCTGTTTACGCGGCGCTAATCCTCAGGACAAACACCTCAAAGAACCCATCACACGCCATGGGTTCTCCTATAACATTACTCATTCTTTTAGTCCCGCACAACGCGAATATTTAGCCTAAGGGACCGGCATCAGCGAAGCTCTTGATTAATGCTTTGACCTGTCGTCGGGAGGTTACGGTGATGACTCGCTGATGTGGACCAGCCTGCCGGAGTCTGGCGATGGTATTAGCCCGGCTCCGTGTCTTATAGTTCCAGACCCAGCTTACGAAGGCCCAATCGAGCTTCTCCGGGCAGCCTTCCTGCATGTCGGGTCTCGTTTGGTTATGGTACATCAGACGCCGCTTCACAATGCGGTACATACATAAGAGCCTGGGCAGATCCAGAAAAATGATGACATCCGCACGCTTGACCCTGATATCCATCGTCCTTGAGTAGTTGCCATCCATTATCCACTTCTCTTGCTCCGTGTATTGCCGGACCAGCCCGTCCCATTCCTCATCCGGCTTGGGGATCCAGCCCGGGTTCCAGAAATGGGCATCCAGATGCACGACCGGCAGCTGGAGCATACCTCCGAGCTCCCGGGCCAGCGTAGATTTGCCCGATCCCCCTGATCCGAGAATTAATATCCGGTTCATAAGTTCTCCTTATTAAGTATGAAATAAATGCTATCCTCTTCAATCCAGCTGCAAATATTCTCTGATTCCATCGATGATGGCAGAGGCAACATCCTCCTGAAATTCAGCGGTCCACATCTTCGTCTCATCTCCGGGGTTCGTCAAATATCCCAGTTCAAGCAGCACGGACGGCATCTCCGTCTCCCGCAGCACAAAGAAGTTTTCAACCTTAACCCCGCGGTCTTTGAGCCCGGTAGCTTGAATGACATGCTTATGTATAGTCTCGGCAAAAGCCAGTGATTCGTCATGATAATAAAAGGACTCCGTGCCCGACGCTGAAGCATCCTCATAGGTATTACCATGTATGGATATAAATAAATCCGCCGGCAGGTTATTCGCGAACTCCGGCCGGTACAGCTCATGCGTGGAAATGAAAGCATCCCCGGTGCGGGTAAGCTCAATCTGAATCTGCGGATCATCCGCCAGCTTCGCTGCTATTTGCTGTGATACGCTAAGGTTGAACTCCTTCTCAAAACGTCCGCTCACGGACGTCGCGCCAGGATCTTCACCGCCATGCCCGGGGTCGATCACAACCTTATAAACAGGTCCGGAATACACCGGATCACTGCTGGCAGGCCCGCTTGTACTGCCTGGTTCATGGATTGCTTCCGGTTTACCCGCCGCCGGAGCCGCAGCCAGACTTGAATCTGCACTATCCCCGCCTGAACCGTTACTGACGCCATCACTGCATGCCGCAAGCATTAGCAGACAGAGCCATGCGGCAGCTATAATGTACATCTTCCTCATTCCGGTCTCTCCTTCTCGCTTACCTCATCTTCGTATCCCCATTTCATTTCAGCATACCGCTGCCTGATAGGCAAGACCCAAATCGCACAAAAAAAGACCAATTCAAGGTCATAACTATGACGTTGAATCAGTCTTTCGCGGATCTTATGCTATTTTGCGGGGGTATTCTCTGTTACCTGCTGGGCATGATTTGAAGAATTCAGCAAGACCAGTCCCCCGATGATAATAAGCAGGCTGATGCCGGTAAGCAGGTTGAAAGGATCATTCCAGATCAGAATGCCGATGAGTGCAGTCAGAGCCGTGCCTGCTCCAGACCAGATGGCATAAGCCAGGCTTAACGGTATGGTTCTGAGACTAATGGATAAGCTGTAAAAAGCCAGACCCATGCCAATCACTACCCCAATAGACGGCAGCACACTGCTGAATCCGTCGGAGAGCTTGAGCATTGTCGTGCCAAAGATTTCCGAGAGAATGGCGATACTTAATGCAAGATAACTTTTCACAATTCACACCCCCGTTGAAAGCTTCAGGAGCACCACACCGCCAATGATGAGGACTAGTCCTGCTACTTTTTTGACATTCAGACTTTCTTTATAGACGAGTACGCCGACTAATGCGGTTAACGCCGTTCCTACACCTGACCAGATAGCATAAGCCGTCCCGAGGGGGATCTCTTTCAGCGCCAGTGACAGATTGAAGAACGCCAGCCCCATACCAGCGACCACCGCGATAGAAGGAAGCAGCCTTTTGAACCCGTTCGATGCCTTGAGCATGGAGCTGCCGAAGACCTCACTCACAATAGCCAACGACAATAATACATAAGAATTCACTTGGATTTCCTCCTAATTAACCATCTCCAGCAATTTGTTGATGACCTTGTCACGCATTTCGCTGCTGAGATCGCCGATTCCAAATACTTCCGATAACCACAAGCCGTCTACAGCCAGCCGGACAATCGTGGAAATTACCGGATCAAGTCCATCGTTCTCAATGTTCTGCTGCCAGACGGAGTACTGTTCCCGAAGGTCCTCCAGCAGATCTCCGTGGGTAAAAAGTGCTGCGTTAAGCGCTACGCTCATGCCCTGCGCTTCCTTATCTGCTTCAACGGTGGACTGCAAATAGGCCCGGCTCCATTTCCCTTGATCCCGTGTATCCCGGGCCGACCTATTCTGAACCTCTGTTATGAAATCATTGGTTATTCCTGACACCATGCTTTGAATTAAGGCGTCCTTATTTGGAAAATGATGCAGCAGACCGCCTTTGCTCACCCCTGCTTCGGCGGCCACCGCTTCAAGCGTCAGCTTCTCAATTCCTTGATGCTTCACGACGTTTGAAGCGGCTGCCAGAATCAAGTTGCGTTTGGAATTACTGTTCATGTGAATCACCTCTGCATTTACTATACCGTCCAGACGGTTTGTTTGTCAAGTGAATGACAGCAGCAACTTCGCCCGGCGGAAGAATCAAACTGGAGTTTATGCAGCTTATCCGGCCTGAGCAACTTTGGAGATTTTAGGCCACCACAGGGCTCCCCTTAGACTTCTCCTGGGACAGCTCCCTCTGTACAGTTCCCTGGGGAAATCAAGCGCAATACTGCTCCTCATTCCCGCTTCACGCCTACATTCGGCGGATTCAGGGGCACTTTTGCTCTTCATTCCCGCCTGCCGCCCATCTTCGGCGGATTCAGGGGCACTTCTGCCCCTCATTCCCGCCTGCCGCCCACTTTGGGCGAATTCAGGGGCACTTCTGCCCCTCATTTCCGCCTGCCGCCCACTTTGGGCGAATTCAGGGGCACTTTTGCCCCTCATTCCCGCCTGCCGCCCACTTTGGGCGAATTCAGGGGCACTTCTGCCCCTCATTTCCGCCTGCCGCCCACTTTGGGCGAATTCAGGGGCACTTCTGCTCCTCATTCCCGCTTCCCGCCTACATTCGGCGGATTCAGGGGCACTTCTGCCCCTCATTCCCGCTTCGCGCCTACATTCGGCGGATTCAGGGGCACTTCTGCTCCTCATTCCCGCTTCCCGCCTACATTCGGCGGATTCAGGGGCACTTCTGCCCCTCATTCCCGCCTGCTGCCCACTTTCGGCGAAATCAGGGGCATTTCTGCCCCTCATTCCGCTTCCCACCTGCTATTCAGAGGGATTTATCCCTTTGATTCGCTCATACCGCCCACTTTCGGCGGGATCAGAGGGACTCCTGCAAAAACGCATTCTTTCTTCAGACGCAGACGAATCTGCCCCAAATTCCAAGGAAACTTATCCACAACAGACGAATATCACATATCCGGGCACGCCCTACACAGCAAAAAACGCCCATCTGCTGATGAGCGTCCCGCAACCATTATTCCCGCACTATTAATAAGAACTCGATTATCTACCAGCTTATGATCCTGATAAAAGTCCTTTAATATAACCGCTTAACTCTTGCGCCGTCTGCTGATGGGCCAGTAACCCCGGGTGGGTTCTTGCTCCAACCGTTTCACTAGTCATATCCGGCAACTGAAACACAGATACTTTCTTGTCGCCCGTGGACTGGATATAAACATCCACAGCACGGTAAATCGCCGGCATCAGCGGAATGCCCAGCATACCATACGCCCAGAGGATGTGCGAACTATGGTTATATTGTCTCAGCTTGACCAGGAACTTCACCACTGCTACCTCAAAAGCTGCCAGGTCCTCTTCATGATGACTTCCGTCTTCCTTCAGCCGCTGCTTATATCGCTGTCCGGTAGCCTCATCTACCCATTCCGGAGAATGAAATGCACCGTTATCGTTCGTGCCAAGATTAACAACCACCACATCGGGCTGCCAGGATGCGAAATCATTCACCTTATGCGCTCCCAGCGCTTCATTGCGCTCTCCGGTAAGCAGACCGCAGACCTGCTCGTAGCTATCTGGAATATTACCATTCGGATTGTTATCCCAGCTGGTGAGCACGCCCCAGCCGCTCTGCGAAATCACCCGGTAGTCTGCATTTACGGCTTCTGCGGTCAGGGCCGTGTAATTATGTACACCGCTGAACCACGCCGGTATCCAGTCTAACTCCTCCCGGGCTCCGATGACGCCTTCACCTGAAGTGATGCTGTCACCGATGAACTCAAGCCGGTAGGGCTTCGCTTCAATAGGGAGGAACGCTCCGTCTGTCCGGACCGCATGGAACTGCAGATAACAGCCCGGGTCGCCGCTCATCGCCTGGACCTCTTTTACAATCCGGATATTCTTCACGGCGTCAGGATTCATCCCGCGGAATACACAGATCCAGTGCCTTCCGGCATTCAGCATTTGTCTGCTGACCGGAACGGAGTTGATCAAGATACTGATCCAGGATTCGTATTGGTCATAACCGGACTCCACTTCAATCCACAGCCCGGAAGCCTGGACATTCAGCTCGATGGCACTGCCCGTCCAGAATAACGTAACCGGGTCCAAGTCGCCGGCCGTTCTGCCATGAATCTTCAAATGCTCTATGTCAGCCAGCCGCTGTACCTGTAAATGGGCATCCCCGTTCATTCTGATCCCTCCCGCCCAGTGGCAATCGTGAAGCTGCGGACTTTCATCCATTTGCCGCCCACCCACTCGTCGATCGTTCCCTTCTTCGTTCTGACACAGAATTTATGCGCCGTCCCGCGGTCAAAGCCCGTTGCCTCATACAGCAGATCATCGCCTTGCTGCCCTTTGAAGTACACCTGCTTCAGTCCGAGTCTGTTCAATAATTCCAGCTTCACACTTTCGGTATATTGCCGTGAGAATTCTTTTGACATCTATGTTCCTCCTGCGCTGATTGAGTTCTTTATTGTATTTCCGGATCGCTTATTTGAGGATAACGTAAAAGCTGCGGATTTACACCTTTATTTTTCAATCCCGCTGCCTCGAATCTAGTTGATTTTGAACTCTACCATGTAATAGAATGAATGAATTAAATAGAAAAGGATGCGCATACGCAATGCCGTTTAAGGAATCACGTTCGCTTAGTAAAAGATCGATTCTGTTCTTCTCCCTAATCATGCTAGTTAAAAGCTATTTCGCCTGGTATTACCTGTTCGAAAACGGTCCGACCTGGACCACATGGCTGAAAGAGATTCCTTTTGTGCTGCTGCTGTTCTGCCTCATTGAATGGTTCGCCACGAAACGGAAAATTGCCATCTATATGCTCGTCAATCTGCTTATTACCGTATTGTTCTTCTCTCTCATTGTCTACCATAATCACTTTGGAATCATTGCTACTTCTCAGGTCTTCGGCCAGGTCAAGCAGGTGGGAGCCGTCAAGAAAAGTATATTCGCCGTCGTGCACCCTCAATATATGCTTATATTCGTAGACATTATCATCATCAGCCTGGTTATGCTCAGACGCAAGAAGGCGCTGGCTTGGAAGCACTCGATGTCCCGCCGCAGTAACCGCAAGGCGGTCGCTGTTCTGTTCTGTGTTTCACTTGTCATGTGTATGATGAATATTTTTCCGAACAAGGCCAGTATGAATGAGAATGTTAAGGCCGAACAAATGGGGATTCTCAACTATGAAGCCTATGCCCTGCTGGGTGAACCTGAAGAAGAAAAGATTGATCCTGCGGAAATCTCCCAGGCCGGCATTGACAAGACCAAAGGCATTCAGACAATAGCCAATCCAGTCATGTACGGGGCTGCCAAGGGGAAGAATCTGATTATCCTGCAGATGGAGTCTTTCCAGAACTTCCTGATCAACCTGTCGGTTGACGGAACAGAAATTACACCTAACCTGAATAAGCTTGCCGCCGAGAGTTATTATTTCCCCCGGTTCTTTCAGCAGGTGGGTCAAGGTAACACATCGGATGCCGAATTTATCGTAAATACCTCCTTCTATGTTCCGCCGGATGGTCCGGCGACGGAAATGTATGCACCTAAAGATCTGCCGAGTCTGCCGAAGCTGCTGCAGGCCCAAGGCTACGACACGGCAACGTTCCATACGAATGAAGTCGGCTTCTGGAACCGCGGCGAGCTGTACGATGCACTGGGCTTCAACCGTTATTATGACAAGGCTTACTTCGGTGAAGACGATACCGTCTTCTACGGTTCATCGGATGAAGTCCTGTACAAGAAAACCTCCGCAGAGCTTGCGCGGATGGATCAAAGTGAACAGCCCTTCTATTCACAGGTTATCTCGATGTCATCGCATAATCCGTTCACCATTCCAGAGAGCAAATATAAGATGACACTGCCGGAACGCTATGAAGGCACGCTTGTGGGAGACTATATCCGTGCCGAGAACTATGCCGATTATGCGCTGGGTCAATTCATTGACGAACTCAAGAGCAGCGGGGTATGGGATAACAGCGTGGTTGTACTATATGGCGATCATCGGGGGCTTCCTATTTTTTCGCTTAAGGATGATGATAAAGTCTTAATGGAGGAAATTCTGGGCCATGAATATAATGAGCGCGACTTGATCAATATCCCGCTCATCATTTCAGCCACCGGCATTACGTCTCCAAGCGTGAAGGAGCAGTTAGGCGGACAGGTTGATATTCTTCCTACCGTAGCGAATCTGCTCGGCGTGCCACTGGACTATCACATTCATTTCGGACAGGATCTCTTGAATCAGACCCATTATAATCTGCTCCCTCAGCGCTATTATCTGCCTACGGGATCTTTCGTCAATAACGAAGAGCTCTTCTTATCCGGCAGCGGGTTCGAGGATGGACAGCATTATACGTTATCCGGTGACGGGACAGAGCTCCTTCAGTCGACAGAGGATGAGTTCACCCGTGCACTTGAGCTTCTGCGGATGTCGGACAGTTATGTGACACAGCTGCCGGACAGGGTAGTAGTTGAGGAAGAATAGGTCAGAATCATTATAGGCTAGAATATTAGAGCCCGGCCCCGGAGAAGCTTCTCCAGGACCGGGCTCTTAATCTGTTATCACCGCTGCTTGTTCAGGAAATCCTTCACAGCCTGACCTGCCGGAAGCGGCAGCTGCATCCAGACATAGGCATGAAGGGAGTCAGGAATGCGTGTGATCTCATAGCTGTGCAGCAGCCCTGCGAAGGCATCCAGACTGCGGCGGATGGACTCATCACCCCACTCTTCTTCGCTGGGGAGGAATAGCACCGGACAGTCTATTTTCTGATAATACTGCTCAAACGACAGATCCCAGTACTTCACAATATACTCGGTCCGGACACGATTCAGATAACAATAAGTATATTTACCGCCCGGCAGCTGCTGCAGGCTGTGCTCATAGAAGGCCGAGAAATAAGGATTCCACAGTCCTTCCGCTGTCAGCTCTGCCCGTTGTTCGGCGACATAGTCCTCTATTCTGCTAAAGATTCGTTCCTCCCGCTCCCCCAGTTCTGCACGAAGCTGTTCTTTTCTCTGCTCAATTTCTTCCGCCGTACCTTGGAATAATCCGTATTCGCCAAATTCATTGTTGAGTGCGCCTTCGCAGACCAGGGATAACACTCTCTCCGGATGCGCCGCCGCCAGACTCAGGCCTACTTCAGCTCCCATCGAGCTGCCGACAATGTGGCACTTCTCTACCTGCAAATGCTGCAGCAGCTGATACATATCCTCTGCCATCTCATCGATATGATAGCCGGTTTCCGGTTTGTCCGACTTACCATGTCCCCGGATATCGGGAGCGATGATGCTGTAGTCCTGCGCGAACTGCGGGAGAATGCCTTCCCACATGTTGAGGTTCCCGCCGCTGAAATGAAGAAATAGAATAACGGGTTTACTGCTTAATGAATACTTGACGTTTATCGCTAACCGCCCTAATGAAATACGTTCCTCAATCAAAATTCAAACCTCCACATTATGTATGATAATCCTATGGTTCGGCCAGAAATTCCGGTGCAACCGCTCATCCATAGGCACCAATCCCGCCCGCCGATCATACACAGATAGAAAAGAAGGGCGGGATGCGCGATGGGTAACATGCGGAATGAACAGGACTGGGCCATCTTTCTGGCAGCCGTCTGCGGGCAGACCTATGTACAATTTGAACATGCGGACGGTTCGTTCGTGGTTCCGGCGGATTTCTCGGTCGTGCATAATTTCCGGGCGAAATCCATGGGCGGTATCTCCGAGCCGTTTGGTTTCATTCTGGAATCACCGCAGGAGATCATTATTGCCTGGCGCGGAAGCAGCTCCACCACCAATTGGCTCTCCAACATGAATGCTGCGCAAAAGAAGTTCAAATATATCAAGGAAGATTGCCTGACGCACAGAGGCTTCACAGATATTTATTCGTCGGCAAGAGAGGAAATCCTCTCCATACTCGGCACCTTGTCACCGGAGAAAACGCTATACGTTACAGGCCACAGCCTCGGCGGAGCACTAGCAACCTTATGTGCTATAGATATTGCCGCTAATTCAGCCTACAGCTCTCCCCGCCTGTACACCTATGGATCTCCGCGTGTGGGTGACCCGGCATTCGCCAAAGCATTCAGCACCTATGTCCGCAGCAGCTTCCGTTATGCCAATCTCTTTGACGTAGCCACCTATGTTCCGCCGACCATCTACAAACTTCCCCGGCAGGAGAAAAAATACTATTACACCCATGTTCAGACACTGTACTCATTATCTTTCCAGAACGGGACGGTTGAACTCAATCATGTGCTTAGAAGCTACTTCGCTGTACTGTCAAAAGCCCGGCCGGAATTCACAGCGTTATTATGTGCCGGAAACCCCGGCTTCTGCCCGGTGCTTGAATTGATTACCTGAAGCCCGTTGCCATTCACCTGTTATCAATTCGCTAATATTTGATTCAGGCTCTTCTCCAGCACTTTCAATCCTGCTTCCGGCTGAATCCGGTTACGGATAATATTCTGCAGTTCCTCCGACATTGCAGTGAACAGTGCCGCGTATTTATCGGTTTGCGGGGCGAACTTCACCTGATCCCTGGACTGGATAAACAGCTCGCGGTAAGGCAGCTCCCGGTAAGCCCGGCTCTCGGCAATGTCTAGATTCGCCGGGACATGACCCGCCTCCCCCCAGATATGGCCGCCAACCTCAGAGAAGTACTTCATGAAGTCCATCGCAGCCTGCTGCTCCTCCAAGCTGACGTAAGCAGGAATAACCAGCGTATGTGAGCTTCCCCAGTGGGCGGCGCTGCCGAAGATCGGCGGGAGAGGCATAATACCGATTTCGGTATCATCATTGCCCAGATGATGGCCCGCTTCCCATACCCCGCCGAACCACAGGCCAGCCTGGCCGTTATAGAAGGAATCCCACGGTGTATTGTCATTCAGATCGCTTAATCCCTCTTCGAACAGCTGCTGGTAGAAGGTCAGGACCTTCACCGATTTCTCATTATCGACCGCTGCATGTTTCATATCGGGACTGAACAGCTCACCGCCTGCCTCATAATACAGATCCAGGAACGATTCCTGGAAATAAGGGGTGTTGACCGCCATCGGCTGTACCCCCGGAACCCGCTCAGCGATCTGCCGCAGCATACGGATAAACCCTGCGGGTGTATTCTCTTCGAGCTTCGGCGTTCCATCTGGAGTTAACAGTCCGGCCTTGGCCAGGATGTCCTTGTTGTAATAGAGCATGTGGAAATGCGTATCGAGCGGTACCGCATAATATTGCCCGCTGTAGCTGACGCTCTGCAGGTTCTGTTCACCGATTTCACTCCACTGGAAGCCGTCCTGCTCTGCCAGAGCGTTCAGCGGAACGATTTGCCCCGCCTTAATGAACGGTGATAACCGGTCCGCATGGACTACGGCGACATCAGGCCCTTTGCCGAAGGACAAGGCAGTGCTCAGCCTCGCATAATATTCGTTAGATTCAAGTCTGAGCTGCTTCACAAATACTTCACTCTGCGAGGCATTATAATCTTTGATAATTCTCTCTACGAATTCACCTTCTCCGCCTCCGAACGGATTCCAGAAGGACACTTCGACAGGCATTGTACTCTCCAGGGGGCTTTGATTCCCGGAAGAGAGTTCTGCACAGCCCGGCAGCAGGAACAGACACAGCAGCAGAACGGGCAGCATACGGCCTATGGTATTCATCCTCGCTCCCCCCTTTTTCAGATCAGGTTTATTCCAGTCATATTTTGTAAGCGTTTGCACAAACTCCCACCGATCCGGCACTCATTGGCCGCTCTTACGGACCAGCCCGCGGTATTCCGACGGAGAGACGCCAGTGATCTTCTTGAACACTTTGGAGAAATATTTCGGGTCCTGAATCCCGACCAGGGTTCCGACATCTCCTGCTTTCAGTTCTCCGGTAAGCAGGCTCTTGGCTTTCTCAATTCGGATCCGGGTCAGATACTCCAGGAAGCTCTCGCCTACTTCCTTCCTGAACAGGTTGGCGAAATAATTCTTGCTTAAGTGTACAAGCCGGCTGATCGACTGCAGCGTGATTTCCTGATAATAATACTGCTGAATATACTGGGTCGCCTTGATAATGCTGTTCCGGTCGCTATTATACATGTCTTTCATATGCTCCACCAGCGCTTCGAAGGCCTGCATGAACCATAGCCGGCTCTGCTCAAGCGTTTCCAGCATCGACAGCTCGTCGAAGTACCGCTTCTTGAGTTCAAGCACCTGTTCAGCATCCTTCGATACATCAGGCCAAAGGGTCGTTAAGATCATCAGCAGCTCAAGGGAAATAATCTGCACGAGATCCGCATCCCGGCGCACAGCCAGCTGCCCGAACAGCTGGTTCAGATATTCCTCCAGCTCTCTGGACTGGAAGGCATACACCATAGACTGGATCTGATGGCTGCTGATCTGGAGTGCCTCAAGCGGCTGCAGCTGCGCCTTGAGTTCTTCGCTTCCGTGAACCAGAACACGCCCGCTCCCCATAAACAGCCTGTGCCCGGCGGCTTCCACGGCCTGAGCATAAGCAGTCTTCAGCTCCGCCCACTGCCCGTTCACTCCGCTAATACCAATCGTCGCTGTCCAGCCGTACGGGTCCGACAAGCGGCTGATAAGCGCTTCACTACGGCTGCGCAGGAGGTCCAGCCAGGCAGCCCCGGCAGGCTCTGCGTTAAGATCTGCGGTCACTATAGTATTAATTTGGCCCTGCCGGTCCGGGAAAATTTCGTAGCCGAGGGCACCCTCATCCCAAATCTGCTCCAGGGCACTGCGGATCACGGTCTGCCCTTGTCCATATCCCGGCTCTGCGCCGCTGCCCAGGCTGATGTGCAGCACATACAGCGGCCGTGAATCAGCAAGCCCAGCCTGCGCGAGCCTATCCGCATCTATCTGCCCCTGGGGCCCTCCCCGCTCTATAAGCTCCAGCAGGATATTCTCCCTGTGCACCGGCTCAGGGTGCGCAGCCCGGGAAGGGGCGGGCATGTTCTTCTGCACCGCCTCCAGACTCTCCTTCTGCTTCAGCAGGACCTCCTCAAAGTCACGCGGCATCATATCCGATTTGATCATATATTCGGATACCCCGTACCGGATCGCCTCCTGGGCATACTGGAAATCTTCGAGGTTACTGAGGATGATGATCTTAATATCCGCGGATAGCTTCCGTACCTCGGCAATCAGCCCGATGCCGTCCATCACGGGCATTTTGATATCCGTAATCAGGATATCAGGCAGTCCGGCTCCCATCACCTCCAGCGCTTCCCTGCCGTTCGACGCCTCGCCTATGACCTCCATCCCGATGGACTCCCAATTAATCATCGACCGGATTCCATATCTTACGATAAATTCATCTTCTACGATAATGACCCGGTGCATATCAGTGTTTCCCCCTTATATCCTCTGTCATGAGCGGCAGCTTGATCCGTATGGATGTTCCTGTACCGGGCTCACTATGAATCTCGATGCCGTACATTTTTCCGCAAATGAGCTTGATCCGTTCATCCACATTGGCTAGCCCGATGCCTCCCGGCTTCTCCTCCTCCGGGACTTGCCCGGCCAGCAGACTGCGCGCAAGCGCCGGGTCGATCCCCTTCCCGTTGTCCGCAACCTCGAACCATACCAGATTGCCCGGCGCTTTGCTGCATGAGATGCGGATGCTGCCGCCGGACTCCATATCTCCAAAAGCATGGATAATCGCGTTCTCCACAATCGGCTGCAAAATCAGCTTGGGCGTCCGCAGGTAGCGGACATCGTCGTCCATCTCAACAACCGTCTCAATATTGAAGTTGAAGCGGAACTTCTGAATCCCCAGATAACATTGCACATGCTCGATTTCCTCTTCCACCGTAACGGTCTCTTCCCCTTTGCCCAGACTGATCCGCAGCAGCCGCGACAATAAGCTGACCATCTCTGCCGCGTTATTGGCTTTCTGGATCAGAGCCGTCCATTTAATAATATCAAGGGTGTTGTAGAGAAAATGCGGGTTGATCTGCGCCTGCAATGCCTTAAGCTCCGCCATCCGTTTCTGATCCTGCTCCAGATATACCGCTTTCAAAAGCTCGTCGATCCGCACAACCATATAGTTGAAATTATCGCCGAGAATATCGATTTCGTCATGCCGGCTTTTGGCTTTGTAGCGGACGCTGAGCTCGCCGGACATCACCTGCCGCATCAGACGGATCATCTTCAGAATCGGATTCGTAATCGAATTGGCCAGCACCAGCGCGGCAATGACCGAGAAGATAATGCAGAGCAGCCCGACGAAGATGAAAATCTGCAGCAGGCGGTTTGAATCCTGGTACAGCGCAGCCTTGGAAATGACATTGACCACCACCCAATCATTGGTGTGCAGCTTCTTGGCATTTACGATCAGGCTGTCGCCTTTATAACTGAGCGGAAATCTGATTTCCTCCGGCCCGGAACCTGTGAGCTTCTCGTAACCCGCCTCACCCAGCACCTCAGTCACACTCCTGCCGATCAGCCCGCTGTCCGGATACGAGACCAGCATGCCGCGGCCGTCCATTACGAAGCTTTGCAGATCCCGGTTGTTGCTCACCGCCTTCGAGACCAGCTCCTTAATGACATCCTCCCGGATATCCAGGACAGCTACAATCCCCAGCGGACTGTCATCGGATATTTTGTACAATTGCTTGGCTACCGAGAAGACATGGGCGCTCTGGGAATTGAGACTGTCTACATAGGTCCCGTAGCGGGTCGGATACCAGCGGAAGTTGCTGCCCCCCTCAAGCGTCTGCAGGAACGGCTCTACCTCGGCGGGGGTGCGCTTGTTCCAACGGTAGATTCCTTTGATATAATGCTTATCCGATACAAAAGAAATCGACTGCACATCCTGATTAATCGCTACGATCGTGGACAGCTTCGTGGTCAGCGACAGACTATCCACATCATAGCTGGCCGTGTCTGTCCGATCAAGAGTCCGCAGCATCCCCACGATCTCGTTGTTGTTCAGCACCTGCATCATCATATCCTTGTACACACCCAGCCGGGTATCCAGATTGTCGGCGGTCTGGTACAGCAGATGCTCCGAATATTCGGTTACTTTGTGGTTGATCGTTGATTTGGAGATCGAAAATGAAATAATCCCCATGACCACCAGCGGAGTCAAGGAGAAGAGAACAAGAAGCAGCATCCACTTATAGCGCATGCTGCTCTTCATAATTTTGATCCAGGATATCAAGCGGGACCGCATGGGCCTGGCAGAATTCTCAGGAGATGTAAGCATGCCCACTATCCTTTCGCGTTAAGAATTAACCCTTGACCCCGGACATCGCCACGCCCTGGACGATATGCCGCTGGAGCAGAATAAAGACGAGAATCGTCGGAATCGCCGCAATCGCACTTGCCGTCATAATCAGATTGAGCGACATGTTATTATTCGACAAAAAGGTGGGCAACCCTGCCGAAAGAATCATATTCTCTTCCGAGGTAATCGCCAGGTACGGCCACAGGAAGTTATTCCAGGAGAGAATAAAGAAGAAGATCCCTACAGAGACCATGGCTGAGCGTGTAAGCGGCACACAGATGCTCCACCATAACCGGAAGCTGCGGCTGCCGTCAATCTGCGCGGCTTCAATGTAATCCTTGGGCACGCCGTCCATGAACTGCTTCAGCAGCAGAATGCCGATCGGGTTGGTCAGCCCGGGCAGAACGATCGCCCAGATGTTATCAATCAGCTGCAGATGCAGCGCAGTTTCATAGAGCGGAATCAGGATCGCTTCTGTCGGAATCAGCAGACCTGAAACGATCAGCACATAGAATATTCCCCGCGACCGGAACGGCAGCTTGGAGAAGGAGAATGCCGCCAGTGAGCTGAGCAGAATGGAGATTACAGTCGTGAGGACACCAATGACCAGACTGTTCCAGGTCCAGTGCAGAATCTGCGAATCCCGGATGACTTTGACATAGTTGTCGGTATTCAGATCTGACCATTTCACCCAGTCGGCCAGCGTATATACGTTCACACCGTCAGGCTTCAGGGAGGTGAGGAACATCCAGATCAACGGGAAAATAAACAGCAGCGCAAGTAGTACAGCAGCAATATTTAAAGCAAACTTCTTCATGAACGTCTCCCTCCTATCCGTCTTTCCGGTCTGTGATTTTGAATTGAACCACGGCGATCAGCAGCATGATGAAGCAGAAGATCATCGACTGCGCTGCGGCCAGGCCGAACATATCTTTCTTGAACCCCGTAACGTAAATATACCGGATCATGGTATTGGTCGAATCTCCCGGCCCGCCGCCGGTCATAATCTGCACCTGTCCGAACAGCTTGAGGCAGTTGATAATCTGATAAAAGATCTGGATCTTCATCACACTGGACAGCCCCGGCAGGGTAATGCTCCAGAATCGCTGCCAGGCATTCGCGCCGTCGATCTTCGCCGCTTCATAATGATCCGTAGGGATTTCCTGCAGCCCGGCCAGAAACAGCACCATCACAAACCCGACGCTCCACCAGTCTGTCGCTATCGTAATCGCCCACCACACGAATCTGTGATCGGTGAGCCAGTTGATATCCGCGTTCATGCCGAGTGCATGCAGTACAGCATTTACCGGACCGTTCTTCGCATCGAACAGCTTCAGCCAGATGAAGCTGACCACAGAGACCGACAGGACATAGGGCAGGAAGAACACGGAACGGATCAGGGTTCGTACCCAAATTCTCTGATTGATGATCAGCGCCAGTACCAGTCCAAGTACCAGTACGGTTGGCGCGCACAGCAGTACGAAATAAAAGGAGTTCCACAAATACGAATAGAAATCCGGATTTTCTAAGATTTTCTTATAATTAGCCAATGCAACATACTTCTGCATCCCCTGAATGCCCCAGACATGCAGGCTCATCCAGGCTCCGCGGATTACCGGCCACAGGTAGAACACCGTAAACGGCACCAGAAAGGGGATCAGATAAAAAATAGCTTTCAGTTCCTTCAGTAGGTGTATGGGCTCTCTCCTGCGAAGAGGCGTTGCCGCCTTATTCTCTATTACACTCCGCTCCATCGGTTATTCTCTCCTTCAATTAAGATTGCTTATGGTCTGGAAAGACAGGCCACCCGCCCTTACCGGCGGCGGGGGCCGTACTTTTCCTGCAGAGGGAGCTAGTTCTCCAGCACTTCGTTAATCTGTTTCTCCAGCTTCGCCAGCCCGTCTTCCGGACTCTCACTGCCGAAAATGATGTTCTGCAGTTCTTCAGAGATCGTTGTAATGATGGTTGTATACTTATCTGTCGGCGGAGCAAATTTCACGGTCTTCTGGGCCTCGATGAATTCGCTGCGGTAAGGCAGACTCTTGTATGCATCACTGGTGGTTACTTTGCTGTTCGCAGGTACATGACCCGCCTGTCCCCAGGTTTCTCCGCCTATTTCAGAGAAATACTTCATGAACTTGGCTGCCGCTTCCTGCTTCTCAGGAGTGACATAGGACGGAATTACAAGCGTATGGGAGCTGGCCCAGTGCGTCTGGCTGCCGAAGATCGGTGGAAGCGGCATCGCGCCGATATGCAGGGATTCATCCCCGAGGAGCAGCCCCGCTTCCCATACACCGCCGAACCAGAAGGCAGCTTTGCCGTTATGGAAGGTATCCCATGGGGTTTTGTCATTAAGATCGGCATATTTATTATTGAAGACATCCAGATAGAATTTCAGGACATCCAGCGCCTGCGGATTGTTGATACTTGCTTTGGTCATATCTGAATTCAGGATATCCCCGCCGGCTTCATAATAGAGATTGAGGAACGGCTCCTGGAAATAGGGGGTGTTCACAGCCATCGCCTGTACATCCGGCACTTTGGCCTGAATATCCGCCAGCGTCTGCTCGAAGCCCGCCGGTGTCATGTCTCCAAGCTTAGGGGTGCCGTCCTCATTCAGCAGATCCGCCTTCTGGAGAATGTCCTTATTGTAGTAGAACATATGGAAGTGGGTATCCAGCGGGACAGCGTAAGGCTTACCCTCGTAGGACACACTCTGCATGTTGGAATCAGAGATCTCCTTGAGGTCAAATCCGGCCTTGGAAGCCAGCTCATCTACAGGAACAATCTGCTGCGCTTTCACGAACGGCGAGATCCGGTCCACGTGGGCAATAGCCACATCCGGGCCTTTGGAGGAAGACAACGCCGTACTGAGCTTCGCATAGTACTCATTAGATTCGAGGCGGAGCTGCTTCACGGTCACTTCTTTCTGCGAGTCATTGAAGCCCTTGATAATCTGGTCTACGAATTCCCCTTCCCCGCCGCCGAACATGTTCCAGAACGAGATCTCTACCGGACTGCCGCCTGCACTCTCTGTCTTTGCCGGTTCATTCGCCGCCTTGGCCGGCTCGCCGTTCTCTTTGTTTCCGGATGAGCACCCCGGCAGAATCAGGGCCAGTGTCAGCCCGGCCGATACCAAACTTGCGAACTTCTTATTCATCCTCATTTGAACAACCCTCTCGTCTCAAAAGTTTGTGTGCGAGAGCCCTTTCACGCATGAATGTAAGGGCTTTCTTATTACTTACTCTACAGGGGATGCGGCAACGGTTGAACCGACAAACCGCCGCTCCTTGGTGAACAAATGACAGGTGTTAATGGCGCGGAGCCGCCGTGAGGGTAGACGATCTTAAGGAGGGTGGAGAATCGTAAGGTGCGGAATCCGTCCTGCCAGTTCCCCGTTGAAATTAGCAACTGCAGAAAATGGCGGTCATCCTCGCATGAGCCGCATCCCGCTGTCTCTGACTCCGACTCTGGCTCTGACTCCGACTCTGGCTCTGGCTCTGGCTCTGCAAATATTAGTTGGATAAACGTATCTTAATTTGGATGTTTTGGAATATTTGAGGCGATTAGATGGATAAACGTCATTTAATTCACACATACACCCTACTTTGGATTAATCCCGGCATATTAAGTGCTGTTTAACCAACTGTTGCCCGGCAAAGGCGCCTCCGTTCATAAGCAAGTGGAGAAAATCCAACTATATAGATTGGTACTTGTATCAATAAAAAAAGAAGCCCCGATGGGCTCCAGAAAGGAATTGCAGATTAGTTCACTGTTATATTATCGAAGCTTACGCTGTTATTGAAACCGCCGCGCACCCCGATGGTCCCCGAGGTAAACACCGCGTCATTCAAGTTAATCTTAGGCACAGCCATATCACCAACGTATACCTTGATGTTCCCGCTGTTCACAACCACCTTGATATGATACCAGGTGTTTACCGCAATGGGTGTTGCTACACTCTGGAGCGGTGTCCAATTGTTGTTGAAGCGCCCCAGCCAGACTTGCCCGGCGGAATCAATCCCCGCAGCGTAGCCTTTCTGTGAATCTGCACCGGTACCTGGACCCGTCAGATTGAAGACCAGACTGGCTTGGCCGGCGTTGTTCAGCCTGATGTCGCCTTCCAGCGTATAGTTCATTTTGGAAGGATAAGGGGTTAGCACGGATTTGTCCGCATTGACCGAGCTGAGGTTATAGGTCCCGCCACTCACGGCCCACGTCCCCCCATAACGGGCCCATCCGTTGTCACTGGCAGCAAAATCGTTGCTGTACGCACCACTGAGCGTGCCGAACCGTACCTGGACATTATGCCCGCCAACACTCCGCTCGACCGAATCCACAAAAGCAATCTCATTCGCCCCGGTCTGGTACATCGCCGTCCACCACGAATTCCCGAACGCCGGAACATCATTATCCACCCATGTGGTCCCGTAATCATTACTTAACGAGAGCACATTGGAGTTGGAGCTGAGCAACAGACGGCCGTCGGTTAAGGAGAGGAGATAAGGCCCGCCCTGCTGATTGGTCGATACCTGGGTGCCGATACCGCTGGACCAGGTCTTGCCATCCGCACTTTTCTTGGTGAAAATCCGGCAGTTCTGCGTTCCGCACACCTCAAAAGCGACAATATACTGTCCGTTCGTCATCTTGCTCCAGACCGGCATACCCGGACGTGCCCCGGCGTTAGACGGGTCCCAGGCCACATAAATCTCATTCCCCCAGCTGGCTCCGCCATTGGTGGAGATTTTCTCGGAGATGATCTGGCTGTAGGAAGGGTTCTCGGTCACATGCTTCTCACTCGCATACATGACAGCCACCGAGCCGTCGTTCAGCAGCTGCATATGCGGCTCATATACCCCTTTATCCGGGTTCCCCAGAGAACCGGCGTTGCCGTTATTCTCATCGATTGTACTCAGGAAGCTCCAATTCGCGCCTCCATTTACACTCTTATACACTCTCAGCTTGTACGACTCCTGCCAGCGGACCGAACGCATCGCCAGCAGAATGTCGCCATTGGCCAGCTGCACGAATTGCCCGTTGTCCAGGTCACGGCCATCCTCCCACAGTGTGGACATCAGCGACCAGGTGCGGCAGTTGTCGGTACTGCGGAAGACCTGCAGCCGGGTGCCGCCCCAGGAGACTTTGGTATAGCCGTTGTTGTCGTAGATAGCAGCGACCGCCAGCCAGTCCCCGTTCGCCAGCTTGATCATCCGGGCATATTCCGCCCCGAAGGTTCCGGGTCTGAGCCCGCGGGCATCGGTGCCCGCATCCGTGAAGGTGTTAATATCGGTTATGGTGGACGAGGTACCCCACACCACCGGACCATTCGCGGCAAAGGCCGGGATGGCTGTAAGGACCAGAAGCAGACACAGGGAAGCAGACAGCGAGGTGAACAATTTTTTTAACAAGTAAGCCCCTCCTCTTCATCTTCAATGATAAAAACAGTTGACCGCACTCATATGTAAGTGCTTTCAATGAAGATTCTAAAGGGCTTCCCCTTGTCTTTGAACCGATAATTCACCGTTTTTTGGGTGCCAATGTTACGCTTATTCCGTAAGTGACAGATTGACCTTGCGGATCACTTCCAGCGGAATCTTCGGTGACCGGTCCGCAGTGAGCAGCCCGTTCACTTCCTGCTGCACATCCGTAATCTGCGTGTAGCAGTAGCCGCAAATATAAGGGGTATCCTTGATCGCCTGGGCGATGCTGCGGAAGCGTTCAATGAAGGCCTCTGTGCTGCTCACCTGCTCCCCGTAGCCCCAGCCTTCGCCGGTATTAAAGGCAATGCCGCCGAACTCACTGACCATCACCGGCTGGCCGCGGTATTCGTAGCCCTGAGCCATGGCATATTTCCAGTTGTTGAATGAGGCTGCCCTGCCAAGTATGCTGCCGGAGTCTGCATAACGCTCAAGCAAGGCATCTCCATGCTCCTCATAGTCATGCAGGGTAATGATATCGCTGATGGTATGCTCCCAACCGTCATTGACGATAACCGGACGGTTCGGGTCGATCGCTTTCGTGATATGGTAGATCCCCTCGGTGAATTTCTGCTGCAGCTTGTTCGTGTAGACCTGCGGAATGCCCCAGGATTCGTTAAACGGCACCCAGGTGATAATCGAAGGATGATTATACTGCTGCCGGACAATTTCTGTCCATTCGTTCGTGAAGTTCTCCACGGCCTCATCGTTAAACTCAAAGGTCGCCGCCATCTCCGACCAGACCAGCAAGCCCTTTACATCGCACCAGTAGAGGAACCGGGCATCCTCAATCTTCATATGCTTACGCACACCGTTGTAGCCCATCGCCAGAATCGCGTCGATATCGGCAACCAGCGCTTCTTCGGACGGCGGGGTCAGATGGCTCTCCGGCCAGTAGCCCTGATCCAGAATCAGCCGCTGATACACCGGCGTATTATTAAGCAGCACCTTGCCTTGTTCAATCGAAATTTTGCGGAGTCCGAAATAGGAATATACCTGGTCGATAATCTGATTATCCTTATACAGAGTAAACTCCACTTCGTACAGCACCGGCGACGCCGGCGACCAGGACTGTAGCTTCCAGGGACCGTTCGCCTCATGAGTCAGCTCCACATCCAGCTGCAGCCAGGCCCGGTCTACATGGAGTGAGACCTGCTTGAACGTCTTCTGCCCCGTGCTGATCTTAGTCTCCAGGCGGAGATTGTCATCTGCCAGCTGTGTCTGATATTCAAAACGGACTGAGCGGTTATCGAGATCCGGGGTGATTTTGACAGCCTTGAGATAAGAGGGCGACACATATTCTACCCACACACTTTGCCAGATTCCCGTCGTCTGCACATAGAAGCACTCGAAGTTCTCATCCACCCAGCGCTGCTTGCCCCGCGGCTGAGTACAGCTCTGGCTGTCTTCCGCTTTGACGGTCAGCCGGTTGGCCGCTCCTGGGGCAGAGTTCACATAATCCGTAATATCCAGCGAAAAGGCTGCATAACCGCCTTGATGTCCTCCGGCATAACACCCGTTGACCCATACCTTCGCGGTATAATCCACCGCCTGGAAGTTGAGCATCACCCGCTTACCGTTCAAATCAGCAGGAAGCTGCAGTTCCCGCTCATACCACACATAAGGATGGAAGGTCGTCTCGCCGATCCCGCTGGCCTCCGTCTCATAAGTGAATGGAACCTGTATCTTCAGATCCCCGTTCAGCTGCTCATTCCACCGCTCCCGTTCTCCAACGTTGGCATCATCAAACCGGAAATCCCATTCCCCGTTTAAGCTCTGCCAATCATCACGGACGAATTGCGGCCGTGGATAACCCTTGATATAATGCTCGGTTGCCATAGTATTGCACACGCTCCTTAAGGACAATAATTTTGTTTTATTACAATAAATATGTATTAATTATTGCAGAATCTGCTGAAATGTCAATCACAGATTGACAGCAAAAAAGAACCTGCGCCTAAGGCGTCAGGTTCTCTGCATAAATATCGTAGGTTCATCGCAAATGCTGCTCTGTCCACCGCTTGTCTTCGAAATTCCGTGACTCCGGTTTCCTATACAGTATAGAAGATCTTCATCACCAGATCCTGCTCATAATCGCCGAACTTCCGTCCGAACAGATTCATTCCGCCCTTAAAGACCGCATCCTCCTTCACTCCCAGCCGCAGATCCACGTGGCTCTGCTGTGCAAGCTTCAGCTGGCTCAGATTGACGGCGGATATCTCTTTGTGGTCGATCGTGCTGCGGTTATTGTCTACGCTCCAGGTCTTGAGCGAGCCGAACTGGGTCCCCGTATCGATCCACCAGGAAGGATTCAGCTTCCCGCGTCTGCCGCCGAAGTCGCCGGGCGAGGTCCAGGTACCCACCTCCACATTGTTGATCCACAGCGTAATATCCGAAGGCCAGTCGTTTTCATAATTAGGCGCCTCGGAGCAGATCTCCATCGAGAACTGGATCAGGCGGACCGCTGCCCCCTGTGGAATTTCCAGCGGATAGCGGTATTCGAGATACCCCTTTCGCAGCCAGAGCAGCTGGGCTTGAACACGGTCCGGATGGAAAAATCCCGCCGGCGAGTCCTCCACAATAATCGGCCCTGTCTCACTGACCATGCCGCAGGTTGGCGCCACTTCGCATGCCGTGAAATTGCCGATCGGCATTGCAATCTCGTAGCAATAGTCCCCTTGCTCCGCCTGTGCGCGGCGTTCCGGCACATTAATGATGATCTTGATATCATCATAGATACGGCTGCAGACCTTCATGGAGCCACGCGAAGCAGGCAGCAGCTCGGTCTCAATCAGCCCTGCCTGCTCCAGCACCTTCACATTCGAGGCGGAGGTGGATACCGGTATCTCCAGCGCCTCCGCCAGCTCCACTACATTCATTCGCCGGCTGTTGAGCAGCTCCAGCATTCTAAGTCTAAGCTCTGTAGACAGCGCATGCGTTACTTTCACCAGCTCATCAGGATGTTCCATGGATAATTCCAGAATATCGATCACCGCTTTACTGTCTATTTGAGATCTATAACTATTCCTGCACTAAATACAACATTCCCCTCATAAAATCAGCCCAAATCGAAAAATGTTGTATAAAAGGCAGCATTCCCCCGCCTTCAGGCGGCTTACCAGAAGAATTCTTGTATTTCGTACAACAATCCTTCCGAATGCCCGCATATTGATGGATCAGAGTTGCATTATCTACAACATTCATGTCTGTTCCGCGTCAACTTAGGGCACTCACTCCGCCGCGGACCCTTCCGGCAGCAGAACCACCTGATCACCCAGCCGGACCTCCCCGGTCCGGATCACGGAAGCATACACGCCAAAGTTCAGATTGAACTCCTTATTCACTTGCTTGAGCAGTGAGCTGTCCCGCTCCAGGGTATCCGGGTTCATCGTAATCATAACGCAGCGGTCGCAATAGCTGTCCACCTGCAGCTCCGCACCGCCTATCGATAATCGCCGGCCGAGCCATTCCTCTTCCCCAAGGGAATCCTCACTCACTTCCACGACGAAGTTCCCCCGGAAGCGGCGCTGATCAACAGGCTTGCCCCATAACGCCTCCAGCTTCTTCATGCTCTTATCGGTCACAAGCAGAATACTGGCCCCGTCCACAGATAACAGCTGCGGATGTTTCGCCTCCGGGTGAGGCGCTTTGAACCCGGACATCGTAATTTGCGTGGAGGTCAGACTCTGGATTTCATTCAGCAGCTCCGTATCCCAGCCGAACACTCTGCCGTCTGCCGCCGTCACACGGATATCCCCTCCGATATATTCCGCTTGATAATTAAGCATATTGGGGATCTTTCTGGCCGTAACATACTGCCACCAATCCTTCTTCGTCATATCATAGAAAGCACAGTACCGGTCTCCCTGTACCCCGTAAGATTCTATCTGACAAGCTTCCAGCTCTTCTCCCGCAAAGGATTTCACCGGATAGCGGTTAATCGCCGTAATTTCACCAACTGTAATGGACACTAATTCCGCACCTCTTCTGTCTATAATGTAATGTTCCATCCATTCTCCGAATCTTCAATTATCCTTCTGCTCTTATCCGATAATGCCTTCTGCAGTAAGGTTTCATTGTAGCCCCGATCCTTGAACACACGGAGTATGGCTTCTGCCCGGTCCATCCTGTTTCTCCGGATATTCGACTCCAGCTGAATCTCCAGCGGGACTACAGGAACGGTATATCCGGCAAAAGGCAGCAGCTTAGCATAGCTCCAGATCGCCTGCCCGCCTTCCCAGATTCCCTCACCGTCTTCCGAATCAGGAATGCCCGCTGAATCAGAAATATGTACCACTTCCACATCAAAATCTTCAATGATCCATTTCCCTTTGGTCCAGGTGAACCCTGAAGCAAAAGACTGCGTGAACAATGGCTCCTCGATTGACGATAACCAGCCCGGTTGTTCCCATGTCAAGGAAGGTTTAACCGTTAAGCTAAAGGGTTCAAGGACAGAAGCAATAACCGCCGCATCTCCTGCGCTCTGTGCATACAGATCGAGATCCCCTGGAGTCATCCCCGCACCTTGCAGTACCGAAGCGACTGAGCCTACGATGATCCATTTGCAGTCTGCACCAGATTCGGCGTAACGCTCACATACCGCTTTTAACGCTTCACTATAATTCATAGATGCCTCCTGCAGTATAAACAGTATAGACCATACACTTTACCGTTTCGGCAAACACCTGTCCAGTTCCTTCCACTGCACAAAGTTTCGCAAAATAGCCCCACAAAGTGGGGCCTTGGCTTCGGGTGATGACTTATAGTGATTCCCGGATCACCCGCTTGTAATACAGCACGGAGAGCAGGCCGAAGATCGAATACAGCACAGTGTAAACTGCCATTACCACAAACATCGGGGTAAGCATTTCGGTGCCGAAGAAGAACCAGCCGGATTTCACCGCGAAGTAGCTGTGGCACAGGCCGACGACCAGCGGAATGCCGAAATTGAACAGCTGCTTGAACTGGATGCCGCGCAGGAGGTCTCCCTGAGTGAAGCCCAGCTTACGCAGAATCGTGTATCCGCCCTTCTCCTCCTCGCCTTCATCCATCTGCTTGAAATAGAGAATACAGCCGGAGGTAATAAGGAAGGTCAAGCCCAGGAAACCGACGATGAACATAATGAGCCCCATATTCGTACGCTGGTTCAATTCAAATTCATATTGGGCGAAGCTTGGTGCTGCCGGATGCTGGTCCACATAGATTTGATATGCTGCATCTCTCTGAGTGCGGTCAAGCAGTTCAATGCCGTAATAGTTATCCGCTTCTTTCTTCATCTGCAGCTTCGGGTCCAGCGACTTAGCCAATTCCTGATACACGGACTCATCGACTACAAACACACCGGCGCCGCCGCTATAATAGTAGGGCAGGATCGCATCCGCAGATAAGCTGATTAACTGCTGCTTAATACTGCCGTTAGCAGTCATTAGTCCGACTTCTCCGGGATCAAGTCCCATGAATTTGTCCAGGGTGCTGTCGTAGCCCATAATCCGGACTTCCCCGGGTAATACGTCGATACCTTCCACACTGCTGTCGCTGACAACGGAGGTGCTGAGGATGAGGTCATCTGGATTGTCGAAATTATTTTTGCTCATGATATGCTGCGCGTCCACTTCGATCTGAACCGGATGGATTTCAATCTCTGTGTACTTAATGTGCTGCTCATCCAGGGCTTGGACGAATCTCTCCTTCACGGCCGCTCTGGCGAAGCCGAAATCATGCGGGGAGCTCTGCTTGGCTGTGGCTTCCGCCGAATAGTACGAAATATAGCTGAGGGACAGCAAACCGATAGCGAGTGCAGAGACCGTCGTAATAATCGTCAGCAGCAGCGAATTCGACTTCATCCGGAACATAATAGACGAGAGCGACAAGACTTCATTGATCGACAAGTAGCCTTTTTTGCTATTGCGGATCGTATTAAATATGAAGCTGACCGAGCCTTTATAGAACAGATAAGTGCCGGCAATGACCAGAGCGAGGATGACGATCATGGCGGCCATCAGGCCGGTCATAGTGACAAACTTGCCGCTGAACAGCTGTGTGGATACATAATAACCGCCGGCAATAAAACCGATGCCGAGCACTCCGAGAATAATCTCCCACAGCGGCATTTTGCGGATACGCTCCTGGGTAGTGGATGTCGCCTGGAACAGCGATAGGATGCTTTGCGCTTTGATGAAGGTGTAGTTCATGATCATAATCAGCACGTACACGGCAGCAAAGACCAGAATCGTCCGCTGAAGCGCCTCCGGAGAGAAACGGAGCTTCGCCTGGGCTTCTACGGCAAGAATTTTGTAGAGGATCATCAGGATCAGCCGCGACATCACAAAGCCCGCACCAATGCCCAGAATCATAGACCCGAAATACAGAATCAGGTTCTCCGCACTCAGCAGCCGGAAGATCTTCCCCTTCGTCAGCCCGATCAGCTGGAACAGCCCAATCTCCTTACTGCGCCGCTTGATGAAGATCGTATTGGCATACAGCAGGAAGATCGCGACAATGGCTATCAGCAGTATGGAGGAAGCGCCAATGGCTGCACCCCCTTTGATCGAACCGCTGACGGCATCCATAGCCGGGTCGGATTGCAGCGTCACGAATGAGAAATAGAGGGCCACGCTGAACACAAGAGCGAAGACATACAGATAATAGTTCCTGATATTCTTCTTCAGATTACGCAGGATGATGTAATTCAGACTCATTGCGCAGCACCGCCAAGCACGCCCTGGGTGTTAATAATATCGTTGAAGAAGGACTGCCGCGATTCATCGCCTTTGTTCAGCTGTGTGTAGATTTGCCCGTCGCGGATGAATACTACCCGGCTGCAGTAGCTCGCGGCAACGGCATCATGGGTGACCATGACAATAGTGGCCTGGCGTTTCAGGTTCATATCGGCGAGCTTGTTCAGCAGATCGGACGCAGATTTAGAATCCAGAGCCCCTGTAGGCTCATCGGCAAAAATAATACTCGGATCATGCACGAACGCCCGCGCCGCCGAGGTACGCTGCTTCTGCCCGCCGGAAATTTCCGCCGGATATTTGTCTTTCAGTTCATAGATTCCCAGCTCGCCCGCCACCTGCTCGAACTTCTGATGCGCCTCTTTCTTCGGGATCCCGGTGATCGAGAGCGGCAGCAGCACATTTTCTTTCACAGTCAGCGTATCCAGCAGATTATAATCCTGAAAGATAAATCCGAGATGTTGCTTGCGGAATTCCGCCAGCTGTTTCTCCTTCATCCCTGTGAATTCCTTGCCCTCTATCTCAATAGTCCCCTGGCTGACCCGGTCGATCGAGGACAGGACATTCAGGAGCGTCGTTTTCCCGGAACCGGAAGGACCCATGATTCCCACGAACTCCCCTTTATTCACCTGTAGATCTATCCCCTTCAAGACCTCTTGCTTATTAAATTTATTGCCATAGGTTTTATAGATTTTGTTAGCCTGCATAATAACCATCGTTCACCCACTCCTTTTCTATAGCTCAATCATAAGCGGGCCGGGGTTTATTTTCCTGCGCTTCGCCGAACAATGTGAAGAAGCATGTGACATTATTGTCACATGCCTGTAATTCTCTGAAAGTCGTTCTCCCGGGGAAAAGTAAGCGTAAATATACTCCCTTCCCCGGGTACGGATGCCGCATGAATGCTGATCAGCAGCGGCTCCGCCACCTGCCGGGTCAGATAGAGGCCCATTCCGGTAGCTGCGCCATCCTGGCGGCCGCGCGATGACGTGAAGCCTTTGTCATAGATCCGCGGCAGATCCCTGGGATCAATGCCCTGGCCGCTGTCTTCGATGGTAAGCACGGTATGGCCGTCCTTTTCACCGCTTCTGATGAGGATATCGGAGGCAGCACTGTATTTCACTGCATTCGTGAGCAGCTGTCTGAGCATGAAGGCCAGCCATTTGCCGTCTGTCAGCACCTCTTCCACCTCAAGCTCCACATCAAAACCGATTCCCTTGGAAATGCACCATGATTTCAGCGCCCGGATTTCCTTATTGAGAACCGGCTCCAGACTTACATTCTCAATGAACAGGTCATTGCGCATAAAGGGAATCCGTTTCTGATGAAGCTGCTGGTCGAGCAGATGATGAATCCGCAGCCATTCGTACATCAGCTGTCTCTGCAGAGTTTCATCCGGCAGACGCTCAATCATCAGCTGCATGGCGGTGAGGGGCGTTTTGACCTCATGAATCCAGGACAGCAGCTCGTCCTTCTCAGACTCCAGCAGCTGGTAGTTCGCGGAGGATTCGCGTTTGTACCTGTCAGTCTGGGCGATAACCGCCTCATGGACGATCCGCTCCAGCGGACTGCCGGGCTCAATCACGGCATGAAGGTCATAGGTCTGATCCCAGGCTTCCAGACTTCTGTAGAACCTTGTCTCCTTGGAATACCGCAGAAATACGAAGGCCAGACATAACAGCACATTCAACAGCACAATGTACAGCACCGGCAGCAACGGGATAGCCGCATCAACATAAGCCACGAATATAATAATGAGCTGCAGAACGGCAAGCAGCAGCAGCCAGCTCCGCTTCTCGGTTATGTATTTCCTTATCATTCTGCCGCCTCTTCGGTCGCCATATACCCCTGTCCGACCTTCGTTTCAATGAAAGCTTCAAGCCCCAGCGGTTCCAGCTTTTTGCGCAGCCGGTTTACATTTACGGTGAGGGTATTGTCACTCACGAAATGCTCATTGTCCCATAAGCTCTTAATCATCTCTTCACGGTCAACAATGCGGTCCTTGCGCTCCACTAATATTTTGAGGATCAGCATCTCATTCTTCGTCAGCAGCGCTGCCCCCTGATTGTTAGTGACCGTATTCTTCACGAATTCAATCGCTGCCCCGCGCCAGGTCTTCAGTTCTGTGCGTTCGGTGCTATAGTTATAGACCCGGCGGAGCGTGGCCTGAATTTTGGCAATCAGCACTTCGAAGTGAAACGGCTTCTGAATGAAGTCATCCGCTCCCAGCTGCATGGACATGACCATATCACTCGGATGATCGCGGGAGGAGAGGAAGATAATCGGCACGTTAGAGTGAGCCCGCAGTATCCGGCACCAGTGGAACCCGTCGAACTGCGGCAGCTGAATATCGATCACCACCAGATCCGGCTTCACCTCCGTGAATTCCTGAAGAACCTTGCCGAAATTCGTGATTCCGTACACTTCATAAGACCACTGGGACAGTCTTTCCCTGATCTCCCCGAACAGCGTGATGTCGTCTTCAATAAGCATGATTTTGAACAAAATGGACGCTCCTTCTGCAGAAATGCTATTCGTTAATCCACTTGGTAACTAACAAATTGATACGGTAAAATACTTTTGATAACCTCAGAGTTACTGGAGTAGAGTGCTGTCATATACTTGTCGAAGGTTAACGTGTTGTCATTCGTCAAGAGAATAACTGTTGTGTCTCTCGAGGGACCTCCAAACTTCCCCTTCAACGTCAGTAAATAGGAGAACGGCTCTTGTTTCCGGCTCCCAGCGGCATCCTCAAATAAATAATACTTGCCACTCTGAAAGAATAGGTCGGAATAAGAAGAACTGCTGCCCCCTTCATTATCATAAAAACTGGCCAGCCGAACTCCCGTATTCAGCCCTTGCGCAGACGCTGCAACAAACTGGTCCCATACTGCCCCGCCTGCAACTACCTCTAAATTGTGCTTAACCACATATCCGCGGGCTGCGGCATCCATCATTGTATAATCCTTAGGCAGTCCGGTAAACCCTGTATAGAAACCTCTCATGTCCAGCGTCAGGGCCGCTGCATTACCGGCAGTTTCACCCGCAGTATTATTTGTTGTATCATCTGTTTCTTTAACCGTTGCATCCCCCGCTGCATTAACCGCCGTAATACCAGCAGTCACACCAGCAGCATTATTAACGGTATTCCCCTCATTCTTGCAGCCTGCCAACAAAACTGCAGCACACATAACCGCCAGCCCCCATGCCATCATCCTAAGCTTCTTCATCCCCATTACTCCCCGCTGGAAATTGTAATTATTGGATAATTATACTTCACATTGATGAATTGACAAAGGCTTGGGCAAGTCTTAGAATATTAAATATATCTTGATAGTCAAGATAATTGAATTCGAAGATATTTTTTCGACTGGGAGGGCTCATGAATGGCATCACTAATTCTATACGCTACCAAATCTGGAGCTTCAGAGCAATGCGCGTTCCTGCTGGCAGAATATATCCCCGGAAGCACGTTATGTAATTTGGAGTCAGAGAAGCCGGACATCGAGAAGTATGAACGCATCATTCTGGGTGCCGGTGTACGCGATGGCAAGATCTATAAGCCGGTCCGCGATTTCATCAAAAAAAATAAACCCGCGCTGCTCGACAAGCAAATGGGTTACTATATCTGCAATGAGAAGCCCAAGAAAACCGAAGAGATTATCACAGATAATATTCCGGAGGATCTGAGGCAGGCATCCGTTTGTATCGAGTCTTTTGGCGGGTATAAAGCCTATGCCGCTCCCGCTAAGGATGCGGATCAGCTCAAAGGTATTTTTGTCGAGAGAATCCGTACTTTTTCAGAACATTTCAAATAAACCTGCCCTAGCCTTCACTCATACCGTCTGCCGCTCAATCATGTTCAGATGAATCTCTTCATGGGCCCGGCCTCCGCCTACCGCCTGCAGAAAAGCCCTCCGGCCGATCTCCACCAGCGGAATCTCGAAGGTCGTGATATGCATCATCCGGGCAATCGGCTGATTATCGAAGCCAACAATGGCGAGCTGTCCCGGCACATCAATCCCGTTCTCCCGGCAAAAGGCCAGAATTCCCGCCGCCACCTGATCACTTGTTACGAGTAGGGCAGTTGGAGGGTCGTCCATCTCCAGAATCCGCTGCATAATCCATTCCCCGTCTTCCAGCTGTACACAATCGTAGAACATATAATCATGGTTATAAGCTTCATTCCGGCTTCTATAGAAATCCCGGTAAGCCGCCTCCCTTAAATTGCTGTTGGGACTGGACTGCCTGGCCAGGCAATAGCCGATTTTGTGATGGCCTTTGCTCCTTAGATAGGTAAGCGCACGGGTGAAGCTCTGATAATGATCCATAAAAATAGAAGAAACCTGATGTCCCCTGCCGTCCTCCAGGACAATAATAGGACCGTACTGCGTATACTCCTCGACAGTCTCCCAGCTGCAGGTCCGCGAACAGATGATCAGCGCATCAATCTGCTTCAGCTTCAGCATCATCAGTGCATCCAGCTCCCGCTCCGCTTCATAGTTGGACTGAATAAGTACCAGCTTATAATTGTCCTTGATGGCCTCGTCTGCGATACCTTCCACGACCATCCCGAAATATGGCCTTGTAATATACGGAACAACTACCCCGATCAGATTCGTTCTGCCCTTGCTTAGATGTACTGCGTTTATATTCCGTTCATAATCGGCCGTTTCCATCGCCTGCAGAACTGCTTCCCGCTTCGCCATGCTTACATAAGGGTGACCGTTAAGAACACGGGATACCGTTGTAACCGATACTCCGGCCAGCTTCGCAATATCTTTGATATTCGCCATAGTCCCACCTTCCCCCAGCGTATTATGTACAGTCTGTACTTCCTCTTAATTCTACCCCAAACCGCCGGAATCCGTTACATTCAGAACATAAATAAAGCATTTGACATGAAAGGCGTTTCATAGATTACAGTGGTTCTGTAATCAGGCGGAATCATGGTTAAGTAATGTAAAAGAGGTGAATGGAACATGTACAACGAGGAAGCAGGGGCCTGTATCATGAATCACCACAGGGAATTGTGGGGTACGTATGAGAATCTGGCCGGATGCATGGGTACGCAGCTGATCGAACACCCTTTTCCGCAGACGATGGAGTCTCTTGTCTCGCTTGAGCTGATGACCAAATTCCATACATCATTGCTGGCAGAACGCCTGCTGCTGAATTCTGGGTTCTTCCAAGAGGCTTATTGCATACTGCGCCTGATGCTCGAATATACGATTACCTTGAAATTCATTCTGCTCCTGCCTGAAGAAAGGGCTGTCTTATATATGGATGACGACGCCTCAGCTCCCCGGCCGCTTAATTTCGATATCGTGCTGATGGCAGATGAAACCAATATGCAGGAATGGCTGCCTGTCATCGAACATCCCCTTTCAGGCTATTCCTTCCCGTATGAAGCCGGGTATTTGCTGGCCAAATCCTGTGAGCTGACAGCCCTTATGCTGGAAACCGTCCGGAACAGATAAGAGCCGGGCCAGCAGCTCAGGAGGCAATCCTGAATACTGCATAGCCCGGCTCATAAAGTAAGCTGTAACTTGTGCTTAGTTCAAACCTGCTGCAATTTCTTCACTGGTCCGTACCCGGCCTATTCTCGGGAAGATCGTTCCGCAGACATAATCATGCTCTTCCCTGGTGCTTGCTGTCATCGCGTCCTCTGCGAACACTTGCTGATAGCCGTGCTGATAGGCCTCCCTGGCTGTAGTATCTACGCCAATACTGGTGGAAATGCCGCAGAGTACGATGCTCTGGATGCCGCGGCGGCGCAGCTGCAGGTCAAGATCTGTACCAAAGAAGGCCCCCCATTGCCGTTTCGTTATCGTATACGTATTCTTGAACTCAGCAATTTCCGGAACAATATGGTCCCAGCCTTCAGGATAATCGGCGGCTGCCGAAACGGAATCGGTCACAGGTCTGACCATGTCCCTGCCGTCCAGAGTAGATACCTTGACCAGTACTACAAATGCCCCTTTCTGCGTAAAAGCATCCACCAGCTTCACCGCATTCCCTATTACCTGAGCAGCCGTATAAGGAGCAGCCTGACGGCCGCCTCCGGCGATGCCGTTCTGCAGGTCGATCACCACTAATGCCGTCCTGGCTGCTTCTAGGGTTAACGCTGCAGTTTCATGCAACTCTTCCATGTTCTCCACTCCTCTTATTGTGTGATTTTATTCTGCTGCTGCCAGACTGATTGCATTCAGCTTCCGGTAGACTTTGAAGTACACCAGGGCAGCATTAATCAGCAGCAAGCCGCTCGTAACTATAAATACATACCGCGTGCCGAATGCCGCAGCCACTTGTCCGCCCAGCACGGAACCGCCGAACACGCCCAGATAACCTGCCGACATATTGAGGCCGAACACTCTCCCGGTCAGCGCCGCAGGGGTGATCTTTTTGACCATGATGGATACCGAAGGCACCAGTCCGCCGGCCGCCAGGCCCAGCAGGAAACGCAGCCCCATCAGCTCCCAGGGACTCCGGACAAAAGCCTGCGGGATAAAAATCAGTCCGGCCGCAATCAGAGCGAATAGGATTACCTTATGTGCACCGATCCTGTCCGACAGCCTGCCGAGTCTTGGCGCAGCCATAATATTGGCCAGCCCGGAAGCCGAGAAGGTAAGTCCGGCGATCAGCGCCACATGACTGGCGGTCTGGGATAACTGGGTTACATAGACCGTCATGATCGGCTCTATCGAGTATAGGGCCACCGATAAGATGAAGAAGGTTACGAACAAGGTAAGCGTCAGGCTTTTCTGCGGGACGCTGCCCCATATTTCCTTCATCCGCAGCGTCTTGTTATTCTCACGGGTGAACGATTCCTTCACGAAGGCCAGCGTCAGGGCAAAGGCAATCAGCATCAGGATGCCGGTCACAAAAAAAGTATTCTGCACACCCAGATTCTCGGCGATAAAGCCGCCGATGGTCGGTCCCAGCAGGGAACCGGCGATGTTCGCCGTAGACAAGGTGCCCAGCGCATACCCCGCATGTTCCCTGTCCGTCTGCGTGGCAATAAGTGTCGTACAGGCCGTGCCGTAACCAGTGACTGTCCCTTGCAGTAGACGCAACCCGATTAAGACATACACATGTTGCGCAAACCCCATACAGCCGATAATCAGCGCCATCCCGAGACTCGCCCGCAGCAGCATCGGCTTGCGCCCGACCTTGTCGGCAGCCATTCCCCAGACGGGTGAGAAGATAGCGGATATGATATAGGTGATGCCAAAGGCAAACCCGGACAGCCGTGCAACGGAGTCTGCATGATCCACTCCCAGCTGCTGAATATAGAGCGGCAGTACCGGCGCAATCTGGCTCATTCCCACACCTGTCACGAACATGCCGAACCAGCATACGATCAGATTTCTTCTCCATACCGGCATGACAACAAGCCTTCCTTCTGTTATGAATCCACTATTGTGTGCGCGCACTTCACAATAACATCCTCATATTATCAGCCGGAATGGCTCCATACCATGCATTATTTTAAACTTCATGGACATTTTTGCTGTTGAATTCAGAAGGGCTGATGCCTTCAATCCGTTTGAAAATCCGGCTGAAGTAGAATTCATCCGCGTACCCGAGCTCCCCGGCGATCTCTTTCACTTTTTTGCCGCTGCCTTCGAGAAGCAGCTCCTTGGCCTTGTCCATTTTGATTCTGCTGAAGAATTCTATAGGCGAATAGCCGGTAATCTCCTTGAACGCCCTGGACAAATACGCAGGTGACAGCTGTACCAGACCGGCCAATTCCGGCAAGGTGACTCTTGTGCTGATATGCTCCTGCATATACCCGATGACCTTCTCAACCTTCAGGGAGGTGGAGAAATTCTGATTATGACGCTTGTGGTTCTGGTAAATCGCAATCAGGAGCTGCTGCAGTGCTGTCTTCGCGGTAAATTCATAACCCGGCAGCTTGGCATTCCAGCCTTCAACCAGTTTGCTGAAGATCTCTTCAATCTGATAATAATCCGTCAAGTCCTGTGCGGTGTGCAGCGGGAGCATCTCCGGCTCTTCCCCCAGAGTCCACCTTCCCTCCATCAGATTCACCTGCGCATAACTGAAATGTACAGCCAGGAAGCAGAGCGGGTCCTCAAGATCAAACTCCATCGAATGAAATTCACCGGGCCGGATGTAGAACAGCATTCCTGCCTTGAACTGATGTTTCTTATGATCCACCATCACACTGCCTTGTCCCCCAATGACCAGGATCAGCTCATGATGATCGAGAGTACGGGCGATTCGGGTCGAATATTTCCGGGTATCCTTGAATCTCCTGAAGTTGCAGTAATGGATATGAAAAAAAAGATTGTTGATGTTCACGTTTCCCTCCGTATGTCCATACAAGATGTGTTGAAAGTAATGGTTACTCTCTGAGACAATTCGCTTCACACCTTATAATTCCTTTATTGAACTCACCCTGCCAATATAGCAAAAAGCAGCGCCTCCCGCTCACAGGAGCTGCGCTGCTTGTATCATTTCCCCGCTGACCGGCTTCGACTGATTGTCACAGCGCAGCCTTACGGCAGGATCGTGGGTCTGATCACAATCTCATTCACACTGGTATCCTCAGGTTCATCAATCGCGTAAGCAATTGCTCTGGCAATACTGTAAGGAGATATAGCCATGCTGTTCATCTCGCCCGCCATTGCCCGGATTTCCGGACTGCTGATCGTGTGGGTCAGCTCTGTGTCCGTCATCCCCGGCGAGATAATGGTCGAACGGATACGGGAAGAAGCTGATTCTTCCTGGCGCAATCCCTCGGAGATGGCGCGCACAGCATATTTGGTCGCACTGTAGACGGCAGATGAAGGGCTCACGCTATAACCCGCTACCGACGACAAGTTGATAATATGCCCTGACTGCTGCTCCCGCATGACCGGCAGGACCGCAGCGATGCCATACAGCACACCTTTGATATTGACATCAATCATCTGATCCCATTCCTGTACCTTCAGCTCCTGGAGCATGGATGCGGGCATTACCCCGGCGTTGTTCACCAGTACATCAATCCGCCCGTATTGCTGGAGGGCAAACCCTGCCAGCTTCTCCATCTCCTCCGCAGAAGTTACATCGGTCTGCAGATACACCGCATCGCCGCCTTCCTGGACAATCTCTCTGGCGAGTACCTGCAGACGGTCTGTTCTTCTGGCTGCCAGGACTAGCTTTGCACCTTTCTGAGCCAGCAGCCGGGCTGCAGCTTCACCTATTCCGCTTGAAGCTCCTGTAATGATGATAACCTTGGATGATGTATTTTCCACTTGTGACCTCTCCTTTATTCAACGTGTGTTGATTATCTTACTGGTGTTGATTATTATTATATAGAGAAGGTCAGACAATTCAATCGCTAATGTAAGCGGAAATGTCCCATATACAACAGGCGCAGGCCATATGTTCATTAACTGGAGGAGGCAAAGCATAATGGGTACCGGAATCAAAACCGACAGACGGATTCTGAGAACAAGAGAAGCGATTAACAGAGCGTTCCTGGAGCTTTTTGCCGAGAAGGAACTGGAGCAAATCACGATAAACGATATCGCTGAGCGGGCGAATGTAAACCGGGGAACCGTCTATCTGCACTACACCGACAAATATGATCTGCTCAACAGATGCATCGAGGATCACCTGGGCACAATGTTCCTGTCCTGTAATATGACAGGCTCTCCGGACGGCGATGCTGGTCTGATCAGCGAGATGAAGCCGATATTCCAGTATTTCGAACAGAATTTCCTGTTCTTCTCTGCGATGCTTGCCAATCCGCGGACCACAATATTCCGCGAACGCCTGCTGGAGATCGTCTCGGCGAATGTAATTCGTAAGCTGGAGATGGAGAAATCTGTCCCTGAAGGGATGGATGCGCAGCTGATTGCCCATTTCATGGCCTCCGCCTTCGTGGGCACCGTGGAGTGGTGGATCCGGAACCGGATGCCGCATCCCCCCGAAGAGATGGCGCAGCAGGTACGAAGCTTATTTGAGGATAATACAATGTATAGCGGACATAAATAATCCCGCACCACTTCCACCAGGGAAAGATGCGGGATCCGCAGCCGGGGGAACAGGCCTCCGGCTTAACAACTATGTACGCTGAATCAGATTAACTTATTCAGTTCGGTTAATAATGCCTGTTTCAGTTCTGCCAGTCTTTCCTCGCTTGGTCTGCAGCTGTCTGAGTACATCGTTTCTCTGGGCGTCCACCAGACGGGATGGGTCGGATTCGGTTCCGTTAACTGTCTCGGGAAAATATGCCAGTGCATATGCGAGTCGCCGTTGCCCAGCAGCTCATAATTCAGCTTGTGCGGCTTGAATGCATGATGCACCGCTTCTGCCACGAGGCTCATTTCAACCAGAAACTTCTGCTTATAACCGCCGTCTAACTCATGCAGCTCGCGCTTATGCTCCTTGCCCAGAAACAAGGTATAGCCTTCGAAATATTGATGGTCTCCAAGCACCACATACCCTGTTTCCAGCTCGGCTACAAAGTACTTATTCGTGCCTTCTTTAATCAAACGAATGCGGTTACAAATCAAACAATCTTCCATTTGTGAAACCTCCCATTAGACAAGTAACGTATTAATTAATAACTACTAACAGTGAATATACAGAGGAGCTGATTATCATCGGAACTTTTGCCGGAATCGTCATCTTAATATTCGGAATTGCCATCAACGCATTTGGCTTATATGTACGCAGAAATCCCACCTTCAGCTGGCGGATGAGTGAAGGCTGGAAAACGAAGGGTGATGCCGAACCCAGCGACGCCTATATTAGCTCCATGCGCTTCTCCGGGGCCGTAACTTTATGGATCGGATCCTTCGTTATGATAATGGGAATATTGAACCTGCTGTAAAATTTGCCGTGCAGCTTAGTTGCTGATCACGATGAACTGGCGGGGAAGCCATTCGAAATCCTCTTTCAGCTGAAATGCAGATAGGTGAATGTTACGGTCAAGCTCTTTGCACCTAGGCTCAAGGAAACGGTCTGTACCATAGGCCGTGCAGGAATAGAGTTCAACCTGTTCGCCAGGCAACAGGTTACTGTTCAGATAATGGAATAGCTCCGTCAGGCATTTCCTGCCTGTCACTTCAGCACCGGGATGCAGCTTCTGCTTCCCGGTGTTTATTGCGAAGCCCCCTCCATCGGGATTCACCTGGTAGACCAGCGCCTTCTTGAACAGATGCGAGGAGTCCTGGTTCGTCATAGGCCCACTTATATACAGACCTGCCGCATCCTCTTCCGTCTCATAGACTTCAAACATCTTCTCCTCAAGTGTCCCCCTCTTTCCGAAAGAGCCTGTAGGAAGCTCGCGGTCATCTGTGTTATCAACCTCCCTGCGCAAGCATTCAGCCCTTTATTCTAGTGATACCTGCAATAATGTACTATAGCCATTTCCCTGCCGGGTGTATATTCATGTGACTACTTCACCTGGAGGTCATCATGAATATCGTTTCTTTTATCATCTATTGTATTGTGGTAACCTTCACACCCGGCCCTACCAATATTGTCATTCTATCCTCCGTGCAGCATCACGGGGCCAGAAAAACGATGGGTTACGTTGGAGGAGCCACCGTGGCATTCGGACTGCTGCTTGCCGCCTCCGCTCTGCTGAACCGCATGCTTGCAGACTTCATTCCGCATATTCTCGACGTTATGCAGATCATCGGCAGCCTGTATATGCTCTATCTCGCCTATCAGGTCTACAGGATGGGCCGTAACGAGTCCGCAGCTCAGCAATCCTCAGGCTTCGTCTCCGGGCTGCTGATGCAATTCGCCAATCCGAAGGTGCTGCTGTTCACGCTGACCGTTATCCCGGGATATGTTATGCCTTATTATAGTTCACCCGCAGCAGCCTTCATCTTCGTTATGGTAATTACTGTGATCGGGTTTCTGGCATTCACTACCTGGGTCATATTCGGCTCCATATTCAAGAGCTTTCTGCAGCGGCATCAGCGGGTGATGAATAGTATCATGGCACTTTTTCTAGTATACTCTGCTGTAATGGTATCCGGAATTATATAGAGGGCGGTGATTAAGGTGGAACAATTCAATTATAGAAAGTCTGCAGAGATTCTCGCCTTATCGGCCAGCATGACGGATTTCACTTACAAAAAGCATTGTCACGAAGAATATGCCCTGGGCGTAACACTGCGCGGTATCCAGCAATACCATCTGGCCGGCAGCCTGCACTCCTCCCATCCGGGCGGTGTCATGTTGTTTAACCCCGAACAGTACCACGACGGCAATTCCTATGATAGAGAAGGTATTGATTATGTCATGCTCTATATCAAGCCGGACATGTTTGCAGAGATTCTGGGCAAGCAGGAACTGCGGTTCACCTCGCCTATCGTCTATGACAGGGAGCTGGCGCAATCCATCTATTCCTTGAATCAAGCGGTCCAGAATGGCGCTGACAGCGCACTTTGCAGTGAACTGCTGCTACAGCTGGCCCATCTGGCCGCCCACACCGAAATCGAAGCCGCCATGCATACCGATAATGCCTTTGTTCAGCAGGCCAAGGAAATGATGTACTACAGCCTCGGCCAAGTGCTTAAGCTTGATCACATCTCACAGGAGTTAGGCCTGTCCAAATACCAGTTCATCCGCGAGTTCAAATCACATACAGGCATCTCGCCTTACCAATTCTTCCTGAACTGCAAGGTTGAGCATGCCAGACAATCGATCGAGAAGACCAAAGATGTCTATTCGGCAGTAGCGGAATGCGGCTTCACAGACCTGACTCACCTGAACCGCCATTTCAAAAGTGTCTTCGGCCTTACAGCCTATGAATACATGTCACAGCTGGCTTAATCCGCGCATCCCTCAATATTACCGGTGCCTTGAGTGCAGCATCCCACTCTGTTACTCTGCCGCCATCACCTTATCCAGCTGCGCCAGCACCATCGGCCACGCCTGCTCATGCCGGTCCCTGGATTCCGCATCCGGGAAGCCGGCATGGAACAGGCGAAGCAGCGTGGCAGATCCTTGAATCTCAAACTCTACCCGGACCACCGTTTCCGCCCCCTTCGTCCCTCCCGCACCTGTAACCCAGGTCAATTCCACCAGACGGTCCTGCTCAAGGCTCAGAAACCGCCCATAATGCGGGTAACGTTGTTCCTCATGCCTGGTCTCGAAGAAGAACGGAGTATTCACGAGGCCCTCCATGATCAGCGTTCCCGGCGCCGCGAACCAGCGGTCGAACTGCTTCGTCCAAGCCTTGTACAGGACTTCGGGTGAGGCTGTCATCAGGCGATCCACACTCAGGTTAAACAGTCTGGATGTAAGATCAGGTGCATTTGCGGCCATGGTCATTGTAATCATCCCTTCATCTATTCGATGTCAACTTCTACAAAGCGGTTGATTGCGGCATTCATATAATACAGCTTATTATCCACGATATGGATATATAAGGTCTTGTCATCGCCCAGCTTCTCGCTGGTATAATCGCTAAGATTGAGCCGGAACAGCTTCTTGCTGTACTCGGAGTAATTGCTGAAGTACAAATAGTTTCCGCTCAGGTTCATCTCCCTGCCATTCAAAGCGGAAATTTGAGTTAATCCGGTTCCATCTATGTTCATCGTATATACATGCTCTTTGTAATTGAAGTACATGATATCATCTTTCATCACTATATTAGTGATGTATCCGCCATCCAGCAGCTTCTTCTTGTGGCTCCCGTCAAGATCCATGACAAACAGCTTGCTGAAGTCAATCGTATAGTAGATCTTGCCGCCATACACCGCCAGGCTGGATACCCCGTACTGTTCAAGCACCGTTCTGGAGCTGCCGTCGGTCTTCATCCGGTATAGCGGTTTATTCATTGAGGAGTTCCCCTGCGTGAAGTAGATCCAGTCATCAACAACCGACACGAGGTTCTTCCCGACGGCAAAATCCCGAATCATCGTCCGTTCCGACCCGTCCGTATTCATGCTGAACAGCTTGTTGTTGTCGCCCGTATAATACAGCTTTCCGCCTACAAGATTAATATAAGCTGCAAATTCGTCATCGCTGAGCTTCTGAAGATCAGTACCGTCCTTCTTCTGTTTATAGAGCCTCCCCGAGTCTTGCGGATTATTGAAATAGATCCATTCATTGTCCGCCGCATACAAGCCCCAATTGTTGAGATTGCCCACCGAATTCCCTGTTACACCAGGACCGGCGGGTTGTACGGATTCTTCCTGCGTGATCTCGACCTGACCGTTTGCGTAGGTGACCGTTGCTTCAAAAACCTCAGAAAGCACCCGGAGCGGCACCAGCATTCTTCCATTCACCAGTCTCGGAGCGGCTGCCAGCGTGAAGGGCTGCTGGTTCTTGTAGGCTGCGGTAGACCCCGCCGTTATACTCAGCGTAATGGTTCCTTTGGAGATTATGATTGCTTTATTGTTCCCCGGAACAATCATCCCGCCCAGCTCATCCGCCACGAAGCGGAGGGGAACATACACCGTCCCCTGATCATTTACCGGCTGCACATCGAAATTCACCAGCTGGCCGTTGACTGTAACCGTAACCCCCGGCTGTACAGCCGGAGCAGCGAAGCCTGTCGCCGTACCGGTTAAGCTAAGCAGCAGCGGGGCAATAATAATCCATTTCCTCAATGAGAACACCTCTCAGATATTTATTTCTGAACTGACAGCTCCTATGTATTCTACACCTCCATTCATCATTCTTCCACAATATCAATAAATCTCCATCCGGAAGATTGGCGTCCGCACACACAATATTCACTTTACAAGTTCTTGCATATGGTTTATTTTAACATTAAGTCGTCATTAAATGTTGACGACTTCAACCTAATATTTAATATTAAATTTAATCACTGAACTGGAGGACCTTAGCCTTATGAATGATACTTTGCAGGAGACCTTACTGAAGAATATCCGTTTTGCGTACAACGAAGCTGTCGAGCTTGTGGTTTCCATGGCAATGCTTGCATGTGAAGACCAGGTGGCAGACTTGGCCAAGGATTACAAAATCGAAACCGATGAGCTGCTGGGAACCTACTTCGAGGATGCACGCAGATTATTGTCACCTCACTTCACCCGTGAGCTGATGTTTTTCTTCCGGTATGACTTCTTTCATAATGCCCTGGATTTCCCCTTATTCGAATCAGTCTTCACTCACCGGGAAGCGCTGACCGCAGAGGAGTTGATTAACCGGCTGGAGAACAGCTCTGCGGAGCATATCGTTTCAGAGATGGTCTACGGCGTCTACAACGATAATATGGAGGCATTATTGAAAGGCAACGATTGGGAGATTGTCAAAAAGGATCTTGTGGCGCTTACAGATCTGGTGTCCAACACAAAACCTCAACCGGAGGTTGCAGAAGCTCATGCGCCGCTGCTTGAATGTCTTGCTCATCCTCAGGAGACCAAGCTGCGGTATCTGCAGCTTTTGCGTCAATTCAACCAGGATGTTTTTGCTCACTGGAAAGAACGGATCCGTGAGCTTTCCGAGCAGGCCTCCCGCAAGTATGAGGCCCAGTTCCTTAGCAATCCGGAGGCTTTCATTCGTGAAGTCCACAAGAATGAGCCTTCACTGTTCGACATCCCTACCACTTTCCATGTCAGCTTTGTCTCACAGGTCAACAACAGCTTCTTACAGTTCCATACGGATGCCGGACGGGTCGGCTGGGTCATTTTCGGCGTACATAATGACCGGGTATACGGACCTGCAGCAGACAGGGAGAAAACTGAATTATTCCTCAAAACCTTCTCGGATAAACGGCGGCTGGACTTCCTGATGTTATTGAAGCAGCGTCCACACTATGGCCAGGAAATTGCCACAGCCCTCGGTATTACACCTGCTGCTGTGAAATATCATTCCAATTTCCTGTTCTTCCTGGATTTGCTGGACATCCAGCGGATGGATCACCGGCTGTATTACGTGCTTAGAACCGATACTTTGCGCAGTCTGCTAGCATTGACGGCTAAAGTTATGCTGGACAAAGACTATTTCATAAATGGATAACACGGGAGGGGTCCACTTGAACGGGATTACGAATACCGGGACAACGCCGCTGAATGAACAGCCCGCCGCTGCCCAGAATACATTTATCCGGTTGCTGAAGCTCGGCAAACCCTATACAGGCTGGTACATCATTCTGTGTGTTCTGGCAGCAGTCATCTCACTCACAACTGTAGGTCTGGCTGAGTCGCTGCGGCGGATTATCAATGCGGCAACCAACCACAATACTTCCGGTCTGACAGCGGGAATGGCCTTTGCTGCTGTCATCGTAATTACGGATGCCGGAGCCAACTTTCTGAATACATATCTCTCAGGGCTGCTGGAGATCAAATCCACCTCTAAGCTTCAGATCTCCATGCTGACAAGAATACTGAATGTTCAGATGAAGGATCTGGACCGTTATCATTCCGCCGATCTGATCAGCCGGATGAATGACTCTGCTCCAGCCGCACAGCAGGGGATAAACCGGAAGACGATTGACCTGATCAGCAATCTGCTGCAAATCACATTTCTGCTCACTTATCTTCTGTCCCTGCAATTCGCTCTAACACTGGGGACAATTATTATCTGTGCCCTGGTCCCGCTGGTGATGCTCCCCTTCACTTCCCGCCTTCGTACGATGAATGAACAGCGGCAGAGTATTGAAAGCGCTCAGCAGGCATTCGTCCAGGATTCGATACAGGGTGCTGAGGTCGTGCGTGCCTTCTCCCTTGCCCCCCGTCTGCTCCGGCAGTTCACGGGCAGAGTCCGGCAATTCAACACCGTTCACCTGCCCGTCTCACGGATAGAGGCTGTAGGTTACAATATGCCATTGGCCGTTATTCTTGGCGGATTGCTGTACGTTCTCTCCTATGGCGGTTACCTGGTCATCGGCGGCCGGCTGGATGTGGGTGCCGTTGCCGCGTTTCTGATCTGCTTCGAGCAAATCTCGAATCCGGTATCGAAGCTTGCTAACCTTTGGACTGAACTGCAGTCTTCATTGGCACAGGGGAAACGTTTATTTGAGGTGATGGATTTATCTGAAGAAGACGGCAATTCTGCTGGTCTTAAGACGGCAGGAATGCAGGATGAAGCATGGACTGAGGGAGTCAATCTGACCGTTGCCGGACAGCAGCCGCTTACATTCAGCAATGTCAGCTTCGGTTATGGACAAACGAAGGTGCTAACGGATATTCATCTGCGGATTGAGCCGGGAAAGGTTACCGCCTTCGCCGGAGCCAGCGGGAGCGGCAAGAGCACCATTCTTCAGCTTATGCTTGCCGCTTATGCGCCTGACGGAGGAAGCATTCATCATGGCCGTGTGTCCTTACAAGCCATTCCGCCGCGTAGCTGGCGCAGCCGTATCGCCTATGTATCCCAGGAGCCTTATCTGTTCTCTGGAACACTATACGAGAATATTGTCTGGGGACGGCCGGAAGCCTCCCGTGAAGAGGTGATCGCCGCCGCGCAGAATGCAGGCATCCATGAATTCATTATGCGGACTCCCCTGCAGTATGAGACGGTCATCGGAGAAAGAGGGCTTACGCTGTCGGGAGGTGAGCGCCAGCGGCTCTCCATTGCCCGGGCTTTCGTCCGTGAGCCGGGACTGCTGCTGCTGGATGAACCTACGGCTGCGCTTGACAGCCATAATGAGGAGATTGTCCAGCAGGCCTTGCGCGTACTGATGACGAACCGGACAACGGTTGTGGTCGCCCACCGGCTGTCAACCATCAGGCACGCGGATCATATCTACTTCATGGAGGATGGAGCAATTGTTGAACAGGGTACACATGGGGAGCTAATGGCTCTGCAGGGCAAATATCACGCTATGGCCCAGGCGGGCGTCCAGACAGAGGCTGCCGCCGGAGGAGGAATATCTAATGAATATTAACTCATCTTCATCCGGCCGAATCCGGCTCCGGGTAGCCCTCAAGCGGCTGCTTCCTTATGTCAAGCCATACCGGATCGGCTTCCTGGCAGCTATATTGCTGCTAATGGCCAGGCTTGCCCTGGATGTCGGGTTTGCTACGATTCAGCAGGTTTTCATAGATACAATTAACAGTACCAATATGCAGTCACTGACACGGATAACCCTAATTTGTTCGCTGGCCTGCTTCCTGATCATTGTCTGTCTTATGCTTCAGCATTACCTCCGCTTCACAGTGCACAGCCGGATCGCCTGGGATTTCCGGACGAAGCTGTTTGATGCCAGCCACCGGCTCACTTACCGCCAGCTGGAAACCATGCATTCCGGAGATTTGACCTCACGCAACACCAAGGATGCCGGAGCTGCCATGGGGATGATCAGCAGCCTGGTCTACGATTTGGGTTATAATCTGCTGCTCTGCCTGGTTGCATTTCTGTATCTGGCCCATATGGATGTCTGGCTTGCACTCCTTGCGCTGGGCACGGGCCCTGTTGTATTTCTGTCCGGACGTTTCTTTGACCGCAGGCTGCGCAAGCTATACACACAAATCTATGCCCAGGAAGCCTTGCTGCGGGGAATCCTGCAGGAGACCCTCCAGGGCATGAAGGTTATCCGTTCATTTTCACTGGAGAATACCCTGCTGAGCAGGTATGCAGCAGAACGCGGGCAGCTGAACCGGCTGCAGAAGCAAAAAACGCTGCTGAACGCACTGCTCTGGCATTCTTCTGCATTCATCAACAATGTTGTAATGATCAGCTGCGCGATCCTTATTGCCAGGTCGGCGCTGCGGGGAGAGACCTCAGCGGGTGAAGTGCTTGCCTTCATCATCCTGATGGGGCGTGTACAGTGGCCATTCGTCCATATGTCGCAGACTTGGGGCGGGGTACAGGAATCACTTGGTGCGGCTGACCGTGTATTCGAGATTCTTGATGCTCCCCGGGAAGGAGAATCCTCTGGTTACGGGCAGGCTCCAGTTACTGCAGCAGCAGCAGCAGCAGTTGCAGCTTCCAGTGAAGCTCCGGTGCTACATATACAGGGGCTGCACTACAGCTTCGCAGGCCCCCAGTCCAAGGAGGGAAGCTGCCTGAGCGGGATCCATCTTGAGCTGAAGCATGGCGAGACTGTTGCTGTTGTCGGCCCCAGCGGCTCAGGCAAGACGACACTTGTACGGTTGTGCTGCGGACTCTACGAACCGGAGGCCGGAAGCATTACCGTGTGCGGGAATTCCGTACACGATCAGCTCGAAGCGGCCCGCCGGATGATCTCCTACGTGCCGCAGAATCCCTACTTATTCTCCGGCAGCATCCGGGAGAATATCGCATTCAGCGCTGATCATGCCAGCGATGAAGCAATCAGGGAAGCTGCCCGCCTTGCAGGTGCAGATGAATTCATTATGCGTCTGCCCGAAGGATACGACACATTGATCGGTGAACACGGCTCTACTCTATCAGGCGGTCAACGGCAGCGCCTTGCTATCGCCAGAGCCTTTCTGCGTAATGCGCCGCTTCTGCTGCTGGATGAAGCGACCTCGGCACTCGATAATGAGTCCGAACGGCTGGTTCAGCAATCGCTTGATCTGCTGATGAAAGACAGGACCACCCTTGTGATAGCCCACAGGCTGTCAACAGTGCGTGAAGCCTCACGGATCATTGTTCTGGATCATGGGGCAATTGTCGAAGAAGGCACACATGATTCTCTCATGGAACAGAACGGACTCTATGCGGATCTGTATCATTTACAGTTTAGAGCAGCTCCGGTTGAAGAACTGGAATCCGCACCCTATACGGAATCCCTCACTTCTGTATTGCCGGCATAACATAACATTAGTTATTCTTGGGAACAGATCACAAATACAGACGAAGACCCCGGCAGTCCGTGTCCGCACGGCTGCCGGAGTCTTAGTCTGCTTTTCAGGCTCAAATAGAAATGTTGTACGTTTTGCAACTCGGGCTTATGATAACTGAGTGTTTGGGAGGATTGTTGTATGAAATACAGGAATTCACCCATCTATCGGCGTGATGACGGAGGAATGCTGCATTTCGTACAACAATTTGCGGTTAAGGCTGATATTACAAGGGAATTGTTGTACTTCGTGCAACACTTCCACCATAGAAGGTTGTGCGAAGCCCCCGCACTTTTTTATTCTCATTCACCAAGCGGAATTGACCCGCTGTCTCTTGCGTCTGTTATTATTTTGGAGGCAATCATTCCCTCCGCATCATCAAGTCCTTCAATCTCAAACGGAACACCCGCCGTAGCCGGCTGGAAAGCGAACCAAATCGTCCGGTCTGATCCGACTTTAATAAGCTTCGCCTCAGATTTATCCGTCCCTGCCTCCTTCTGCTTGACTGTAATATGCTGAATGGCCGGGTCCAGAACGTCTCCGATCACCATGGGAAAAGGCGTTGAAATATGCTCCAATTCAGGAAAACACATATAATTTATTGCAGAGCTGTCCGGATCTCCGCCCATTCCGTAGCCGCCTCCCCATACCCACTTCCATCCGATCCAGGTTTTGCGGACATATTCTACTTGAAGGTTACTGCTATCCTGCTGGCCTGCCCGGGTAAGAAATACCAGCTCTCCTCTGGCCGCAGGCTCCTGGTGAATGACTGTCATTGAGTCAGAGCCGCGGAACAGCCGGACAGCTTCTTCAGGACTTTGGCCAAGCGGAATCTGGAGTGTCTGGTCCATTCCAAGTGAGCGGGACATCTTCTGGTCTGACCATCCTCCCGGTCTTTCATACATATACAATAGTAAATAGAGTACGGCTACGGAAGCTAGAATCACTCCGGCAGCAATGCCCAATCTCCGGCTATTCTTCATGAATCATTCCATCCCCTGTCCATCCCATGTGTTTGCGCTTACAATACCTTCCATAATACTATAGAATATTTCCGGACAGAATACAAAAAAGCCCATAGAGCAAGCCCCTAAGGACCTGTCTACAGGCTGTGTGTAATCAATAAAATATTGCAATTACTCTATTAGATTAAATTATTTAACTTCGTTTGCTCCGGTTACAGTACCTTCGATCACAGCAGTAGCCTTCACATCTTCACTTGCATAGTACAGGTTGCCGTCAATGGTAGCATCCTTGTACAGGTTGAATCCGTTAGCTTCTACATATACGTCACCTTTGATGGTACCGCCTTGAACGCGGAAGTTCTCGCTCTGTACAGTTACTTTAGGTGCTGTCAGCGTGTAAGTAGCTGTTACCTTGTGGTCTGCATCCTGTGCATACAGGGCAAGCTTACGGTAGATCGCTGCAGTTGCGTCGCCTTTGTCATGGAATTCACCGGCTACAACAACATCTTTATCAACGGTCAGATCATTCAGGATTGCTACAATCCAGTTGCCGCTTTCGCTTACAGCAGCAGTGAAGGCATCTGCCTGGTTAACGATCGAAGCTGTTGTTACGGCATCCGTCTGCTCAGTGGCTGGAGCTGTTGTTGCTGCTGCACCAGTATTGTTTGCTGCGTTATTATCATTCGATCCACAACCCGACAACAATGCTGCTGATACCCCTGCTACTACTAGAACTTTGAATAATTTCATTTTTAATTCCCCCTGTTTCTTTTAATTAACTTTATTATATATTAAAATTTTATGATAACAACGTGATAATTTTCACAATATTGTGTCTTTTTTCACAAACAAGCATTTTAATTGTTTCATTTCATGCAAAATACAGCAATTACATACTTATTTGTCTAATTTTGCAGGTGAATCTTCAGCTGCTCCAGCGGCTGACAGTTTCCATCCTACGCCTCCCACTCCTCTCTAAGCAGTCCCATGCGGATCGAATCATAGAACTTCCCGTCGTAGTACCGGCATTTCCGGAGCCTCGCTTCCATTGTCATGCCTAATTTGACTCCTGTCCTGATCATCCGCTCATTTCCCGACCAGGTGGTATAGCCTACACGGACTAACGGATACGTATTGAACAGATGTCCGATCCATAGCTTGAGGGCTCTCGTCCCGTAACCGTTGCTCCAGTATGCCGGATCATAGATGATAATGCCCATTTCCAGCCATAGGGAGGGTTCATGCTCCCAATAGTAACTGACGTCGCCTATTACCACGCCCTCTATTTCTATTACCCAATTATTCCCGCATCCAACAATCTCGGCTCTGTTCGCGTAATACGCTTCCCACGGAATCCGCTTGTGTTCATAATAAGGCGCATCCCATTTCTTCCACTCCGGCACTTCTTCCTTATACACCAGATCCCACAGTCTAGGCAGATCCCCTTCAGCTATGGGCCGAATCACCAATTCCTTATCCTGATACATAGATACCCTCCGTTGCAGCTAATATTTTACATACTGTTATTATATTAACTGAACTGCTGAAGCTGTTGCTGGTAGTGAACATTTATAATTAAGGAATACTGGATGTAACGGCTGCTGTAAACTTTTCACGGAGCTTAGCGTTGTATAGGGGAAGGGGGCAGGACATGGCCAAAGAAACCATTCATCAATTTCTGCAGCAAGCCGGAACTTTACTATACCGGTACTTAAGAAAACGCGGACTCGCACGCGAGGATGCTGAAGATATCGTTCAGGACACCTGTTATAAATACTTAATCTATCAGGATGGCATCGGCCCGAAACAAGTCATGGGCTGGATGTTCCGTGTCGCGACCAATCAGTTCTATGATCTCAAGAGGAAAGATAAACGTCATCCCACGGTCGATGTTGAAGACATTCAACTTCTTTCTTTAACCCATCTGCCGGAGATCCAGCTGCTGAGGCGGGAAACCGCCCAGAATATCCGCGACACACTGTCTCGGCTCTCTGAGCAGCATCAGGAGCTGCTGATTCTCAAATATGAGCTGAGCCTGACCTACAAGGAGCTCTCATCCCTGTACGGTATGAATGAGAACACGCTGAAGACCCATGTCACACGCGCCAAAAACCAATTTATCAAACACTATGGGGAGGAATATTAAATGGATCAGAATCAGGAGCAGGACCAGTTTATTTTCGGAGGGAAGCAGACTCAGCAGCTCATTCAAAAAGCCAGACTCCGCTCCACCCTGAAGACCATTGGCATCATTGTTGTCGTAACCCCCATCATACTCGCCGTTATCTGGTATGGCCTCTATCATTTGAGATTGGCTCAGGGCAGCAAGGTGCAATCAGAGATTCTCTGGAAAAATGAGATCAGCGCCCCCAATGTCCACATCAGCAACCAGTCGGTCAAATTGGATAGCTTTGGAGGCGAAACCTACAATCAGACTTACAAATGGCTGGGAAACAAACCTTATATCTGGCAGCCCATCGAGGAAACTTATAATCTGCTGGGCCGCTCCACCGGCAGGTATGGCGCATTCGGAGCGATTTCTCTGCCGGAGCAGCTAAGTGCAGCTTCCCCGCACCGTTATAACTCTGCCACAGGGGACCGGGAAATGATCTTTTACCATCCGGAGATTGCCTATGATTCATATGAGGACAGCATCAGCCAGCTGAAGCAGCTGGAAGACGATACTCTCGTGGAGCTCGCTTTGTCTTTTGACCAAGCCTATACGCTTGAAGAGACCCAGAAGCTTCTGCCTGCCGGGGTGCAGTCTGTCTGGTTATGGACGGATGCATATACCCCCTCTTATAAAAAATACCTGAAGGAAACGCGGCAAACCATCGCGGCTGATTCGATGATTATCTACGGATTTCATGGCGAGCAGTTCGCCCCTTACGGTGGTGTGAACTCCTTCATTAACAGTGTCGAGCAGCTGCGCAAGCACGGTAAGAACTTCACCTGGGAAGCAGATCAGGTTCATGAAAGCCTGGCCGGGGATAATGATATTCTGGAGCCGGGCGATATCACAATCATTGGCGCCGTCGTCACAGGAACCGCCAAACAGCTGGAAGCTCTGCAGAACCAGGCTTATATCAAAGGATCAACTTTCGGAGTTGTCTCTGATTCTATTGCACTTCCTAATTAAGCTGTCGGTACAAGAAATCTTTCAGCCGGACGGGTGAGTTGGACTTCTTCACTACAGATTGAGATAATTAAGCCGAATCTATCCAAGATCACTGCAAATCATAAAACAAGGAAGGCAGCATCATGGGCAGCATGATATAAAAGCTACCCGGACGACATACCGAAAGGACACTACCATGAATCTGTCAGCATTATCTGCCTCACTAGAACCACTGAATCTGCGGAGCTGTCTGATCCAGCAGCAAGGCCGTCTGATCTTTGAACATTATAGAGATCAGCGCACCTGTTCCGAGATTGCCAAGATCAACTCCTGCACCAAGAGCATATTGTCAGCGCTGGTCTGTATCGCGATGGACCAGGGTCATCTTTCCGGTCCTTCTGCTCCACTCAGCGAGTTCTTCCCGCAGCTCAGCCGCGATGCTGATACACGCAAGCAGCAAATTACAATCGGACAGCTGCTCACCATGTCTGCCGGTTTTCGCTGGACCGAGTTCGGCGGAGCGAATTCCTTCCCCAAGATGACCCGCTCCCCCCATTGGGTGAACTATGTGCTGGAGCAGCCGCTCGCGGATGAACCGGGTACCCGGATGGAGTACAACTCAGGGATTTCGCAATTGCTGTCGTCTATTGTGGTGCAGGCTTCGGGAATGAGCACAGCAAGATTCGCGGAACAATATCTCTTCGGACCTCTCGGAATTACGGAGTATGAATGGGAGACTGATCCCCAAGGCATCCATACGGGCGGCTACGGGCTGAAGCTGCGGCCCACCGGCCTGCTGAATTTCGGACAGCTGTATCTACAGCAGGGAGTTTGGGAGAATTCGCAGATTATTTCCAGCGAATGGGTAGCACGTTCGGCACAGCCCGCTATGCAGACTGAGCCGCCCCGCCATGGCGGATACGGCTGGCACTGGTGGACAGACACAATAACGGGTGATACCAGAACCGGAGAGTCTGCTGCTGTGGATTATTATTATGCACGGGGCTATGCCGGGCAGTTTGTATATGTACTGCCGGAGCTCGAGACGGTGGTCGTGCTGACCCGGGACAATATGCGGGGCCGTAACAACCCGCCGCCTGACGTATTCGGCGAGTATATCGCACCTCTGCTAGTTAATCCAGAGGGATTTTAGAAGCCTGCAAATAAGCCGCTTCTCCGGTGAAACCAAGCAGCTCCCCGCCTTCTTCGCGTACGCTGAAGAAATCCCAGGTTGCCTGTGGTGACTGCCGGAAGGCGGCTTCTACGCGTTCCCGCTCCAGTTGCGTAAGACCTGCCCGTTCACACCAGGAGGCAAATTCAAACGGCTTGGCAAAGCATATTAACGCTTCCAGACGGAAGCCTGAATGCTCCAGCCTCTGAATCCATTCCGATTTGGGCAGGGCCCGGACATGACTGGGATCTCTCAGCTTCTCCACCTCATTATAGAATCCGCCCAGCGCTTCGTCCTCCGGCACAACATTATCAATCAGCTGGAGCCTTCCGCCCGGCTTCAGCACCCGGTAAGCTTCGGAGATGAAAGCCTGAACCTCCGGGAAGTGGTGGGCTGCAATCCGGCAGGTGACCAGCTCGAAGGTATCCGCAGCGAATGGCAGCGCCTCTGCATCTCCTCTGACGAAATGAACATTCAAATGACCGTTTCCCTGAATAAAGGCAGCTGCCGACTTCAGCATTTCTTCAGTCAGATCAAAGGCTGTCACCTGTTTAACCAGCGGAGCCAGCGCATTTGCGACATGCCCGCCGCCCGTGGCAATATCAAGCACGTTCATCTCCGTGAGCCTGTGAAGCAGCTACGAGCAGCGCCAGATCTTCCCCTTGGGCATGATGGCTGCTGGTCACATATTTCCCGGCATTTCTGGCAAACTGCTGCTGGACCTGAGCTTTAATCGGATCAGACATTGGGTTCCGCCCCCTGCTTAAATACATTCAGATACCAGACTTCATTAAGCTCGGCAATCACGGAAGGATTATCCCAGACATTCATCGCCAGCGGAATACTGGCCAGGGCCAGCGGTATCAGGAGTCCGGTATAGTGCCGTAAGTAATACTAAGGTGATGCCGGTAATCCACGTGCTGTGGATCAGTGCCTTTTTATAAGCTTGTTTATTCTTCATCAATGGGACCAGGAACAGACTTAACGCAACCTCACTGTTGGGATAAGCCATGAAATTTATTGTACCTTCAACAACAGGATGAACGCCCTTCTCAAACACAGGCAGAAAGTTGCTCCAGTCCGCCCCATATATAAGTGAGAGCAGCAGCATTACCAGCAGTACCAAAGCAATGGGAAAGAATTGCTGGTAAAAATTTCATGCTGATGTCTCCCTGCTGCTGATATCTCTAACTTATGGAGTCTAGTGTTGCCTAACAGGGTTAATTTCTAAACAAAAAAACTCCAATTCAGCCGGACTGGCGAAATGGAGCACTTATGTATATACGCATAAATCCCCGCTGCCTGATTGCTTGAGGCACGGGGATTTATGTGTTAATTCCTGTATTCACTTCAATCGTTTCCTCCTGATAACAAAGCCATATCCCTGACATGGTGATTGTTCTAATTTCATATTACCGTGTTGCCCGTTCGCTCCTCTTCGGAGTGTTGCTCCATGTCCTGCATATGGGGTGGATTCCCGCGTACACGATTTCACGAAAAACGTTTTCACGGACGCTTTTCCTGCTGTGAACAATCGTATTAGTACGCTTCGCTAACCTTTTTCAACGGAATCACGCTCTTTCTTCCGCAAGATCACTCTTGCTTGAATGAATAGCTTTGGTTCACCTTCAAAGATTTGCTCTTGGGTTCCCGCATACCCACGATCTGCCAGAAGATGTTATCATCCACCTTCCTATCAGCAGCCGATTCCGGCACGCTTCGCTAACGCTAGTACATCGGGATTCTCTCCTTTCCTTCATTCATTGCTAAATTTAGGAATGAGGCAATCACCTATGGTTACCACCTGTGAATTGTTGCTTGTGGTTCCTTTGGTGATGTCTACATTATACACTGGGATCGATAAAATTTAAAACTTCAAAAAACTGCATATCCCTCCATAATTCCTGATATTCCCTACTCTTTATGAGCAGAAAGCCCATGTCTAACGATTACTCTTTGTAAATATTATTTGCTCCCGCATGCTGTCTCTATGTCATGTATGCGTTATCATTAGTCGGATTTCCGGCCGGCATCCGGGATAACTTCCTGAATGCCGGCCGGTTAATTTTACATTGACAGGCTATGATTTTTATTCCGCCGGGTTAATTCAATTACTAAATAAATGCCATACAGCAGGTACATGATATTCAGAATACCCACCAGCAGAACCTCTTGCACCACATTGTCATTGCTGACCAACGCCAGAGCATCATAAATGAAATGAAAGGCAATCAGCGGAATAATATTGTTGCCTGCCTCAATCAGCAGGGCGAGTACACAGCCAAGCAGCAGGGCATTGGCAACCTGGAGAAGCGTGCTTATGATATCTTTTCCGCCAAACGCGTTGGCCATATGTAGAACACCAAAGAATACAGACGAGAAAACAATATAAAATACAGGACCCTTATGCTTCAGCTTATCTCTGATGATTCCTCTGAAAATGGATTCCTCAGTATAACCCACCAGCATAGTCATGATCACGATACTGATCACTTCAGCAGCCGTCATCTCGACATTGATTCCAGACATAACCGGCTGGGCTACCGCAATAATCAACAGTGGGATGTAGAACAGCACAGGCACGGCCTGCTTGGCGTCAAGCTTGCGGAAGCCAAATCTCTCCAGTGAGGAATCCCTCCGCTTCATATATACAGTAACGATGACGGCCATAACCAGGAAGGCGCAGGCCTGGGCATTTCTTACCCCCATGTCCTCAAACTCCTGAATGGATGCTACTGCAGATGCTACTGAAACGAGAAGGGTCAGGACAACTCCCAGCATCAGCGAGAAAATGACCGGGTGTCCTTTTGCAGCGGTGTTCTTCATCTTTTATCTCCTTTTATGAGTTGGTTTCATCATTGTCAATCAAGGACAATAATGGATTTATTGTAAACGATCCCTTGGAAATATACTACAATTTTCGCTGCTGCTATCACATTTCAGTACATCCCCTTACCTAATATTCCAGTGGGAAAAACGGCTGGCGCATGCTATAATCTCTGAGTCCTATAATGAGAATTGAACATAAGTATTGGGGTTGCAGGAGGTTTCTATCAACATGAACAGTCCTATTAAAATCTTTAAAGTGACCGTACAGCTGGAGAAGGATGAATATGATGTCGAGGCCAGTCATTGGAGACTGCTGGTGGAAACGAACCGCTACTATGAAATCAAACCCGAAAGCGGCCCAGTAAAGCGGATTTACAAAGAAAAAATGAATACGGTAGTGGATGATACCAAATCCTACACAGATGGATATCTGGCTTGTTCGGCATTCTGTATCGAAGACCGTATTCATGATATGCATATTGAAATGCTGCACAAGCTGCAGATGAAGGTCAAGGCATATATGGATGAGCTGCAGATGAATCAGCAGGCCATCGAGCTGCAGATCAAGTGCCCCAGGGCAGTACCGCACAGGAAGTAACTCCGCTTTACAGCTGGCGGCACGCAAAAAACCGGAAGAATCGCAGTGTGCTGCGGATCTTCCGGTTTTTTGCGTATCTGATTTAATTACAGCAATCCGGCGTTCTTCCCGGCTTGGAAAACATCTCAATGGCTGACCAGATAGGAGGCATCCAAAATCAGCGCAACCCGCCCGTTCCCCAGAATCGTTGCGCCGGAGAGATGGTTCATCGTCCCCAGATACGCACCCAGCGACTTGATCACCACCTCCTGATTCCCAATAATCTCATCGACGGCGAGAGCGGCGATCCGGTCTACAGACCGGACAATTACCAGCGGGATGGTCTTGGAGCTGCGCTCGGTCCGCGGGTAATGCAGCTTGTCTCTAAGCCATGAGAGCGGCACAATCCGCCCGTGGTTGATAATGGCCTGTTCACCTTGAACAACCTGAATCTCATCCGGTGAGATTCGCACAATCTCCGCCACGTTGTACATGGGAAGGATCAGTACCCGGCCGGAAACATTCACCAGCAGCCCCTTAATGATGGCCAGTGTAAGCGGCAGGCGGATAATGAACACAGTGCCTTTGCCCGGCACCGTTTCAATATCAATGATGCCGTTAAGCCGTCCAATCTGGCTGCGCACGATATCCATCCCCACGCCCCGGCCTGATACTTCGCTTACCTCGGCAGCCGTTGAGAAGCCTGGTTCAAAGATCAAGTGGATGGCTTCCTGATCCGTTAAGTACCCGGCCTTTTCTTCGCTAATGATTCCTTTGCTGAGCGCAGAAGCTTTGATTCTGCCGGCATCTATCCCCTGCCCGTCGTCCTCCAGACGGATAACCACCTGATTCTCCTCGTGGTAAGAGGTTAGCGTGATCGTCCCCTTGGGAGATTTCCCCCGCTCTGCCCGGACCTCCGGACTTTCAATCCCGTGATCCGTGCTGTTACGGATCAGATGGATCAAGGGATCACTCAGCTCTTCGATAATCATCCGGTCGAGTTCGGTCTCGCCGCCCTGGATCACGAGCTCAATCTCCTTCCCCAGCTTTTGGGCGAGATCCCGGACCAGGCGCGGAAAACGGTTGAATAATTGATCTATCGGCAGCATCCGGGTCTTCATTACACCTTCCTGCAGCTCTTTGATTATAGTGCCCATATGATCCGATACTCCGCCTATACCCGGCAATACCTTAGCCGGATCGTTCCGCTGCCCGGCTGCGCTCAGATCAGCCAGAGAAGTCTGCTCGATCAGCAGCTCGCCTACCAGATTCATCAGATGATCCAGGCGTTCCACGCTGACCCGTACCGTCGGCTGGGCGCTGCTCCCCCGTTGTTCCTTGTTCAGGGAAGACGGAGGCCCCGCCAGTAACGGTTCAACCGCCGCCGCTCCGCCAGTAACGCTTGAAGGACCGGGCACGAATGGAGTGATGACAATACTTTGGACATCTGAATCACCTGCCAGCTGTTCGGTTACCTGCTGAATTTCTTTGCCGGCAGCTGCTACTACAGCAAACCGGCTGTAACGCGAGTCTTCATCTGCTCCCGCGGCCGCCGCTGCCGGCAGCGCGACAGCAATGATCTTTCCGCTTACGTCTTCAATACGCTGCAGCAGCATATAATGCCGCGCCGCCTTCATCTGGCATTCCTCTTTCAGCGTTACCGCAAGGGACAGCAGCGAATATCCGGCAGCCGCAGCTTCTTCGGCCTGAAGCATCTCCGCTGGACTTAAGACCGGCAGCCGGACCGGCTGCGGTTCAGCGGGCAGATTAATCAATGCTTTGATCTCCGCAACAACAGCGCTGCAGTCGTCGTACTCTCCGCCGCTGATATATTGCGTGCGCAGCAGCTTCATGGCGTCAAGCGCCCGGAAGAGCGTATCAATCAAAATTCCGGTAATCTCCGGTTTCTTCTCCCGGACCCATTCAAGGGCATATTCAACCTCATGCGTCAGATCGCTCATTTCACGGAAGCCCATGGTTGAGGCCGACCCTTTGATCGTATGGGCTGCACGGAATATTGTCTGGACCAGCTCAGGTGCCGGAGCTTGCTCCAAGGTGAGCAGAGATTGGTCGATCCGCTCCAACTGCTCATTCAGCTCTTCTATGAAAATATCGCGGTAGGCAGACAGTTCCATCATCATTACCAGTTCCCCTTCCTAACCGCCCAATATTTCCTCGAGCTTCAGAATGCCAATCAGCTGGTCATCCCGTTGACCAATTCCGTGGAAGACCGCTTCGCGGCTGCGGCTGTGTCCGCCTGCCGGAGGATGGATCTCGGCATACGTAGTCACTTTATTAACCTTGTCCACAATGAGACCCACGAATTCCTCCCGGTAGTTAACCACAATAATTCTTGTATTCCGGGTGTACGGCTCATCAGCCATCCCCAGCAGATTGCGCAGGCTCATTACGCAGACTACTTTACCGCGCAGATTGACCACACCCTTCACTTCATTACGGGTGAACGGGATATCTGTAATGCTGAGCATTTTGATAATTTCATGAATTTCTTCGATACGGATTGCACAGGTTTCGGCTCCTACAGCAAGCTCGATATACTGTTCCTTCTGTAAGGTTGACATGGCTTCACCTTCAGTCTGTAGAATTAATGAGTCTTGAACGCGGCTGCGGACTGGGCTAAATCCTCGGATAACAGGGCCAAAGCCTGGCAGGTAGCTGCCGTTTCCTCTGAAGCCGCTGCGGATTCCTCACTGGAGGCGGCAATGGATTGGACCGAGCTCATTACTTCGGCCGCCTGCGCGGATTCCTCTTCACATGCGGCAGCAATCTCATTGACTTTGAGTGAAGAATTATTAACCATACTGATAATTTGTTCAAAAGCCTGGCTGGTCATCGAAGACTGTTCTACGCTTTCTGCTACAGCCCGGACACTTTGCTTCGTATTCTCCTGCATCGCCTTGATGATCTTCGTGATTTCCTTCGTAGCATCACTGCTGCGCTCTGCCAGCTTGCGGACCTCATCCGCCACCACCGCGAAGCCCCGGCCCTGCTCTCCGGCACGTGCAGCTTCAATCGCGGCATTCAACGCCAGGAGATTGGTCTGCTCGGCTATATCATCAATCACTTCGATGATGTCTCCGATTTTGCTGGAGTCCTCTTCAAGCTGCTTCATCTGGTGATTAACGGTCTGCATTCCCTGCAGCGAAGTCTCAACCACATATCCGCCTTCCCGGGCCGTACGAACAGTCTCATTCGACAGCTCTGCTGCTTCCTCGGCACTGGAGGCTACGGAATCAATCGCCAGCGACAGCTCTTTGAACAGTTCAGTAATATTTGTTGCGGCCGCAGACTGGTTAGTGCTGGTACCGGCGATTTCCTGTGTGCTAGCCGAAATCTGCTCGGAAGACGCGGCAACACTCTGTGAATTCATGACGATCCCGTTGATCAGGTCCTTCAGGTTATGAACCATCCGGTTCAGGGCAGCAGCCAGCTGGCCTACTTCATCCTTGGTGGAAATATCGGATTGCTGAGTCAGATCACCGTTCGCCACCTCTGAGGCCAGGTGCAGCATCTGCAGAAGCGGTTTGGAGATGGATCTGGCGATCAGGTAACCGATGAGAATACTGATGATAACTGCAGCCGCGATAACTATAATGGTAAGCACCAGGGAGGAAGAATAAGCAGACTGCGAGTGGCGGTTTGCTTCCTCGGCCAGCTGCACGTTAATTCCGATCAGCCCGTCCAGGTTGTCAAGCACTTTCTCACCCTGCACAGATAATTGTGTGGTCAGGAATGTATTAAATTCAGCCGGGTCATCCTGTTCCGCCAGAACGAGCGCTTCATCAAACAGCTTTTGATACATCTCATATTCCCTGTCAAAAGCGCTAAGCAGCTCCACCTCTTTGGCAGTTGTCGCCAGCGGCCGATAATTGTCCACCATCTCGGCAATATCCTGCCGGGAAGACGCAATCTTTTCCTGATAATCCGCAATTTTTGCTGCATCTGTTGTGTTACTCATATCCCGCGTATATACCCGGTTGACCTGATAACTGATTTCAGCAGCGGATAAGTCTCTCACTGAGATCAGGTTATTGTTGTACATTTCTTTCATATTCTGATTGCTGCTGCGAAGTGTGAATATCGAGTATGCTCCAAGGCCCGCCAGAATTAAAGAGACAACCATAAAAGCTGAGATAATTTTTGTTGCTGTTTTCAAGTTTCCGAACCATTTCATTTGAATTCCCCCTGAGGTTAACATCTTAGCGTCCTTCCCGTCGGTAAACCCTTCAGCACTCCCCCATCTGCCGATTGGACATCATTAGCTATATTTCGACATTTTTCGTTAAAACTTTAATATAAATATTTTGCTTTAATTATTTTTTAATTTATTTTCTGTAATGCGCTTTCACATTGTATATAGGTGACGGTTATCCAGCCAGCCGCACTAGCTATATTCAGCTTGACAGAACATCAAAAAAAGTTATAAATAAACATAATTAGCAAATGGTACAACCCTACATATACACAACGAAAAGAGGACTGCCCATTGACAACAAAAGTACCTTTGGCTGAGAAAATGGTGTTCTCCGGCGGTTTGCTGGGCCAGAATATGCTGTACAGCTTCATGTCGATGTATATTCTGTTCTTCTACACGGATCTGCTGGGCATTCCGGCGACTACCGCCAGTGTCATTCTGGTAGTGGCGAGCATCTTCGATGCTTGTCTGGATCCGCTCATGGGCATGATTACCGACAAAACACGCTCCAGGTGGGGCAAATTCAGGCCTTATCTGCTGTTCGCCCCCTTCCTGATCGCACTGGCAACCATCGTCTGCTTCTGGGACTTCAGCGGTTCCTCTGCGATGACACTGGTGATCGCCACCGTATCGTATCTGCTCTGGGGCATGCTGTATACGGTCTGTGATACGCCGCTTTGGGCCTTATCGTCCGTTATCTCCACTGATCCGGGTGAACGGACCTTGTTCGTCACTTTGGGCAAAATCGGCGGCACCCTCGGCGCGGTCGTGATTACAGTCGGCGGTATCCAGCTGCTGCTGGCCTTCGGCGGTGAGCGGAGTACGCAGGCTTACCTGTATTCTGCAATTATTATAGGAATTATTGCTGCGTTATCTATTTTCCTGACCGGAATCCTCACTAAGGAAAGGGTCGCCCCTTCTCCTGTGAAAGTCTCATTCCGTCAAAATCTGCAAACGGTTTATAAGAACAAACCGCTGCTCACCCTGCTTGCCTCGCTGCTGATTGTTAACCTGGTCAACGGCATCCGGCAGAGCATCCAGCTGTATTATGTGGTCTATGTCTGGGGGGATGCCGGTTACGCAACACAGGTCGGAATTAGTCTCGTTGTAGGCATGCTGCTGGGAATGATGGCTACGCCTCCGCTTTTGCGCCGCTTTTCCAAGAAGAAGGTATTCATCCTGTCCTGTGTGCTGGGGAGCTTGTCCTGCATCCTGCCTTATTTTCTCGGTGACCACAATATTCTGACTACTCTGGTATTCTTCGCGGTCAGCTTCTTCTTCTCCGGCATGACTACCATTGTCAGCACGTCCATGCTGCTGGATACCATTGATTATTCGGAGTGGAAGCTGGGCTTCCGGGGCGAGGGGATTGTATTCTCCACGAACACCTTTGTCACCAAATTCAGCGGAGCATTGTCACGGCTCATCATCGGTGCAAGTCTGGGTCTGCTAAGCTATGCAGAGAATCAGGAATCGACTCCAAGACTTCAGAATGGACTCAGCTTCGTGATGTTTCTGCTGCCCGCGCTGTGTTTCCTGGCCGCAATTCTGCCGATTCTGTTCTACAATATCAATGACAAGCAGAGGCGGCAGATTCTCAGCGATCTGGAGCATACCCGGAGTCTTTAGACTGGACTGCCTAATTTATTTCATACTGAGGAGCGATTTTGAACATGGATATATCTACTATGGCGGCGCTGATGTCCCCGCCCGATCTTTCTGCCTGCCGCACCCTATTATGCATTCAGCCCCATCCGGACGATAATGAAGTGGGCATCGGCGGGACAATCGCCTCTTTGGCGGAGCGGGGCTGCGAGATTCATTATTTGACCGTGACGAACGGGGATCTTGGTGCGGTGGACGAGCATATGTCTTCTGCCGAGATTGCAGCCGTCCGCGCACGTGAGCTGGAAGCCGCAGGGCGGTCGCTGGGCGCCACGGTGTTCCATCAGCTGGCCCACGGCGACGGCACCCTGGAGCACATTCCGGCACTGGCAGAAGAGATTGCCGGGATCATCCGTACCGTGAAGCCGGATGTTATCCTCTGTCCTGATCCGTGGCTGACCTACGAGGCGCATTATGATCATATTGTTACCGGCAGAGCCGCAGCCCAGGCCTTCCTGTCGTCCGGACTTCCGCTGTATCCCAGAGGGACAAGCACCCGCCCCTGGCAGCCGAAGGCGATTGGTTTCTACTTCACCTCGGAGCCTAATACAGTAATTGACATCACCGACCACTTCGAGCGGAAGTTCGCCGCCCTGGCCCTGCACAGCAGCCAATTCAGTGAGGAGACTCTGGCGATGTACCGGATCTATTTCCGTGAGAAAGGCCGCCAGCTCGCTGAAGGTAAGGGTTTCGAGCTTGGAGAAGGTCTGAAGGTGCTGTCCCCGCTGCATCTGCACTGCTTCGTGGATGCCCGGCTGATCTAAAGTGTATTAACGTAAAGAAGAGCAGCACTCCTCACCTTAACGGGAGATGTGCTGCTCTTCTTTACGTGGAATCTATGATCTTTACGCTTGTTCTAAGACCTCATTCCTTCTCCAGGGCGAATCTCAGCAGACGGCTGAGTGCCGCAGGCAGTACGCTGACATGGCTCTCACCGGCGAATTCGTTAAGACTCGTCTGCAAGCCATGCTCCGCCAGCGGGGCCAGCAGTCCGGGAAGCTTCGCAGCATCCTCGACCATATGCTCCAGCTCTTCGGCTCCGATCGTAATCATCAGCTTGCGCTGCAGGTTCATAGCCGGGTAAGCCGCTGCGAACTGCTCCAGTTCTGAATACAGGGCATAATCATTCCACCAGACAGACGGACTGCCAGCCGCATAATGAGTAACAAGCTCCGGACGGTTGAACAGCGCATGGAGTACAAACAGGCCGCCGAGCGAGTGGCCGAACAGCGCCTGGCGCCGGGTGTCCACAGGAAAGAGGCCCGAGACCAGCGGCATAATCTCCTTCTGCAGCGTGTCGAGGAAGCTGTCGGCCCCTCCGCTCTCCGGCCACTGGCTGCCATCCGGCCGTTTCGGCAGCTGCTCCTCCTCAGCCGGCATGGTGAAATCATAGCAGCGGCGCTTCATGTCAAAGGGTTCTCCGGACGGATACCCTATGCCCACGACCACTACAGGATCGTAGCCATGCGGCTTACGGGTCTGAAGCCGGGCTGATTCTGCCAGGGTATGGAATACGGCATGGCCGTCCAGAGCGTAGATGACCGGATACCCTTCCGGCGGGGCTTCTCCGGACGGATGCGAGATCAGAATCCGGTACTCCAGGCGGCGTGCTCCGGCATAAATCACATGCTCCTCACAGCCAAGATGCGGATAGCTCAGTTCTCTTGTTGTACTCATGGCACGATGATCTCCAGTACATCGTCAATGACATTGCTGTAGGCAACAATACCCCCGCCCAGCCAGTAACGGTCATCCACATCATAGACCCTGCCGGCCTGGACGGCAGGGATGCTTTTCCAGAGTGCACTCTCAGTCAGTTCCTTATAGAAGGTCTCCCCGGTATTAGCTGTATCGTTAGCCAGGAAGATATAATCGGCATCAATCTGCGGCAATACTTCCAGCGACAAATCCACGCTGTTCTCGGCAGCAACAAGATCGCTCTTGGTAATTCCCAGCTCTTCAGCCAGTACAAACCCGCCGTAAACTCCGCCCATCAGGAACATGCCCCGTGAATTGAACCGGATAACAAGCGCCTTCTTGCCTTGGATATGCGGAGCCAGAGCTGTCTTGGCTTCCTCCACCTTCTTGCGGTAATCTGCAAGGCCTTTCGCCGCTTCCTCCTGCTTGCCGAGCAGCTCTCCAAGTTTAGTTACGGAGCTGTCCAGGTCACCTGCAGCCTGCTGGAAGACATAGGTCGGGGCAATCTTGGAGTACTGTTCGTAGACCCCATTCTCTGCATAGTAGGAGTTATGCAGCACTATGAAATCCGGCTGCAGTGACATAACCACTTCTGGTGAAGGCAGCTGGCCATTGGTGAAATCAACCAATGGAACATCACCTAGCTGATCCTGCAGGTATCCTTGCCCCTGCCCTTTATTGGACCATTGACCGACCGGCTTGACACCGAGCACAACTAGAGAGTCTTCCATATATGGCGCAAATACTTTGGTTGGAGCAGCGTTCAGTGTAACCTCATGTCCCAATTCATCCTGAACAACCAGCGGATAGGCCTGTGCTGCCGGCGCTTCTGTAGCTTCCGGCTCCTCTTCGGGAGACGGTGATGGAGTTGCCGCCGCGGCGTTTACCTGAGCTGCTCCATTCCGGGCCCCATTGTCAGCCGCTGAATTGTTCCCGCAGCCTGCCAGCAGCATAATTACTAGCATTAGCGGTAACAATGCCGGGATTGCTAGCTTCTTTCTGTTTCTTGAACTTACCTTGTGCTCTTGCATGTGTTCTCTCCCCCTAGTGATAATCATTCTCATTACTAGGGATTATAGAGGATAAACTGAAGGGTAACCATGGACAACATCCTGCTCCGGGCTTGGACTATTTCCTGTAAACAGCAGCACTGCCTCCTCCAGCATCCGGTCCAGGGCAACCGCAGAGTACTCGAACCAGGGATCTGAGGGCAGCAAATCTACCTTCCCCGCCTGAACCGCTGTAAGGCTGCGCCAGCTGCCGCTGTGCTGCAGAGACAGCCAGTGCCTTCTGGTAGCGAAATCGGGGCAGATGATCAGCATGATCCGCTGCGGATTCAATAAGCTGATTTCCGCAAGCGAAATCGGCTCATTATACACCGCATCCGAACCTGTATATGCCGGCTTCAGCGCGAGGTCGCCAAAGACCACATCACGTATCCCCCTGTTGCAGTAAGCATGCAGATGATCTTCGTACAGGCGGAGCACCATACAGCTCTCCTCACCCGCCACTGCGGCCACCTGCTCCCTGGCATAGCGGGCTCTACCGCCATAACGCTGCATCCACTGGCTGTACTGCCCCTCTCTTCCCAGAAAAGCAGCGATTGCCCGGAGCTGAACATCCCAGCGGTCCTGCTCCCCGGGAATGAAGAGGTTCTGGCTGTTGCGCAGCAGATGCTCTTCCCACTGCGTATCCCAGGCATCATGGCCGATAATCGCATCGGTTCTGGACTTAATCAGCTTGTCCCGCTCCAGCTCCGAGTCCATCAGGTCCACCCGCAGATGTGTCTCAATCAGGTCATAATATTTGTTGAAATAATAAGAAGTCCATTTGGCATCCAGCGGCGCAGCCACCGGGATGATGTCCAGGGCCAGCAGTTGTCCGATAGCAGCTGCTGAACAGGCGGCAACCCGCCGTTTATGTTGACGGATGAACGACGAAGGAGGGACTCCGGTTTCCTTTTTGAATTTGCGGCTGAAATAGAATTCATCGCTGTAGCCGACTTTTTGAGCGATCTCACGGAGCAGATAATCCGACTCCTGCAGGTACTGCTTCGCTCTGCTGATTCTCAGTCCGGTCAGATAGTCCATGGTACTCTGTCCGAACGTTTTTTTGAACAATTCGCCAAAATACTTCGGCCGCAGTCCGGCCATGCCTGCCAGCTGATTAAGGGTCAGCGGTTCATGATAATGCTCCGCTATGTATTCGCGGATGATGGTCAGGTCCATCCGTTCACTGCCAGGCTGCAGACTGCCCTCCAGCAGTTGTTCCCGCTCCATTCGTATTCCTCCGCTCTTATATACTGTCTTATTGTAATGCAGACCGCAGCAGGTGCGGCCGCTGCAGAATATCAGCCATATAGCGATAATGATAATCATTATCTGTGAAAAACTCAATAAAAAAGAACGCCAACCGGTGCTCTTCACTGGATTGATGACAAAATTCAATAAAGTTCCAGACTGAAAAATAAAGTGTTTGATTTACAAGGCTTCATTAAGCTAACGGGCAGTTTAGCGTAACTAAAGTCCTATTCGATTTGTATTTCATAGTGTTATTTTTGTATAATATACTAAACGCAAGGGGGTTATTTCTTGGATGCTATTCATATCAGGATAGGACACAACTTGCAACGTGTGAGAAAGCAAAGGCAGTTAAGCTTAGATAAAGTGGCAAATTTAACTGGGGTCAGCAAAGGTATGCTACATCAAATTGAGCGAGGGGACACACAGCCAACAGTGACCACCGTTTGGAAAATTGCAACGGGACTTAATATTTCTTTTTCATCCCTAATTAAAGACGACAAACCTACAATATCAATCGTTAATCGAAAAGAAGTACCAGATATAACGGAGGATAACGGTAATTTTCTAGTCTATTTATTATTTCCATTCCATCCGCAAACTCAAATTGAAATTTTCACGATTGTATTAAAACCTAAAGGGAATTATGTTTCCACACCCCACAATGAGGGTGTCCAAGAGTACATTACTGTTGTTACAGGGGAATTTAAAATCATGGTTAGGGATGACGAGTATACCCTTCCTACAGGAGGCGCTATTCGGTTTGCAGGAAACGTTACACACAAATATATAAATGACACGGATGAAGATGTCATCCTACAAGTTGTCATGCATTATCCTGAATCGTAAAACTGGGATGTAATTCATGATGTGATAAGGAAGTGCTGATATGGTTGAAAAAGTATTTTGGGCAACCCCATACTTAACAAAACTAGATACTCGCATAGCCAGTGTAAATGGCAATGACATTACAGTGGAACGAACCATCTTTTATGCTTTCTCTGGTGGACAAGAAAGTGATACAGGATTGATTGGCGGATATTCCGTACATCAAGCAAAGAAAGATGGTCATGATATCATTTATACAGTTGAAGAAGGGCATGATTTAAAAGTTGGTGATCAAGTGACGATGGCCATAGATTGGGATCGTCGTTACAGACTTATGAGACTTCATTTTGCTGCGGAGGTTGTATTAGAATTAGCTTATAAACATTTGAAAAGTATCGAGAAAATAGGCGCTCATATCGCTCAAGATAAAGCCCGAATAGATTTCGTGTGGCACGAGAACATTTCAAAATCATTTCCTTTGATCGAGAAAGAATCTCGTGAGATCATTGTGGCAAACCTCGACATCATTAGTGATTTCAGTGACGAAGGAAACGGAAGAAGATATTGGGAAGTTAAAGGTTTTTCAAAGGTTTCCTGCGGTGGAACTCACTTGAAGAAAACAGGCGAAGTTGGCGAAATTAAGTTGAAGCGTAACAATATTGGGCGAGGGAAAGAAAGAATCGAAATCTATGTAAGTGAATAAAGCATTCATTTTCGAAAGCAGGTGAATAACTTGACAGTGCCACCATTGCTGAATGGAGCAAGTGTTTTGATTTATACAGCAAACGAACATTGCAATAATTACGGATATGTTGTGTACCCAGTCAGATTCTGAACAATATCGATTAGCGGTTAACGTATTGGATGCCTTCATTGATTTTTTACGGAGAAGTCATTCAGCTAACGGGAAACGTTAGTTAAAAACAACAGCGGCAGTCTAAAAGTCTTAGATGCCGCTGCTTCTTTTGATTGACCGGTTTAAACCTTATTTTCAAAAGCTAACGATTCATCCGCTCAAAAACCGCGATAAATCAGTAACTCCGTCTAGTCTAATCCTTTCTTCTCACCAAACAATTGACAAGTTATTCTGCGTATCTGTTATTCACTCGGCCAAACGGTAATAGGGGATGGTCAGTGACGGCTTGAAGCCCAGCTTCTGAGCCAGTTGGTAAGATCCCTCATTCTCCAGACGGCAGCCCCACACCGGCTCCAGACCATGCTCCAGGCAGTAATCAATTAATGCAGAACATACCGAGAAGGCAAACCGCTTCCCCCGGTGGCCCGCTGCCGATTCAATCCCAATCTCCAGCTGCTCCTCCGTACGGTAAGCCGAGAACGCACTCGAGGCATTCTCCCCTTCCCAGAGCAGGGTGTATCCTGCGCCTGTATTCAGGAAGTGTTCTGCATCCCGCCAGAAATACCGTGGAATCACGGCGCCGGATTGCCCGTCAAACAACTCGCCGGTCATCTGTACAATCTCTGCATCATGCCGGAACCACTGTTCCTTCGCACTATGGTAGACTTCCGGGTCAAAGGTGAAATTCACTCTGGTATTGGTGTATATTCTCCGTTTATCAGCCGTTTCAGGATCGGGCTCTGCCGCATTCAGCAGTGCGTTATACTCAGTAATCATAGACTCAATCAGCGGAGACCAGCCTCCTGCCGGATCACCCTGCAGCCATTCCGGAGAATGCCTGTCCCCTGTCTTGTTAGTAATATAATCATATAAGCTCCGGTTAAACGCCTCATTGCCCGAATCCCCATAGACCAGCGACATCCCGTAATCATGTGCCACATAAAAGGTACGGGGGGTCTGCAGAGAGTCCACATAAACATTGCCCGTAGTTTGCCCCTTGAGTACAGCTTCAGCAAACAAGGTGTTGATCTTCACTTGACTTAACAGCGGCAGAGCCAGGGCATAGTCCCGGCTATCCAGCTTCAGCATAATGTTCTCCTCTTTTCTCAGGAATGATTATATGTATCGTACAGCCAGCGGAAATTCCACTCAAAGATATGAGAGCCCTCCCATGTATCAAACGGTGCCGGAATTCCCTTTGCGAGCCAGAAATCTGCGCTCTCCCCGCTCCGGGCAGCCGCTGCAGCATAGGCCTGAATTTCTTGAAGATAATTTAACATTTCAGCGATGCTCTCACGTCCGGCAACACCTCCATGTCCGGGGATCAGCCGGGTGAATTCAATCTCGCGGCCGATCCGCTCCACAATTACGGCCCATGCTTCAGGGAAGCCATGCAGCATAGCCGGATGGGATTTGTTCAGCACCAGATCCCCTGCTATCAGCACCTGAACATCAGCAATGTATACCATGGTGTCGCTGACGGTATGGCCGCCGCCGTATGTAAACAGCTGTATGGACCTTCCGGACCCGTGAATATTCAGCGTATCCTTGAACGTCACCGCTGCCGTCACTCTGCGGATCGAAGGTGTTGCCTCCAGCAAAGCCTGCTTCTCCGTTATTTCATATCCCAGGGCTTCACGTACACGGGGTTCTGCAGCAGAACTACGAACCTCCTGCAGCGCTGCAATCTGCTTCTGCAGACCTCCCTGCCATTCCCCAAGCTCTGGCGGACCATTCATTGTCAACACTTCACGGGTAAGCTCCGAGGAAATGATGACACAGTCGGCAAACTCCATATTCCCGTAATGATGATCCCCGTGATAGTGGGTATTCACTATGTATTTGACCGGTTTCCCCGTCAGCTGCTCAGCCGTTCCCGCAGAAGTCCCGCTGCCCCGGGCAGGCTGAAGGTATCCACCACTACTGTGAACTCCCCAAGATCTATAATGGACGCATTGCCTACCGCTCCCCGGCCCGGAATAACAATCGCTGCCCACACTCCCTGTGCTACTTCCTCTACCGTGAACATACATATCCTCCCATTTATATTTTTACTTATTATACCTTAATATGGCATGCACTTATTGACTAATTATTTGCAGGGAAAAACAGGAGTAAAAACAGATCATTGTCCCCGGAATTCCTATGTTATAATACATTCAATGTATTTCTGCTACCTTCATTCTGATTTGAACTGAAAGGAAACGATCTATGATTATTCCAGCACCAGAAGTGAATTTTACTGCTTCCCCATTTTATAATCCCAGTCTCAAAAATGTAGTTATTCTTGCCACCGGCGGCACTATTGCCGGCAGCGGCGAAGCGCATAAAACCTTGAACTATGAACCCGGCGCCCTGCCCGTGCAGGATCTGCTTGATAGCGTGCCCCATCTGGAACGCCTTGCCAATTGTGCCGGCGTGCAGGTCAGCAATCTGTGCAGTGCAGATATCACCAGCGAACACTGGCTTACACTCGCTGCTTACATCAACACGCTCGCCCTCCGGGAGGATGTGCACGGCTTCGTAATTACCCACGGCACCGACACTCTGGATGAGACCTCCTATTTCCTCAACCTGGTGATCAAGACCGATAAACCGGTGATTATTACCGGCTCCATGCGTCCGGCGACGGCGATCAGTGCGGACGGACCGCTGAATCTGTATCAGTCCGTTGCACTGGCGGCCAATCCGGATGCGTCCGGACAGGGTGTGATGGTTGTCTTCGCCGAAGGCATCTACAGCGGACGGGATGTGCAGAAGGTGAACACCTTCAAGGCCAACGCTTTCGATGAGCGTGATTTCGGCTGCCTGGGCTACATGCGCGACAGTCATGCCTTCTTCTATACCCGCACCCTCAAAAGGCATACGACTGCAGCACAGTTCGATGTATCGGCCATGACGGAGCTGCCTGAAGTATCCGTTGCCTACTTCCATGTCGATGCCGATCCCGGTATTCTGGATTATCTCGCGACGATCTCCAAGGGCATTGTGATCGCCGGAGCAGGCGGAGGCATCTACAGCAAACCGTGGATTGATAAAGTAGGCGAGCTTAAGAACAATAACATCCCTGTGGTCCGCTGCTCGCGGATTTCAAGCGGAATCACGCTCAAGGACTCCTACATCGATCTGTCCGCCAATTCTATTCCCTGCAACAGTCTGGTGCCGCAAAAAGCAAGAATTCTGCTCTCCCTGGCGCTGACCCAAACCACCGGCTACGACGAAATTGCCGCAATGTTCAACGAATATTAACATTAGATATCACTCTAAGGGGGTGTCCCGTAAGCCTTATAATGGCTTCCGGGACACCCTCTTTTTTGAGCAGGATCAACGTGTACACTTGAGTGAACGCTACGCGAACGGACCATTGTTAGTTTATTTGCTCGCCAATAATCTTTTGAGATCGCCCCTGTCAGCCTGCTGCGGACGGAAATTCAAAGGTAAGGATGGCACCGCCTTCCGGGCAGTTCCGGGCGGTAATGCTTCCGCCGCAGCGTTCCACAATGGCGCGCGCGATGGCCAGACCCAGCCCGGAATCACCATTTTTACCTTTGACGAACCTGTGAAATAGACTAGGCAGCAGCTCCTGCGGAATGCCGGGACCGTCATCCGAAACTTTTAAAGTAATCAGGCCCTTGCTTACATAGCCATGGATATCAATCCTCCTGTCCGCATAACGTGCAGCATTGGATAAGACGTTCAGCAGTGCCTGCAGCAGCTTATCGCGGTCAGCCCTCAGTATTAGCCCGCTGTCTGCGGAGATCTCAGTGTGCAGCGACAGCTTTCTTACAGTAAGCAGCGGATTGACCCGCTCTACCGCCTCGGTGAGAAGCTCTGCCAGATCGCATTCCACCGCCCGGAATATATCCTCCTCACTGTCCAGCTTGGCCAGCAGCGTCATTTCGCCCACCAGGTCCCTTAGCCGTCCGCTTTCACCGAGGATAATATCCAGACCTTTACGGATATCTTCACCTTCAAAAATCCCGTCCCTGATGCCCTCCGCATAACCGGATATCGACATCAGCGGAGATTTCAGCTCATGCGAGGCATTCTGGAAGAACTGCTTCTGTACCCGGTTGAACCTGTGCAATTCACCGGCCATTTCGTATACGGTCTGGGCTACAGAACCGATCTCCCCTCCTGCCCGGATCAGATTCACCTCGGCAAACCGGCGGTTTTTCACTTTTTTGAGTTCCTCACGCAGGCTGATGAGCGGATCAATCAGCTTCCTCGTAATAAACAGGCTGAACAGGAGCATCACGGCTGCACCAGCGGCAAAAACAAGAATCAGCCGTTTGAGCAATGCCTGCTCGATGGCTTTGATTCTGCTGACAGGGGTCAGCAGGGTCAGTTTGCCTTGGGGCAGCGCATTTACCTGCACAAGATAGCGCGGGTCGTTGCCGTCCCATAAGTTCTGCAGGCTGCCCGCCTCTACAGCCGCCATGCCGGTAACAGCCTCCGCTTGTACGGGTGCTGCCGGAAGGGTTCCCGACACCACATTCCCCTGCTGATCCGTCACAATAGCCTGTACTCCGCTTGAAAGCGTAGCATAGGAAACCGGAAACAATTCACTTTCTTCCATAGGGACTGCACGAGTTGCCGTGACCGGCTGCTGCTCTATGCTGGCTGTCAGCGTAGCTCCCAGCGTCCGCAGTCCCTCCTGCTCCTTGCCGATGAAATGGTCCATCAGTACATAATGGATCATCACTCCGGTGATGGACAGGACAAACAGCAGAGACAACACAAAGGCCACATTAATCTGGTGCACCAGCTTCAGCTGCTTCAGCTGCACGTTAAGCTTCATCAGTATACTCATCCTTCCTGCCCTTCTCTCATCCGGTAGCCGTGTCCCCAGACCGATTCCAGCGGCAATCCGTCGATTTTTTTGCGGATGCGTTTGATCAGATGGTCCACTGCGCGGTCACTGCCGAAATAATCATCACCCCAGACCTGGCCCAACAGTTCCTCCCGCGTAAATGCCCGGTTCGGATGTCCGGCAAACACCTTCAGCATCAGGAATTCCTTACTTGTCAGCTCCACCTCTGATCCGTGCCAGAAGGCTCTTCTTTCTTCCGGCAGCAGCAGCAGCCCGCCCAGCCCTATCCCTGGAGGGAAAGGCAGAGGTGCAGCAGCGGGCAGAGGCTGCTGAAGCCGTTCCCACCTCTCCAGCTGCCGTTTGATCCGGGCTACCAGCTCACGGGGACTAAACGGCTTGACCAGATAATCGTCGCTGCCCAGCTCAAGGCCCAGTATTTTATCAACTTCATTATCTTTGGCTGAGATCATAATGATCGGCACCTCTGCTTCATCACGGATGCGCCTGCATAGCTCATACCCGTCCATCCCCGGAAGCATGATATCGAGCACCCACATGCCTGGAGGATCGTTGGTCCACAGCTCCCAGGCCTCTTCGGCACTTCCCAGGCCAATGGTGCGGAAATTCTCCTTATGTAAATAAGCCTCTACCAAATTGCGTATATTCTCATCATCGTCTACAACGGCAATGACCGTTTGCTTGTTCATCCGGAACCCTCCACAGTTTTGTCTGCTCCATTATAACAAGCTGCCGGTGGCGGCAGGGCTCTGCCATTGTTTTTCCACAAATCCACCAATTTCCTGCCACAGTAGAACGCTATATTGAGAGCTGTAAGACAAACCACCTATATGAGGAGTGTTAATTCATGAACCGTTTATTCTTAAGACCAATCGCCCTGTCCGCCCTGCTGCTGTCCAGTATCGCAACCCCCGTATTCGCCAATGCAGACCGCACTCCGCCACAGGCACAGACTGCCGCTGTCACCTTAAGCGCTGCCTCCGCACCTGTGCAAGGAAGTATCCTGATTGCTCCGCTTTATCCTGACTTAATAGCCCTGGCGGAAAGCTATGCACCGGAAACAGTTCAAGACTGGACCGATACACTCAGCAAATACAGTAAAGCTGCCCGCGTTAATGTTAAGGTTCTTAATCTTGAACCTGCAGGAGAAGTTACCGCTACAGCTGTGCAAGTAGCCACACCTGTAGTCTTGACAGCAGCCATTCCGTCCATTGCCGGTTCTGTGCCGGCAGCCACTCTTCCGGCCTCCGCAGTTGAACTGAAAGAGATCACCCAAATTGCCGGTGCAGGCGGAACATTTACTAACTCCGTAGCGGGAATTTCCGCTCCAGCCGTTGCAGATAACACCGTATTCGCAGTCCCTGGCAGCCTCTCATCCGCCGGACTCACAGGTTCCGTAGCCATAACAGCAGCTGCAGCTCCGGCTCTGCTGCCAATGACAGAAGACAACGGTTTCTTCAAGGCACAGGCTGCACTGGCTGAAGCCGTTGAATCCAAAGATGCCGCTGCGGTCAAGCAGTCACTGGCCGGACTGCTGAAACAGTACAAGGAGCTCACAAGAAAGCTAGAAGAGGCAAAGTAAGCACGGTATAGCGCAGCTATACCAGCGGAGATATATTAATCAGAAACAGCCGGATTGTCCGTTTAAGGACAATCCGGCTGTTCTTGTGTTATTGGCGAGAGATCATTTCCTAATCACTCAGATGAGATTTGCTACCGATTCAGGTGTAAACGCCTGAAGCTCACTCAGCCGTCCGTCACGGATTTTGACTGCCCAGGCAGGGTCTCCGAGAAGCGCCCGTCCCACTGCCACCAGATCAAATTCGTTGTTGTTCAGCCGCTCCACAAGTCCCGGAAGTCCCGGATGATCCTGTCCTTCCCCTTCGGATGGATCACTGTCCATGCCAACCGATCCGACAGTAATGGTTGTCTTGCCTGTCAGCTTCTTCACCCAACCGGCAAAGCTAAGGTCTGAGCCGGCAAACTCGGGTTCCCAGAAACGGCGTACCGAGCAGTGGAAGATATCTACTCCGGCGTCCACCAGCACGTTCAGCAGGTCCTTCAGCTGTTCAGGAGTATCCGCCAGCCTGGCAGTGTAATCGCCCATTTTCCACTGGGACAGACGCATGGCAACGGGATAATCCGGACCTACGACAGCACGGACCGCTTCGACTACCTGAACCGCAAACCGGGCACGCTTTACCAGATCACCGCCGTAGCGGTCAGTCCGCTGATTCGTCTTCGCCCAGAAGAACTGGTCTATCAGAAAGCCATGGGCTCCGTGAAGCTCAATGCCGTCGAAGCCGGCTTCTTTGGCATGAAGTGCTGCAGAGGCATAAGCCTGAATAACATCCGCTATTTCCTCTTCAGTCATCGGCTCTCCTGCCTTGTTACCCTCCAGATCCAATCCTGAAGGACCGATTGACGGGGCTTCCGGGTTAGGCTGGGAACCATTCGGCCGGATCATACCCATATGCACGATTTGCGGGAAAATCCTGCCCCCTGCTTCATGCACCTGTCTGACCACTTCAGCCCAGCCGTTCAATGCTGCTTCACTATAAAGCTTAGGTAAACCGGGCTCACTGGTTGCTGACGGATGGTCAATTATGGCACCTTCGGTTATCACAAGACCGACACCGTTCTCGGCACGGCGACGGTAATAAGCGGCTACATCCGGTCCCGGCACACCTTCAGGCGAGAAGGCACGGGCCATCGGCGACATGACAATTCGTGTCGGCAGGGTCAATTGATGTATAGTATAAGGCTGAAACAAGGCTTGTACGGAATGATTGTTGTTCTGCAGATGAGTCATGCAGCGCACCTCCAATATGATTTTGGTTCCCCGATTGATGGGGTACGATTGCAATATTAGCAATGCGCCCAACCTCATTCAACCAACAATCCGCGCCTTCTGTTGCTTAAACGAAATGAAAAATGATATTGTTGGTTATTAAGAGTTCAAAACGTTAAATCATTAGTTTGCAGAAAGGAGCATGGATAGAGGATGCCCAGTATTCTTTCACCGAACCCGAACGACCCGCGCGTCATCCGGACACGCCAGTTAATTCTGGACTCATTCGCCGAGCAGTTAAATACTATGGACTTCAATGCAATCACCATACAGGATATCACGAGAAAAGCTACGATTAACCGGGCCACATTCTATGCTCATTTCCCTGACAAATACGCACTGCTCGAATCTTTTCTGTCAGATGCTTTCACGGAGCTTGTCCTCCGCAAAATCGATGACCAGGCAACCCTGACGGAGGAAACACTTCATACGCTGGTTGCCGCTCTTTGCGATTACCATGAATCAAGCCATCACTGCCTGAAGAAATATGATTCTCTGGCGCTGATTATTGAAGAGAATATTAAGATGCAGCTGGAGCAGCTGCTGAAAAGACTTCTAAGCGGGGCAAACAGCACTGCAGATAACCGCACACTGCAAACGGCTGCTACTCTGTTAAGCTGGTCCATCTACGGAGTAACCTACCGCTGGAATAAGGAAGGACGGCATGAATCTCCTTCTGCCCTGGCCGGCAGATTAGTACCTTTGATGAACAACGGAGTCTCCTTGTTAACTGCCGCTGGCGGAGAGTGAGAAGCTGATTTCGCTCAAAACCTTCTGATGGTTCTCCCCCGCCCGGCAGGCAGCACATTCTTTCCAGCCTCAGGCAGAGTCAACATAAGAAGCGGAAACGGCTACGCCGTCCTTTAAAGGATGGTGCGTTTCAGCGAGAAATAGAAGGATAAGTTATCAGGCAAAGCATATAAATTCTTATATTTGAACAAAATCACCCTAAAGGGTGAATCAAGCAGGGCTTATGCGATCTGTGCAGCTTATGCAGATTTACGGCCACTTCACACTGCTCCATTCAGACTACTTCTTGAGTAGTCCAGGTGTGAAATCAAGTACACTAATTTTGCTCTTCATATCCTCCTTTTGGCAACATTTATTGAAATTAGAGGGATTTATCCCTTTGATTTCTGCATACTGCTGACTTCTGGAGGATTCAGTGGATCCCTGATTCAAGAACAAGTTCTTCCTTCAGTCGGAAACGGATCTGCTCCAATTTCCAATGAAAAGTATCCAGGGCTTTATGCACGTTTTATCCACAACAGACGAATATCATAATTTCCAACATAAACAAAAAGGAGCGCAGCCTTTCTGCGCTCCTCACCTCCACCACTACTTTCGCTTCCGCTTCTTCTGCTTGCCTCCAGACTTTTTCCGGCCTTGGCTGGAATGCTTATTGCCCTTCGCAGGGTGATTATGACGTTCTTCCGATCGTCCCTGATGACCCTCTGTCAATTCCTCCGCAGCCTCCATCTGTGCTCTGGCTCCGGGTACCTTGACCTGCAGGGAAGGCTGCGGCCTTCCACCGGCTTCTCTCCTCTTGCGCAGTGCCCCCACCGCATAAATGCCCGAGAACAGCAGAACAAACATAATTCCCGCTGCCAGACCTCCGCCCTGTCCGGGAATGAGCGGCATGCTGGCAAGAATGGCTACCAGGCTCCCCATGGCAATCCAAGAGCTGTAGGGATAGCCGCGTAATCCGCGCTGTCCGGTGAACGGTCCCCCATTGCGCTGGCGCAGCCTGTAATGGCTGGCCATGATAATGAAATAGGAGAACAGCAGCGCGAAGCCGCCGGAGCTGACCAGAAACAAGTAGACTCCCTGCGGCAAAAGCAAGCCAAGCCCCAGACCGGCCAGCATTGCGCTGCCGGAGATGATTATACCGCGGTATGGAATATCCGAGCGGTCCCGCATCCAGCCCGGAGTATGTCCCTCCTCCGCCAATGAGCGGAGCATCCGGCCGAGGCCGAATACTGAGGCTAGCATCGTAGACAAAATAGCGGAAACCAGGACGATATTCATCACCGTCCCGGTCCAGCCGAGCCCATACAGGCTGAGCGCAGACACAAACGGACTGATTTGTTCGGAGACCAGAGCCCGGGGCAGCAGCAGAAACAGTGCGGCCATCGCAGCCAGATAGAGGCTGACCAGGAGCAGGATTGTCCGCCGGATCGCTCTTGGAACAGTGACTCCGGGATTACCTGTTTCCGAGGCAGCCAGGCCCAGCACTTCAAATCCAGCATATGTAAACATCACCATGAGCATGCTGCCCGCGATACCGGCAATCCCCCCGGGGAAAAAGCTCTGGCTGCGCACCACATTAATTCCTGCGGCTCCTGCCCCCCTGCTTCCGATACCCGCTACAATAGCCACCGCGATCACAATAAAAGCTACAATGGCCAGCAGCTTGAAGGCTGCCAATCCGCTCTCAAGCTTCCCCAGCCGTTCTGCCCCGAGCAGATTCAGCAGCGTTACCAGAATGATGATTCCCGTGCCGGCCAGCGCCAGCGGCAGAGCAGGGAACCAGCCCTGCAGCAGAATGGATACTGCTGTTGCTTCACTGGACATCGCAAGCACGAGGCCTGTCCAGTATACCCAGCCGACTGTAAATCCCGCTCCCCGGCCAAACGCCTGCTCGGTATACGTGCGGAACGAGCCCGGTGCCGGATTCGCCACTGTCATTTCCGACAGGGCGGACAGGATCAGATAGACCAGGACACCTCCGATTACATAGGCCAGCAGCACAGACGGTCCTGCCGCCCGGATCGCCACGGAAGACCCCAGGAAGAATGAACCGCCGACCACTGTCCCCAGCGCCAGCATCGTCAGCTGCCATACGGATAACCCCTTTTTCCCCGGATGCCCGGTCTCACGCAGTTTCTGTATCTTCTCCAGCTTGTCCAGCTTCTCCAGTTTCGCCAGCTTCTCCAGCTTCTCACGCTTCACCTGATTGCCTTGCTTCCCTTCCTCCATAATCCTGCCTCCCGGTTTGAGATAACAGAAGTATCTGCATTTTCCGGGGAAATTAGCCAAACTGCCTCGGTCAACAATGATGAACCTGTTGGCAGCCGTGTGTCTTGCATAGCCAAAAGAGTCTGACTTATTCATGCTTGCGGACCCGGTGCCGTTATCGCAATGGCAAAAAGGGACTTCCAGCTCTTACGGACACAGGTGACCTTATCACTTGAAATCCTCCTGCTCCAGGCCTGAATCCGCGGGAATAACGGCCCTCAGGTCCGCAAGCTTCAAAAACCAGCTGATTTCGACTGAATAAGGCCTTCTGTGTCCGCAACTGCCGTTTAAATCATCTGCAGCACCTAGCGGCGCGGATACATCGGGTATGGATAAAATGCCGCCGCAGGCTGCTGGGCTGTGTATGAAGGCATTCCCTTGGCGGCTTTGCCCGTGTTCATACCTTCCGTCATACCGTTATAAGGCATCGCCTGTGCATTGGGATGAACGCCATTCTCTGCGGCACCGGAAACCACACATCCCGGAGGAGGTCCAAGAATCACCGATTCCTTCAGCGGGGCAACCGCCTTGGCATAGTCCTCTTCATTGATACAATAGGCCCGCTGGATCACCTCTTTGGGAATCGCACGCAGGAAGTCTGACCCGAACACAATATCAGGCGTAGGCGCATCGAAGATGGTCAGGAAATGGACCTGGTCACTCTCGGCCAGAATCCAGTGGAACCAGCCCTTGGGGAAGATGGACACCTGTCCGGGCTTCAGATGATAGGTCATCAGCTTCTGGGTGAACGGATCGAACACTGAGGTAATCAGCTCGCCGCTGATGACGAACACCATCTCCGTCACATTCGTGTGCCAGTGCGGCTGAACAATAAACCCCTTGCTCATATGCGCATTGAAGAACCCGTTCCGGATCGCCGGAAGCTGCTCGCCAAAAAGCTGTGTAATATAATTATTGGCATCCCTTTTATAGTTAAGTACCTGGTTTGAATCGGCTGCGAGCTTCACGTCCGGGGCCTGCAATACTGGATCCAGCATATTAATGTTCCTCCTATAAGCTTAAGTTTGGTAAGCCCAGGCTCAGCTGGGCATTCGTCCAGATACTGTATGCCGGGGAGGAACATTTTGACACCGCAGCCTGAGCCTTGAATCCGATAATAAAAAAGCCGGCCCAGGCGGCCATTTCTTGGCACACCGGGTCAGCCTCTGATTACACTCCCTTATCTCTCGAACAGCGTGACACAATTGCGGCCTTCCGCTTTGGACTGATACAGTGCGTCGTCACCCAGCTTATAGATATCCTCCTCGCGGAGTCCGTCTACAAGAACGGCTGCTACGCCGATGGATACGGTAATTCTTCCGTATTCCGGGCTAAGATCATGCTGAATCCGCAGCTCCGCGATGCCTCTTCTGACCGCTTCGGCATATTCCCGCGACTGCTGGGGGGTGAACCCGGTCACGACTATGCCGAACTCCTCTCCGCCCAGCCGGAACGCGACACCGTCCGCCCGTTCAGCCAGATTTTTCAGCAGCTGGCCGACTCTCCGTAATACGGTATCTCCCTCGTAATGGCCGTAGGTATCGTTGTACTTTTTGAAATAGTCAATATCGAGCATCAGGTAGGTCAAATGCCGTTTGTCTGCAGCTGCCTTGTCTACCTCGTCCAGGAACAGCTTATTGAAGTATCTGCGGTTATACAGTCCTGTCAGTTCGTCGGTAATCGAGATTTGCTCGATCAGACCGATATATTTGTTCAATTCCTCGTTGTTAAACTCCAATTCCTTGGTCCGTTCCACCACGAGCTCCTCCAGATGCTCCTTATGCCGCCGCAGCTCTTCTTCCGCCTTCTTGCGCTCGGTAATATCCTTGACCGTTCCCTGAATGGCCGGTTTGTCCATATACATAATCCGGACCACCTTATGGATCACGATGACTTCACGGGCCTTGTCTTTGTGAACCAGCTTGGTCTCATATTCATCAGGTACCTGCTTGCCTTCAACCCTTCTGGAATAATAGTGCATCACCTTCGCCTTCTCGGAGGGGCTGATGAAGTTCTCGAAGGGCTGATCCAGCATCTCGTCCATCTCATACCCCAGCATCTGCGCCAGGGCCTCATTGACGTATGTGCACCGCTTATCCTGGGTAATAAAAACTCCGTCCTGCAGATTGTTCACCAATTCACGGTACTTCTCTTCCGAACGCTCCAGCTCTGTATAGAGGCTGGCATTCTCAAGCGAGAACACCATTTCCCTGGATAATAGATTGATGATCCTCATCCGTTCCTTGGTGAACACACCGGTAACCAGATTATTCTCCAGATAAATGATGGCAATCGTCTTATTCTGGTTGATCAGCGGCATACAGACCATCGATTTCGGCTGATGCTTCACAATATAAGGATCGTTCACAAACGGCGTCTCCGAAAAAGCATCATTGTAGATTAAGCTCTCCCGGCTCTCTTCCACCTGTCTGATAATTGAGACCGGCAGATTATCCAGCCGTGACGACTCATGAACAGCCACTGAGATTCTGTCAACATCGGCTTTATATTCACCCTCCACCAGAAGATTCGCCTGGGAGGTCATCAGAATGCAGCCCCGCTGGGCTCCGGCATTCTTGATGACTATTTCCATGAGCGCTTCCAGCAGATTGTTCAGCTCGATTTCCTTGGAGATCGCCTGGGAGGCCAGGATCATTGAGTTCAGGTCGATGCTCTCGGTGTAGTCCGTAACCGTCCGGCCATGCAGGAATTCCTTCGTATTAATTTTTTTGACAATGGAAGAGTAGCGGTCGTTAATGAATTTAATCTTCTCTTTGGCCCCCCAGACCGAATAATAGTACACGGATTGTCTGAGCAAATAAGCGGCGAACTCATTGAATTCCTTGTGATAATAGAACCGGGCGGCCAGCTCATTGCTGAGTGCCTTATACCGTACAAAGCTTCCCTGCTCACTGGTCTCTATCGCCAAATCATAATAGTGGCTTGCCTGGTTGTCGTTCCCCGCGATTCTCGCCCATTCGGCCTTCATCAGATATTCATGCTGGCGGAAGGTTCCCGGCGCATTCCTGGCCCATTTACGGACCCTCCCGTACTCTTTGCGCATTCTGGACTTGGCTTTACGTTTGCCGTTCACACCTAAATCCTTATAGGCATAAGCCAGATTCAGGAAAGTATACAGGGCGAATTCCTCCATAAAAGCAGAACCGGCAAGCGTTCCGATAATCGGGTAAGCCTTCTCGATATACTCCAGCGCTTCATGATGCTTCTCATAGGTGAACAGCAGCTTCATTTTATATATATAATAGATGGCAATTCCCGAATAATACCGTGCTTCTTCCAGCTGGCTCAAATAGGCCACTTCATTAAATGACTCACTGTTGAAGGAAATCGGGTCCGGCAGCTCGCCTGCAAGACTGCGGAAATACTGCCGGGCCAGCTGCGCTGTGGCAAGCGATTCCTTATACTTCGTATTCTCAATCATAGAGATCGTACGGGTGCTCTCCTGAAGCGTGGTCGCAATGTCCATCGACGGGTTCCAGAGATTCACATAGAACGCGGAATGGGCGAGATAGAGCAGATCCCCGGTCCGCAGACTGGCTTCAATCGAGGTGCCGAACCAGTCCTGTAAGGTATCCCAGGGCTCGGTCCAGGAATGGCTGAACAGCGTATATAGCACATGCGCCGCGCCTTTCCACTGCAAGTCATTGAACTTGTCATTAATTCTGATGCCCAGCCGCCCGAATTCAAATGCCCCCTTGGTATCACCGAAGCCGGACAAGAGCATCGCATATCCGATAAAAGCAAGTGCCGACTCAGGGGAATTGCCGTATTTCAGGGTCAGGCCGACCTTTTTGAGGACGACCAGACCAAACAGCGAAGTCTCACCTGAAATAAAAGATGGCGGGATAAAATTAATCAGCAGCCGCATAACCAGCTTCATTTCCGGATCTTTCATTTCCGGGGACGCAAAAATTCCTTCCGGTGTTCTTCCCCGCAGCGATGCCTTGATCACCAGCAGCTCCTTCAGTACAGAGGCCATTCCCACCTTAGCTGGAATCCGGATTCCCATCGCTTGTAATCCTTGTCTGCCTGCAGCGATCGATTCCGGCATCATCCCCAGATACATATAATGGTTGGCCTGCATTTCGTAAATTTCCGCGAGTGCGATTCGGTCTGTAGTATGTTTCTGCAACAGGGTACAGGCCTGATCCGCCTGCTCTACATGGTGGGTAAGATAGCCGCATTCCGCATACAATCTGTAGATCTCCGCAGTCTGCTCCCTATCCGCCTGCCAAGAATTCTCCGGCAGCAGCGTAATTGCCGCCTCTAGCAGGATGAACGCCGAATCATACCCGTAACCCGCCTTGGCTTTCTGCGCTGCACGCAGATTAAGGGCGATCACATCCTCAATTTCGGAGTGTTCGCTTATGAATTCAAGGCCTTTATTCATATGGGCCGCAATATCTATAATTCTTTCTTCGGCATCCCGGTTGCCAAGATTCTTCAACAAAAGCCGTCCAATGCTGAGATGCAGCTTCTTTGCCCGTTCAGCGTCAAGCATCTGATAGAAGGCCTGCTGAATCCGGTCATGGGCAAATTTCAGCCGGACTCCCATTTGTAACGGTTCCGCCCCTGCTTCACTCAGCGTACCGGAGAAAATGGCATATTTGTGGTCCGCAGGGAGAATATACTCCTCCTGTACCGCCCGGCCAATAGCAGCAGCAATTACCTCCAGCGTTTCTTCACCAATCAGTGTCAGCATGCCATAATCGAACACATTGCCGATGGCTGAGCTTAACATTAAGATACTCCGGACATCCGCCGGCAGATGCTGCAGCTGACCCATCAGGAAATCAACGACATTCTCATTAACCGGCAGCTCCTCAATCCGTTCCAGCTCCCATTTCCATTCCCCGCCCTGCTTGTCGAAAACAAAATACCCGCGCTTATGCAGATCCTTTAGAATCTCCGTCAGGAAAAAGGAATTACCCTTGGAGCGCTTGAAGATCAGCCCGGTAAGCTGCTGCACCCGCTCCTCGCTGCTGTAGAGCGTATCAGCGATAAGGCTTTGCACATCCGCCTCATTCAGAGGCTGCAGGTGGATACGTCCAACCTCCCGGCTTTTCTCTATTTTGGTGATTGAGGCAAACAGAGGGTGCCCTTCATATATTTCATTCTGCCGGTAGGAACAGATCACAAACAGCCTCTGCAGATGGTTGTCCAGCACCAGCTTCTCCACCAGCTGCAGGCTGGAGTAATCCGCCCACTGGACATCGTCCAGGAACAGTACAAGCGGTTTGTCGTTATGGGTAATTCCTTCCACAAACTTGGCAAAGGTCAGGAAGAACCGGTTCGTCTCCTCGGCAGGATTCAGCGGCTCTACCTCGGGCTGAACACCGATCCAGGCGGCAAGCTCAGGGATTAACCCGGTAATCACACTCCCGTTTCCAGCCAGCGCCTTGTTCAGCGAACGGCCGATATAACTCTTGTAATCCTTATCCGGGCTCTCCAGCAGCTGGCTGATCAATCTGCGGAAAGCCTGGATCAGCGCGCTGTAAGGTATGTTCTTGTTATACTGGTCGAACTTCCCTTCCGCGAACAGCCCCTTCTCCTGGCTGATAGTCTGGTGCAGCTCATGGACCAGTGCCGTTTTGCCTACACCTGCGTCACCGGATACCAGCATCAGCTGCGAACTCGCTTTGAGGCTGCTGCGGAAAGCATTCTCCAGGCGGGACAGCTCCTGCTGTCTGCCGACAATCTTTTGCGGAATGCGGAAGGTATTCAGCAGGTCCTCAGTACCAATCACGAAATCCTCATGTCCGACCAGACATTTCTTCAAATCGGCCTTAATTCCGTGAGCGCTGCGGTACCTGTCCTCCGAAGACTTCTCCATAAGCTTCATAATAATAGCCGACAAAGCGCTGGATACCCGGCCCCCGCTTGCCTTATAGGGAGGAACCGCCTCCTTGGCAATAATGGAGTAGATCTGCTCAAGCATCTCCTGTGAATTATAGGGCTTAATGCCGGTCATCATCTCGTAGAGCACGACGCCCAGCGAATAATAATCACTCCGGTAATCAATATTGCGGTTCATCCGTCCGGTCTGTTCAGGTGAGATATACAGCAGGCTCCCTTCCAGCACTCCGCTGTTCTGGAACTCCCGTTTCTCCTTGGACAGCTTCACGGCGAGATCGAAATCAATCACCTGGACAATATCCTGTTCCCGGTTCCAGATAATGTTGGACGGCTTGATATCCTTATGGATCACATTCTGCTCATGAATGGAAGCCAGAATATCCACAACCTTGATTGCCAGATTCAGCAGCGCCTCCTGCCCGGGCTTCTCTTCCGCCAGCACCTTCTTGAGCGAACGGCCGTGGATATCCTCCAGCACCATGATGTACAGGCCATTCCGCTCTTCCAGCTTCAGGGGCCGGATGACCCCCTCCGCACTATGGCTAAGCTCTGTAAGCAGCTTATATTCCTGCTTGAAGCGGATGACTGCTTCGGTTCCGGTAAATTCCGATTTCAACACTTTTAGAATGACTGTTGCTCCGGTTGAAGCTTCGCTGCACCTGTAAACCGCTTTTATATTATTATCTGAAATGGTTTCCAGTATCTGATAGTTGTCGTTAACAATCATTCCTACTCCACCTTTAGCTTTGTTCTCCAGTAACTTCGATATCGGCGTCGAATTTAAACACATACGCGGCAATCAGCCAAATAATCCAGCAATTCAGCCCAAAGAATAAATAACCGAAGTATCCCAGAAGCGGCATCTCGGAGAAAATATGAAACTTGTCCAGATAAGGCACGGAGTATTTCCAATAATTCGGGTTGGTCGGAGCATCATCATGGAACCACTCACTGCCGAAATTCCAGAGCTCCCAGAAGAATCCGTTGAACACGGTAGCCAGAGCAATCAGAATGACCTTGGACCAGTCCCCGTTCTTAATGGGTGTAAAGGGCGTCCAGTAGCCGGCAAGCGCCATCGCTGCAGACAGCATGGGAACAAGCGCGACCCACAGTACCCAGAACAGCAGATACGGATAATAGCCCATTCCAAAAGCCAGGATCAGGCCGAGTACATAATAGATGATCAGGAAAATTGTGGATACCTTCAGTTTGGGACCGTTACTATACCGGGTACGGAACAGCCGGAAGGTCTTCAGGAGTAAATACCATTCGAAAATCGCCGGAAGAACAGTCGTATAGGATAAGGAGAACCAGAACACATTGCCGAAATTGGAGAACACTTCATTATTGGGATAATACCAGTTCTCGAGGACGAAGAAATTGAGATATTCAAAGGCAAACCAGCTGAAGCAGGAGACCACAGCCAGCAGCTGCATCACCTTAGGCTTGCGTGAGATAATCGAGGCCCCATTATTTCTTTTGTACACCAGTCCGTCCAGGATCAGTATGAATGACCACCAAAGCGGAACAAACGTGTAATACTCCAAGGAAACATACAGCTTAATCCGTGCCCACATCAGAAACCAGCTGAGCGCCAGGACCGGCAGACTCCACCAGAACCAGACCGGAAAAGGTGTCACTGAGCCCTCCTGCCGGGGAGCCTCCGCGGTTTTCTTGAAGCCAAACAGACGGGGGAATACCAGCACCAGCGTAATGAACAGAGCTACAACACAGGCCAGGGAGAAATACAGCATGCTGAACCCGGGGTCAGCCTCTACCTTTTGTGCAGGAAAGTCACCATAACCGGGCGGCAGGCCATGCCATTTCGCCAGACTCCCTAATAAAGGAAGCAAAAAGATCAATCCAAAGGTAACGATGAGAAATAAGGTCTTTTTCCATGTTTTCATTGTGCAATACCCCGCTTATGTATGTAGTTGAAAAGTCGAATTTTGTTGATATTCGCTAGTATTCGATAACACTCCAGATTATTCCTGCTGACGGCACACAAAAAGATGCCCCAACGTCCACTTCCATGGCGTATGGAACATCCCGTGTGAGGTTTCTATACAGTTAGTCCTCCAGATCGAGTCTCATGCTTAGTGAACGTATCCCACGCTCTTCTTCCTCTTCACCAAGCGGCACGAATCCTTGGGAAGCATAAAAGCTGGTGGAATTCGGCGATGAATTCACTGTAATATGCCGGACACCGTCTGCTTTCATTTTATCAACCGCATGCTGCAGCAGGATTTTACCGATACCGGTTCCTTTATACACATTCTTCACAAACAGCAGCGAGATGTGATTGTTGTTGCGCAGTTCTATGATTCCTGTAACTCCCTGCTCGGAGGTGGTGATGAATATCTCGTGATCCTGCTGCATGCGCTTACGGATGGCGGCAAGTTCAATATACCTGTAGAATTCAATAACCCCCTGCGCCGAGTAGTTGACGGAAATATGTATATCAAACGCCTCGCGGATTAATGGAGTGATCAGCTTCTCCTCTCCCGGCATTAACTGTCTGATAGCTGTCATACGGCAGGTCTCCTTTATTCTGACTGGTTGCTGCAACTCTCTTAGAATAGCATAATTTAGGGAAATTCGCCCAATAATTTGCGGGACAATCCGCCCTTAATTTTCATCAGGAAACAGAAAAGACAGCTCCGCTTCTTCCCGCGGACACTGCCTTTTGCTTCATAGAATTAGCTCATTAATGAATCAGCTGCTCCAGCACGGCAACGATCATCTCATGATCCTCTTCACCGGAAAGGCCGGACACGGATATGGTTCCCACTGCCCCGGCACCCCGGATCAGAAGCGGGAAGCATCCGCCTTCGGCGGCGTATTCCATCGGATCGACAAAAGCATTCTCCTGAATCGTGGTATTCCATGATTTATACAGCACATTCATATAATAAGAGCTGTGTCCGAAATGATGCACTACATTGATTTTGCGGGCGATCCAGCGGTCATTGCCGGGGCCGTTCTCATCCATTTTGGCATGAAACAGCACCGTTCCATTCTTACGGATATCCACCGTAATCTGCTTGTCCATGCCCTGGGCTCTGGCCAGGATTGCGCTGCCTACTTGAATGGCTGTCTGATTGCTGAATGTGCTGAACTGCAGCTCCTGTTCCTGCTTAAGTATCTGTTCCAATAATGGGGTGTAGTCTTCCATAATCAACACTTCCTTAGTCCGGTTATTGTTATAGTTATAGTTGTAGTGATCAATCTGCTGCAGTTAATCGGGTAATTTGAGATATTCAAGTTTGGTTAAGGGCAGACCCAGGAACAGTGCATACCGCTCAGCGCCCCGCTGCACTCCTTCTATCACCTTTTGCTCCAGGGGAGCGAAGGGGGTTATGAACAGCTCGACGCCTTTTCTCTTAATCGTCCGCTTCCAGGTTCCGGCTACCCGGCCGTCAGCCACCACCGTCGCCAGGAAGATGCCGTTATTGCCGGGCACAATCAGCGGGAATCTCTCCGGCTCCAGCACGGCACTCCGGTCTTTATAGCCGAGAATATATTCATCGAATCCGGCCAGCAGATGAACACCGGCAGGTTCTGGGCCGGATATTGCTGCAGGTTCTGGCATAAAGTATTCGCTGCCGTCAATCACTTCCGACTGCAGCCTGCATCTCACGGCCTCAAGACCTGCTCTAGCATCCGTTAACGTCAGTCCTGCCCACCAGGCAAAGTCCTGCACAGTCGCAGGCCCGTGCGCCGTGAAGTACAGCGCGGCCAGTTCATTCAATGACTCCTCGAAGGAAAGCTCGCGCGAGTGTTCTACCCATTCATCCAGCAGTACGAAGGTCTGCTGCTTGCCGCTCCGCGGACCGAAGCAGATCAAACCGTTATAAGCGCTATGCCACAGGATGTGATAGCCGCGCTGGCCGGAGGTGCTGATGCCCTGATCCTCCAGCAGCTTCAGCAGATCGGGGCGGGTGAGCTGATTTCCGCCCTTCAGTGCAGTATAGATGATCTTCCGGCAACGCTCCAGCAACTTGTCGTCAAGCTCAAGCTGGGTCAGTCTGGCGGCAGCCTGACGCAGAATGCGCGGAGCGCAGAGCTGAAGCATCCACTTCGTATTCTCGGGCGGCACGAAATGAAGCGTACCGCGCAGCGTCCAGGTCAGCAGCAGCTTTCTGTCTGCTATTGCCCGCTCAACCTCGATCAATCCCGCTGATGGCGTACGCAGCCCTACAGCCCAGACGGCCTGCATGTAATCCTGAGCCTGCATCGCCCCGAACGCGCGCACAACTTCTCCGGGCTGAAGGGGTGAAGGCTGCTGAATCCGCTGATGAATCAGCCGCTGATCGGCAATACGCTTGCTCATCACAATCATTCTCCTCTGCTCTCCCTGGCACTTTCCTCCAGTATAGGTAACTGCCTATCCGCTGTCCATCTCCAATGAGTAAGCTGCTGGTAGAGCGGCCGGCAATTTACATCCGCAAGTATAACTGTTTTGCAGGTAAAAACTGTATTATGGCGAATTATACATCCTAAATAAAAAGCACTGTAGACAACAATGTTGTACGTTTTACAACTTTGAACCACTGGTAGCCGGGTGTTCGGGAAGATTGTTGTATGAAATACAAGAATAATCCCGCTAAGCCGCTTGGATACAGTGAAATCCTGCATTTTATACAACAATTTTGGATTTGGGCCGATAGGATGAGGAAAATGTTGTATTATGTGCAGGACTATTCACAGAGTGAAGGATTTCGAAGATAGGGGTGAATCATTTGCAGCAATTTATGATTGGTCAATATGGTGGATTCGATTACAGCAAATTCCATAAGGATTTCAAGGCCGGATTCTATGGCATCGAGGCCTGCTCCTTCAAGGCAGAGGAAGATTGCCGGAATCTGATCGCGGAGGCGCAGAAACACCAGTTTCACACCGGTGTTCACTTTCCGCTGCGCGCCGATGCTACGCGGCTGCGGGACGCCCTGTTCCTCTCGCCGGATGCGCAGGAGCGCGCGGAGGCTTTTGAGCATATTCAGGAAGAGCTGGACTATATGGTCCCCCTCCGTCCGGAGATGTATTGTTCCATTATCCGAAGCCGGTCATTCTGGATGACAACGTGGACTGGCACAATTGGCGGTTTCGCGACCGCAGGGAGTACATCTATGAGAGTGAAACCTCTCTGGAAGAGCTGATCCAGCACAGTGAGTATCTCTTTGATTGGCTGAGCCGGAAAGGGCGCGAGTATCACTTCCAGCCTATTCTGGAATTCGACGGACTGAACAGCTATGTCTATAATGAGGATTTTCTGGAACGTCTTTTAGTGAGGTATCCTGATATTAAGCTGTGTCTAGATACAGCCCGGCTGTATCAGCAGGATAGGTTTGACCCCAATTTCGATGCCCGGGCGCTCCTGAGGAGATACACCAAATACGCAGCACTAATCCATCTGTCGACTGTTCAGGTCAAGGACACCGTCCAGCACAGCCATTACCCGGCTCTGCCGGAATTAAGCCGCGCGGACGGCTGGGCACCCATCGAAGACTATCTCCGTATCATCCGAGAGGAGAACAGCGGAGTGAGGATCATGTTCGAGCACCGCTCTGACCTTATCACAACAGAACAGCTGGAACGCTGCTATGCATGGGTGGATGGCATTCTATCCGGAGCTATAGAAACTTCTGAAGCTTAATATTGCTTCAAAAGAGTCTGACTGCAAGCCCCTCCCGCTCCCTGGCCGCCCATTCCCCTTCCGTAGCAAATGGCGGCCGGACAGGCCAGTGCTTCTCCAGATCGTATTTATAAATACAATACGCGAGCGGTATGCAGGCCATCATAGAATCTCTGGCGTGCGGATTGGGCTTCCCGCCGGCATCCAGTGTTCCAAGCGCAGCCTGCGCCGTGACCGTTATCGCGAACGTTTCGTCCACAAGCGCGTTGAAGCGGGCAGGAATCTCCCCGGGCGCGTCCTGACTGGTGCTTTTGAGCTGCAGTGCCTTCCACCCGTGGCTCGGGTAAACCTCATACAGCCGTGAAGCATTGTCCCGGACTTCACCGAAGGGATAAACGGATACCTTCTCCCGCAAATTAAACAGCAGCTTCCGCCCGCCGTACAGCATTCCGTGCATGGCAATCGGCGTCGAAGAGACCGGACTTTTGGCCTGCAGGGCAATGTCTGTCACCCGCAGATCCCGGCTGTTCCTGCCGCTGTGTATCACCCCAAACCGCTGCTTAAAGTCCTCTCTGGTATCGTCATAAGCCCCCTGCAGAAATCTGTCCCATGATGAGTCATACTGCTCCTGCAAATAATAGTCCGGTATGGAAAAAGGAAAGTCGAGGCCCCAGGGGGCCTTGCTTGAGCGGATATAATACGCCAGATCCAGCCGGTCCTCACAGCTGAACACCCGCTCAACCGTTAATTCCCCCTGCTCAAGGTTCCCTTCGGTAATGTATATTTTGCCGTCCGGGTTCTTCGCCCCGCTGAAATCACAGCCGTATATTTTCACATTATTGTCCTCCTGTACTTTCATGTCTGCGCTTGGCTTCCCTATCTTAGAGTCTGCCAAGTATATTTGTAAATGGACAGGCTCATGATACAATATGACAGTAATGTGCCTGCCTTACATTAACACTAGAGGAGTGACGCAGATGGCAATCGATATTTACCTGAATTTTAACGGAAATACCCGGGAAGCTGTAGAATATTATGCTGAAGTATTCGGGACCGAACCTCCGCATATGATGACTTTCGGCGAAGCTCCGCCCAACCCGTCCCACCCTCTGCCGGAAGAAGCCAAGCATCTGGTGATGCATGCCAACCTGAAGATTGCCGGCAGCACAGTAATGTTCTCGGATGTATTCCCCGGAATGCCGTATGTGGAAGGCAATAATATTAACCTGACGCTGATGGATACGGATGAAGATAAGATCAAAGACTGGTTCCATAAGCTCAAAGAAGGCGGCACGGTCAGCATGGAATTACAGAAGACCTTTTGGAGTCAATGTTACGGCAGCCTGAAGGACAAATTCGGCATCTACTGGCAGCTCAGCCACGATAACGGCCAGAACGGCTAATCGCCTGAAGTTCATTTTTATATCAAAGACACCGGTAAGGATATGTTGAATCTTCCCCTTGGGAGAGCTGCATATCCTTTTATTATTTGCTCTTAGCCCTTTCCCTTACGAAGTTGTAACCCAATTGTTAATGCGCTTACATCATGTTATGTGTTTTAATTGAACTAACGTTATGTATACATCCTACTGTAAAGGAGACTAACCTATGGAAATATCCTCTTTTTTGCTGCCCAAAGATCAGGTGGCGTATATCACTTCCACGATCTCCATGCGGGAAGCGCTGGAACAGCTGGAGAATCATTATTACTCCGCGATTCCGATTATTGACGAAGAAGGCAAATATGTTGGGACCTTGTCGGAAGGCGATCTGCTGTGGAAACTGAAGAACACCGAAGGTCTGAGTTTCGAGAATATGACCGGAGTGACCGTGAGTACCATTCAGCGTCATGTGCATAACGAGAGTGTAGAGATTCACGCCCAGATGGAGGATATGCTGACACTGGCTGCAGACCAGAATTTCGTGCCTGTTGTCGACAGCAGCGGAACCTTCCTCGGCATCATCCGCCGCAAGGATATCATCGAGTATTACACCCGGAATATTACCGATTAACATCATCCCGCCGCATTACGAAATCAGGTATTCATCCGCAGCACAGACAAAAGGCAGGACTGTCCTAAGGACGGTCCTGCCTTTTGCCAAATCAACAGATCTATATAATTTCAAATACATTGGTCAAGCGGGTCAGCTCAAAAATCTTCCGGACATTGTCATTCATCCCCGTCAGCCTTATAGTACCGCCTGTCTCTACACATTTCTTGTACGAGCTGACAATCACTCCAAGTCCTGTGCTGTCAATGAAACGGCAGGCTCCGAAATCAAGCAGGAAGCTTGAATGGCCGTCAAGGATGTAACTCCGTACTTCTTCTCTGAAATGTCCGGCTTCCTCAACCGAGAACAGCTCCGGCATCTCAATCCTAATCTCGATCAAGCTACTCACCCCTGATTATAAATTTCTCAACAAGAATCTCCAGTTCATTGGCCATAGCACTGATCTCCTGGGCAGAAGCCGCGAAATTATTGACCGTTGCCGCCTGCTCTTCCGTTGCACTGGATACATTCTCTGTGTTCGCTGCTGCAAGCTCCGATATCGTGCCCATGGAATCAATCAGCTTGATAATCTGATCGGAGGTTGCTACTTCATCCCTGGTAATATCCAGTATCTCCTGCACATTCTCCGTAATCATCTCAACAGACTGAATGATATGCACGAACGCGCGGTCCGTCTCATTCACAATGCTCACGCCGCTCTCCACCGCCTCTGCAGCGCCTCTCATGGAATCTACAGCCTGGGTAATCCGCGAGACCATCTCACGGACCAGACCTGTAATCTCGCCGGCCTGTGCATGAGTCTCATCAGAGAGCTTCCGTACTTCACCAGCCACAACACTGAACCCCCGCCCATGCTCACCGGCTCTGGCCGCTTCGATCGCAGCATTCAGCGCCAGCAGATTGGTCTGCTGGGCAATCTTGTTGATCGTTCCGATTATTGTAGATACCTTCTCAGACAACCCGCTGACCGTCAGCAACAGCTCTTCCGTCTCTTTGGTGCTGCTGTGGATCGTATCCATAGCTTCCACCGTATGAATCACTCTGGCTCTGCCTTCCTGCGCCGCCTGATTCGTGTTGTCCGCATTACCGGAGGTAGCCGACGCTTTACTCTGCGCCAGCTGCACCAGACTGGATAGCTGTACAAGCACCTGGGAAGCATTGACGACCGACTGATTGTTGTTCTCTGCACCGGAAGCAATCTCCTGGGTGCTGGAGCTGATTTCTTGTATCGATGCGCTGATCTCCTCTGAGGAGGCTGCCATTTCCTCGGACATGGAGGTTAAGGATACCGAACCTGCTCTCACCTTCTCGATAATGGCCTCCTGCTTGTCAATCATGGTATTGAACGATTCACTCAGCATCTGGAGCTCATCTCCGGAGCGGATTGAGGTATGAACGGTCAGATCACCGTCCCCGGCCAGGCCCATGGCTCTCTCCAGCTTCTTGATCGGATTCACAATATTACGCGTGGTGAAGAAATACGCAGCCAGCATGGCAACGACGATAAAGCCCAGAATAATAATCAGCGTTGTATTACGGATTTCGTCTGCCGGAGCCATATAATCCTGCACATTTGCCGTTGTGGCTACCACCCAGTTGCCTGCGGGCTGAAAGGAAACATATTTATGTACGCCTTCATAGGTGTAGAAGCCGTGGGCTGTTTCTCCGGCTTTCATCAGCTGGACCAGCTCATTCAATTCCGCATTGCTGTTGCCGTCCAGATTCTCCTTCAGGACCTTGTCCTGCTCAGGATGCGAGACGATAAGGCCGGTACGGTCAATCATATATCCGTAGCCATGCTCTCCAATCTTCACCTCGGTTACCGGTGAAGCGATATTCTCAAACAAGGCGGTGCCGATTAACACACCTGTAATCTGATTATTTACCTGCAGTGGTCTGGCAATCGCTATGATGTACTGATTCGTCTCCCGTGACAGAATAACTTCACTGACGGCGTCTTTGCCTTGCAGCGCTTCCTGGAAGTATTCACGGTCCAGCACATCAAGCTCGGGCGATTCAGAGCTGCTGGTAATCAGCGCCTTACCGTTTGTATCCGCGATGATCAGCGATTCCAGCAGCTTGGCGTTGTCCTTCTGCACACCGGATACATAATTAAATGCTGTGCTTTTTAGTGATGCGGCAGAAGGATCCGCGGCGAATTCAGCCAGTACGTTGTTCTTGCTGGCGATACCCAGACTATTGCCTGCCGCTTCAAGCTCGGCATCCACCGCTCTGGCTGAGGAATTAGTGGTTCCCCTTAGTTCCTCTTCAATCGTCTTCTGTAAGGCACCGGAAGCCAGTTGAAAGGATACAACGCCGGATATGCTCAGCGGCACACTGATAATCAGAAATAACAGGATACTCATTTTGACTTTCAAACTTAATTTCACCGAATTCTCCCCTTTGTAAATCTATGAGGGACAGATACTCTTGCTGATGTACATCGTATGATGTATCATCTCTGCACTGTCCGAGAAACAGCGGATCAGGTACAATCCTCTTCCCCCTTCTTCCAATAACTCATCGCTCCCGATCGCCTCCGGGAACACCAGCTTGCCATCCCCGGCCCCCGAATCCTCTATCTGCAGCTTCAGCAGCTGATCCATCAGCAGATAGCGTATGGTAATCGGTTTGCTGCAATCACTGAGGTTCCCGTGGTAATAGGCATTGGTTACCGCTTCGATCAGAATCAGGCGGATATCAAACGCATAGGCTTCTAATTCAAGCTCTTGAATGATGCCGTCAATGACCATCTGATGACGCTCCAGCCCGTGAAGCATCACTTCCTTATGAACAGCTCCCATGACTCACTCCTTAAAAGTTCTGTAATCACCGCTCTGCTGATGTTTCTGTCAAAGCACAGCCTTGCAGCAGGAATATCCGTCCGTCACTTGATATTCAAACCGAGCCAGGTGCAGTCATCCTGCAGCGCTGCCCCGGCAAACCTCTCCAGCAGATAACCATACTCCCGTCCCAGCTCATCACTGTCAAACAGCAGTTCCATCCCGTCGCTATAGAAGCAAAAGCGGTCCCCGGATCGAAACGGGATGGTCTTCTCCTCAAATTCACTGCTCTCGAACATGCCGAGTGGAGCCCCTTTAACGGTAATCCTCTCGCAGTCCCTGCCGCGGGGAACATAGAGAAACTCGTTAATTCCGGCTCCGGCTGCCTTGAGCAGTCCCGCTTCGAAGTCGAGCAGGAAGCAGCAGCCCGCGATATAATCCTCGCCCAGATGCTGCAGTGCTTTGTAATTCAGATCGTTCAGTACCTGTACGGGGTCCTGTGTGCATGATAGGCTGTCCATGAACAGCACGCGGAGGGCCGAGATATTCAGCGCTGCAGTAATCCCCTTACCGGTCACATCGCCGATAATGCCAATGACCTGCTCCTCATTGACTTTATGGAAGATGAAGAAATCGCCGCTTAAGGTTCTGGCCGGAATGTACAGCTTCTCCAGGACCGCCTTGCTGTCCAGCGGAAAGGATACCGCGTGCCGGTGCTCCTGAAGCCGGACCGCCCGCTCCACTTCCCTCTTACTCTCGGTGATATCCCTGAACACCAGCTGCAGTGCCTTCGCTTCTTCATATATTACCGGCACTCCGGAAATTTCAAGATCAAAGATACGGTTGTCCTGCCGCCTGATCAGCCGCTGTTCAATGCGGAAGCGTTCTTTCAGCAGACCCGTTGTCTTGAGCTTGTTATGCTCCGCACTCTGGAAGTACACCTCATTGAAGAAATCCTCAATCCTTTTGCCGATCAGTTCCTGCTTCTTGGCGCCGAACATCCGCTCTGTCTGCTTATTGGCGAACAGGATGGTGCCGCCGCTGTAGACCAGAATAGCCTCCGGGCACAGCTCGACCAGATCTCTGTACCGTTCTTCACTTTCTCTAAGCCGCTGCTCCGAACGGACACGTTCGCTGATATCGTGAATTACGGTGTATACACAGTTTTTGCCCAGCATCGTCATCATGCCGGTATGAACCTCCACATCAATGGGCTCCCCGCTGGCCAGGACATGCCGGTCGATGAACACCCGGTTCTTCTCCTCACTACCCACAGGCAGCGCCTTCTGTACAAATTCCTGAACCCCCGATTTCCGGTCAGCCGCCAGATCGCAGATCAGAAGCTGTCTGAATTGCCGGATGCTGTAGCCATAGAATTCGCATGCTGCCCGGTTGGCATCAGCAATTCCGCCGTTCTCCGGGTCCACCAGCAATGTAATGAGATGATTATTCTCATAGATGCAGCCATAATGCTCCATGCACTGTGCCGGGCTGGGGGAGCGATGCAGATTCTTACACGGTTTATCTGTTGCCATTTCACAAGCCTCTATTCTCTTCAGCTTTTAAGTCTCCATTATATTCAATAGATCTGAGATAAGCCGTGAATTCCGACACAGTTAGACAGAAAAACCCGGACTGCGGCATGAAAACATGACCATAGTCCGGGTTTTACCTTACATTCTTCATAATATTGCAGGCAGAAGCTGATCTTACAGCTCTGTCAAAATAATTGTGCCCTGCGGAGTTACCGCCAGCGTATGCTCATATTGTGCCGACAATCCGCCGTCAAAGGTACGCGCTGTCCACCCGTCCGCATCGATCTTGGTCCTGTAGCTCCCGGTGTTCAGCATAGGTTCAATGGTGAATACCATACCTTCCTTAATGCGCGGGCCTTTGCCAGCCGGTCCATAGTGAGGCACATCCGGTTTTTCATGCATTTCGGAGCCGATGCCGTGCCCGATGAAATCACGGACCACGGAGAAGCCGTTAGCTTCCGCGTATACCTGGATGGCATGGGCGACATCACCGATCCGGTTGCCGGCCACCGCCTGCTCAATTCCTTTGAACATTGACTCTTTGGTGGTAGTCAGCAATTTGTCCGCCTGCTCACTAATTGTGCCAACGCCATAGGACCAGGCCGAATCAGCCAGCCAGCCGTTTAAGTTAACTACCATGTCAATCGTTACAATATCTCCATCCTTCAGTTCCTCATGCTTGGGGAAGCCGTGGCAGATGACATCATTCACGGATGCACAGGTCGCATATGGATATCCATGATAGCCTTTTTGTTCAGGGGTAGCGCCTTGGGAGAGAATGAACTTCTCAGCAAACTGGTCAATCTCCCAGGTCGTAATTCCGGGCTTGAGCATCTGAGCGATTTGCCGGTGGCACTCAGCCAATATTTTGCCGGCTGCGCGCATTTTCTCAATCTCTTCCATCGTTTTCATGATGATCATTAAATTCGCCTCTTCTGTACAGAATCCATTGCCCGCAGGTAATGGCTCTTGGTTATGATTTTGTAGTGCTACTCTATATTATGTAAGAAAACCGCCGGAAATCCAAATTCATTCTTTGAATTGTAGCAAATTTACTGCTTTCTCATAAAATAAAACAGTGCAGGGTTGAGTAAGGAGGGATTCCAGCAGCGCATGAACAAGAAAACGAAACACCGTATCAGAACCACCGGCAAAACCATTCGGCTGCATCCCAGATCCAGAAAGCTTATTGCTCATACGGTGATCCGGGCACTCAAAAATATAAATATAATGCAGCAGCAATCATCCGCTAATCTTCCGCAGCCTGCCAGGGCCGTTGAGTTCAAAAAACTGCGGATTCTACTCGTATCCTCCATGTCGGGAGAGGAGCTGTGGCAGACCGAACAGCTGATTGCCGACCAGTTCAGGCTGCTTACCAAAGAAGTTGTAGCCATCAAGGCATACCAGAGCTTCTCTACAGCGCTGGTTCAGCTCAATCCGGATCTGCTGCTGGTCGTGGGCAGCGATGCAGACTTCTCGGACAATGATCTGGAGGTAATCCGCAGAGCCACTCTCAAAAAAGCAATCTGGCTCACCGACAGCTCCGGCACGAGCAGCTCCACCGGCCGGCTGGCAGCTCTGTTTAACTATGTATTTACGCAAAACATGTATCATATCCCTTTTTATCAGCACTCCGGCAGCAGTTCTGTTAATTATCTGCCTTTTGCTGCGGACCGGAACATCTTCAGCCCCAAATATGTGGATGACGCTTACCGCTGTGACCTGCTGCTGCTTGGAGACGTACTTCCAGCCGGAATAGCCTACTTTCACGAACTCTCTCCGCAGCTCAGCGGTTGTAAGGTTTATGCAGCCGGCAAAGGCTGGGAGGAATATCCCGAAATTACCCTGGTGTCTCCTGGTACAGAGCTGCAGGATTATTACAATGGGGCCGAGATCATTATCCACTGGGGGCAGCCGCCGCTTCGAGCTTTTCAAATCGCTTCCTGCGGCGCTGTCCAGCTGGCAGAAGATCATCCCAATCTGTATGCATATATGAATCCCGGTGAAGACATCATCACATATCACACCAGCCGGGAATTGAGTGAGAAGCTCAGCTACTACCGAGATCACCCGGAGTCCGCAAGGACGGTGGCTACCCGTGCCTTGTGGAGGAGCACCTATGATTACTCATTTATGCAAATAACGGCGAAACTGCTGCATACTGTTTTTAACAGCTAAACGGGGCAGCCTGCAACTATAACCAGTGATTATCTGCAGCAGAATTGGGAGGTAGGTGGATTGAAGCTCATCGCTTTTTTATTGCCGCAATTTCATGTTATTCCCGAGAACAGCCTGTGGTGGGGGGAAGGCTTCACAGAATGGACCAACACCAGGAAAGCTGTTCCGCTCTACTCAGGACATCAACAGCCCAAGGAACCGCTCGAACAGTATTATTATGACCTGACAGACGCTGCAGCGAGAAACTGGCAGGCAGAAGTAGCCAAAGCCTACGGCATCTATGGTTTCTGCTACTACCATTACTGGTTCAAGGGCAAGCCGCTGCTGGAGCAGCCCCTGAAGCAGATTATGAAATCCGGCGAGCCGGACTTTCCGTTCTGCCTCTCCTGGGCGAATGAATCCTGGACCCGGAAATGGGACGGCGGAGAGCATGAAGTGCTGATCCGCCAGGATTATGGAGATGAACCGGATTGGGAGAATCACTTTCATGAGCTGCTGGGCGCCTTCAGGGATAAGCGTTATATCCGCATCGGCAACAAACCGTTATTCATCATATATAGACCGGGAAACATTCCCCGCTGTGAAGAGATGCTGCGTTTCTGGAATTCTCTCGCGTTGCAGAATGGTCTGGAAGGCATTTATTTTGTCCGCACATTGGGCGGTTTCGACATTCCGGGCCAGGGGGGCTTTGAGGCCAATGTGGAATTCGAGCCGCATTACACCTTTGCCCACGGCAACACAGAACGTCTGTGGAACTACATGATCATCGAAGGTCAGGAGCATCTCGTCTTCGACTATGACCAGGTCTGGCTGTCGATCCTGAGCCGCTCTCCCCACCGGAACGGAGGCAAGATATTTCCGGGAGCCTACGTGAACTGGGATAACACCCCGCGGCTAGGCAAAAGGGGACAGAGCTGTATAGGGGCTTCGCCGCACAAGTTCGGCTGGTATCTAGCGAAGCAGATCGAGAGAGCCAGAACCCTGTATCAGAGTGAGTTCCTCTTCATTAATGCATGGAATGAATGGGCTGAAGGCGCATTTCTGGAGCCGGACCAGCAGCATCGCTTCCGTTATCTCGAAGAGGTCAAGAAAGCGCTGGAACAGACGGGAAGCCTTCCTTCCGTGAATTCCGGCAACCCGTAAGACCGGCTCAGGCAGCCTGTATTACACTACGCCAGATGAATAGCCAGGCTCGGTGTTCCGCTGCTGACATCGATAAAAACAACATAATCCAGACCATCAGTGCCCTTTAACACCAGACCCGGCTGATTCGGCACAGGCAGAATATAATGTCTGACCTGCTGGATTGCTGCCACGCCCGAAGGTAAGGCGGGCTGGTTACTCGCTGACAGCCGGCCTACCGCCAGCACATTCCCGCCTGCATCGACATCTCCGCCGGTTGCCAGGCTGTTGACAATGGACTGGTTGCCGTTAATCTGCATATCCCCCGAAACTGTTTCATTGCCAACAATGTTTAAAGCTCCCATTATTGTTTGATTTCCGTTGACCTGCAGGTCCTGCTGAATTGTCTGGTTCCCTGTGACAAGTATACTATCGAAGGTTGGCAAGGCTATCATCCCTTTCAATCAGTGATACTATATTATATGTAATCTATAGTGAGTGGACATGGTACAACCATACATTTTCATAGAAAAAATAAAGAACCTGTCCCTAAGTTATTAGGGAACAGGTTCTTTCGTATATGGAGAACAGGCAAACTTAGTCGTGGAAGTTAAGTCCCGAAGTTACGGCTTTGACATAGCCGCTGCGGATAACGAAATCCCCGAAATGCTCACCGGCGCTGCGTTCCTTGGCGTAACGGTGGATAATCGGTTCAAGCGTATCCAGTATTTCCTTCTCGTCAATATTTTCCTTGTACAGCTTGTTCAGCCGGTCTCCGGTAAAGCCGGCACCCAGGTACAGATTGTATCTGCCAGGGCCTTTGCCGATGAACGAAATCTCGCCAAGCGCAGGCCGGGCGCAGCCGTTAGGGCAGCCGGTCATACGGATGACGATCTCTTCATTACGCAGGCCGGCTTCATCTATGATGACTTCCAGCTTATCCAGCAGCAGCGGCAGATAACGCTCAGCCTCTGCCATAGCGAGGCCGCAGGTCGGCAGCGCCACACAGGACATAGAGCTTCTCCGCAGCGCGGAATGATGGGCTCCATCAGTCAGCCCGTATTGCTTGGCCAGCTCGGATATCTTACGTTTCTTCGCATTGCTGACTCCGGCGATAATCAGATTCTGATTCGGCGTCAGACGGAAATCCCCGCCGTGAATCTTGGCAATCTCCCGCAAGCCGGTCATCAGCGGATATCCTGCGGTATCATGAACCCGTCCGCTCTGGATATACAGCGTCAGATTCCATTTGCCGTCGTACCCCTTCACCCAGCCATAGCGGTCGCCGTTGTGGTCGAAATGATATTCACGTGCCGGCTCGAGCGTCCAGCCCAGCCGCTCATGCAGTTCGCCCGTGAACCAGTCCAGACCGTGGCGGTCGATCGTGTACTTGAAGCGGGCGTTCTTGCGGACCGAGCGGTTGCCGTAGTCGCGCTGAATGGTGACGGTCTTCTCCGCCAGATCAATCATCTGCTCCGGACGGCAGAAGCCGATAATCCGTCCCAGCTGCGGATAGGTGCTGGGATCACCATGCGTCATGCCCATACCGCCGCCGACCGAGACATTGAATCCGGCCAGCTTCCCGTCTTCCAGAATGGCAATGAAGCCCAGGTCCTGGGAGAATACATCTACATCATTGGAAGGCGGCACAGCCAGGCCGATCTTGAACTTGCGGGGCAGGTACACCGGCCCGTAAATCGGTTCAACGACCTTGCTGTCCACTACCTTCTCCCCATCCAGCCAGATTTCATGGTAAGCAGCGGTGCGCGGGGCTAAGTGGTCACTGATTTTTCTGGCCCATTCGTTAACCTCAGCATGGACCTCCGACTGATACGGATTGGGTCCGCTCATCACATTACGGTTGACATCCCCGCAGGCCGCGAGTGTGGTCATCAGCGTATCATTGATCGCCTTGATCGTCTTTTTCAGATTCCACTTAAGCACTCCGTGCATTTGAAAAGCCTGTCTTGTCGTGATCCGCAGGGTGCCGTTGCCGTATTTCTGGGCCAAATCGTCCATTACGAGCCATTGCGCCGGTGTTGCCACTCCGCCGGGCGCTACGATACGCAGCATGAACTGAAAAGCAGGCTCCAGCTTGGAGCGCTCACGTTCACTGCGCAGATCCCGGTCATCCTGCATATAACTGCCGTGGAATTTCAGCAGGCGGTTGTCATCCTCCGGCAGCCCTCCGGTGATCGGGTTGCTGAGGGTTTCTACAAGCGCACCGCGTAAATAATTGCTCTCCAGCTTAATATGTTCAACATCACTCGGGGGTCCGCCAATCGGCTTCACCGCTGGTTCATTGTTTGCCACTATTGATCCTCTCCTTCCGCATTGCCTCGTTCTTCAAGAATTGTATATTTTAAGTCGCAGCCGGAGGAGCCTCCGCTGAATACCGCTTAATAGACATCACGCTGATAACGCTGCTCCTGCTGCAGTGTCTCCAGATAAGCGGCGGCCCCTTCCGGGCTCAGCCCGCCTTCCTGCTGGATTACTGTAATCAGCGCAGAGTGTACATCATGGGCCATATGCTTCTCATCTCCGCATACATAGACATGTGCACCTTCCTGCAGCCAGGTGTACAGCTCCCGGCTCTTCTCCAGAATGCGGTGCTGTACGTAAACCTTCTCGTCCGTATCACGCGAGAAGGCGACGTCCAGCTTGCTCAGTACGCCGTCCTTCAGCATTCTCTGCCAGTCTGTCTGGTAGAGGAAGTCTGTGACGAAATGACGGTCACCGTAGAACAGCCATGACTTGCCCTGTGCCCCCTGCTCTTCCCGTTCCTCCAGGAAGGAGCGGAACGGGGCGACGCCCGTGCCCGGACCGATCATGATCACCGGCGTATCGGAATTGGCCGGCAGCTTAAAGTTCGGATTGCTCTGGATGTAGACCGGCAGAGTAGCACCCGGCTGTACACGTTCCGCACAATGTACGGAGCAGACCCCGTAGCGTTCACGTCCATGCGATTCATATCGCACAGCCCGTACCGTGAAGTGTACTTCATCCGGGTTGGCATTGTAGCTGCTTGCGATGGAATACAGTCTTGCCGGCAGCTTGCGCAGAATCGTCACGAAGCTGCGGGCCGGAACTTCCCATGGTGCGAAATCCCGGATCAAATCCAGCAGATCACGTCCATGGATATAATTCTTCAGCTCCTGTTGCCGGTCCGGGGACAGCAGCTCCTGCAGGGCAGGTGCAGAGTTCAGCCTGGCTGCCTGCTCCAGGAGCGGTTTCGTCAGTACGGTAATTTCATAATGCCGCAGCAGCGCTTCACGCAGCGTGCCTTCCTCACCCTTCTTGTTGAAGGGAACGGATTCATCTGCATTCCAGCCCATGGCGGCAATAATATCTTCCACGAGCTGCGGGTGGTTCTCCGGATATACCCCGAGAGAATCGCCCGGCTCAAAGGTAATATTCGAGCCGGCCAGCGACAGCTCCAGATGGCGGGTCTCACGGTCTGAGCCGCGTCCGTTCAGATTCAGATTCTCCAGCACCTCGGCATGGAACGGATGATTCCGTGAATATGCCGATTCCAGCGATTCTGCTCTCTCCGCAGCCAGCACTGCCTCATCCGCCATACCCGCAGCCTGCTGTGAACCGGAGCCGCTTAGCGAGCGGATAACATGTTCGAACCATTCGGCTACAGGCTCATCGTAATCAAGATCGCAATCCACACGCGGGGTTAAGCGCTGTGCGCCCAGCTCTTCCAGCTTCTGATCGAAATCTTTCCCGGTCTGGCAGAAGAATTCATAGGAAGTGTCGCCAAGTGCAAGTACCGAGAAACGCAGCTGCGGAAGCTGCGGCGCTCTTTTACTGTAGAGAAATTCATGGAAGGCGCGGGCATTATCCGGCGGCTCGCCTTCGCCATGGGTGCTGACGAGCAGCAGCAGATTCTCAATCTTCTTAAGTCCATTGGGCTTGAAGCTGTTCATCGCGGCAACAGTAACCTTGAAGCCCTGTTCTTCGAGCTTGCGTGCAAGGCTCGCTGCCAGCCGCTGGCAGTTGCCGGTCTGGGAACCGAATAATACGGTTACCTCACGGGATACCGCCGGCTGCGGCACTGCGGCTGTGGAAAGTGTCCCGGCTGCTGCCGCTTCAGCAGCAAGGGGGAGCACCGCTGTGCCTGCTGCTTGTCCGTTGTCTCCCAGCAGCGATAACGCGGATAGATAGCCGCTTAACCAGACCTGCTGCGAATGGGTCAGCGTCGGCAGCAGCTGGTTCAGAAGCCCTGCCTGGCTCTCATTAAAAGGACTGTTCGTAACTTGTAGTTGCAACAATATCGACCTCTCCTTAACATGCAATCTTCTATCCTCTTAACATCATGAATTCAGGCTAACACATTAATAAGAAACGATCAACGAAGCAGATAATAGACATTTTATGGTTATAAATCATAATATAGGTATAAAACACACAAAACCCGCCTAAATCATAGTAAAAAGCTCTGATTTAGGCGGGTTCATTACAAATAATGATAACTTGTATTAGATAAAATGATAAACCGGACTAGCCTGAATACCGCTTTTCTTCCCCTCATCGGGCAACTTTGTGTCCAAAGTGGTCGACCAGCAGGTAGACAACAATCAAAATTGCCCCGGCATTAATCGCCAGATCGGCCAGATTGAGAATTCCCCCACGGTTTCCGAACACAAGAAAGTCCGTTACCTGATGGTAGATGACACGGTCAATCGCATTCCCGAGCGCTCCGCCGACCAGAAAACCGCTGGCTGCCTCAAGTAAAGGTCCGCGAATCCTGCCCTGCCGCCGGTAATAGAACACTGCTGCTACAAAAACAACAGCGATTATGGAGAAATACTTCCCGTAACCCTGAAATGAGCTGAAGGCTGCCCCGCTGTTCTCATAGTAGACGAACTGCAGGTGCGGACTCCAGAAGGGTATTTTCTCGCCCAGCTCCATGTGGGTGCGGACCAGCCATTTGGCGGTTTGGTCAACCAGCACTACCAATATGGAAATCAGATAAAAAAGCATTGATCCTCACCTCGTTCCCCTGCTATTCGCCGTCATTATTCCACTGCTCATCCTCCAGTCTATCACAGGTCGGAGCAGGGATTCATCCCGCAAGACCCGGTAGAGTATCTGATAATGAACAGGGAGATGTTGCTTGTTACAGTAAAAGGCACATTGGTTAAACACTCTTAGATTCTTTCATACACCTGGAGGGTGGTAGCCAATGGAGTACGGATCAATATTGGTTAAATTAATTGCCGGGTTTGGCGGACTATGGGCGATGACCCGTTTATTGGGCAAAAAAGAGATTTCCGCCCTTACCCCATTCGATTTCATCTCCGCCGTTATTCTGGGGGATCTGGTCGGCAATACGATTTACGAGAAAGAGAATTCAGTACTGATGCTGCTGTTCACACTGGCCGTCTGGACAGTACTGTCCATCACCTTCGAGAAGATTACCATGCATGTCCGCAAGCTGCGCAAGCCGCTGGAAGGCGAACCGGAGATTCTCATCCGGGATGGTAAAATAGATCTCCGGAAGCTTCGCAGTAATAATCTGGATTTCGAGCAGCTGCGGATGATGCTGCGGGCGAAGGATACCTTCTCCATTAACGAGGTTGCTTATGCGATCTATGAGACGAACGGCTCGCTCAGCATTCTGAAGAAGCCGCAATATGAACCGGTAATCCGCAAAGACCTGGATATCACCGGGAAGGACGTCCGCCTTCCGCAAAGCCTTGTCGAGTCCGGTATCATTCAGCGTCCGGTGCTGGAGAGCTTCGGCAAACCCGAAAGCTGGCTGCTGCAGGAGCTGCGGAAGAAGGGTTATCCTGATCTTGCGTCAGTAGCATATGCCGAACTGAATGAAGACGGGGAACTGTGCGTCATCGAAGCCGCCCCGCATCAGGCAAAGCCCGGTGAATTCTGAGCGGCAGCAGGCAACGCATCAAAGAGCGAATACAAAAAACCGGCCGGATGATCCTCTCGGGGACAGTCCGGCCGGTTGTATTATATTCGTATGAATTTGTATTGCATTCTGGCAGTTACAATCTTACCAGGCATAAGCTTCCGGTGCCGGCTTGCCCGGTCCGGGGAAGATCTCGTCCAGCTTCTTCAGCGCGGCTTCATCCAGTACAATCTCAGTAACACGCAGCGAATCCTCGAACTGCTCTATCGTACGCGGTCCGATAATCGGCGCCGTTACTGCCGGGTTAGCTAGTACCCAAGCCAAGGCGACCTGATCTTCATGCTCGCCAAGCTCCTTGCACAGTGCGGAGAACTGCTCCAGCTGACTGCGGTGCTGCTCCAGCTTGCCTGAACGGGCGCTGCGCGCACCGGTCTTGGACAGGGCATTGCGGCCCAGCAGACCTCCGGCCAGCGGACTCCACGGAATGACACCCAGGCCCAATTCCTTGGAAGCCGGGAGTACCTCAAGCTCCGGAGTACGTTCCAGCAGGTTGTACAGATGCTGCTCGGACACTAAGCCGAGGAAATGGCGCTCTTTAGCCTTAGCCTGTGCAACAGCGATATGCCAGCCGGCAAAGTTACTGGAACCGATATATCCGGCCTTGCCTTGGGATACAAGAATTTCAAATGCGCCCCACAGCTCTTCCCAGGATACATTCCGGTCAATGTGATGCATCTGATACAATTCAATATGATCCGTCTGCAGACGTTTCAGTGAGCCTTCAAGATGCCGTCTGATTTTGTAAGCGGACAAGCCGGAGCCGGAATTCGGACCATCCTGCTCGTCGAACATGTCACCATACACCTTGGTGGCCAGCACAACCTTCTCGCGCCGTCCGCCCCCCTGCTGGAACCAGCGGCCGATAATTTCCTCGGTCCAGCCGCGGCGCTCCTGTCCGCCGTACACATTAGCGGTATCGAAGAAATTAATTCCCGCATCGAGTGCGGCATCCATAATCCGGAACGCTTCCTTCTCCTCAGTTTCCGGCCCGAAATTCATCGTGCCAAGACATAACTGGCTGACCTTCAAACCGGATTTACCCAAATAACTGTACTTCATCGCATTTCCTCCCTTTCATTTCTGTTAGGTTGTCTGCATCGAGTTCACTATAATCCTTAGAGCCTACTCTAAGGCAAGCTTTTTGTTGGACAAACTTAAAGATACAGTACCGCCGGGGCGGACAACAAACAAGCCCTCCGCGAAGAAGGACTTGTTCAATGAATATATTATAAGCCTACTGCTCCGTTCCCCCGCTATCCGGGAACAGAACCTCACCCGTCTTCAGCTTGATTTGCACCAGATCCTGCAAGGTATTCGACAGCTCGCCCGGCGGATAAGGTTTGGTCAGATATTTCTGCACATTATCCATCATGCTCTTATCTTCCTTATCCAGCGCGGAGGAGATGACAATCGGCACATTCTCCGTGCGGGGATCATTCTTCAGCATGCGGATCAGATCCCAGCCATCCAGCTCTTCGCCAAGCATCAGATCCACGACGATCGCTACAAAAGGCGTCTTCACCGCCTGATCGAATGCTTTTTGCGGATGATAATGGTGAGTGACCCTGAAGCCCTTGCCCTTCAGCTCCTCCGAGAGCAGCAGGGACAAGCTGTAATCATCCTCAACGATCATCACATTCGGCTTCTGTTCCTTGTCGGCGCTCCATTTATGCGGCTCTTCTTCATGACGGCTGCTCTCCGCATGGAGGACCGGCAGGCTGAACCACACCGTGGTGCCCTCGCCTTCAACCGAATCGATTCCGATCGCACCCTTCTGCTTCTCAATAATCTCCTTGCAGATCGCAAGTCCGAGGCCCGTTCCGCCAATCCGCTTGGATGCACTGTTATCCACCCGGCGGAATTTCTGGAACAGCTGCCCGATCTGATTCTTCGGAATCCCGAGTCCATGGTCCTGAATCCGGACCATAACCGAACCCCGCTCATTATGCAGCGTCACCCTGATCTCATTACTGCCCGGGGAGAACTTGATGGCGTTGCTCAGCAGATTAGTCAGCACCTGGATAATCTTGTCCTTATCCACCTCGACCTCGGCATTCAGCGCCTCATCCTCCAGAAGGATATGGTGGGTACCGCTAAGCTTGTACTGGTCAATTACACTAAGAACGGTCTCGCTGAGATTAACCTGCTCTGCATTGTACAGCTGTGTGCCGGATTCCATGCGCTGCAGGTCGAGGAAATCATTGATCAGCTCAGTCAGACGTTTGGCTTCCTTGTGAATCGTTTCCAGGTATTTCAGCTGCTTCTCCGGCTTCATCGTCTTGGATAACAGCAGCTCGGTGAAGCCCAGAACACTCGACAACGGTGTTCTCAGCTCGTGGCTGACCGTACTGACCAGCTCCGACTTCATCAGATCCAGCTCATATTCACGGGTGATATCGCGGTGTACAAACAGAGTTCCCACCCGCACCTCGCGGCGGAATACCGGAATCGCATAGACGTCGACATGCTTCATCGCTTCCTGGCCCAGGGAATACTTCATCGTGCTGGAATCCACGGAATGCAAGGACATCGCTTTCTGATAGAACTGCCCCATCTCTTCCGATTCATTAACGCGCTCTATGAAGTGGTCCATCCAGCGCTCTTTGGGAATCAGCATCCCCTCGGCCCATTCATCATAGTCGAACAATTGGCTGAGAGCCTTGTTGATGTGCTGGATGACGCCTTCCGTGTTGACGAACTGGATACCCTCATTGACATTGTTGACAATATCCCGGTTCAGCTTGCGGCCATTCTCTATTTCCTCATACATGAACAAACGCTCGATGGCCAGAGCCACCCGGTTCATCATCCCTTGAATTTCACTGATTTCCTCTTCGGTGAAGGAATGCCCGATCCGCGTACCGCAGAAGATCGCCAGGATCTCATCCTCGGCATTGACTACAGTTGTATAGAAATCATAGCAATAGACTTCCTTGGGGGAGATCCCCTGCTCTCTGGGTACTCCAGTCCTTTTGACAATATATGATTTCTCCGTACTCATCCGGTACAGCATATCTTTGCTGTTGGCGTTGATATAGCGCTCCACATTCTCCTGCGGAACCCCTTTAACCACAGAGATCTTATCTTTGACCAGCAGGAAAAGACTGCTGTCGAACAAGTACAGCCGGTTCATGAACCTGCTGAATTTCTCGGCAAATTCCTGCTTGTCCAGCGTGTAGGTAATTTCATGATTAAGCTGGTTGTTAAGCTCCAGCATAATGGTGGTCTGCTCTGTGCTCTTCAGCGTTTCAGCCAGCTTCTGCTGCACACTCTTCATGGAGGTAATATTGTTGGCAATTAGAATGTACTGGTATATCTGGCCTTCATCATTCAAATACGGCATGACCGTCAGCTGAAGCCAGACAGAAGATCCATCCCTGGCCTCAATCTGCGACTCACCGCTCCATACGCCGCCAGTCGACAGCTTGCGAATAATCTGCTGTACCTGACTGTCCGAGATATTATGCAGTTCGAACAGCCGGAAGGTGTAACCGATAACCTCGGAGTTCTTATATCCGGTGTATACGCTCAGATTATCATTGGCATACGTGAATACTCCCTTGCTGGACAGAATGCCTACAGCGGAGGTCTGGTTCAGCGCCTTCATCATGCTTTCAATTTCACTGAGCGAACGCTCCAGCCTGAACTGCTGATCCTGCAGCTCATCCTGCTGGGCATGCAGCTCTTCATTCTGCATCATCAGCTCTTCTTCTTTATCCTGGATGCTCCGGGCCATGTTCAGGAAGGCTTCATAGAGACGGCCGATCTCATCCTGCTTATGCAGCTTGCCGAGCAGCACAGCCTCACCTGCCGCCAGCGAATTCGTTGCCTCTTCCAGCTTCACAATCGGATCCAGTACAATTCGGAGCATCCGCCAGATCATCAGTGTGAAGAATAACAGCAGTCCAGCACTTAGCCCGAAGGCGATAAAAGTGAAGGTGTCCGCCTGCCTGATGGACTGGGACGCCATCGTGTTCAGCTTGCTGTCGGAGTTCGCTTTGAACTCTTTGGTATAGCCCAGAAATTCATTCACAGCCTGGGTACTCCCGCCTTGGGAGAGGCTGCGGATTCCCTCATAATCATCATTCTCCACCAGGCGGATCGCCTCAGGCAGGGTCTTGGTCTTGTACTGTTCGTAGAATAATTTCAGATCATCTCTGTACTTCGCTTCTTCAGGCGACAGATTAAGCCGGGAATATTGCTCCAGAATCCCGTCAAGACCCGTAAGTGCATTGTTCAGCAGCTTAAGCTCTCCGTCGCTTTTAAGCGCAACATACCCTCTGGCCCGGAAAAAGACATCATTCAGCGTTGCCGCCAGCTCATTGATGGTCTCTGTCTTATGCTGCAGCACATCACGGTCATTCTTCAGCTTGTCCTGCTGGTTATTGACGTAGAAGAACAGACCGGTACCAGATAACATAATTGCAATAAACAGGATAAAGATAATCCGGAAATACTTGGTCTTAATGCTCGCATCCGCAAGCTTATGGTTTCTCACTAAGGATGCCCTCCACGATCTGCAGCAGCTCCATCGGGCTGAACGGCTTAGGCATGAAAAAACGTGCTCCGGCTTCCCTCGCTCTATTGCGGTCCATTTCCTGTGCTTTGGCTGTCAGCATCATAATCGGAGTCGTACTCTTCAGCTCTTCATCCAGCTCACCGAGCACTTCAATTCCGGTCATCTCCGGCATCATATAATCCAGAATCACGAGATCGTAGCGGTCTGAGGACAGACGCGTGAGCGCCTCGGCTCCATTCTCGGCAGTACGAATCTCCACATCCTCCAGATCCTCCAGCGTATCTTCAATCAGCATGCGCAGCACATCTTCGTCGTCCACAATCAGAATTTTTTGCATCAATACTCACTCTCACTTTCAATTCATCCATTGAAGCTTCCTTGCAATTAGAACAGAAATCTGTGGGCCAGCCGCTCAATCCGTGTCAGCAGCTCCGGCAGATAGAACGGTTTAATTACATAATCATCCGCACCCATTTGCAGGGCATGAATTATATCACGCTGATCAGTGCGGCCCGTCAGCATAATCACGAGTATATTCACCTCGGGGTAGTTGCTGCGTATCTTCTCCAGAACCTCAAGCCCATCGAGGCCGGGCATCACCCCGTCCAGCAGGATAATGTACTTCTCCTCGGGAACATACCACTCCGAATTCAGGAAAAGCGCACCGTCGGCGAAACTGTTCACCTTAACCTCAGCCATATTACCCGGCTTCCAGGCGGCGAAATTACCGCTAATAATTCTGCGGATGAGCGGATCATCGTCAACAATAATCACATTGAGTATCGTTTCCCGCCGGCCCGTTAACAGTCCTTCGCTATACAGAGTTGTCTGGTTTCGTCCGCTGTATTTGCTGGAATACAAAGCCTGGTCTGCCTCGTCTATTAGTTTATCGGTCTCCTGCTGCTGTTCGCTTATCTCTGTAATGCCGCAGGAGAAGGATACATGGAAGCTCTCCCGTTTGGCCAGGAATTCCCTGGAGGCAAATTTCTCCTGAATCCGTTCAATAACCAGCAGTGCTGATTCCGCAGAGGTATTAGGCATAAACAGGGCAAATTCTTCTCCGCCATACCGGCAGAACGTATCCTCAACACGAATCGATTGTCTCACCAGCTCCGAAAAGGTCTGCAGCACCTCATCGCCCACCAGATGACCATAAGTATCGTTGACATGCTTGAAGTGATCGAGATCCAGCAGCGCAAGAGAGAACGTCCGGCTCGTCCGTCTGAAGTCTGATGTCAGCTGTTTCATCGTCTGATTGAAATATTTACGGTTAAAAGCACCCGTCAGCTCATCTACAATAATGGACTTCTGCCATTCTTTTTTCAGTTCAAACCGGTTCTTGATCAGTACCAGGAACAGGCCGATATCCACCGGCTTCTGGATGTAATCCATCACACCGAGCGAATAGGCATATTTCTGGATGTCCTTGGAATGCTCCCCGCTGATGATCATGATCGGAATCCGCTCTTTCTTGGCTTTGCCGATAATCTGGTTGAGCACATCGATTCCGCTGCGGTCCGGCAGCAGGATATCCAGCAGAATTAAATCCGGCTTAGACTCATAAAAAATCTTAAATCCGCGTTCGGCGGACAAGGCGATGCTTACATAATAGGACTGCTTCTCCAGCGACTCCCGCAGAAAGGCCACCAGCTCCACATCATCGTCAATAATCAGAATCTCGTATTGCTGATGGATGCTGCCATGGGACAACGCAATTCCCGGAACCTGGGGAGGCACTGCCCCTGTAATTTCAGGCTCATCAAACAGCTCCAGCAGCGGATATAAATAATCTCCCCACTCGGCTTCCGTCCAGCTTCTAAGGTTATCATCCGAGAAATAGAGCAGAGAGTTGCCGGAGAATGCCTCCACCGCGTCAAGGCCCACTGTACCGGAGGTGCCTTTTAAATTATGCAAAAAGCGGTAGATATCCCTTTCCTCAACTGTTGGCTGTTCCGACCACTTCTGCAAAGTTTGTCTGGTGCGCTGTTCAACCAGCTCTTTATATTTTCTCGTCGTCATAATAGCTCCTTCAATTCGTTCCTTCAAATAAACATTTCCTTCAAAACTTCAATTAATCATATTTTTAAGGCGGTGTCAATTTTAATACCATTTTGTCCTGATCAGCCCTACAAAAAAGCTTTGGTTGATAACCTTCTATTCATTTGACATAATAATTGAAACAGTTCATTCCGTTAAAGCGGCGATGGGCGGAGAATACAGAGGAATCTATAATAGGAGGCTTTTCAATTGAAGGGGATTATTACGGTACTGGGAAAAGACAAAGTAGGGATTATTGCCAAAGTATGTACATACCTCGCAGAACACAATCTGAATATTCTGGATATTTCCCAGACGATTGTGCAGGACTATTTCAATATGATGATGATTGTGGACATTTCCACACCCGCTAAGTCCTTTGAGGAAATCGTAGAGGATCTGCAGCATGTCGGTGAAGACATCGGTGTGGAAATCAAGCTTCAGCATGAAGATATCTTCAATATTATGCACCGGATCTAGCCGGGCGGCAAAGAGAGGAATAACCATACATGATCTCAATCGGGGAAGTACAGGAAACCAATAAAATGATCCGGGAAATGAACCTGGACGTACGCACCATTACGATGGGTATCAGTCTGATGGACTGCGCTCATACGGATATGAAGATTTTCAACCGCAATGTGTATGACAAAATTACCCGCTCCGCCGAGAAGCTCGTGAAGACGGGTGAGGACCTGGAGCGTCAATTCGGCGTGCCGATCGTGAACAAACGGATTTCCGTAACTCCGATTTCCATCGCTGCCGGCGCCGTACATACCGATACTTATGTTCCTGTGGCACAAATTCTGGACAAGGCGGCCAAGGAGGTTGGCGTCAACTTCATCGGCGGATACTCCGCGCTGGTTCAGAAAGGCTGCACCAAAGGTGACCGTATCCTGATCGACAGCATCCCGGAAGCGCTGGCGGTGACAGAGCGCGTCTGCTCCTCCGTGAATGTCGGCTCCTCGCGCAGCGGCATCAACATGGACGCCGTGAAGCTGATGGGCGATATTATCATCCAGACTGCAGAGCGCACCAAAGACCGCGATTCCATCGGCTGCGCCAAGCTGGTGGTCTTCTGCAACGCCGTTGAGGACAACCCGTTCATGGCCGGAGCCTTCCACGGTGTAGGCGAACGGGAATGTGTCATTAACGTAGGCGTCAGCGGTCCCGGAGTAATTAAGCGTGCGCTGGAAGAAGTTAAGGGACAGGACTTCGAAACATTGTGCGAGACCATTAAGCGGACCGCCTTCAAGGTTACCCGCGTCGGGCAGCTCGTTGCCCAGGAAGCCTCCAAGCGGCTGAATGTGCCTTTCGGCATCATCGATCTGTCGCTGGCCCCTACGCCTGAAATCGGCGACTCCATTGCCGAGATCTTCCAGGTCATGGGTCTTGAAGAAGCGGGAGCTCCCGGCACCACGGCTGCACTGGCCATCCTCAACGACAATGTCAAAAAAGGCGGGGTCATGGCCTCCTCCTATGTCGGCGGCTTAAGCGGCGCCTTCATCCCGGTCAGCGAAGACCACGGCATGATCCAGGCTGTTCAGCGCGGTGCGCTGACACTGGAGAAGCTGGAAGCGATGACCTGCGTATGCTCCGTAGGCCTCGATATGATTGCCATTCCGGGCAGCACCAGCAAAGAGACCATCTCGGGCATTATCGCTGATGAAGCGGCGATCGGCATGGTCAACAACAAGACAACCGCTGTCCGCGTCATTCCGGTTATCGGCAAAGAGGTTGGCGAAATGGTTGAGTTCGGCGGCCTGCTGGGTTATGCACCGGTCATGGCGGTCAACCCGTTCAATTGTGCAGGCTTCGTTAACCGCGGCGGACGTATTCCTGCGCCGATTCACAGCTTCAAGAACTAGGACACCTGATAGACCGGACGGCTGAATGAGCACCTCCCATACGAACATAAAGACACGTTACCTCTCCCGGCAGGGATGGGTAACGTGTCTTTGGGTTTTCGCCTCCGGATTAACTCCCCGGTATCTCCTGGGCCACCGTAATATGGCTCATCTTGGCCGGGTCCATCATCAGATAGATGTTCTGGATCTGCTCGCCGCTCCGGTCCGGGATCAGACAGATCACCCCTTTGACCTCACCCTGCTGGGTGAAGATCAGGCCTGGCTCGCCATTGACTATTCCATAGTGCTGCTCCCATTCCCGCAGATAGTGCATCACCCTGCGCGAGGTCAGCAGCGCCAGCACGCCTTTGCGTCCGGTCATCGGCCGGAGAATCGTATGCACTTCCTGTCCGCCGCCGTCCGCAACCAGCACAGGATGTTCCCCCAGCAGCTTCAGCATGCCGCCGACATCATAGGAGGTGAACGCAGCCGCGAAGCGCCGCAGCAGCTTCTCTTTGACGGCTCCGTAACCGGGAGAGGGGTCAGGCGATGCAGCAGTCCGCTCCGCCTGCAGCGTGCGCTTCGCCCGGCTGAAGATTTGCCGGCAGTTACTCTCCGTCTTGCCCACCATCCCGGCAATATCCTCGTAGTCATACTGGAAAGCCTCACGCAGTACGAATACGGCCCGCTCCGTTGGTGCCAGACGTTCCAGCAGCACCAGAAAAGCATAAGAAATGCTATCCTTCCGCACCGTCTCTGCTTCCGGTCCGTCATCCCCTTCGCTGACCGGCTCAGGCAGCCATTCCCCGATGTAGGTCTCTCTCCGGCTGCGCGCAGAATTCAGCCTATTCAGGCAGCGGTTGGTTACGCCCTTGGCCACATAGGCTTTGAAATTATGGATATCGCTCCGGTCCCGGCGCTGGAGCTCGGCAAATGTATCCTGAACAGCATCTTCCGCATCCGCAACCACACCTAACATCCGGTAGGCAATGGAGAATGCATACCCTTTATAGTTCTGATACAACTCCTCCATGCTGATACTCTCAGCAGACGGACTCTCAACATCAACGCTTTCTTTATCCCGGACCTCCACACGCTGCCCCTCCTTCACCTTCACGCTATGCTAATTCAAGTTCAGCTGAAGCATCCGGGGAACATCCCGGTGGTAATTGCAATCCGGTTCCAGCTGTTGATTGTATTGACCGCCATAATCCAGTCTACCATTTCCTCTTCGCTGAAATGTTCCAATACTTTATGATACAGCTCCGGCGGAACACCTGCCTGGCTGATCAGGGTCACATGCTCGGCGAATTCCAGCAGCACCCGTTCCTTCTCTGTGAATAGCGGCGCTTCACGCCATACACTCAGCAGCAGAATATGATCCGCATAGTTGCCCAGCTTCATCAGATCCTTGGCATGCATATCCAGACAGAACGCACAGCCGTTGATTTGGGAGACCCTTATTTTGACCAGTTCATACAGTACTTTATCCTTGCTGCGGCTTCCTGCATGCTGCTCCAGGGCCATCATTGCCCGGAAAGCCGGCGCGTTAACCTCACGATAATTCATTCTCAGACTCATGTCCAATCGCCTCCATTTATGTTCTACAACCTGTAGACAAGACGGGGCTGTGGTTTGTGACAGGTTTATCTAAAAAAAAAGCAGAAATGCAAAATTCACATTCCTGCCTCTAATGAAAACTTTAAACGCTCAATCTCTTAGCCTTACGGGACGAGAACAGCCGCCAGCCGGTCAGCAGCGCCGATAACAGGCAGATGCAAGACGAGGTCAGGAAGACTACATGCATCCCCGAGAGGAAAATATCCGGGCGTCCTTCGATCAGTCCGGTCACCCGGTAGCCAGCCTTACTGCTCATGACGTTGAACAGTATGGACGTTGCAACTGTGATCCCCACGACCATTCCTACATTGCGGACCAGTGAATTCACACTGCCTGCGGAACCAAGCTGGGTTCGCGGCACGGTCGACATCACCAGCGAGTTATTCGGTGAACCGAATAAGCCACTGCCGATTCCAAGCATCGCAATCCATGTGCCGACCAGCAGAACCGGACTGCCTTCATGCAGCCGGGCCAGGCCGAACTGGGCAATGACCATGACGATCAGCCCGGAAAAGGTCAGCAGCTCTGAACCAATCTTGTCGGACAACGCTCCGCTAAGCGGTGCGACTATGACCATGGAGATCGGGAAGAGCATCAGCAGGAAGCCTGCACTGAAGGGCGACATATTCAGCATATTCTGCGCATAGAACGGCGCGATAATGTTGAAGCAGAAGTTCGAGACAAACACCAGAAAAGCACAGAAAATACTCAGTGAGAACAGCGGATTCTTGAATAGCGACAGCTGGAGCAGCGGCTGCTTGCGGCGCAGTTCCACAATGAGGAAGGCAATGAAGGTTATAGCTGCCGCGATCAGGGAGGCCAGTATCCGGTTATCCCCGTATCCCAGCTGCTGGCCGAGCAGCAGTCCGGCGAATAACGTTACGATAAAGACTGCAAACAGCATGCTGCCGGGAAGATCGATTCTGGACTTCACCCGGACCAGATCCTTCGGCAGCACCTTCCAGCCGAGCACAATCGCAATCAGTCCAATCGGTAAATTTACCCAGAAAATATATTCCCAGCCCATAGTAGAAACAATGATTCCCCCGAGACTCGGCCCGGCTATACTGCCCAGCGACACGAAGGTCCCGATCAGTCCCAGTGCCTTGCCGCGTTCCGTTGACGGGAAAATATCCGTAACAATTCCCTGGCTGTTCGCCATAGTCATCGAAGCGCCAACCGCCTGGATTACGCGCGCCGCAATCAGCAGCGGCAGGCTGTGGCTTAGCCCGCAGAGCAGGGAGCCGATGGTAAATATAATCATGCCCAATTTAAAAATCCTGATCTTGCCGGCGATATCCCCCAGCTTCCCGAAGAACAGGATGACTGAGCAGATAGCCATCAAATACCCTGTAGTCACCCATTCAACCTGAGCAACCGGCAGCTGCAGCTCCTTCACTAGCACCGGCAGCGCAATATTAACAATGCTTCCATCCAGAGTAGACATAAAAGTAAATAAATTCAGGACAATCAGGATAATCCAGCGTTTCTTCTGGATCACTGCATCCTCCTGGTATGTAGCACCTATACTGCTCATCTGCAAACACCCTCTTGCCTCAAATTTCAAAACTAGTTGCACACGCAACAAATTAACAATTCCCAGTGTACTGCAAACTAGTTGCGTGCGCAACCATATTGTTGTAGTATGTGAGGCAGACGGTATTGTTTGTACACGGAAACCGTCATTATTTCCTGAGAGGTGTCCATTCTTGACTTTAAACAAAGAACCGATCGGCAAGCTGATCTCCCATCTGCACCGCCAGAATCAAAAAATCCTGGCCAAGGAGCTATTGCCCTATGGGATCGGCAGCGGAGGACAGCATAGCTTCCTTAAGCTGATTCTGAGCCACCCGGGCATCACACAGGATCAGATGACTAATGAAATTAGATGCGATAAAGCAACCACCGCCCGCTCCGTGAAACATCTGGAGGCCTCGGGATATATCGAACGCCGGACCGATCCCAGGGACCGCCGTTCTTCCCTGCTGTATCCGACGGCCAAAGCGCTTGAATTCGCCCCGGTGTTCCAGTCGCTGTTAAATGATTTCAACCGCAAGCTGTCTGCGGACCTGACCGGTGAAGAAATTGACACTCTCATTACTTTGCTCCATAAGGTCACGCGGAATTCAGATCAGCTGAACGGGCAGAATTAAAGTATGCTTATCCTCCGGAAACACACAGCAGAGCAGCGATTCTCCCGCTTCCTTGAGAACCGCTGCTCTGTTATTTAGTTTATATTGACAACTCACTAATAATCCCTACACCAGATATACACCATCCAGAATATAATCCCAGCTCTCCGCATCCCCTGCAAGGTTTGGAATTCCGAGAGACGCAATGCCGGGGAGCGGCCATTCACGGTCGACCACGGACTCCAGACCATCGACACCGTTTACAATCAGAATCCGGAAATCTCCGCCGGTTAATGTTCGCAGCACCATCTGAAGCTCACAGGCTTCCTCATACGTACTGCCCCAGCGGATGAACAGCGCCTTCCGGCTCATATACAGGGTGTCCAGCAGTCGCTGGGAGCGCATGTTGATTTTTTGCTTGAAATCCGGGTAGACATGGCTCCACTCCAGCCCCTCCAGCACCGGAAAGTCATGCACCGAGATAACATTATAATGATAATCCTTCACGAAATAGGATTTGACCGGCTGAACGACTTCATTGTCCACAAACACATCATTGCCGTCGATCACCCCCATATTCGGAAGCTCCATATACCCCGAGAACCGTTTACCCAGCAGCCGGTTCACATCCGTAAGCGATAAAGACACCACCCAATCCAGTGGTGAAGAGAATACCCGGAGGCCCCTCCGGCGCAAATGGGCCGCCGGCTCACATGAGCTTCCCAGACTGACGATGCAATCATATCCTCCCCTGATTTCTTCAAATTTCATCTGCGCTCACCTCTCGCCAATTATTTGTATATTAAATGCCGCAGGTAAGAGAAAAGTTTGGATGATAGATGAAGAATGTTTTGCAGAGTCTGGTAAAACAGGTTAGAATGTAACCCAATATGAAAACCATGAAATTTCAGAAAAGGAGCAAAAACCATGTCGATAGCCAAGGTAAAAGAACATTTCCGTAAGTTCTCCCGCGAGCAGGATGTACAGGAGTTTGCTGCCTCCAGTGCTACTGTAGAGATGGCAGCCGCTGTGATTGGCGTCATTCCGGCCAGAATTGCCAAAACCCTCTCCTTCCGCGGCGTTCAGGAAGACGCTATTCTCATCGTTGCGGCTGGAGATGCCAAGATTGACAACAAGAAATTCAGAGAGACCTTCGGGTTCAAAGCGAGAATGCTGAATCCCGATGAGGTCCTTGAACAGACGGGACATGAGATCGGCGGGGTTTGTCCCTTCGGGCTGGCCCGTCCGCTGGAGGTATATCTGGATGAGTCCATGAAGCGGTTCAGCACGCTTTTCCCAGCCTGCGGCAGCACTAATTCCGCCATTGAATTGACTTGCGGTGAACTTGCGGAGTACTCTGGAAGCCGGGCATGGGTGGACGTCTGCAAAGGCTGGAATGAAGAACCTATAAGATCTCAGATCGGAGAAACCACCTGATTATGAAGCACGATATCACTAAGCCTGTACCCTCCCCCGGCAAGGAGCGTTTCCCTTTATCCCTGCTTGTGCTTACACTTGGCGCCTTTGCCATCGGCATGACCGAATTCATCATCATGGGACTGCTGCCCAATGTAGCCAGTGATCTCGGAGTCACCATCTCCCAGGCCGGCCAGCTGATTACAAGCTACGCACTGGGTGTGGCGATCGGAGCGCCTGTGCTGACGGTCTTCACCCACCGGCTGCCGCAGAAAAAACTGCTCGTCATCCTCATGGGTATTTTCATCTTCGGCAATGCTGTATCCGTAATTGCGCCGACCTATCCGCTGCTGATTATTGCCCGGGTATTAACCGCCTTCGCCCACGGAACCTTCCTCGGGGTCGGGACGATTATCGCAGCCCGGCTGGTCCGGCCGGAGAAACGGGCAGGCGCCGTGTCCATTGTACTGGCCGGGCTTACTGTCGCTAATATTATCGGCGTGCCTTTCGGAACCTTTATCGGCCAGCAGCTGGGCTGGAGAGCTTCCTTCGGCGCCATTACCGTACTGGGCATCATCTCCCTCTTCGGCATTATCCGCTTCATTCCGGTCATCGTTCAGGAGCAGACGGCTAACCTTGCCGAACAGGTGCGCGGGCTGGTGAATCCCAGGGTACTGCTGATTCTGCTTACGGGAGCACTGGGCTGCGGAAGCCTGTTTGCCTTGTTCACTTATATCACACCAATCCTGGAGGACATTACCGGCTTCGCCGAGCATAGTGTCACCTGGATTCTGGTGCTGTTCGGCCTCGGCGTTACGCTCGGAAATATCGCCGGCGGCAAGCTGGCCGATTGGAAGCTCATGCCTTCCCTGATCGTCAACTTCGCCGTACTGGCCGGCATTATCGCGCTGTTCCCGCTGACGCTGCATCATCCGGTCCTTGCCATTGTCAACGTCTTTCTCTGGGGAATCGCCGCCTTCGGCATCATGCCCGGCATTCAGCTGCGCATCATGAACCTGGCGCATAAAGCACCGCTGCTGGCCACCACCTCCAGCCACTCGGCGCTGAATCTGGGCAATGCAGCCGGAGCTTATCTCGGCGGAGTAACCATCAACACACTGGGCATCGCCTCCATTCCACGGCTGGCCTCGGGACTTGCCGTTCTGGCCCTGTGCGGCGCCTGGCTTAGCTATCTGTCCACCCGCAACGATAAGTCGGAGCATAGACTTGCGGCCGAAATTGGCAAATCGGCCTGATGAATCCGCAGACTTATCCTTGAAATACTGCCGCTTATAACGATAAGGCCGAAATCCTGTGAAGGACTCCGGCCTTATTTATGTTATCTGTATCTTTTGCGGATATGCTGATGCCTGTTCACCGTTTCCTGCTTACGATTCCTGTTTACTGGCTGCTGCTGTTAGCCGGGTTGCTCTCTGCATCCCGGATATTCACAATTTGCGCAACCTCCCGCGTGATTTGTTCGCCGCCCAAACTTTTCCACTTCGTAGTGAACTCGTCAAACGAGCTCAGCGGCGCATCGCCGACGATAATGTTAAGGAAGGTCTCACTCTCCAGCTTCTGCAGAGCCGGCCACTTAGTCCCCATATGCAGCGTACTTCCGTAATACACACTGCGCACTCCCTCAACGGCTGTTGTGGACAATACGGCTACCCCGTATTTGTAGGCGTTGGCCGCCTTCCAGCCCTCCAGATTCTTCTTCGGCTGCTCTTCCTCGGCGAGCCAGCGATCATAGATCAGCCGGGTATCCGGATCAAGCGCATCCGGGTCAATCTTGCCGTGCAGCGCCTGCTGAATATCCGCATAATGCTTCTCGATGGCATCGCTATAGTCAATCAGCAGATCGAACGGATAATACGCCCGCGGCTGAATACCGGTCTGTGCTGCGAAATCATCCAGCTTCCCGACCTTCTCCACATTCGGATCGCGCCTTCTTTCCAGCCGGGTAAATACATTCAGCAGCTTCACTACAGCTTCGGGATGCGCGTAGCCTTTGCGGACAACCAGATACCGGTCCGTGACCGGAGCCATATGGGCCACGAATTTGCCGGATTCATCCAGCGGCGCGGCATAAGCCCGCCATTCCGCTTTGGTATCCTGTGCAACCGCCTCTGACAAAGGGTAGAAGGGCATCCACCAAGGGCCGAAGAAGATTCCGGCCTTGCCGGCAATAATCGGCTCCTGGGTTTCTTTGTACAGCGCAAACTCAGGATCAATTAACCCCTGTTTGTACCATGCGGCAAGCTTGCCCAGTGCTTGGCGTGTCTCCGGGGTGACTGATCCGTAGACTACGGCTCCGCTGCTGTCCTTGATCCAGTTGGTGGGGAAGGAATGAAAAGAGCTGAATACCGCATCCAGACCGTTCACATACGGCTTGGTCCCATACACAATATTCTTGTAGGCGCTGATGCCCACCGTATCGCGCTTGCCGTTGCCGTCCGGATCCTTGTCGATAAAGGCTCTGGCGATCGCCTCTATATCCCCAAGCGTCCGCGGAGCCGGCAGCTCCAGCCGGTCCAGCCAGTCCTGGCGGACCCACAGCAGGGAGGTCGAATCTGCATGAATGGCTACATTCGGCAGTCCATACAATCTTCCGCCCCGCTGCGCGTCGGCGAGGGCTTCACCGTGAGTTGAATCATACATGTCCTTAATCAGCTCAGAGCCGTACTGCTCATAAGTATCCGTCAGATCCTCAATCATATCGCTTGCGATCAGCTTGCTGAGCTGATCCCGGTCCACCACCATCGCATCCGGCAGGTCATTGCTGTCAATGGCCAGCTGAGCCTTTTGCGTGAAGGGCTCTTCCCCTTTCGCTTCCCAGGAATGAATGACCTTGATGTTCGTCAGGCTCTCCAGATAACGGGAGATCGGATTATTATCATTGCTGTCGCCTGTAGTCAGCCGGGAATCCGGCACCTTGAAGCCGATCCGCATGACGACCGGCTCCTCATACCGGCCGTAAGCAACATCATCTGCCGCTTGGACATCTTGTGGCGGGCCTTCATTCGCGGATTCTCCGGCACCGCTGCTGCGGCAGGCGGCAAGACAGAACAGCAGCAGTACTGGAAGCGCAACTCTAAAGATCCTTTTCACCGCTCCGCCATCCCTTCTGCACGGTATTCGCTGGGCAGCTTGCCTACATGTTCCCGGAACAGCCTGCTGAAATAGCGGTCATCCTCAAACCCGGATCTGCAGGCGATTTCGCACACTGGAGCATGAGTTTCGCGCAGCAGTGATTTGGCCAGCTCCAGCCGCATGCTCCGCAGGCTATCCCCGAAGGTCTCTCCGGCAAACCTGGCAAAGCATTGGCTGAAATAGCCGCGGCTCATATTAATGGCGGCGGCTACGTCGCCCTGATTGATTTTATCCCCTGCATGGCTTTTCATATAGTCGACAGCGCTAATCAGGCAGAACATCACTTCCTTGCTGAGCCCCAGCTCAATCATCCGCTGCTGGACATGACCGGAGAACTGGCGCAGCCAGCTTTTCCATTGGCACCAGGTCCGGTTACGGAGCGCCGCAAGCTCCAGCTCCGCCGCTTCGTCCGGCTTAATCAGCAGTCTGCTCCAGTTGCGCAGCAGCTCCCTTCCAAACCCTTCAACCTCCTCCTGGCGCGGCTGCTCAGACCGCACGGCTGCAGTGAAACTATCCCAGGCTCCCCGATCAAGCGTCCACCGGAGATTCCTTGCATTCACCAGTGGCTCCCCATGCTCTGCAGCATCAGCGGGACGATGCCTTCCGGCCAGCGCCTTCAGTTCAACATAGTTCAGGCTCGGGAGCACATCGCCTCCGGAATCATAGAACAGCGCCTGCGGAACCGTCCGTTCCAGAACCTCCTCCAGCTCCTTCAGCGGCTGATCACGCACGCCTTCCACAAGTGCAGTGGCCCAGCTTGCCCCCAGCACAGCCCCCAGCTCACGCCGGATTTCATCCACCGGCACACGGCCGGGAAGCGGGGTCAGCCATAGGTTCTGGAAGGAGATCAGCGGATGGTTCTTCACGAGTGACAGCTCAAACAGATCCGCTTCGTTTCCTTCAGGCTCCAGCGGCAGATAGAGCAGAGCCTTGCCCGCAGACATAACCTTCAGCTCGCCGGGTGCCAAAGCGCCCCTGTTCCCGTCCTCCCACCTGATCCGCTCCACGAGCCTGCGGATGGTTTCGTCGGCATTCTCCACCTCCAGCAGCGTTTTCACAATGTAATCGACCGCTCCCAGCCGCAATGCCTCCTGCACATAATCGAATTCATGATGGCAGGTAAGCACCACACAGCGGACAGCCGGAAACCGCAGCCTGACCTGGCGGATCAGCTCGAACCCGGTCATGCCCGGCATAGTAAGATCCACGAACAGCAGATCCGTCTCCTGCTGGCGGAGCAGTTCCAGTGCAGCATTGCCGTCTCCGGCCTCACCGGTGATCACCACCCCGAAGGACGGCCAGTCAATCAGCGAGATGAAGCCTTTGCGCACCAGCCGCTCGTCATCCACGACCACAGCTTTAATCATTGAAGTCCTCCTTGCCCATAATGGGTATGATGATCGATACCGTTGTCCCGCCGCTCTCCCCGCTGAGAATCTCCAGGATCATGTGCTCCCCGTAATACATGCGCAGCATCCGCATAACATAAGCGAAGCCGATGCCAAGGCCCCGCCTCCGCACGGTCTCCTCCGCGAGCAGCTCCTCAATCTTCGCCTGATCCATGCCCGCACCGTTGTCCTGTACAATGAGCTGCACTTCACCTGCCCCATGCGCGGTAATGATGACATCCACCTTGCCGTTGTCACTCAGTCCGTGATAGATGGAATTCTCGACCAGCGGCTGCAGCAGGAACCGGGGAACCGCAGCGGACAGCACCTCCGGATCGGCCTCTACATTGAACTCGAATTCGTAATCATAACGGATGCGCTGCAGCTCCATATAGTTGCGGATCGCTTCAATCTCCTCGCCGATGGTGACGATGATGCTCTGCTTGCCGAGGTTATAATGCAGCACCTTTACCAGCAGGGTGACCAGCTTGTCAATCTCCTTCTGTCCGTTCAGCCGGGCAAGCCACTGCACCGTATTGAGCGTATTGTGCAGGAAATGCGGATTGATCTGGCTGAGCAGCTTCTCAATTTCAAATTGGCTTTTCTGCTTCTCATTGCGGGCTACAGCCTGAATCAGCTCGTTGACCTGATCCTTCATCTGCTGAAAGTTGCTCAGTACGAAATCAAACTCCTCTACGTTCGTGAACGCTACCGGGGTGGTAACATTCTCCGCCATGCGGATAATTTCCAGATTGACCTTGCGCAGCGGACCATAAATCCGCCTCCAGATCAGCCAGGCCAGAAATCCCGCGAACAGGAGGGTGAACAGCGCCAGCAGAATCATTTTGTAGATCCAGGTGTAAATCTCGCTGTTGAACACCGACCGTTTGACCACGGCTACAAGCTTCCAGCCCTGCGGGCTCTCATAGCGGAACAGATGGTAGCCATCCAGCACCTCATGCGCAGATCCCCCGCTCCGGCCGGCCTGTTTCACGATCCTCTCCGGTAATTCACCGTCAATGACATGAGTAAGGGTACCGCTCTGATTCACCAGAAGATGATTGACCTTCATCCCGTAGGCTTCCTGATTGAAAATTTTGCGCAGCAGACTGTAATTGGTCTCCAGATAGATATACAGCTCATGCTGGCCGTTCACCCGCACAATCCGCCGCTCCGAGAAGACGACATTATCGCCGACAGCATACATCGTGCCATGCGGACCATAATAATCAGCCCCGTTATAGCGCATGAAGGAAGGCAGTCTGCTGATATCGAAGCCCCGCCGTGTGCTCATATTGGTGAACAGCACCGGATCTTCACTTCCAGGCATGATGTAGGCGGTCAACCCGATATAGGGATTGGTGAAATTGACCAGATTGATCTTCTGATTAATCGAATTCATCATTTGCGACTTGCGGTAGATCTGCTTCTCCTGCAGAAAAGAAGACATCTCCTCCACAATCTGTCCGTCCAGCGCAAACTGCTTGGAGGCGAAATCCAGATTGTCGATGGCATTCTCCAGGCTCAGCGCTTCCTGGCGCAGACTGGCACTGATGCCGCTGCCGATTTTGCCGGACAGGATGGAATAGATGGAAGTGTAGGATATGAAGCCGACGATCAGCAGCGGCAGCAGCGTACCGATCAGCAAATAAATCACCAAAGTAGTCCGCAGGGACTTCCCCTTCGGCGGATGGCCTGCTTGCTTCTTTCCAGGCATGGGCCGGACCTCATCTCTTAATGTAAGCGTTTCAATCTATAGCATCAGAATACCAGATTTTTCTTGTTCTGAAAATAAGAAGGCAGAACAGCCCGGTCGCTGCCCTGCCTATTCCCTATCCGCTTACGCTTACTTCACACTTTTGCGGGCTTCGAACAGCTCTTCCGCTTTCTTCACCGAGAAGTCCATCACGTCCTGATAGCCGAGTCCGTTAACTTTGTCATGCATTTCTTTGTTCAGCTTGTCGTATTCCGCCTGATTCTTGGCGAAGACCATCTTCCAGGAAATCTGCTGGATCACGGTACCGATCTGCTTGTTCTTCTGCTCCAGCGTTTTGTCCATCGTCAGCGGCTCTTTGCCGGTGAAGCCCTGTGGAGCTACGGCGAGCAGATTATTTTTCTCGAAATATTCCTTGGCGGTAAGCACGCCCATCTTCGCTCTCCAGTCACTGTCAAGCTTCGACGGATTGCGTTCCAGTGTGGTCTGCCACAGATTGTGGTCATACGGCTCATTCGTAGCCGGATTCACCATCGCCGGAACCACGAAGGAGAAGTTCATCTGATTCGAGCCGTAATAGTAGTCACCGCCGCCGTATTCTTCGGGAACCTGCGTGTTCTGCTGATCGGCATAAGCCTTCCAGCCGAAGTCGGTCACGACCGGCTTGCCGCTGCTGTCAATATCCCAGGCCAGTCCCTGCGGTCCATTGGAGACTGCCGTTCCGCTGCCTGCCGAGATCATTGCGCCTTCCGGTGTGTACATCCAGTTGATAAACTCCATGATGCGGGCCGGCTCTTTGGCCTTGGCGCCGATGGCGATAATTCCGTTGCCGCCGTATACGTTGAAGCCTGTGGAGTACATCAGCTCATCCTTGAACGGTACAAGCGCGAACCCTTTGCCTTCTGCGGTTCTCTCCGGTGTATTGTAGTTGGCTGCGCCCAGCCACGGGAACCAGGAGAAGAGCAGGCGGCCGTCCTTGTATTTCGCTACCACATCATCGAATTTCTGGGTAAGCGAGTCCGGGTCAAGCAGGCCCATCTGATTCGCTTCGAAGTAGAGCTTGAGCGATTTCATATACCAGCTGTCCTCGGAGAGGAAGTCATAGTACTTCTCTTCATCCGCCTTGACATACAGCGCGGTATCGGCGATTTCGTCATAGCCCATCATGTTGGCGAATTGCTTCGCCAGCGTCATTTTATAATTGCCGTCCCAGTCGGACCACAGCGAGAACGCATAGGTTTTCTTCCCCTGCTCATTCTTCGGCTCCAGCTCCTGCATCTGCTTCAGCACCGGGAGATAATCCTCGATCTTGCTGATTTCAGGTGCACCAAGCTGCTGATACAGATCCCAGCGCAGGTCGGGTCCCCAGGTCATATCCTTGCCCTCAGAAGGTCCCGACGGGTTGGTCGCCACGTTGTTGCCGATACCGAAGACAGAGCTTCCGCCGCCAAAGGCCACTTTAGCCTTCTCTACCGCTTTGGGGAACTGCTTCACGATATCCGCTCCGTATTTGTCCAGCAGGCCGTCCTGCGTCCAGTCCAGCAGCAGCTTGCCTTTGATCGCGTTCGGATAATGGTTCTTATCATCCCCGAAGATGATGACATCGCCGAGGTCGCCGGAGGCCATCATGGCCGAGATTTTGGTATCCCCGCCGGTCAGGTTGGAGGCGACAATATCCAGCTCAATGTTGAATTTGTCCTTGATGACTTTGGCGAACCAGCCGATTTGCGGACCGGCGTAATTGGCCGTTGTTGAGAATACCGTCAGCTTGAGCGGCTTGGAATGGTCCAGCGCCCCGTCTGCCGGAGCCGTTGTGGTCTCTGTGCCTGCGGCTGGCGTGGCTTCGGCCGCTGGCTTATCCGTGCTGGCCGCCGTACCTGAATTGTTCGAATTTCCGCCGCCGCAGGCTGCCAGAACCAGCACCATTATCATGCTTAGCAGAAGTAGCGATACTTGTCTAAATCTGAATCTCATTGCTTCATACCCCCTGATATATTAGTTCGGTCAGCCTTTGACGGCCCCGATCATGATGCCTTTGACGAAGAAACGCTGGAAGAACGGATACACAATCAGAATCGGCATCACTACGATCATGGTGACCGTCATCCGTACCGACGTCGGAGTCTGCATATTCTGGATGCTGGCCGCCATATCCGGTGAATTGCGGATCAGCGCGGCGAGCGAGCTGGATTCGTTCAAATACCGCCAGAGCAGGAACTGCAGCGTGTAATATTTCGTGTCGGTCATCAGGAACGCTGTATCAATGAAGGAGTTCCACTGGTTGACCGCCGAGAAAATCGTAATCGTCGCCAGAATCGGCGTGGTTAGCGGCACAATGATGCTCCAGAATACACGCAGGTATCCTGCGCCATCCATCGATGCGGATTCCTCCAGGGAAGGCGGGATCGCCTCCACGAAGGTTTTGACCAGTATAATGTTGAATGGGGTAATAATCGTCGGCAGAATATAGGCCAGATAATTGTTGGTCAGATGCAGATTGTGCATCGTGATGTACCAGGGGATGAGCCCCGCGCTGAAATACATCGTAACTACAATGCTGCGGTACCAGAACTGCCGGCCCCACATTTCTTTCTTTGTGAACAGATACCCTAGAAAAGCAGACGCCCCGACTGTCAGGAACGTGCCCACAACTGTTCTGTAGACCGAGACCAGTGCCGCATGGCTTAGCCCGCTGATCCGCAGGACCTTGAAGTAGTTGTCGAAATGAATCTGCCGCGGATAGAACTTGATATACCCTCCGGCACTTAGATCATTGGAGCTGATCGTGTTGATGAACAGATAATAGAACGGATAAATACAGCTCAGGGTGAATAATCCGAAGAGCAGATAGATGATTCCCTGAAAGAGGGCATTGCCCGGTTTAAGCTTGTTCCGCATGCGGAATCACCGCCCTTAAATAATGGATTCGTCACGCACAATCTTCGAGAGTGTATTGGCCGCGAACAGCAGGATAACGCTGACCACCGACTTCAGCATGCTGACCGCCGTTGCGAACGGAAAGTTGTTGGCAAAAGCGATATTGTACACGTAGAGGTCCAGTACCTCGATCGTGTCCTTGTTCATCGCATTCTGGAAGGCGAAATACTGCTCCATGCCGTTATTCACAAAGTTTCCAATCGAGAGCAGCAGCAGGACGAAGAACGTAGGAATGATGCCGGGCACCGTGATATGCCAGATTTTGCGGAACCGGCTGGCTCCATCCACCTCCGCTGCCTCATACAGCTCCTGGTCAATGCCGGCAATCGCCGCAAGGTACAGGATCGCTCCCCAGCCCAGCGACTTCCACCAGTACCAGGCGATCATCGTGATCCAGACATGGGAGCTGGAGGCCAGGAAGTTGAAGCCTTCATCCGCGAAGCCGAACTGGACCAGCAGGTGATTCACTACGCCGCTGTCCACGGAGAACAGCGAGAAGGCCAGCGCATAGACAAGAATCCAGCTGATGAAGTTCGGAATCGTGGTCAGCGTCTGCACCAGCTTGCGGTACCAGCCTGACCGGACTTCGGTCAGCAGAATCGCAAAGATCACGGGAAACACCGAGGTTACCAGCCCGAGCGAGCTCATCGCTACCGTATTCTTCAGCACCCGCAGCACCTCAGCCGTCTGCGTCGGATTAGCTACAATGGTCCTGAACCACTTCAGGCCGACAAAGGGCGTGTCCGACAGGGGAATGCCGGGAATGAAATCATAGAAGGCGTAAATCCATCCGCTTATCGGCAAATAATAGAAAATAAAAGTTACCGCCAGAAACGGAAGCGCCATGAAAAACAGCTTGTATTTGTTCTGCAGCTTCCTGCGGGGCGGCGGGACCGGCTCCACACCGGGCAGCAATTCGCCAGAGGGTACTCCCATATCGAAATCTCCTATATCCAGATTTTGTTTACGCTTTCAGTCTAGCAGAAAGCCCCGCGCTATCAGGAGGGAGGAACGGTTCACGGTGCGTGACAGCGGTAGGACGCTATCGGACCATTTTCACAGCGCAGATGACCATTTTCACACAGCAGAAGCAAAAAAGGTGTTGTTTATCAGCAGCTTCCTGCCGATAAACAACACCTGATCTTACCTGAATAGCCCAACATCAGAACTAGAAAAGTGAGTTGATGTTGATCCAATATCGCAGCATGTAATAGTTGTAAAATGTGCAATTAAAAACACCGAAAAAGCTTGCTGGTATCTTATAACTGTATTCTGTACAACTAAATCTCCCGAATGGGTGAGAACGACTCTTCATATGGCAGTTTAATTGCACGAAATACAACTAAACGGATAACCGGATGTAAATCAGATGTTTTAGTTGTACAAAGTGCAGTTAAGCCTACCGAATATACCGTAACCAGGGTCACTGCAAAACCTCAGCAAGCGATTTACCAAAGTGTTCTCACAAGTTAAAATCTGATGTTATACTATCCGCATTGACTGCACAGCGGTTCCCCGCCACGCCCTTCACACCCGGCTTAATCTTGAACAACCCGCCGGCCAGCGGCCAGCGCTCCAGCTCCTCCGGGCTCTTGCCTTCGCAGCGCTATTTGTACTACCCGCTGCCTGCCAATATGACATACACCTGTCCAGTTCAGCATGGTATCCTTCATTTAGCAGAATAATATTGAATGAGGTGACCCGGTTGAAAATTGAATGGAGAAAACAAGACAAGGCGCTCTACCTGCCCGCTGCCGAACCCGCGCTGATTCAAGTGCCCGCCTATAATTATTTCATCCTGCAGGGAGAAGGCAATCCGAATGCTGCGCCTTTCGCTGAAGCCGTCGGCGTACTGTACTCCCTCTCTTATGCCATTAAGATGCTGCCCAAAAAAGGGCCTGAACCGGATGGGTATTCCGACTATACGGTTTACCCGCTGGAAGGCGTGTGGGATCTCAGCGAAGCCGGCCGTAAGAAAGCTGTCCTCGATAAAGACGAACTGGTCTACACCCTGATGATCCGGCAGCCGGACTTTGTAACCCCGGAGCTTGCCGCTGAAGTTCTGGAGAAGGTCAAGCGCAGCAAACCGCATCCGCTGCTGCACAAAGCCGCCTTCGATAGCTTCGAAGACGGCCTCAGTGTACAAATGCTGCATATCGGCTCCTATGATGATGAGCCGCACAGCTTCGCAAGGATGGAGCAATATTGTGCGGATCAGGGGCTGCAGCGGATATCTCTTCTTCACCGCGAAATTTATATTTCAGATGCCCGCAAGGTCTCACCCGAGAAGCTCAAAACCGTGCTGCGCTTCAAGGTATTCATGAAGGATTAGTGTGGCAATTTCATAATTTCACCTGATTTTTCACAACAGCACTCTTATGGATTTCCAGTGTTTCGCGGTACTCTACCGTATCGATCTCGCAGCCTGCGCCGATAATAACCCTTCCGCCCCGCACAGTCTGCGCCTGCGTACTTTGCAGCTCAATCTGGTCTCCTTCAATCAGCCGGGCCTGAAAGCTCATTTTCTTGACTTGTCCGGGCTTCAGCAAGGCTCCGGTCCGGCTGCGTTTGATGGAAATGCTGCTGCCGCCGACCGCATCCGCCCGGCAGGGGCCAAACAATCCCAGTTCGAGCTTCCCCGCATTAAGCAGACCGCTCACCTCAATAATTCCGGTCATCTGTAGCTCTTCTGCCTCGCAATCTCCGTTAACAATAATCCCGCCGGTTAGTCTGATATCTTCAATCCGCAGCCCGCCGCCTGCTGTAAGCTGGCCTTGTCCGCGCAGGCTGTCTCCGTCGATCCGCCCCTTAACCTCACACTCTCCGGTAATCTTCATATTTTGCAGCCGCAGATTTCCGTCCACACGGATCTCTCCGGTCTGGCTGAATTTCAGGCAATCCACATCCCCGGTAAATTTACATTCTCCGGTCACTTTAACATCCTTAAAATACCCGCCAACAGAACTGGACGTCCCCAATATCTTCAGATCATTGCGCGTTATGGCATTATGCACCATGCTTCTCCTCCTTCTCAACACGGGCTCCGGGATGCACTGTCAGTCCTGTTCTATATTCGACCCGGCCGATGGTGCAGCCCTCCCCGATAATAACGGTGCCGCCCCGGACCACATCCGCTGCCGTGTATTCCAGATCTATATAATCGCCTTCAATGAGCTTGGCCCGCAGCTCCAGCTTGAATTTGGGAATGATCCCTCCTAGCAGCCTGCCCCAGGCTGCAGAGCCCGTTTTGCGGATAATCAGGCTTTCCACCCCGATTTCACCGGCCTCTGCCAAACCATTTAGCCCGAATTCTATCCGTCCCGCACTGAGCAGTCCACCAATCGTAAATACCCCTTGACCGATCATCTCCTCAACCTCGCAGTTGCCTTTGAGCTTCAGCATGCCGTCCAGTTCACAGCTCTCTCCGCGCAGACTGCCATCTCCGGTCAGCACACCATTCAGCTTCATTACACCTGCCTGGAGGTCACCCTTCAGTCTGAAATTACCGTTAATCTCGATCTCTTCCGCTGCAAGATCACCGTTCATCTTCATTACGCCGTCACATTTATAGGTATGCGCGCTCAGCGCCCCGTTGATCTTGCTGACGCCGTTAATATTCACCTTGTTATACTTGCCTCCGGCGGCAGTATTGACCCCATCCATCTGCAAATCCGGCAGCTCCTTCTTCTCCATTGCCAGTCCTCCCGTTAGCTTATTAATCTTACTTTCAATTGTTCCGTCAGATCGGCAAGACTGAGCCTGCTGACTACCCGGACTCCTTCATCGAAGGCCAGCTCTGCCCCGGACAGCGCCATCAGATAGAAACTAACCCCCATCTTCCTTACAAAGAACAGCTCCCAGTTCCTTCCCGCAAACCCCGGCGTATGCGTTCCAAGTGTCAGATAGAGCCGGTCTGCCTCCTCCAGATTCAGTTCGCCCTTACTCAGAAGCAAATCTACAGCGAATAAGTTCAGGATCTGTTCAAAGGTTAGCAGCATCCCTTCACTGTCCGGTCTCCCGAACCGCTCCAGGCTACTATCCGAAACAATGTTACGTTCCCTTAGCTGCGCTACTGTTAATATGACCTGATGCTGAGACAAAGGCTCTGACAGCTTTCCAGCGAGTTCATCGAGAGAAAGATCATCTTTCTTCTGCAAAATATGCTGCACCCGCCCCAGTATCCGTTCCCTCGGAAAAAAGGTCTCTTGTCCGGTAAAGGTAGATTTGCGGATGAACCATTCCTCAGGAATCAACTGCTTCCTCTTCCAGCGGTATAACTGGCCGTATGAGATGCCGGTTTCATCCAGCAGGTCCTTCTTGGATATTAGCTCCTCTTCCATACGATCACTCCTTGCGATCATCGTAACATAACACTGTTACGTTGTAAATAAACAAGCATCACTCTCGCTTTATATACTTTCTTGAATTCATACTGCGGTTCACAATGAAATCCAGCAGACAAAGACTGACACCCCGCTCCTCCAGTTCCGAAATTCACCACCATTTTCCCTGTCAGTACAAGTTGCCGGATAATCACAGTTGAGCTGGAAGAATACGTAAATTTCAACCTTAACACTTAATTACTTATCGGCTGACTTGAGACTTCTTGGAGTCAGGAAGCACTGTAGACGTGTAGACGTAAATGTTGTACGTATTGCAACTTTGATTCCTGAATAGCCGGGTGTTCGGGAGGATTGTTGTATGAAATACAACAATCCTCCCGCTAAGCCGCTTGAATCAGGAGAAATCCTGCATTTTAACAACAATGTTGGATTTGGGCCGGTATATGGAGGGGAATGTTGTATTATGTACAGGATTTTAGAAATATCCAGCTAGGAAAGGCCGCTAGGAGAAGCTATCAGCCCCCTGCCGCGGAAAACGGATAAACCGGGAAAATCCCGCAACTATAGCCGCCGCCCGGAAGTGCAATTTAGACGTCATTGCGGTGAACATTTGGACTTCCGGCCGCAGCTCGCCCCCAGATTTCTTGATTATTGCCGCTGTTCGCTGTGGAAATCCGGTGACAAAGGTGAGGGCTATCGCTTCTACAGTTCCAAGTTCCCCCTCCGCTTCTTTCGCTTTTTGTTATTTTTTTCGTGCGTCTTATATAGTTTCTACATCATCAAAAAAACCAGGCAACCCACTGGCTGCCCGGCTTCTTCTGCTTACTTCATAACACTAGCTCTATTTCTGCAGCGCGGTAACGCAGCTTACTGCACATAAGTGTAATGCGGCGAATCATACTGCGGGCCGGATTTCTCGTAGGTGAACCAATATTCAATGCTGCTGCCCGTGCTGAGTCCGCTTACGGTCTGGCGCCAGGTTCCCGAAGTAAGCGTCATGCGGTAATTCAGCTGTGCGCCGCCGTTCACCTTATAGTGAACATCGACGTACAAGGCTGACGTGACCGGTGTGATGAAGATGCTGGCCTCAGAGGCTGACACCTTTGTAACGCCTGCCGTATAATCCGCTGTCACGTGATTCCCGCTGCCGCCGGAGCTGTTCGTCGTTACCGTAACGGCATTACTTGCAGCGGAGAGGTTGCCTGCGGCATCGGCCGCTTTTACCGTGAAGGTGTATGCCGTTGAAGCAGTCAGTCCGCTGACGGTTGCTGTAGTTCCGGTAACGGAAGCTGCCTGGGTGCCGCCTCGGTACACGTAATAACCGGTAACCCCGGTGTTATCCGTCGATGGCGACCAGCTTAGGCTGACCGTTGTGTCCGTTTTGCCTGTAGATGACAGACCCGCAGGTGCCGTTGGTGCTGTAGTATCACCTGGATTGCTGCCCCCCGTCAGATACTGGCCGGTGAACGGGTTGAAACGGTGCAGCGAGAGGATCAGCCACCCGGTGCTCGATACACAGTTCTGCTGGGCCATTACCCAGTAGCTGTTGCTTGTACCCTTGAGGGAATACGGGATTCCGCCGAGAGACGGGCCGCTGGTTCCCTGTTTTTTGATAATCTCCGTGTTGATGGCATTCGCTTTCGTTGTATTTCCCTGCATGTAGTAGGCCAGCGACATAAAAGCCGTTCCCTCCAGCCACACATCCGCCCCCGTATTGCCAATCTGATTGCCGTTGTCGTCATAAGCCGGGAGCACTTCATCCGTCCAGTCAAAATCATACCCGGAAAGTGTATTTCCGGCATCGTTATAGGTCAGAGTCTGCTTATAACGCGGATTGGCCAGTGTTCCCGGTGTACCGGCTGCATTCTCCACATAGGTCAGGCTTGCCCCGTAGTTGCGCGTTCCGTTCAGTCCGAGGGCGAGCACACCCCAGGGATTCACATCCAGCGGGATTTTGGGATCGATCAGGTTCGTATCATTCTTCCAGCCGCCCTTGAAGCGCTTAGCCGCATCATCCCAGACCACATTATCCAGGAAGCTCTTAACACCCGTAGCCGCAGCCGTATAGGATGCCGTTTTGCTGGAATCAACAGAAGCATAGTACTGCAGCACGCGGTACAGATCGATATTATGCTCAGTCGAGCTCCACGGCTCATCTGAGTTGCTCCACGCGCTCCAGCCTCCGGCAATGCCGCCGTTTGCTTTGGCATAGGTCAGGCACCAGTCCAGCGCCTTCAGCGCCATCGGACGATAGCGGGTATCATTATACTGCTTCTCATAAGCCATAGCGGCCATGGCCATCCAGGATACAGGTCCGACATGCTTGCGGATTTCTTCCCCGTAACCGTTGTTATACCAGTAGGAGTTCAGCCAATAGCCGGACGGGTCCTGAATGTCACGCATCTTGTTCAGCACCTTCTCCGCCCGGGTCCGTTCCCCTTTGACGATGAAAGCGATGGCTGCGACGGCCTGATCATACGTGTAGACGATTTGCTTGGGATTGTTCGGACCCCAGAAATCCTCGAAGCTGTCAACCAATCCGTCAAAAGCATATCCGGCCGTTGCATCCTGCTGCACCTGCAGCCAGGTCAGCGCCCGGTTCGACGCATCACTCACAGCATCCGCGCGGGCAATACCGGCAGCGGGCAGCGAAGCGCCCAGAATCAGCACTGCGGTCATCAGGACGAGAATCAGCTTTCTTTTCATCCATATTCCTCCTTGGTCGGTCTATTACTAAAGCGTTTTCAAAGGGCTGAAAAGCGGATAAAGCGATGCCATACCATGGTATTTAACCTCATTTTCAGCTCTGATAGCGCTTTCGTCAATCTAAAACTAGGACATTTTTACTAAATGAGGCGAAACACCTGTTCGCCCCTTTTTTCGACAAAACGAAAGTCCTGATAAGATTTCTGCGAAATTCGTTAATATGCATTTTTTGGCAGCAAGGCATGCTTAAAAGCCCCGGAATGTTGATTAACGCTCCGGAGCTTTACTCTTTACTCTCATTCCAGCTACGCTCTATGAGCGCACGACACCCTTCTCCCGCGCTTCACGCAGCCATCTAGGATACTCATTGAACAGGCGGTCATATAAATCCTCATCACTGACCTCGTCGAGATCATCCAGCGCGAAGAAGTCGGCGTTGTCCACATAGCGGCCCTGCAGATCATCCAGTTCACGCAGCACACCATAATCGGCGTTGCCTAGCCCGACAAATTGCCAGAAGATGTTATGCTTTGAGCTTTGGATCAGCAGCTTCGAGATCTTCGGTGTCTCGTAAATCCCGCCGTCACTGAAGAACACAATGTAAGCGGGCAGCGCGCCCGGCTCTTCCTTCGTGTACTTCTTGATAATATCAGCCATGACAACCGGCTCATTATTGCCGATACCCAGTCCTCCGAACATCTTCGGCCCCGGGTATGTTCTCTTCACATAATCCTCGTACCCGTGCTCATCTACACTTGGCATACGCTTGCTCTTGGTCGCGAAGAACCAGACATCCAGCCTCCCGTCGTCATCCATGCTGGCCGCTACGGCCAGGATCCGCTCGAATGCCCGCTGGACAACACCCTTCGCATACAGCCCGGACATGGAACCCGATGCATCGAACACAACAGCTACCCGGGCTTTCTCCTGTTCCAGATTCTTCTTGCGCAGCGAGATCCCGACCTTCTGCTTCAGCAGGTCTATCTTCGTTAAGTTCAGCGGGGGCCGGGAAGCCGTTTCCTGCGCCATGCTCCCCTGGGCTCCGCTATATGTAGCAGCAGCTTCCGTGTGACCCTGCATAACTGCAGTCTCTGTCTTACTGCTGTTCTCCGCCTCTTCATCCTCCACTTCGACTCCGTGAGCTTCAGCCAGCGGCTTCAGGCCGCCGTGAAATCCCCGGCCGACGGCTCTCAGCTTGAAGACTTCACCGTGACGGTATAACTCTGCCAGCACCAGCGAGGTCTCGGCATTACTCTCATTAATCTCATACACCAGCTCCGTGTTGGCCGCAGCCGCACTGATTCTGCAGCCCCTGACATCGGCAAAAGTCCCCGGCCCGTCCAGTGTGGCCGCGAAGACACATTTATCAACGGCGGATTGCCGCAGCGCATGCAGGTTAATCGCGAACTCACCGCTGTACTTGTCGATCGCATTGAACTCTACGATCCGCTTGGGATCAGCAGGCTGGTTGTAAAAGATAAAATAATCATCAGACATAACCTTGCCGTTCTCCCCGACCATGAAGCAGCTGATATCCAGCTCCGCCGGCGAACTGCTGCAGGAGATCTTCACCGTTGCCAACGGCGAGGCTTCATCCAGCTTGGCATTAGAGCCGGTGACCAGCTTAATGATATTCAGATTCATGAATGCACTCTCCCTTACTTTCACAATGTATAATAGATGATTGCACAATTCCGCTACTTAGCAAAAAGGAGCAGACAACTCCCTGATGAGGATATGTCTGCTCCCGGTTAATCAAGCTTATGATCCGCATATCTCCCGGACTTAACGGGCTACTATGTGCTATGCGGCTTGTCCAATAAACTGGACTATATATACGGATATGTTACTCTTCTGCCTTGCCTTCATCGGCCGCTTCTGCCGCTGCTGGTTCAGCAGCATCTGTATCCGCCGGCTCTTCAAGGACAAGCGGTGGTGAGATCCGCACGATCAGCGTATCTTCAGGGGTAAGGATCTCCCAGCCTTCATGCTTCGGCAGATCAGAGACCAGTAATTGATCACCGATATCCAGGCCGCTGATATCCACTTCGAAGGATGCGGTCAGCTTGTCGGGCAAGGTACGGATATCCAGCTCGTACAGTTCAACCTGCTGAACACCGCCGTTCTTGACACCGGCAGGATCACCGATGAAGTGGAAGGCTACCTTGGTATCCAGTTCTGCCTTCATGTCAATCTGCTGCAAGTCTACATGGAGCAAGGCACGTGACAACGGCTGGCGCTGCACTTCCTGAATAACCGCATTTTTGGAGCCTGAACCGGGGAATTCCACTTTCAGGATGGCCCGCGGGTTTTTGCCGAGAATCTCATTGAGTGATTTGGCTTCTGCTGTGAAGGACTGGGTATCTGAACCTGCACCGTAGACGACGACCGGTACAAGGCCTTTGCTGCGCTGGGAAGCGGTAGAGCCGGATCTTTCTGTCAAGCGTACTGTGGTATTCATGATATTCCTCCTAAAGGTTTTTTAGCGGTGCATACTTCCAAGGGCTGCTTCTGATTCTGAACAAAGCAGGCTTGCAAGCATCCGCCAAGTGGTGTCAGCATAGCTGTGAGTGATGGTGCTTCGTACAATACTGCCTCGTTGCTTAGGTAATAAAAAACAAGACCAATTAGATGTCTTAAGTCTAATCAGTCTCTTATTAACCATATTTACCTGCTGTGGAATCAGTATAGCACTGGGAAGTAGGCAAGTCAAAATAGGTGGATATTCAATTTAAATCCATATTTAATATAAATTATACTAAATGACAGGCTACAAAATGGCCTGCGCCAGCGTCCCGGAATAGTGGAATTTCCGACTTGCAGACCTCTACGGCAAAAGGGCAGCGCGTATGAAATTTGCAGCCGGACGGCGGATTCGCCGGGCTTGGAATATCGCCCTTCAGCACGATCCGCTCCCGCTTAAGCCGGGGGATTGGCACGGGTACAGCTGACAGCAGCGCCTTCGTATACGGATGCAGCGGATGCAGGAACAGCTCGTCCCTGGAGGCTGTCTCCACCATCGATCCCAGATACATCACGCCTATTCTGGAGCATAAATGCTCCACTACGCTCAGATCATGGGAAATGAACAGATAGGTAAGGCCTTTGCTCTGCTGCAGCTTGCTGAACAGATTGATAATCTGCGCCTGAATAGATACATCGAGCGCCGACACCGGCTCATCCGCAATAATCAGCTCCGGATTCAGGATTAGCGCCCGGGCAATGCCGATCCGCTGGCGCTGTCCGCCGGAGAATTCATGCGGGAAGCGGTCGATATGATAGGAAGATAAGCCGCAGGCCGCCATTGCCTCCAGCACCAGATCCCGCACATCTGCCTTACTGCACAATCCATGGTCCAGCAGAGCTTCGCCTATAGCGTCGCCGACTCTTACCCGCGGGTTGAGCGCGCTGTACGGGTCCTGGAAGATCAGCTGCATCTGCGGCCGGATCAGGCGCATGTCCGCAGCGGACAGACTGTGGATATCCACTCCCTTGAACTTTACCTCACCGTCCGTTTTATCCGTCAGCCGCAGCACCGTACGTCCCACGGTGCTCTTACCGCTGCCGGATTCACCCACCAGGCCGAAGGTCTCACCCGGCTGGAGCGTGATGCTGATGTCGTCCACCGCCTTCACATATCCCACCGTGCGGCCCAGCAGACCTTGTTTAACCGGGAAGTACTTCTTCAGAGATTTAACTTCCAGCAGCGGTTCAGACATACACTTCCGCCTCCTCATACAACCAGCAGGCTACCTTCTGCCCGCTTCCGGTTTCCTGCAGCTGCGGCTGGCGGGTGCGGCAGACGTCCATGCAATGTCCGCACCGGTCATGGAAGTAGCACGAAGGCTCAAGAGCAAGCGGACTGGGCACCTGGCCGGGAATGGAATAGAGTTCCTCCAGGCGCTGGCCCATCACCGGCTTCGATTTCAGCAGCCCCCTCGTATACGGGTGCTTGGGATTCTGGAACAGCTCCACCACACCACCCTCTTCAACGATCTGGCCGGAGTACATGACGATGACATAATCGGCCATCTCGGCCACTACGCCAAGATCATGGGTAATCAGCAGAATAGACATACCCGAGTCCTCTTTGAATCCGCGCAGCAGATCAAGGATTTGCGCCTGAATCGTCACATCCAGTGCGGTCGTTGGCTCGTCGGCGATCAACAACTTGGGGCCGCAGGAGATTGCGATAGCAATCATGATCCGCTGCAGCATGCCTCCGCTCAGCTCGTGGGGATAGCTGTCCATAATCTGTTCCGGACGGGAAATCCCCACCTGGGTGATCAGTTCAATAGCCTGTGCCCGGGCTTGCTTCTTGTTCATTCTGAGATGTACGGTAAGCGGCTCCATGATCTGCTCGCCGATCTTCATGACCGGATTGAGCGACGACATCGGTTCCTGAAAGATCATGGCGATCTCGTTGCCGCGGATGCTGCGCAGCGTATTTTTGTCGAGCCGGAGTAAATCTTCTCCACGGAAATTTATACTGCCGCCGGCAACCTTACCTCCGGGCTCCTCCACCAGTCCCATAACCGACATCGCGGTAACGCTTTTGCCGCAGCCGGATTCACCGACAATGCAGACGGTCTCGCCTTCACGGATACTGAAGCTTACCTCATCAACCGCGGTCACCTTCCCGTCCTCTGTGAAGAACACGGTGCTTAGACGGTCTATATTCATTAAAGGCTCCATCGTTATGGCCACCTACCTCTTCTGTTTAGGATCAAGCACGTCTCTGAGGCCGTCACCAAAGATATTAATTGCAATAACCGTGGCAAAAATCGATAACCCCGGCGGAATCCACAGCCATGGCCGGTCCTGGAAATCGAGGATATTATTCGCCGCATCAATCATGTTCCCCCAGGTCGGCGTAGGCGGCATAACGCCCAGCCCGAAGAAGCTGAGCACCGATTCACTGAGAATCGCACCGCCGATATTCAGCGTTGCCATGACGATCAGCAGCGGTACAATATTCGGCAGCAGATGGCCAAACAGCTTCCTGCGGTCGCGCAGACCCAGCACTACAGCGGCCTGCATGAATTCCCGTTCCCGCAGGCTGAGCATCTGTCCCCGTACCATCCGCGCCAGCCCCGGCCAGTTCACCATGCTCAGCATGAGCATGACGATGTACATCCGGTAATCCGTCGGAATCTTCCATTCCGAGAGCAGTGCACCGAAGATGAACAGCAGCGGAAGGCCGGGAATGGTCATCAGCAGATCGGCGATCCGCATAATGATCTGGTCCAGCAGACCGCCGTAATATCCGGCAACCGCACCGAGCAGCGCTCCAAGGAATACAGACAGCACCATTGAAGCCAGACCCACCGTAAGAGAGATACGCCCGGCCTGCATGACCCGGGTTAAGATATCCCGTCCCAGCGCATCTGTCCCCAGCCAATGCTTCAGATTCGGAGCCTTGTTCATCATCGCCATATTGATTTTGTTATCCGTATACGGCGAGAAGAACGGGCCGATGAAACATAACACAAACATAAATAAGACCACCGCGAAGCCCGCCACTGCCAGCTTGTTGTGCAGAAGCCTCCGCAGGGATTGCCGGAACAGGGAAGATTTCCTCAGGTTAGCCCGTGGTCCCGTTATTTCGCTTAATCTGCTGTCAGCTGCCACAAGATCCTCCCCCTTCTATAACCGGACACGCGGATCAGCCACCCGGTACAGGATATCCGAGAGCAGTGTTCCGATTACGGTCAGAATAGCCAGAAACATCGTGAAGCCCATCAGCAGAGGGTAATCTCTTAGCCCGAAGGACTTCATATACAATTGGCCGATGCCCGGCCAGTTAAAAATCTGCTCGATAATAATCGAACCCCCGAACAGTGCGGGCAGCTCGAAGCCGACCAGAGTGATCGCAGGCAGCAGCGCATTGCGCAGTGCATGGGTGAACAGCACCTTCCGCTCCTTCAGCCCTTTGGCTCTGGCCGTACGGATATAGTCCTGCTTGAGCACGTCGATCATATTGCTGCGGAAGTAACGGGTTAATGAACCCAGCCCAAGCAGTGTCATGACGATGACCGGGAGGGTCATATGATGCACCACTTCTTTGAAATAGGCGAACCCGGTAGCATTGCTGCCTGTAGTCATCATCCCGCCCGGCGGCAGCCATTTCAGGTCTACGGCCAGAATCTTGATCAGAAACAGGCCGATGAAGAACGACGGCAGCGACATCGCCGCGAAGATCGCAACCATCACCAGCGTGTCGAACCAGGAGTATTGCTTATAGGCGGAAATGACGCCGATGATCACTGCGATCAGCCAGGTGAGGAATGTAGAGACCGCCGCCAGCAAAAAAGAATTCCAGATATAATCACCAAACAGCTGAAGCACTGGCTTCTGCTGGGCAAGTGAATATCCGAAATCCCCGTGAAAAGCATTCTTCATCCATGTCCCGTAGCGTTCCAGCACCGGCTTGTTCAGGCCGTAAATCTCCCGCAGCTCCGCTTTACGTTCTGCAGTCAGCTTAATATTTCCGGTAATGAAATCACCCGGGGTAAGGGCATACAGGCAGAAAATCAGCAGTGATGCGGCAAACAGGATGATCAGCATATACAGCATTCTTTTGGTCAGATAAGTGCTCATGATCGGCTCCTTAGGATTCATCCCCTGCCTGCCTCTTAAATAACAGGCAGGCAGGGGACAAACTATTCATTATTTCAGAGTCCAGTTCGGCAGGCTGCCGGCAAGACCGATGAACGGGCTGACCGAAAGATTCTCGATGCGGCCGTTATAGGCGTACACCGTTTTTTTGTAATTGGTGAAAATAATCGGCAGTTCATCGTTGAACAGCTGATACAGCTCTTTATAGACTGCTTTGCGCTGTTCAATATCGGTGGTCGCCAGCGCTTTGTTATACAGCTCCACGAATTTCGGATTCTCATAATCGGTGATTTCGCCGTCGAAGAACTGCATGAAGCCGTCCGCCGGATCCGTCAGCATGCTGGTGGAGTAGGATACGAGATCGTAATCGCCGCTCTCCGTCTTGGAGACCAGCGAGTTGAAGTCGGCGAAGATCTCCGGCTGGAAGTCGATGCCTAGCGCAGCGAAGTTCTCTTTGGCCACCGCGATGAAAATATCCGAGTTCTTGCTCTTACTCGCCAGATAATGAATGCTCAGCGGCTTCCCGTCCTTCTCGCGGATACCGCCCGCCCCAACGGTCCAGCCTGCTTCATCCAGCAGCTTGTTTGCTTGTGCCGGATCATATTTGTAAGGATTAATCCCTTCATCCGTATACGACCAGGAGATCGGCGAAGCCGGAATGTTGGCCACAGCACCCGCGCCTTCAGCTGCGTCTACATAGATGCTCTGCCGGTCCAGTCCATAGGCAATTGCCTGTCTGACCCGCTTATCCTTCAGCTGTTCATGCTTCAGGTTAACCTGCATGTAGCCGTAAGTGCTCGGAGTATAAGGAAGAATGTTCACATATCCCAGCTCTTTCAGTTTCGAGATATTCTCTTCTGTAGCCGGGAAGGAAGCGTAATCCACCTCACCCGTTTCAAGGAACTGCCAGGCATCGCCGGTCGTTGTTTTGTAGATGAAATGTTCGGTCTTCGGCTTGCCTTTAAAGTAGTTCTCATTGGCTACGAGACGGACCTCTTGTCCGGGAATGAATTTCTCCAGTGTATAAGGGCCGTCGCCAAGCGGCTTCTCATGCAGCTTCTTGATGTACTCCAGCTGGCCGAACTTATAGTCCTTGCCATAATAAGCCTTCGACAGGACATTGGAGCCGAGAGTCACCAGTGCTGTAGCATTGGGCTGTTCCAGGGTAACCGAGATCGTCTGCGGATCAATGACTTTAATGCCTTCTATAGTTTCTGCAGTTCCGGCTTTGTAAGCTTCGCCGCCTTTCACCTTCAGCGATGGAAGTGATGAGCCTCCGTCATAGGCTTTGTCGTACTGGATCGTCCAGGTGAACGCCACATCATCCGCAGTGAGCGGTGAGCCGTCGCTGAACTTCAGGTCTTTGCGCAGGTGGAACGTATATGTAAGCTGATCCTCCGACACATCCCAGCTCTCGGCAAGCTCCGGAGTTGGCACACCCTTGTCATCCACCGTCACCAGAGACGCATAGAGCAATGAGGATACATTGCCGTCATAGCCGCTCTCCTGGAAGTAAGGGGTGAACGCACCGCTCGGATCGGTAAGACCGACGATGATCGTATCGGTGCGCTTCTGGGCAACTGCAGGCAGCTTGGTCAGATCGGTTGCTGTAAAAGGCTCACTAAGCGCACCGGCAGGCACAACCGCCGGGGATGCCGGTGCTTCCGTACCGCCAGCCGCTGCACCCGGATCTGCTGTTGCTGCCGTGTTTGCCGGGGTATCCGTGGATGCCGCATCCGTGTTGCCGTTCTCCGAGCAGGCCGACAGCAGCAGTGAACCTGCAATCAGCAATGAGGATAATAAAAGCGTACTTTTTCTCATAAAATCATCTCTTTTCTCTCCATTTTATAAATGCTAACAATTCCTACCCACTAAGTATGAATAAAGACCGATAGTTCACATTATAGAAAGTAAAAGTTGTTCTGTAAAGAGAGAACTTGAAATTAATTCTTCACAAACAGAAAATTATTGGGTGATCGCAGCAAAAAAGCCAAAATCTTCTCCTTAACAGGAAGACTTTGGCTCTGGCCAGGTAAGAATTTATTTCAAATAAGCAAACAGCTGCTCATTCATCTGCTGAATACCCTCCAGCCGCAGACTGTAAGAGGTGACGTTCTCCCCTTCGATATAAGCATTCAGCAGACCGGCACTCCGGAGACTGGAGATATGATCATGGACAATTCCCTTGGACAGGCCCGCCTGCCTGGCAATTTCCGTGAAGGATTTACGCTCCCCGCCCAGCGACTTCAGAATCTTTAGCCGGCTCTTCTCGCCCAAACTGCGGAGCGTACGGTGCATGGACGGCGGAATTTCTTCTTCCGGGACCGGGATTCTTGCAGCATAGTGACATATCGTAAGCGGGCCAAAATTATATATAATATTGATCGGCTGGAAGTGAAACTGCGGGATCAGCACGAGCTTGCGCAGACCCTCATCCGGCATGAAATAGAATCCGTTTGTAGTCTTGTTTACAAATTCGGCAACCGGGCTGCCAGCCAGCACCTGTCTCCGTTCCTCCGCATGCTGCTGCAGTCTCACCATGATATCTGGATTACAGCGGCTGAAGTACTGGCTGTTCCACTCCGACAGCAGGAAGACCATGCGGCTGCGGTACTGCTCCATCTGTACAGGAAATATACTGACATGACCTGCGAGCGTCTCGTACATCTCTCCTACGGATAAGCCTGCCAGCCAATCCAGCATACTGTCCACACTTTCTTTGTCCGGACACAGATAGATCAGCAGATTAAGCAGCTTCCAGTCATTGTCGAGATCTGTCTGCTCCAGTGCATCCAGCAGCCCGGGGCTTAAGCCGCGTGATACTTCTGCAGCCCAGGGAGTACCCAGATCTATTTTTTTACTGCCCTTCTTGCATATAAACGTATGTATGCTGCTGATTAATTCATATACCGGCTGAAAATGAACCTCAACCTCGTAATTCATGGCTATTCCTCCTGATGCAACTTCTATTCGTTACAGCGTTAGTGCCTTAATCTTAGGGCATCGGGAAGCCAATGCGCAAGTCATTCCGATTTTACTGACCACTTATGTAACATACATGTTATATTCTTGGTATCCGGGCCCGGCCATTTCTCGCTTTTTGCCGGGGAGAGTAGTAAAATAAAGGGAATATACCGGAATGGAGTGAAGAAACATGGAACAGATTGCTAAGGGAGAAGGACGTTTTTATATAGCTGGTGACGGTAAGGACCTTGCCGAGATTACATACAGAACAGAAGAGTCTACAGGTAACCTTGTAATTGATCATACCTATGTCTCTGAAGATCTGCGCGGTCAGGGTGCCGGGGAGAAGCTTGTGCGGGCGGTCGTTGACCTGGCCCGGGAAGAGAAAGTCAAAATTGTGCCTGAGTGCCCGTACGCGGCCCATCAGTTCGAGAAGCACGCGGAGTACCGGGATTTGCTGAAATAGGGGGAAACAAGATTGACAACGGCTGATACACTGAAAGAAATAGAAGAACTGCAGCAGCGCTGCGAGCAGTATGAAGGAATCTCACTCAAGCTGAATTGGGATATGCTGCGGCTGCCGGCGGGTACAGGCGGAGTAGATTGGCTGGTGACCTACGAGGATGAGCTGCTGGTCGGGTTCATCGGATTATACTCGATCGGCGGGGATATGGAAGTCTGCGGGATGGTACGGCCGGGATACCGCCGCCGGGGCATCTTCAGCTCGCTCTGGCAGCGGGCTCAGACCCTCATCTCCCGCAGCAGGATTAAGACACTGCTGCTGAACACACCCGCCGCTTCAGCCTCAGGTACTGCTTATCTGAAGACCCTGCCGCTGGAATTCAGCCATGCGGAGTATCAGATGAAATGGGATGGCGCTGCCAGGAATCGCAGAGCCGCGGAAGCCAGTTCAGCCTCAGACAATGTTATGCTCCGGCCTGCACGTGCTGACGAGACTCCTGTGCTTATAGCCTTCGACTGCGACGGATTCAGCATGACTGAGGAAGATGCCGCTGAAACGTACGCGCAGCTAGAGCTTGAAGGCTCACAGGAGCATATTATCATCGAGATGAACGGCCAGCCAGCCGGCAAAATGCGGCTGTGGTCCGAGGACAACGAAACCTGGATCTATGGCCTCACCGTAGACAAGAATCTGAGGGGCCTCGGCATCGGCCGGAGTGCCCTGATGCAGACCATTGAGCGGGAACAGCGGAATTACAACAGTGTGAACCTTGAGGTAGCCCTGGATAATCCTAATGCACTGAAGCTCTACGAGAGCTGCGGGTTCGTTATTCTGAACCAGCAGGATTACTACCGTGCTGTGCTCTGAACCTTGAAGCATCATTGTAAGCCGCTTGAAGAACTGTTCCGAATTACAGTTATCTGACTGCCAAGCATTCTTTCCTCCGGGCCGGATCAGCCTTCAGGAAAGGATGCTTTTTGTTGTCCTTATGTTACCTCAAGGTACCTATATGACCTCAAAGTGCGTACTGTTCAGTACTCCTGCGGCAATACATAATGATGGCATACTATGGCGAAGGAGAACTGCACATGAACCCTTTAGATTCGGACTTACGTAAAACAGCACTTGTAATCGGCGCGAACGGCGTCATCGGGCGCAACCTGATTGATCATCTGGCTACGCTTCCCGATTGGGATATTATCGGCGTGTCGCGCCGCGGAGGTTCAGATACTGACCGTGTGCGTTATATAGCCGCGGATTTACTGGACCCTTCGGAGAGCCGGCGGAAGCTTGGCGGCTTGGCGGAAGTGACGCATATTTTCTATGCCGCCTATCAGGAACGGCCAACCTGGGCGGAGCTGGTCGCTCCTAATCTGGCTATGCTTGTTCATGCGGTTGAAGCGGTCGACCCTGTGGCGCACCGGCTGCAGCACATCAGCCTCATGCAGGGATATAAGGTATATGGCGCGCATCTCGGCCCGTTCAAAACACCGGCTCGCGAAACCGACGCCAATCATATGCCGCCTGAATTTAATATTGCGCAGCAGGATTATCTGGAGGGGAAGCAGCCGGGCAAAAGCTGGACCTGGTCGGCGCTGCGGCCTTCCGTCGTCTGCGGATATGCGCTCGGCAATCCCATGAACCTGGCGATGGTAATCGCCGTTTATGCCTCCATGTCGAAGGAGCTGGGAATTCCGCTGCGCTTCCCCGGCAAGCCGGGCGCGTATCACAGCCTGCTCGAGATGACAGATGCCGGCCTGCTGGCCCGAGCAACGGTGTGGGCAGCAACAGATCCGCGCTGTGCCAATCAGGCCTTCAATATCACCAACGGCGATCTGTTCCGCTGGAACGAGCTGTGGCCTAAGATTGCCTACAGCTTCGGGCTGGACACGGCCCCCCCGCTCCAGATGTCCCTGTCTGAGGCCATGCAGGACAAAGAGCCGCTCTGGAACCGGATGGTCGGGAAATACGGGCTGGAGCAGAACAGCTATGCGAGTGTCTCTTCCTGGGCCTTCGGGGATTTCGTATTCTCCTGGGACTATGATTTCTTTGCCGATAGCACCAAATCACGCCGGGCAGGGTTCCTTGAGTTTATGGATACGGAAGCTATGTTTATGGACATCTTTGCGGATCTCCGCCACCGCAGGATCATTCCTTGATCCGCCGCAAACAGCCGGTCTCTGAAATTCAGAGACCGGCTGTTCTATTCTTCCTTCTGCGGTTGAGAGAGCACGACTGCCGTATCCCCGTATACTCTATCGACATGGGTATCGCCCCATCTGCACATCAGATGCAGAATCTCCTTAAGGCTCCAGCCGTAATCGGTCAGCTCATACTCCACTCTGGGAGGCACCACATTATACGCGGTTCTTTTGATTACCCCGTCCGCTTCCAGCTCCCGCAATTGCTGTGTCAGCACCTTCTGTGTAATGAACGGCATTTGACTTATGAACTCCCCGTTGCGCTTCTTCCCAAAGGTGAGCAAGAACAGTATGACCGGCTTCCACTTGCCCCCAATCACTTCAAGTGTCGCTTCCACTCCGGTGTTGTAGGTTCGGATTCCTTCAGACATGAGCCAAGGACACCTCCTTTGGCTTAACCATATCTTCTTTGAACTCCCCCTGCAAGTATTACGCCGGAGTTCTCCTGCCTACATCAGCCCGTAACCCCGCAGAATGGATTCGTCCCGGTCATTCCGGCGGCTGCCGTATTTCACGCAGCCTTCCGCAAGCTCTTCCCGTTCCAGGAACACAGACAGCAGACGCACATAGTCAAGCGACTCCTGAAGAGGGATACCTGATCCGTCAAAGATATGCCGGCGTCCATCCAGAAGCGAATAGATTCCGATCGTTTCCGCCGGTTCCCCATAGGCCTTATGACAGAAAACATTGGCCATGTGCAGGAAGCCGGTGATTACAGCTTCATTCCCGCTCACCATGAATTTCTGGATATTCAGGCATCGTCCTTTCTGCACTGAATTCCAGGCAAGCTGGAATATCATCGCCAGTTCAATTGCAAGCTCCGGCACAGGAACATGCCACTGCTCATACAGCATCACCGGAATCTCACCGGTGTGATTGCCGGCAACAATCCGCGTCAGCTCATCGGCAACCGCTTGTTTGACATCCCAATAATGCATCAGGGAAGGAAAAGCACTGCCTTTCGGCGGCCAGCGGCGCTCCAGCAGAAATTGCACAGGCGTCTCCCGGCGTACCTCGGGCTGCAGACTATAGAAGTCATTGAGCGTATGTCCGACCGCGTATTGGACCTGCTGTCTCCAGCGGGGAAGTCCCGTCGCCGGAGCTCCGCTGCCGTTCATCTCCGCTCCGCCCAGCATGATATGCTCCATACGGAAATCATTCAGACGGCTGTAGCGGACAATCTCAGCATCCAGCGGCTTTCCTGTGAAGCATCCTGCCGCGGCGCCCATCCTTAAGAAACCGCCGCGCAGGTCTCGATGAACTGGCGTCCGAAGCTGCGGCAGGCATCTTTCTCTGCTGCATTCGGCCCGTACTCAATCTTCAGGCTGGCCTGTACGATCTCGGCACCGCGTTCCTTCAGCTTCTCTTCAATCTGGTCAACCGCTCCGCAGTAGATTTCATAACCGGTATCCCCGCTTCCGAAGGCGGCAGCCTTGCAGGAACTGAGATCCAGCTCATCCATCTCTTCATAGAAATCGAGGAATTCATCCGGCAGCTCGCCGTCCCCCCATGTATACGCACCCAGCAGCACAGCTTCGTAAGCCTTTATCTCATCCGCGTTGCAGTCAGTGACCGATTTCAGTACGGCCTCTCCGCCTGCCTGGCGTATTCCTTCCACAATCAGTTCAGCGATTTCCTCCGTATTGCCTGTCAAGCTGGCATATGCCACTAGCACCTTAGCCATCACTCTGTCCTCCCAAGGTAAATATGAATTTATTCTGTATAGCCGGTCTCAAAAGGCATCCATGTTTTGCTAATCCCATTCTATTTGATAATGATTATCATTGTCAATATTTTAAAAGCTCCCTGTGCCGGGAACTTAGGCACACTTGCCCCGGATAGCACAATCAGCGGCAATTCCGGACTTAAACTGCTGTCCGGGACTGCCGCTGATAGCTATCCATATTTTCAGATGAAATGCGTAGAAGAAGGCCTATCCTATTCTCCACTGCCGTCCGAACAAATTTCGATCAGATTCCCTTCCGGATCAGCAATATAACAGATTCGCAGTCCGTACGGTTCAGTTGTAGGCGGATACACCGGTTGGACGCCGGCCTCTATCAGCCTGTTATATTCCAGATCGACATCGGCAAAGTGAGGTACACCAAAAGTGATTTCCATCGTACCGTTCAGCCCGCGGGGATAGTCAAACTTTCTCGATAACTGGCTCTCGAACAGCTCACGCTCACACAAATTGAAATAGACGCCCTCTGCTGTCCTGACTCCCGTAAACCCGCCGCCGTCATAGTCCAGATCCATCCTCATTAAATCTCTGTAGAACCGGACCATCTTCTCCATATCATCCACGCACAGGGCGATTGCTCCCAGCTTCATGCCCTAAACCTCCAAATATCCGCCTTCCAGCAGGGTAATGCCGTTGCCGTCCGGATCACGGAAATTCATTTCTTTCCCGCCGTATTCCATCGTCACCGGAGGCTGACAATCCAGCCCTTTCCCCTTAAGCTGCTCATAGGTTTCATCCAGGCTGCTGCAGGAGAATACCAGATTAACGACTCCTGTCGTGTGCTTGCCCCATTTGCTCTCGTCCCAGATAATCAGCCCCGGCTGGTTGCGGTCGAAACCAATCTTCGCGCCGTCATACTGTCCGAAGCCCTCAAACGGCACGGGAATCCCCAGCACCTCAGAATAGAATGCCGCGAGCGCCGCCGGGTCCTTGCTGTACAGATTGATGCCGTCAAAACTTGAAATCATAATTTAAATCTCCTTCCGCTCAGTAGCTGTGATATGATCCGGCTGTGATTAGCCTGTATGACCTCATTGTACTTCTGCCCTGCCGGGCCTGTATTGCAAAAAAACGACATTCAGCTCCGCGCATAGCCCAGCGCGTCCAGCGGCGTTCTGCCGGCAAATTTCCGGAAATTGTTGATGAAATGCGACTGGTGGCTGTAACCGTAAGCAAATACAATATCCTGCAATCCGCCTCTGTGCAGCGGAGTCCGGTACAGCTCCAGCCAGACATTCTGGAAGCGGACAAGATCTGCCACCTTTTTGGGCGGAAGTCCGATATGCCGGCGGAACAGGCGTTCAAGCTGGCGGCTGCTAAGGCCAGAGCTAAGCTCAAGCTCCCCTGCACTCACCACTCCGCGGGACTTAAGCATCCTGTGGACAGCGTTCATCATCCCGTCACTGCTGCGGCCGGCAATCTCCAGCCTCCGCAGCAGGAATAATTCGGCGAGGGCGATGCGTTCAGACATCGTGCGCGTTCCCCGCAGCTTATCCCCCAGCTCCATACGGAACGAACGGAAGTATTGCTCCACCGGAGCGTGGACATTCAGCACATCCTGCAGCTGTTCATCTGCGAACAGGTGAACCGCCCAGAAGTGAAACCGGATGGCGAAACGCTGTTTCCCCGCAGGCTGGCGGGCTTGTCCCACTTCAAACGGGGCATCGTTAATGCCGCAAAAAATCCCGCCGGACTCCCCTGTATGCTCATCCCATTCCCATATGATGTCCATACAACTATCCGGTATGATCGTTTCCGTCCGGTTAAGGAAAATATTAACACTTATATCCGCCCCGTTATCCCCTTCTGTAATTTCAGCGGACTGAGCTTCCAGCGGTTCAACCGTTGGAGATACAGAACCCCAGAAACAGCGGATGTACGGCTCCAGCAGCCTGCCGGGCCGATACTCGCCGCCCCCGGCCGGGTTCGCTGTGATCGGATAGTACAGCTCCGAGAGGTTGAACATAACATCCGGCCTCACCTTCGTTATTCTCAGGCTGCAGAGGACGGAATAAGCCGTTCATCTGCGCCTAAGCTCATATATTTTATAACCTGTAGTAACTTCCCTATTTAGTTTGATCTAGTCACTATGCCTGATATTTACCAAGAACTGTTTAACTAATTCCGCCGGCCGAAGTGTAATTTGATCATACACAATCAGTGCAAGAAGTGCCAGCAGTACTACCGGCCCGGTCACCCGGGACTTTGCCTTCGTAATTTTCATGGCTTTGCCTGCTCTTCTATACTTTTTTGGTATTATTATACAGAGACGAACTCTTGGCCAAAATGAGAATAGTCGCAGCTTTGCAACCATTTTGTTTGTAGCAGCAGGCTTATATGTTGTACAATAAAGGCTAAATGACTTTTTGAAGGATGGATTAATAATGTATATAGCAAGTGACTGGAAGGACTATGAAGTGATTGATACCGGCGGCGGAGAAAAGCTGGAACGCTGGGGCGATATTATGCTGCGCCGCCCGGATCCGCAGATCATCTGGCCGCTGGCCAGCGAGAGTGCCAAATGGCGTGATGTGCACGGACACTATCACCGCAGTTCCGCCGGGGGCGGGCAATGGGAAATGAAGAAAAGCATTCCGGATGACTGGAAAATCAGCTACGGCAAGCTGAAGTTCCATCTCCGTCCGACGAACTTTAAGCACACGGGTCTCTTCCCTGAGCAGGCCGCCAACTGGCGCTGGATGATGGACAAGATCGCTGCGGCTAACCGCCCGATTTCTGTGCTCAACCTGTTCGCATATACCGGCGGAGCAACCGTTGCAGCGGCTAGTGCCGGAGCTTCCGTAGTTCATGTCGATGCCGCCAAGGGCATGGTTCAGTGGGCCAAGGAGAATGTAGCCTTGTCCGGACTTGCCGATAAGCCGGTCCGCTACATTACAGACGATGTATTCAAGTTCGTGCAGCGCGAACAGCGCCGCGGCAGCAAATATGATGCAATTATCATGGACCCGCCATCCTACGGAAGAGGCCCGGGCGGTGAAATGTGGAAGCTCGAAGCCAGTCTCTATCCGTTCCTGGAGAGCTGTATGGAGATTATGAGCGACCGGCCTTTGTTCATGCTGATTAACTCCTACACTACCGGCATTTCGCCTACCGTACTGCGCAATATGCTGTCAATGACAATGGGCAAGCGCTACGGCGGCAAGCTTACCTCCGGTGAGATCGGACTGCCGATTACAGCCTCCGGCATGAATCTGCCTTGCGGAATTCTGGGCCGCTGGGAGGCGTAAGCCATGGGAATGCAGAACAAGGGAACTTCCGGGGAGTCCGGCAGCGGACAATCCCGGTTTGAAATCCTGTATGAGGACAACCATCTGCTCGGCATTGTGAAGCCCGTTAATATTCCGGTGCAGGAGGATGCTACAGGCGATGATGATCTGCTGACCCTGCTCAAGGAAGATGTGAAGGAACGTTACGCCAAGCCGGGGAATGTCTTCATGGGTCTCGTCCACCGGCTCGACCGGCCGGTAGGCGGTGCGATGATCTTCGCCAAGACCTCGAAGGCAGCCTCGCGGCTGTCTGAGAGCGTCCGCACCCACGCCTTCCGTAAAGTATACCTGACTGTGGTTCACGGCAAGCCCCCTGCATCCCAGGGCCGGCTGGTTAATACGCTGCTGAAGGACGAGCGGAGCAACACGGTCAGTATTGTCCGCAAAGGAACACCGGGCGGCAAGGAAGCGATTCTCGATTATACGGTGCTCGGCAGCGCTGAGGGCTACACCTTACTCAAGATCGACCTGCTTACCGGACGCTCCCACCAGATCCGCGTACAGCTGAGCGGCATTGGCTGCCCGCTGTATGGAGATCAGAAGTACGGGGCATCCGTGAACAGACCCGGACAGCAGATTGCACTGTGGTCGGCAGTGGTCGGGTTCCCGCATCCGGTGACCAAAGAGGAAGTTGAATTGATTTCACTGCCTCCGCAGACCCATCCCTGGAATCTGTGGACCCCGCAGAACCAAAAGCAGGCTATCCGTTAACGGACAGCCTGCTTTTGTCTGTGTATGCATATATATGAGGTCAACACTGAACATGTATTAAGGAGTCGAACCTTCAGGAGCCGGAGCGGGAGCTACCGCCATCTTCCCCATCAGATAGAGCAGCAGCTGCTGGTTATGAGATGAAATGGGATCGAGCGCTTCGGCAAAAAAATCACTGCGGATCTTCAGACCGCGTGAGGTCTCATTCTTGCCTGTCTCGGTGATGCTTACCCAGACGATCCGCCTGTCGGAGGCATCGCGTTCACGGATAATCAGATTATGCTTTTCCATCCGGTCAAGCAGCATGGTTACAGCCGCCGGGCTGGTTGCCAGATGCGGAGCCAAATCAGAAGGTTTCATCGCGTCACGTTCCTGCAGTAATTCCAGTACGGTAAGCTGGGCATCGGTCAGTGTAGGGGCAAGCTTGCTATCCATATGTAGCTTATAGTCCTTTAATATCTTATGCCAGATTTTACTGAATTCAGTGGAGTGCACACTTATTCCTTCCTTTCCCTGCGGATCTCTATCCGGTATATCTAAACATTTTCGCGAAAAAAATTCCATTTCCTGCAAAAGAAAAAAATAAAATCACGACCGCTGGTCATTTCATTATATAATTCCTGCACGAAATAGAGCATTCCCCTTATGATATCGGCCTTAATCCAGAATTGTTGTATTAAATACAGCACGTACAACATTAGGCATTCAATTCTTATCAGCAACATCAATAATCCGGCTAAGGCACATACAAATAAACGGCGTTCGGAGCTCTGTAGACCAGAGCAGCCGAACGCCGTTTGTTATTCACTACTATAAGCCTCTGCCCCGGCTATTTAACAGCAGGGTACAGGCTTATGATTTCATCCTTCTTCTCGACAGCAACCAGCTGCTTGCCGATGGAACGGCGCTCACCAAGCGGTGCCGCTTCGGAGGAGAAGGTGTGAACCGCGCCGCTCTGGGTAATGGCGGTCAGCTCCAGTGGTTCCTTGCAGTAGAATGCCCCTGCAAGCCTGCTGCCGTTCGGGCGAACCCGCTTGCCTTCTTTGAACTCGAATGTCGGCATGCCTTTGCCTCCGCGGCTCTGTGAAGGATAATCTACAAGCAGCGAACGTTTGGCATAGCCAATCTCGGTAACCGCGAGAATCTCCCCTTCATCCTCACCCACCCAGAAGCTGGCGACCACCTCATCACCTTCACGCAGTTGAATCCCTCTTACCCCTGTAGCCACACGGCCCATAGGATTGACTTCACTCTCACGGAAACGGATGCTCATCCCTTCGCGGGTCACAAGCACGATGTCCTTGTCTCCGCTGCTCAGAGCCACTGTAATGATCTCATCGCCTTCCGCTACCTTACAGGCGGCAACAGCTCCGGAACGGCTTGTAGAGTACTCCTTGAGCTCTGTACGCTTCACCTGCCCCTTACGGGTGACGAAGACCAGACTTGCCAGCGGGTCCTCCAGGTTGCCGACCGGCAGCACACTGACAATTCCATCGCCCTTGGCAAGGCCGATCACGTTCACGATCGCCGTACCGGGCTCCTTCCATTTGAACTCCGGTATCTGATGAACCGGAAGCAGGAAGTATTGACCCTTGCGGGTGAACACCAGCAGGCTGTCCCGGGTATTCAGATCCAGCAGCTTAACGATATGGTCGCCTTCCTTAACGCCCGAGGAGTGACGCTCCCCGCCTGAGCGGGTGAAGGACGGCATGCCGGTCCGTTTGATATAGCCGTCAGCTGAAAGGGCAACCAGAACATCCTCGGCATTGACGAGAACTTCCATGCTGACCTTCAGTTCCTCAACCTCACCCTGAATGAGTGAGCGGCGGTCGATCCCGTATTTATCACGGATCTCCAGCAGCTCTTTGCGGATGACCGCAACCAGCTTCTTGTCGCTGTCCAGAATGCCCTGCAGGACAGCAATCTTGGCATGCATCTCATCAAGCTCCTTCTGGAGCGAATGAATCTCCAGATTGGTTAAACGGTACAGCTGCAGGGTAAGGATGGAATCGGCCTGGCGCTCGCTGAAGCCGAACATCCATACCAGATTATTCTGGGCATCCTGGCGGTTCTTCGACGCTTTGATCGCGGCGATCACTTCATCCAGAATGTTCAGTGCCTTAACCAGTCCTTCCAGGACATGGGCCCGGTCCTCTGCCCGCTCCAGATCAAACTGGGTGCGGTGGGTGACCACTTCACGCTGATGGGCGATATACGCTTCAAGGATTGCCTTCAGGCCGAGCTGCTGCGGAGCCTTGTTGACGATCGCCACCATGTTGAAGTTGTAGGTAATCTGCAGATCGGTTTTTTTGAGCAAATAGGCCAGAATGCCGTTAGCATCTGCTTCCTTCTTCAGCTCGACCACAATCCGCAGTCCTTCACGACCGCTCTCGTCGCGGACTTCGGCAATGCCTTCGATCTTCTTCTCAAGGCGGATATTCTCCATGGAGGTTACGAGCCGCGACTTCACTATCTGAAAAGGCACCTCGGTAATGACGATCTGCTGCTTGCCGCCGCGCAGGTTCTCAATCTCGGTCTTTGAGCGCAGGTAGATACGGCCTTTGCCATTACGGTACGCGTCCATAATGCCGTCGCCGCCCATAATTGTTCCGCCTGTAGGGAAGTCAGGACCTTTGATGAAGGTCATGATGTCCTCCAGCGCGATGTCCGGCTTCTGCATGACAGCAATACAGGCATCGATGACTTCACGCAGGTTATGCGGCGGAATTTCCGTAGCGAACCCGGCTGAGATCCCGCTTGTCCCGTTAACAAGCAGATTCGGATAGCGGGAGGGAACCACGACCGGCTCCTTCGCCGTATTATCGAAATTGTCCTTGAAAAGTACGGTGCGTTTCTCAATATCACGCATCATCTCCAAAGCGATCGGAGACAAGCGCGCTTCTGTATAACGCATAGCTGCTGCAGGGTCATCATCCATCGAACCCCAGTTGCCGTGTCCGTCGACAAGCACATGCCCCATCTTCCAGGGCTGGGCCATCCGCACCATCCCGTCGTAGATCGAGGAATCTCCGTGGGGATGGTAGTTACCCATTACGTCGCCGACCGTTTTGGCCGACTTGCGGTATGGCTTGTCCGGCGTATTGCCCGAGTCGTACATCGCGTACAGAATCCGGCGCTGCACGGGCTTCAGCCCGTCACGGACGTCCGGAATCGCCCGGTCCTGAATGATATATTTGGAATACCGGCCAAATCGGTCACCCACGACCTCTTCCAGAAATGCCGGCAAAAACTGCTCTGATAAACTGCTCATTCACTTTTCACCTTCTGTTCCTCAATCTGTCCACGTTTGTAATGATTGATGATCTGATCGCTGCGCGCTTGAGATTTGCAATCCATATTGCCTCAAGGATCTTAAGAATAAAACTAAACGAATCAGTGTTAAGCCGTAACTGCGGTGAACGCTTGGACTCCCGGCCGCTGTTATAGTTAGATTTCTAATTCATACGCTTAAAATAGATTGAACTAAACATGATTCCAATGGGATGTTGTTCATAACTGCGGTGGATATTTGGACTTTCGGCCGCTGTTGTCTCCAGATTTCTTGATTATGACAGCTTATAGCTGTGGCAATCCGGAGACAAAGGCGGACGCTGGCGCTCCTACAGCTCCAAAATCCCCCTCCGTTATTCTCATCTGTTATTCTCTTATTCAGTTCAAGTTATAGCGGATGAAATCTAAATATCAAAGTGGACGCTGGCGCTCCTGCAGTTCCAAACTCCCACTCCGTTACTAACCACTTATTTAGCTTCCCTTTATTCTAAAGTTCTGGCGGCAACCTGTGAAAATCCCAATCGCTGCGCTTAAAGCGATCATCAAAAAATTAAAAACCGCGGAAGTTATCGTCACTTTCCACTACCATTACTCCACTATTTCTGTAAAGTCGACGTTCTCGACAATCCAGCGCTTGCGCGGATCAACCTTGTCGCCCATCAGTGTGGAGACGCGGCGTTCCGCCTTGGCGGCATCCTCGATCTGCACCTGCAGCAGCGTGCGGGAATCCGGATTCATCGTTGTTTCCCACAGCTGATCCGGGTTCATCTCACCGAGTCCCTTATAACGCTGCAGCTCGAAATTCTTGCCGAATTCCTTCAGGTAATTCTGCAGCTCCTCATCGCTCCAGGCATAGCGGACGGTTTCCAGCTTGCCCGATTTGCGCGTCAGCTTATACAGCGGCGGCTGGGCAATGAAGACCTTGCCGGCATCGATCAGAGGCTTCATATAGCGATAGAAGAAGGTCAGCAGCAGCACCTGAATATGCGCACCATCCGTATCGGCATCGGTCATAATGATAATCTTGGAATAATTGCTGTCTTCCACGGCGAAATCAGGCCCGATTCCCGCGCCGATTGCCGAAATAATCGCCTTATATTCATCGTTCTTCAGGATATCCAGCAGCTTGGCCTTCTCCGGATTCATCGGCTTACCCTTCAGCGGAAGAATGGCCTGAATCTTGGAATCACGTCCCTGCTTGGCCGAACCTCCGGCGGAATCACCTTCTACGATGAAGATTTCGGTACGCGTAACATCCTTGGACTGAGCAGGCGACAGCTTGCCGCCAAGATTAGAGCTCTCGCTGCGTTTCTTGCCGCTGCGGATTTCATCGCGGGCTTTGCGCGCCGCTTCACGGGCCTTGGAGGCCTGGATGGATTTCTTCAGCAGGCTCTGCGCGACCTGGGGATTCTCCTCAAGGAAGCGCGCCATTTTCTCAGAGACAATAAAGTCCACGGCACTGCGGGCCGAAGCACTTCCCAGCTGATCCTTCGTCTGTCCGACAAATTCTACATCCGACATCTTCACGCTGATGACCGCCATCATTCCCTCACGGAGATCATTGCCCTCCAGATTCTTATCCTTCTCCTTAAGCAGCTGCGTCCGGCGGGCATAGTCGTTCAGCACACGGGTATACGCTGTCTTGAAGCCGGTCTCGTGCGTTCCCCCGCTGCGCGTTGGAATGGAGTTAACGAAAGAAGCGATAGTCTCTGTATAACCCGCGTTGTACTGCAGCGCGATTTCCACTTCAATCTCGTCCTTCTCGGAGCTGAAATGAATTACATCATGCAGCACATCCTTGCCCTCGTTGAGGAACTGTACAAACTGGCTGGCGCCGCCCTCATAAAAGAACTCATCCTGCCGTCCGTTCCGCTCGTCGCTGAGGTTGATCCGCAGGCCCGAGTTCAGGAAGGCAATCTCCTGCACCCGTTCCGCGAGTGTATCATAACTCAGTGAAATGCCTGCCGGGAAGACGCGAATATCCGGCTTGAAGGTGATCTTCGAACCGGTCTTATTCGTATTCCCCAGTACCTCAAGGCCAGTCACAGGCTCGCCGACATGTTCTTTCCCGCTTTTGTCGACCCAATATTCGAAGCGTTGCCGGTGGATCTTGCCTTCACGGTAAATCTCCACTTCCAGCCATTCGGACAAAGCGTTTGTTACTGATGCGCCTACGCCGTGCAGACCGCCCGATTTCTTGTAGCCGGAGCCTCCGAATTTACCACCTGCATGCAGAATGGTGAAAACAACCTGCGGAGTCGGCACTCCCGTCTTGTGCATCCCGGTCGGAATTCCCCGGCCGTTGTCAATTACGGTGACCGATCCGTCCTTGCGGAGTGTAATATCAATCTTCGAGCAAAACTTGGCCAAATGCTCATCTACGGCATTGTCCACTATTTCCCATACCAAATGGTGCAGTCCCGAGGAACTCGTACTGCCAATATACATGCCGGGCCGTTTGCGGACCGCAACCAGACCTTCGAGCACCTGAATGTCGTCAGCATCGTATCCAGTCCGGCCGACTTCGGCGTTCTTAGAGACTTTTGCAAACATATCGATCTGTTCGAGCATTCATGCTCCTCCTTCTTTTGTCTTACTATCTCTATAAAATGCAAACAAACGTTTTCGTTCACTTTGTACATTCTAATTCAAAATATCCCGTTTCGTAAAGACGGCGAATGAAATGATTACTGCAGCCAGTCCCCAAATCGCCAATACCGCCATCGAAAATGCCAGTGTCATGCCCTCAATCGGTGCAGGAGTACCTGCTAAATACCCGGTAAGCTCCATATTAACCATAAATAAATATTTGGCCGCAGTCCAGGCTGAAGCCATATTCGTCAGGATCGTGCCTGCAATCAGCGCTGCCATCATCACCACTATACTGGCTGCCGTGCTGCGCACCAGAACGGACACCATGAAGGCCAGCAGGGCAACAACTACGCTGACGAACCAGATCAATCCGCCCTGCATCAGCAGGTATTTCCATTGCGGAACGGCGTGAACTGTGGTCATATCGACCGTATCCCCGCTTAGCTGGAAACCTGTGAACACCGGAACATTGAATCCTTTATATCCGAATGCCAGACCCGACACCAGATAGCTGATGATAAAAGCAGACAGAACGATTAAGGAGACGAACATCAAGAGGGCCGTCATCTTACTGAACAGTACCTTCCAGCGTTTGACCGGACGCGTCAGCAGCATTTTGATCGTTCCAGTTGTCCTCTCTCCGGAGACCAGATCCGAGGCAACCGCCATAATCAGCAGCGGAATGAACAGGGATACGGAATTGTCCAGAAACTCACGGGTAAAGGTCACGCCGCTCGGCTCGTTCGGGTTCACATCGTGATCGAGATAATACTGCAGCTGCTGGACAAAAATCCGCCGGTACGACTTCCATTCTTCCGGAATCCGGTCGCTGCCGAGGGAGTTCTGGTTGTCGGTAATCTGCTGCTGGACCTCCAGCCTCCAGTCAGAGTTAAACTTGTCCCGGCTGCGTTCCGCTATGCGCATCTGTGCGTAGGTAAACATAGGCACAAGCACCAGCAGAATCAGCAGGATGACATAAAAACGTTTCTTTTTTATGATTTTGAGACACTCATTACGGATGAGCGGCAGCAGGTTAGTCAATAGTTTCACCTTCCGTTAGCTTCAAGAATAGCTGTTCCAGTGTAGGGTTGATTTTATGCACAGCCCGTACTTCCACCTCGTCTGTAACCAGAACGGCGACAATTTCCGGGATTAGATCCTCTTCCATAACCGTAATCAGGGAATTCGTGCCCATGCCTGCGATAATCGAGTCGTCCAGGGTTACCTCATCCAGCTCTAACAGCCCGATATCGGAACGGCTGCCGAGTATTTGCTTCGCCCTGCTGAGCGGCTCCAGCTCCCACAGAACATAAGGAGAATTGCGGGCAACCAGCTCATCTACGCCGCCCACAGCGAGTACCCGACCTTTGCTGATGATCGCCACCCGGTCACACAGCAGCTGAATCTCGCTCAGCAGATGGCTGGAGACAAACACGGCAAGACCTTCATCCGCCAGCTTGCGGATGAATTCGCGCAGCTCCTTGATCCCCTTCGGATCCAGTCCGTTCGTCGGCTCATCCAGAATCAGCAGCCGGGGACGGCCCAGCAGTGCCTGGGCTATGCCCAGCCGCTGGCGCATTCCCAGTGAATACGTGCTGACTTTGTCATGAATACGCTGATCCAGCCGCACGATATCAACCACTTCGGCAATCCTCGCCTTATCTACCCCGGGCTGCATGCGGGCGAAATGCTGCAGGTTCTCCCAGCCTGTCAGATAGGTATACACCTCGGGATTCTCGACGATGGAGCCGACATATTGCAGCGCTTTTTCCGGGTCACGGTTCACATTATAGCCGCAGACGGTGATCGTGCCCTCACTTGGCCGGATCAGGTCTACCAGCATGCGGATTGTCGTTGTTTTGCCGGCACCATTGGGACCCAGGAAACCGAATATCTCGCCTTTCCGGACGTCAAACGTAACATCGTTTATGATCCATTTGCGGCCGATTTTTTTGCGGACCCCTTCTACGGACAGGACGACTTCCCCGGAGGCTTCGTGCATTTGTTTAGCCATCTCTATACAACTCCTTGCTGCGGTCATTTCTGCTCAGAATGTTCCTGCTCTGCCTGTCCCAAATTAATGTACAGCCTGTACAATCCGTTCACTCATCCGCTGATAACCGTCCCCGTTGGGGTGAAAATGATCGTTGGAGAGATACTTGTCCAGATGCCGGTTGAACAAATCAAAGGTTGGAACGAGTGTCATGTTGCTGTGGGTGTTGATGATATCCATCGCTGCATTATTCCAGGCAGTTACTGCCTGATTCCCCGGAACCAGCAGATCTTCGATATCTCCGAAGGGATTATACAATCCCACGTAATAAATCTGTGCCTGCGGATTAATCCCGGCAATGGTGTCGAGGATGCTGCCCAGACGCTTGGATGCATCAGGCAGAGCCGAGAGCAGGGACTCAGGGGTTAATTCGTCGGTGGAGGCTGTAGGCACGGGTGCCGAACCTTCTACCGTGTTATTCGCAGCTGATCCAGTTCCCGGCGGCGCTACTCCGTCCGCAGGAATCGATGTATCTGCAGGCGATGCCGCTTGTCCGCTGCTGCTGCCTGTCCCCAGAATATCCGAGCCCCGGAACAGGTCATTCCCGCCGATGGAGATCAGGATTACATTCGCCTGGCGCAGCGCATACTGCACACCTTCCTCCTGAAGCTTGCTCTGCAGTCCGGCTGTAGTTAAGCCGTTAATCCCCATATTGCCAAGCAGCTCCGCCTTGCCTCCGTCTTCCGACAACGCCTCAAGCGTACGCTTCACAAACCCTTGCCCGGAATTGTCGCCCGTCCCTTTGGCCAAGGAATCCCCCAGCGCCAGAATCTTTAATTCATCACTTGCCGCAGCTGTAGGTTCAGCTGTTTCCTGGGGGAGGGAAGTCAGAAGAGTTTCCCCCTTGGGGTTGATAATATCGCTTACCGCATACACAAAACCTGTAATTAAAAGTAAAGTTGCCAGGATGGATACCAGGCCCACTGCCCTCCAGGTCCATTTGGAATCGTTCAATGCTATCCCTCCGTATGCCGTTCTATTCTCCATTGTTCCACATTTTACAAACTTCTTAACTATGTAGATAAACATAATTCTTCTTTGCTTAATTTGCAAATAAAGCGGGGTTTTGGTGAAAGGCGCGGCTGCAGTGATTTTGGACTTCCGGCCGCTGCAAAAAAAGTGGAAAAATGTATCTTAGTTCGTCGATTTCTGAGGAATACGCATAAGCAAGCGGAAAAACAACAACTATTATTGGTGGTTACTCGCTACATTGGGTGAATTGGGATGATTTAACTGCTGTTTATCCAACTGTTGTTTTACCAGGGTCCAGTCGTTCAACTGTAAGTGGATGAAATCCAACTACTCCCGTTTCCTCTCCTCATAATATCCACAAGAGAAGACTATCTTAATTTACTAAACCTCAAAAAAAGCCCTCCGGCAATGCCGGAGGACGAGTGAAGCTTAAGCTCTGCGTTATATTATTTGCCGATGAATTCCTGAACCCAGTAATTATTGTCGAAGCCTACGCCGATGTAGTTGAAGTTCGTGCTCAGAATGTTAGCTTTATGGCCCGGGCTGTTCATCCAGGCTGTCATAACTTCCTGCGGCGTTTTCTGGCCCATCGCAATATTCTCGCCGGCTGCCTGATAAGTAATGCCGAACGCGGACATCATATCAAAAGGCGATCCATAGGTCGGAGAAGTGTGGGAGAAATAGTTGTTCGTACGCATATCAGTAGCCTTGGCCGCAGCCACCTTGTTCAGGCTGTCCAGTGCCGAGACAGGAGCCAGTCCTGCTGCTGAGCGCTCTTTGTTCACCAGGGCTACAACCTGCTGAATGTAGCTTGAAGCGCTGTCTGCAACAGCTGGAGCTGCAGTAGCTGCTGGTGTAGCTGTGGCAACAGGGGCAGCTGTCGGTGCAGGTGTAACAACAGGCTTAGCTGTTGCTACTGGTGCGGCTGTGGCTATCGGTCTAGCGGTTGCTACCGGTACAGCCGAAGCCACCGGCTTAGCCGTCGCTACTGGAACTGTTGCTACTGGAACTGTTGCTACCGGATTCTTATAAATAACGGTCTTGGATACGGTGAACGTATTCCCGTCAAATACAAATGTCTTCGAATTGTACTGTGTGAAATATTCCATAAATTTTGCGAAATTCGTATCTGAAGCGGTTGCCGTAGTGGCTCCAGCTGCTGCGCTTGCCTGTAATGGAAGTGAAATGCTAAGTGCCATAACAGCGGCTACGCTTCCACCTATCATTGCTCTTAAAGTCTTGCTTTTCATTCTGCCATCTCCTTATTCTTGTTGTTTTATTACCTGGCTGCCGAGTTGCGTACATCAAATGTTACAAAGTTGTAATTTGTTCCTCAGTCATTGTAACATAAATATTCCGGCTGTGCGCTTCTAAATTATGACATTTTTCATCACAGCTGAGGCTTGTCCATTTCTGTACAAACAAGTAGAAGCGGCTTTGCCGTCCTTTAATAAGGACGGTACCGTTTCAGCGAGAAATAGAAGGATAATTTATAGCGCGAAGCATATAAATTCTTATATTTTAAGAAACCGTCCTCTTCAGAACGGTCTCTTGTTCTTACAATAAATATCGGCATTTCACCGGTTCTCGCTTAATGAAAGGACTGCCAGAATTCTCCCTCGGTCGAGATCAGGCCCATAATTTCGGCATACGGAATCCGGAATGTAGGAAAGCCCGCAGCATACGGAGCAATTTCATAAGGGGCAAAATAGAGATACAGCGCTTCGCCATCCACATAAAAAGGCTGGTCAGCCGTAATGCCCTTGTACGTATCCGGAAAAACATAGGAGTACTGCGGATCATTCGCAATCTGCTTCCCGACAATTTCACTGAGCTTCTGCACATATTTGCTGCCGGGCTTGAACAGATCACTCAGTGTGTAAAATTTGCCGGTGCGCAAATTGATGTGCTCATAGATCATAGTCGGCATCCCATGTGCCGCTCCAAACGGAAAGCGGTATCCGCTGAGCTCCAGCACCAGCAGGTTCTTGCGGAAGTAGGATACGGCAAAATCCCCCGTATAGCTGAAATCCTGCCCCGCTCCGCCAGTTCCTGCTCCTTCTGCGAGAGAGAGACTGCGCAGCTTATCATTTACTGATTTGGATATCTCAGCGACAGCAATTCCTTCTACTACCGGATAGTAAACCAGGTAATCCCTGTTCGGTTTATATTTCTTCTCCAGCACGGAGTACGGCGGTCTGAGCGGTATTACACCATTCTGCCGCCATACCTGCTTGCCTCTGCGGTCATAGTAGGCAGTACGCTGGTCCACATCCGCACGGATCAGATCGCCGCTGAAGGATAGAGATCCGGAGCCTGCAATGACCGGCGGCTGAGCGGCTTTTTTGCCGCTTTTATCGATGAAGTACGTATCCTTGGCATCATACACCGACGCGAGCCCGTTCTGATAATTGTTCACCCCGAGCAGCGGATGGGTGCTGAGAATTCTTCCTGTAAGCGCATCGGCAATCACATAGCGCGAACCCCGGTACGGCTGATCGGCATAGACCGGTGTTCCAAGCGCAACCCGGTTCTCACCCAGCTGCTGGACTTCATAGTAAGTCGCCGGAATAATGGCTTTGCCCTGCTTGTCAATCAGGCCGTAAGCATTGCCGTAATCCTCAGCTGTGTTGATCACCGCCCGTCCTTCCGAGAAAGGCAAGGCTGCCGTAAACTGCGGCTGGATGGCAATGCTGCCGTCTGTATGGAGGTAACCGTATTTCCCGTTCTCCGTAGCCTGAAAAGCCAGCAGACCTTCCCCCGGATATCCCACGAACGGATATTTGTAAGTATGCAGCACTGTTCCCTGGAGATCGATCAGCGCGTACTCTCCTTCTGCTATTTTGACCAGAGCCGTTCCGTCCTTGAAATCCCCGGCATCCAGATACACCGCCGGCAGCACCTCTTTGCCCTGAGCGTCCAGGTAACCGTAGAGGGAGTTCCCCCCCGTTGTATTCTGCTTGGAGAACAGCGCGCGGCCTTCATGCAGCGAATTCAGATAGTCATAGCGCGCAGACGTAACCTCTTTGCCTTTCTCATCGATAAAAGTGTAGCCTTTGGCATCCGAAACCACAGCCCGCCCTTCGGCAAACGGGGCAATAAAGGAATATAACGGTTTGACCTTCTCCCGCCCGGAGCTGTCAATCAGACCGCTGTAATTCTTGCGCTGCACTACCGCCAGGCCGTTCTCCTGAAAATCCTCCGCATAGTCATATCTGGGCTCGATCACAGTCCGTCCGTCGTTATTGATATAGCCCCACAACGTTCCCTCTTTAAGCCTAAAAGGAGCCGGATGCAGCAGCTCCGCCCGCAGCCCGCTGGCATCTACCTCCGGAAGCACGATAAGCGCCTCCAGCGGCTTTTTGGAGTAGTCTACACGGTATAATCCCGCCTCTGCCGGGATCGTCACGAACAGATCATCATCCGCACGGATGAAATCCTCCTCCTGCTGCGGGATACATTCGTTCCAGCCGATCCCGTCCCACCGCCATACCTCTGTCTGAATCAGACCATTGTCATTCCCTTTTCCCAGCTCGTTCAGCTTAATCCTCAGCATTCAGTCGCTCTCCCTTACAAAGGCATTTGCCTATAGAATATGAGAGTGAGGGGGAAAGGGTGTTTATGTGGCTGGGGCTGCCGAGGTGCTTGAGTATGAGTGTGAGCATGAGCGCGAATGTGTTAAGAACATGGAATGCGTTATGAGCGTGGAATGCGTTATGAGCGTGGAATGCGTTATGAGCGTGGAATGCGTTATGAGCGTGGAATGCGTTATGAGCGTGGAATGCGTTATGAGCGTGGAATGCGTTATGAGCGTGGAATGCGTTATGAGCGTGAGGGCATAAATGCGTTTAAAGATTTGGAAAGGTGATGCCGTAACTGCGGTGAATGTTTGGACTTCCGGCCGCTGTTGTCTCCAGATTTCTTGATTTAAACCGCTCATCGCGGTAGAAATCCGGAGACAAAGGCGGACGCTCCCGCTCCTCCAGTTCAAACTTCCCCTCCGTTACTCTCCACCTTTCTTCAGCAAAAACCCAGATCAAAAGCACACACTACATCACAGGCTACATCACAGAGCACAGATTACACCCTAAGAGCAGCACAAAAACACCCTTTCAGAGGGTGTTAGCCGGGTATTCAAGGGTTGCTTCGCCTGCCCTTTCACTGGTGAATACGGTATAGCAGCTGCGCTTGCTGGCTATTTCGTTGAAAATTACCAACTAACTTTATAAACATCGACATTTAGCTTCTCACATAATAATTTGCAGAGTCCAATTGTTTTCTCATAGGTTTCAATAGGATTGCTAACAGCAAATCTGATTGAAATCTCTTCGACCTGCTCCGCTAATTCACCGCAATTCATTTCAATTTCTATAATGCAATTATCATCATCAAGAGTGTAATAACACTGTGGACTCTGGTAGCTAAATAAATCTGCTGGTGAATAAGGTGAGACACCCGTAATGGAGGAGATTACTTCAGCGGTTTGAAGGAATGAATTGCCTACAGCAAATCCGCCAACGATCTCTAATATATTGTCCCCGTATTCCTCTGGTGCCACAATCGCCTGATTTCTTTTATCGAAAATCAGAAAATTATAAGATTCTTGACCCATGCGCTTCACCCTGTTCAACGATTTATCCTAAGTTAATGCCTAAATTTAAGATTTCTAAATGAGTAACCCGCTCGTTATTATTAAAATCCTGCACTAAATACAACATTCTCATCATTATACCGTCCCTAATCCACGATTGTTGTATAGAATGCAGCATTTCACCTTCTCCAAGGCGATTTTCAAGAAAATTCTTGTATTTCGTACAACAATCCGCCCGAACAGCTATATATTTATGCTTCCGAGTTGTACTGTGTACAACAATTTATACAACTGGTTACTTTTGGGGTTTGCTACACACTTAAGGGTGGAGATATTGGGCATGGTTTTGGAGCAACGTTGCGACAAAATCAACACGCCCAAAGCAAAAAGCGTTTGCGAAATACCGCAAACGCTTAATTTGTACCACCCCAACCTGTGGGAGGTGATGGGAGTAACGAAGGTAAAGTTTGGAACTGAAGCAGCGACAGCACCCGGAGAGTTCTTGCATTCAATCGAAATGCAAGATGAACTATGAACTGTTAAGCTGATAAAAAGGGAGAGTAACGGAGGGGATTTTGGAACTGTAGGAGCGATAGCGTCCGCCTGAAAGCTTTCCGTAGGAAAGCTCGCTTCGGAAGCACAGGCTGTCTGCGGATTTCTACCGCGATGAGCGGTTTAAATCAAGAAATCTGCAGACGGGCAGCGGCCGAAAGTCCAAAACTCACCGCAGTTACGGTTTTACCTTTTACCCAAGCCTGGCAGTTCATCTTTCAAGAGCATTGAACGCAAAAACTCCGGGTGCACCAGCACCCGGAAGTCCAAACATTCGCAGTTACGGCTAATCACCGGACCACAATTATTTCTTCGAAGAATATTTACGCATATCGAACGATACAGCGGCGATGATGATGAGGCCTTTGATGATCAGCTGGTAGTAAGGGCTGATTCCGATGAAGGTCAGACCGTAGTTGATCAGGGTGAAGATGATAACACCGACCAGGACGCCCGGAACGGTACCGATACCGCCTGTAGTGGATACGCCGCCGACTACGCAAGCCGCGATGGCGTCAAGCTCGTACATGTTACCATAGTTGTTAGTAGCTCCGCCTGTTCTTGCAGCTTCAAGCACACCCGCCAGACCGTAGAGGGCACCAGCGATAGCATAGATGTAGATCAGGTTCTTGGACACGTTGATACCGGAAACCTTGGCAGCCTGCATGTTGCCGCCGATAGCGTACATGTTTTTGCCCAGCTTAGTTTTGTTAAAGAGTACCCACACGACGGCCGCGACCGCCAGGGCTATGAGAACGATGTAAGGTATTGAATATTGGCCGCTGCCGATAAAGCCGGAGCCGATTTTGGTGAAGTCAGGACGCAGACCGCCGATAGGCTGCGATTGGTTAGGGTCCATATCGAAGTACAGGGAGTTCAAACCGTACACGATGAGCATGGTACCCAGGGTTGCGATAAATGGCGGAACGTTAAGCTTGGAGACGATGACCCCGTTGATGAGCCCGCAGAGCAGACCGGCAACGATGGCGATCAGGATGGGAAGCCAAACCTGCACTTGCGGCAGATCAGGGAAGAAGCGGCGTGAGTAATCCGGTATCTGCAGCATCGAAGCTGAGATAACCGCTGTGAACCCTACCACACGGCCTGCGGACAAGTCGGTACCGGCAGTGATGAGGATAAAGGCAACCCCAAGTGCGATGATAACGCGTGTTGACGACTGAATCAGTACGTCACGCAGGGTGTTGATGGACATGAAGCTTGGTTCATATATGATGATTCCCATAATCAGCAGTACCAGCACGATGTAAATTGCGTTTTGAGTCACAAAGGACTGAGCTTTTTTAACGTTCATTAGTAGTGATCCCCCTTAAAATTACACGAACATATTCTCCTACCCGTACTCCTTAATGCTGTGCAGCGAGACGCATAACTTCGGTTTCCGTAGCTTGCTCGCCTTCTAGTATTCCTGTAAGCCGTCCTTCCGACATGACCATTACACGGTCAGACATCCCCAGCAGCTCAGGCATTTCCGAAGAAATCATGATAATGCTCTTCCCCTGCTTCGCCAGGTCGGCAATGATGGTATAGATTTCAAATTTGGCACCGACGTCAATCCCGCGTGTCGGCTCATCCAGCAGCAGGACTTCAGGCTCTGTTAGCAGCCATCTGGCCAGCAGCACTTTCTGCTGGTTACCGCCGGAGAGATTCATAATCTGCGTTTTGGTGGTTGGTGTCTTGGTGCGCAGCTTCTCGATCATTTTATCGACTTCAGCCTTCTTCTTTCTGCCGTTCAGCAGGAAATAAGGCGTCTTATAATGGTCAAGGTTGGCAATAGCGCCGTTCTCATGAACGGACAGTACCGGGAAGATACCGGTTACACGGCGTTCCTCAGTCAATAGAGCCAGGCCATGTTTCTTGGCATCCTGCGGCGAGTTGATCTTCACCTTCTTGCCTTCAATCGAGATGGAACCGGATTTAATGGCGCGGAGTCCGAACAATGCTTCAATAACCTCTGTTCTCTGCGCACCGACGAGACCGCCGACACCGAGAATTTCACCACGTCTGAGCTCAAACGATACATCCTTGAACGATCTCGGCTCCGGTGAAGTCAAGCCTTCCACCTTCATATAGACTTCGCCAGGAACATTCGAGCGTTCAGGGAAGCGGTTAGTAAGATCGCGGCCGACCATTTTGGAGATAATCAAATCGGTCGTAAGCTCAGCCGAAGGCCAGGTACCGATCTTTTTGCCGTCGCGCATGATGGTTACTTCATCAGAGATTTCAAGAATTTCTTCCATCTTGTGAGATATATAGATAATAGCTACGCCTCTTTTTTGCAGATCGCGGATAATCCGGAACAAATGCTCAACTTCTACACTGGTTAAGGAAGAGGTTGGTTCATCCATGACAATAACGCGTGAATGAAAAGAGACAGCCTTCGCGATTTCAATGGATTGGACCTTGGATACGGACAGCTTGCCCACCAAAGTTTCGGGATTCAGATCGATATCCAGATCTTTAAATAAATTTTCCGTGTCCGTGAACATTTTTTTGTGGTCAATGAACTGAATCGGCCCGATGCCCTTGGTCGGAAAACGTCCTAGCCAGATGTTCTCCATGACACTGCGGAAAGGTACTGGGTGCAGCTCCTGGTGAATCATCGAGATTCCATGCTTAAGTGCATCGTTAGAGTTGGTGATTGTTGCTTTTTGGCCTTCCAAGAAGATCTCACCGGCATCCGGTGAATAGATTCCAAAGAGACATTTCATCAGTGTCGACTTGCCTGCCCCGTTCTCGCCCATAAGTGCATGAACCGAACCCGGTCTAACCTTTATGCTGACTCCGTCCAGCGCCTTAACGCCGGGAAATTCTTTAGTAATTCCGTTCATTTCCAGCAAAAACTCAGCATTTGCCATGTTGTTACGCCCCCTACGCTTTTTTTCTTTTTCCATGAGAGGCACAGCGGTTCCATCCTGTTCCCTACCCGAAAGGAATTCCGGAGAGCGGGTAACCGCCCTCCGGGATTTTTGTTTATGAAGCTTATCTGTATCTGGAGCAATCTAACTATTATTGAGCGTCAGCTACGTTGTCTTTAGTGATCTTTTTGTAGGAGATCCATACGTATTGGTTGTCAGTGATGTCGAAGCCTACGTTTTCTTTGGTAGGGGTTTCGCCTTTAGCCAGCAGTGAAGCCAGGACGATTGCCGCTTTACCCTGGTTGTTGGCATCGTTCAATACAGTACCGAGCATCGTTCCGTCTTGCAGTGCCTGAACCGCTGGAGCAGTTGCATCAACACCTACTACCGGCATGTATTTGTCGCCAGTGAAGTAGCCTTGAGCTTTCAGAGCTTCGATTGCACCAAGAGCCATGTCATCGTTGTTGGCAAGAACGGCTTCAATCTTGTCGCCGTGGGAGCCGAGGAAGGCTGCCATTTTTTCTTGTCCTTTTACGCGATCCCACATTGCAGTATCTTCAGCGAGTTTCTCAACCTTGATGCCTGCATCTTCGATAGCCTGGATGGAGTAAGTGGTACGCAGCTCAGCATCCTGGTGTCCCGGTTCGCCTTTGAGCATTACGTATTGCAGCACGCCGTCGCCGTTCTTGTCAGCTTCAGGGTGAGCTTTCCAGTAGTCAACGATCAGCTGGCCGGACATCGTGCCGGACTCTTCTGCTTTGGCGCCTACATAGTAAACTTTATCCCATTTCTTCATATCTTCAGGAAGCGGTTCGCGGTTCAGGAAGACAACCGGAATGTCAGCTGTTTTTGCTTTGTCGATGATAACGCCTGCAGCTGTGCGGTCAACCGGGTTGATCAGCATGCCGTCATATTTTTTGGTGACGAACAAATCCACCTTATCATTTTGTGTAGGCTGGGAGTTCTGGCTGTCTACGATATCTACAGTAGCGATGCCTTTGGCAGCAGTATCGATTGCGTTACGGACACCCGTCATGAAAGTATCGTCGAATTTGTAGATCGCTACGCCAACCTTTGGAGTTTCAGCAGCGGAACCGGAGTTTGCAGTTGCAGCAGCGTTGCCTGTGTTAGCTTTGTTACCAGTGTCAGCAGCGTTGTTGTTATTGCCGCCGCAGCCTGCGAGAGCAGCACCCAGCAATGCACTAGCAAGTAAAACGGAAGTGATTTTTTTCATAATCAATTGACCTCCTGAGGATATTTCTTTTTGTTATCCCGGTGTGTCCCGGGTACATCCCTATTATGCCCTACATGAAAACGGTTGCGAATATAAAATACTACTCAATTCCATGAAAATTCTAATGTCCAAGCAGAAACGACTATCCGTCCTTCAAGGGACGGTAACCGTTTCAGCGGGAAAGATAAGGAACCTTTATGGCGTAAGACATATAAAGACTTATCTTTTAAAATCTGATTTTCTCCTATCTGACAAAAGGGAAAAGCAGCTTCTGGTTCTCAGGCCACAGCATATTTTCCAGATCAATCAGCTTGGTGCCTGTGTCCACCCGTTCCGGGATAGCCACACCTTCAAGCGCTTCTACGGCGTATTTCACGGCTAAATACCCGTTGCTGAAAGGGTTCTGGATGACGGTCGCCTGCACAGTGCCATCCTGCAGCGATTCCATCATAGAGGGTGAGCTGTCAAACGCAACCATCTTTATATTGTCCAAACTTAAGCTTTGTATGACTTTGGCTGCACCCTGGGAAGCAATTTCATTCAACGTGGCAATCCCGCGCAGATTAGGATGCTTCTTCAGCATCTCCCGGGTCAGGGCTTCCGCCTCCACCGTACTTGAGGAAGTGTAGGCGATCTGCACTACCTTGACATTCGGATAACGGGCTGCGTAGTTCAGGAACCCTTTCTCGCGCTCATCCGCATCCCGTGCACCGTAATCAATGCTGCCGCTGGAGTCCGGCGCAACATTCAAGGAGGAATTGGTGAAGTTAATAATCCCGATCTCGCCATATCCCTGCAAAAGCTGAATCAGCCGCTCCGCAGACTTCTGTCCGGCTTCATAACCGTTCGAGCCCACATAGGCCTGTACTCTGGCCGATCCGACTTCCGCATCGACTGAGATCACCGGAATTTTGTAATATGCAGCCTGGTCTACGACCTGGGCAAGCCCCATGTAACTGCTGGCAGCGAGAATAATAACATCCGCTTTCTCCTTAATGGAGTCCTCCACCATCCCCACCTGCTCATCGATATCACTCTCCGAATCCGGCGCTTTGAACGTCAGCTTGACATTGAATTCCTTCGCTGCAGCATCCGCCCCCAGCTTCACCGTGTTCCAGTAGTCCCCTTTGTTCATCTTGACGATAAGATGGATATTACGTGTCTTGTTCGTACTGATATAAGCAGGCGACGAATTGAAGCAGGAGGACACGGAGATCCAGAGCACCCCGCACAGCAGCAGGGTCAGCCAAAAACGTATGTTTCTCACCGGTTGGTCTCCTCCTTCTGCTCTTCCATGCCTTCTCCGGCCAGCCGGGCCGGGAACACAATGGTGACGATTGTACCTTCTTCAATTTCACTTTGAAAGGTTAGTCCATATTCACGTCCATAATATAAGCCGATCCGCTCATGAACATTCCGTACGCCTACGCCTGAGCCGCTTCCGCTTTTGACGCCTCCGCTCAGAATGACGTTCATCGTTTCTTTGGACATCCCGAGGCCGTTGTCACTGACCGTGATAATGATGAGTCCATCCTTAAGCTCTGCGCTGATGGAGATCAGTCCTTCATCCGGCATCATTTCGATCCCATGGTAGAGCGCATTCTCTACAATAGGCTGCAGGATCAGCTTAACCGTCTGGTACTGCAATACTTCATCCTGGGCCGTGATCTCATAACGGAACTTATTTTTGAAACGGAAGCTCTGAATCACCAGGTAATGGCGGATATGATCCAGCTCCTCCTGGATAGTAATGATATTCTTGCCTTTGCTCAGACTGATCCGGAAAAATTTTGAAAGCGACTGAATCATCGTGACGACCTCATCTGTTTTGCCGCGCTCTGCCAGCCGTATCACCGAATTCAGCGTATTATATAGAAAATGAGGGTTGATCTGCGACTGCAGCACTTCAAGCTCGCCTTTGCGCTTGGTCTCCTGCTCATAGATGATCTGATCCATCAGCTGGCGGATGCGCTGGAGCATCATATTGAAGCGTTTGGACAGCTGCTCCACCTCATAAGCGCCGCTCACATTGATCGGGGTATTGAGATCTCCCTCTCCCACCTGCTTGACGGTGCGCTCCAGCTTGCGGATCGGACTGGCAATCAGCCAGGACAGGAACACCGACACCGCAATTACACACACCAGGACAACTGCGAGGAACCAGGAGAGAAATTGATTCAGATCGCGTTTGGTCGTGACAATCTCATCGTAATAGGCGACTCCGACTATCTTCCAGCCGGTCTGGGCCAATGTACGCACGGTAATAAACCGCTTCTCTCCGGTCGATTCATCCAGATAGCTGCGGAAGGCATATTCCAGCACCGGCTCCACATTCTCATATTTAAGTCCGGCATAGATCAGCTGCTGCTGCGGATGGTAGACGATATTCCCCAGCGGATCGAGAATGTAAGCGTATCCTCTTTTACCGAGCTTCACTTGCCGGCTTAGCTCATCGATTGTCCTGAAATTGAAATCCAGCAGCAGAACACCGGTTTTCAGCTCCCCGTTCTCCCTGTATTGAATCATTTTGCTGATCGATACGACCCAGGTATACCGTCCTTTGAACAAATTCTGAATATGCGGGGCAGAGTAGGATATCTCCGAGGTCCGCTTGGCTGTGGTGAACCAGCTCTGGCTCTCCAGCTGTGTGTTCAGGCGCATGCTTTGTCCCGGTGTACCCACCACATATTTGCCCTGGGGTGTAAAAACAGCCACGGATACGAGATCCTCGCGGCTGCTCATAAGTGTGTCCATACGTTCGTAGAGCAGCGGAGAGTCAATCGATTGACTCGTTGTGATCTGCTTCTCCGCTGTCGCAAAAATGCTGCCCATCCCCTTAACATAGAGCTCCAGATTATAATTCACCTGCTCGATAATCTGCTGCATGTTGAGATTGGCATTCTCCTCCGCCGTATTGGCGAACTTGCCGTACAGCATAATGCTGACGATCACTGCAACGGCTACAGTGACCGCCGTAAAGGTCAGGGTAATAATGAGCTGGATACTCCGCAGCTTGGAAGACAGGCGGATTTTGCCTCTCTTGCGGGACTGCGGGCGGAGCGGGAAGAAAGTACCTTTCGGCTTGGTCATGGGTTATCCTCCCCGCGAGCTGTTCTTATACTCTTTGGGAGATTGTCCGTATTTCTTGCGGAAGCAGAAGCTGAAATAGTTCGGATCGGCAAAACCAATCCGCTCGGCAATTTCAAATGCCTTCAGCTCGGTCGAGCGCAGCATTTCCTTCGCCGCCTCCAGCCGGATCTGCAGCAGATAGCTGACAAAGGTCATCTTCATTTCTTTCTTGAAAATACTGCTGAAATAGCCGGTGCTGATATGCAGATGCTGGCATACCCTGCCGATGGAAATGTCAGATTCCTCATAATGGGCCCGGATATAATCCTTGGCCTGGTCAATCAGCTGCTTATAGCTCGACTGCCGCTCGGAAGCAATGGTATCCATCAGCCGGCTGCACACCGTGATAATCCACTGCTTGGCTTCACCCATATTGTTGAACTTATTGAGCTCAGTCAGCGATGAAATGCCGGAGCCGATAAAGTCATTCGTTTCACTGCCCGCTTCCTTGGCTACACGCAGAATGGACGTAATGATCTCCAGCAGGAAAATCTGATAGTCCTGTGTCGAGACCTGCGCCGTATCCAGTCCCCCGAACAGCTCATCGACCACTTCGCGCAGTTCCTGGACTGTGCCCAGCTTGATCGTGCGGATCAGCGACTGCTGGGTTAGCTCATCATAGGCCAGCATCTGGCTGGATCTCGATTCCACATCCTCGATCCAGATCACCCGGTTGTTGCCGAGAATCAGCCGGTAATCCAGTGCCTGCAGCGCATCCCCGAAGGAATTGAACAGCAGGGACGGCATCCGGCATACTGTACCGGCACCTGCTGTTACCGTCAATTTCAGGAAACGCTGTACATTCTGGCGGATTTCTTCAAGAATAGCGAAGGTTCTGCCAGTGATATCGCTCTCATCGGTTCCCTGGCTGACCGAGAGCAGCACAACATCATCACGGTGGATGAACACCTTGCCGAAGCTGTGCTTCTGGCAGATCTCCTCGGCAATGTTCAGCACGGCAAAGAGCTGCAGATTACGGTCACCGGTGTCCCGCAAGGATACCGGCCCCGCCTCAGGAACGCCGGAGCTTCTGTCCGGACGGATATAATCAATACTGATTACAGAGGATTGGAATAACTCCCCGCTCAGATTAATGCCATATTCCGCACTTTTCTCGGCAATTTCCGCGGAACGCAAACGGCGCGACACCAGGGAGGACAGGAACTGTTCACGCAGCACCGGCAGGCTCTTGCGGTAATGCTCACTGAGCACGAATACATTTTCCTTCTCGGCAATCTCGGTCTCAATCGCCGCTCTAACCTTCATCAGGACATCAATCAGCTCCTGGGAAGAGAAGGGCTTAAGAATATATTCATCAATCTGCAGCTTAATCGCCTTCTGGGCATATTCGAATTCATCATAGCCGGTCAGAATGATTATCTTCGTATTAGGGTGACGGCTGCGGATCCATTCCGCCAGCTGAAGTCCGTTCATGAAAGGCATCTGGATATCGGTAACTACCACATCCGGCAGCAGACGGTCTATCGCATCGGCTGCTTCACGGCCGTTCTCCGCCTGCTCTACCACTTCGAATCCGTATTTCTCCCAGTCGATCTGTGCGATAATGCCTTCTCTTACATCTTCCTCGTCTTCGGCGAGAATTAATTTATACATGCTTCATCCCTCTTCGGATATGGTTTTGGAGTTTTACAGAATTATAATAGCTGATTCGGCAAGCTCAATCTATGTTTATATAAATAAAGCTGCTGTAGCGGATCATGTCAAATGCGGGGAGCAATTTACTATATAGGCTGACTGCATTTATTGCAAGAGAATATTATGTACATACATAGGCTGTCACAGGCAAATCTTGCTCATAATACAACGTTTTGCTCAAGATTACGTCCATAATCCAAAATTGTTGTATAAAACGCAGCATTTCTCCTCCTCCGGACGGGTTAGCACGATAATTCTTGTATTTCGTACAACAATCTGTCCAAACACCCCGGTATCCGGGAATCAAGGTTGCACAACGTACAACATTTATGTCTACAGTGCTTACTAAGAAGTCCTCATTCTGCCGGGAAGATAAAAAAAACCATCCCGCTTACGCCGGGATGGGGATGTTCGGTTACGTATAGGAATTATAGCAATGCTTTGTTGAAGCGGTAGCCTGCTGTCTTTTCGAATCCGATATGGCGGTAAAAGGCATGCGCCGGTGCACGTTCGACGCGGTTGCCGCTTCGCAGGAACAGCTGGCAGCAGCCTTGATGGCGTGCCCATTCTTCCGCTGCGGATACGAGTCTTTTGCCAAGGCCTTGTCCTCTAAGTTCCTCTGATACGATCAGCGCGGTAATTTCCGTAATACAATCTGCATGTTTGTAATAGGACTTCACCTGCCGGAGTCCGATCATTCCCACAACTTCGTTATTGAGTTCTGCGACCATTGTGCAGTGGAGCGGATCATGCTCCATGCCTTCCATTCTCTCTTTCATCACGCTAAGCGTTGTCGGATAGCCGAATTCCCGCAGAAGGGCTGTAACTCTCTCCAGATCATTCATGCCACATTTGCGAATTTGCAGTACCTGCTCCTGAGTACTACTGTTCATCCTCGTATACCTCCACTTTTAGCATAGACGCTGCCTGCTTGGCCGTCGTCCGCGCGATTTCCACATCTTCCGCTGAACTGAGTGTTACTGCCATCCGCCGTCCAGGGCGGATCTCCGGCTTGCCGAATACCCGGACTTGCGTACGGGGAAGGGCAAGCGCCTCATCGATCCCGCTTACCGCAAAAGCTTGTCCAGCCTCTTCGGCCTTCAGGGTTGCTGAAGCTCCCGGTGTCAACAAACGAACCGATTCCAGCGGAAATCCAAGAATGGCTCTGACATGCAGAGCAAATTCCGACAAATCCTGCGTAATCATTGTAACCATACCTGTATCATGCGGTCTGGGTGATACTTCGCTGAACAGTACCCCCTCCGGGGTCAGAAACAGCTCCACTCCAAAAATTCCATAACCGCCAAGCTGATCCGTCACGGCCCGGGCCACCGACTGTGCTTCGGCAAGCAGCGCTTCACTCATCTGATGCGGCTGCCAGGACTCCACATAATCGCCATCCTTCTGGATGTGGCCGATCGGCGGACAAAATACGGTTCCGCTAACCGAACGGACGGTAAGTAATGTAATCTCGCTCTCAAAAGTAACGAAAGCCTCTACAATGACGCGCGTACCTTTGGCACGCGCTCCTTCCAGAGCCGTATTCCAGCATTCTGCGGCATCCTCAGGTGTCCTGCAAATACTCTGTCCCTTGCCGGAAGAGCTCATGATCGGCTTGATCACACACGGTGTTCCAAGCTCACTTACGGCCTGGCGAAGTTCTTCCAGACTGTCAGCGAACCGGTAGCCGGCGGTCGGCAGACCCAGTTCCTCAGCCGCAAGGCGGCGGATGCCTTCCCGGTCCATCGTCAGCCGTGCAGCGCGGGCAGTTGGCACTACGAGGAAGCCTTCCTCCTCCAGCTCCACCAGTGCCCCGGTAGCAATGGCTTCGATCTCGGGCACAATCAAATCCGGTTTCTCTGAACGGATTAACTGCTTCAGTGCCTCTGCATCCAGCATATCCAGTACATAAGAGCGGTGGGCTACACCCATCGCAGGTGCATCTTCATAACGATCCACAGCTACGGTCTCTACGCCAAGGCGCTGAGCTTCGATAATGACTTCCTTACCCAGTTCACCGCTGCCGAGCAGCAGCAGCTTCTTGCTCCGGGCTGAAAAAGGAGCTCCCCACATTGTCGACTCCAACCTCTTTTCGCAAATTTGACTGCCGACTTCTCTATTTCTGTAAAATGTCGCAGTTTCATTGTAAATTTTCAGGCTTCTTTATTTTCATCCATCAACCACCAGATTGCAAGTGTTCTTCGACATTTTCCTACAAACTTCACAGATAACTGTCCACCATATCGTCGAAAGATTGTTCAAGGAGCGATAATTCCCCGGCAATTTGGCTCCAGTGCTGCGCTGAATCACCCCCTTTCAGGAGTTCCGACATGGCCGCTTCCCGCTCGGCCAGACCTTCACGCAGCTGATCCGCCGCACGTGAAAGTGCGGCAGCTGCCGCACCGGTATAGAAGGACAGCAACTGTTCTTCCTGGCTCGCAGCTGCAGCAGCAACCGCATCTTTGAGCCAGGGCTCTGCAGCTGCGCGGATTTCAGCCCGTCCAGGGCCCTCAAAGAAATGACGCGGTGATTTGAAGCGGCTCCACAGCCCCGCCCAATCCAGCGGGGCAAGGGAGCAATCCAGCCTCGAAGGGGCGGGCCAGCGCTCGTCCGGATTATCGAGAAGCTGAATGTCCTGCCCCGGGATGGAAAGATCCGCTGCTGCGGCTTCAGCCGCCCGGGTAACGAACCTGCGCCCGGCTGCCTCCAGCCGCAAAGTGGTCGCCCACAGCTCCTGCTCCAGTTCACGCAGGATACTGCGTTCCAGCTCCCGGCCGCAGGCAGTGAAGATGTCTTTCAGATTGCCCCCATCCTCCCGGAGGATAGAGGGATGGAACGATTCCTGAAAGGAACGGCCAAAGGAGAAGGCCAGGCGCTGCCGGACATGATAGAGCAGCTCTTCACCCTCGCGGCGCAGATCCCGGATGGGCCGCTCTTCGCGCTCCAGCTGTGCCAGCCGGAGGCCGGCGTCATCCCGGTGCTGCCGGAACTGACGCAGCCCTTCCTCCCGCTGGTCCGCTGCCATAAGCGCCATTTGCTGCCACTCCTCCGCGCGGAGACGGACCGAACGAAGACTGTCCCTCGCCGCCGCCAGTGACAACCGCGGCAGCTCCTCGCCTGCAAATTCAGAGAGCGCCGCTTCGAAGCTGCTGAACCCGGAAGCCTCATACGCTTCCCGGACCCCGCGGGACTTGCCCTCCAGCGCAAGCAGACTGGACAAGGTATAGATCCGTGGAGAAGTCAGGCCGCCGGCACGCAGATTCTGCAATACATGCATCTTCACTTCTTCGAGCTCTGCCTCGTCTGAAGCGAGGTCTGACGCGTTGATGATAAAGAACATTTTATCAAGGGCGAAGCTGTCCTTAATTCTGCCCAGCTGGGCTAGAAGACTGCGGTCGGCTTTGGAAAAGGCATGATTATAATAGGTCACGAAACAGATGGCATCCGCATTCTTCATGTAGCCAAAGGTCACACCGGTATGCCGGGCATGTAAGGAATCCGCTCCGGGGGTGTCAACCAGTACGATGCCGCTCCGTGTCAGGGGGCTGTCATAATAGAGGTCCGTATTCTGCACGAAGCAGGCCCGTTTCTCATCAGCCACCAGACTGCGGTATTCCTGCAGGCTCACTATGCGCTCTGTTCCGAGCAGCGGGCCGGATTCCTCCCAGCCCGCTGCCGCCGCGCGCAGGAATCCGGCATGCGGCAGCGAGGACGGATGAAGCCCGCTGGTCTGCAGGCGGGACGCCGCTGCGGTCCAAGACTCCCGCTGCGGCGGTGCCAGCTGCAGCACACTGAAGGAATGGAGGATATCCTCCCAGAAATCCTCCGCCGACTTCATCGTTACGGTCGCAGTCGCGTGGGCGAATCCGCCCTCCGGAGCCAGAATGCGGCCGACGGCGGCCGTGGCGGGATGCGGAGACACGGGCATCACCTCTTCGCCCAGCAGGGCGTTGGCGAAGGAGGACTTGCCGGCGCTGAACGCTCCGAACAGCGCCATCGTGAAGCGGCCGCCGGCGAGGTCCTCCGCCCGCGCCGCCAGGCTGCGCGCGGCCGAGGCCATGGCCGGCTCGCGGCGCAGCAGCCCGGCCGCAGCGTGCAGCGCTGCTGCGGCCTCATTCAGCCGGCGGCGCCCGCCCGACGGCTGTGCAGTACCCGCCGCCCACGGTGCGGCGGCGGGGTGCGAAGCCGCTGCGCTGCGCGGCGGCTGCTCCGGGCTGGCGGCGCGCAGCGCGCCAGCCGTTAGGGCCCTCACCTCCGGCAGGACGCCGGGGGTGAGGGTACGGCGCGGCGGCAGCAGCGCCGCGAGTTCGTCCGCGCGGGCGGCAGCCGCGCGGTCCAGGGCGGCCAGCGCGGCGTGCGCGTGCGCCTGCCGCCGCAGGGCCGCCTCGCGGCGCGAGAGCTCCGCGCGCCGCTCGTCCAGCAGCGGCGGCAGCTGGGCCAGCAGCTGCTCGCCGAAGGCCAGGGCCGCGCGGCGGAACTGTCCCTTAATTTCTGCCGCAAGCGCGCGGCAGAAATTAAGCAGCGCCTCGCCGGAAGACCCGGTTCCCGGCTTAGCCTGATCCGCCAGCCACTGCTGGCTCAGCGCCGGGAACGCCTGCTTCAGCAGCGGCTCCGCCCCTTCCTGCCACAGCCCTGCGCCTTCAGCCCAGTCACGCACGAGCTGGAGTATATGCCACTCCAGCTGAGCTGTGATCTCTCTCTGCTGAAGCCCATGCCAGTGGAGAAGTCGCGTTGCCTGCTCCTTCTCCCGCTTCGCCGCGGTGAACAATAACCCGCGCCGGAAACCCGGGCTGCTGCTCTCGATATAAGCTCCAGCAGCATCCCGTACATCGGCTGGCATCAGATTGCTGTTGCCAAGCAGGCCATCCAGCTTACTGCGCAGCTCCAGCCGCATCTGCTCCGGCAGCTGCACGAGCAGATCCTCTCCCTGCGAAACCGCCTGGAGCTCTGCTGCAACAACTTCCTCACCGGTACCGCCGGTCTCTTCCAGCAGCTGAGACCGCTCCTCCTGCTGCTCCTCGCGGTAAGCCGCAAGCACCGCGGCCGCTGTATGGTGCAGGGAACGGGATAAACTGTAGCCGAGCAGTTCTCCCCGCTGCTCCAGCAGACCTGCAATGATATTCAGCAGGTCATTCCATTGGTTCAGTGGGTGATCCTTCACTTTGAGGGAAGTGAACAACAGGCCTGCGGAATGAATCCCCCATTCATGGAAAGCGCTTTCGACTTGCTGCCGGTATTCCGCTATGGGGATTTCATGTTCCCTGTGCTTATCAATCTGATTGATGATGAGGTACAGCGGCTTGCCCCAGTCGCTGAGGCTTTTGGCAAATGCCAGGTTATTCTCTGACTGCACATGATTGTAATCCATGACATAGAACACGGCATCCGCCAGGTGCAGCGCCGAATGAGTTGCAGCCTGATGCCCCTCATCTGTAGAATCCACCCCGGGAGTATCCATGAGTACGCCGTGTATCCCCAGCAGCGGAACTTCCTCCCAGACCTCAATCGCTGAATATTCTGCACCCTGGCGGCAGTACTCCTGCAGCCGGTCCGGTGTAGTCTCAATAACTTGGTATACACCGGGAGCCCCGGCTTGAGGATGAAGCAATACCCGCGGAGCACCGCTTCGGATCGATACGATGTTGGCGCTGGTTGGAACCGGACCTGAGGGCAGCACTGCTTTTCCGCATAGTCCATTGATCATACTTGATTTGCCGGCCGAGAAATGACCGCAGAACGCAAGCGTAAGTTCACCCGCCTGTTCCTTGACTATAAGATCCGCAATAATTCCTGTACTCTCCTGTTCTTCCCAGTCCTCCATCCGCTGCTTGAGCAGCGTGAGCGGAGATTCACCGGATATTACCATTTCCCGTTCCAGCCTGCCCTGTTCTGCTCCCACGACAACCCCACCTTCGCTGCAATCTGTAACTTGTGAATCCGCCTATATGTAAGAATAAGAATTTATATGCTTCATGCTAACCATTATCTGCATCATTCCCAAGGCAAAGCCGTTTGTGTGAAGCCATTACATTTATATGTTTATCTTGTCAGCAAGAATAGAATAATTACATTTTATCATCAGTTTGTCACAAATCAACTATCCGCTTTTACAAAATCAGCTATAATCCCTCACGAAAATCACACCTTGACCGCTGAAATCGCACCTTGACAGATGATTCCAGATTCATTAATATATCCATAACGGATATATCACTTTTGGATATAGCCAATGTGGATATATAATCATGATATCAAATTATCGGACAGGAGGTGTGTAATGTCTAAGAACAACCCATTGCCAACGGAGCAATTATCTGACTCGGCTTATTATATTCTGCTCGCTTTGCTCACTCCGAAGCACGGCTATGCAATCATGAAGTACATCGAAGAGCTAACCGAGGGGGAGGTCAAGATGGGGCCTGCCACACTCTACACACTAATAAAGAAACTGCAGAAATCCGGCTACATTCTATTGAACGAGGATGAGGATGAGCGGCGCAAGACCTATCAGATCACCTCAAGCGGAACGGCTCTGGTGGAAGCTGAGATCGAACGGAGACTACGTATGTCGAGGCACGGGAATATAGCACAGCTAAATGCTAAGGAGGCGTTGACTTATGAAAATTAATAAGCAGACACGGTACATTCTGTCTAAGGGACTGGCTTTTGCAGAACAGAGTGAAATGAATAAATTAAGCAGGTTGTCGGAGAATGGCTGGGTGCTGGAGCGTTTCTCCCGGTTTGGTTCTGGTTTCATTGTCCGCAGAGGTCCTGCGCATAAGCAAATTTACTGTCTGGATATCCAGCATGTGCCGCAGAAGGACGAGAAGGAGTACCATGAAATGTTCGCTGACAGCGGCTGGGGTTATGTTTGTTCCGCCGGGGATATGCACATATTCACTGCTGAACCGGGAACCGTTCCCATTCATACGGACCGCTCAACACTCTATGAGAAATACCGCAAAATTACCCGCACCAGCAAACTTTTCGCCATCGTAGTGATGGTGCTGACAATTCTCACCATGACCTTGATGTACCTGTCGAGCCAGGTCTGGGGTCATGAGCTGCCATATAATCTAACACAAGTTTCCCTGTTGCTATGTGCCATGTTCTTCCTGCCTGCAATGATGGTATACATCGCCTTCTCTTTAAGGCTGCGTGCCCATTCAAATTAATTCACTCCGGCTATATTAACTGTTATGCTTCATCCTTGTTGTACGTATTACAACTTTGATTCAGCGATCCCTGCGTACTCGGAAGGATTGTTGTATAAAATACAAGAATTGTCCGGCTAAACCGCCTGGAGGAGGAGAAAAGCTGCTTTTCCTACAACAATTTCGAAATAACGCCGTGAAAATGAGCAAATTGTTGTACTTAGTGCAGGATTTTTATAAAAATTGGTTTCACACCAACATAGCTCAAAAAGAGCCGGCCACAAGGGCCGGCTCTTTATACTTGTAGAGTGCTATTAAGCTGTTTCCAGAACTGGAAGCAGGATTTCGAACACTTTGCCGTGCTGCAGAATAGTGAGGCCGCGGGCTTTGTCCTTCATTACAACCACTTCAGGTTTCACGGACATACGTTCCAGGTAAAACTCAGGTACGTCGCCGGAATGGCTGATTGTAATACCTTCTACTTCCTGCTCTTCATTTTCTTCCATCGGGCTGTCGACCACACGGTCAAAAATATCGGAGAAAGCTTCAAAATTATCGGTGTATACAGAAATGCACTTCATCTCTATCCCATCCTCTTCTTCATCTCTAAATCTTTGTTTGGTTTCGTATGAACCTTATCTTTCCTGATTACAGCGGTTTTCATACGTTTTTTGCCTTCCCGGCATACATCCAGCAGCGGGCAGACCTGGCATTGCGGATTCTGCGACTTACAGTGATAACGCCCGAAAAAGATCAGCCGGTGGTGCGTTAGCGTCCATTCGTCACGCGGCACCGCCTTCATCAGCTTCTTCTCCACTTCCAGCACCGAATCTTTCCAGCCCGCAAGCGCGAGCCGTTTGGCTACCCGTTCCACATGAGTATCCACGGCAATGGCCGGTACGCCGAAAGCGTTCGATATGACCACATTCGCAGTCTTGCGGCCGACACCCGGTAAGGTTACCAGCAAATCATGGGCCTGAGGCACTTCTCCGCCATACTGCTCAATAAGAATGGAGCAGAGGTTCTGAATATGCTTGGCCTTGTTGCGAAATAAGCCAATCCGCCGGATATCCCGCTCGAGCTCTTCAAGCGGCACTGAAATGTAGTCGATGGGAGCTTTGTACTTCTGAAACAGGTCCTCGGTCACTTTGTTCACTGTTGCGTCCGTACATTGGGCCGAGAGCAGCACCGCAATGGTTAGCTCAAAAGCGTTACTGTGATTCAGCTCGCAATGCGCATCAGGGAACATGCCTCCGATGGTATCCAGGATGTGGCGGACTTCTGCGACTTTCATAGTGTCCCCTCCACGGAGTCCTTACACCCGCAGCAGATCACACGGGCATAATTTCTCTAGTTAAAAGAAATATAAGCAAAGAATACATTATATCGTATACTTCCATAGCGTTCAAGCGAACACAGTGCTGACCTTATATTTCAAAAAAACGTCTTGATTCAGGGCTGAAGCCTGGATCAAGACGGTGTTTCACACGGAAAATCACCAAAACGATTATTGTTTCACTATTTCCACGATCTTGTCGTTATTAAAATACATTATAATATTATCATTTTCTTTGAGAGATTGCACGGATAAAGTCGTGTCACCTTGATGAATATATGCATTTGCAGCAAGCGCAAATTTATAATTTTCATTAAGTGTGGCGCGTTTGGTCATAATTTCATTGGTCGCAGTCTCATAACGCGAGAAGGTGCGGCTGAGCTGACTGAATACGGAAATAATGATTACTCCGCTGGCATCCTTACGCGCTAATACCCGATCCGCTGTAGTAAGGCCGCTCAGATCTGTGGTAGTCACACCGTCACGGGTAATTCTTACCCCTGCGCTGGCGGTGAAGATCTGTGGCACTCCGGAATAATCCTTCACGGTGAAGGTTTTCGCTGCAGCATCCACTGCTGAGACTTGACCGGAATACTGCTTAACCGACTGCAGCGATAATACTGTAGTCCCGTCAAAGTTAATGTTCACATAATCGCCCGTCTTAATCTCACTAAGAGTGGTTGTCTGGCCGGCTTCATTGGTAAGAGGAACTGCCGCTACATAAATATCGCTGGTTCCACTGCTTGTCTTGACAGTGACTTTGTTGGTATTGGCATTCACTCCTGCAACCTCAAGCTGTGCAGATGAGGCTACCCGCAGAACCGAAATTACCTCTTGATTGCCCGATAGTACTGCAGTTACAGGCACATTCACCGAAACATCTGCCATGGTCGCACCGGTTTTGCCGAAGATATCGACGGCGAGTGGATAACTCATGGTCATCAGCTGTCCATTACTCATTTTGAAAATGATGGTCTTCGTCGCAGCATTGATCGCAGTGAGTGTACCGGAATATTTAGTTGACAGCTCAACAGACAATGCCCGCTCATTAATAGCAGTCACATCTACTTTCCGGTTTTCGGCAAGCCTTGCACCCATACTGGTAATCGATGTTGTCGGGGTACCATCATAAGACATTTTAGTACTTGTATCCAGCTTGATTACATGTGCTTTGCCAACATTATCAGTGAAGGTAAGGAATTGTGTCTTCGCATTGAAATCAACCACCGTTGCTCCGGTAAACTGATTGATTTGCCGGCTGACTACCTCAATTTGGGTTACCTGATCACTGCTGTTCAGTGTGAGCTGAACATTGTCACCGCCTACTGTGTCAGCAATCAAATCACTCATAACAGGATTAGTAATATTGGGAATAATAATTACAGGCTTCGCAGCCAGCAGCTTCACTTCACGGCTTCCATCCGTCTTTTGATAGACAATTGTAGAATTCGTCAGTTCATAGATAAAGCCCTTAACAGTACGCTCTACACCTGAAGTAACTTCTACAGAACGGATCACGTTATCCTTGATCGTGTAGGAGGCAGCAGCACCTGCCTTCAAATCAGCCGGCAGAAGAATGGAATTCTGGGAGCTGAATAGGGAAACCCCATCTTCCCATTTGAAGCTTTCTGTAGTTCCGTCTGCATTCTTGAACGTTATGCTCTTGGAAGCCGTATCCACACTTTGGATCGTGCCGGTTGCGGTCTTATTTACTATGCCAGAGGTCACTTGAACCTTCACCACTTTATGGGAACCGCTGTACGTTTCACGTGTTAATCTAATTTTGCTGCCTGCAGTAATCGATGACGGCTGGATCACTGTTCCATTCACATCGGTGAATACAGTACCGGCATCATAGTCATATTGATCATAACCCAAAGCTGAATCAACCCAGACTATACCCGAAGAGACCTTCGTTAAAGTCCCCTCCGCCTGATCGATTTGTTGTGTCGGGTCAGTCAGCTCTACATAAGCTGCGTTATACGTTGCACCGATAACGGTCACCTTGGTGTAAGGCTGAATCTCATTCAAAGAGATACGGGTTTCGGAAGCACTTGTGAAATAAGCAGTGTTCGCATTCAAAGTGAAGTCCGCTGTGTTGCCATTACTAAATAATGTCAGCTTGCCGTCATTCAACGAACTAACTGTGCCTTTGAATGTATTGTCGTAGTCAAGCGTGTTGTGTGCCTCAGCACGGCTGAAGAAGGTTGCCAGCTGGGCACGGGTAACAGCACCCTGCGGGTCGAAGCGGTTGCCGTCCAATCCGTTGGCCAGCCCCAAATCAACTGCGGTGTTAATATAGCCGCGCTTATTGGCAGATACCTTGGAATCGTCGGCAAAACCGGTCGGTTCACCCGCTGCCGCTACTGCAGATGCACTCTTGCCCAGCGCCCGGACCAGCAATTCTGCAACCCATTCGCGGCTTGCCTTGCGCTCTCCCCAGGAGGTCTTCAGGTTATCTGCAGCCATTTCTACCGTTTTATCCAGCAGCCCCTGCTGGAAGGCCAACACAACGTAAGGCTTATAATAGTTAGTTACAAGGAAATCAGCAGGCAGAACCACATCTGTGCTGGTGTTCACGTTGCCCTGCAGCTTCATAAAGCGCAGTGCCATGAGAACAGCCTCTTGCTGGGTAACCGAGTCTCCCGGACGGAATAAACCGTTATTGCCGACAACGATCCCTTGGGTTGCCAGCTTGTAAATATGTTTCTCGGCCCAGAAGCCCGTTTTGACATCACTGAATATCCCTGCAGCAGCTGCTGCTGTCTGGGTAGTTACGGCTGCTGTGGATGTTCCGGCGGTGGTACTGTCGGCAAAAGCCGCTCCCGCACCGCTAAGCACCATAGCGCCGGCCAATACAGCTGACACCGCTTTGGCAGAATAGGATTGAACGCTACGCTTTAATCTTTTTTGACCGGACAATTCGATATTCCCCTCTCTATGGCTCATATGAATTTCTATGTTGGCTATTTCGTCAGCCATTGGCCCTTTTCCTGCGCAATGCCTACAATCCGTTGTTCTCACGTGTAATCGGATGCACGAGATCCACATGCCCCATCAGGCTCTCTACCTGCTCTCCGTCTACCAGCACATCGATATTCTTCACTTCTTCAAACTGGAAGAAGGTCTGGGACAACGCGCTAATTGCCAGGGCCTCACCGCCTGCACCAAGCTGCGCTTCATCCGGCTTATGAATATCCAGGACAATCTGTCCATTCGTGAATTCCAGAGATTTCAGCTCAATTTTGTTCCAAAGCGGAATCTGATCAGCATTCTTGCTGGTTTGCAGAGCCTTGAAGGCTTCTGTATATTTTTCTTTGGCATCCGTGAAGCTGATGGAGACTTCGGCCGCCACCAGATCTGTCTGCTGAGGATCCGTATAATAAATTTGGATATTCTGGTTCTGCTTCTCTGGTGCTGCCGGCTGTTCAGTAGCTGCAGGAGCTTCTGTGGCCGCAGGCTCTGTCGTACTTGTTGCCTGAGGTGCATTAGTGCTATTAGCACTGCTGTCGTTTCCTGCGTTTCCTTCAGCTCCGCTCGAAACGGAGGATGAATCCTGTCCCGCTGCATCCGCCGGCGATGCAGTTGGTTTGTCACCGCATCCCGAAATTACTGCGAGCAGCAATACTGCTATACCTGCATATGTCAATTTCTTGTTCATCACTAAATAACCCCCTCCATATGAATACGGGCAGGACAGGGCCGCAAAGTCCTCAGACCCGAATCTATGGCCGAAAGACGACTTTGCGGCCCTGCTGCCGCCCGCTGTTATTGAACCCCGAGATATTCCTTAATCCCGCTGACCATAGATGCAGCAACTTTGTTCTGAAGTGATTCCGTGAACAGAAGTGCCTCATCATTCTTGTTGCTGAGGTAGCCAACTTCAAGCAGTACCGCAGGCATTGTTGTCTCGCGTATAACGTGGAAGTTGCCGTAACGTACACCCCGGTCACTAAGTCCGGTAGCCTGTACAAGATACTTGTGCATCACATTAGCCAGAGCCTTACTGGCTTCGCGCTGGTAATAGGTCTCCGTTCCGCTTGCTGCGGACGAGCCGCTGCTGTTGGCATGGACGGAAATGAATAAATCAGCTTTGAGGTTATTGGCAATTGCCGCCCTGTCCTTCAGTTCAAGGAAGGTATCATCACTGCGGGTCAGAACCACGTCAATTTTGTTCTCCTGCTTCAGCAGCTCTGCCGCCTTCAGAATAACAGCGAGGTTGAAATTCTTCTCGTATTTACCCGTAACACCCACGGCCCCAGAATCTTTGGCTCCATGCCCGGCATCGAGCACCACCAGTTTACGCCCGCTGTTGCCAGGCTGTGTAGAAGTATCCCCGGTGCTCTGCGCATTCAAATCAATGACAATCAGCTTGGAGACATCGCCTGAAACTTCAACGCTATAATTTTTGGAGGTATTAAGGTCAATTACAAAACGGACTGTATACGGATTGGTACTATACAGCGAATAGCGTATACCGGATACTTCCGGATAATCCGTAACCGTAAGCATACCGTTCAGATTGGGATCCAGCTGTTGTCCTGTACCGAATACATCAGAGAAAGTGGCATTCGGCAGGTCAATCACAATCCGGTCCGGTCCGGTCACTTTGGAAACCTTCGGCTGGGTGTTGCCCTCAAGGGCAATGGTTAGCCGGTTCTCATTGAAGCTGATTCCGTTAATCATGCTTAGGCCGTTTGCCGCGTCATCCGGCGGGACTACAACGGTCCCCCCGTCTCCGCTACTTCCACCCGTTTCGGTGTTAGAATCCGGGATTTCCGGGGTAATAAGATCTACAATCTTCTTCGTATTGTCCCATTTGACTGTAAGGCCAAACTGCTCTCCGATGAATCTGATCGGCACTAGGGTTGTACCGTTCCGCAGGAGCGGTGACGTGGTCAAGATCACGGTCTTGCCGTCTACGGAGGCTGCTGTCTGATTAACGATCAGCTGCATAGTCTTTCCTTGTTGTTCAATCGTAACGGTCTTGCTTGTCTGATTCCAGTCTACCTTGTATCCAAGGTTCTCAGCGATCATTCTTAGCGGCACCATAATGGAGTTGTTTACATTTTCCACCGGAACATCCTGCCCTGCGGTCAGTTCCTGTCCATCCAGGAAAATCTTGTTGGTAGCGGCGGCAGCTTGTCCATGCCCCGGCAGAATCACAACAAAGAACAGCAGCAGCAACAGCATACAAGCAAATTTCTTCATTCTTCACCTCTAAGACTCTAGTATTCCGCCCCCAAACGAGCGTTCTTGATGCATCCCTACTGACAACCTTCGACATAGTTTAGACGCCTGATGAGCTTAAAAGTTGCGAATAAATACCATTTAAAATCAAGACTGTTCACACGCAGCTCCCTTGCCGCGGTATTTAAAGCCCCAAATATTCCTTAATTCCCGCCACAATTTCCCGTGCCAGGTTATTTTGCATCTGCTCGCTGTACATGGCTGCTTCATTGCCCGGATTAGTCAGATAACCTGCCTCAAGCAGAACGGCCGGCATGCTTGTCTCTCTGGTGACATGCAGACTCTTTGATCTGACCCCGTTATCTTTGAACCCTGTCCCCGCCACCAGATGCTTTTGCATAATTTGGGCAAGCGGAAGACTTTCGCTGCGGCTGTAATAGGTTTCACTGCCATTGACTTTGTCCCGGTTGGGGTACCCTACATCCAATGAATTACCATGCAGGGAAACAAACAGCGTAGCCTTTGCAGCCTCAGCGATTTTGACACGGTCCTGCAGTCCAAGTGTGCTATCTGTTGTACGTGTATAAATAACATCAACTAAGCCTTCCTGTGACAGAATTGTTCCGGCTTTAAGAATTACCGCAAGATTGAAGTCCTTTTCCGCCTTGCCTGTGAGGCTGATGGCCCCCGGCTGTGTTCCGCCATGCCCCGCATCAAGTGCGATGACGGGTTTGCCGGTCATTCCCGTATTCACAGGCGTGCCGGTTCCGCTATTCACCGTATTGAGATCTATCGTTACCAGCCCGGTGCTGTCATCCGTACTCAGCTGGTAATTCTGGCTGCCTGCGGTTTGAATTACGAACCGTACTGTAGAGGGACTGGTGCTGAAAAGCGCATAGCGTATTTCAGATACCAGCGGGTAGCCGCTTACGTCCAGTTTGCCCTGCGGACTGCCGCTGCTGGAAACACCCGGAAAGCTGCCGCTGAAATCAGAGGCAAAGACAGCTCCCTGGAAATCAACCACAATCCGGTCAGGTCCGGTAATCTTGGTAACCGTAGGTTTGGCGCCTCCGGCAACCGCTACAATAAGGCGGTTCTCGCTGAACACAGCCCCCTTAACCGTCGGGGATGTAACTGCCGGAGTCGGTGAGGACGTAATACTGCCCTCGACCTCTTCAGTGATCTCTGTATTGGTCTGAGGCTGCGGTGTCGGAGCAGGTGATTGCACTGCCACCACAGGGCCTGCAGACGCTGCAGGCGCCACAGTAGCTGAAGGCAGCGGATCTGCGCTTACAGGTGTTTCAAGCGGGATACCGCCGCTTAAGTAGACTGTTTTGTCGGTATTATCCCAGCCGACACTGAGTCCGAACTGTTCACTGACGAAACGGATGGGCACCAGTACGGTCCCGCCGTTCTGCTTCGGGGCGGCATTCAGCAGCAGACTTACGCCATCGGCTTCAGCCGTCTTGCTTCCTACTGCAAGCTGTACCGTTTTGCCGTCCTGCTGGACGGTTACCTTGCGGGTCGTCTGCTCCCAGAGCACTTCAAAACCAAGGTTCTCCACCACCACGCGGATTGGAATCATAACGCTTCCATTCACGTTCTCAAGGATGACCCCTTTGGGCAGCGCAAGCTCCTTACTGTCCATTACAATCCTTCCCTGGCCGCTTGCGGCTGCAGCAGCTTCATGGCCGGCGAATGATAGTAACAAGAGCGGCAGCAGCAGTAGAAATAACATCCGTTGTCCGGCTTTCTTCATCCTTTCCTCTCCTTTTGTCAATTGATAGATCCATAGATAAGATTAAGACGACAGAAATCCCCAAAAGTTGCCTTCTCAGGCAATGAATATATCGATTATAGCAAAAAAACTTCTATTTCCGACACCCGGAAATAGAAGTTTTGTGTAAAATTTGTAAAGTTTACGAATATCTTCGCCGGTTGTTCAATCTCTTGCTTGAATATCCCGGAATCGCTTAGCCGAACAGCTTAGCAGCATGACGTTCCTCGTAGGCGGCAATCTCATCCGCATGCTGAAGCGTCAGACCGATATCATCCAGACCTTGGAGCAGGAACTGGCGGCGGTGCTCATCCAGCTCGATAGTGATGTCTAGACCGTAGTCATCGCTCAGCTTGTTGTTCTCAAGATCCACTGTCAGCGTGTAACCTTCATGCTCTGCCGTGCGGCTGAACAGGTCATCCACCTGTGTTTCCGACAGCTTGATCGGCAGAATGCCGTTCTTAAAGCAGTTGTTATAGAAAATGTCGGCATAGGATGGTGCAATGACTACTCTGAACCCGTAATCCATGATGGCCCAAGGCGCATGCTCCCGTGAGGAGCCGCAGCCGAAGTTCGCACGCGAGATCAGCACGGATGCTCCCTTGTAACGCGGTTTGTTCATCTCAAACGCTGCATTGTCATTTCCCGCTTCATCAAAGCGCCATTCGTAGAAAAGAAATTGTCCAAAGCCGGTGCGCTCGATCCGTTTCAGGAATTGCTTCGGAATGATCGCATCCGTATCTACATTAACCCGGTCTACCGGGGCTACGATACCTGTTAATTTCTTAAATTCTTCCATTTGCTGTGTCCTCCTGCTCTCTCAAATATTCTATGAATTGACGGCTTCCGTCTTGTAGTTCCAGTCGCGGACGTCAGTGAAACGTCCTTTGATTGCAGCCGCAGCCGCCATTGCAGGGGAGACCAGATGCGTGCGTCCGCCGCGTCCCTGGCGCCCTTCGAAATTGCGGTTAGAGGTCGATGCGCAGCGTTGTCCAGGCTGGAGAACATCCGGGTTCATCGCGAGGCACATACTGCAGCCTGCTTCACGCCATTCAAATCCGGCTTCTGTGAAGACCTTATCCAGCCCTTCCTTCTCAGCCTGCAGCTTAACGCGGCCGGAGCCCGGCACAACAATTGCCGTCACCTTATCGGATACCTTATGGCCTTTGGCTACTTGAGCCGCAGCCCGCAAATCCTCAATCCGCCCGTTGGTGCAGGAACCGATAAAGACATAGTCAATACCGATCTCAGAGATAGGCGTACCTGGAGCCAAATCCATATATTCAAGCGCTTTTTCAGCGGCTTTACGTTCATTTTCAGTGGTGAAGTCTGCAGGATTCGGCACACTTGAGTTGATGTCTGTACCCATCCCCGGGCTGGTCCCCCAGGTAACCTGCGGAATCAGTGTCTCTACATCGAATTCTACAACAGTGTCATACTGTGCGCCTTCATCGCTTACGAGACCTTTCCAGATTTCAACAGCAGTATCATACGCTTCACCTTGCGGCACATATTGACGACCGCGCAGATAGTCGAAGGTAGTCTCGTCAGGTGCGATCAGGCCGGCTCTTGCTCCGCCTTCGATCGACATGTTGCAGACCGTCATGCGTTCTTCCATCGACAGTTCACGGATAGCTTCGCCGGTATATTCGATGACATAGCCAGTGGCAAAATCAGTACCGTATTTGGCGATGACGCCGAGGATCATATCTTTGGCGGTTACTCCCGGATTACGGCTGCCTGTGAAGCGCACTTCCATAGTCTTAGCCTTGGACTGCTGCAGACACTGGGTCGCAAGCACATGTTCAACTTCGCTGGTGCCGATACCGAAGGCAAGCGCACCGAACGCTCCGTGTGTGGAGGTGTGGCTGTCCCCGCAGACAATGGTCTTGCCGGGATGTGTCAGGCCAATTTCCGGCCCCATAACGTGTACGACACCCTGGTCAATATCATTCAGGTCGAACAGTCTGACCCCGAAATCACGGCAGTTCTGTGAGAGGGTATCAATCTGCTGCTTGGAGATAGGATCTGTAATATTGTATCGGTCCTTGGTAGGCACGTTGTGATCCATAGTTGCAAAAGTAAGTCCCGGACGGCGGACCGGACGGCCGCTCAGACGCAATCCTTCAAAGGCCTGTGGAGAAGTAACCTCATGAACGAGATGCAGATCGATATAAATGATGCTAGGCTTACCTTCCTCTTGATGAATAACGTGATTATCCCAAATCTTTTCAAACATTGTCTTGTTGCCCATGAATTTCACCTCATATAGTAGAATCGTTCCATTTGGAAGAGAGCGTGGAGTCTCTCTTGAATGTTCTAAATATAACATCAGTACGTTTATAATTCCAAGATATGATTTCTATAGCACTTATAGGTTCAGCCTATGAGACACTCCTACAGTAAACATAGCCTGGGGCCGAGACCTTGCCCATGTAAGCTTCTGCCGTTCCTTACTGGTAGGTACCAGCAATGATTCCGCGCTGAATGTCCATTTCCAGCTTAATCTCACTAAAAACATCTTCCAGTGTACTCTCCGGAAGCAGTGTGTTCTGCCTGATATGATTGAGCACGATAGCAGTGCTTCGCTCAAAATTATGGTATTGTCCGCTTTTGACATTGACCAGCATTTGGCTGCAAAGTGCGGTTAAGCGCAAGTAATCCGCCAGCACATGCTTCTGCATATGAGCCTGGTGAGGCTGCGGTTTCGACCAAAAGCCCGCCTCCCCGTACTGATAGTCCTGCGGCTCCTCCAAAGCTTCAATTGCAGAATTATTATAAATAAAATACTCCAGCTGTTCTTCGATCTCGTCAAACGAATGCATTATCCTTGCCAGAACGCCCATATAATACACCCCCGTTTATTTGAAGAGCGTATGCCCAAACCATGCATGAAGGGCTCCTTATGAATGGCTTAAGTATATACTTATTTTTAATATAAAGATATTTCGGTATGCAAATTCCGTAAGCCCATTATCTTACTTAAGCTCACTATCTTATCCATGCAAATCATCAACCTATACTAAATTAAATCTTGATAGGTTATACTTATAGACAGATTTTCTATTCTTATTATAAAGGAGCCGTCCATGGAGCTCAGACAATTGCAATATACACTTCAGATCGCTGCAGAAAGAAACTTCTCACGTGCAGCAGACAAGCTGCATATCGCCCAGCCCTCGCTGAGCCAGCAGCTGTCCAAACTGGAAAAGGAGCTGGGTGTTCTGCTCTTCCAGCGTAATACCAGCTCTGTTGAACTGACCTATGCCGGGGAAAAGTTTGTGGATCAGGCTCAAGCCATCATTGATGCCGTGGAACTGCTGCGCCAGGAAATGTCCGATATCTCCCAGCTGCGCACCGGACGGGTTGTGGTAGGCAGCATGCCGATTACTGGAGCGCATCTGCTGCCGCATGTGCTGCCGGTGTTCAAAAGCAAATACTCGGAGGTTGAAATCGCCCTGCTTGAGGACTCCTCCATGAATCTTGAGAAGCTGACCGCCAGCGGCCAGACGGATCTAAGCCTGCTCTCCCTGCCGCTGGAGATTCCCGCACTCGCTTATGAAGTACTGGGTGAGGAACGAATCGATCTGGCGGTCCCGCCTGAGCATCCGCTGGCAGCACGGAGCGCTCTGGGCATCCGTACTTCACTGGCCGAGCTTAAGGATGAACCGTTTATTGTCCTTAAAGAAGGTCAGGGCTTCCGTAAATTGACCGTCGAGCTATGCCGGGAGGCCGGTTTTGAGCCGCGGATTGTCTTTGAGAGCAACAATATGGAGACAGTACAATCACTTGTTGCCACCGGAATGGGCGTTACACTAGTTCCGCATTTCATCGCACGTGCTCCGCGCAGTGAATTCGTGCCTGTCTACCTGCTCTTAGCTGATCCGGTACCCAGCCGTACGCTGGTTGTCGCTTACCGCCGCGGACGCTACTTGTCCCGGGCCGCCGAAGCTTTCATTGAAACCTTCAAGGCAACGGTTGCCGGACTGGCAGATGAATAAAAGCAGCATAATATTGCAAATGCCCATCCGGCTGCTGTCATGAAGCCGGATGGGCATTTGCTGTATTGTCGCGGGTAGCGGTTATTTATTTGCGTAAATTATGCTGTGTGATCAGACGGTTCTGATCATCAGGCATACGGCCCGTGCTCTCATCAACCGGCCCCTTAGTACGGGAATCCGTGGCTTTCTCCTCGACAAATTCTCTGATCGCCTTGTTTTGGAATTCGGCGGCTTCTTTGGAATTCTGTTTCTGTTCCTGTTGGACATTAGTGTTCTTACTCAAATCACTCCACCTCCTGGTAACAGATTATAAATACTTTACCCGTTCTCATGAAGGGTAAACATCTAATTCGCTCCCCGCTCCATCAGAAAAAAATCCGCCCTCCGGCTCTTTGCAAACCCGGCAATCCCATGGTATTCTAAATGACAAATAGTGAAACGTGCAGACGGGACCAGTAAGAATTGACAATAATTCGCGTGCAGAGAGTAAATTCCGGAAGGCTGGGAGAATTTACCGCGGATGTCTATTCTGAATCCTACCCCCGAGCGGCCTGCCCTGCAGGACGGTTACTCCCGTTATGAGAATGAAGTCGGATGAACCCTCATCAATGAAGGTGGTACCGCGGAAGTTAACCAAGCTTTCGTCCTTTGCTAAGTCTAAGGATGGGGGCTTTTTGTCATTTTCGGGTTTGCAGCGATTGAACAGCGATTTTATTTTTGAGAGGAAAGTGAAAGAGAATGACTACAAGAATCGTGGTCAAAATCGGCAGCAGCTCACTGAGCGGCCCTGAAGGCGGATTGAACCGGGCTGCGGTCGCCTTCTTCGCCGCCGAAATTGCTGCACTCCGCAAGCAAGGCTGTGAAGTCCTGCTGGTCACCTCTGGAGCGGTGGCAGCCGGATTCCGTGCCATCGGCTACCCGTCCCGCCCCAAGCTGCTGCACGAGAAGCAGGCCGCAGCAGCGGTGGGACAGGTTATGCTGATGCAGGCTTACCAGGAGGCCTTCGCGCAGCATGGTATTCCTACCGCACAGATTCTTCTGACCCGAACGGACTTCTGCAGCCGCCGGGCTATGAACAACGCCATGATGACCGTAGAGGAGTTACTCCGGCTGGGCGCTGTACCCGTATTCAATGAGAACGACACTGTATCAGTAGACGAATTGAAATTCGGTGATAATGATACCTTGTCGGCGCTGGTCGCCAATCTCCTGAAGGCTTCACGGCTGCTGGTTCTGACAGATATGGACGGCGTCTACAGCGGAGATCCGCGCAAGCATCCGGATGCGGTCCGCTATCAGCATATAGAGGAGATTACACCCGAGATCTACGCCATTGCAGGCGGCGCAGGCTCCAGCGTAGGTACGGGCGGTATGCGTTCGAAGATCGATGCTGCCAAGATTGCCACACGGGGAGGAGTTCCGGTCTTTGTAGGCAGAGTTACGGAGCCTGGTGATCTTTCACTGGCGGCTGAAGGAACAGGCAAAGGCACATATTTTGCCACAACACTCTCCTCCCTGCCCGTCAAGAAACAATGGCTTGGATTCATGTCTACCCCTCTGGGTTCACTGTATGTTGACGACGGCGCGGTGGAAGCCCTGCTCCATGGCGGGCATAGCCTTCTGCCGGTCGGGGTCAGACGGATCGAGGGCAGCTTCCACTCCGGAGACGTCGTAGAGGTGCTCGGCCCGGATGCCAAGCTGCTTGGACGGGGTATCGTCAATTATGACGATACCCAGCTCCGCAGCATCCAGGGATTACCCAGCCGCGAGGTTGTTCCAAGGCTCGGTGAAGTGCACCGGCTTGAGGTTATCCACCGCGATGAGTGGATTACACTGCGCTAAGTTCGCACCAGACTATAGCGAACGCCTTCAAAGCATGTTTTGTCTGAAGCAGTATAGTGATGCATTGCCAATAAACCTTTAGGGGGAATAGTCATGAGTGAAGTGGTAAACAAAACAACGCTGGCGAAAGCAACCACCGGGGTACTCGCAAGCCTGACTACCGGTCAGAAGAATGAAGCTCTGCTTGTTATGGCCGCAGCGCTTCGCGCGGAAGCGGATTACATTATTGCCGCCAACGCCGAAGACCTGGAGCGCGGGCGGCTCAACGGAACACCGGAGTCGATGCTCGACCGGCTGGCACTGGATACAGGCCGGATTGACAGCATCGCCGAGGGCTTGCAGCAAATCGCCGTACTGCCTGATCCGATTGGTGATCATCTGGAAACCATTGAACGCCCGAACGGCCTGTTTATCGAGAAGGTCCGTGTACCGCTTGGCGTTATCGGCATTATCTATGAAGCCCGTCCGAACGTAACCGTTGATGCTGCCGGCTTATGCCTCAAAACAGGCAATGCCGTTGTCCTGCGCGGCGGCTCATCCGCTCTTTCCTCAAACCGCGCGATTGCAGAGGTTCTGCACCGCGCTCTGGCGGGTACAGCTGTGCCGCCGGATGCCCTACAGCTGATCGAAGATCCGAACCGCTCCTCCGTAGATGAAATGCTGAAGCTGAACGGACTGCTGGATGTTATCATTCCGCGCGGCGGAAGCTCACTGATACAGAATGTGGTCCTTAATGCCACTGTACCGGTAATTGAAACAGGTGCAGGCGTATGCCATACTTATCTGGATGCAAGCGCCGAACCCGGGATGGCTCAGCGCATCAGTCTGAATGCGAAAGCGCAGCGGCCCTCCGTCTGTAACTCCATGGAGACCTTGCTTGTCCACCGTGATTTTGCCGCCACTCATCTGCTGGCTTTGGCAGAGGCCTTCCGTGATGTCCGAGTGGAATTGCGCGGCTGTCCGGATACGACCGCTCTTGTCCCTTGGGCTCTGCCAGTTACACCGCAGGATTTCGCCACGGAATACAATGATTATATTCTCAATGTCAAAATCGTGGACACTCTTGAAGCGGCTCTCGGCCATATTGCCGAGTTCAGCACCAAACATTCTGAGTGCATTGTGACAGAGGATGCCGCGAATGCTGCCCGCTTCCTGCAGGAAGTGGATGCCGCCGCTGTATATCATAATGCCTCCACCCGGTTCACTGATGGATTCGAATTCGGCTTTGGTGCCGAAATCGGCATCAGCACCCAGAAGCTGCACGCCCGCGGCCCGATGGGGCTGCCTGCATTGACTTCATGCAAGTATATTATCCATGGCTCCGGCCAAATTAGGGGATAAACAAGTATTTATGCTCCGGCTACGGGTTTTCTGCGCAGCAGTTCACTGCAGTAAATCATATGCTAACATAACTTTTTAGGGGGACTACCAGCCATGTGTCAGCAACCATCCATTCCACTTATCAATCATAATATCGTTTTTTATGGCGCAGGCTCGATGGCTGAGGCAATTGTGCGCGGAATGATCGCCCGGAACGTAGTTGAATCCGGTAAAATCATCATGCTAAACCGCAGCAGCAGCGAACGTCTGGCCGAGCTGCGCAGCCGTTACGGCGTTCTGGGCTACAATGATCCCGAACAAAAAACAGAAGCTCTGCGTACAGCACCTGTAATCGTCCTTGCGATGAAACCCAAGGATGCCGCAGAAGCATTACGTAATCTGGGCCCGCTGCTGTCGCCGGATCAGCTCGTGATTTCCGTGATTGCCGGACTGACAATCCGTACTATGCAGGGTCTGCTGGGTACACAACAGCCTGTAGTCCGCTCGATGCCTAACACCTCCAGCTCCATCGGCCTGGGTGCAACCGGCATAGCCTTCTCCAAGGAGGTTGACGAACCGGGCCGCCGAACAGCCCTTAATATCTTCGAGGCTGTCGGGTTAACGGCCGTTATCGATGAGGAGCGGATGGAAACCTTAACAGGGATTTCGGGCAGCGGACCGGCTTATATCTACTACATGATGGAGGCCATGATCGCCGCCGGCATCCGCGGCGGACTGCCGCTTGAGCAGAGCCGCGAGCTGACGGTTCAGACCGTGCTGGGAGCAGCGCGGATGGTACAGCAGACAGGCGAAGAACCGGCTGCGCTCCGCAAGAAGGTCACATCGCCAAACGGTTCTACCCAGGCAGCGATTGAAGTGTTAGAGCGCGGAGATTTCTTCGAAACGGTCATCTCTGCAGTTAGCCGCTGTGCCGAGCGTTCCCGTGAAATGGGCTCGGCTCTGGAGAAAGAGCTGCAATAATTCTTTTGAATTAGTACATGTCCATTATCCCCAACTCCACAGCAAACAGCCCGCAGCTGCTTCCCCGAAGCAACTGCGGGCTGTTTGCTGTATGCGTTATCCCTTCCTGTGCTGCTCCATCCAGACCTTGGCCCAATCTGCCAATGACCTGAGTTCCATTAATCTGACCTCCGCATTCCCCGCCCGGTGGACCTGCAGATTCACCGCCTGCTCATACTCCTGTCCTAACTGAACGAAATCACTGTCATCCACTGATTGTGTCGGGTAAGTTACCCACTTGCGGACACCATCCACCAAAAGAGCACTGCTCTCATTAACCATCTGCTTTCCCGGATAATCGGAACGGGTCTCGGCCAGATGCAGAGATGTATTCTTGTCATGCCCAACGCCAATCAGAAGAATATGCCCGTTCAGCTGATACAATTTATCCAGCGGTGAACCGGCGCCAAAGATATTGCTCAGCTCATGGTTTGCTGTCAAATACTCCGCATGTTTGCCTACTGCTGCAAAAGAGCGGGCAGGATGCTCCGACCTTGCGGCTCCCGGCCATTTCCGGAACATTTCAGCTACCACCCCCATCCCGATAGCCGGAGTAATTTCCTTGTCGTACGCAGGCCAGTGCTTACGAATGAGCGGCCACCACTCCACGGGCTCTTCCCAGTGCACCCCGGTCTGGGGATCGAGATTCTTCCAGGTCTGCGAAGGCATCATAAGGGTACCGTTCCCGCCGACAAGCTCCAGCAGCACACGGATTAATGTCTCTGCCCCGCCAATGACAAACCCCAGACTGCTGAGTGATACATGCACAATCAATTGCTGCCCTTCTTTAATCCCGCAGGCTCTCAACTGTTCTGCCAGTTCTTCCTTTGTCAGGATCTGCCTTGTTTCCTTATGTTCATTCATGCTCTGCACTCCTTTTCTTGGAACTCCATATATATACAAAAAGACAACCCCGCAGTAAGCTGCGGGGTTGTCTCCGGTGTAAGCTGGAAAGCAGTGCCCTTGAGTTCAGTTCATTCTATGACAGGCATTGTAACGGTATGAGTTCATCTTCCGCCGCTGCGGAATTTCTGGGAATAGGCTTTGACATCCTGGGCATTCTTCACCCGGTTACGGGCCCATTCCAGCAGAATGCGGTCAATATAGCGGAAATGAACTTTCCCGGCGAAGACAGATTCCTTCAGCGCCAGCAGAATCAGCTCTTCAGGATACCGGTCCTCATCCACCCAGCCGGAAATAGACTCACATTCCATCGGAGACAGCGGACGGCCGAATTCCTTCTCGAAAATACTGAACAGATTACGGCTATCCTCTGCTTCGTTGCCTGCCGGTGCGGCCGGCCGGCCATAACCGCCCTCCGGAGCAGGTGCACCGGAATAATGGGCGGAAGCCCGGGAACCCGGCTCAGTCTCAGCACGGCTGCGCTTCTCCTGCGAATTCTCCTGCGAGACTTCGGCCAGATAAGCACCGAGCTTGCCGTACAGTCCGGAGAAGTTGTAGCGCTCATAATGGATATCGCGCAGCTCGTCGTTGTCTCCGTCGATGCTGATGAAGCCTTCCTTCATGAGCTTCTGCAGCTCTCCGGCAATAACCGAGATACTGCGTCCGGTTACGGCCTGCAGCTCCTCAAGTGAAGGGAAATCAATTCCCTCCACTTGCCGGAACGAGAGCAGATGAATCAGCAGCATCGCCTCGCTGCCGGTCAGATTCAGCTTCCGGTAATATTTCAAGAGTGCATAAGGAATGACGGCCATTCCGTTCTCCAGGCCGAAAGCTACGCCTTCGCCCCAGGTATTCCAACCTTTTCCGTCCATACTTAAGCCCCCTTTGCCCATCCTTACGGGTAAAGACGGTACAGTGTACGAGGGAAGGCAATCGTTTCACGCACATGGTCGAGCCCGCAAATCCAAGCCACGGTACGCTCCAGCCCCAGACCGAAGCCGGAGTGAGGAACGGAACCGTAAGTGCGGAGATCCATATACCATTTGTAAGTATCCATCGAAAGATTATGTTCCTTGAAACGGGCTTCCAGCAGCGCCGGATCGTCGATACGCTGCGATCCGCCGATAATCTCCCCGTACCCTTCAGGAGCGATCATATCCGCGCACAGCACCACTTCAGGACGCTCAGGATGCGGCTTCATGTAGAAGGCCTTGAACGAAGCCGGATAGTGGGTAATGAAGACCGGCTTGTCGCTCATTTCGGCAATTGCCGTTTCATGAGGTGCACCGAAATCATCGCCCCAGGCGATTTCATAGCCTTTCTCATTCAGGAACTTGATCGCATCGTCATAGGAAATACGCGGGAATGGCGCTTTGATGTTCTCCAGCTTCGAGACATCGCGGCCAACCGCTTCCAGCTCGGCACGGCAGTTCGTCAGCACAGACTGCACCACAAAGCTGATGAAATCTTCCTGCACACGCAGGCTTTCTTCATGATCCGTGAACGCCATTTCCGGTTCGATCATCCAGAATTCAATTAAGTGGCGGCGGGTCTTGGATTTCTCCGCACGGAAGGTAGGTCCGAAGGAATAGACGCGTCCGAGCGCCATTGCTGCAGCTTCCATATACAGCTGTCCGCTCTGGGTCAGGTAGGCATCCTCTTCGAAATACTTCGTATGGAACAGGTTGGTTGTTCCTTCAGCTGACGTTGGTGTCAGAATCGGCGGGTCAACCTTAGTGAATCCACTCTCATTGAAGAATTGCTGAACCGCGCGGATAATCTCCGCACGAATCACCATTACTGCCCGCTGCTTGGAAGAACGCAGCCAGAGATGACGGTGGTCCATCAGGAAATCGACGCCATGCTCCTTCGGAGTAATCGGATAATTCTCAGTAAGATGCAATACCTCTATACCAGTAACCGTCATTTCATACCCTGACTGGCTGCGGGGCTCTTCACGGATGATTCCGGTAACATACAGCGAGCTTTCCTGGGTAAGGCTCTTGGCATCATCCCAGACCTGCTCAGGCACTTCCGATTTCACCACAACACCCTGGATATAGCCTGTACCATCCCGAAGCTGCAGGAACTGAATTTTACCGCTGGAGCGCTTGTTGTTAACCCAACAGCCGATGACAACACTCTCTCCGACATGCTCATTCACGTTCTTGATTACACTCTTGTTAGCCATGCCTAAGATCTCTCCTCTAATTTAGCCGTTAATTCCTTGCACAATACTGTAAGTATCACGTGCAATGACAAGCTCTTCGTTTGTCGGAACCACAAGCACCTGAACCTTGGAACCAGCCGTAGAGATGCGGCGCGGATCGCCGGAGCGGACCTTGTTAGCTTCTGCATCCAGTTCGATTCCGAGGAACGTAAGATTGTTCAGTACTTTTTCACGCAGCAGGGAAGCATTCTCGCCCACACCGGCAGTAAACACGATTACATCTACGCCGTTCATGGCAGCTGCGTAAGAACCGATGTATTTACGCAAACGGTACTCATACATTTCAAAAGCAAGTGTAGAATTAGCCTCGCCTTTCTCCGCACCGTCAATAATATCACGCATGTCACTGCTAACGCCAGAAATAGCCAGCAGTCCGCTGTGCTTGTTCAGCATGGAGTTCACTTCACCGACAGACAGTTCTTCCTTGTTCATCACATAAGGAACAATTGCCGGGTCAAGGTCACCGCTGCGTGTACCCATCATCAGGCCTTCCAGCGGAGTCATACCCATGGAAGTATCCACCGACACGCCGCCAGCAACTGCAGTCACGCTGGCACCGTTACCGATGTGGCAAGTGATAATCTTCAGTTCACCCAGCGGACGGTCCAGATAATCTGCAGCAGCTTTGCTGACGAAATCATGGGAGGTACCATGCGCGCCATAGCGGCGGACTTTATATTTGTTGTACAGCACTCTCGGAATGGCATACATATAAGCCTTCTCAGGCATCGTCTGGTGGAAGGCAGTGTCGAATACAACTACCTGAGGCACACCCGGCATATTAATTTCAGTCGCTGTAATCCCCATCATAGCAGCCGGGTTATGCAGCGGCGCAAGGTCAAACAGCTGGCGGATCTTCGTCTTCGCATCTGCATCTACAAGTGCGGAAGCCTTGAAGAATTCTCCCCCGTGTACTACTCGGTGTCCTACGGCATTGATCTCGTCGGTGGAGGCAATTACACCATGTTCCTTGTCAGTCAGACAAGCAAGCACTTTACGGATTGCCGTGTTGTGTTCGAGAATTTCGCTTACTTCGGTTACTTCCTGTTTGCCGGTTGGCTTGTGGTTCAGAATGGAGGAATCCATTCCGATACGTTCTACCAGACCTTTGGCAAGTACAGATTCATCTGTCATATTGTACAGCTGGTATTTCAATGAAGAACTGCCGGAGTTAATAACTAAGATATTCATACACGGTCACCATCCTTGTCATACTTGAAGAAGCCTTCGCCTGATTTCGCACCCAGTTGTCCTGCACGTACCATCTTCTTAAGAATTGTAGATGGACGATACTTGAGTTCGCCGTATTCACGGAACATATTCTCAAGTGCAGCAAGAACGGAATCCAGACCGAAACGGTCTGCCATCTCCAGAGGCCCATTCTGGAACTGGTAGCCGATGCGCATAGCATCGTCAATATCTTCAGGAGAAGCGACACCTTCCTGTAGAACGTGCATTGCCTCGTTGATGAACAGACAAATGAGACGTGAACTTACAAATCCCGGGGATTCATAGATCATTACGCCTTTTTTCTCAACGATCTCGTCAACAAAGGTTTTGGTGTCTTCAAAAGTGCTGTCGGAAGTTTTCAGTCCGCGCACGATTTCAACCAGATCAACCTTGCCTACAGGATGTATGAAGTGCATGCCGATTACGCGCTCCGGATACATTGTCGAGCTTGCAAGCTCAGTCAAGCTTAAAGTTGACGTGTTGCTGGCAAGGATAATGTGGCTCGGACACACCTGATCGAGCTGATTGAATACCTTCTGCTTCGCTTCCAGATCTTCTACGATGGTCTCAATAACCATATCGCAGGAGCTCAGTTCAGCAAAATGTGTCACTTTTTGGATACGGCTAAGAATCAGTTTCTTCTCCGCTTGGGTAATGGCCCATTTCTCCAGCTGTTTGTCGAGACTCGTCTCGATCATTTCGTAGGAGTAGTTCAGTCTTTCTGCAGTTTTCTCCACCAGCATTACATCCAGGCCCTTGGCTGCCAGCATTTCAGCAATCCCTTGTCCCATTGTGCCACCGCCGATGACACCGATCTTTTTAAAATTCATTTAAAAGTCTCCATCCTTTCAGGTATCTATACTTTTGTATTGTACCTTGTCTGTCGAAAAAAATATGTAGCCCGACATATAATAATATCTTAGCATGTCTGAAAAGTAAAAAAAAATAACCGGCATAAAGAATTATGCCGGTAAAAGGACACTGTCACGAAATTGACAACGAAATTGCTCTCCGGAGAGAACTTCTTCCTTCATTAAAATGTCAAGAGAGTAATCAAATACATTTCTTTGCTTATTAAGCAGGTCATTCGTGCGGACCATCAGCTCATCCAGAATTTTACTATTCTCTTTCATCAGCTCTTCAGTGGTTACCATTTGCAGATTCGCGATCCCGAGGGAGGTAAGTCCTGACTTCATCATCGTCTCCACTATATTCAGCGCCTGGTCAAAGTCTCCGCGTGAACCGGTACTGCGTCCGCCGTAATACATCTCTTCGGCAGCTGCTCCGCCCAGGGCAATCATGATCTGATTCTCCAGATAATCCTTCGTGTACAGATACTGCTCGGTCTGCGGATTATGTCGTACATACCCGAGAGCTTGTCCGCGCGGAGTCAGGGTCACCTGGCTAACGCTTCCCGGACGAAGCAGTTCAGCCATAATAGCATGTCCCAGCTCATGAATCGCTACCCGCTGTTTCTCCTCATGATTCGTTTCCCGGTCGGTCTTCTCACCCATCATCACTTTGTCAATGGCCATAGACAGATGACGTTGCTCTACCTGGGTCAGATTCTCACGCATCATGTAAATCGCCGCTTCGTTCATTACGCTTTCCAGCTGTGCACCCGAGAAGCCATAAGCTTCCTCGGCGATTTTATCCAAACTTACCGTTTCATGCAGCGGTTTGTTCTTGGCATGCAGATCGAGAATTGACTTGCGGCCTTTCTTGTCCGGCATGTCAACCTGGATGTGACGGTCGAACCGGCCCGGACGCAGCAGTGCAGAGTCAAGCATTTCCTTGCGGTTCGTTGCCGCTACCAGCAGAATGCGCGGGGTTTCATTGTTGTAAATCCCGTCCATCTCGGTCAGCAGCTGATTAAGCGTCTGGTCATATTCCCGCTGCTGTCCGCCTTCACGCTTGCCGCCGATCACATCAATCTCATCGATAAAAATAATGGCGCTTTGCTTATTTTCCTTAAGCGCACGCGTGCGGGCATCCTTGAACAAGTCGCGGACACGTCCGGCACCGACACCGACATACATTTCCACAAACTCACTGCCTGATGCAGCCACAAAAACAGAGTTGGTATAATGTGCGGCAGCCTTGGCCATCAGCGTCTTCCCGGTTCCCGGAGGGCCTGTCAGCAGAATCCCCTTCAGCGGGCGAATCCCAAATTTACTGATTTCTTCATGCCGGATCAGGAAGTCCAGTGCTTCCCGCAGCTCCTGCTTAGCGTTGTCCTGGCCGCCGATTTCTTCAAAAGTAAGCTTGGACGGGCCATTCTTCTTGCGTTTCTTATCTGCGCCTGCATTCACCGTCAGACCGCCGCGGGCGTGGGCAATAAACAGGAGGGCAACAACCATGCCGAAGGCAATAATTACAGGGAAAATATTAATCCCGACAAAAACCATAAAAATCAGCATCACCGGAACAAATCCGGCCAGGACTTCTTTCCAATACTTAGGCATTGTTCCACACTCCCATCGTGGCCGCCGCACGCGGCAGAATGATGAACTTACTCTCTGACCCGTTGCTCAGACTCACATACACGTTGTTGTCATCAATTTCAGTTGTTGCTGTAACCCCGCTGTACTTGCTGTCTTGCACCTTCAGACCATCCAGCTTGGCAGGGATTAATGTATACTTCCGGCTCTCCATAGCTTCTGCTACAGAGAACATGGCTTTATCCCAATACTCATCCAGCAAAGCGCTGGAATTCTGTTCAACATCCAATTTTAGTGTCCGGCCATTGATAGCTGAGCTGCCCTCTTTGGATACATACTGCACCAGCTCACGTAATTTCGTTCCCGGCTGCAGATCAAGTTTCAAAGTAACCTCATTGCGTTTAATACTAATATGGGAATCCTTCACTCCCTCATAGGATGATACGAGCTTTTGCAGCGGCTCCTGCACGGCGAACTGACGATAGGAATACCAGCCCCCGAATAACAATGCAGCGGACAGCAGAGACGTTAGCAGTACAGGCATAAGACGCAGTTTCAAGAAACGTCCTCCTCTCAATGATGACCGAACATAAATCTATAATAAGACCAACCAGCGTGTCTAGCGCCCATCCGAGACTGACATGCTCTTAAGCATGTCTTGATACAAGTAGTAGTATATCATAGGTGTATATACGATTTTACATAAAAGTGTGAATATATTTAAAATTTTTGATACTAATTTCTGGATGTTTCAGTAGATTATCTTTCTTATCGGCAAAAAATATGTACAGAATTAGCTTTGCCGTAAGGATAACAGAGAAAGAGCGCCCTTAAGCATATAAATGCCTGCGGCGCTCTCTTTTGGATGATGTGGACATAGTGTTTCGGACTCAGATTCCGTTAATTGACCGATCACACCCCATTTCGGGCTCAAATGAACAAGATAACGGAATCTCAGTCCGCTTCGATGCCAGAATAGGCTTTTTAGAAGAAATAAGGGCTTCTCAGTCCGCTTCACTCCGCTTGAATTTACACTTTGGCTTGGTGCTGTCTGATTTCGCCGGCCATATATTCTGCAAAATCAATTAATAACTCCGGGTCGTAACTACTGTCACTCGCCACACCGCTATATTCTTCAAGGCAGTGCTTCAGCAGCCCGTGATAGCTGGACGGCAAATGCTGCAGGCCCCACTCCCCGCCTTCCTTTTTGGAAGACACTACTTCTTCCCGCACAAAATACAGCACCCGGCACAAATTCAGTGTGTAGTACACAGGAGAATCTATGATTTGCTGAGCCGCATCTCCGATATCACCTAGGATAGAATCCAGGTAGTATTGGCGGTCTACCGGCAGAAACGCTTCGCGGATAGGTTCACCGTACAAAATAAATCCCCGCTGATAGACGACGGCAAATTGAGCCGCAAGATCCCTGTCCTCATAACCGCCGCATAAATAATTCTCATCATTTCTGTAGCGGTCCAGATGAAAGTCCGAGAAATGAAACTCAAAAGGTGCCGGATGCACAAAATTCTTCAGATATTTCTTCAGTACAACAGTTAGCTCAATCCCGCGCCGGTTCGGCAGACTGTCGTGATAAGCTATCACTTTCTTGGCCAGTTTCCGGCTAACCTCTACAGGAAGCTTGTCGTGTACGACAATCAGCAGATCAATATCACTTTTATCCGGATGAAAGCAGCCCATGGCCAGCGAACCGTGCAGATAAATCCCGGACAAATTCGCCCCCATTTCCTCTTTGAACAACGTTACCGCCTGATCTAAATAGGCTAGAATTTCCAACTTTATGATCCTCCTGAATGTCAATTATGGTTGAAACAGATGCCGGGAACACATACTTCCGATATGGCAATCCGGTATGTATCATCGTATATACTAATTGATGCTATCCAGCTGGCAAGCCATCGAAACGGGTTGGAATTTTCCCCTCCCGTATTATTAAGCCATAGCTCCCGGTGAGTCACAAGTCCAAGAATGGCTATAGACTGTTCTCTCCCTTGAAGAAGCATTTAAATTCCGGCTTATATGCATAAAAAATGCGGGAGAACAGTTCAACTGTCCCCCCGCTCCTGCTGTAAACCATACTGGCTGCCGCTTACCGGTTGGGCAGGCTATACCCTTCACCGATAGCACTGCCGTCTGTGAAACGATAGAAGCTGTAATAGAACCTGCCGTCCTTTTTGTAAAACAGCTGCCAGGCATATTCTCCATTATATACTCCGGGCAGCAGCCGCTTAATCGTAATACCCGGAAGCTGGTCAGCTATAATATCACGGATTTGCGCCTCAGAAGTCCCTTTGCTGAGCTCCTCCGCGTATAAATCATTTTCGCCTCCGGCAGGCTGGCCTTCCCTGGTAAAGCGGACCCAAACCATCATTTCAGTCCCTGCATCATTTTTTCCGGTAAGCACCCAGTAAATCGCATTTTCATCCCAGACGGATTTCTGTGCTTTGGATATCTCAGTTAAGCCGGCCCGTGCTCTGGCAATCTCTTTGGCTTCACTCCGCTCGTTCCACTGATCCTTCATAATGTAGGCATAGAACTGGCTTAGTCCGAACAGAAGGAGCAGAACCAGGGAGATCCCCAGCGGAAGCCATTTTCTCCTCTTCTTCAACATACAGCTTCCTTTCCATTTAGCCTGTATTACCGTTTAAGCAGAGCTTCGAACGTTTCCTGTGCTTTGCGGCGGATGGCTTCTTCATCGAGTGTCAGGCATTGTCCGTGCTTCACAACCTGTTTGCCGTTCACCCAGACATGCTCGACATCCTTGGCACTGGCTGAATATACTGCATGGGACAAAAGATCGGTATGCGGGAGCAAATGCGGCTGATCAATATCAATCGCGATGAAGTCGGCCTTCATCCCTGCTGAAAGCCTGCCCACCTGGTTCAGGAAAATAGACTGCGCACCATATTCGGTCGCCATCAGCAGCGCCTCTGGAGCCGGTACTGCTGTCGGATCACCGCTTACGCCTTTGTGAATCAGCGCGGCCAGACGCATCTCTTCGAACATATCCAGGTTGTTGTTGCTTGCTGCACCGTCCGTACCCAGGGAGACCTTAACTCCTGCTCTGAGCAGCTCAGGAACACGGGCTACTCCGCTGGCCAGCTTCAGGTTGCTGCCTGGATTATGGGATACACCGACATTGTGGCGGGCCAGAATCTCAATCTCTTCATCATTCAGATGAACGCCATGGGCGATCAGGGACGGCCGGGTGAACATTCCCAGCTTCTCCAGATGAGCGACCGGACGCAGGCCGTAATCGGCCACATTCTGCTCCACCTCATGGCGGGTTTCGGACATATGCGTGTGCATTGGCAGATCAAGATCATGAGCCGCCTGGACAAACTTCATGAAAAACTCCGGAGGACAGGTGTAAGGCGCATGCGGCGAGAGCATCGCAGTAATTCGGCCGTCAGCCTTACCATGCCAGTTACGGGCAAAAGCAATTGCCTCAGCCAGCTTGTGATTCTGGACCTCTTCCGGACAGAGTCCGATGACACCGCGCATCAGCACGCCGCGGATGCCGGACTGCTCGGTGACCTCAGCAACCCGGTCCATGTGATCATACATATCAAGGAAGGTCGTAGTGCCGCCCTTCAGCATCTCAAGAACAGACAGAGAGGTTCCCCAGTACACATCCTCACCGGTGAATTTCTCTTCCATCGGCCACATTTTTTCCTGCAGCCAAGCCTGAAGCACCATATCATCACCGTACCCGCGCAGCAGGGACATCGCTGCATGGCCGTGGGTGTTGACGAGACCCGGCATAAACAGCAGACGGCTGCCGTCAATAACCCGGGCATCCTCTTCGATTACAGGCTTCGCTTCACCTATGTAAGTAATCAGATCATTCTCTATGGTCATATAACCGTTCAGAACCGGCTTGTCGCTGCCTGGAACCAGGAAACGGCCGTCTTTAATAATCGTTTTATTGCTGCTCATCTTCAGCTTCGTCCTTTCCGTCATGTAAATAATAAGCCAGACTCTGCAGATCAGTGGTGAAATCGGCGGCATGAATCCGGATATTAGCCGGAGTCTTAAGAATAACAGGGGCAAAATTGAGGATGGCCTCAATGCCCGAATCCACCAGAATATCCGCTACGTTCTGTGCTTCACTGTCCGGAACGGTAATAATTCCGATACGGATGCCCTGCGCACGGATGGTATCCCCCAGCTCACTCATCGGCTGCACAGTCAACGAGTTGATCTGCTGGCCTACCTTAGGCTCGTAAGCATCAAATATAGCTGTAATCTTCATCGTATCCTTCAAGTAGGCATTGTAATTCGACAAGGCGTGGCCGAGATTACCCGCACCTACTAGAGCTACGTTAATCTGCTGGTCCAGCTTCAGAATATGACGGATCTTCTCAATCAGATAAGAGACGTCATAACCGATGCCCTTTCTGCCGAAATCACCGAAATAAGCCAGGTCCTTGCGGATCTGGGCGGGATTAAGATCAAGCTTCTGTCCCAGCTCCTGAGAAGAAACTGTAGAGATTTCACGTTTTTGGAGATCGTTCAGGAAACGCAGGTACACTGGGAGTCTGCGGACGACGGCCTCCGATATTTTATCCGATTTCATGTTTTCTCCTCCTAAAAGTTTGATGTGATAATCCGATTATAGGAACCGTGCTCCGGTACTGCCCAATTGGGCAGCAGCCGTGGAGCGCGGGACTTCAGAACCATAATTACTTATACATAATATCAACCGGGGAACGGATATTAAACCCCGCCTTCTTCCAGCCACTCTGCAATCCGCGGCACCATCTGATCAGTCAGCATATGCTCCATCTTGGGACCGGGCAGCGAATACAGGAAATACTTCCCATAATAAGATTCAATGACTCTGGTATCATATACAATAACAATTCCGCGGTCCTGTGCGGTGCGGACCAGCCTTCCGAAGCCTTGCTTGAATCGGATCACGGCCTGCGGGACAGACAGCTTCATGAAAGGATTCTTCTTCTGTGCCTGCAGCAGCTCTGATTTCGCTTCAGCCAGCGGATGATTTGGCGGCTGGAAGGGCAGTCTGACAATCGCCAGGCAGGTCAAAGCCTCCCCGGGAATATCTACACCCTCCCAGAAGCTGCTCGTACCGAGCAAGACAGACGCCGAACTGTCCTGGAACCGCCGGATCAGCTTGCTCCGGCTGCCGCCTTCTACACCCTGGCCTAGCACCATGATATCCTGCGAAGCCAACGCCTCTTTCAGCGGATCATAAACCTGGCGCAGCATCTTGTAGGATGTGAACAGTACGAGCATCCGCCCCCGTGTGGCCACTGCAGTTTCGGCCAGAGAATGGACCAGCGTATCTACAAAGCGGGCATCCCCAATGCTTCCCTTGACGCTCGGGAAATCACGCGGAATGACAAGCAGCGCCTGTTCGCGGTATTTGAACGGAGACGGAAGCAGTGCTGTCATCAGACGCCCCTGCTCTGCTGCCTCGCCAAGACCCAGATTATCTATCATGAACTGGAATGACTTATCCACAGACAAGGTGGCCGAGGTCAGGATGATACTCCTCTTCTTGTCGAAGAACAGCTCCCGCAGCTGGGTGCTGACATCCACCGGAACGGCATACATCTGCAGCGACTTGCCGCGGTAATTACCGCTCCCCTCCAGCCAGTACACAATATTCTCGTCATTCAGTCCCATAAAGAATCGGATCTGCTCTCTAATGGAGGCCAGGTCCTTGAACAACCCGCCGATATCCGTCACGAGGCTGTCCGATGAGGACTGGCTGTCCGTATCACGCATCTCACTAAGCATTTTATCACCCTTGCGGATGATATCGCTCAGGCTGAGGTTGAGTGTATTCTCCAGGGCAGCCAGCTCCTCCCACTCTTTGGGCTTCTTGCCCGGCTGCAGGCGTGCGACCAGCTGGCCGGCTTCACCAGCTCCGGCATCGCTGCGTTCAGGCAGCAGGGCGAAGAGCTTATCGCTAAGCGTATCCCAGGACTCCTTAACGGTAAGCAGATCCGGGTAGATCCGGTCGATGACGCCGCTCCATTCCGAAGCCTGCTCACTGCCGGACGATTGCAGAGTCTGGCGCAGAGCAGGCAGCTGTCCGCTCCGGCTGTCCTTGTACAGGCGGGTGAGCGTATGCGCTACGGTGAAGTATTTCATCTGCATGCCGAGGTGTTTGCCGGCTATATCCTCCAGATGATGAGCCTCATCTATAATGAGATGCTCGTAAGCCGGAAGCAGCTGATGCCCGGCCTTAACGTCTGCAAATAATTTGGAGTGATTGGTCACCACCACATCGGAAATTCCGGCTTCATGTTTAGCCCGGTGATAATAACATTTCCGGAACCAAGGGCACGAACGTCCCAGACAGGAGTCGGTATCACTGGCTACGGTCTCCCAGAAGTCACCGCCGCGCCCGCTTAAGTTAAGCTCTTCATCATCGCCTGTCTCCGTTTGGGTCAGCCAGACAATCATCTGAGCAGCGGTAAGCGCTTCTTCCCTGGGACTTATGAAGTCCTTTTTATTTATTCTATGTTCAAACTTGCGCAGACACAAATAGTGCCCTCTTCCCTTAAAGATCGCAGCCTTGAATGGAAATGGCACAACACTCGTCAAAAGAGGGATGTCGCGCTCACGCAGCTGATCCTGAAGGTTGATCGTATGCGTGCTGACCATGACCTTCTGATTGCTGCGGACACTGTGATAAATGGCCGGAAGCAGATACCCCAGCGATTTGCCGGTACCTGTGCCCGCTTCAATCAGCAGGTGCTTATCCTGATCAAGCGCCGTTATGACCTCATGGATCATCAGTTCCTGTGCCTCACGGCTCTCATACTGCGGAAGGGTGTCCTTCAGACGCTTGGTTACCTCTTCCATATACTCCCCGAAGGTAATATTCTGCAGCGGGTTGTCAGATCCTTCATCTCGCGGCGGAGCCAGCTCTGCCCAGTCACCTACAGCAAGTGCCAGCTGGCGGTAGAAGGTCAGGTCTCCTTCCGGCTGGAAGGTCTCCATTTCGCGCTCACGCTGCAGACCGTCGAAATACCAGGCCAGGTCACTGTCCTCATCGGCGAACAGCTCATTGAGACGCTGGATGGTCAGGAGAGGCAGGCTGTCCAGCTCCTCCATACATTTCAGCAGCACAAGCGCCGTCGCGAGGGCATCACTGTCCGCCTGATGCGGACGCTCATGCGTAAGGCCGAAATGACTGCTCACTGCCCCAAGCTGATAGGTAGTCAGCGAGGGAAAGCATATTTTGAGAAAATCGATGGTATCCAGAATCCGGCCCTGAAACGGCAAATAGCCGCAGCGGTCCAGCGCATTCTGCAAGAAATGAAAATCAAACGCCACATTATGTCCAACCAGCACAACATCATCGAGCAGAGGCACCAGTTCCATCATCATCTCATCAAGCTCCGGCGCATCCTGCACATCACTGTCTGTAATTCCGGTCAAGCCCGTAATAAAAGGAGGAATGGGTGCTCCGGGCTTGACAAAGGAACCATACACCCGGGAGATGGACCTGTCTTCTTCTATAATGGCAAGGCCAACCTGGATGATCTCACCCACAGATTGGGTTCCCGTAGTTTCAAAATCAAGCACGGCAAATTTCATTATAAGTTCTATTCCCTTTCACTTGAGACTCTTTATCAGCATAACAGAAGTTACGAAAAAAGGCGATGCACACCCCCTGGGAAGAAGGCCGCATCGCTTGAATGGATGAAAAGTAATTATAAAAGCGAGACCAGCTGATGTCCGAATTGAAGCTTTCCGCCCCGCTTGCGGCAAACCTCCAGATTAACGTTCGGCTCAGGGAGAGCGGGATCATGCAGGAGAGAAAGGCTGAACAGCTCACTTGCTTCATTAAAGCGTTCCTGGGAGGCTCTGATGCAGCCAAGCGCGTTATAGATCATCGCCTTCAGCTTCGTTTCACGGATGAGGCCAAGCATATGATTCAGATGGCCCCAAGCCGTCTCCGCTTCGCCTTCCTGCAGGTAAGCCATCGCCAGGTACAGGCGGGCAGCCAGACTGTCCGGGTGCCGGGCAGTGACTTCCTTGAACTGTTCGATACATTTGCGGTACATAAGCAGCTTATAATAGCCCTGTCCCCTGACAAAAGCATCCATAGCAAGCTCTGGCGCTTCCTCCTCAGGTGCTTCCTGCTCCTGCTCCGGTTGCGGCTGGAAATCCGCCTGATCGCGGAACTGGCTCAGCTTCTCGGCAAAGGCCAGCCATTCATCCATTACCTCATCGCTGATCCGGTGGAGCATATTATATTTGGATAAAAGGTCGTTGCGGCGGGCACCCTCCGCAGTAGGATAGTCAGTACTGATCTCCTGCAGCATCTTGTTCATCTCAGCAAATAAATGTTGAAACACCGGACATCCCACCCTTACTGATAATGAAGTCAGCTTAAGCTTGCCTGACTTCATTTTTCACAAGTCGGGGTGTCTTCATCCCTGCCATTGATTACATGGCTCAAACAGCGGGGTTTAGGCAATCGTCGCGTGGATCTCATGATCCGCCAGCTTCACCGGCTGATTGTCGGCATCTACAAACACAACAGTCGGCTTGTGGGCCGCCAGCTCTTCGGATGACAGCATGGCGTAAGAAATAATGATCACAGTATCCCCCGGCTGTACCAGGCGAGCGGCTGCACCGTTCAGACAAATAACGCCGCTGCCGCGCGGCCCCGGGATCACATAGGTTTCCAGCCGGGAACCATTGTTGTTATCCACGATCTGCACTTTCTCGTTCTCCAGCAAATCCGCGGCTTCCATCAGATTCTCATCTATGGTAATGCTGCCGACATAATTTAAATTGGCTTCGGTGACGGTAGCACGGTGAATTTTGGATTTCATCATATGTCTAAACAAGAGCGTGAGCCTCCTTGGGAATAAATACATTATTGTCGATCAGGCGGGTTCTGCCGAATTTCACGGCAAGTGCCATAATCACCTCTCCGCCGGCAGCACTCAGCTTACTGCCGCCTTCCAGGCTCTCCAGATCAGGGAAAGTCAGGATTTCCGCGTAATCGATGACCGCGAGCGGGGATTCAGCAATAACCGAAACCAGCAGCTCCCGCGCCTCATTCACTGTTCTCACCTTGCCGTCTTCCAGAGCCTGGCGCACTTCACGCAAGGAGCGGGACAACACCAGTGCCTGTCTGCGCTCTTCAGCGCTCAGATAGACATTGCGTGAGCTCAGGGCCAGTCCGTCTTCTTCCCGCACAATCGGACAGGCGATAATTTCCACATTCATATTCAGATCAGCCACCATCCGGCGGAGAACAGCTACCTGCTGGGCATCCTTCAGCCCGAAGAAGGCATAATCCGGCTGTACAATATTAAACAGCTTGCTCACCACCGTAGTCACTCCGTCAAAATGGCCCGGACGAGAAGCTCCGCAGAGCTGTGTAGTAAGTGAAGACACCGAAACTCCCGTGCGGATCGGCTGGGGATACATTTCCTCGACACTTGGGATAAATACAATATCCGCACCCTCGCGTTCAGCAAGCGCCAGATCACGCTGCTCATCGCGGGGATAGGAAGCGAAATCCTCATTAGGGCCAAACTGCAGCGGATTGACAAATATACTCATCACTACTGTGCCGCTCTTCTCACCTGCTGCGCGCAGCAGGCTCGCATGGCCTTCATGCAGATACCCCATGGTAGGTACAAAACCGACCGGCCCATGGCCGCCTTGACGCATATATTCCAGCGCTTCACGCATCTGTGCAATTGTTCTGACTACTCTCATCTTATTTTGCTCCTTTGCCGGCACCGCCGTATAGGGATTCCAGTACTGTTTCATCCGCGTTAAACACATGTTCCTCCGCCGGGAAGGAGCGGTCTTTCACTTCCCGGACATAGCTGCTGATGCCTTCACGGATCAGACTGCCGACATCGGCATAGGTTTTGACAAACCGTTTCTCCCGGTAAGGGGAGGCATAGCGCAGCACATCATGGAACACCAGCACCTGACCGTCACAATAGCGGCCCGCACCAATGCCGATGGTCGGAATGCTGACAGCCTTGGAGATGGCGGCCGCCACTTCTTCCGTTACCAGTTCGAGGACGATACCGAAGGCACCGGCAGCTTCAAGCGCCTTTGCCTCATCGATCAGCCGCTGTGCATCCTTGGCATCCTTGCCCTGAATCCGGTAGCCGCCGATCATATTGACCGATTGCGGAGTCAAGCCGATGTGTCCGAGTACAGGCACTCCGGCGGCAACTACAGCGGATACTGCTGCGCAGATTTCAAGGCCGCCTTCCATTTTGACGGCATGGGCCTGGCCTTCCTGCATTAGCCTGCGCACCCCGCGCAAGGTCTCATCCACACTTCCGTGATACGTCATGAAGGGCATATCCGCGATTATAAACGTGTTCTGCGCCCCGCGCTTCACAGAGCGGGTGTGGTAGACCATATCGTCTATGGTAACCGGCAGGGTTGTATCGTAACCAAGCACGACATTCCCTAGTGAGTCGCCTACCAGAATCAGGTCGACGCCTGCCTCCTCGGCCAGGAGGGCCGAAGGATAATCATAAGCGGTCAGCATGCTCAGCGGCACACCGTCCGTTTTCATTTTTTTCATTTTGATAATATTCAGCGGATGTTTCTCAGCCATTAGCTCTCATTCCCCTTTTCCATAAAATACGCGTTACCGCGCAAACAAAAAAACCTTTTAGCATGGTCCGCTAAAAAGGTCCGAAGGGCAAAAAAGAGTCACTCGCGATCGTCCCTTCTGTCTCGGTCCTTACGGCTCAGAGCAGAATCCAACGTAACCGTTACATACAGTTATGAAGGTAAATCCGGTAAACAACTTCTTAAAAGGTTCAGTGGCATGAAGTACAGCTCGCCCGCAAGCGATGCCGCCTCTGAAGCTATTATAACAAAATCTGCAGACAATTACACCTAAAAATATGACATAAGGCGGCATATTCCGGTGCTCAGATGATTTCGATCTCTCCTGACAATACGCTTGTAATCTCGCCAGCGCTATTGCGCAGCCGCAATCCTCCGTTGTCATCCAGACCTACTGCGGTGGCTTCGCTGCGGCCTTGCGGCGTATTCACACACACCTGGCGCCCCAGCGTTACCGACATCGATTCCCACAGTTCCCTGATAGGCTGAAAGCCCTGCTCTATGTAAAGAGTGTACAGATATTCGAGCTCTTCCAGCACCGCATCAGCAAGCCTGGTACGGTCGACGGGAATGCCCCCGCCTTCAATCAGCAGCGAAGTACCAATCCCCTGCAGCTCGGCGGGGTAATCGTCATTTGTCAGATTGACAGCAATGCCGATCCCCGCGATGCAGTAATGAAGGCCTCCCTCCCTCAGGGAGGATTCAAGCAGAATACCGCAGATTTTGCGCCCGCCGGCCAGCAGATCATTAGGCCACTTGATACCGGCAGGAACCCCGGTAACCTCACGGATTGCCGTGCAGACAGCAACCCCTGCCAGCAAAGTCAGCTGCGGGGTCAGGGACAGCGGGAGATTCGGACGCAGCACCAGGCTCATCCAGATTCCCTTGCCGCGCGGGGAATGCCATTTGCGGCCCATTCTGCCCCGGCCGCCGGTCTGCTCCTCGGCCATAATTGCGGTGCCCTCAGGAGCCCCATTCTCGGCAAGCTTCTTGGCTTCCTCCTGGGTGGACGCCACCGAATCCATCCGGACGATTTCGCCAGGCCAGCCGGAAACGAAATCCTCCCGCTTCATGAGGCGAAGCGGCAGGGTATCATCACTGTTCATCTCTATCCATCCTTTGTGCTTCCTGCAGCAATAATTGTTTGTCATTTGCAATAGCGCCGGCTGCTGCTGCCAGCAGCAGCTTATGCAGCAGCACGCCAAGCCAAGGCCCGGGCCGCTTCTGCAGCAGCTCTGCCAGCTCATGGCCCGTAACCGCCAGCTCCGCGAGACTGCGGAGCGGCATGGCCGCGGTCCAGGAGCGCAGGAGCTGCGCACGAGGTCCGGCGGGGACATCCTGGCCAGCCGGGACGGCGCCAGTGCTAATTGCTGGCGCCGCGGAAGCCTCCGCCGCCGCCAGCAGCGTCAGCCACCCTTCGGCGGCTGACTGGCCGTGGGCCAGCACGGCGGCGATCCACCGCCGCCGCAGGCCCTCCGTGGCGCCCGGGTCCTCCGGCCGCGCCGAAGACAGAGCCGCGTCCCAGGCTTCGCGGACGCGCAGTACGGCGGCGGCGCTGCTGCGCGCCGCCCCCGGGAACGTCCATGCCCGCAGGAGCTCATCCGCCGCAGCGGCGGACGATCCCAGTGCATGCAGCAGGAGCGCCCACCGCAGGCGGGCGTCCTGCAGGTCTCCGAGACCGGCTGTACGGGCGGCGGCTGCCGCCAGGTCACTGCCGGTCCAGGGGAACGGCGCTTTGCCGCGCGGCAGCAGGCCGCTGCGCAGCAGGAGGCCCAGCCCGCGCTGCGGGTGCGGACCTTCCACGATGCGCTCGACCTCCGCGCGCACCCGCTCCACAGCAATATGCGCCAGCTTGTCCCGCTGGCGCATCAGGCCGCGCCACGTATTCTTGGCGATGGCGAAATCCAGCACGGAGGCGAAGCGCACGCAGCGCAGCATCCGCAGCGCATCCTCGCCGAAGCGTTCCTCCGCCTTGCCCACACAGCGGATCCGGCGGAGCTGAAGATCCCGCTCACCGCCGAAGGGATCAACCAGCACACCATCCATACCGGAGCACATGGCGTTGATCGTGAAATCACGGCGGCGGAGGTCCTCCTTCACATCGCTCACAAAAAAGACGTGCTCCGGACGGCGGTGATCGGCATAGCCGCTCTCCGTCCGGTACGTCGTAACTTCAAAGCTATAACCATCCTGCAGCACAGTGACCGTGCCATGAGCCAGCCCGGTAGGAACACAGCGCGGAAACAGGGCCATAACCTCCTCCGGCAGTGCAGAGGTGGTAAGATCCATATCATGCACAGGTCTGCCAAGCAGTTCATCGCGCAGGCAGCCGCCGACGAAATAAGCCTCATGGCCGCCGTCCAGCAGGCCGGTGATTACGGTGCCGGCGGCTTCCGCCATGCCGGATGATGCCATTGTCCATTCCATGCCGTACTCCTTACCCCCGGATATGATCAAGGCCCAGTACCTTGCGTCCTAGCACACGGTAATATATATCTTCATATTGATTCGTAATCATATCTCTGCTGAAATCATTACAGGCCCGTTCCAGACAGGCTCGTCTGAACCTTTCGGCCAAAGCATCATCCGAGAGCAGCTTAACCGCATATTCAGCCATAGAATCCGTATCCCCCACCGGGGCGAGGAATCCGGTTTTGCCATGCTGGATCAGCTCCGGAATTCCTCCGGTCTGCGATCCGATTGTCGGAACGCCGCAGGCCATCGCTTCCAGCGCAACGAGCCCGAAGCTCTCCTTCTCTGAAGGGAGCAGCAGCAGGTCAGCCAGTGAGATCACCTGGGCGATTTCATCCTGCTTCCCCAGAAACCGGACTTTGTCGTCCAGCCCCATCTCGCTGATCTTGGCCTGGATCTTCGGCAGATCAGGACCTTCGCCCACCAGAAGCAGGCGGGAAGGCAGATGCTTGTTCACCTTCGCGAACACATCCACCACATCACTTACCCGCTTAACCGGACGGAAGTTACTGATATGCATCAGGATCTTCTCATCCGGTGAAGCGAAATCGCCGCGCAGGTCCGTGACATCACGGGGATAATAAACCCGTTTGTCCACGAAATTATAGGTCAGGTCAATCTCACGGGTAATATCAAGCACTTTGCGCGTTTCCTTGATCAGATCCTGAGATACTGCCGTCACTGCATCGCTTTCATTAATGCCGAGACGGATCAGATCCTTAAGCGATTCATCCTGGCCCAGAACCGTAATATCAGTCCCGTGCAGCGTGGTAACAACCTTAATGTCATTACCCAGCATCTGCTTCGCCAGAAAAGCACAGACCGCATGAGGCACCGCATAATGGACATGGAACAAGTCCAGCTTCTGCATTTTGGCCACCTGGGCCATCTTGGTCGCCAGTGCGAGATCATAAGGCGGATAACGGAACACATAATAATCGTTAACCTCTACCTCATGATAGAATATATTTTTTTGAAACGTTCCCAGCCGGAACGGGATGCTGTGTGTAATAAAGTGGACCTCATGGCCTTTCTCGGCCAAAAGCTTGCCCAGTTCAGTCGCCACTACGCCCGAGCCGCCAAGAGACGGATAACAAGTGATGCCTATTTTCAGCCGGTCCATAGCTCCGCCCCTTCATTTGACATAAATCTATTACTACAAGTAATGACATGAATTTATTATAGTTGTTTTTCGGGCTTTTTCAAATCAGGGCCTTATTTACCGGGAGTACCGAACAAGCCCACCGTATGCGGCACCTTGCCCGCGAACCCTTCGGCATAAGGAATGAGCCTCCGCTGCCCGAGCAGCATATCTCTCGAACGTACACGCTCGATATAGCCTTCTGTTAAGGGTGTCTTCACGGCATCCTCCCCAGGGAGTATACCAAATTGCGACCGGTAGCAGGTTAAAGCCTGCTCCTTGAGCGGATATTGTTCTGTTACATCGACAATCAGATCGGTACGGCCCAGATCGTTAATGAAATAGAAATATAATTGCGGCTCAGGAACAGCAGGCAGGTCCGGCATATATTTACGCAGCTTGGCGTTAAATACGGCCTCTTCCACCAGCTTGCTGCAGGCGATATGATCCGGGTGCCTGTCCTCCCAATAAGGAGCGAACACTATGGAAGGCGCATAACGGCGGATTTCCGCAGTCACGGCCGCCAGATGGCTCTCTGTCATATAGAGCCCCCGGTCAGGAAGACCGAGGTTCGTGCGCACCGCAGCCCCCAGCACCTCCGCAGCCTGCTGTGCCTCAAGTTTACGCAGCTCCACCGTTCCGTTCGAAGACATTTCCGCCTGTGTCAGATCACACAACCCCACTTGGAAGCCGGCAGCAGTGTGTTTGGCGATGGTTCCCGCCATGCCGATCTCCGCATCATCGGCATGAGCGCCGAATACCAGAATGTCGAGTTTCATTATTCATCCACACCCGGTTTGTATTTATGTACCAGCTCGCGCCAGCCGAAATCTCCGCGGTCGATCGCCTTGACCAGAATTTCCGCTGTAGCAATATTGGTTGCCACCGGAATCCCGTATACATCACACAGACGGAGCAGTGCCGTGATATCCGGTTCATGCGGCTGGGCCATCAGCGGATCGCGCAGGAAAATAATCAAATCCAGCTCATCTGTTGCCACCATCGAGCCAATTTGCTGATCTCCGCCCAGCGGGCCGGACATATAGCGGTGAATGATGAGTTTGGTTGCTTCCATAATCCGTTGTCCGGTGGTTCCGGTCGAATATAACTGATGCCCTTCAAATACATGCTCATAGGCGGTTACGAAATTGACCATCTCATCTTTCTTGCGGTCATGTGCGATAAAAGCGATTTTTAACATATTGCTCTCCCCTGTCTATTCTATAAAATGCTCAAACCCGTAGACCAAACCGGTATAACCCATCACCTTCTGGATTCCCATCTTGACTCCCGGCATGTAACCGGCGCGCTCGTATGAATCATGGCGGATCTTAAGTGATTGTCCGAACCCGCCGAAGACCACTTCCTCCTGGGCGAATACACCGGGAAGCCGAACGCTGTGAATCCGGAATCCGTTATAGTAACCGCCGCGCGATCCCTCAATAATCTCTTCTTCCTCCGGATGCCCCTGGCGGAGTTCTTGCCGCGCCTCTGAGATCATCTCTGCCGTTTTGATGGCCGTTCCTGAAGGTGCATCCAGCTTCTGGTCTCCATGATACTCGATAATCTCCAGATGCGGGAAATATTTGGCAGCCTGGGCCGCGAATTTCATTAGAAGAATGGCTCCGATGGAGAAGTTCGGCGCAATGAGTCCGCCGATCTCCTGCTCCTGACATTGCTTGTCCAGCTCGGCGATCTGCTCAGGCGTAAATCCGGTAGTTCCGATCACCGGACGAACGCCGTATTTGATAGCCAGGGCAGTGTTGGTGTAGGCTGATTGCGGAATGGTAAAGTCCACCAGCACATCTGCAGCAACTCCTGCAAGAGCTGCCTCCAGGTCCGAAGTCACCCGAACACCACAATCCTCAAGGCCAACCAGCCGGCCGGCATCGCTGTCGCCCGCAGAGCGGTCGACAGCTGCAGCCAGCTCCAGTTCATCATCCTGCAGTACCAGCCTAACAACCTCTTTGCCCATTCTGCCTCCGGCTCCGGAGACAATAACCCTGATCTTGTTGCTCAAATTAATTCCTCCCCGCTTTCCCTGGCTCTTATATTATTGTATATATTTTTGCAGTGATTTCTGCAGATCCTTCATCAGCTGGCGCAGTCCGGTATCATCCGGGTGCAGCGACATGACTTCTTTCAATACTGCTATCGCCTGCAGATGTTCATTCATCCGGCTGTGCGCAATAGCCAGCCATACATAAGCATCCCCATACAAGGGGTCCAGCGATACCGCTTGTTTCAGCAAGGTAACCGGATGATATGGATTCGCCGGTACGGCCGCCTCATCCTCCAGCAGCCTTTTTGCTTCCTGTACGAGCTGCAGTGCCTGTAAATGCTGGAGATGCAGCTCGTACTCCGGTTTGGAAACATCCAGTTTACGTGCAGCTACTGCATGTTCAAGCGCCTTCTCCAGCATGCCGCTGCGTGCATAAGTTATAGAGCAGCGGTATCTTACTTCAGCGTCATCCGGACTGGCTGCGATGGCCGCTTCGAACAAAGTAATCGCCTCAGCGAAGTCACTGCGCAGAATTGAGCGGTATGCCGCTTTTACATAGTCGTTATGATCCATATCCTCACCATCCTCACGGCTAAATCCCGTTCGTTTGGTACAGCATATGTAGTAAAGGCCTAATCGGTGTTTTTGGGCGTCCAGCGCCCGGCATCGCGGGTATTGAACTTGTGCATGACCTTGTTATGGGCTTCAGTGAGATCTATGCCCAGGGAATTGGCGAAACAAACGGTAATGAAGAGAATATCGCCCAGCTCCAGCTCGATCGAATTATCGGCTTCATCCGCTTTTTTCGGTTTCTCGCCAAACTGATGGTTTACTTCCCTTGCCAGCTCTCCGACTTCCTCGGACATCCGGGCCAGCATGGACAGCGGGCTGAAATAACCTTCTTTAAATTGTGAGATATAAGCATCAACCTCACGCTGAATGTCACCAAGACTTTTATCCATAAATTGTTGTTTCACCCCCCGTATGTTCTTGCCTTCTGTTTGCCCCTATGTTATCGTAAAGACGTTTTGAAGACAAATCTTTTTTGAAAGTCTTCCTGGATTTGCAGCTTTATCCGTGAGAATAACTACCTATAAACTGCCCATTTAGAGGCATAGGCGAGGGATTATATGAAATCATCAATTAAATTTAGCACCATCAGCAAAACCATTGCCCCCATCATGCTGGGTGCTGCAATCTACGCATTCGGACTTCTGTACTTCATTGTACCCAACCAGCTGATGGAAGGCGGAGTAACCGGGATTACCATCCTGCTCAACTATGCCTTCAGCATACCTATCTTCTTGACCACGCTGCTGCTGAATCTCCCGCTCTTTCTGCTCGGCTGGAAGGTGCTGGGCGCCAATCAAATCGTCTATACAGGCCTAGGTATCGGCTCCTTGTCCTTTTTCCTCTGGCTGTTCGAAAGAATGATTGATGCCGGATGGATTGTAACGTTCAGCACAGAGCATGATTTCATACTTGCTTCATTATATGCCGGGGTAACACTGGGGCTGGGCCTGGGGATTGTCTTCCGCTTCGGCGGCACCACCGGGGGTGTAGATATTGTAGCGCGGATTCTCGGACGCAAGTTCGGCTGGAGCATGGGGCAGATCATTCTGGCAGTCGATGTGATCATTATCGGAGCTTCCCTGCTCTATATCCCCCGTGAAAAAATATTGTACACACTGGTAGCCGTCTTCATCTCGTCACGCGTCATTGATTTCATCCAGGAGGGGGCTTATGCGGCCAAAGCGTTCACCATCATCAGTGATGATGCTCCGCAGATCGCCGAGCTGATTACGGCAGAGATGGAGCGCGGCGTTACACTGATCCCGGCGATTGGAGCCTATTCCAAACAGGCGAAGCATATGGTGTACTGCGTTGTTTCCAGACAGGAGATCCGCCGGCTCAGCCTGCTGGTCAAGTCCGTCGACCCCAAGGCATTCGTCATTATCAGCGACGTTCATGATGTGCACGGCGAAGGCTTCCGGGAGACCTGATCAGCTGAAGTAAAGCAATTAACATGAAATCCTGCACACTGTACAACTTTTCCCTCATGATCTTGGCCTTAATCCGAAAATGTTGTATTAAAGGCAACAATCCGCCTTCTCCAAACGGCTTAGCAGCAAAATTCTTGTACTCCATACAACAATCTTCCCGAATACACTGGTTTATAGAAAATCAAGTTGTAATATGTACAACATTTTACTTACTCATTAATTGCAGTTTCAGATGTACTAAAAAAGCTCCCTTCATCCGCATCAGCGGGAAGAGAGCTTTTTAAAGTTTAAAAGATTCAAATGCCTAAAGGGAAGACCAGCTTCAGCGAATGTTTCCCTCCCAGCCTATACAGCCTTCCACTCCCCGTTCTGGCCCCGGTACTTGCGGTAGGCGGCGTAGGCCAGCACGGTAAGGATGAACGCACCTGCCAGCAGCCCCCAGGTTCCGTACTGCTGCGGAGCGAGCGGCAGTGACAACGCCGGCTCATCGCGCTCTTTACCGAACATGACCCGGGCTGCATCCTGCCCGTAGGACACAATCTCCAGCAGCCGGGCCCGTTCCACCGGCTGTGCGGAGGTGGCGGTTCCCTGTGCATAAGAGATCCAGGAATCAAACGTATTCACGGCCTCTGGCGGCCGGGAGATGATTACCGCCGGACGGATATTATTGTACCGGCTCTGCAGTCTGGCCAGAGCGGCCTTCCAGCTCTTCAGATCATTAGCGGCAGCGCTTTGCTCCATATCATTCAGATCCTCGCGGACCAGCTTGTAATACTGCAGCCACATCGGCTGCCGCGGGTGGTTCAGACTGTTCGCGGCGAGCCGGAGCCTGGCTGCGGCTGCTTCCCACCGCTGCGGGGAAGGCTCTACAGCCGCTACTGCAGACTTCATATCCATAATCACTGTGGACAATGCATTGATTCCTTCCACCGATGTTAATCCTTCGAAGGAAGAAGAGATGAAGATCTGCGAGACCGCCTCACTCTCCTGCCTTGCCTTGACCACATCCCCTTCAAGCACATAAGCATATAAGGCTTCCGCTGCCTGCTCCAGCCGCTGTGCCCCGCTTCTGCCGGTGAGGGCAGCGGGGTCACTAACGGCGACTCCTGTTGCCTCTATGTATGCTTCAGTTCCGGAATTCGCATCAGCAGCTTCTGCTTCCGCCAGAACTCTTCCTCCATGAATACCGGCCAGCAGCAAGCACAGCACAATCCCTGACAGTATGAACATTCTCCTGCGCGGCATGAGACATCCCTCCCACCTTAATGTATGGCGGAGGGACAAGAGTTAGAACAGCCTGTCAGTGCCTGTCAGCAGATTTGGCGGGAAGAGCTGGACGCCTTGTTCTGCCGCCGAATAACCACGCCGCAGCTGTGCTGAACAACGTAAGACCCATAGTGAAATACTGTACGGCACTGATATCATCATCCAGCACTGAAGGCAGCCACGGAAATACGCCCTCAGAATAATCGACCATATCATTCGCGAAAGTCCATAACAGCGCAACGGGCAGCATTCTGCGGAACGAGAAGAAACGGGCATAGATTAACGCTTCAACTGCCATCCCGGTATGGGATATCATCAGCATCCAGTCTTTCCAGGTGACCGTATCGCCCTGATAACCGCCGGCAACAATCATGCTGACTGCCCAGATGCCGTATTTCACCGATGTAACTACAGCCAGTGCCTCGATCAGCTGGCGCACCAAAGTTCCGGTAAGTCCCTTAGGCGGATATAGCAGCAGCAATAATGAAGCAGTAAAGAACAGGCTGGCCGTAGGACTGTCCGGAACAAAAGGAAGCAGCCAGTGCGGATAATTATCAGCGGTAAACGCCAGCTGATTGCCATACCACATGTATCCGTAAACCGTACCCAGAAGATTCACGATGAACAGCAGCCAAATGATCCTTCTGTCCCTGAATAATCTGTCAAACCAATGAACCGGCATATAGACAACTTCCTCCCGACTGTAGCAGCTTCAATTCAAAAAAAGCAAAAACCTGACCGCATGCACGATCAGGTTTGCGTTAATTTTATTTTACTGTTCGCTTTTTTGTTTGGCAAGCCAGCCGGCCAGATCGTCAATATCCTGCTCGGACAGCCCCGCTCCCATCGCGGTCTCGTACATCGGAGGCATTTGTCCTTTACCTTCTTTAATAATAGTAAGAATCGCTGCCTTATCATGCTTATCCCCGACCCCGCGCAGCGAAGGCGGACCGCCGGAACCCTTCATATCTACCGCGTGGCAGGATACGCAGGTGGCTTGCTTATAGAGTGCCATCGCCGGATCATCCTTGTCCACAATGGCAATGTCCTTCGTCTGGACGACACTGGTGGTCGGCAAGCCCGCCGCCCTGTTCTCGGCCGCTTTCTCCTCACGCTGCACATCCTCCGGAATCTGTCCCGTCTCTGCCATTTCGTGCTTGTATTCCGTCCAGGCGGTGTTGGTCAAGTAAACAATCGCCGCCAGGGACAGAAACATAAGAGAGGAAGCAATCGGTCTACGGTAGAACCGGCGTTCACGGCCCGTATCCAGAAAAGGGGCCAGAAGCAGCGAGCCAAACGCTACACCAGTCACGCCCAGCGTTCCCAGCACGATATAATCTCCCGATGCATAAGGCAGCTTGAGATACTGATAGAGAAACAAAAAGTACCAGTCCGGTATCGGAATAACCGTCGCTGTCGCATTTGCGGGAAACCCGAGCGGAGCCGGCTCCGATATCGTCAGAACCAGAATACCCACCAGCACCACTACGCCAACCATCCATTCCTTAAGCAGAAAGTTAGGTATAAAAGCTTCAGACTTGCCCGGATAGGCCGAATAGTCAGGAGGAGTAATGAACCCGTTGCCCCTGCGGACGCGGGAATCCCCTACGAATACCACCTTCTCTTTGGAGTCGTCTTTATGCGCCATGACCGTTCCTCCTAAAAGTTTTGTGAGCCTCTGCTTCTCGAACCGCTTCATACAAAACCCGCTTCGGAAGCATACTCTTAAGTTTTGTAAGCTTCATTTACAATGGGCCGGAAATCCCTTGTCTGCGGATCATAATGAAGTGTCCGACCAGCAGTATAAGCAGGACCGCCGGAAGGAAGAATACATGGAGGGCGAAGAAGCGGGTCAGTGTCTCGGCACCAACAATCGTACCGCCCTGCATCAGCTCCTTCAGCACCGGCCCCATAACCGGAACAGAGTTCGCGATCTCCAAGGTAACCTTAGTTGCAAAGTACGCTTTATTGTCCCAAGGCAACAGGTAGCCGGTTAATCCCAGTCCCAGCATGACGAAGAAAATCAGCATCCCGACTACCCAGTTCATTTCGCGCGGAGCCTTATAGGAGCCGGTGAAGAACACTCGCATTGTATGAAGAAACATCATGACAATAACCAGACTCGCCCCCCAGTGGTGCATTCCGCGGACAATCTGGCCGAAGGCGACCTTGGTCTGCAGATATTCCACACTGGCATAGGCATTTATGATATCGGGTACATAATACATCGTCAGAAACATGCCTGACAGAATCTGAATGACGGTTATGAAAAAAGTAAGTCCGCCGAAGCAGTATACAAAGGCTGAGAAGTGATGGGCCGGATTGACATGCTCGGGAACCTCGTGGTCGGCAACATCTCTCCATATCGGCGTAATATCCAGACGTTCATCAATCCAGTTATAGACATTTTTAAACATCGGATTCACGCCTCCTTATTAGCTTCAGTATTTGGAACGATGTCACCCAGATACACCCAGCCTCCGTCAATCTTGGTGGTGTACTGATCCAGCGGCTTCGGGGCAACCGCCAGATTCTTGCCCAGCTTCGTATAACGCGCCCCGTGGCAAGGGCAGTGATATTCATCCGGAAAAGCCTTGTCATTGTTCCACCCTACCGTACAGCCAAGGTGCTTGCAGACGGGTGAAAGCGCATAAATTTGTCCGCTCTCATCTTTCCGGATCCACGCCGTCAGCGTCGCTGTACTGGCATACCATCCGTCCTGCTGCGGCAGTTCAAAGGTGAACTCCTGTGGCACATCCGTAATTTTGGAAGTTTCGGCTACCTTGATAAAGTCTCCTTCGCCTTTTTTATGTAATATCGGGTCTACGGCAAAACGAATCATCGGCAGAATGGCTCCGGCTCCCATAAAAGCAGTGGCACCGCCTAGTGTGTAGGCCAAAAACTGTCTACGCGATATATCCTTCTTTTGGGGCTTTTCTTGCGGAAGCGGTTCCTGTTCTTCATTAAGGCTGCTCATACTGTGTGTAACCCCCTTTTCAAAATTTGAGAAGGCACCTGCAGAGTCCGTTCATAGGCATTTCTGGGAATAAATTCGTTTTCAATGAAAAATATCACATGACATATAAGTTCACCCTAATCATAGCTTAGGCACCAAAACCCGTCAAGAATATTGTCTAAATTGTGACAGGCATTTATTGCTGAATTCATAATAATTGTTGATTTTTCGTCACATTTAACTCATTTTCCATTCAACCACAATCTTTGGATTTCATCCCGTACACGGGAGCTTACAGAAGCATCAGAATCCCCCTTCAATCCAGGCAGGCAAAGGAGTAAATCGCTTTCATAAACCTTCTCCTCCAAAAGCGCCTCATTCGCAGATAACACGATGGCATACTGGAAACCAATGGATTTGACTTTTCGGCAGAGACCATTCAATAAGGCTATACTTTCAGCTCCCCCATACTGTACAGCCGGATAGGTCACCACCCGTCCCTGAAAAGGCTTCTCGACTAAATCGAGGAAATCCCGCTGCCGCTCCAGCGCTGCTACGGTCTCCGGAGGCGTCTCCGTGCCTTGAAGCCCTGTATACGGAATGACACAGGTATCATAGAAATGTCCATCCGCTTCCCAGGTCTTACGGTCAAAATCACTGAATTTCATCGTCTGGCCCCCTTCTTGCCGCTCAGCAGCTTTAAAAACATCATAAATGTAAAATACCCCCACAAAGTGAGGCTTTACCTTCGATGATAACACAGGTACTTTGCGGGAACCCCAAAACATGTAAAATCTTATCATTAAAAAAAAGAAATGCGCCAGGCGCATTTCCTTATGCCAAACTTTTCAGTTCTTCAGTCAGATTCCGGAAAGCCGCCTCATCTCCGGCAGCCAGCGCCGTGTCAATCTTCCGGTACAAGATGTCGGTACGACGCTTTCTTAACGCTTCATCCCAAACCATTTCTGCAGCAAGCCCCAGCATCACTTCATAAGTAGCCTTCATTTTGTCCATTCGATACACCTCCGCTGTTTAAGAGTTTCCGTATTCCAATGCCTTCTTCACGTAGCTATCACTGGTGCGCGCCATCCTCAGCAGATCCTGTTGCGTCAACTCACGGATCACTTTGGCCGGGGTGCCCAAGGAGAGCGTGTACGGCGGAATGATTTTGTTTTCGGTTACAATGGAGCCGGCTCCTATTAAAGCATATTCACCAATCTCTGCTCCGTTCAATACAATTGCTCCCATTCCGATTAATGTGCCTTTGCCTATCCGGCAGCCGTGGATAATCGCTGAATGGCCGACTGATATATCATCTCCCAGAATCAGCGGTAAACCCTCCGCCACATGACCCACTGTTCCATCTTGAATATTGCAGCGCTCTCCGATAATTACCGGAGCCAAATCTCCTCTGAGCACGGCATTGAACCAGACGCTGGACTGTTTCCCCATTCTTACATCGCCCACCAGCTTAGCGCCTTCCGCCACATAGACTGATTCATCAAGCTGCGGTATGTAACTCCCATAAGCAATCCGCATCGCTCTCCCCCTTACTTAAGCAGCAGCTTCGGCACTGCCGCTTCACTTCCCCAGGGCGTCATCATGACCACCGGTCCTTCGGCACCTTCACCAAGCCTGATCATACCCAGATGCAGCATCATCCGCAGAATCCGCTGTTCAAGTATGGCAGCGGCATCATCATAATAGAACGGCTTAATCAGCCAGCCCAACCCTTCTGAGAGCGAAGCCACTGTTACCCATCTGCCTGCACTAAGACTAATCCAATAGACGAGCGACGGCAGGTTTGGAATAGCGCCTTTATACAGTCTTAACCAAAAGGAGAATAACTGCATCAGCTTTTCCGATTTCCCTTCCTCCAGAAACTGCCCGCCTGCGGCTGTGAGCTTCAGCCGGTAGCCCTCCTCCGAGATCCAGCGGCGGTGGCGGGCATAATCATACAGCAGGGCAAATCTCGGCGGATAATGCTCACAGGCCCTGCCGTAGCCGAATCTCCACCCGCCTTTGCCGAGCAGGGGTTCAGCAATTTGCAAGGCATTCATCACACCCTGCTGATTGCGTTTATAGAGTGCACCTTCCTGGCCAAGCTCAGGCTCGTTCTCCTGTACATAGCGCAGGAAGAGCAGCAGATCGCCCGCCAGCAGATCGCCCTCCCCCCGGTACATTGCCGGTTCAGGACTGGGAGTAATGCCTTCCTTCAGATGCTCACCCATCCTGTCGCGGAAGCGGTTCTTCAAATCGAGTGGAACCTGAAATAAATACCTGCTCTGCTGCGATGCACCGGTAAACAGCCAGCCGCCGTTTTTGAACCTGCTGACCATATCGCGGTAGCTGCCGCTTTTGCCGGAGGGGGTGTCGAAACATGCCTGCCTTGCGGCGGCAAGAAGGTCTTCCAGACTGAAGTGGCTGCGCTCATCAAATAATAACGTGTTCAGGAACCGCAGTTCCTCGGGTGTACAGCCCCGGATATGAGATTCCATAAACTCACGGCTGCCCAAGGTGATGAGTATACTCTGAATCAAATCATGTTTGGAATTCCGTTTGCACTCACACTGATAGCGTCCCGCAATGGCGGTAAGCTGACCAATGTCTGCGTAAGTGAGCATATCCGCCAGATTCATCTTTTATCGCCTCACCGTTTTACTACCATTATGGGAAATACAGCCCTTTTTATTCCTTATTACGCAAAAAAAATAACCCGAAGGGTCGGGTTAACGCTGATTCTGCAAGATATGACGGGTACAGTTGTACAATAACGGATTCCATTCCTGCTCGTTTTTCTCCAAAATCGTCAGGGAGAGGTTGCCGAGCCGTTCCGAATACTTGTCTTTGTATAGCGCGGTATACAGCTGTGCAAGAAACCCTCCATGGGAGATAACCAGTACATTCTTGTCCGGATACCGGGCCGAGAGATCCTCAAGGAAAGCAAGCCCGCGGACCTGAAGCGCCTCATCGCTCTCCTGCCCCAGTGTTAACTGATTCCAGTCTTTGCCCCATTTAGCCTCGCGGGCTGCGGCCGTCATGCCTTCTACCTGGCCGTAGGCGCGCTCACGGATACGATGATCAGGGTCCAGTAAAGGAATTCCCAGCTTGGCGGCAACAATCTTCCCTGTCTCAGCTGCACGGGAAAGACTGCTCGTTATGCAGTAGTCCCAGCGGTAGGGCTCCTGCAGAAGCCGGTCACCCAGCATCTCAGCCTGCCTCCGGCCTTCGTCGTTAAGCGGAATGTCACTTTGTCCCTGAATCTTACCTTCCGCGTTCCAATCCGTCAGCCCGTGGCGTATTAAGCCGATCAGCATAGCCTATCACCTTTCCCTTTCATTTATGTTTGCTTAATAATGTAACACGAATGAAAACAAATGTCTTCTTTTTTAACAAATATGCAAGTCTATTTATCACTTGCAGCACATATGCGGATACGAAAAAAGCCCTCTTCACTATACAAGTAAAGGGGCCTTCATTGTCTGCGGTAACGGTTCAGGCGTACCAGCAGGAAGATAGACAACCCGACGCCGAGCGTCGACAACACCATCCAGTATTGCGGGTGGGAGGGGCCCATATTGGCTACAAGCGGTTCAATAATACCGCCTTCCGACTCAACCGGATAAGAAGATGACCAATCCAGCGTCAGTCCTGCCACACCTGTTTCTACTATCCCGCTCTGTGCTGCAGTGGTATTCAAGGGTGTTTTGAACATCGTGAAATATAAAAAGCTGGAGATGAACACCGCCAGAAAACAGGCAATCCACAGGCTCAGCCGGCGGCGGAATACAGCGGAGCTGCCCGCAGATTTGCCGTCCCCGGGCATAAGCCAGGGGCTTTCCAGATAGATCCGCTCCATAACCTTAAGGTTAATCGCTTCTGCACGCTCATCACTCACTTCAAATCTTGAGTCCTGCATAAGCTCGCTAGTCTCCTGCCACAATGCCCATTCGGCACTGCAGAAGGAACAAGTCGCGATATGTTTTTCCAGTCTAATCCGTCTGGGATCCGTGGGGGGAGCGTCCCACAAGAGCGGAATGGAATCCTGCGCTTCCCTGCAATTCATTGGCCTTACACCCTCTCAGCCTGCTCATCTAATTCAGGCTCATAGAAATAGGATTCGAGCTGGAGCTTCACACTGCTCCTGGCACGGAACAATAGTGATTTCACGGAGCTGACACTCTGATCCAGAATCACTGCAATTTCCTGGTAATCCATCTGATCATATTCACGCAGAATCAGCGCAGAACGCTGCTTCTCCGGGAGATTGTTAATGGCTTCACGGACCAGATTCATCCGTTCTTTACGTAATGCCGCCTGTTCCGGGGCAACGTCAAGCGGTGCCACAGGAGTATATCCGCTCTCTTCAAGCGACACATTGCCGGCACGGTTCTTGCGCAGCTCACTAAGCACCGTATTACGGGCAATAGTGTACAGCCATGTAGAAAAAGAAGCATCCACTTCACGGAACGAATGAAGACTCCGGAAAGCCTTGTAGAAGGTCTCCGAACAGAGGTCTTCGGCAATCAGCTCCATATGGGAATTCTTAAGCATGTGATACACGAACGCCAGTATCTTGCGCTGATAACGTCGCATCAATTCCGAGTATAATTCTGTATCTCCTTGCTTGATAAGCTGGATCAACTGGGAATCCGTCATGGTGAGTTCGGCCCTCCTCGCCCTTGCACGTTTAATCCCGTCCGGTCCGTATCTACTTATACCGGTCAGGTAAGAAAAAGTTGCGGCATTGCTACAAATTTGCACGATTAAATGAAATACTTCCTATGTATATTCAACCAGCCGTTAAATAAGGCATACTGTATGTAAATACAGAAAGAAATTCGTACCTTTACAATTTCCCAATAATCTTCAGATAGGCAAACGGCTTCCTAATACCTGGAAGAAATCTATAAACATACTTAACCCAGTATAGCATACATTCTAACAGGATGACATTAATAGACTTACAGATTCCAGCACAAGTCGAATTTTGAAAGCGGTGTTATTAATGTTTGATAAAGGGGTTGACAGAATGTAACCGTATACATATAATAAAAGTACAGTATGGTTTCTCTCCACTCCTATCCAAACACTGCACGGTTCCAATACAATGTGAACTGTAACCGCTTATTATGTAAGCGGTCTTTTTTTTGTCCATTTTTGCGAACAATTGGGTATTGTCCGTATGGACGAAAAAAGCAGCATTTCAAGCAGAACGTCCCTCCAGTCCGCATGGCGCCCAGCCAGCTCCAGCTCCCGTCCCAACGGGAAATAGAAGGACAAGTAATCATGCGCAGCAAATAAATCCTTATATAAAGAAAAAGCCGGGGCATTATGCCCCGGCTCTACTCTACACATATACCGTATAATCATTCTGCTGCAGCACAACCTTGGCCCGCTCCATATCATGCTCCTGGCGGAAGGACAAGCGCATAATCCCGGGAACATCCTCCCGGCTCTCTATAATCTGCACGTTGCTAAGATTGATGCCCTGGTCGCCAAGCTCCGTTGTGATGCGTCCGATAATCCCGGGATGATCGGGAACATCAATATGAAGGTCGAACAGCGGGACAATCATTCCTTTGCGGCGTTCAGGCAGCTGGCTGCGGAATTCATTCGCCTCATGGAAAGCCGACTCGATCCCTGCACCATCCCCCTGCTCCAGCAGATGGATGAACGAAGAGACCTCATCACTCCAGTCTTTGAGCAGACGCAGCATGACCGAGCGGTTATTCAGCAGGATATCACGCCAGATGATCGGATCACTTGAGGCAATCCGCGTAATATCCCGGAACCCTCCGGCCGCCAGTGTGCTGTACAAAGAATCTGAATCATGGTAGGCATGAATCTGGTTGACCAGCGCCACCGCTATAATATGCGGCAGGTGGCTGATCGCTCCGACAATCTCATCATGGCGCTCCGGGTCAAGCCGGACAATATGCGCTCTGGTATGTAGAAGCAAAGATTCCAGTGCATGATAAGCTTCCTCCGGAACTCCGGGCGGAGGCGTCAGCACATAATAGGCATTCTCGAACAGCAAGGAGGAGGCTGCCTCAACGCCTGAACGCTCCGAGCCGGCCATGGGATGGCCGCCGATGAAATGCACACCGGGAAGGTCAAGCGAAGCTGCGCAGGCCGCTATGCTGGCCTTGGTGCTGCCGACGTCGGTGATAATACAGCCCGGCTTCAGCGGCAGCCGGCTTAGCTGCTGAAGATAATCCTCTATCATGCCTACAGGCACACACAGAAAAATATAATCGGCGCCCAGCGCCGCTTCCTCAAGGGATAGTGTAGCCTCGTCGACTACACCTCTGCTGACATATTTGATTGCTGATTCAGGACGGTGGGCATGTCCTACAACGGTCAGGCCCTCCTTGCCTTTGAAGCAAAGGGCCAGTGAGCCGCCGATCAGACCGACACCGAAAATTGCTATTTTTGTCGTCATGTTCTTAGAACTACCTGCCTTCTGTGATATCGTCAATCCCGCTTCTGATTCAGGTTATGCACGTACTCCCTGCTCTTGAAGCGCCTGCTCCAGGGCAGCGATAAACGCTGTGTTCTGCTCGGCAGAACCGACTGTAACCCGGATGTAGGTCGGGTAGCGGTGATGGCCTGCTCTCACGATAAGACCTTGCCGCAGCAGGGCATCGAAGACCTCAAAGGCCGGCTTACGTACATCCACCATAATGAAATTACCGTGAGCCGGGAAGGATTCCAGCCCAAGCCGCTGGAATTCCGCCTGCAGCTGCACAATCCCCGCACTGTTAAGCGTACGGCACTGTTGGACATATTCCTGATCAGCCAGTGCAGCCAGAGCCCCTACCTGGGCTAAGCGGGTGGTATTGAACGGTTCCCGCACTTTATTGATCAAGGAGATAATCTGCGGGCTGGCCACGCCGTAACCGATGCGGAGTGCAGCAAGACCATAGATCTTGGAGAATGTACGGAGTACAACAAGATTCGGATAAGTGTCCAGCAGCTTAATGCCGTTAGAGTAACTCAGATCAGTTACATATTCGAAATATGCCTCATCCAGTACAACCATAACTCCAGCCGGTACTGCATCCAGGAAAGTAATCAGGGCATCCTCCGGCACAATCGTTCCGGTCGGATTGTTCGGATTGCAGATCCAGATTGCCTTGGTACGGTCCGTAATCTTCGCCAGCATGGCATCCAGATCATGGGTACCGTTCTTCAAAGGCACTTCAATAGATACAGCACCTTCTATATCAGCGTTGCTCTTATAGACGGAAAAGGTCTGATCAGCCATAATTGTCTCGTCACCGGGCAGGAAAAAAGCACGTGCGATCAGTGCGATAATCTCGTCAGACCCGCAGCCGAAAATAATGTTGTCACTTGCTACTCCCAGATGTTCGGCCAATGCTGCAGTCAGCTCGGCAGCGGAACCGTCCGGGTATAAATACAGATTATCCAGTTCCGCTACAATAGCGGCTTTTGCGCTTGGTGCTGCCCCATAAGGGTTCTCGTTGGATGCCAGCTTAATAACATCGCTTAAGCCCAGCTCCTTCTTGACTTCTTCGATCGGTTTCCCCGGCTTGTAGACAGGGAGGTCGACGATATTCGGTTTCGGGTTCATGGCCCATCCTCGCTCTCTAGAAGTAATTGGCTAGTATCAGGTCAGTATGCAGACCGTTATGGTCTTAATTGTGCCACAAATTCACGAATTTGCAACAGTCCGGCACTTCTAGTCTCCGGCTGGGCCAGCAGAGGAATGACATCCTCTACCTTGCGGACAATGGCGCTGCCGACGACTACACCATCGCAAATCTTCGCAAACCGGGACACTTGTTCTCCAGTGGAGATCCCGAATCCTACAGCGATCGGCAGGTCTGTAGAGCGGCGGACGGATTGAATGAAGTCATCCACCCCAGTATGAAAGGTTGACCGTTCTCCGGTTACACCAAGTGAAGAAACGCAGTAGACAAATCCGCTGGCGCCGGAAACAATCCGGGCAATCCGCTCACTGGAAGTCGGGGCCACCAGCGGAATCAGATTCACTCCGGCTGCACGGCTGCGCTCCCGCATTTCCTCCGACTCTTCAACAGGCAGATCGGGAATAATCAGCCCGCTGATTTCATGGGCATCCAGCTCGGCGAAGAAGGTATCCAGCCCCATCTGCATCACCGGATTATAGTAGGTGAACAGGATGAACGGCAGCTGGCTGCCGGCCTGACGTGCCTTGAGGGCTGTCTCCATGCAGGTGCGGAGATGAATGTTGCTGCGCAGGGCTCTGGAGGAAGCCCGCTGAATGACCGGACCGTCGGCTAACGGGTCGGAATAGGGAACTCCTAGCTCCAGAATGTCCGCACCGGCCGCCTCCAGCTCAGTGATAATATCCAGCGTTGTCTCAAGATCGGGATCGCCTACGGTAAGAAAAGGAATCAGGGCTGCCCGGCCCTCTGCCCGCAGCTTTTTGAAAGTCAGATCCATCCGGTTAGTAGTTTCGGTAGTCATTATTTCCCCGCCCCTTCCGTATAGGCCATGATCGATTCCACGTCTTTGTCGCCGCGTCCGGACAGGCAGATGACCACGATATCATCCTTGGTCAGTGTCTTGCCGAGCTTCACCACATGGGCAATGGCGTGGGCAGATTCGAGGGCCGGAATGATGCCCTCCGTCTGGCAGAGCAGCTTCAGCGCATCCAGCGCTTCATCATCCGTTACCGGAACGTACTGCGCCCGGTGAATATCCTTGAGATAGGAGTGTTCGGGTCCGACACCGGGATAATCCAGTCCGGCCGATATAGAATGGGCTTCGGTGACCTGTCCATGCTCATCCTGCAGCAGGTAGCTGAGCGATCCCTGGAAGACACCATGACTCCCCTTACTCATAGTTGCTGCATGGAACGGAGTATCAATTCCTTTACCGGCAGCTTCAACACCGATCATAGCAACCTGCTCGTCCTCCATGAAAGGATAGAACATGCCGATGGCATTGCTTCCTCCGCCTACAGCGGCAACCAGCAGATCCGGCAAACGTCCTTCCGCCTCCAGAATCTGACGGCGGGTCTCATCCCCGATAACCCGCTGGAAATTACGGACCATCATCGGATAGGGATGCGGGCCTACCGCAGATCCAAGGATGTAGAATGTATCCTCAACGTTGCTCACCCAGTAGCGCAGTGCCTCATTACCGGCGTCCTTCAGTGTTCTTGACCCGGAGGTTACGGGAATCACTTCTGCACCAAGCAGCTTCATGCGGAAGACATTCAGCGCCTGGCGGCGGGTATCCTCTTCACCCATGAACACCTTGCATTCCATACCGAGCAGGGCTGCAACTGTAGCGGTAGCCACGCCGTGCTGGCCGGCTCCTGTTTCGGCAATCACCTTGGTTTTACCCATCATTTTGGCCAGAATGCCTTGTCCGATAGCGTTGTTGATCTTGTGCGCACCTGTATGGTTCAGGTCTTCACGCTTCAGATAGATCTTGGCTTCGCCCAGATGCTTGCTTAGCCGCTCCGCATAATACAGCGGGGTCTCGCGTCCGGAATACTGCTTAAGCAGGTAATCTATTTCCTCCTGAAAAGCCGGGTCTGCCGAGAATTTACGGTAGGCCTCCTCCAGCTCAATCAATGCATTCATCAAAGTTTCAGGAACGAAGCGGCCTCCAAAAGAACCAAAACGTCCGTTCTTGTCCGGTACTTGTATCATGATTGCTTCACCCTTTCCACGAAAGCTGTCATTTTTGCGATATCCTTAAGGCCGTTACTCTCCACTCCGCTGGATACATCCACGCCATATGGCGCGTAGCCGTCCAGCAGCTCATTCACGTTGTCCGGATTCAGTCCTCCGGCTATAAATAAAGGCAGCGCATAGTCCGCCGCCGCTTGCTGGTAGAGCGGAATCTGTTCCCAGTCAAACGTACGTCCGGAGCCTCCGCTGCCCTGCGGGTCATAGGTATCCAGCAGCAGCGCATCGATTGTACCGGCGTAGCTCTCCAGGAGAGCATGAATGTCTATTAATACATCAGGGTCATGGCCTGCTACAGAAAGTGCCTTCCATACTTGAATCTGCGGAAAAGCCTGCTTGACCTCGCGGCAGAACAGCGGGCTCTCTTGTCCATGCAGCTGCACGACATCCAGCGGTACTGTTCTGAGCAGCTCTGCCAGCTCCGCAAGCTGCGGATTGACGAATACTCCCGCAGCGCGGGGTGCTGTCCCAGTCTCCCACGCTTTCAGCTCTGCAACAAGCTGAGCAGCAGCTTCTGCAGTAACTCTGCGGCGGCTCGGGGCAAATACAAGTCCGATATAATCTAGAGGCAAACTCTTCATAGATTTTAGCACTTCAACGTCCTGAAGTCCACAGATTTTTACGAGTGTATCAGCCATGCAGCGCACGGTCCTTCCCTGCAGGAAGCGGTCCGAGCAGCTGATTCACTGCCTGCTCCACATCCGGCTGGCGCATCAGATATTCACCCACCAGCACGCCTGTAGCCCGGGTATTGCTTAAGAATGCAATGTCCTCCGGACCGGTAATCCCGCTCTCACTGATGACCGGCAGTCCCTCCGGAAGCAGTGCCGCAAGCTCGGCTGTGGCAGTAAGTGAAGTTTCAAAGGTCTTTAGATTCCGGTTATTGATGCCAAGCAGCACCCCTGGATGAATAGCCTTGCCGGTGGCCAGCACCTTTTCCAGTTCGCTGCGGTCATGGACTTCAATCAGAATATCCAGGCCAAGCGCTGCAGCGGTATCAGTGAATGCGCTCAACTGCTCGGATGTCAGGATAGCGGCAATGAGCAGAATGGCATCCGCTCCCAGCAGGCGTGCTTCATAGATCTGCTTCTCATCAATGATGAAGTCTTTGCGCAGCAGAGGAAGCTCTACCGCCTCCCTTACCTGCTGGAGATACAATCCGCTGCCCTGAAAATATTCCCGGTCCGTAAGCACAGACAGGCAGTCCGCTCCTCCTGCCGCATAGCCTTTTGCAATCGCAACCGGATCAAAATCGGCACGGATCAGGCCTTTGGAAGGCGAAGCCTTCTTCACCTCGGCGATCAACCCCATCTCCCGGTTCCGCCGCCCGGTCAGCGCAGCGCGGAACCCTCTGGTTGAGGGCAATGCTGCGATTGCGCGTTCGGCCTCAGCCAAAGAAAATGTCTTGCTTAGTGCTTCAACCTCTTTCACTTTGGTGGCGACAATCCGGTCAAGATACATAATCAAGCTCCTTCGTCATGGCTTTTAACTGCTCCAGCTTACGCAATGCTGCTCCTGAATCCACCACTTCTCTTGCCCGGTCCACGCCTTCCCGCAGCGTATTCGCCAGACCGGCAACATAGATGCACGCCCCGGCATTGGCTAATACGATATCGCGGTAGGGATTGATTTGTCCTTCCAGCACTGTAGTGATAATAGCCGCATTCTCAGCGGCATCACCTCCGAGCACATCCTCCAGCGGATGCCGGCTCAGCCCTAATTCTTCCGGAGTAATCTCATAGGTTGTGACCGCTCCGTTTCTCAGCTCGGAGACTTGGGTTGGCGCCGAAATGCTGATCTCGTCCAGACCATCCAGACTGCTGACAATCATCGCCCGCTTGGAGCCCAGCTCGCCCAGCACCTTAGCTACTGTTTCTGTTTTGTTCCGGTCGTAGATGCCCATAAGCTGCCGGTCAGCTCCAGCCGGATTGGTCAGCGGGCCGAGCATATTAAATACCGTGCGCACGCCCAGCTCACGGCGGGGAGCAGCCGCATGCTTCATCGACGGATGATAGATTTGTGCGAACAGGAAGCAGATCCCGATGCTGTCCAGACATTGCCGGGCCTGCTCCGCATTCAGATGAATATTGACACCGAGTGCCTCCAGTACATCAGCGCTGCCCGCTCTGCCTGAAGCTGAACGGTTGCCGTGCTTCGCAACCCGGACGGAAGCAGCTGAGGAGATAATCGCCGAGGCGGTCGAAATATTGAATTTATGAATCCCGGAGCCTCCGGTACCGCAGGTATCAAGCAGCTGGCTCCGTTCTGTCAGAACAGGAGTCCCGAATCCGCGCATCGCTTCCGCAAATCCGGTGATTTCCTCTACCGTTTCTCCCTTAATCCGCAGCGCGGTGAGCAGTGCACCGATCTGTGCATGTGTTGCCGCCCCCTCCATAATAGTACCCATAACCTCACGGGCCTGCGTACGGCTGAGGTCCTTACCCTCGATTAATCCGGCAATTCCTGTTTGTATTAACTGGCTAGCTTCCATATTGTATTCCCTCCTAAGAGTTTTGTAGGCGGGGCTTCCTGAATCAGCTTCTTACAAAACTGGCTCCGGAAGCATACGCCAAAAATATTATGGAGCATTCTCTGCTCATCCTGGCTCATCTCTGCTTATCCCCGTCTCACGGGGTATATTCGTACATATAATCCTGGTTGATAACCTGCTTCTCCTTGACCTCGGCGGGGAACATCGCTTCGGCCATCCGGATTGCTTTCAGCATGCCCCTGGCCTTGTTCAAGGTCTCTTCGTATTCCTTCTCAGGCACCGAGTCCCAGACAATACCCGCTCCGGCCTGCACATAAGCCCGGCCTTTGCGGAAGATGATGGTGCGGATTGTAATGCAGGAGTCCATATTCCCGGAGAAGCCAAGGTAACCTATAGCCCCGGCATAAGCTCCACGGGCTTCCTTTTCCAGCTCAGCGATGATCTCCATCGCCCGCAGCTTCGGCGCTCCGGATACGGTACCCGCCGGAAGGCAGGAGAGGAAGGCATCGAAGAAATCTTTATCGTCTGCCAGCGTTCCGGACACATTCGAGACGATATGCATCACATGGGAGTATTTCTCGATTTCCATGAATGAATCGCATTTCACTGTGCCGAACTTTGATACACGGCCCAGGTCATTACGGCCCAGATCCACGAGCATCAGATGCTCCGCCCGCTCCTTCTCATCCTCCAGCAGTTCAGCGGCGAGCTGGCGGTCCTGCGCCTCTGTCTCTCCGCGCGGCCGGGTGCCGGCAATCGGCCGGGTCTCGACACGGCCGCTGCTGTCCACCTTGACCAGTGCTTCCGGCGAAGTGCCTACGATGATCTCTTCATCCATTTTCAGATAATACATGTAAGGTGAAGGATTCAGCGTCCGCAGCATCCGGTACACATGCAGCGGGGATACCTCGGTCTCTATATGCAGCCGCTGGGACAGCACCACCTGGAAGATATCGCCGGCGCGGATATACTCTTTGGCCTGCTCCACATTGCTGATGTATTGTTCCTTGGTCAGGTTGGAGTGAATCTCACCCAGCTCAATGTCCTGCGGGATGCTGCGGCGGTTGACGTTCTCTTTCGGACCTTCCTTCTGCAGCTCTTCAGCCATATTCTCCAGGCGGCGGCTAAGTTCCTCATAACCTGCCCGGATATCGGAATCGGTATCTCCATCCTTGATATGCAGATTGCCCACCAGCAGAATCTGCTGCTTCACATGGTCGAAGACGATGATGCGGTCACAGAACATGAAGCGGATATCATCCATATTGAGGTCATCTACGGCATGAGCGGACAATTTCTCGTAGTACTGCAGCAGATCATAGCCGAAGAATCCGATAGCGCCGCCCGTAAATGGCGGCATCCCGTCCAGCTTGGGACTGCGGTAGGAGCGAAGCAGCGCTTTAAGCTCCTCGACAGGTTTGCCCAGCAGCTGTTTTTTCTCACCGCCGACTTCAACGTGAATCAAGCCCTTTTTGCCTGAAATCATCAGGAACGGATCACTGCCGATAAAAGAATAGCGTGCCCATTGACTGCCGCCCTCTACACTCTCCAGCAGGAATGCACGATCCTGCTCTGCGAAACGCTGGAACAAGCGGATTGGCGTTTCCATATCAGCCAGCAGCCTTTTCACGACCGGGATCAGATTGTACTCCCGCGACAGCGACACCACTTCTTCAATTCTCGGATTCGTCACTTGGGTAACCTCCTAGGGTTATATGGGGTAATGTCCGAAATACAGAAAAACCTCTACCGGAGTAGAGGTTTGTGTTAGAAAGTATGTGATTAAGCGCCATAGGACCGGCATAAACCAAATTGAATGCAGATTATCCTTCAAAGGGTACACGGATAGCGTATATGCAGCAGCTGCACGGCTATGCGGGTATGCCAAAAAAAGAAAACTAACAATCTATGGTCTGCCTATAAAAACCCTGTCCTGCACTCTGCTCAACTATACTCATCTCAACTAAACTAAACTCTGCTTAACTCGGCTAACTACACTATACATGATGGCGGCGGTTCATGACAACCCCGCATAGATAATTTATTACTTGCCTTGTGAGAGATCGGGACGAAGCCGCTGGGCTTCATTCAGATACACATGACGGATGTCACGCTGTGATTTGTCGGTGTTCACCTGGACCATCAGGCGGATGCACTGCGGCAGGCTGCCTTTGACCGGAATCTCTACGGAGCACATCAGCGGCACCATTTCCCAGCCTTCAATCTCACGGATGGCGCGCGCCGGAAAAGTGGCATCCAGATCAGCAGTCATCGTGATCCACACACTGCAGATATCCTCGGCGATCACTTCGTTGCGCTCTACAATCTCTCTGAGCAGCACAACAGTCTCGCGTAAAATTTCGGTTTCCTCATTCTTGGTTACGGTTGTAGCACCGCGTATCCCCCGGTTCACCATGGGCTTTCCTCCTTCTTAAGCTGGGCGATAACCCCGCGCACATCACTTGCCTGCACATCGCCCACAATACTCACAGCACCGATGCTGTCCGGCACGATAAAGGTCATTCTGCCTTCCTTGAACTTCTTGTCATGCATCATGGCTTCCATCAGCTCATCCTCATCGTACTGCGCCGGAAGTCTGACCGGCAGAGACAAAGCGGTGAGCATAGATACCGTATCCTCATAGATCGCTCTGTCCCGGCCCAGCTTCGCGGCCAGCAGGGCAGCTCCCGCCATTCCAATGGCAATGGCTTCGCCGTGAAGAAATACACCATAGCCGCCTACTGCTTCAATAGCATGTCCAATGGTATGTCCAAGGTTTAGAATCGCACGCTGTCCCTGCTCTGTCTCATCATTACAAACAACGTCAGCCTTAATGGCACAGCCGCGTTCCAGCGCGTACCCCAGAGCCTCCGGGTCCAGAGCAAGCAGTTCACCGGCATGCTCACGGCACCAGTAAGCGAACTCTTTATCAAGGATCAGACCATGCTTCACAACCTCTGCCAAACCCGAAGCAACCTGGCGTGGAGGAAGTGTAGCAAGGGTATCCAGATCATACAGCACCATAGACGGCTGGTAGAAGGCGCCGAGCATATTCTTGGCCAGCGGATGGTTAACCGCAACCTTGCCGCCTACACTGCTGTCATGGGCCAGAATAGTAGTGGGAATCTGCATGAATCCGATCCCCCGCATATAAGATGCGGCAACGAATCCTGCCAGGTCCCCAACAACTCCCCCGCCGAGCGCCAGCACCGCAGAGCTGCGGTCCAGGCCGCCCTGAATGGCAGTCGTAATGACTTCTTCATAGACGGCCAGTGATTTGGAAGCTTCACCAGCCTGAATAATATGGCTGACAACCGTATATCCGCTGCCGCGCAGGGATGCCGCCACCTTATCGAGATACAGCGGAGCCACTTCACTGTCGCTGACCAGCAGCAGCGGACTGCGCTGCGGGAACCCGGCTTCTATGCAGCGTTCGCCGGTGTTCTGCAGCAGGCCGCTGCCGATATAAATGGGATAAGAGCGTTCGCCCAAAGCTACCGTAATGCTGCGCATCTTAATAGCTCTCCAGCTGCGCCAGGTAATTATTATAGTTGGCTTTGATCTCTTCCATTGAATCGCCGCCGAACTTATCCAGGAAAGCCTTGGCAATCTCCCAGGCTACCACATTCTCCAGTACGACACAGGCTGCCGGAACCGCACAGGCATCCGAACGCTCCACCTGGGCAGTGAACGGTTCTTTCGTATCGATATCCACGCTTTGCAGCGGCTTGTACAGGGTCGGAATCGGCTTCATCACTCCGCGGACCACCACCGGCATTCCGTTGGTCATACCGCCTTCAAATCCGCCAAGCCGGTTGCTCGCCCGGAAGTATCCGTGTGAGGCTTCATACATAATTTCGTCATGAACCTGAGAGCCGCGCAGCTTGCCGGCTTCGAAGCCGATGCCGATCTCCACGCCTTTGAAGGCATTGATCGACATCACGGCTCCGGCGATGGCTCCATCGAGCTTGCGGTCAGACTGCACATGACTGCCAAGGCCGACCGGCAGACCTTCGACAATACATTCCACAATACCGCCGATGGAGTCGCCTTCTTCCTTGATCTTGTCTATGTAAGCCTCCATCTTCTGTTCCGTCTCTTTGTCGACGACTCTCACAGAGGACTCTTCTGTCTGCACGATCAGCTCATCGGCCGAAAGCTGGTTGGCGGGTGCTTCAATCTCACCGATGCGGATCACTTGTCCGGCAATCTTCACACCGAATGCGGCGAGCAGCTGGCGGGCTACTGCGCCTACCGCAACTCTGGCAGCCGTTTCGCGGGCGCTGGAGCGCTCCAGTACATTACGCAGATCCGTAAGATTATACTTCAAACCACCGTTCAGATCGGCATGACCGGGACGCGGACGGTTGACCCGGCGCTTCTCTTCATCGCTGCCCGGAATCGGCTCGATATTCATGATGTTCTTCCAGTGCGTCCAGTCCTTGTTCTCTACCACCAGGGCAACAGGAGCACCGGTAGTGGAGCCGTGGCGCACACCGCCGACGATCTCAGCAGTATCCTTCTCAATCTGCATCCGGCGTCCGCGGCCGTAGCCCTTCTGTCTGCGGTGCAGCTGGAAATTAAGCTCTTCGAAATTAAGTGTCAAATTGCTGGGTAATCCTTCAATAATGGCAGTAAGCTGGGGGCCGTGCGTTTCCCCCGCTGTCAGATAGCGTAAACTCATGCTGCGTTCCCCCTTCACACTTTTGGACTGTAAACCGCTAAAATGTTAAATGTCTTTGCTTATTATAGTATAGGGAATCGGCTTTGACAAGAAAGCGATCCCCTTTCCGGAGCTGCTTAACCCCCGGAACAAGAACAGCGCCGCTCCCGCTCTTTCGAGCAGAAACGGCGCTGCAGTGCATCCCCGTCCTAAGAACCTGTCTCCAGCTGCCGGTTACCCGGTGCGGGTGGCAGGCTGCCGGTTCTGCCTTCCTCCGCTGCAAGCAGGCTCTGCAGCTGCAGCTCCTCGATCCCGAGAACTTGCCCGCATTCGCGGACTGTGAGGAAGCCGCGTCTATAGGCGGCTATAACCTTGCTTTTGTCCATCTAGTATAACGACCTTTCCCTTGGCATACGGTTACTACTCTTCAGTATCACTGAAAAGAAGTTAAAGTATACCTGTGGTGACAGGCCCTGCGGATAAGCGGCAGTCCCCTATTTCTTACGGTAGAAGAAGGTTTCTGTAGATTCGAAGCCATACTGCGCAGGCGTGAAAATCTGTTCCGTACTGCCCACGAACAGATAGCCGCCGGGACGCAGGCTGGCCGAGAATTTGTGATACAGCTTATTCTTGGCTTCTTCAGTGAAGTAGATCATCACATTACGGCAAATAATCAAATCAAAGCCTTCATCGAACTTGTCCAGCAGCAGATTCTGCTTGCGGAAATCGATACTCTTCTTCAGCCCTTCACTAACCTTGAACACGGGGCCTTCCGGAGTGAAATAACGTTCAGCCACATCTTTAGGCACGTCTTTCAAGGAACGCTCCAGATAGAGCCCCTGCTTCGCTTTGGCCAACGCCCCGTCATCAATATCCGTAGCCAGAATACCAGTCTGGGCCAGAATATTCTTGTCCGACAGGATCATCGCCAGTGTATACGGCTCTTCTCCGGTGGAGCAGGCGGCACTCCACAGCTTCAGTCTCCGGCCTGAACGCTGAAGATCAGGCAGAATAACGTCCCTTAATACTTCCCAACGGTTCGGATTACGCCAGAATTCGGAGACATTAATGGTCATCCGGTCGAGGAATTCATAGAATAAAGCCTTGTCCTTCATCATTGCGGCATAAAAATCACTAAATGAATTGTAACCATTCTTCATGCGGAGCGTCGTAAGACGCCGCTTCATCTGCGCTTCCTTGTACTGGGCGAGATCAATTCCGGTGCTCTGTTTGACATTATGAATAAATCCGGTGTAATCCGGGTCTGGGGTTAATGCGGGTTCTTCACGTTCTGCCATAACTATTCTCCTGTCTCCCGCCGGACCTTACATCCAGACTGAGATGTCTTTGTTATACTGGGCCAGTTCAGACGGAGCAAAGAAATTGGCAATTTCACGTGCTGCGCTTTCCGGCGAGTCTGATCCGTGGATCAGATTAAGCGGGGTGTGGCTGGCATAATCACCGCGGATTGTTCCCGGCAACGCCTCGCCCACTTTGGTTTTGCCGATCAGCAGACGCGACAACGCTACTACATCATCGCCTTCCCATACCATGGCAAACACAGGACCGGAGGTGATAAAGCCTACCAGTTCCGGGAAGAAATCTTTACCTTCATGCTCTGCATAGTGCTTTTTGGCTTGTGCTTCTGTAACGGTAGTAAGTTTAGCCGCAACCAGCTTGAATCCCTTATCCTCCAGGCGGGCGACAATACGCCCGATCAATCCGCGTTGTACACCGTCCGGCTTGATCATCAGATACGTTTGTTCCATAGAGCCACTCTCCATTTCCTTATTCTTAATGATTGCTAGGCTTATCTGTATGGGATTGCATAATCAGGTTGTTCATTTTCTGATATTATCAGAAACCACGTCATCTGTGAACGCTTAATCTCGGGAAGCTGCCCGGTTAATATGCACGGCCTGTAACAAAGAAGGCGATGTCGCGCAAATTGCGTTTGGTCCGGTTGCCAGGGAGCTGCTCCAGCGCCTCCAGCGCCTTGGCGATGTAACGAGAAGCCAGCTCCTCCGCACGGGTAATTCCATCTCCGGAGAGAATCAGATCGATTGCCCGGCCGACTCCGCCTTTGCCCTCACGGATCAAATCCAGCTCTTCCAGCAGCGCTTCGCGCAGCCGCGAATCCTGCAGGCAGTAGATCACCGGCAATGTAATGTTCCCCTGCCGCATATCGCTTCCCGGCGGTTTGCCGATTTGTTTCTCGGTTCCGGAAAGATCGAGCAGATCATCACGGATCTGAAACGCCATTCCCACGTTGTATCCGTAATTATAGAGCAGCCGTGCCGTCTCCGGCTCTGCTTCTGCAGCCAGAGCGCCGAGCTGACAGCTGACGGCTATGAGCAGCGCCGTCTTACGGCGGATTCTCCGCAGGTAATGGCGCACGCTCTGCTCGCTGTTGAAGAAATCACGAATCTGCTCCATCTCTCCGATCGACATCTCCACCATAGCTTTAGAGAGAATCTGGTGAATCCGGGGATTCTTCAGCTCCGAAGTCATAACCAGTGCCTTGGCATAGATATAGTCGCCGGTATACATGGCGATCTTGTCGCCCCACTTTGCCTTAACGGTGGGCTCTCCACGCCGGAGTTCAGCATCATCGATGACATCATCATGGACAAGCGAAGCGCTATGTATCAGTTCCAGCGGAATTGCCACGCGCTTCAGCTTGTCGAGGTCATATTGTCCGAATTTGCCGCCCATCAGGACGAATACCGGACGCAGGCGCTTGCCCCCTGCCTTAAGCAGGTGCAGCGAGGTTTCTGTCAGCAGTTCATCATCGCCCTGGACACTGCGGTACAGTTCCTTTTCAATCTGATCCATATCTTTGTTCAGCAAGCCGAATATTTGCATTCGCTTCATTCTTTCACCCGTGTCAGCAGATTGTGGCTCCAAAGCTCCATCTTCACTTCCTGCGGCAGCAGGCCCAATTCATAGGCGTAGCGGAAATAGAGGTTCAGACCTTCCTGCTGCCTTTCCCCAAAGTCGTAACATAAATTACGGAAGTAATCGTTCCAATAAGCAGCTGTACCTCCGATAGTGCAGCATGCTTCATGCGTAATTGGCGCCAGATCACGCAGGCCGCGCCTCTTGCTCACGGCAAAAGCCTCAGCAATCTCGGCGATCGCTTCCGGCTTATGTGAAGCAGCCCCGCGGTTAACAGCCCAAACGGCAAAGGTCATGCTGAGGCCAGTCCATTCCTTCCATAGCTGACCCAGATCCGTTACGTAATACCCCTGATCCTGCCAGGATACCCGGATGGCATGATCCCCGATCAGCAGACAGGCATCTGCCTGCTCCATCATTTCGTTCAGATCAGGAGGGGCAGTGATATATTCAGGGCTGGCGCCTACCGCTTTGTCCATGAGAATTTTCAGCAGATTGACTGAAGTTGCCGATGTATTCGTTACGGCGATCCTGCCGCTGCCGATAGACTGCACCGGCATTCTTGAGAAGAGCAGGATCGATTTGACCGGCCCGTCAGCACTGACAGACAGATCAGGAAGCAGCAGAAGCCGGTCGCTTGCCGCTGCGTACGCGAAGGAGGATAATGCGCCCACATGGATACTCCCTGCGGCCATGCCTTGATTGAGAATGGCGGGCACTTCACTCACCATCTCTGCGGGGAAGCTTAGAGAAGAAGGATGGAAATTATGAAATACCGGCCATGAGTTGGTATAACTGATTTTACCGATAACGGTGTGCTCTGGATGTATCATCCTTCATTCCCCCCATCTGCGAAATAAAGTATGTTCAATATTAAAGCTGTCCAGCACTTTGCCTACCATGAAATTAATCAGATCATCCATCGTTGCGGGTCCGAAATAAAACGCCGGCATCGCCGGGATAAGCTTGACTCCCATCCGGGACAGCTTCAGCATATTCTCCAGGTGAATCGCGTGCAGCGGTGTCTCCCGGGGGACAAGCACCAAGGGACGCCCCTCCTTCAGCATGACATCCGCAGCCCGCGTCATCAGATTATCAGAGCTGCCGTGCGCTACAGCAGACAGTGTTCCCATGGAGCAAGGCATAATAATCATTCCCTCCGTCCGGAAGGAGCCGCTGGCAATTGAAGCACCAATGTCAGCAATAGGATGATACAGAAGAGAACCGGGATAGCTGCTGAACTGCTCGTCCAGAAACCCTTCCCGGTCTGAGGCGGTGAAGCCTAATTCTTCTTTGAAGACACGCCAGCCCGCATTGCTAACCACCAGATGTACCGTGTACCCGAGCGAGAGCAGGGTTTCTGTCAGCCGGATGCCGTAGATCCCGCCGCTTGCGCCGGTAATGCCAACTACGAAATTTCTAGGCTTAAGCTCGGTCATTTGTAGAACTGCACCACCAGGTCAATCAGAGTAAAGGAAAAGACAACAATACTAAGCACCCCGTTCATCGTGAAGAACGCCGTCTGCAATTTACTGAGGTCACCCGGGGATACAATATAATGTTCATAAAATAAAATAATGTAGGCGATCAGCATGCCGGCCACATACCACCAGCTCAATTCGGTGATAAAGAGCAGCGATACAAATCCGATTCCCGTAAGCAAATGAAACACCTTGGCAATGAGAAGCGCACGGGCAACCCCGAAGCGGACAGGAATGGAATACAGACCTTCCTTCCGGTCAAACTCAACATCCTGACAGGAATATATGATGTCAAAACCCGCTGTCCAGAAGACGATGGTGAAATAGAAAACCATGGAGGTCCAGTCTACAGTTCCTGTTACCGCAACCCAGCCTCCCAGAGGCGCAAGCGCGATTGTCAGGCCGAGAATCAGATGACAGGCCCAGGTGAAGCGCTTCGTGAACGAATAGAACACGAGCAGGAAAACGGCGATCGGCAGCAGCTTCGCAGACAGCGGATTCAGCTTAAAAGCAGCCCAGAACAGCAAAAAGAAAGAGAAGGCGATAAAGAGCGATACTTCTCCAACCTTCAGCAGTCCTGCAGGAATCGCTCTTCCTGCTGTCCGGGGATTCTTCGCATCGCTGATACGGTCGATCAGCCGGTTAAGTCCCATAGCCGCGCTGCGTGCACCGAACATGGCAATTACAACCCAGCCGATCTGGCTCCAGGAAGGCAGCTCGCCAAACATTACAACTGATCCGAGCAAAGCGCCCATAAAAGCAAAGGGTAGAGCAAAAACTGTATGTTCAAATTTTATCATTTGTAGAAAAATGCCGATTTTCTTAAACATTGCTGTTCTCCTTGAGCCCAATATGTAATGCCGCGATGCCGCCGGTCAAGGGGAAGGATTCCACTTTTTGCAAGCCGGTTTCACGGAAGATCACTGCCAGCTGCTCTCTGTCCGGGAACAAGGCCAGTGACTCGGGAAGCCACTTATATTGCTCATACCGCTTGGCAAAAAGCTTGCCGAGCAGGGGAAGCACACGCTGGAAATAGAAGAAATAAATCCCCTTGAAGGGCTGCTTCATCGGCTTCGACAGCTCCAGACATACCACCATGCCGCCCGGCTTCACCACACGCTTCATTTCGTTCAGCACTTGAACAGGATCAGGCACATTGCGGAGACCAAAGCCAATCGTCGCATAATCGAAGGAATTATCTCCGAAAGGCAGGTTCATCGCATTGCCCTGAATCAGGGATATCCGTTCCTGCAGTCCGCGCTCCTCCACTTTACGTTTGCCGACCTCCAGCATGCCTGCACTGAAATCCAGCCCCATTACACAGCCGGTTTCACTGGCCTCTGCCAGGGCAATGCTCCAGTCGCAGGTACCGCAGCATAGATCCACTGCCGAGTCTCCACGCTTCATGTTCATCTTGCGCATTGTAAACTTGCGCCACGCCTTATGGCGGCGGAAGCTTAAGATATCATTCATTAAATCGTATTTGCCGGCAATGCTCTCAAAAACGGAATGTACAAATTGTTCTTTCGGCTTTATGCCTTGGTCACCCATAACGGAAGTTTTATCTACAGTCATCCTCTAACCCTCCACGGCAGCTTGTCCGGAAATTTTCATTTGCAGAAGAAGGCGGTCCAGCGCACCACTCAGCTCACTGATCAGTTCCTCGTCCTTGATGCCCTGCAGCAATCCCTGAATGGACTGAAGCGATGCATGCAGTTTGTCTGTCAGCAGGGCATCACATTTGCTTCTTAGCTTAAGCTTCTTCCAGTCCCTGTTATCCAGCTTCTGCTCTCCCAGCAGCTGGCGTTCCTCTTCCGTTGCCGACTCCAGCACCTTCCAGTAGCAGTAGCCTTCCAGAGCGCTTACAGGGTCTCCGCCGCGGCGCAGCTCCTGCGTTACGGTTTCGTACTGGCTGAATTCCACCAGCAGCTTCTCCCAGCTATCCCGGAGCGGCTCCTCAATCATCGGTGTAAAAGAAAGAAACAGCCTCATATTGAGCTGTACCGTGTGCTTCAAATATTGTTCGGCTGTGAAAAACATCTCTTTCATCTTGCCGTAAAGATTGGCTTTCATCACATTAAAATCAGCGATGGCAGTGCTCAGGACGCCTACCATCTCAATTTGTTCATGTTTGGCGAGCAGATGGTAGAACCAGCTGCTGAAGTAATCGCCTGCCAGCACCTTCAGCTGGCGGGAGCGCATAACATCACCGCCGGGTTCATCATGATAACGGTCGATGCTCTCATGCGTATCAAGCCCGAGCTGCACAAGCCCGGTCACCAGAGTGAACAGCTCTCCACTCTGGAATCCGGCACCCCGGCCGTGCCCCAGAAAAATATATAACAAATGACCCCGCCCGTCTGAGAACGGCGGCAACTCCGTATGCCGCTGAATCATGTCGTAGTCGGTGTAGGGTTTAGCCAGTTGCGGTATGCGGTACGGTTTCATTTCAGCCTCCGAAGCCATTGACGTTTGACTATATCTTTGTTCACAATCTTGTCTATTATATCACATGTTTTTTGGTCACGCACGGTGGAGCCTTCTAGTTTCTTTTACCCACTTCAGGGATAAATGAACTGCTTCTTCCACAGCTCGCTTTCACTAATGCGGAAGCCGTTCTTCAGCGAATCCGGCAGCGGGGAATTGCCGGCATTCTGCAGCGCATCCTGCAGCCGGGGAGACCATTCCGCCCGGCGGATATCACCAGCCAGCAGCAGGCGGCGGGTATCCAGCCATTTATCCTCTGCCACCACACGGAGCAGCAGCTGATCGGTATTGCCGGTCTCCTGAAAGGCAAAAGCGACCGCCAGCGCCATGTTCTGATACAGCTCCTGAGGTTCATGGTCATTGCCGGTCACTTTCAGATCCAGAGATAACACCTCGTCTTCCCAGCCCGCCTTATCTATTACCAGGGTAAAGGGAATCTGCGCGAGGAGATCGACCAGATTATCATCAGCCAGAACGGTGCCGTCCCGGCTTAATGTCTCAACAGCACCATAGTTGCCTTGGGGCGCAGCCCCGAAGCCGGCTAGCTGAGGCAGCAGCATGGTAGATGCCGCGGTCAGCAGCAAGGCAGTTCCGATCAGCCAGCTCCGGTTCATGACAAGCCCCCTTACACATAATTTCCGCTGTACAGTAGGATTATACTGATCCGCAGACAGCCCTATATCTAGTTATATTTTGAAAAAAAGCAGGCTATGCCTGCTTCTCAGCTTTCACTCTCTAATTGTCCGTGTTTGCTCCATATTTCAGCCTTACCGCGGATTTTCATTGCTGAGGTATGATCTGTGAATTGGGCAATGAGGACCTCGCCTTTATCAAGCTTCTCCGTATGATGAAACCGTGTATCCAGACCCCGGGTAAGCCCGATGACCTGAACACCGTTCTCTTTGGCTTTGACTACGATATAGTCGCTGCCTGATGGTGCAGGATTCACTTCATTGTTCTTCTCAGTCATTTGTGATCCTCCTTAAAATAGGGATAGCCTAAGTTTCTAAAAAACAAATGCCGCCTTGGAGGGCGGCATAGTTGTTATTCAAAGACTATGGGATAGATATGTAGAAATCTCTATTTGATTCCGTCTTTCAGCGCTTTACCGGGTTTGAATGCCGGTACCTTGCTCGAAGGAATTTCGATTTCTTCACCAGTCTGCGGGTTACGGCCTTTACGTGCGGAACGTTCGCGCACTTCAAAGTTTCCGAATCCAACCAGCTGTACTTTATCTCCGCTTTGCAGTGCACCTGTGATAGCTTCGAAAACGGCATCTACCGCTTTAGTAGCATCTTTCTTGGGAAGTTCAGTTGCTTCTGTAACTACGTTGATCAAATCTGATTTATTCATGTGTTCTCACCTCCCTGGGCAAATTTCCGGTATCATACACTGTTTCCGTTTCAACGCAAAATATACGTGATAATCCCGTTTATTACTGGATACTGGTGCCTCTCTTCTAGAAGCGCAACAAACTTATAGTAATACAGCCCACCCATAATTTCAAGGCGTTATACAAAAAAGGAGCAGAAAGTAGCATGTTTCCACACATTTTTTAGGTTTCTCGCAGTCTATTACTACCAAATATTCCGTAAAAACGGAGTCTTCCCTGGGAGAATCCCCCTTTTACTCTCTTCTAAACTGTCAGGCAAATCCAATAAAACAGCAGCACAAAAGAGCGGGATTGCTCCCGCTCTTATCTCGTACCTGCTTAAATTTAGAGAATTATGGCAATCAGTCCGCCTGAACCTTCGTTGATAATCCGGCCCAGCGTTTCCTGCAGCTTATAGCGGGCATTATCCGGCATCATGGCAATCTTGCCCTGGATGCCTTCGCGTACGATGGAATGCAGGGAGCGGCCGAAGATATCCGATTCCCAGATTTTGATCGGGTCATTCTCGAAGTCCTGCATCAGGTAACGCACCAGCTCTTCACTCTGCTTCTCTGTGCCGATAATCGGCGAGAATTCAGATTCGACATCAACCCGGATCATATGGATCGAAGGTGCTGTGGCTTTCAGCCGGACCCCGAAGCGGGAGCCCTGGCGGATCAGCTCAGGCTCATCCAGAGCCATCTCGGCCAGAGATGGAGCTGCGATGCCATAACCCGTAGTTTTGACCATTTCCAGTGCTTCCGAGAAGCGGTCATACTCACGTTTGGCATGGGAGAAGTCCTGCATCAGCTGGAGCAGATGATCTTTGCCGCGGATCTCTACGCCGACCACTTCCATGAGAACCTGGTCATACAGCTCTTCAGGCGCATACAGGTCGATCTCGGCTACCCCCTGGCCCATATTCATGCCGCTAAGACCTGCCCTGTCGATGAAATCATATTCAGTAAACTGGGAGACCAGCCGGTCTACATCCCGCAGGCGGCGGATATCCTTCACCGTATCACGGACGGAATTCTCGTAGCTGCTGCGCAGCCAGTGATTCTCGCCCAGCACCATTACCCAGCTAGGCAGATTGACATTGACTTCATGTACCGGGAATTCATACAGCACTTCACGGAGGACTCCGGTCACATCATCTTCCGTCATATTGGCGGCGCTGAGTGTCATTACCGGTATATCATATTTGAGTGCGAGCTCGTTGCGCAGCTGCTGTGCTTCCTCGCTGCGCGGGCGGGTGGAGTTAATGACAAGCACAAACGGCTTGCCAACCTCCTTCAGCTCAGCGATGACGCGCTCCTCGGAATCTACATATGAGTTCCGGGGAATCTCAGCGATGGTGCCGTCGGTTGTCACTACCACACCGAGTGTGGAATGTTCCTGAATCACTTTGCGTGTGCCGATCTCAGCCGCTTCCTGGAACGGAATCGGCTCCTCAAACCAAGGTGTTGAGATCATACGCGGACCATTCTCATCCTCATAGCCTTTCGCACCTTCTACCGCATAACCTACACAATCGACCAGCCGGACATTGACTTCCAGACCTTCCGCTACCTTGATCTGCACCGCATTATTCGGTACAAATTTAGGCTCAGTAGTCATAATTGTTTTGCCTGCCGCACTTTGCGGCAGTTCATCCACCGCTCTTACCCGGTCCGCTTCACTTGTGATGTTCGGAAGAACAATCGTTTCCATGAACCGTTTGATGAATGTCGATTTCCCCGTGCGAACCGCGCCGACGACGCCGAGATAAATGTCTCCGCCGGTACGCTCGGCAATGTCCTTGAAAATATCCACTTTTTCCAAAAGAGATCCCCTCCTCATATTACTCCGAAGAAAAAATGCCTGAAGAGCATCGACTTCGCGTTCCGCCGGCAAACTGACCCTTGCAGGACAACCACCGGACTAAGCTTTGCCCGCCCGAAGCCTAGCTACTGCCTGAGGCGGAACATGTTGCCCCGCGCTAAACTCCGAATGCTCGGACATGCATTTGGACTAGTATCATCATATGTATCCAGAACGGATTTATGACCCTCGTCCGTGCATTTTGCAGCTGAAATTTTGTATGCCCGCTCTAGCACGCCAATGCGTCACGACGCCCGGAAGTCTTCTCATCAATCCTATGAGGCCGGGTTTTCGCCTAGAACCACTTTAACTGCAGGGTTTGTAATTAATCCTTACAAATACAAAAAAACACCGGAATGATAATCCGGTGCTGCATCTAAAGCCTCTATTCTACCGGAGCCTGCGGAACCGCCTGGCCGTCAACCCACATATAAGGCAAGGACTTAACGGGCACGTAATACGATGCCTGCTCGAGCTCCAGACGCAGGTCGCGGTCCGCCTCTGGCGTTCCGCCATTCTTATCTATAGCTGAGCTGATATCCGCGCCGTAGTCGGCATATACGGTTCCGTCCTTGTCCATAAGGAACCGCAACAGTTGGCCGGAATATACACTGTCAAGTTTAATAGACGCTGTTCCTGCCTTCTTGGCATCAATCGAAGAGAGGCCCGGATACACCTCTTCTTCAACCGGCAGTACTCCCCCGTGCGCAGACTTGTAGAGGTTAACCTTGCGCTGGACATCATTAACCTTCTGCACGGTCACCAGGTCCATCAGCTTAACCTGAGGGTCACTTTCTTCGTCCAGAATCAGAAAATACGCGCTGCCGCCTTTCTCGAAAGACGCTGCCGGCAGTTCATCCAGGTATCCCTCCTGCTGCAGCTTATTCAGATCGACCACGAATTTCTCATATCTTGGCGTAGCTTCATCGCTGGTCTTGATCGGAAGCAGGCCCTCCTGCTCCTGATAGTCATCTACCGCTGCCTGCACCCGCTTTACACTCTCACGGTATCCGCTACCGGGCTGCTGCTGATCCGAATCTCCGGGATACATGCAGCCGCCAAGCGGCAATAGCAGCAGAACGACCCAGAGCAGCAGCGCTGCTCTTCCCAGCAATTGCCTGAGTTTCACCTCATACATGAAGTTGATAAATACGCCCCCTCTCTCTGTTATCCGCTAAGCCTTCCCGGTCACCATAAATCCTCTGCTTCTCCACGGCGCGCAGCTTCCAGTCTGCGGCGTACGGCCGCCTTAAGCGGGTCCTCGGGAATGTGCACGCTCACATCATCCCAAACGGCGGCCTGGCAGGCCAGACGGACGCCTTCATCCAGCAGGCTGCCCAGCTTGCGTCTCTCCGCCTCTGCCGGAGGTCTCAGCGCTGTCGAATCTCCCGGATCTATAGACACTTTGCACATTAGACAGCCGGCTTTGCCGCCGCAGCGCGTAGGCAGTACGATTCCGGCTTTGCGTACGGCCTCCAGCAACGATACGCCATACCCCACCGAGACGCGCCGGGTGCCGGGCAGGAAAGCGACATTTATTTTATTATGAGGTGCCATGATGTTGTTCCTTCCTTAGTTCAGGTTAAATCTGTATGGATGCAGGTATCCCCAGCAATGCCTCCAAATTCGTCTGCAGATGATCTTCCAGGTGATTCCCTTGAATGAGCTGATACAGCAGCGGCAGATGGGTGTCCAAATCCTGTTTGATCAGATCCGCTATGGCATGGCAGCGCTCGTCCCTGCCCCGCAGCAGATTAAAAATCAGCTCATGAACAGCCGGCATCAGGCGCACAAGGCCAATCCCTTCGAAGTTGCGTACAGGGGCGTATTGCTGCAGCATGCCGACATCCACCGAATAGTGCAAATCGCTGCTGCCCATTCTGAATCCGCCAACCAGCTCCGCCTTTGCCTCCCCCATGAAATAGAGACTGCGCAGAGAATAACAGCTCCCGCTGAAATCCTCTTCCGGCGGACTGACCGCATAACGGAGCAGCGATTGATGAAGACGCCAAGTATCCTCCAGGTCGCAATAGATATCAATATCACGCGGTGGTGCAGCCAGCCGGGCCCCATGCAGCAGCAGCCCGCAGCTTCCTCCCAAAAGCCATACAGGCGGGTTGCCCAGCCCATAGAATTCTAACTCTTCCACTATGCTGCAGAGCGCAATCTCCAGTGCATAGGGAATTCCTGAACCGCTCATCGATCTGCACACGCCCCATTCCTGTAAAATCATCTATCGATTCTGTCAGAAATACGTCTGTCTGAGTGCATTGTAAATGCTTACATAATTGAAGCGGCTCCGCCTAATATCCCGATCAGCATAATCACAAAAGCAAGTACGGATAATACGCCTCTAAGCCAGCCTTTGGTCCTGCTGCGTGCAAATGTAATCAAAAAAACCGATAACCCCATAATCAGTACCGCAATCAGAGACAGCCACATTTTCGTCATCGGATCCATGGTTCATGCGCCTCCATTTCACTATACCCGGATTGCGACTATTATAGCGTGAAACCTTAGATTTTATAAGTCTATTTTTATAAAAAAAGAGCAAAAACCTCAGAATCTGGATAGATTCCGGAGTTTTTGCCCTACGCAAGTAGAAAAGGAATTTGCCGGCCCTGAAGGGTTGGCCCTTTTCTGCGAGATATGCTATTTTTTCAGCAGCATTTTCATTAAAGACTCCATCGAACCGGAACCCGCGCCGCCTTTTTTGACTGCATTGATAATTTCCTGTACGGTAGCTTCACTGACCGGCACTTTGGCCATTGCCGACACCTGCTTAATTAACTGGCGGAGCTGGGCTTCATTCTGCGTAGTACCCGGCTTGACCGTACTGGCCAGCTTCTTGATGGCACCCTCCGTAATGTTCTTGCCCGCCTTCTTGTTGATGGCGTTCAATGCATCCTTGGAAAAATCTCTGCTCACTATTCATCCCTCCTCCGTCAATCCCCATAACAACATATGAGGTATTCCGGCAAAAGGTGAACGTGATCAGGAATGCCACTGCTCCCAGGTTTCCTGTGAAATGGCCTCCATCTCCGTCTTGCGGTCACGGCCCATCAAGGCTTCCACTGCATTACGCGGTGTTCTTCCCTTAAACAGCACGTGATAAATCTGGTCGGTAATCGGCATCTGCACGCCCAATTTAAGCGAAATCGCATATGCAGCTTCCGTTGTCCGGATGCCTTCCACCACCATGCCCATGGACTCCAGGACCTCTGCCAGCGGCTTGCCCTGGCCCAGCATGGAACCGGCACGCCAGTTGCGGCTGTGCTGGCTGGTCGCCGTCACGACAAGGTCACCGAGTCCGGCAAGGCCGGAGAACGTCAACGGATTGGCGCCCAGCTCTACGCCCACACGGGAAATCTCGGCCAAGCCGCGGGTTAGAAGTGCCGCTTTGGCATTGTCACCGAAGCCCAGGCCGTCGGACAGCCCTGCACCCAGCGCGATAATATTCTTCAACGCGCCGGCCAGCTCTACGCCGACCTGGTCGCGGTTGGTATATACCCGGAAGTCATTGTTAATGAACAGCCCTTGTGCAGCAGCGGCACGGCTGTCCTCAGGTGAAGCCACCACAACGGTGGTCGGACAGAGCCGCACCACTTCCTCAGCGTGACTCGGGCCCGAGAGGACAACGACCTGGCTTTCCTTGCAGCCGAGCTCTTCTGAGATCACTGTCGACATACGCTTCATGCTCTCCGTCTCAAAGCCCTTCGTAGCATGAATACAGAGCATGTCTTCCTTCCAGAAGGGCTTCAGGCTGTGCGCAACCTGGCGCATTCCGGAAGAAGGCGCAACAATAACTACCGCCTTCGAACCGGAAACAGCCGTTTCCATATCCGTAGTGGCAATAATGTTCGCAGGAAGAGTGATTCCCGGCAGAAAATGATGATTCGTATGGGCTTCATTAATCTCGGCAGCTTGTTCCGGCTTTCGCGTCCACAGATAAACCTCCGAGTGGTTAGCCGCCAGCACAGTGGCCAGCGCAGTTCCCCAACTGCCCGCGACCAGCACGGTTACTTTATCAGACAACGCGATTCGCCTCCTTAACTTTAGAGCCGATTTTGTTCTCACGGCCCTGTGAAATCTTAAGTATGTTACTGCGGTGACGCCAGAACGCGAACAGCGCGATAATCAGGCTGCCCCACAGCTCAGGCGCTGTGAACCCGGTAAACAGCAGGAATACCGGAGTCAGTGCCACGAAGATCAGCGAGCCCAGCGATACATAGCGGGTCAGAACGATTGCAAGAATAGCAATGATACCCGCAATCAACGCAGGCCAAAATACAAGCGTAGCCATTACGCCAATTGTCGTTGCAATGCCTTTCCCTCCGCGAAAGTGAAAATAGAGCGGCCAATTATGCCCGATGATGGCAGCGATACCACAGCCCACTGCAATCCAGGTTCCCCAGCCGCCGGCCCATGTTCCAAGCCAGACTGCGGCAATTCCCTTCAGTACGTCCAGAAACAGCACCAGTATGGCCGGTCCCTTCCCCATCACGCGCAGTGTATTCGTTGCCCCCGCATTGCCGCTTCCATATTGGCGGATATCGATGCCTTTAAGCAGCCGGGCGAGCAATACACTGAAGCTGATAGAGCCAAGCAAATAGCTTACAACGATAACCAGAAGTTCAAACGCCACTACTCTTCTCCCCTAACCTTCGTTTTCGGATTTGCGCCGTGTAAAGAGACGGATCGGTGTGCCTTCGAAATTGAATGCCGCGCGCAGCTTGTTCTCCAGATAACGCTCATAGGAGAAGTGCATCAGCGAAGGATCATTGACGAATACCACGATTGTCGGCGGCTTCGTAGCAACCTGGGTTACATAATTGATGCGCAGACGGCGTCCTTTGTCTGTTGGAGGAGGATTGATCGCTACTGCATCGGATACCACATCGTTCACCAGATGCGTGGTAATCCGGAGAGCATGCTGTTGTGCGACATGCTGCACGACCGGCAGCAGCTTCTGCAGGCGCTGTTTGGTAAGCGCAGACAGGAACACTACTGGCGCATAGCTCATGAACAGGAAGTGATCACGGATATTGCGTTCGAAATTCTGCATCGTCTTGTCGTCTTTCTCAATGGCATCCCATTTGTTGACGACAAAGATAGAGGCTTTGCCCGCATCATGGGCATAACCGGCAATATGCTTGTCCTGATCGATAATGCCCTCTTCCCCGTTGATCACGACCAGCACAACATCAGCGCGCTCAATAGCCTTCATGGCTCTCATAACGCTGTATTTTTCCGTATTTTCATAGACCTTGCCGCGTTTGCGCATGCCCGCAGTATCAATAAGCACATAACGCTGGCCATCCCGTTCAAACGGCGTATCAATCGCGTCGCGTGTAGTACCCGCAACATCGCTGACAATTACACGTTCTTCGCCAAGAATAGCATTCACCAGCGAGGATTTACCTACATTCGGACGGCCGATCAAAGCTACACGAATGACATCATCGTCATATTCCTCATCGGTTTTATCAGGCAGACGTTCAACAACCGCATCCAGCAGATCTCCGATTCCGGTTCCGTGGCTTCCTGATATTCCGATCGGGTCGCCAATTCCAAGGCTGTAGAATTCATAAATATCCTCGGTACGCTTCATGTTATCCACTTTATTAATAGCCAGTACGATCGGCTTGCCGGAACGGAAAAGAATCTGTGCTACTTCTTCATCCGAACTCGTAAGTCCGCTCTTCGCCTCGCACATAAAGACGATGACATCCGCTTCTTCAATGGCCAGCTCCGCCTGAACGCGGATCGACTTCAGAATGGCGTCTTCACCGTCAATCTCAATCCCACCGGTATCAATCACACTGAAGGATTTGCCGTTCCAATCGGAAACTCCATATATCCGGTCACGTGTAATCCCCGGTTTATCTTCTACAATGGCCAGTCTATCGCCAATCAGCCTGTTAAAAATCGTCGATTTACCGACGTTAGGCCTGCCAACGATGGCCACAACGGGTCTTGCCATATTCATTCCTCCTGTCTTCCTTACGTTACTCATCATAGCAAAAAACAATACAATTGGCTAACAGTCTTACAACTGTTCTGCCGCTCCGTACCTGCCTGTAAAACACAATCGGCGAACCCTCGTATCGAGGGCTCGCCGATTACTTTACCCGTTATGATGAAATAACAAAGGGATTAGTTGTTACCCTTGAATTTGTCCAGCTTATCGCCGAAACGTTCAGCCAGTGTGAAGCTGAGGCCTTCATTGCTGAGCGATACGTTAGGATTGTTCAGCACTTCTTTTGGCGCTCTGTCTCTGCTGTTGCTGCGTTCAGGTCTAGCCGTAGGAGCCGGAGCTTCTTCGGTTTCCTTGATGCTGAGGCTTACGCGCTTCTCGGATGGGTTGAAGTCAAGCACTTTCACTTGTACTTCCTGTCCTTCTTTGAGCACTTCATGCGGAGTACCGATGTGCTTGTGGGAGATCTGGGAAATGTGCACAAGGCCTTCAACGCCTGGAAGCAGTTCAACGAATGCGCCGAAGTTTACAAGGCGTTTAACTTCGCCTGTAACTACATCGCCGATGTTGATTTGGCCGGCTGCGGAATCCCAAGGACCTGGCGCAGCGGCTTTGATGCTGAGGCTGATTTTGCCTTTTTCAGGATCAACCTTAAGTACTTTAACGCGAACCTTATCACCTTCGGATACTACATCAGATGGCTTCTCAACGTGGTTCCAGGCGATCTCGGAAACGTGAACCAGACCATCAACGCCGCCTACATCAACAAATGCGCCGAATTGGGTCAGACGTTGTACAGTACCTTCGATGATTTGTCCTTCGGACAGCTCAGCCATGATCTTCTGTTTGTTAGCTTCGAATTCTTCTTCCAGAACTTCTTTGGCGGAAAGAATAACCTTGCTGTTCTCACGGTCAAGTTCTTTCACTTTCACACGCAATGTGCGGCCTTTGTAGTCGCTGAAATCTTCAACGAAGTGACGCTCAACCATGGAAGCCGGAATGAATCCGCGCGCGCCAACATCAGCCACGAGGCCGCCTTTGACAACGTCAGCCACAGTAACTTCGAAGGATTCCTGGGAAGCGAAGTATTTCTCAAGATCTTCCCATGATTTTTCGCTGTCGATTGCACGTTTGGAAAGCACCAGGCTTTCCTTGTTGTCGTTGATGCTGACAACCTTGCATTCCACTTCTTGTCCGACTTCTACCGCTGCTGCGGCATTGTCCAGTTGTACGGAAGACAATTCGCGAATAGGAATTACGCCGTCGTATTTATATCCAATGCTTACATAAGCTTGGTTATCTTCGATTTTGACGATCGTTCCTTTCACGGTATCGCCTTTTTTCAAAGAAATGATTTCCAGGCCTTCTTGGCTTGTCACTTCTTCTTCGGTACCCGTAACAGCTTCTGCGGATTCCACAGCTTCTGTTTCTTCCACGGTATCGTTGTTCTCAACGTTATCCGCAGCTTCTTGATTTTTGATTTCTTCAGACATGTGATTACCCTCCTCGATTCAAAACCCCATTTATTTAAACCCGCGCATAGCAGAGTTCAAAACAATCATCACTTGCACTTTATACGTTAGTATGTTCCAAAAAATAACGGTTATGCTGTTAATCATCTGCATTCGCAGAAGCAGCTGCACGGTGCCCCGGTTTAGCGTGCACTGGGCTTGCCTGTTCGGATCATCTCGTGGATACGCCCCATGATAACATCGGTTACCGCCTCCAGAGATTCACTTCCCGTACCTTCAAACGAACTGAGATCTATGGGAGCCCCGTAAACAACAGTCATCCGGCGAAAGGGCTTGTAAGATCCGATAATGGCTGCAGGTACAACGGCAGCGCCGCTGCGAAGGGCAAAACTTGCTGCGCCTTTCTTAGCTGCACCGGAGTCAGAGTTGCGCGTTCCTTCCGGAAAGATGCCCATAACATTTCCGCTGCGAAGCGTATTAAGGGACGTTTTTATGGATTCTTTGCTTACGCCTCCACGTTTGACAGGAAAAGCGCCCAGTTGCTTAATGAGCCAGCCTAGTACAGGAACATTAAAGAGCTCCGCCTTGGCCATGTATTTGACCTGTCGTTTCAGCTTAATACCAATCGTCATCGGATCGAGCAGGCTGATGTGATTTGCGCAGAGCAGGACTCCGCCCTCCTTTGGCACATTTTCTCTTCCCACAATCTTAAGCGGGAACAGTATGGCATAAATCAAGCGAAGCAATCCACAGCAAATTGCATAAATCATAGATGATTTCTCTCCCCGTCAACATAAGTTCTGCAGTGGGAGACGATGGCTTCCACGGCCTGACTGATATCCATATGGGTCGTATCCAGAAGAACAGCGTCTTCGGCACGGCGCAGCGGTGAAATCTCACGGCCCTCATCAAGACGGTCCCGCGCTGCAATATCATGTTCAAGCTGCTGGAGAGTCACTGTTTCCGTATCCTTCAGTTCCTTGTAACGACGGAGAGCACGCTCCTCCACACTTGCCGTCATGAAAATCTTCACTTCGGCATCCGGCAGCACGGTCGTACCGATATCCCGGCCATCCATTACGACTCCCTTGCGGAGCGCCATCTGGCGCTGCAATTGACTGAGTCTGGATCTGACACCCTCGATCTTCGAATACTGCGACACTTGGCCGCTGACCTGAAGACTCCGGATATGCGGGGTCATGTCTTCCCCATTAATCAACACTTTCTGCACGTCTTTCTCCGGAAGAAGATCAATATTCATGCCCTGGACGATCTGATCCACCAGTTCATGTTCCTCCGCAGATATGCCTTCACGAATCATATACCAGGTGATTGCCCGGTACATCGCACCCGTGTCCACATAAATGTAAGACAACTCCCGTGCTACCAATCGGGCTACAGTACTCTTGCCTGCCCCGGCAGGTCCGTCGATGGCGACGTTAATTCTGTCGTAAGTATGTGTCCCCTGCCTGTCCAACGGGGCATTCCTCCTCAAACACTCTCCGCAGGAAATATGCCTATCGGCATATCTCTCTAGGGACTTGCTGATATTATCAAGAAAAAAGCAGGCATTGCCTGCGACTTATAAAATTATACCACAGTTTATACCTCAGTGCAAAATGACCCGGAGGTTTTTACGGAGAAAAAAAGCTTATATTGATGCCTTTTTGGGATTCCTGCACAGTCCTATCAACGGTTACGGAAATCAAATTGGCGTTCAAAACAGTAACGGATTATTTTTTGGCGTTCCGAATCGGATATTGCCGAAAATTTTACCATAACCAGATTACGTCCGGTTTCCAGCTTCTTGATCCGCACAATCTCACCCTCGAAATTAACATGCTCCGTGCTGCCGTTGCGGTACGATACCAGCAGCCAGCAGGCAAGCTTATCTCCTACCTTCAGTGCAATTTTGGCATCGCTGAGAAACGAGGTTCCGCCGCCGCCGATATCCTCAGTCCGCACCAGAAAACGGCTGCCCAAGGAGTCCTTAACGGCAAGCTCCAGCTCGGCATTGACGCGGAAAAAGCTGCGGCGCTGGATTTTGAAGATGGATTCTACAGCAGGCTTGCGCAGCCGCACCATCCGGATGACCTCTTCCTTGAAGCCAATCACATGAGTATTGAAATAATTCTTAATTCCGCCTTCTGTAAGAAAATAAACAGACAGCTCATCACCGACAAACAATTTTTTCAGCCGCCCGTTACTCTCCTGCATGGGGATTTCTATCAGGAAAGTCTCATCCTCCATGTCAGCAATTCTTGCCCGGTATTCGATCTCTGACTCCGCTGCATCGCTGGAAGCAACCTGTAGGTATAAATATTCGTTGATTTTGGGATACAAACCTGTCACCGCCGCTTGAGTTAGTAATTAATGCTAACCCGATTATAGCATGGCCTTTCATGCCCGGTCAGAAATATTATTAAGCCACGGGAATGAATACCGGTACACGCCCGGCAAAAAAGGCGCTTTCCGGTTTCGGAAATACGCCTTTCCTAAAGATTAAGCTTATTCTGCTGGAATCTCCGGTTATTTGTCCTGCGCTCCTGAGGAGGTACGGACCTGCTCAACCGATTCCTCATTCCCGTCTGCAGCATTCAGATAGATCCGGAACTGTGAGCCGTTGATTTTGCCTCCGAATTCATACGTCAGCAGTTCTTCGGCATCTTCATTCTCAATCCAGGCCAGCCTGTTATACAATTCTTTGAACTCCGGGTTCAGCTTGGCTCTGACTTCGGCCAGGGACAGCTGCGGCTTAGGAATCTCACGTTTTTCCTTATGCTCATGCACATAATCGCTGGCCTGAAATCCGGTTGCTTCCCCCGTATCCAGTCCGACCCGCACCGACATCTTCTCCGGATAGATCAGCACGCCGTCCTGGCTCGTAACGAAGGTCAAATTGCCCAGGTTATCGTATCTGTCAGCACTGACTGCAGTCATGCCGGGATATCCCTTCTTCTCCAGAAACTTGCCCGCCTTCTCCACAGCCTGCTTCATCGACACCTTGGCCGGACCCACTTCTCGGTTGTCGTTGTAGGAGATCAACAATCCGCCTTCTGCCGTGAAATCCATGGTGACCGGCTCTTTGTGGTCTGCCGAGGTAATAGTTGCTGTGTAGGATGCCCATTCGGTCCCCTTACCATTTTCCTGGATCTTCACTTTTGCATTCCCGCCCAACCCGGCAAATTTTAGCGCCTTGGCTTTGACCTGCTCTGCTGTGACGGGCTTGCCGCCCAGCTTCTTGACAGAACGCTTATCATATATACTTGCTACCGAAGGGCCATAGTCCAGCTCAGGATAGGCAGCAACCCGCTTGTCGACCGTTTTGAACCCGTCAATGATCGTATTGTCTTCTGCTTTCTCCTCTGTAGCCAATGCCGTTTCGACATCCATCCAGCGCAGCCGGTTGCTAATGACTTTGTTCTGGACATCCTGCAGATCCTTGGAAATCTCAGCCGAATTGGCATAGAGTGTCTTCAGGTTGGCCATTTCCCCTTCTGTCAGCGGCTGCTTGGTGAAATCCCGTACCGCTGCCTTATAGGAGAAATTGGAGATCTTTGAGAGAAATTCTTCCGTCTCACTGAACGGCAGCAGCGTAAGCGGCAGCTGGTTGATCTCGTTCTGCGCCTCGCTCGTAATCCGCCATACATTCACCAGACCTTTGCGGTGCATTCCATTGGAGGTGGTGTTGACCGCCAGCGTATTACCCAGCTCTCCATGAAGCCGCTCCACATGATAGGACAGATCATGGAACGCACGCTGATATTGATTCTCCGCTTTGATCAGAATCGAATTCTTCTCCTGGTTCTCCTGATACCCCCAGACCAGCGCTCCAAGCAGCAAGAGTGCGGTAAGCGGGAACATTATGGCACTTAATCTTTTGTACATAGGTCCGCAAAACTCCCTTCATTAGCTTATTGCCGTTAGTTTGACAATAACTGAGAAGTCTTATGCACCCGGAAGACCCATTAAAGGAAGTGAATACTTCCCATAATCCCAACACAATGTGGGGACTTAGCTCAAGAAACGGCTTGTCATGCCCGTTCTTCGATGTCGAAGCCGCTGACACTGCTGCACAAGCACTGCTTGAAGCCGGTCTGGATGATCCCCTGTTCCTTGCTTCCTCTTAATATGTAAGTTTCTCCGCACTGTTTGCAGACGATCCGAACTTTTACACGCAAAAAAAGACACCCCTCTCCTCTCTGGAATTCCTTGCATAAGGAACTGCCCTGTAGGATTAAGTGTGTCCATCTCTTTTATAGGTTAACCTCTTCCTCCCGCTTCAAAAAACGAAACGGGGAGCGGCTGTTGGCCCGCGCCACCTTGCCCATCCCTCCGTACCATAAAACAGCCATCAGGGGCACGATGAACCAGATCCAATAGTTTGCCGTAGTTGTCAGTATAAAATCATAGATCCCGTGCCAGAGCCAAGGCAGCAGCAGGGAAATAAGCAGAATCCCCCTGGTCTTGACTCCTTTTGAAAACTTGGCCCTTCCCATATGGTAACCCATAATCACGCCAAACATGGCATGGCCGGATACCGGAAGCAGCGCCCTCATGACCATTGAACCGATTGAAGCATTGCTGTACCAGGCATACATTACATTCTCTATCGTTGCGAAGCCGAGCGAAATCGCTACGGCGTATAGTATTCCATCATAGGGCTCGTCAAATTCGGTATGATTGTAAATCATATGGTACAGCACAAACCACTTCAGACCTTCCTCCACGCCGGAGGAGATCAGAAACGAATCTACATAAGGGCCGCCGTCCAGACCAAGCACAAGACCTCTCTGGATGATCATCACCGGCAGAACGATAATCAGGCCGAGCAGGAACACCTTCAGCACCATATGGAGCGGCTCCTGATCATACTTGTCTTTCAGATAGAAAAAAGTCAGCAGCGCAAGTCCCGGTGCCACTGCTGACGAAATGACCGATAACAAAAGCACCGAATAGCCTCCCCGCGCCTAAAAACTAGTATCTCCTGAATTTCAATACAGGGCTGAACTACTGCCCGTCCTCAAGATCGGCCGTCTCCCGTTAGTAAACCTCAGTAAGAGCAATTAAGCGGGTGCTTCCTTGCCCTTACCTGCTTTATTCCTGGCGTTTAAAATGAGTGCACAATGTCTGGATTGCGTTCTCCGCCATCACTGTTTTGCCGTATTCAGCCAGTACAGCCTGGGTAACCGGAGAAGAATCACCGAACTCCGCAAGCACGCCTACAAGACCCGATAATGCCGCTTCTTCAAATTCCTTCGGATCAAAGTAGAGATACCATTTATCATTATAAGAATACAGCTGTCCTTGAGAAGTAATATTGCCGATGAGCACATGGGCCGCTTCAACCAGAACCTCAAAATCGCGGAATGCATATACAATGGAGTCGCTTTGTTCAAGAGTAACTTCCATCTCGTAAATCTCTTCAGGCAATTCATCTTCCCCGGAACCACCGTACGAATGGTGATCATATTTCCCCCGGGTCACAATAACGACCATGCCTTGCGCGGGCAATGCGAACACTTCCACGGCAAGCGGACCTGTAGCGTCAAAACCAAGTTCACTGTACGCCTGATCCATCATTTCCGTAAAGAGGTCGTGCACCTTGGGAACTTCCTGCCACATGTCTTCCTTCTGGATGCCCCGCTCGCTCAGGTCGTCAAAAGTGAGGAAAATCCGTATCTTATCTTGACTTAATCGCTCTATTCTCATGACAGGATCCTCCTTTTGCAAGCTCATTTAGTATTAATGTATGATGAGTCCCGAGTAATGAGCCAAAAATGGTTACTATGTATGTATGTTATCATTTTGACGCTACAAATGCACGTAAATAAATATAGAAAAGGCCCAATTTACTGCCCAATATCTGCAAAGCACGGCTTAGCCGCCTATTGGGTGTATGCACATGCATGTATTACAAACCTCCTCCAGGCTAAAAAAAAGAACCATTCCGGCGACTTTGGAGTCTCCAAAATGATTCTGAAGCGGCCTGTTCCGGTTACAATCCCGGTATGGCTGTATGTGTATCCTTAAGAATCTGTTCTACTTCATGCTTCACATCGGGATTGCTGCGGATGAAGTCTTTCAGCATATTCAGGTTGGACTCTTTGGACTTCACCGGAGAATCCTCATGTTTGTGTTCGCTGCTGCCGGATGCATGAGAGCCGTTATCATGGCTGCTGCCCTCAGCGGTACTTCCGAAGCCGGTCATAGCCATTCCCATAATTTTGTCCTTGGCTTTCTCACCGGCATTTCCTGAAGAACCGGCCGTATGAAGCAGTGAAGACATCATGGCGCTGCGTTTTTTGGACATAATCATACTGGCGGCCGCACCCATCACCACTCCGCATAGAAATGACGAAGTATTCATATCTCTAACCTCCTTGTATGGTAAAATCATGCTTAGTGTTCGCGGAAAGATTCCGGCTCATACAGCCAAACAACAAGAAAGCGAGATGAAAAAAGTGGGTAAAGCGACAACACTGCTGCTCCTGGCTGCTTTTCTGCTGTCAGCCTGCAGCAACAATGACGGAAATACAGGCAGCACTGCTGCGGGGAATGAATCGCAGCCTCCGGCTACAATACAGCCTGCCACAGGGCAGCCGGCCTCCGCTTCGGCTCAGCCGGACAGTTCTGCCGGAGCATCTCCTGCTGCGCAGGCTACACCTGCCGTAACTCCTGCAGCTGCAGTCACAGCAACAGTTCAGCCAACCGGGGCAGCAGCTTCAGAGGAAGTACCGGTGCTGTACCATATGAACAAAAACTACGACATCATCCCGAACGATGCCGCAACAAACAAAAAGGTCGTCCTGCTGACCTTCGATGACGGGCCCAAGGATGCGGAATTAATCAATCCGCTGATGGATACGCTGGACAAGCACAAGGCCAAAGCCATTTTCTTCGTCAACGGTTACCGGGTGAAGGAGCATCCCGAGCTGCTTGAGCTGATTCATAGCCGCGGAGGCATTATCGGGAACCACAGCTGGGATCACATTGTGCTGAAGGATAAATCCGAGGTGGAAGTAAAGAAACAGATTGAAGATGTGCAGAATATTGTCAAAGAAGTCACCGGTGAGACCCCACAGTTCTTCCGTCCGCCGCACGGGGCAGGCGGTGATGTCGGCAAGAAGATTGCTGCTGACAATGGCCTGCTCTATATGACCTGGTCCGTCGGCTCGCTGGACTGGGAGATGAAGGAAAAGGATGCCAATAAAACGGACAAGCTGATTACGAATGTTACCAGCCAGCTGCATTCCGGCAGCAACATTCTGATGCACGAGCTGCCTTGGACTGTTGAGGCGCTGGATACACTGCTTACTACGCTTGAAGGCAAAGGCTATAGCGTTGTCGATCCGCGCAGTATCGAGCTGAAAATGCGTTAAGTCTATCTGAAAAATTCAAATAGTTAGAGGCTGTCTCATAAGTACATTTTCAACAAAAGAAACAGCCCATATTTGTTCAAGAAGCCGTAAAAAAACAGTAAGGCAGCGATTTTCCTGTTATTGGAGAATCGCTGCCTTGCTTTTTTGGTCCACCGTGGTTTGCTTTAACATATGATCGGCAAGCGAAAGCCAACCGACCTCAAGCGTCACATTTTCCATGCGCGAAGTAGACCGTGCCGTAAGGCTTACACAAGGGCATAGCCTTCCTCGCTTCGCCGGATAGTCCCGAGCCTGCTCCTGGTAACGCAGGTTTATAAGTGCTGATCCTGCATGCAGCGCAGTGTCAGTACATGCATCTCGGCCGGGCTGCCCCAGCGCAGCGGTAAGTGCGCAGTGCCGAAGCCACGGCTGATCAGCATCTTCAGCGGGTGTGCGGAATTCCCGTACCCGGGAATTTCGTACCTGCCGGCATTGTAGTGACGGTAAAAGTCATCGCCATGCCTGCTTCCGATAAAGGGAAGCACCACTTGCCCGCCATGTGTGTGTCCAGCCAAAATAAGATCGGCGGGCACTTCCTGCTGCCGGGACAGCCAGAGCGGATCATGCACAAGGATGATCCGCAGGAGCTCTGAATCCCCGGCTGCCACTGGCGGCAGCGCTGAATACGCCTTCTTGCCGCCAGTTCGCGGGAAATCAACACCGGTGAGGATAACCTTGGACCCGGACCGTCCGATAGTCACATTCTCATCCAGCAGCAGTCTGGCTCCGCTGCCGCGGATGATATTATCGACAAGCGAGATATTTGCCCGGTAATCATGATTGCCATGCACAGCGTAGACAGGCGCCTCCAGCGAGGCCGTCAGCTTCATATTATCCGCCAGGCGCTCTGCCGGGCTGCCCTTCTCCGTCAGATCGCCGCCCAGGAAGACTGCATCCACCTTCCCGCGCAGGGGTGCCAGCATGGCCGCGGGAAGACGGCGGCGGTGAATATCGGTAATGAACAGAATACGGAAGCCGTCAAAAGCGGCCGGCAGTCTGTCCAGCACTATTTCCTCGGCAATAATGCGTTTTTTGAAGGCTGCGGCAACCATGATTATACCCATGATGCCTGCAGCTCCCGCACATACACTCAAGAAAATCAGCAGCCGCATCACTGCCATAACTCCCGCAGCGGAGGCGCTCCCTTGATTCCCCAGAACAAAAGAAAGGCAAGCAGCATTATAAATATGACAATCAGTGAGTTAATGAACATTTTACTGAAACGGATTCGTTCGGACGGATAACTCTGCGCCCGGGAAGGCGTTGCCTCCCCCTCCTGCTGTTCTGCTTCATGCTTCGGTTTCTTCTGGGCCTGCTGTCCGGCATGGCGGACCTTCCTGGACAATATTCCAGGTGCAACTACTGGAGCATCCGGCGGTCCGGCAACTGCATCGGAAGTACTATTTCCATTTTTTTCTTTGACAGGAGACTGTCCTCCGCCCTTATACTGTTTCTGGCGGGACCTTACCCGGCTTAATTCTTCACTCATGATGTCCTCCTGTAACGAATCACCATTCCGGAGAACAAATCTATGAGGAAGTGGCACAGAATCGGGGCCCATAGACTGCCGGAATGGATATAAATGTAGCCAAGGCCGTAACTGCTGAGAAATACCCAGCCGGTTGGAATCCAGTGGCGCAGATAGCGCACATGAATCACAGCGAAGAGAATACTCGTCCAATACGGTCCGAGTGAATGCTGTATGGCACCGCGGAACAGAAGCTCTTCGCATACTGCAACAACCGCTGCAATGACAACGATATGCCACAAAGGACGGTTGCCGAACAGCAGTTCATTAATCCCCCCGTCATCCATGCTGTCTTCAGGCACAATATGGGTCAGCAGGAAATCAACAACCAGCATAACAGCTGCGAGTCCAAGGCCCCAATACACAAAATGTACATTCTCCGGAAAATTTAATATGTGAATAGGATTTCTCTTCTGTAATAATATCCATATCAAACCGATAAATAGAGTAAGGCCTTGAGTAATATACAGATTGATCAAGAGCAGCTTGTCTGTTAACTGCTGAGGATCGGCCTTTTTAATTTTGATTTCACCTAATTTGAATTTTTTCATCGTAACCTGCCTGTTCTATAAATATTTTTACATAAGATAATTTCCCTATACGAAGGAGCACTAATTATGAACAGCCGTACCTCCCGCACTCAAATGTTGTACACACTAGGTTTTATATTATTTTTAATATCCGCATTCGCCTCATTTTTTACGGGAGTAAAGGTTGGAGCAGACAAAACGGAGGCCAAATATGCACAGCTGACCGGCCATGAAGTTACGGAGGAATTCTCCGGCTCCTACCAGCAGCAGGACCTTGTTACGTTCTATCATAACGTATTTCTGCCGTATCGGGAATTCAAGCGAAACTGGAACGATCAGGTGGACACCCTTGCACGCAGCACAGATGCACGGCAGAACGCGGCAACATTGAAGAACCTGAGCATTCTGGCGGACAAGCAGTACGACAAGGTCACACAGGATTCCCTCTTTACCAATTCACCGCTGCTGTATGAGTCACAGCTTAACGTTCTTAAGAGTCTGACTCTCTTCTCACAGGCTTCAGGCAAGGTCACAGCAGGATCCTCAGGAGCAGAAGCCGCCAAGCTGCTGAGAAGCGATAACTTTACGTCCAGCGCTGTGAAATTCGGCCTTATGGCCCAGAAGAACTTCTATGATTCTATGCTTAAGTGGGGGTCCAAAACTAACTCTGCTATACCCGATGAATCCGGGGATCTGAAGACTCTGACTTTCATTCAGTGGAAAAAGATGCCCCTGCTGCTTAAGAATGCTTCCATCGCCAACATGATGCTGAACCGCGGAATTTATGCCGGCTATGACCCGCAGGATATTACGGCCAAGATTGACGATATGATCTACTCCGGAACCGCTAGTTCCCTGAAGCTTGCGGATATCCAGTCTTCGGTCACCCTGCTCATTTCTACCGGTGCTGTGCAGGAGCAGGACTTCATCAAATGGCGGGAACAATATTACGGCAAGGAAACGATGCCGCAGCTCCCTTTCTTCTATGAGTAAGACCAGTTATTGCATCATAACGAAAAACAGGGCGCACTTCAAGGCGGCTCATCGCAGAATAAGCCTATTGACACACTTGGCATCACCATGTTACATTATGAAAAATTAATCAAGCAAAACCGATGATGGAACAAAGATTACTGATGTCTTCAGAGAGCCGGTGGGTGGTGCAAACCGGTGGCAGACGGAAATCTTTAGCGCTCCTGAGATATTGTATTGAACCTTGAGTAGATACAATCGGATCACCTCCGTTACCAGTGTGGCCTTTGCAGGCCAATGAGGCTGCTTCTTAACCGTTGCAGTGAATTAGGGTGGTACCACGAGAACTCTCGTCCCTTACTACGGCAGTAGTATGGGGTAGGGAGTTTTTTTTGTTACCCGGATCCTTTGAAATCACCCTGCCCGCCCAGACTCTGCCTGAATCAGTACTTCTGCACGCCTTTTCTTTTATGCGACAACGCGTTGCCCCGTTATTCTGACAAATTTCAACCTTTTATGAATCAGGTACTGCGGATTACCCTACCAGGGCATCCTTGGCATATATATTAGGCTTTCCAATTTGAAGGAGGACAAGAGACCATGTTTAAAGTATTAGTATCGGATCCGATCAGTGATTTGGGCATTCAGAAATTGATGGACGCAAGCGATGTGACTGTGGACAAGAAAACAGGACTTAGTGAAGACGAGCTTATTGCAATCATTGGCGAATACGACGGCTTACTCGTCCGCAGCCAGACAACCGTGACTGAGAAAATTATTGCAGCCGGTACTAATCTTAAAGTTATTGGCCGTGCCGGGGTAGGCGTGGATAATATTAAGCTGGAGGCAGCTACACAACGCGGTGTGGTGGTCATTAATGCTCCGGACGGTAATACCATCACCACCTGTGAACATGCTTTTGCCATGATGATGGCTCTGGCCCGTCATATTCCTCAAGCCTATGCCAAGACTATTTCCGGCGTATGGGACAAAAAGACCTTCCTGGGCGTAGAGCTGCGCGGCAAAACGCTGGGTGTGCTCGGCATGGGACGGATCGGCAGCGAAGTGGCCAAACGGGCCAAAGCTTTTGGAATGGACATTCTTGCCTATGACCCGTTCCTGACTGCAGACCGTGCGGAGAAACTGGAAGTGAAGCTGGCTTCGGTAGACGATATCGTCCGCGGGGCAGATTTCATTACTGTTCATACACCGCTGACACCGGAAACGCGCCATATGATCTCCCGTCCGCAATTTGAAGTCATGAAAAAAGGGATGCGCATCATCAACTGTGCCCGCGGCGGTGTAATTGATGAAATGGCGCTGGTTGAAGCTATCGACAGCGGCATCGTTGCCGGCGCAGCCTTTGACGTCTTCGAGAAAGAGCCGCCTGAAGCGGATCACCCGTTCCTCTCCCATCCAAAGATTATCGTGACCCCGCATCTGGGTGCCTCGACCGTAGAAGCCCAGGAGAACGTTGCGATCGATGTATCGGAGCAGGTGCTGCATATTCTGCGCAACGAGCCGTTCATCAACGCCGTGAACATCCCTCCGGTTGCTCCGAGTGTAATGAACAAGCTGCAGCCATACTTCACCCTCGGCGAGAAGCTCGGCAGCTTCGTGACCCAGATTACAGACGGAGCGATCCGTGAGATTCATGTGGAATATGCCGGTGATCTCTCCGATGTGGATACACAGCCGCTGACCCGCTATATTGTCAAAGGCGTGCTCTCCCGCCATTTCGCCGGTGATGTTAACATCGTCAACTCGATGCACCTGGCAAAAACGCGTGAAGTCAATGTAGTAGTGACCAAGGCTTCCAAGACCAAAGGCTTCACTAACCTCATTACGGTTACGCTCAAAGCTGAGCATGACGAAGAACGCCTGGTTGCCGGCACCCTGCTGCAAGGCTATGGTGAACGGATTGTGCAGGTTAATAAATTCCCGGTGGATATCGCTCCGGAAGGCCATCAGATCGTAATCTCCCACAACGACAAACCGGGGATTATCGGGCTCGTCGGCACATTGCTCGGCCAGAATGACGTCAATATCGCTTCCATGCAGGTTGGCCGTAAAATTGTCGGTGGAGCTGCCATTATGCTGCTGACTGCTGACAAGGCTGTTCCGCAGGATGTATTGGTTAAACTGGCCGGATTGCCGGAGATCAATACTGCAGAAGAAATCACTCTGCTGTAGAACGCAGCTTTATACCCGGACAGAATTAGAAGGACACAATTAAGCGCACACAAAAACACTCTTTAGGAATGACGGCCCTGCCGGCATTTCAAAGAGTGTTTTTGATTAATATTAATCTTTATATATGACAAACCCCGGCATATATATATGATAAACTTAAAGTATTTTCCGGCAGAAACTAATCTCACTATAATAGGAGGTATCCGACTAATGAGAGCAGACCGCTTATTGTCGATCCTGCTGCTGCTGCAAAGCCGCGGCAAAATCAGCTCCCGGGAGCTGGCACAAACACTGGAGGTATCCGAACGGACCATCTTCAGGGATATGGAGTCCCTGAGTATCTCCGGTATTCCCGTGCTGGCTGAACGCGGCCGTGAAGGAGGCTGGAAGCTGGCTGAGGGGTACCGGACCTCCTTGACAGGTATGAACCCCAAGGAAATCGGTGCGCTGCTGCTGCCGGCAGATCCGGCGATTATGCAGGCACTCGGGATTCAGGAAGAGTTCTCTTCCGCCGTACGTAAGCTCCAGGCCGCTGGGGCAAGGCAGCCCGCTGCAGCTTTCAGCTTCCTTAATGAGCGTATCCATATTGACGGTGCGGGCTGGCATCCGTCCGGCGAGACCTACCCCTGCCTCACTGCATTACAGGAGGCCATATGGGAGGACCGTAAAGTGAGAATCTGTTACTTGCGCGGGGATGATAGTACTGAACGGCTGATTTCACCATTTGGGCTCGTAGCCAAACGTGGTGTCTGGTATACCGTAGCCGAATCAGACGGTGAAATGAGGACCTACCGGGTATCCAGAATCACTAGTGCTGAAGTCACGGATGAACATTTTAACAGACCTCTTGATTTCAATCTGGCGCAGTACTGGGAAGCCTCTACTACGGCATTCAAATCTGCATTGCCCCGTTATCATGCCAAGCTGCTCGTGAAAGACAATATAATGAAGGATCTTAAGCAGGAGCGCTATGTTTCCTTACTATGCCAGGAGCATTCATCGTCTCCCGGCTGGCTCTCAGTGGAAGCCGAATTTAACACGCCGGAGTCTGCCTGCCGGATCATATTATCCCTGAGTCCGGGCATAAGAGTTACTGCCCCGGCGGAGCTCGCAGACAATGTTGTATCCACCCTGCGGGAAGCGGCTGCATTATATGAAGACAATGTGCAAAACTACTCTTAGTGAACAGCCCGGAAAGAAGTTTTATGTCAGTTCTTACAATAGACCGATTACGCTCTAATCCCCTATAATATTACAATACACAATATTTATTTCTAGGGGGAACTATAGTCTATGGACTGGATGAACAAGCTGCCGTTAAAACAAAGAATCGTTGCCGGATGTTACCTGGTTGCCGCTTTATTCGCTGTCCCTGTGTTAATTACTCTGATCGTAATGGGAAAGGTAATTATCGGCATTATTCTTATTGCGGCATTGGCTGCGCTGACCTACCCGCTTGCGCGCTTTATTGAGAGAACGCTTACATCCTCGTTCGAGGACATCTCTAATGTGACGCATACGATCGCCAAAGGCGACTTCACCAGCCGTGCTGACGAGAATGGATCAATGGGCGACATCAGCCGCTCCTTCAACACCATGATTGATAAATTGAAGAAGATCCTGACCGATGTTTCACAGCTTACCCGCCAGGTTATGGATGCCAGCCGGGGGATCGAGGACAAGAATCAGAACCTGAAGATTGTAATGGCACAAGTAGCCTCCTCTTCCAATGAACTGGCCCTGGGCGCGAATGAAATCTCAGTAGATATCGCCGATATGACAGAATCGATCAAAGATATCGAAACCAAAGTCTCCAATTATACGAACTCTACCAAAGAAATGAACAAACGCTCCGCCCATACGCTTGAACTGGTTGAACAGGGCCGCCAGTCTGTGGATACTCAAGCTGAAGGCATGCGGAAGAATATCCAGGCTACGCAAAAAGTAGCAGATACGATTGAGGCACTCTCACAGAATGCCCGCGGTATTACCATGATCACCAAGACCATCACGGAAATTGCCGAACAGACCAACCTCTTGTCGCTTAATGCCTCCATCGAAGCTGCACGCGCAGGTGAGCATGGACGCGGATTTGCAGTTGTGGCCCAGGAGGTCCGTAAGCTAGCCGAAGAATCAACCGCTTCCACCAAAGAAGTATTCGGGCTGGTACGCAGTATCGAGGCCGACATCAAGCAGGCTATCGATAACATCGCTATTAATGAAGAGGTTGTCCAGGTGCAGAACCAGATGATTACGGAGACCGCAAATATTTTCGCCCAAATCGTACATAGTGTGCAATACATAACCGAGCAGATCTCCTCTTTCTCCGCAGAGAGTGATCTGATGCTGGAGAGCGCGCTCAAAATTTCCGGGGCGATTGAGAATATCTCCGCTATTACCCAGGAGACGGCCGCAGGTACTGAGGAGGTATCCGCAGCCATGAACGAACAGATCCATGCCTTGCAATCCGTCGCGGAAGAGACCGAGAAAATGACACAATCTGTCTTCCAGCTGCAAAAAACGATCCATATTTTCAAATTCTAGCATCAGCCCTAAAAGACCGTTTCTGCAGATCAGTCTGCCGGAACGGTCTCTTTTTGGAGAATATAATGTAATATTCACAAAGTGTTAAAATAGTGCATAACACTAAAAACTCACCTTTGCACTTCTTTACTGCTAACTCATAATGACTAATAAATTGACACTATTTTAAATTTGAATTACCCATTTCTTAAGTCCCATTCCGCAGTTCTCCCAGCTTATATTTCTGTTACTTCCGCACTGTTTCTTGAAAAAACCAGGATTTTATGAGGCTTTAGACTTACTCAAATTAAATTCAACTCTTTTTTTGCATTTGCATTATAAGACTTTGGTCTTCCAGGCGCATCCATTTTCAAAAGTTTGAATATCTAATATTTCAGCTCTCTTCCCCTCTGAATATTCGCCAAATTTCGCGCTTTACTGCGAAAGACTTATTGACAAAAGGAGAGCGAGGAATATATTGTAAAGGAAAATTATCCTTCCGTTATATTGATAACAACATATGAGGCAAAATTCACCGAAAGGGAATGACGCAAAGCCATGGATCTACAGTCTCACTATTCTGGTGAGATCATGACAGCCAGGTTGCTGAAAAACTATGAACGTCCGGGAACCCGCGTTCAGATATGGTGATTCGTGCGACAGGCCTGTGCTCCTATTTTGAGTACAGGTTTTCTATTGCTAGCATATATCAAATAACAACTTGTGGGGTGGATGTTCTGAAGACAGTTGCAGATTATATGGCGGAAGCATTACACGATCTTGGGGTAACACATTCTTTTGGTATTATTGGTAAGTCCATTTGCCCTATTGCTCTCAAACTTGTTGACTACGGCATTGAGTTTATTCCCAGTAGGCATGAGTCCAGCTCCGGTTTCGAAGCAGGCGGCTACGCACTGAAAACAGGCAGTCTCGGGGTAGCCTTCGGCACCTCCGGTCCAGGCGGAACGAATCTGCTCACCGCAGCGGCACACGCCAAGGCCAACAATCTCCCGGTCCTCTTCATTACCGGTCATCAGTCCATTAAAGAGCTTGGGATTCCCCAGTGTCAGGATTCCACATCCTATCTTGCCGATTTGGCGGATATGTTCAGACCGGCAACTCTATTCAGTAAGCTTGTTGAACGGGGGGACCATTTCAGCACCATTTTCAATCATGCCATATCTATCGCACTTGGTGACAAAAAAGGACCTGTCCATTTATGCATTCCGTTTGATGTTCAGACCGAGCGGCTTGAAGAATGCCGGATTGTCCTGCCGCAGCGCGAAAAACTCGTCAGCTACGCGAACTACGACCGGGTCATTTCAGCTATCAATGCGTCCAGCAGACCACTGATCATTGCCGGCAAAGGCGTTAACCGCTCCGGTGCGCACAAGGAACTGGTTCAGTTAGCCGAGACCTTCAACATACCTGTGGTAACCTCACCTGGCGGCAAAGGAGCCATTGCATCAGATCAACCGCTGTATCACGGTCCTGTAGGCGTTGGCGGATGCACGCACGGCGATGAATTAATGAATGATAGTGATTTGTTTATCGTACTTGGCTCACGGCTAAGCGATATGACCATATGCAATCTTAAGCGTGAGAATCATCCGGAGCAGTTAATCCAGTTTGATGTTGATCCTACCTTCGTCGGTAAAATCCTAACTTCCTCCACCATCTCTGTCGGCGGTGATTTGCGGGATAATCTGGAGCTGTATCTCGAAAAAATCGATCATTCTGCTATTACCAGACATGAAAGAAAGATCTTCAATTCCTATACTGAAGAGCTGCCTCTGTTGCCCAAACTCTCTCTGGCTTCGGTAATGAGCACGATGAGCGATTTGATTCCTTACAACAGCAGTGTGTTTGTAGATGACGGCAGCCACGGCTTCAATGCGGTCAAATGGTTCAATGTGAAGAAACCGGGCAGCTTTATATTTGATGCTTACTTTGCCTGCATGGGTAATTCAATCGGTATGGCTATCGGCGCCAAGGCTGCTTCCCCGGAAGAGACTATCTTCTGCATCACCGGTGACGGCTGCTTCATGATGCTCGGTACTGAAATAAACACTGCGGTTTGCAAGAATATCCCGGTCATTTTCATTGTGGTGAATAATATGCAGCTGGATATGGCACTCAAGGGTATGGAAAAAACAACCGGCCGGATCGATGGAACCATCTTCGAAGTTCCTATGGATGCCGTAAAGTTTGCTGAATCCCTGGGGGCCGCCGGCTTCCGTGCGGAGACGCAGGAGGAGTTTGCTGCCGCAATCAGCCAGGCTGTTGAACTTAACCGCGTTGCCGTCATTGAACTGTTGACCGACCGTGATGAAATGCCTCCTACTGCCCACCGTACACTGGATCTCAATTAGACTGTATCTTACAGATTTTCTAACTTACTATCAGGAGGCAAACAAGTGAATATGAACGTAGACAGCGGACTGGACCATTTCACCAATCTTTCCGGGGACTATGGGGCCAAAGCCCTAGCTCCCATTAAAGAGCATTTTCCCGAATTAGCCGAGTATATCATGGGCAACGCATACGGTGATATTTTTCAGCGGACCACCATCGGTTCAGACTGGAAAGAAATTGCTGTCATCTCTTCTTTGATCACCATGGGACAATTTGAGCAGTTGGGGGTTCACTATGTAATGGCACTCCGCGTGGGGATGACCGTTGATCAAATTAAAGGTATCCTGCTTCATCTGACACCTTGCATCGGCGCACCCAGAGTGATCTCGGCATTCAATGTTCTGCTGGAGACGCTGGAAGAAATTCGTTAAGTAACAACAAAATATTACATCATTCGACTTTTGTATTGCGCATTTAAGAAATATCTGGTTATAATGAAGGCAAAATATCCCAAAACCAAGTTCATATTGTCGAATCTAGTCGCATGAACGTAGTTTTTCGGGATATCAACATGATGAAATATCAGATTACTCTGAATAGTCATGCAATTAAATTACGGGAGAGATGAACATGGGACAATTTATTTTGAAGACAGACACTGCGAAGAAAGTAATTAACATCGAGCTGGAAGGAACCTTCTCGAACGAGGACGGTCTTAAATCCATACAGGCCTATCAGCAAACCATCAATCCGATTAATCCTTCTGAATATGCACTGGATATCGATTGCCGCAAGCTCAATGTAACCGCTCCTGATGTTGTGCCGTTGCTCGAAGGCTGCTTCATCATGTTCAAGGCCGACGGCTTCCAAAAAGTGAGCCTGACCCTTGAGAATAACCCTATTCTCAAAATGCAGCTGGCGCGTCTGGGCCGCAAAGCTGGACTCGAAAACCTGGAAATCACGTCTACGGTACAAGCTTAGGTTAACTTATTTTTAAACCATTATTAGCGGTTTGAAACGCAAAATTCGCTCACGAAACCAAGTGTATGCTTACGGGCTACAAAACTTTTAGGAGGTTCACTATGGCAGGGATTCGCATTAAGGACATTGATATCTATCATCCAAGCAAAAGCATCGGCAATGACTTCTTCATTCAGCACTTCGATGAGAAGGGAATTGATATCCGTGGCCTGCTGGCTGCTCTAGGCCGTGAAAACCGCTACAGTATCGACAGCAAGGATGAGAACTCCCTGACGATGGCTTTTGAAGCCGCAAGCAATGTACTGGACAAGACCGGCCTGACCGGCGCAGACATTGACCTGATCGCTTATGCAAGCCAGACTCCTGAATACATTTTCCCAACGAATTCATTGATGATTCACCGCCTGATTAATGGCGCATCCCACACGATCTGTATCGACAGTAATGCCAACTGTGCAGGAATGACCGCTTCCATGGAACAGGTCAGCCGCCAGATGATGGCGAACCCGAGAATCCGCCGTGCACTTGTTATCGGCTCTGACTACGTTGCCCCGCATGCCAACAAGAATGACCCGGTATATTACGCCAACTTCGGCGATGCTGCTGCCGCACTTATTCTGGAGCGTGACGAGAATTCTGTAGGTTTCATTGATTCGATCTATCAGACTGATACCTGCGTCTACGGCAACTCGCTGTTCCCGGCGGAAGGTTTAGCTAATCTCGGACGTACAGGTGTGGCTGCCGGAGAGTTCAATGTCAAGTTCATTCCATTCGATGATTCTATCTGCGTGGATGCTGCTTCAGAATCGATCATCACACTGCTGAGCAATAACGGAATCGCACCTGAATCCATCAAGGCTGCCTGCTTCTCGCAGCTGTCACTTCCGAACATCAAGGCTGTTGCCGGCAAAACCGGAATTGACTCTGATGCAGCCGTCTACATCGGTGATGAATTCGGCTACACCTCTACCAGCAGCCCGTTTATCGCGCTGCACAAGGCAGTGACTACTGGAAAGCTCGAACGCGGAGACAAGGTCCTGTTCTGGACCGTAGGCGCCGGATGGCAGAATGTCGCTTTTGTAATGGAGTATTAATCTTACCAGTTGAACTTGTACTTTCATGTGCATATCAAAACAGCCCGCAGCAGATTTTCTGCCAGCGGGCTGTTTTGATATGTAGTTATGAGGGCAGTCCTTCATGCTTCTCCCAGCCCATGGTCCGTGACACGGCATCCTGCCAGGCGTTGTAACGGCGTTCTCTCTCTTCGGCTTCCATCTGTGGCGAGAACACCTTCTCAGCCTTATTGAAGCTCTCCAGTTGCTCACGGGTCCATATGCCGGAGGTGAGTCCGGCAAGCAGCGCAGCGCCGAGCGCTGTAGTCTCCGCATACGTTGTGCGGGTTACCTCGCTGCCGAGAATATCCGCCTGGAACTGCATCAGCAGATTATTGCGCACGGCGCCTCCGTCCACCCGCAGGCCGCTGAGCGGCATGCCGGCGTCTTTCTCCATCGCACCAATGACATCACGGGATTGAAAGGCCAGCGACTCCAGCGTCGCACGGACAAGGTGGCCGGCAGTCGTGCCGCGTGTCAATCCGAACACTGCGCCCCGGGCATACATATCCCAGTAGGGTGCGCCAAGGCCAGTAAAGGCCGGCACGACCACAACACCCTCACTGTCCTCCACCTCACTCGCCTTCTCTTCCGAGTCAGCCGGAGCTACGATCAGCCCAAGGCCCTCCTGGAGCCATTGCACCGCTGCTCCAGCCACGAACACACTGCCCTCAAGGGCATAATAGAGCTCATCCCCCATGCCCCAGGCGACCGTGGTCAACAGGCCATGACTCGAAGCCACTGCCTCTGTGCCTGTGTTCATCAGGATAAAGCAGCCTGTGCCGTAGGTGTTCTTGGCACTGCCAGCCTCCAGGCAGGTATGTCCGAACAGCGCTGCCTGCTGGTCCCCAAGCACAGAACGGATAGGGATATCTGCACCGAACCACTGCTTGTCTGCAGCTCCGAAGTCCCCGCCTGACATCCTCACCTCAGGCAGAATCGAGGGCGGAATGCGCAGCGCTTCGATCAGGCCTGCATCCCATTTGCGCTCATGGAGATTGTAGAGCATGGTACGCGAAGCATTGGTGACATCCGTAGCGTGCACAGCACCTCCGGTAAGCTTCCAGATCAGCCAGCTGTCTATGGTTCCTGCCAATAGTTCGCCTTGGGATGCGCGCTCCCGCGCTCCCGGCACATGGTCCAGGATCCAGGCCAGCTTCGTTGCCGAGAAATACGCATCGATGACAAGCCCGGTCTTCTCCGCGATCTCTCCGGTCATCCCCTGCGCCTTAAGCTCCTCACACTGCCCCGCTGTCCGGCGGTCCTGCCAGACGATGGCCGGATAGATAGGCGTTCCGGTAGCCTTGTCCCAGATCAGCGCCGTCTCGCGCTGATTGGTAATACCGATGGCTGTAATACTGTCAGCAGGAGCGGAGCTTGCCGCAATAGCATCTCTGCCCGCAGCCAGCTGACTCTCCCAGATTTGCTCCGGATCATGCTCTACCCAGCCCGGCCGGGGAAAGGATTGTTTAATCTCGTATTGCCCCTGCGAGATCATTCCTGCCTCCTCATTAAAGAGGATCGCCCGTGAACTGGTGGTACCTTGGTCCAAGGATAAGATCATTATGCACAGCCTCCTGCAGCCTCAGCTTCTAAGATATGTTCCACGATGAACAAGATTAATGTGGTGGTTTCAACAAAAAGCACCTCTGCTGTCAGAGGCGCTGTCATGCATTGTCCGGATTTACTGTTTTTCGACAGGAAGCCGCAGGGTAAAGGCGGTGCCTTCTCCAAGCTTACTGGAAGCAGTGATGCTCCCATGATGCGACTCGACGATATTCTTCACGATTGCAAGTCCCAGACCGGTTCCTCCCGATTCTCCCCTGACACGTGCTTTGTCGGCTTTGTAGAAGCGTTCGAAGATATACGGCAGATCCTCAGGCGTAATTCCTACCCCCTGATCCCTGATCACAATCTCCAGGTACCTCCGGCCTTCCTGTACAATGGAATCCGCTGTAATGGAGATCCGCTTATCGGCCGGGGTGTGGCGGAAGGCATTGTCGAGCAGATTGGTGAGCACCTGCTCCAGCTTGTCTTCATCGGCTGCCTTAAGGAGCAGGTCTGTCCCGGGTCTCTTCAGCTCCAGAATAATATCCCGTTCCTTGGCTCTGACCGAGAACTTGCGGTACACGCGTTCCAGCAATTCCCCCGCGTCCACTTGCGCCTTCATCATATCCGTATGCCCTGCTTCCATGCGGGCCAGATCCAGCAGATCCTTGACCAGCCGTCCCATACGCAGGGACTCATCATGAATCACCTGAACCAGCTCGCTGCTCTCCTCCGGTGAAGAGGCCATTCCATCCAGCAGTGCCTCGCTGTAGCCCTGCATCATCGAGAGCGGTGTGCGGATCTCATGCGAGACATTGGCCACGAAATCGCGGCGCATTTTCTCCAAACGCACTTCTTCGGTCACATCCCGCAGGACAGCTACCGCTCCCCGGAGGTTATCCTCAGAATATAGAGGCGCCATATGCACAGACCATACGCCCTGCCGGACATGAATATTGGAGCGCTGGTCGCCTCCCTGGCTGAGCGTACTGTAGAATAGCGGCCGCAGCGGGGGAGGCACATCACCAGATGGTCCAACCTGCGGATACATTCCGCTATCCTCTTCCTCTTCCTGCTCCCAGGTAAGATCACTCCAGGTTTCCAGAAGCGTCTGGCCGTGCGGATTAGTGAGAATAATCTGTCCCTCTATATCGAAGGTGATTACCGCATCGCTCATACTGCGCAGGACGCTGGACAAATGCCCTTTTTCATTATTTAAACTGCGTATATTCTCTTCCAGCTCTTCTGCCATGTGATTAAAGGATGTAGCCAATTGACCGATCTCATCACTGGTGACCAGCGTCAGTCTCGTTCCATATTCGCCGCGGCGGATATTGTTGGCCGCCTCAATCACCTGCTGCATCGGCTGGGTAATCTTCGTAAACAGGAATAAGGCAAAGAATGTCGTTAAGGAAAACCCGATCATACAGGTATACATAAACAAACGTTTGATCGCCCCGGAATTGGCGAAATTACTGTCGATGTAGGGCAACAGGAACAGCCCCAGCGTAATGAGCACGACAGCAACCAGACAGATGATCGTGATCCACAGCTTACCGACAAGACTTCTCCAGAAGTTCACTTATTTAGGCACCTCAAGCTTATAGCCGACTCCCCATACCGTAGTGATCATAGCCGCCGATTCCGGGGATACCTTATTCAGTTTCTCGCGAAGCCGCTTGACATGGGTATCCACGGTCCGCAGGTCTCCGAAGAATTCGTAATTCCACACATCCTTGAGCAGTTCCTCACGCGAGAACACCTTATCCGGTGAGATCGCCAGATAATGCAGCAGCTCATATTCCTTAGGGGTCAGACTTACCTCCTGGCCGCCGGCGGTTACGCGGTGTGCATCATGCTCAATAATGAGAAACGGGAAGACGATATTATTGCTGGAATTGCTCTCTTTGGATAGAAAAGCAGTTGCTGAAGAACGGCGCATAATCGCCTTAACCCGGTATATCACTTCACGCGGGCTGAACGGCTTCACGACATAGTCATCTGCGCCCATTTCAAAGCCCTGAACCCGGTTAATCTCTTCGCCCTTGGCAGTAAGCATCAGGACCGGTGTAGACTTGACTCCTCTTAGTCTGGTCAGCACTTCAATCCCGTCGATGCCCGGCAGCATGACATCCAGCAATATCAGTCCATAGTCATTGGCTGTTGCTTTGCGCAGAGCAATTTCTCCGTCTTCGGCCTCGTCAATTTCATAACCTTCTTTTTCAAGATACATTTTGAGCAGGCGGCGGATGCGTTCTTCGTCATCCACCACCAGAATTCTATTCAAGTGCTCTGCCATTTACACAACAACCCCTTCATCAAATACAGTAGAACGTTTCCCTATATCTTGTGCGTGCCGGAGAATAAAGTACACTCAGTCTGTCCCCGCATAAGAATGAAGTCCGGCGATAACAAGATTAACGCCAACCAGGGTAAACATTACGATTAGAAAGCCGAGTACAGCGAGCCAAGCGGACTTGCGTCCCTGCCATCCGCGGGCCAGCCGCAAATGGAGATACGCACTGTAGAACAACCAGGTGACGAGTGCCCATACTTCCTTCGGGTCCCATCCCCAGAACCTGCCCCAGGCCACTTGAGCCCATATCATTGCAAAAATCAAAGCCCCCAGCGTAAAGATCGGGAAACCGATGGCGATCGCCCTGTACGTAATTTCATCAAGGTCATTCTCATCAATTCCGTCGAGTACCGGATGAATAGCTTTACCCAGCGGCTTGCGGACAGCCAGGCGGAGAATTCCATACAGAATCAGCCCGGACAGCAGCGACCAGATAACGGTATTGAACTTGCGGCCGGCATTGACCCCGTTCATCCAGGATGGAGCTTCGAAGAGCGGTTCTTTTATGCCAAGAAACGACTGGAAGCTCTCAATTTCGCTATGGTAAGGTGCCACAATCGGCGGCATTTTATAACTCACTTTCTCTATTGTACTATCTTCCTGCCCGGGGCTGTCAATCGTAACGTTGGTGCGGACAAAAACAGATTCATACCCGGCACCGCGGAACGCAAATACAGATCCAAGAAACCCAATTATAACAATGATTGAGAAGAGAGTAAATTCGACAAGTCTCTGCTGCTTGCGGTCACTGCGTTCACGGCTGTCAAAATTCACTGTCCGCAGAAGATACATCAGACCGGCGGCGAAGCCTACCGCGAAGAAGGATTCACCCAGTGCTGCCAGTGTGACATGGATATTGAGGTAGATCGATTTCAAAGAAGGGATCAGCGGCTGTACTTCCTGGGGAAACACTGCCGCATAAGCCATCACAATAATGGAGATCGGAACTGCGAATACACCGAGAATAATCTTACGGTAAATCGCAAAGATCACTGTAAAGGCAACCATAACCATCATCGATAAGAAGGTCATGAACTCATACATGTTGCTCACCGGGATATGGCCCGAGCCCATCCAGCGGGTAATGAAGTACGCCAAGTGGCATAGCAGCCCAAGTGAGGAGGCGATAAAAGCAACTTTTCCCCAGCGTGCGGTATGCTCCTCCGGCTTCCTGCCGGACCATCTGCGGCCCATTATGGCGATGGTGAACAACATGAAAGCTCCGCTGTACAAAAAGAATGCGGCTATAAAGACGTCACTGCTGAAATCGAGCAAGCTCATGCCAGGCCTCCTCCGTTGTCCAATGATTTTTCATCGACTGTCATGTCTATCTTCTGGAGAATAGAAACGATCTCACGGCGGAAGCCGAACCAGTTCTTGTTCGTATGGCCTCCGAGTACCAGCTCCCCGCTGTCGACGGTCAGCCAGATGCGCCTGTGCTGCCAGTAGAAGCCGAGGATCAGCCCCAGCATGATAATGCCCGCACCCACCCAGACAAAAGGCATGGCACGGTCCACTCTCACATTGAGATAGGTGGTGGATTCCGAGAAATCAACGTCGCTCATGCTGCCGACCTCAAGCTCCAGGAATCGCCCGCTGCCGCCAAGCTTGTCGTTGATGGCTGACTGCTGGAATTGCTCCTTATCTACCTGCTTCGGAAAATAGAAGTACTGCTGCCCGTCCGCCGGAAGCTCCGGCCCCTTAATGAGGAAGAGGAATGCAGGGGCATTCGGATAAGGTGATTTGGACACCGGCTGGCCATCATCATTCAGTCCGAAATCCATATATTTCTCCTTCAGCTCCAGCGTATATGGACCCGCCTGGAAGCTGCGCTGCGGATTCTTCATATCCAGCTCAAACTTGCCGTAGATCTCACCGGTGGACGAATTGACCAGGCCAGGCTGTACAGAACGCAGCACAGGAGTCAGGTCATAATCAAACTGATACGCTTTCAATCCGTTGTAGCTGAGCGGTGAATTCACCTGAATGTCATGGCGGGCCACTTCTGTAAGCTGCGGCTCTTTGGACGGGTCCGTACAATCCGCAGTGCATTCATAGAGAACCGCCTTGGTCTCGTAGAGCTTCGGAAGAACCTTGGTGCCTCTGAACTCCTCCGGCATCTCTTCTTCCGTATAGAATTCAACGGTGAATTTCTCATTCTTCAGGTAGAGGCTGGTATCTGGTATCTTTACCGTCTCACCTTGCGGAAAAGCAAGATGCTGATCCATATTCAGTCCCGGAAGTCCCCTCGCCAGTACAGCGAGTAAAAAAATAATTAGACCGATATGTATTACATAAGGTCCCCAGCGGCTGAAACGGTGTTTCTCGGCCAGTAATGCGCCGCCCTCCGTCCGGACGCGGTAACCTTTCTTCCTGAGCGGCTGGACGATGCGTGCCACCCACACCTCCGGCTCCTCTTCCACTTGCGCTGTGAGCACCAGCTTCTGACGGGTCAGAAACTGCCGGTGCTTGCGGATCTTTTGCCGGGTCAATGCCTTGTACAGCGGAAGCACCCGGTCCAGGCTGCAGATGACCAGTGAAGCTCCGATCATCACGAGCAGCGTCACAAACCACCAGGATTCATAGGTATGCGAAAGGCCGAGTCTATAATATATATTCCCGGCTGTTCCGTACGTTTCTTGATAATATGTTGAAGCGTCAATATTCAGAAAAGTGCTCTCTTGCGGAAAAATCGTACCCAGCATAGCACCCAGCAGGGTCAGCACAATCAGATAGATGGCGATTTTGACCGAGGAAAAAAAGTTCCAGACCCTGTCGATCACCCCGGGACTTACGCGCTGTGACCGGCGGGCTACACCGTCGTAACGCATCTCCAGATTCTCGGAAGAGTTCACTTCCTTCTCATCCAGCGGCTTGCCGCAGGCTTCGCAGAGGACGGTTCCCACAGGATTCTGATGCCCGCATTCGCATTTGGTATTGCTGATCAGCGGCGTACGCTCCTTCATTCTCCCACCAGCTTCCCGATTTGCTCGTCAAGCGAGCTCAAATCCAGCTGGCCGATATGAATGCTGTCCACCTTGCCCTTCGTATTAATGAAGAAGGTGGTGGGCAGCGGAGATACCCCGTAGCTGCGGACGGCATCGCGCCCCGTATCCATCACAACCGGAAAATCGATATCCACCAGCTTCACGAAATTGTCCACCGTCATCTGATCCTCGCCTACATTCACGCCTACGACCACTACACCCTGGTCTTTCCACTTCTCCCACTGAGCCTGCAGGGCCGGCATCTCCTTCACACAGGGAGCGCACCAGGAGCCCCAGAAGTTAAGCACTACCGACTTGCCTTTGTATTCCTCCAGCGTATGGGTCACGCCGTCCAGCCCTAGCAGCTCAAAGTCCGGCGCTCTCCCGCCTTCCCTGGGTTTGCCGTCTCCTCCAAACACCGAGGAACCGATTGCATAACCCCCGAGCAGAAGGATTAGAAATAGTATCACGATTTGGATTGGCTTTCTGGCTTTGCCCACACGCGCTGCCCCCTTCTGTGACGCAACTCATTACTTTAGTTGTTAGGTGTGAACATCCTATGAACATTATAACGAATATTGTCACAGTTTTAGGAGGGGGAATTGTGAACTTTATGTGTCTTTGCGTGTCGTATTCTCTCTTAGCGCTCCGGCTTTGGCGATTTGCTGCAGATGATTGATTTCATCCTTGGTCAAATGGCGGTATGAACCGCGCTTCAGGTTCTGAAGCAGGATATCTCCGAAGGAAATCCGCTTCAAACGGATTACTGGATGCGCAATCGCTTCAAACATCCGGCGAACCTGACGATTGCGGCCTTCGTGAATTGTAATGCTGATGACAGCTTCTTTATTAGCTTCATCAATGTCTTTGTATTCCACCTCCGCCGGAGCCGTCATGCCGTCTTCCAGCTTGATGCCGGCCTTCAGCTTGTCCAGCGCCGTGCCGTGCGGCACACCCTTGACCGTGGCCAGATACGTCTTCGGCACGTGATGCTTCGGATGCGTGAGCAGGTTGGCAAACTCACCGTCATTCGTCAGCAGCAGCAGCCCTTCCGTATCATAATCCAGACGGCCTACAGGGTACACACGCTCTGTAATGCCTTTCAGGTAATCGGTTACCACCTTGCGGCCCTTGTCATCGGATGCACTTGTAATTACACCCTTGGGCTTGTTGAACATGATGTAGATTTTGTTCTCGCCCCGGATCAGTCTACCGGAGACCTTAATAATATCTGTTGCGGGGTCCACCTTCGTGCCAAGCGTAGTTACGAGTTCCCCGTTGACTTCCACTTTACCGGCCAAAATCATTTCTTCACATTTGCGTCTGGACGCAACACCTGCTTGCGCCAAAATTTTCTGTAATCTTTCCATTTTCGACTACTCACCTCAGGTTAATGATAACCATCGGAAGGATAAATCACAAGATCATTCCATGGAAAAAATGCTCCCGGACAAGTTTTACTATGCGGTTCAACGAGTAATGGCGTAATTTGATAGCGCCCTGCCAGCTCCAGAATCAGTTTACCTGCCGCAAACAGCTGCTGCTGGCGTTCCTGCGGCTGCGTAATCTCATCCGGCTCCCCGTAGTTGCCTTCCAGGCAGATATGGATATGTTCTGGGTCTGTCAGCAGCGGCGCAGCGTAGATCGTTCCGCCCAGCCCGACCCAGAAGTCAAAACCCTTGCCGTTAATAGACGGACAGCGGGAATGATGCAGAATAAAGCCTTTGTATTCCATCCCTTGTCGTCCTCCCTCCGTATTGCTGAAATAGCATATGAAACGGGAGGGCGCGGGGTGATGGCCGGTTGTTAAAATCTTTGGGGCTCGTGGAGGGGGCGTGGGAGCAGACGCAAGACTCGAGGGCCCGGACCGTGAAGGGCGGGCGCGGGACGTGAGGCGCAAAAGCGGGGCGAGGTGCGGGAACAGAGCTCGGCACGTGAACGGGCGCTGACTAATCGTTACTCCGCCAGCACCAAGCAACCCCAGTATAGATTAGAACAAACAGTCCTCCCCCGGTGTGGCGGGTGAGGACTGCAGGGGCAAGCGGCGGCTGCGCAGCGCTTGGAACAGGCGTTAAGCCTAAGTAAATATTGGAGCTAAGGGTGGTTTCAGCTCTCGTACCACTTACACCATTCTGAAATCCTGCACTAAATACAACAATCCCTAAACGATATCTGCCTAAATCGAGAATTGTTGTATAAAAGGCATGATTTCCCCTTCTTTTAGGAGAATGATGAAGAAATTCTTGTATTTCATACAACAATCCTCCAGTAAACCGGCTTTTCGCTGTATGCAAGTTGTAATTCTTACAACATTTTGCCTGATGCCGGTTGTCAGCGAGACATCGAATGCTTAACGGAGGATTCTTAAGAGCGGGCTAATGCAGGTGGCCGCATGCCGGATCAAATGAATGAAAACAAATGCATAATCCCCCTTATCCGAACACCAGCAGACAAACCGCAATAGCCGCGATAAAGCCGACTACATCCGAAAACAGGCCCACCTTAAGGGCATAACGGCCGTTGCGGATTCCTACAGCACCGAAATATACAGTCAGCACATATAAGGTTGTATCCGTGCTGCCCTGTATAGTAGAAGCAATCATACCGATCAGAGAGTCCGGTCCGTGGACGCGGATCAGGTCTGTGGTATAGGCAAGTGATCCAGTGCCCGTCAGAGGGCGCAGGAGACCGAGCGGGAGGACTTCAGCCGGAATCCCAAGGCTCTGCACAAGAGGGCTTACAAAGCCCATCAGGAAGTCCAGCGCACCCGAAGCGCGGAAGACACTGATCGCGACCAGCATGCCGACCAGATGGGGGATAATCGCAATGGCGGTGCCGAATCCGTCTTTCGCGCCTTCGACGAAAGATTCATAGACAGGAACCTTGCGGGAGAAGGCATACAGCGGAATAAAGGTGACCATCACCGGAATCGCCCAGGCGGAGATCAGACTGATTAACTGGAACAAGGAAGGCTCACCCTTTCACTGAAGAATGTGGGAGCGTTGCGCTCCCTGTCGCTGAAGCAGTGCCGGCCCTGATGGCAGGCGGCGGTCCGGGCGGCCTGCGCAGCAGTGTCAGACGGCGGCACAGCCTGTCCGCAGCAATGGCGGCAAGTGTAGCCACCGCCGTGGCCGCCAGCGTGGTGCCGACGATTGCCGCCGGGTCAGCCGATCCGTAATTCAGCCGGATCGCAATCAGGGTTGCCGGAATCAGCGTGATACTGGCAGTGTTCAGTGCAAGAAGGGTACACATGGCAGGCGTTGCGGTTTCCTTATCCGGATTAAGTGTCTGCAGCTCCTGCATCGCCTTAATGCCCATAGGTGTAGCGGCATTTCCGAGCCCCAGCAGGTTAGCGCTCATATTGGAGAGGATGTAGCCGATCGCAGGATGGCCTTTGGGCACATCCGGAAACAGAAACGAGACTACCGGTCCCAATACTCTGGAGATCTTCTTCAGCAGGTCTGCATCCTCCGCAATCCGCATAATCCCCAGCCAGAACACCAGCACACTGATCAGCCCGAAGCTGACGGTGACCCCGCTCTTCGCACCGTCGAACACGGCAGCGGTGAACTCGTTCATCCGTCCGTTAACCGCTGCAAATACAAACCCGATCAGGATCATCCCCAGCCAGATTCCATTTAACATGCTTATCCCCTCCTCCAGCTCTATTCTTCTTATCTCCCCTAGCCCTCTGCATAACCCCACTTTAGAAATCGGCTTAAAGTTAACCTGTACAGATGCTGCTATCTGAGTATGATATCTTGCTTTAAAGTTATATTACTCCGGGGGAATAGCGGGATTTATGTTACATATTCTCCGGCTCTCGGCAGTTTTGTGGATTTTCGCTGCTTCATTCCGCCCATCCCCTTGGCCACCTAACGCCCCTCCCGCCATGAGCAAGACACGATAAGGTGGTTTATCTTTGGCGCTAGTAGAACACTTATTGAGCTATAGTTGAGCATTAGTTTTGCGTCCGATTTAAACTAGTGAAAACCGCTTTGATATATCGCTGCTGAGGGTTGCCGAGACATGATCACAGTATATTAGGTATGCTTAATTGCACTTTGTACAACTAAAACGTCTGCTCTTTCAACCGGCCACCCGTTTAGTTGTATTTCGTACAATTAAATTACCTTTGCACCTTGGTTCTCGCCCATTAGGGCAGATTTAGTTGTACAGACTACACTTAAAAGATGCAAGCAGCCCTTTTCGCTGTTATTAATTGCACATTATACAACTATCTCTGATCTTCGCCGCTCTGGAACAAGGCTCGCAGCGCGCTGCCGAATGCCTGCAGCCAGTTATCCGCCGGATAAGCAGTTCCTCCCGCAGGACTGTATTTCTTCTCGTAGGCGGATGTTTCCGGCGGCAGCTGGCTTGGCGTATACACGGGAACCCGGCCGATTTCCTTGCCGCCAAGCTGCATTATAATCACACCCTTCAGCCCGAAGCTGCTGGCGTTGGCGCTGCTACTGGCGCCGGTGCCGCTATTGCCACGCGCATCCGCCACCCCTGCACTCTTCTCCTCACTAAGTACCAGCTTCGTAATTAGCCTTGCCTCTTCCCCTTGTCCGAGCGGATAGGCGAAGTCCTTGCCGGTAACCAGGCTGTAGCCGCTGACAGCTTCTCCGCGTTCCACTAAGGTCTTGAGCGGATAGTGGTTGAAGCCGAAATCCAGCAGCGCCGAATGGTCATTCCAGTCATTGCCGTCATTGAGCGTAACAGCGACAAGCTGCTGGCCGTTTCTGGTGGCAGAGCTGACCAGGCAGCGGAGCGCTTTTTTGGTATAACCCGTCTTCACACCGTCCGCCCCTTCGTAGAGGCGCAGCATTTTATTTTTATTACTCCATTTGTAATCCCATTTCTCATACGGATTGTCCGCCGTCTTCTCTTTGGTGGCCACAATCTCCTTGAACACGGGGTTATGCATCGCATAAGCAGTCAATACAGCCAAATCATTTGCGCTGGAATAATGCCCTTCGGCATCAAGCCCGTGCGGGTTGGCAAAATGCGTATGGGTTAAGTTAAGCGCCTCCGCCTTGGCATTCATCAGATAGACAAAGCCCTGCTCGGAACCTCCGACATGCTCAGCAATTGCGGTTGCCGCATCGTTGCCCGAACGCAGCATTAATCCATACAGCATATCCTCCAGCGTCATTTCTTCGCCCTGCTTCAGATACAGTGAAGAACCTTCCTTGGCAAAGGCATTTTTGCCGACCTTGACCTTTGACGTCAAATTACCGTTTTCTATCGCTACTAGTGCAGTCATTATTTTGGTCAAACTGGCAATCAGCATCGGCTCATCACCGCGGCTGCTGTATAGAAGTCTTCCCGACTCCACATCAATCAGCGCCGCCGCTCTGGCATGAGTAGAAATCGAACTGTTCTCTGCCCGGATAGAAGACAATGGCACCAGTGCAAGCAGCAGTAAACACAAAATTAAGGAAATCAACGATTTACGGGTTAATGTCTTCATGTTCATCCTCCGGCTTCTTATCAGGTCTAGGGCAGCGGTTCTTCCGTCTTGCCTGGTTGTACAAGTGTATGCGGTACGGGGGACTGGTATGTCCCATCCGCTTCTGTCCGTCAAAAAAGGGATATCACCTTTGAAAGGCGATACCCCCGCTTATACATAACCGTCAGCTTCCTGGCGGTGTGTTAATGTGCCGACGAGTGAGTGGTTGGCTCAGTTTTGACTACAGTTTTGGTCACCTCGGCAACATGGGCATCATTCCCCACAGGAATGCCGCCTGGCTGGAACATATTCTGGATTTTATCGATCAGGTTAGGTGTGGCATCAATAATTTTCTCGAACAGATGGGTTTGATTGTCAAGCGGCACAATATGTACCCCATCCCTGCCCACTACCAGAAAAGCGATTGGACGTATGGATACACCGCCCCCGCTACCGCCTCCGAAGGGAAGCATTTTGACTCCGGTTCCGCTGCCGTTCACGCCCGGAGCATCGTCTTCCACCCGGAAGTCACTGCCGCCTGCGGCAAAACCGAACGCAACCTTACTGATCGGCAGAATGATACTGCCATCCGGCGTTTCTACAGGATCACCGACAATCGTATTTACATCAACCATGCCTTTGATATTTTCCATAGCCGTCTGCATGAGACCTTGAATAGGATGATCTGACATTGTTTTTCTCCTCCTCGTGTGTATATAAGTGTACCTTCAGTCTTATCTTGCCCACTATGGAATGGAGTATGTAGTTTTTTTATTACTGTGTCCGGCTAAGCAGTTTCTTCCATCTTCCAAGGCCGCCTTCCACCTTCGATACACGCCGCAGTAATAACAGTCCGGCATAAAAAGCATACCCTGCAGACAGTTTGCCTGTGCATACCGCTTCCGTAGAGAAACATGGTTCGTCCCGGAACACCGGGGCAACGAACATCCGCGGATTCCGCTGGAGTCTGACGAAACGTGACACCCAGCCGATCATCGTCCACTTCATGCCCCATAAGGCCCCCGCCGCAGTTGCCGTATCAGCCGCATCACCCAGCGAGAAATCCGTGGACCAGTCCAGCTTGGTAATCTTGACATGCGATAATGTGCCAACCAGCCATTTTTTGAGCCCACGGGTTGCCTTGAGTGCAGTACGGATGTTCTTTAACCATTCCGTCACGGATTCCCGGTCAATTTTTTCTTCCTTGTCACTGTCCATTTTCACCGGTGCGATTCCGCTTTTTTCGAGTTTAACTTTAATTCCTTGTTCGAGACTATCAAAAACCAGCGCAGGCAGCTCATAATGAAATTTGACCAGCCCGAATACAGCTTTAATATCAAACTCAATACGGTCATCCTTTCCCAGCCTGCACAGACGGAAATGAAAATGAATCGATGAAGCCAGAACCAGCACGAACAGCAGAATAACCAGCAGCAGCAGGCATAAGGGTATCGCAAGCCATAACGTCACAATCGTAACCTCCAAGAAGCCTCAGATAATGTGAATAGCGGAGCCTCTGATTTAGTATGGCAAATCCTGCTGGATAAAATTCGGCATTTCTGCAAACATCTCCAAAAAGAATCTGCAGCCAAAAAAAAATGCCGCTGTCCCGGCGGGGACAACGGCATTTATAGAACAGCGTTCATCCGCTGCGTTTATTCTGTCTCTACCTCTTCAAAGGTCATCTGGCTGTCCAGCTTGCTGAACAGCAGCTGCGTCTCTTCTTCCAGGCCCTCTGAAGTATCGAAGCTCGACGGCTCCGGAAGCTCCTTCAGGCTGGCCAGGCCAAAGCTGTCCAGGAAGGACTTGGTCGTTCCGTACAGGATCGGACGTCCGACAGCCTCCGCCCGGCCCACCTCATGAATCAGATCCTTATTCCCCAGCGTATGAATGGCCCGTTCAGACTTCACACCACGGATTTCTTCGATTTCCACTCTCGTGATAGGCTGGCGGTAAGCCACAATCGCAAGTGTCTCCAGCGCTGCCTGGGACAGGGATGATCTGGAAGGGGAATACGCCAGACGCTCGAAATACTGTGCATGCTCTGGAAGTGTCGCCAGACGGTAATTCCCGGCGATCTGCACTACCTGCAGGCCCCGGCCCTGCGAAATATAATCCTCTTTCAGATCCTCAAGCGCTCTTGTGGCCAGATCGGGCCGCTGCTCGGTAATTTCGGCAATCTGGCGGACGGATAACCCTTCATCCCCTGAGAGAAACAGCAGGCCTTCAATAATTGATTTCAGCGTGTTGTAGTCCACTGACTTCCTCTCCTCCTCTCCACTCCATCACAATATCGTCAAATAATTTCTCCTGGTAGCAGAAAATCGCCTTCATCTTCATCAGCTCCAGAATAGCTAAGAAGGTCACTACAATCTCATGCCGGGCCATCTCATCATGCAGAAGCGACGAGAAGCGCAATCTGCCGCCCATCCCTTTACGCTGCAGTGCTTCCGTCACATCACGGATCCGGTCCTTCACCGAAATCTCATCACGTGTAATCCGCTGATAAGAGGATCTCCGGGCAGCCTTGCTCAGCGCCTTACGGAACGCCGCAATCAGATCGGCGGTATGTAATCCCGTCAGCGGATTGTCAATCTGCGTAGGAACAAAGGGGCCCAGATCCTCCGGCTCCTTCGTGAAAATAAGGCTGCGCTCACTCTCCATATCCAGCAGCTGCACGGCAATGCTCTTGAATTTGCGGTATTCAATCAGCCGCTGTACCAGCTCCGCACGCGGATCATAACCGTCGTCCTCGTAATAATCGAAATCCTCAATCTCGATCACCGGCGGCTTCGGCAGCAGCAGCTTGCTCTTGATCGACAAGAGGGTAGCAGCCATGACCAGAAACTCGCTGGTGATATCCAGCTCAAGCTCCTGCATCCCCTGCAGGTATTCCATGTACTGCTCAGTGATCTCGCTGACCGGAATGTCCTGGATGTCGATTTCCGCTTTGTCAATCAGATGCAAGAGCAGATCGAGCGGACCTTCGAACGTCTCCAGCTTGTACAATACAGTCACGCGGTTTCCTCCAGCCCAAAAAAAGTAAAGTGCAGCGCCGCACGGACGCTACACAAGTAGAAAGATCTATGATCATGCTTTCTTCTCATACTTATAAATAAGCACGATTTGAACTGATTCGTCAAGAGGGGTGTTATTTAAAAAGCTTGTTAAGATTAGCCATTTCGATCGCAGCAGTTGCCGCATCCCAGCCCTTATTGCCCGCTTTGGTTCCGGAGCGCTCAATGGCCTGTTCGATATTCTCGGTCGTCACAACACCGAAGATCGTCGGAACGCCTGTCTTGAGATTAATTGCCGCAACTCCTTTGGCAACTTCATTGCACACATAATCATAGTGTGTTGTAGATCCGCGGATCACAGTACCCAGCGTGATCACCGCATCATACTTGCCGCTTTCGGCCATTTTTTGCGCGATTAGAGGAATTTCGAATACCCCCGGTACCCAGGCAACATCCACTTCATCGTCAGCTACACCATGGCGTTTGAATGCGTCGAGCGCTCCGGAGAGCAGCTTGCTTGTAATGAATTCGTTGAAACGTCCTACGACAACCCCATATTTCAAACCCTCGGATACTAAATGTCCTTCAAAATAATTCGGCATTGTGCTCATCAACCCTTCATGTATAATTTAGTGATTCTATGATTAAATTTTGGAATCCTCGTTCTGTTCGATCTTGTCAAAAGTCAGCAGATGGCCAAGCTTGGCCTGCTTCGTATGAAGATACTTGGTGTTGTCCTTGTTCTCCGGCATCTGGATCGCCACGCGCTCCACCACTTCAAGGCCGTAGCCTTCCAGCCCTTTGATCTTGCGCGGATTGTTGGTCAGCAGTCTGATCTGGCGGACGCCCAGATCCTTGAGAATCTGTGCACCGATGCCGTAATCACGCAGATCCGCCGCGAAGCCCAGCTTCAGGTTGGCATCTACCGTATCCAGTCCTTCTTCCTGCAGCTTGTAAGCACGCAGCTTGTTGATCAGGCCAATGCCCCGGCCTTCCTGGCGCATATAGAGCAGCACCCCTCTGCCTGCTTCTTCAATCTGGCGCAGCGCCGCTTCAAACTGCGGGCCGCAGTCGCAGCGGTGGGAATGGAATACATCGCCGGTCAGGCACTCGGAATGCACACGCACCAGCACCGGCTCATCACCAGAGATATCCCCTTTTACCAGAGCTACATGCTCTTTGTCATCCACTTCGTTTGTATAGGCAATCGTCTGGAAATCACCGAAATCGGTCGGCAGATTCACCGCTACCTCGCGGGTAACCAGATGCTCCTTCTCATTACGATAGTGAATGAGGTCCTTGATGCTAATCAGCTTGAGGTCATGCTTCTTGGCGATCTCGATCAGATCAGGCAGGCGGGCCATCGTGCCGTCAACCTTGACCACTTCACAAATAACGCTCGCCGGATAGGCACCGCACATGCGGGCCAGATCGACAGCGGCTTCCGTGTGGCCTGAACGCCGTAATACTCCGCCCTTCTTCGCGATCAGCGGGAACATGTGGCCCGGTCTGCGGAAGTCGGAAGGCTTCGCATTCGGATCCAGCATCGCCTTGATGGTCATGGATCTTTCCCCGGCGGAAATACCGGTAGTGGTATCCTTGTGGTCAATCGATACGGTAAAAGCGGTGCCGTGGTTATCGGTATTCTGGGCCACCATCGGCTGCAGATCCAGTTCCTCTGCACGTTCCGCGGTAATTGGGACGCAGACCAGGCCACGTCCTTCGGTGATCATGAAGTTGATAACTTCAGGGGTTGCCCGTTCGGCAAGCGCGATGAAGTCCCCTTCATTCTCGCGGTCCTCATCATCCACAACGATAATGACCTTCCCGCGCATCAAATCATAAATTGCATCCTCAATCGGGTCCAGGACGCTGTCCTTCTTGTCTTGCTGGCTCATGTTACTGTCCTCCTGATGGCTGTACGCTGCCTTGCCGGCTGCCGTATGCCTAATCTTTAATTATACAAACCCGTTAGCCGCCAGAAAATCGTGGCTGATCTTCGAGCTCTTCTTATCTTCTTCATCGCCGGAACGTGAACCATAATGCAGCAGATGATCCACATACTTGCCTAGCACATCACATTCGATATTGATACTGTCACCCGGCCGTTTGTGGGCCAGCACCGTTTCTCCAAGGGTATGGGGAATGATGGAGACAGTGAACGTGGACGACTCCGTATTCACTACGGTGAGACTGATGCCGTCAATCGTAATGGAGCCTTTGGGAATGATATACTTAAACAGCGATTTGCGGTCCGGCGCAATTTCGAACACGACCGCGTTCTGATCGCGCTTCACGCTGCGGATCTCGCCCGTTCCATCCACATGACCCTGGACAATATGTCCGCCGAAACGTCCGCCGGCTGCCATCGCGCGCTCCAGGTTCATTTTGCCCCCGGTCCGCAAGCTTTTGAGATTGCTGTTGCGGTACGTCTGAGGCATCACATCGACCGTGAAAGAATGATCGCCTATGGACGTGGCTGTAAGACAGACCCCATTGACGGAGACACTGTCGCCAATCTTCAGATCACCCATAATGAGGGAGGCGCCGATATTCAGCACCATCATCTCACCCCCGCTGGTGACGCTGCGGAGGATACCCACCTCTTCAATCAAGCCGGTGAACATTATATCCCTCCTTCAAAATTACAGTTTTCATAAATAAAACACTGTCCCTAAATACGCTTCTGTTAGCGCGCCGGGGTGCCGCTGATACAGACATTATCCCCGAGCACTTCCACTTCCAATCCTTCCAGCGTTACCGCATCCCGCATCAGCTCCACGCCCGGGAAGTCGAAGGTTCCTGCTGCTGCTGCGCCGCCCCCGACAATCTTCGGAGCGAAGAAGAGGACTACACGGTCAACCAGTCCCAACTCCAGCATGGCCCCGTTCAGCGTGCCGCCGCCTTCGAGCAGAATCGAACCGATCTCCATCCCGCCTAATGCAGCCATGGCAGCCTGCAGATCGACACGCGGTCCGCTGCCTGCGGCAACAACCTGAACACCTGCAGCGAGCAATGCTGCCTTGCGGGCCGGATCGGCCGCTTCTGTAGTAACGACTACTGTGGGAGCCAGCCCGTCCGTGACTACGGCGCTCTCCAGAGGCAGCCTCAGTGTAGAGTCGATGATAATCCGGATTGGATTCAACCCGGGCACATTTAGTCTGGTCGTCAGTGAAGGATTATCGGCAATCACCGTATTCACCCCGACCATTATTCCCTGATGGCGATGGCGCAGGGTATGTACAAGCTCCCGGGATTCCGCATTCGATATCCATTTGCTGTCCCCTGTACGGGTGGCGATTTTGCCGTCCAAGGTGCTTGCGCTCTTCAGCGTAACGAACGGCTGCTTCGTCAGAATGTATTTGATGAACTTCTCATTCAGCCTGAGTGCGCGGCTCCGAAGCAGGCCTACCTCCACCTCAATGCCCTGCTCACGCAGCATCTCAACACCGCGGCCTGCAACCTGCGGATTAGGATCTTCACAGGCAACGACAACCCTTGCCACCCCTTCATCGATCAGTCTCTGGCTGCAGGGAGGCGTGATACCATAATGGCTGCAGGGTTCGAGCGTCACGTATGCAGTGCTTCCCTGCGCCTTGCCTGCAGCCATGTTGAGCGCATGGACCTCGGCATGCCCGGTACCGCGCTGCAGATGGGTGCCAATCCCGATCATCGCGCCATCCTTCACAACGACACATCCGACCACAGGATTAATCCCGGTCTGACCTTGAGCCCTCTCCGCCATGTCCAGCGCAAGGGACATATAAAACTCATCATTCATCTTATCCATGTGACTTCCCTCCAATCAGCCGGCTATATTCATAATGTGTACAGTTTAAACAGAAAAACCCGTCTCAATCTCCAGGAGGAGTTCAAGACGGGATATACGAGAGGTAACAGCTGCTCAAAAAATAGGTGCGTAAATAAACGCCGGACTTATGGCATTGTGAAAATTCGCACGTAATATTCGAAAACACTGCAGCACGGCCGCCTGTACAAGCACAGCACGTCAATCTCTCCTTCTTCCATCCAGACTATACTGTCGGTCCCGGAATTGCACCAGGTCCACCGTCCGTATCACCAGCATACGGATCGGGTAGCGGACTGAGCAGCAGAACTGGCCAGAAACAGCCATTCTAACAGCATCACCGCCGGTAGGGAATTACACCCTGCCCTGAAGGATTGATATATTCAGTTGAATAACAAGTTTTGCCTACAACAAAATTATCACTTACGTGCGGGAAATGCAAGTGTGTTTCGGAAATTTACTTTATTTATGTAACTTAGTTCCCTTAATTCTCTGACTCACGCTGCTTGTCCGCTCTCAGCAAATCACGAATTTCGATCAGCAGCGCAACCTCAGGTGCCGGAGCTGGTGGTTCGACTACCTCAACTTTAACGGTTTCCTTGCGTCTGAATCTGCTGGTCAGCTTAACCACCATGAAGATCGAGAAGGAGATAATGAAGAAGTCCACAACCGACTGCAGGAACAGACCATAATTCACTGCGGCTTCTCCGCTGCCTACGTGCAGTTCCTTAAGATCGATGCCTCCGCTGATTAGTCCGATAAGCGGCATGATAATGTCATTAACGAGTGATGTAACAATTTTGCCGAAAGCCGCCCCGATTACCACCGCCACCGCCAGATCAAGCACATTCCCCTTCATTGCGAAGCTTTTAAATTCCTTCCACGTGGACATTGATGTATCCCTCCGAAACTTTGAATTTTAGTAATTATAGCATTTCCGCCGCAGATGACCAATCTATTCCAAGCCTTTATTAATCACAGCAAAAAAGAGCAGGCAGCTATTATCTGCTGCCTGCTCTTAGTGACGGCTGATCCTATAATCACGCTGCCCTGATTAATTACCGGTTATTCCTGATTCCGGTTCCGTCTGTACACCCGGTGTATCACGAACCCGATTAGGATTAACCCGAGTCCTGCCATATAAACCGGCAGCGGGCTGTTCTCGCCAGTCTGCGGCAGGGTCCCGCCGGAGTCTTGTTCCGTGACCGTCCCTTGGGGGATGTCTTCATCTTCAATATCAACACCGCCGAGCGGAATGTCCTCATCAACCGGCACTTCCGGCTCCGGCGTGACTGGTGCAGGTGTAACCGCTGCTACCGGTGCTGAAGGCTGCACTGTAGCAGGTACGCCGGGACCTGCCGGGATTTCCAGATCATCGATAATGATCCCCGGAACAACCGTGCCCGCCGGTGTTGGTACCGGTGTAATATCAGGTGTGACTGGTCCTGCCGTAGGATTAGGAGTTGCCTCAGGTCCATTCGTTGCCGTTGGAACAGCCGTTGGTCCAGCTGTCTCTACAGGCTGCTCCGTTGGAACCGGAGTGGCTGTAGGCGCTTCTGTTGGAGCAATGGTGGCCGTCGGTATAGGCGATGGTGTCGGTGTTGCTGTCGGCTGCTCCGCAGGAGTATTTGCTACCGTCAGATTCACCGCTGCTGATGAACCGATGGTGACCGGATGCTCACTTGCATCCACAACATAACCGGCAGGTGCTGCAGTTTCGATTAGGACATAGCTGCCCAGCCAGATGTTGTTAAATACTGCATTGCCCGCTGCATCAGTAGTCCGGGTATTCACCAGTACACGATCGCTGCCGTTCAGGCGGTACAGCTCAAAGGTTGCTCCGGCAAGTGCTTTCGTGCCGTCGCCGGCATCAACTTTGTGGACATTCAGCGTGCCTCTGACCCCGCTGCCCGTTCCCGAGCCGCTGGATACGCCCACTATGATCTCTTTGCTGGTATCCTTATTGACCAGTACGACATTATTACCGCTGAAGTTAACGCTATTGACCAGTTTATCCCCCGTATTCGCTACGATCAGTGACTGGTATTCAAGCACATAAGCGGAATGGATATCCTGAAGGAAGCTAAGCACGAAGGTCTGCTTACCCTCGGCATCGGCACTGATATTCAAGGTATAATCCGTATCCTTTAAGAGCTCAGGCCCGCTCTTCGTAACATCGCCATTCACGGCCGTAACCGTCCGGTACAGATGGAACGTGTCGGGCAGCAGAATCTGATTGGTACTCGGCACATCGGTGATAACGGCATCCTTCACATGGGACTGCGTCCGGTTAATCGCGATAGTCCACTGCAGCTTATCTCCATTCTGAACGCCATCCTTGAACACGTACTCATCGCCATGCGGAATATTCACTGAAGCCTTCAGATCTTTGGAGACCTTCTTCACGCCATCCAGCAGATTGGCCGTGTTTGCAACGGTGGTACCAATCAGCTGTCCCGCCAGGCTTGTTTTGAACACAACATAGTAAGGCGAATTAATTGCATTGTCAAAATCCACCTGAAGCTCGTTCCCGCTTCCGACAGTGTAGCTATAGGCGCTGCCCGCAAGTTCGGTACCGAAGCTGTGAGCCCCTCCGGGAGCAATGTTCATCCGATAGACTTTTAGTGAACCCGGCACCAGTGACTGGCCGGCGTTCAGTATGTCTTTTATCCGGGGATCGGCAATAGCCTTGCTGTTGTAATTTACACCCACTGTCCAGGTGATCTCTTTGGCAGAGGCATCATATACCCCGGATTTGAAACCGTTGTTCTTCACCTCAGGACCCGGAATGAACTGCCCTCTGGCTTCTGTCCATTGGGCGTTATCCGCGCTGTCCTTCCAGTCGATCCGCGCTACGTTAATGAAATTATCTGTAGTGCCTGTAAGCCAGTCATTGCTGAATTCAGTCTGATAACTAATTGTGTATGTGCCGCTGACCGGTGAATTGAATTTCACCTTGAAGCCTTCGTTAGGCTGCACCGGTGAACTGGCAATTAGGGTATATGCTGAAGCATTAAGCACAGTACCTGCTTCATTGCGTACGACCAGTGAACCCGGAATATATTTCTGTCCGCCGTACGGGAAACTATCCGTAACCACTACCTGGCTCATCGGATAATTATCGCCGTTCAGCGTAATTTTCCAGTCCGTTACATGGGTGGCGTAATTGACTCCTGACAGATTCTTATAAATAATGGCCGGACGGATAAGCTGTGTAGCCTTATCGCTGTATGTGCTGTCAGAGACCGTGTTGGTAATGGTGGTGTCGCTGAATACGCGGTCCACGGCTTTGGTTTTATATTCGATCAGATATGCAGAGGTCACAGTTCCCGCAAACTGCAGTTTGAAACCGGTGTTTGTTCCATCAACAACAGGCGTTATGGTGTAGTCTACACCTGCGGTTAGAGCCGTGCCTTTCGTAGCTCCTCCTGCAGAATCCAGCGTCACCGGATAAATCCGCAGCGAATCCGCGACCAGCTGCTGGGATTGATTGAATACATCTGTCAGCACCGCATTCTCCGCAGAGATTGTGCGTTTATTGTAGTTGTACTCAATAGCCCAGGTGATGGTCTGCTTACCCCACTCATAGCTGGCTGCCTTCTTCTTGATGCTTCCCCCGCGTTCGATATCGACAGTAGCCGAGCCGCTTACCGGATCACGTCCGTCACCGGTGAAGGTAGCGGTATTCGTGAAGCTGGTCAGGCTATCGCTGACCACCTGTGTCGTATAGGCAATACGGTAAGCACCTGTGATTACAGGGTCCGTGAAGCGGAGAACAATTGTACCGCCGGAAACGTCAACGGTATATTTACTGCTGTCTACAAGCAGGCCTTGAGTCACTGTACCGTCAAGCAGAACATTCAGCTGGTACACTGCAAGGGTTACCGTGCTGTCCAGCGTTAATCCGGCAGGAACAGGGTCTGTGACAACCGCATTGCTGACCGGCTCCAGCTTCTTGTTAACATCCACAGTCCAGAAGATCTGATCTGCATTGAAGCCGCTGGAGACACCCTTCTTCTCAATCGTCGAACCCACGGATGGCTTAAATGCCACGCTAATGGTCTGTATTCCGCCGTTTACCGGAAATAGAATTTGCTGAACCGTACTGCCGCTTATCACCTGTTTATCGAATTTGGTATTAATCCGCAGGGTTCCTTGTACGTTGTCATGACTCTGGATGTAATCGTTGAAGGTCATGACGACCTGATGTGTCGACTGGCTTACTGTGAACGTCCCGACATCTCCATCGTCGGACACGAGTCCGCCCTGGATATCATTGAACAGCTCGAATTGTTCAGGAAGCTGGAAGGTGAAGCTGTCTCCCTGAGTATACCCGTGCCCGTTGGGAAGCGACCAGGTATAATCCAGCGTAACAGTAGAATCCACATCATATACACTTCCGGTTACGGTCTGTCCATCCGGCCCATACACGGCCATGGATACACTGGTAATAATATCTCTGTCCTGCTCGATCGCCGCCGCTTTAACCTGCTGGGTGAACCCCAGTCCGTAGGCATACTGCACAAACAGCATGATTATTACAATGGCCAGACTTGTTCTTTTTTTCACCATTTCCCAGAAGCCCCCGTTCTTTAGTTTGATATGAAACAAGCATGCAGAAAAGATGGCTGCTGAACGCACCGGTAAAAACACTCCGCCTGATGGGTCGTTATGTATACGGGCATATGCGTCCATCTTATGTAAATAAACTGATAGTCCTGCCTTTTCTGTCCAGCCCGAACGATATATACTTATATCACCTAAGAGTAGATCTTTAGAATCAGATATATTCAAATTATGAATTTTTATTTTCTTTTATTATTCTTGGATTCAAGGAGAGAGCACAGTGAACCATAATCTTTTTTGGGACCGCTATCGTGATCAAGATTTCTTAATGTTCTCCACCCCGCATCTCATTGCCCTGTCTATCGTTGTCCTATGCTGTCTGTTGCTCTATGTATCACGTTTCGTCCTGCGGACGCATTCCGGTCTGAAGCTCAGTATCCGCCTGCTGCTGGCGTTGCTGCTGATCGCCTGCGAGGGCGGGCTGCATGTCTGGTATGTCTCCCAGGATATCTGGAGCCGCAGTTCCTCCCTGCCGCTTGAACTATGCGGAATCACCCTGCTCTTGTCTGTCATTATGCTGCTTACACGCAGCAGGCTGCTGTATTCTTTTCTCTACTTCGCCGGGATCGGCGGTGCATTCATCGCCCTGCTTACGCCTAACCTTGTCTACCCGTTTCCGCATTTCCGCTTCCTGCTGTTCTTCATCGCCCACGGGTCGATTATTCTCGCATCCTTGTACATGACCTGGATAGAAGGCTATAGGCCTACCTGGCGCTCGCTGTTCTTCACGATGCTCTGTCTGAATATTGTCGCCGCATGTGTCTATGCCGCCGACAGGCTGCTGGATTCCAACTATATGTTTCTGGCCCATAAGCCCAGCACGTTCTCTGTACTTGATTATTTCGGCCCTTATCCGTATTACCTGCTCGTCGAAGAGGCCTTTGCCTTTGTCATCTTCCTGCTGATGTTCCTGATCTTCTTCAAGCTGCCGGAGCTGTATGGCTCCCGTCACAGCCGCAGAGGCCGGATCAGAATGAGGTAAATGCATATATGTGCAATAAAAAGCACCCGGCTGGATAACCCAGCCGGGTGCTTCTGGTACTGCTTGTTTTATACTTCTACTACTTCAACAGTAGCCATTTTGTCGCGGCCTTTGAAGGCATCCACTTGGTCCATACCTTCAACCACTTTACCGAATACAGTGTGTACTCCGTCAAGGTGTGGCTGTGGAGCGTAGGCGATGTAGAACTGGCTTCCGCCTGTGTTCTTGCCGGCATGCGCCATAGCCAGGGAGCCGCGCTCATGCTTGTTCGGGTTGATTTCGCAGTTGATGGTGTAACCCGGGCCGCCGGAGCCTGTTCCGTTAGGACAGCCGCCTTGAGCTACGAAGCCTGGAATGACACGGTGGAACAACAGTCCGTTGTAGAATCCGTCTTTAGCCAGTTTCTCAAAGTTTGCTACAGTATTAGGCGCATCCTGTTCGAACAAGTCGATCAGCACGACACCGCCGTTTTCGAGTGTAATTTTCGCTTGCTTAGCCATATGTAAATGACCCCTTTCGAAATGACAAATATAGAACACTTTTATTAGTTTACTATGAAACGGGGCACAAAGCAAAGCAGGCGGGAACGATTCCCGCCTGCCCTGTTTGACTGCCCCTGCTGCCTGCGCAGCGGTTAAGGTTTATTTCGTAACGGTCTGTTTGGCAATACGTGCCGGCACAATATCATTGGCCACGATATCCTGATGACTCTCACGGCGCACCACCAGATCGCTCTGGCCGTTCTGTACGAAGACTACCGCCGGACGGCGGATACGGTTATAGTTGCTGGCCATGGAGTAATTGTAAGCGCCTGTGCAGGCAACAGCCAGCAGGTCTCCGCTCTCTGTCTTGGGCAGCTCCACATCCCAGATCAGCATATCCCCGCTCTCGCAGCATTTACCGGCGATAGATACAGTCTCCACGTTCGGCTCAGTCGCACGGCTTGCGAGCAATGCTTCGTATTTGGATTCGTATAACGCTGGACGCGGGTTATCCGTCATTCCGCCGTCAACGGCCACATATTTGCGCACACCCGGAATTTCCTTGCTTGTTCCTACAGTATACAGTGTCGTTCCGGCATCGCCTACGATGCTGCGGCCCGGCTCCACCCAGATCTGCGGCAGGCTCTCGCCGATGCCGGCGAAATTCGTCTTCACTGCATCAGTAATGGCAGCGACGTATTCCGAAACCTGCAGCGGCGTGTCACCCTCCACATAACGGATTCCGAATCCTCCGCCCAGGTTAACGACCGGGAAGCTGATGCCCAGTTCCTCCTTCACCTTGCGGGTGAATTCGGCAATGCGTACAATGGCCAGCTGGAAGCCTTCGGTCTCAAAAATCTGCGAGCCGATATGCGAATGAATGCCAAGCAGGGTCAGATTGGCTTTGCTGTCAGCCTGCCGAACCGCTTCCTCTGCCGATCCGTTCCCCACATCGAAACCGAATTTCGAATCCGTCTGTCCGGTGGATGCATAAGCATGATGAGCATGTGCTTCAACGCCCGGAGTGACGCGCAGGAGAATGTTAACCGTAACTTCCTTGCGGGCAGCAATTGCCTGCAGCAGACCAAGTTCAACCAGATTGTCGACTACAAAGCAGCCGATGCCTGCATCGATCGCCATTTCAATCTCATCCGGTGTCTTGTTGTTGCCGTGGAAATGAATCCGTGCTGCCGGGAAACCGGCTTGCAGTGCAGTGTACAGCTCTCCGTCGGAAACGACGTCAAGCGACAGTCCTTCCTCATCCGCCAACCTGCACATCGCCATAGTTGAGAACGCTTTGCTGGCGTAGGCAACCTGAAACCCGAGCCCGGAAGCTGTAAAAGCGTCCATGTACTCGCGGCAGCGGCGCCGGACCAATTGCTCGTCCACTATATATAGCGGGGTACCATACTCCGCTTTCAATTCCGTCACATCACATCCGCCGATTTCCAAATGCCCTGCATCGTTAATTCGGCTCGTCCCGTGTAAAAACATTGCGCAGTCCTCCAATTTCTGTGGAATATCTGTTCCACCCTGTCTAGTATATGTTACAGAACCCCGCGGCGTTCCCTAAAAGTGGCCTCAGGAGAGGAATTCCACTTTCTTGCGGGGCTGTTTAGTGTATTCAGTATAGCAGACAGAGGGAACTCCATAGAATGGACTAATTTGCAGTTGATTTGTATTTTCCTACGACTTGTTTTCTTCCTCCTGGACAGGCGGCATCCGCGTATTATCTCTGGTTTTGTTGAAGGAAGGCCTTGTTTTGGAGCTGAGCACCGGCTGGCGCAGGATGATCTCACCCATCGCTTTTGCATTAAATGGTATAAACGGCCACATGTAAGAAGAATTGTAGGAACGGTGAGTGGTCAGCAGCACCACAAGCAGCGTCGTCCCTATCATGAAGCCGGGAACCTGGAAGGCAGCCACGGCGAGCAACAGCCCAAGCCTGACAATCCGGTTGGCCAGCCCCAGCTCATAGCTCGGCGTTGCGAACATCCCGATTGAAGCTACCGCCATATAGAGCACCACCTCGTTGACAAAAAGACCGGTCTGCACAGCGATGTCGCCTACGAGAATGGCAGCAATCAGACCCATCGCCGAGCCGAGCGGTGTAGGTGTATGGACAGCGGCCATCCGCAGGAGATCAACCCCTAATTCAACGATTAAAAATTGGGCGATAAGCGGGATTTTTGCCGTCTTTTGCGGACCGATAAATTCCAGCATCGCCGGCTTCAGCTCCGGATGGAGGACCAGCAGCATCCACAGCGGCAGCAGGAACATCGAGGCAAAGATACCGATGAAGCGCACCCAGCGCAGATAGCTCCCCATAAAAGGCGTCTGGCGGTTTTCTTCCGCATGCTGGCAGAGATCAAAGAAGGTCGTCGGCAGAACCATGACACTTGGTGAAGTATCCACAAAAACCACCACTCTGCCCTCCAGCAGATGCGAGGCCACAATATCCGGCCGTTCCGAGTACCGGACCAGCGGATAGGGGTTCCAGCCGCCGCCGACAATGGCCTCCTCGAGCTGTTTGTCAGCCAGGGGAATCCCGTCGATATCGACGCTTTTCAGCTTATCGGTAACAGCCTGCACCTGAGTCTTGTCGACGATATCGTCAATATAGGCTAAGCAGACATCCGTCCGGGTGCGGCGTCCGATCTGATGCATCTCGTATTTCAGCCCCGGGTCGCGGATCCGCCGTCTGACCAGAGCCACGTTACTCAGCAGCGTCTCCGTGAAGCCGTCGCGCGCTCCGCGGACGACCCGTTCAATCGAAGGCTCATCCGGGCTGCGTGAAGGATACGAACGGGTATCCATGATAATAACCTGGGATTCACCCTCGATGAAGAACACGCTCATACCCGACAGGACTTTATTGATGCTCTCGCTGAGCAGCTCGCCTTTCTCTACCTGGACATGGGGAATATATTCGCTCATGAAGCTGGCGAACACATCGGTGGATATATTATCCGGGGTCAGATAGGTCAGACGCTTCAGAATCTCGTCGATGATCGTATCCTTGGCGAACCCGCTGATGCAGAGCAGTGCAACGCGCCGGCCTCCAAAGGACATTTCCCTAAAAACGATATCAAAGGATGAGCCCAGGCCCATGACTTCGGTCAGCGTTTTTTTGGTATCCTCCAGGTCAGCCGATACCTTATCATTGCCCTGCCAGTACAGGATAGACTGCTCCAGAGAGTCGGAACGTTCATTGTCGCGTTTCTGCTGGAGCAGATCCTTGGGCTTGCCGGCGGAGTCCGCCCCTTGACTGGACTTGGCCTTCTTAGATTTGCTGTTGGATTTCTCCTTATCCTTATTCTTATCCTTAGCCTTCTGAGGTGCTTCCTCTTGTTCAGTATCACCTGTCCCATCGCTCTGCGCCTGCCTGGACGAAGCCCCTTGCCCCCCTGCCGCTCCAGTAGAGTCCTCTTCCCCATCCTCAGGTTCTTCATCATCCCCGAACAATCTGGCAAAAAAACCTTTATGGCTCTTCTCCTGCGTCTCTGCACCCAGTTCATCCGAGGTCTCCGTATCCTGTGACTGGCTCCCTGGGGCTGGTGCTGCCGGTTGGTCATCACCTGAACCTGAAGCTGTGCCCCGGCCATCGTCAGCAGCCGATGCCGTAGCTTCCTGCTTGTCCTCATCGTCCGCTCTAGTTCCCGGAGCAGTGTCAGCCCCCGTATCCGAATGATCCTGACGGGCCTTCGCCGGCCCCTCCTGATCCGGTGTACCGGCTCCATCAGAAGCCTGCAGATCGTGGTCACCGTAACCGGTTGCCCCGGAATCCACTCCGATATCCGCACCGGGTTCCGGTTCCCCGGTATCTTTGCCTCCTTGAGCAGCTGAGGCGGCATCTCCCTGGGACCGGTCCGGCTGGCCAAGCTCGTCCGCAGCTTCAGTATCCTGATTCTGTCCGCCACCGGAGCCTGTCCCCGCTCCGGCTCCTTGTTCCGGCCCTGCATCATCGCCGAACAAACTGGTCAGGAATCCCTTGACCCCGCCGCCGGACTCCTGGCTATCCTGATCGTCTCCGGCGGCGTTGCTGTCCTCCGCTGTGCTTCCGGAAGAATCGTTATCCGCTGCGCCTCCTGTTTCACGGCTGTCCGCTGATGTGCTGCCGGTCGCCTTGGCATTCGCCGCTCCCCCAGCATCATGGCTGTCCGGCGCTGTACTGCCTGTAGCCGCACGGTCCGCTGCGCCCCGAGCATCACGACCTTCCGCTGCCGTACTGCCGTCAGACTCTGCTTCAGAGGTCCTGCCTTCAGCACCCGGACCGGCATCCATGCCGGAGCGGCTTTCGGCACCGCCCTCTATCGGCCGGTTAACTGCTCCAAGTTCAGCCGAAACCTCCGCATCCTGCGTATAGCTTCCAACCACACCATCCTGCTGTGCAGCTTGTCCATCCTGCTCCGGCTGGCCACTGTCTGCACCACCCTGCTGTGCAGCTTTTTCTTCATGCTGCTGCGGCTGGCTTTCATCTACAATATTTTGCTGTGCAGCCTGACCTTCATGCTGCGGCGGCTTTTGCTGTGCCGGCTTGTCTTGCTTTTTATTGTCTTCCACCTGATCACCGCTGTGAATATACCTAACCACCCCGTAGCCTCCTTTTACTGTCGGTATACAAACCAGTCGAACAATGAACCTGCCACTTTGCCGCATACCATAGCCATCAGCAGCCCGAACAACAGATGTGTCATATGCAGCCTTTTAGCCAGAATCGGCAGGACGTTTAGCACCTCCGTTAACGCAGCGGCAAGCATACCGATGAATACACCGTCTAACAGACCGACTCCCAGCTCTATGAGCGGTCCCGCTGCTATTTTCCAGTTCCAGAAATCACTCATTGTGCCTAGCAGTGAACCGCCGACCATCGCTCCTTCATACCAGTGCACTTTATCGTAGGAGGAGGTCAGCTGCGCCAGCCTGGGCACCATATCAAGCACGATAAAAAGAGCGATTACCCCGCCGCCGACAGCGATCCCTCCGGCAATGCCGAGCAGCAGGTTAAGTCCAAGCGATATTTGTGCAGTCATGCTCACTCCTCCCCGCGCCTGGATACATCATCTCCGCGTCGCTTCATTTTGCTGTACTCCTCGTTGACGACATAGTGGTCGATATTTTTCTGATACAGGAACATCTCCACTTCGAGGGGTGTCGGCTCCTCGTTCCATTTCTTTTTGAACAAATGGTTGAAAAAAATTACCATTCCCAGCCCGATGCCCAGCGAATAGGCGATCTGAAATACATATGGATGTTCATCCCTATGGCCGGTCAGCATCTCCACAATCCGGATCTGCACCTCCTGCATGCTGACATCAGCATGGAAATTCATGATCGTGAGCGCCGAGCCGAAGAACAGCAGCAGCCACACCAGCACAAACAAAGCAATGGAGGGTTTATTGGCCGTCGCCGGGCCTTCGATCTGCACAATCGTCCGGCCTTCGCCAATCGGCTGGATATCCGCATGCGGCAGCAGTGTGTGAATCCGGGGAATCACCGTCAGCAGATCAATCAGAATCAGATTGCCGTCACTTTGCTTCGGCTGCACCAGCAGCAGCGAATACAGCGGCTCCCGCCACTCCGGCTCGGTGATCAGAAAGGCCACATCGCGCAGCAGCACACCTTTGCCTTTGGGTACCGTTACCCGGTTTTTGAGCTGAATATAAATGGCCGGAGCCGGGTGATTATTGTCCATCTGCGGTACCTCCTAAGTTTGTGGTATGAAGCAGCTGAAGATGCAAGAATAACGGTAGTATGGGAGAAAAGGTTTATTTTTACTCTTTAACCCTGGAATTCATATTTATTGAGCCCGGTATCCGAAACCTTTCCCTGCTGCGGCCGTCTATATTAACAGTTATTTACATAGAGAGGATGGAGATACAATGAAGAGAGTGCTGCGTCAATCGTTACGTATGGCTATTAGTGCATCTATGATTCTGGCATTGGCTGCGCCGCTTACAGCGCATGCCGCAGAAGAAATATATTATTACGATTCGTATATCAACAAGACCAGCGGCATCCAGCTCTACTCGGTGGGCCAAGTGGACGGGAACCAGTTTGTTGATGCGGTCGTTGCCAGACAACAAGACGGATCATACGCCAAATGGCAGGAGCCCTTCCAGTACTTCCGGAAGAATGACAGCGGCTCCCTGCAGTTAACAGGAAATGATGACCCTGAGCAAAGCTACGTGTACGATCCCCAAAGCCAATCCATCCTGCGCAAAACTATTTATGCCTTGTCCCCGGACGGCAAATGGGGGTATCTGGAGCGCTCACGATATCTGTTAATGCCTACTTCTCCGCTGGGCAGCGGATATATTGGCAAATTCAATGACCATTATCTCAAAAACATGAAGACAGGTGCCGTCTCCGTATATTATTCCTCACAAAGATACTACAGAGCCTTATGGCTGAATCAGCATACGCTGCTTGAGAGCGGCTACAATGAGACCGCCAGGCAGAACGTGATCAGTACCTACAATCCGTCAACCGGGGAACGGCAGGAACTGTTGAAAGGTACCATGTACAACTGGAATTTTAACAAGGGAATTATCTATTATGTAAAAAACGAGCCGCAGCGTCTGCCCTGGGTCTATGACCTGAAGAGCGGGACTTCACGGCTGATCACTGACTATAGCGAACTGGAAACGCTGTTTCCCGCTTCCCCTTCATCCAGACCGGAAGCAGTGCTGCCGCAGGATACTGTGCTGAAAGACCTGCCTGTCGTGGAAATCCCTGTAGCCTTAACGTACGAATACAGCGTCAATCTGGATGGACAGAGCGTCGATGTATCTACCGTATTCTCCAATATGGGGCAAGACTGGATTCCGGTGAAGCCGCTGGCAGCCGCGCTCGGCTGGAGCATTGAAGTGCCGGAGCGGAGCAGCGCCGTAGATAGGTCAGCCGGTTACAGCTACGAGATCTCAAGCGGCAGCAAGAGTGTAAATCTAACACCTGCGAACAGCTTCAATTCCGGAAGCAGGCTGTACATCTCACAGGCACAGCTCAAGCAGCTCGGCTATAGCAGCATCGCATTCACGCCGTACCTGCAGAAATAACCGCTCCAGGATAAGTAAATAAGGTTGCCGTCTCTCTGTAGTGGGCAGCCTTTCTCTGCATACAAAAAGAGGATGTTCCCGGCCGTTGTGCGGCTGGCGGGAACATCCTCTTTATTAAGGCGCAGCCCTGGGGTAGTTCCCTCAGGCTGCGCTATCCGGTTATTAATTCTGTTTGATAAGCTCAACCTGACGGCTCTGCTGGCTCGAAATAAAGAACAGCGCCGTCCAGATCAGTGCAAAGCCGATAATTTGCGGCAGAGTCACAAGCTGTTGATATACAATCCAGTTGATCAGAATTCCTGTCATCGGGAAGCTGAGTTCAGCCAGAGTGGCTACAGAAGCCTTGGTTGTGTTCAGACCTTTGTAATAGAGCAGCATACTGAGCAAACCGGGCAGCAAAGCCTGCAGCAGCAGATTAATGGCAACAGCAGCCGAACCGCTGATACCTCCGCTAATCTGCCACGGAGCTCCCTCCATGCTGGTGATCACGAATAAAAGCGGCAATGCCAGAATAAAGCGCAGTGAAGTTACAGTTTCATATTTCATCGAGCCCAGCAGATAGCGGCCCATAACAGTCGACCCGCCCCATAATGCGGCGGCGCCCAGCGCCATAAGACTCCCTACACCCATGAAGCTGTTCACATGGCCGAACGGAATCGTCCATCCGAAGGTAAGGAGATAAGTGCCGGCCAGTGCAACAATGATCAGCAGTGCGAAATTTTTAGGCAGGCGTTCTTTAAGAATAACAGCGGCCAGACCAATGGCGAACAGCGGCTGCAGCTTTTGCAGCAGCAGTACAGCATTGAAATCTCCGCTGGACAAGGCTTTGGTGAACAGAATCGTAGCCAGGGCTGATCCGCCCCATGACACAACCAGTAGTGCTCCGGCTTGACGCAGGCGAATGCCCTTCAATTCTGCGCGTTGGCGCCACATCACAGGTGCAGCCACCAGGAAGAGCACAATATGCTCCAGCAGGACGATCTGTGAAGAGGTCAGTGATTTCAGCAGGATAATACGGAACAGCGGGTCAACACCCCATAGGGCAGCGCCCAGAACTACCAGCCAGAATCCGCTGCGCAGCGGTGCGGTACGGACTCCTTGAGATGAAGCAGATACATTACTCATCATTCATTCTCCTTGTCGATACAAACCCTCGATAAGAGACCAAAAGCCCCCGCGTCACCTGTAAACAGGGCAAACAACGGGGGCCATTATCAATAAAGACATCAGGGAATACCCCGCCGCCTTTACCTTATGATCCTCTCCCATCCGGACTTTACCGTCGGCTCTGGATTGTCACCAGATCAGTCGCTTCCTCTTGTGAAAGAGTAACGAGTCGCGGGCTTAGTTCATTCAGAACATCACCGCCGGTCAGGAATTTCACCTTACCCCGAGAATCTTGTATTCTGTTATTATTTTCACAATCTCAGGATAACTCCGTTTCTTGAATTCGTCTAGCCTTTTTATGAAAATAAGCATACTTTTTTTCATCGAGCGATCATTTTTTCGTGAAAATACATCATTCCGCATTTATACACACTATAGAGTTTGGCAGAAACGGAGGCATGTTATAGAATAGGTTACAAATGAACTATTCATCCATAATATAGTAATCTCAACGGAGGCCGCTTTGAAAAGATCATTTGGAACCAATCTACTATACTCCATCCTTGCCTTAGCCATCATTACATTTGCAGGTTTTATTGCCTACATTATTGCTACTTTTACCGGTGGTATGCTGTTCTATGCTCCGCTTGTCCTTGCCGCTGCCGCCGGCCTTGCTGTATTCACCGTAATCTCTATTTTTGAACTGTTCAGCAGACGGTTCCGCCTGATTGCGCTGGCGGTTTTTGCCGGAATCTGCCTGCTGAGCGCAGCCGGTCATGAAATCAGACAGGCTTATGTGAACAATCTTGCCGAAGTAAGGGAGCCGGAGGTCAATCTGTCCCAGTACGCGCCGTTTGAGGTAAATACCCTTGCCGCTGGCCTGGATCATAAGCCCGCCTATCAAATACAGGAACAAATGCCCCGGCTGGACGGCGCAACTGCGCTTTACCCGCTATATTCCGCTTTTATTCAAGCGGTATATCCGCCTGATACTTATAACCATAGTATTTATGAGACCGGTAATGATCTTGCCGTATGCACCACCACTTCCGAAGCCTATAAGCGGCTGATCAAAGGCGATGCCGATATTATTTTTGCCGCAGCCCCCTCACTCGCCCAGACCAAACAGGCGAAGCTGGCAGGCCGTGAGCTGAAGCTCACTCCGATCGGGCGCGAAGCTTTTGTCTTCTTTGTTAATAAGCGCAATCCGGTCAGTAGCTTAACCACTGAACAAGTGAAGGATATCTACTCCGGCACAGTAACGAACTGGAAAGAGGTCGGCGGCAAGAAGGCGTCAATCCGTGCGTTTCAGCGGGACGAGAACAGCGGCAGCCAGACTATGCTTGAGAAAATCATGGAGGACCGGAACCTGATGAATCCCCCTACGGAAAATGTTGCAGACGTCATGAGCGGGATTATCAGCCTGACCGCCAGCTACCGCAACTACAATAATGCACTCGGCTTCAGCTTCCTGTTCTATGCTTCGGAAATGAACGCGAGCGACGAGATCAAGCTGCCGGAGATTGATAACGTGCCTCCCACTAAGGATAGCATCCGCAGCGGGGCGTACCCGTTCGCTGCAGAATTCTATGCGGTAACTGCAGGAAGCACCAATCCCAATATTGAGCCGTTCCTGGACTGGATTCTGTCCCCTGAAGGACAGGAGCTGGTTGAGAAGACTGGTTATACATCGGTGAACTAACGTTTGCGGGCTGCACGATCCTTATTCGGTGGCTTGCGGTGAGACTCAACTTAAAAAGCAGCAGCCCTCTTGCCGGGGAATCAGACTCTCCGGTAAGGGCTGCTGCTTTTTCTTGATCAATAGGATACTTTTCTTTGACGTAGTTAAGCCAATTCTGCGGAATGAGGGGCACTTCTGCTCCTCATTCCCGCTTGCGGCGGATTCAGGGGCACTTCTGCCCCTCATCCCCGTTTCCCGCCCGCTTTCGGCGAATTCAGGGGCACTTCTGCCCCTCATTTCCGCTTCCCGCCCGCTTTCGGCGAATTCAGGGGCACTTCTGCTCCTCATTCCGGTATATCGCGCCTTATTGAAATCAAGAGCCGTATCCGTTCACCCCGCATAATGCTCAAAAATCCGCCGGCGCTTCTCTCCATCCGGATCTTCCACTACACGCGAGACCTGATCGAACAGCAGCGTAGCGCGCTTTTCCGGTGTGTACTGCGGCCATGCAAGTTCCGGTGCAGACGGATCTCCACGGTGGGCAAAGGTTGTCCAGGCTCTCTGCATTGCTTCGGCCACACCTTCCATCTCAGGCGTAACTGCCAGGCCATATTGCTTCAGCAGCGGCAGGTTGTTGAACACGTAGAGAATCTCCGCACCGTGAATGGCCTTCTCCAGCAGCGGATGGCCGGACACGGTCCAGTCGAACCGGTACATCCACACCGGAGCGTGATCCCGCTGCTTCTCTGCGAACGCAATCGAGCTGGCCCAGAAGAACAGATCGGTCAGCACCTCGGCTTGCCCTTCCCAGGTTTTGCTGTAATCAGAGGTCAGCTCTGAGAGGTCTTCGATGCCCATCAGCAGCTCCAGCGATTTGAGCGAACGATCGAAGCTTTCGCCTGCCTGTCCCTCACGGAAGAACAGATTGCCTTCGTGGAGATTCGTCCCGATCAGCAGCGGGATGCCGCTTGCCGCCCCGTCACGCACTGCCTGTGCCGGTTCCACCGGTAAGGTCAGCGGCTCAATGACCGGCTGGAAGTACATGCTCAGCGAATTCCCGGACAGCTTGTACGCCATCCGGCCCGCCGCTTCCATAATCTGCTGGGCAGGGAGCGTATGCAGCAGCTGTGTATCACCGCCGGGCTGAAGGCCAAGCTCTGCCAGGAAGGCGGCGGCAATCTGTTCCCCCTGCTGGCCGCTCAGGCACTGCCCCGCGCCGCTCTCCATAATCGCGCGCGAGAACAGCCTCTTGGCCGCCGGCATCGCCAGCAGCGCGGCAATGCTCATGCTGCCCGCCGATTCCCCGAACACCGTAACATTTCCGGGATCACCGCCAAATGCCGCAATATTCTCCCGCACCCATTCCAGAGCGGCAATCTGGTCCAGTAGTCCAAGATTGGAGCCAAGCCCCGCTCCCATCGGAGACAGATGCAGAAAACCTAGCGGACCGAGCCGGTAATTCACCGTAACCAGAACAACATTGCCGCTTGCGGCCATCCGGGCTCCGTCAAACATCGGCTGGCTGCCCGCACCGGTTACAAAGGTCCCGCCATGAATCCAGACCATGACGGGCAGGGCCTGATCCTGCTCTGCTGCCGGAGACCAGACATTCAGGTACAGGCAGTCTTCCGAATATGCCGGATTAAGACCGCCAAACCGCGTGCCGCTGGTGCTTACCGGCTGAAGGCTGACCGGGCTGAATTCCTTCGCCTCGCGCACTCCGCTCCACGGTTCCGGCGCCTGCGGTGCACGAAAGCGCAGCTCTCCGACAGGAGGAGCAGCAAACGGGATGCCGCGCCAGACATTCACTCCGCCGCTCTGTTCCCCCTGTAATTGCCCATAGGCTGTAGTCACTAGTTGTCCTGTCATTACACTCATCCTTTTCGCTTTATTCCTCAGCTTTTTCTTCAATCACTTTATAGAGTCCGGAGCGGAAACGGAACCACTGGAAGATATGGGTAACCACTACTTTGAGCACGGCATAACCCGGTACCGCGAGAATGATGCCGAGTACCCCGAACATTTTACCGGCAAAAATAATTACAAAAATAATCGTGATCGGGTGTATCTTCAGCGATTTGCCCATGATCTGCGGAGAGATAAACTTCCCTTCGATCAGCTGGACGGCAGTCCAGACAATCACCATCTTGAGCAGCATGAACGGCGAAGTTACCATCGCTACCACAAGTGCAGGCGTAATCGCGATAACAGGCCCCAGATAAGGGACCACCGCAGTACATGCGGCAACGATAGCCAGGACCAGGGAGTATTCCAGCCCGATGATCAGATAACCAATATAGAGCAATGCACCTATGCAGCAGCTGACAATGATCTGCCCGCGGATGTAGGAGGCCACCTGGCTGTTCATTTCCTGCATAACCATCCGGGACTGCGGCTGGAGTGAGGTAGGAATGAACCGCATCAGGTAGTCGGGCAATCTTTTACCGTCACGCAGCAGATAGAACAGAATGAACGGCGTAGTCACCACTGCCAGAACAATTTCTGTCAAAGTGCCTACAAAGTTGCCCACGCCACTGGCAGCATTATTGAGGAACGAGGTGCCCCACGTAGTAACTTTGCCGGTGATATCACTGAGATCCGTGCCCACACTCTCCTGAATCTTCCCGAAAAACTCACTGCCTGTCAGATGGAGGAATTCCTCTTGAATCTGCGCACTGTATTTAGGGAAATTGTCGATCAGTCCCATCAGCTGGGTACGGATAATGGGAATAACCATAAGCAGGATCAGTGTAATAATCCCGGCAATTACGAGGTACATGGTAACAATTCCGTAAGCGCGCTTCACCTTGCTTCTCCGCTCCAGACGGTCAACCAGCGGATTCAGCAGATAATAGGCAACCCCCGAGAGAAGCAGTGGCGCTGCCACTGTATGCAGAAGCACCGACAAAGGTTTGAAAATAAACGGAATCTTAGAGAATACGAGCACGGTAACACCAATCAGCAGCGCGATTAGTAACCCCACCACAAACTTGTTATTCAGAAAAAACTTCTTGAATTTATCCGGCCAGACCTGACGTCTATCCATATACTGCCGCCCCCCTGCTGCAACACTTACGATATAAGTGTGATTAATTGCACTTTGTAATAGCATAGTCAAGACGGAGGCTGCAAGTCAAATTTCCGGTTCAACCCGAAGCTGCTCTAGTGGAGTAAGGACTGCAGCCTGTTCAGCAGAACCGCCAGCCTGGCGGCTCAGCGCAAATAACAGCCATTGTTAATATCAAAAGTCGCCCCGGTGTAGGCCCGGGCTTTGCGGCTTAGCATAAAAACCACCGTATCGGCAATATCCTCCGCCAGCAGCGGTTCCGGGGTTAGTTGATGCTCCAGATATTCCTGCTGCCTCCAGGCCGGGATATGCCCCATCATCGGAGTACTGGTCATCGTCGGGGCAACTGCATTCACCCGGATATGAGGGGCAAAGTTCATGGCGCAGCTTTTGGTCAAGCCGAGAACAGCTGCCTTGGTTAAGCCATACACTGCATCTGAACTGCCTTCCTGACCGGAGACGGAGGCCATATTGACGATGACGCCTGTCTGCTTCCGGTCCAGCAGCAGCCGTCCGAACCCTTGCGAGAAATAGACGTACCCCTTGATGTTGATATCCAGTACCCTGCCGATATCCTCTGGCGTATATTCCAGCAGACTGCGCCCCAGATAGATGCCGGCATTATTGACCAGACCGCTAACCGCAGCATGTTCTTGCTGTATGTATGCGAAGAATTGCTCCACCTCGCTGTAATTGCTCACATCCACCCGGAAGGAGCAGAGCTTATCCGAAGCCGCCTCGGCCTTCAGTTCCTCAAGCCCCCGGCCATCCAGATCACAGGCAATCACTTCAGCACCTTCCTGGAGACTAAGCAAGACGATCGCCTTACCGATCCCCGAAGCGGCCCCGGTCACAATTATTTTCATTCCCTGCAGCATTCTTTAACACTCCCTCACCCTATATTCACCCAGGTAGAACCGGATTACTGAAACCGCAAATCCGCGACGCTGCCGGTCCGCTCAAACCCGATCGACTGATAGACCTTATTGGAATCCGGATTTGCGGCATCGGCATAGAGCATAGGCGTAATGCCCTTGCCCAGCAGTTCAGCACACAGCTCTGCTACAGCTGCACTCGCATATCCCTGCTTACGGCAGTCATGCGGAGTAAAGACTTCATTAATCCGGGCATACCTGGAGGACAGATGCGCCAGATTCGCCATGGATACAGGCCTGTCCTGTACCATCCACAGACGGAGTGTGCCGGATCCGGTAATGTCTCTGGCGTAGCCGAGGAAATTCTCCGGCGCATTATCAGTGCCGAACGCATCCTTCACGAAGCAGGCCAAATAATCTGCAATGACCGGAATATAACCAGCATCTGCCTGCAGCAGCTTACCGCTGACATTAGAGGGCTTCTGCACCTGCGGGCAATGATAGGCTTCCATTATCATATGGACATGATACAGCTTGCCGGTATTCTCACAATACGCCTCTGCGAACAGCCTGGCCGTCTCCGGAGCCCCGGTTACACCTGACAACCCAAGCTCCTTCACCCGCTCCCCGAGCTGCTTGACCAGTGCTCTGCGCTGCACAGCGTCCACTTCCGGTGAAATCCATAACCAGGGATTATACCCCTCCGTATGTGCGAAGATCAGCTCATCCTCGGCAGTCTTGAGCCGGAGCGATTCCGGGTTCCCGGTGATAAGGTGAATGAGATTATACTCCACTTCTTCCTGCAAGAACGCCTTGCTGTGCAGCACACGGTCATCCGGTTCGAAATTCACAAACATCCTGCTTCCCCCTTACTCTGACTTTTTCTTTCAATCATAATCCTCCCTCTGACAAAAATAAACAGTCCGCCACCGAAAATTTACCAGTGACGGACTGCATTATCGTATATCATTCACTTTTTCTTTTTACCCTTTGCCCCTTTGGGGTTAACGGCTTTCAGGCCTTCTTCATAAGTGTAGAGCACATTCTCTTCCAGCCGTTCGCCCTTCAGCACCTTGCGTACCAGACTTTTGGCTGATTTGGGAGTGATATCCCTGTACCATACGCCTTCCGGATATGAGATGACTACACACGCATCCGAACATCTTCCATTGCAGCGGGTTACAGTAGTATGGATCAGGGAGTTAGCCCCTTGCTTCCCGATTTCATCCTCTATCGCGTCAGCGACCTCTTCACCCTTGTGCTTCTTGCAGTCGCTTCCGTTACAGATCAGCAGATGGCTGACCGTCCCTTGCAGATTCCAGGTCGTCATAGAATTCCCGCTCCCCTCTAGTACAACAATACCCTCTTTGTCTGTCTCCTTAAACTCTACTTACCATTCAGAGGATCGTCAATAGCGGGAAAGGCTGTTATACTAGGTAATGAGAATGATTATCACCCAAGGAAAGAGTGACTCTGAACATGCATACACCGCATTCCGGCAGTTCATTGCCATATCCTCATAATTTTTATATCCCGGTGCGGATTACTGCACTGGACAAGCCCGCTTCTTACCTGGAGGATATCCGCCAGCCGCCCTCTTCCCTGCTGATTATAGTTACCGGAGGCAGCGGAATGATTGAGAGGGACGGAGAACGTACCCGTTTGTCCAGCGGCACTGCTGTATGCTGTGACAGCCCCGCACACCTCACCCTGCAGCACAGTCATAACCTGCAGGGTGTGTGGATCGAATATGTTGTCCTCCCCGGCACAAGCCATCGTTCCAGTCCGCTGAACAACGGTATACCGCTCCGCAGCTGTGCGCCATATATTTGCGCGATGGCGTCACGGCTGCTGAGCAGCTGGAACCAGCCGGAAGAGCATCGGCCCTTTGCATTGCAGCAGCTGTTCACTGAGCTGCTCACTGAACTCCATGGCAGTGCTGCTGAGAACACGGAGCCTGCGCGTCATTGGCTTGACCGGGTACTGCAATACATAGAGTTCCACTATAATGAAGATTTAACGAGAGGACAGGCTGCAGAGCTTGCCGGAGTTACTCCGGAGCATTTCTCCCGTGCTTTCCGCAAATCTACCGGGCAGACCTTTAATGAATATGTAACGCTGCTGCGCATCCGCAAAGCCCAGCAGCGCATTCTGACAGGAGCCCCCAACCTGAGCACCCTGGCGCTTGAGGTCGGTTATGGCGAAGGCACCTATCTAAGCCGCAAATTCAAGCAGGTCGTGGGGATATCTCCTGCAGCCTATCACCGCAAGAATAAATCCGTTGTATCGCTGAATTTCAATCACACGGCCAGCCTGCAGGCGCTTGAAGTTGTTCCCCGGCTCGGAGTATATTCCGCCTGGATGGAGAGGCTGCAGCCTGTTCCCTCCAAGCATAAGCTGCTAAATGAGGGAAGCGGCTCCACAGGTCTATATGAACGCTTGGTTTCTGCCCGGCCCGATGTAATTATCAGCTACTCCTTGCCTGACAGGAATAAGCAGCTGTTATCCGTAGCTCCGGTGATTGAAATCCCCTTCATGCAAATGGACTGGCGTGAGCAGTTCCGGCTCATTGCGGAGGTCACTGGCCGCAGGACTCAGGCTGAAGAATGGCTAAGTGTCTATGATGAACACTGCGTTCTCGCCAATCAGCAGCTCGACCGGCAGATCGGTACCCGGGGAACCGCAGTTGTCTGGGAGATTGGCAGAGACGCTGCTTATTGCTTCAGCAGCAGCTATGGCCATGGATCTCAGATTCTGTATAATGATCTTGGCTTCCGGCCCCCCGGCAGCCTTGTAAGCGAAGGTCTCATCCGCAAAGGTTATCTGGAGATTGCTTTCAGTGATGTCGCCAGTTATCCCGCAGATCATATATTTATTACCTGCAGCGCCGGAACAGCCAAGTTGCAGGAGCCGCTCCGTTCCTTTCTTCATCATGCAGTGGAGCAGGATAAGACTGCCTCTTCCGGCAGCAGGATCTATTTCCTGAATCAGCCTGCCATGTTCTACGGATTTGATCCGCTCTCCTCCGAAGCCCAGTTAAGGGTTCTCCTACAGGCGCTGACATCATAAATTTACATGCCTGAACATCACATTCAGCCATAGTGTAAACCGAGCAAAATCTGTAAAGTGTTATTGAGAATGATAATCGTTCTACATAAGGAGGCATACATCTTGATAAATCACTATTCAAACCCGAGTCCCCAGAAACATTGGATCTTCTTTCCTATGCTGCTGGCACTGATGCTTATAGCCTCAGCCTGTGGAAACAACACGTCCAATAACAGTACCGGTGGTGCTGCAGCTAATGCTACGGAAGCTCCCGCTTCGTCTCCGCAGCCGGAGACTGCAGCCGAAACAGCAGCTCCCGCCTTCAAAACAGTAACCACTGTAAATGGGGATATTGAAGTGCCGACCACACCGCAGCGGATTGTGGCCGAAGAGTATCTTGGCAGTCTGATTGCGCTGGATACGATCCCTGTCGGTGCTCCCGGACTGACGCTTGAGAATATGTATTACAAGGAATCACTTACCGGAGTCACGGATACCGGCACTTACGGAAAGATGTCACCGGAGAATATTATCGCCCTGAACCCGGACCTCATCATCTCCGGCAATGCGGACAGCTATGAGACCCTAAGCCAGATTGCCCCTACCGTCATTGTGCCGTACGGTGATCTGAAGGATGCCCACGCAGAGCTGACTTATTTCGGCAAGCTGCTAGGCAAGGAACAGGAAGCCGCAGACTGGCTGGCTGATTACGACAAGCGGATCGCTGCCGCCAAGGCCCGTGTAGATGCAGCGATCCCTGCCGATGCTACCTTCAGCATCCTGGAGCATGCCGACAAATCCACCTGGGTGTATGGCGACAACTTCGGACGGGGCGGACAGCCGATCTATCAGGCATTGGGACGCAAGCCGCCCACTGCAGTCGCTGCAGAGATCATGGAGAAGCAGTGGGCAGAATTATCCGCCGAGACGCTGGGTAAATATGCAGGTGATTATCTCGTCGTGACCGATAACACACAGACTGTAGAAGACTTCCAGGCAGATCCGATCTGGGGCAGCCTGCCAGCTGTCAAGAACGGGCATATCTATGTATGGAAAGAAGAACGTTCCTGGTATTATGATCCGATCGCCGTTCTGGCACAGACGGAAGAGCTGGCCGACTGGCTGACTTCCGGGCAATAAATGAATGATCATGAAGCTGTCTGGGCAGCCTTAACGGGCTCCCGGCAGCTTTTTTGTTGATTACTCATTCCATAAATGGAGATAATACCTGTAGCCCGCCTGCCCGGAACCGGCAAATCAGCTTGCGGAGCCTAAGGAGCATCCCCATGAAAATTCTCGGTATTTATGTCCTGTTAGCCGTCCTTACCTTGCTCTTAATTACATTGGTTGATGTACTATCCGGAGTCAGCCTGGCAACATCCATGCATTCTCTTTCTACAGTCTTCGCTACAACTACTCTGCAGGAATTGATATGTATGCTGATTTTCGGGGCGCTCCCTTTAATACAGGTGGTCGCCGGCGCCGTCAAACGCAGCCGCAGCCGCTGAAGGCGGACCTCTTAACGGTAAAGGCCGAATCTGCGCCGGATACGGTGAACAAGAAACAGCAGAAAAGGAATATACGCACAGAATACCGGCAGGATGTTCTCCAGAAAAACCTTCCCTTCACTCATATGCACCGGATAATTCTCCGCACTGACGAACGAGCTGAACAGCATGACCATCCCCGCCGGAATCACCAGTTTTTTGGAATCGCGGACCTTGAAGAGATCGGCAGTTACAGCCACAGCAGCATAGCAATAAACAGTCATCTTGAAGAACACCCCGATAATGAGTGTAAGCATAACAAGTGCATCCAGACGCTGGATGAAATTGGCTACATTCACGAGTGTGATGGTAGTAAACATCGGAAAGGTTGTCCGGCTGTAGAGGTTCTCTCCGAGCACTCCCATCTCAATGGCATGGGTGAAGCTAAGCAGTAAAGCGCTTAAGGTGATGGCCACGATGCCGGTTTTCTTAATCTTCCTTGATTTGTTAAAGTGCGGAAGTATAGTCGTGAAGCACACTACCTCCCCGAACGGAAAAATCCAAATGTTAGGGTAGGCAGAGCCCAGAGCTTCCCAGAGATCATTGATATGAATCGGTAACAGATTCTTAATCTCCACCAGTCCGGCAGCAATAACAATAAAAATACAGATCAATCCCATTACGATTATAATCCAGAAGAAAATCTCCGCCGTTCTGGCGAATACTTCGATTCCCTTGCTGAGGATGTATATCACCGCAATAATCATAATGGAGTCAATGATAAGAATCGGAGTTTTGTCGTATGAAGCTGAAATTAACAGGTCCCCCGCTTCACGCAGATTTCTGGAGCCGTTATAGAGCAGCACCGGGATAAACAGCAGGCCTACCAGCCAGCCTATCCAGGGGCCGAGAATCTTACGCGCATAGCCGCTGATGATCAGATCCGGGAACTGCAGGTACAGATGTGTAAACACAAGATAAAGCAGAATCCCCCCGGGGAGCGCCATCAGGATGGAGAGCCAGACCGCATGCCCGCTCTCCAGGCCCACCGGTACAACCAGCGCTGTTCCAAGCTCAAACAGAACAATCATCGCAAAAAGCTGACTGGGGCCGATCGCTTCTTTTCTCATAAATCTATTCACCTTATTTCTGCATAAAAAGCTGATTAATCCGGAGCAGAGTGATACGGCTTCAGACTCATTCCGGTACTGCGGATGTACGCTTCCACATGGAGGTCCAGCTTCCCTTGAGCGAAGATGTGGCCCCAATTCTTATCTAGTTGGGCCCAGCCTTTCGGATCGCTGCGTTTCAATTCATTCCCGAAGTTAAAAATATCGCTCTCCATCTGCTGTGCCATCTGCAAGGCCTGCTTCACTTCGTTACCAGTCTGCTTCTGCAGCTCCTGTTCTAGCTTCACAATTTCTTCCCGCTTGCTGAGATCGGAGTAGCCGTCCGTTTCATTCACAATGCCTTCCTCACTGATACTTACATGAAAGACCGGCAGGCCGTCCTGAATATCAATCTTCACCTTAGTTCTGGAATACACAATATTGACTGCAACTGAGTCTTTCTTATCTTCAGAATCGATATTGAGAATGGTTTCTTCAATCCGGTTAAGCAGCCATTCCGTACCCCGCGCTTCCGAATCATTCATCCAATAGACCAGCTTCCCCTCTCTAAAAGCGCCAAGTCCATGCATAACAGTTCCTGCCTGGGACACTGTCTGTTCCAGATTGGATTTCTTCATGCCTTCCGAAGTGTCGCCTTGAACTGACACCCCATTAATCGTCAAATCTCCTTCACCTGTTATGCCGTTAATGATATCGAATACATCGATCGTCCGGTTCTCTCCCCATAACCTGGAAGTATTCTGCGTCTTTTTGACCATGCCCAGGGAAGGGAGGCTTTCTATGGGTGTCAGTATCTTCAGCACTGAAGCGGCATCACTGTGATAGGCGACAAGTACTGCTGAATTCAGTCTCAGTTCATGCGAACGCTCAAAGATGTCAAACACCTCGTTGATCCCGCTACGGGCCAGGGACTCACCTAGAATAACAAGCTGGGTATGGGCAAAAAAAAGCTGCCTTGTCACCCGTTTGGACGCCCGCCGCAGAGCCCCGAATAAGGTCTTGTCGGTAGAGGATACGACTACAATAGAGGGCTGTCCGGTACTGGCACTAAAGCTCGATGCCGTTGATGATGGATTGACCAGCTGAAATGTCACCTTGAATTCATTAGTTTCCGGAACCAGATCAATACCGATGCCGCTTACGATAGCCAGGTCATTCAATTCTCTGCTGTTCCAGCAGCCAGTCAGCATCAGCACAATGACTCCAATAGAAACCATGCGCATGACGCCCCTAATGTTCATAGGATTTCCTCTTTGCCGTTTTTTTTCCGGGGGCTGTGGAGCCATTGCCCTTGTTCAGCAGCCGTTTGCGGATCTTCATGAACGTTATAGGGGAGCGGAGAAAGGTATCCTTCTGATTCTCCGGCACAAACGGTCCCAGAGGCGACATATAAGGCACTCCAAGGGAGCGCAGGCTGCACATGTGGGCAATCAGCATGATTGTAAAGATGGCGATTCCATACAGCCCCATAAAGGCGGCGATGACCATGATGACAAACCGCAGCATCCGGATAGAGAGTGCCATATTGAATGCTGGAGTGGCGAAGCTGGAGATACCTGTAAGCGAGACGACAATAACCATGGCCGGAGAAACAATTCCCGCCTGAACCGCCGCAGTCCCAAGCACGAGCCCGCCGATAATGGAGACGGTCTGCCCGATTGGCGAAGGCATGCGGACACCCGCTTCACGGATAATCTCAAAGGTAATCTCCATCATTAGGGCTTCGACGAAAGCAGGAAAAGGCACACCTTCCCGCTGTGAAGCCAGATTGATCAGCAGCGGTGTCGGAATCATCTCCTGATGGAAATTAAGCGCCGCCACGAAGATTGCAGGCCCATATAAAGAGATAAGCAGGCACAGGAACCGCAGCAGCCGGATCAGTGTTGAGATATCGTAGCGCTGATAGTAATCCTCCACCGTATGAAAGAACATAAAGAAGGTGGTCGGGGCAATCAGCACAAACGGAGTGCCGTCGACAAAGATAGCAATCCGTCCGTCCAGCAGGTTTCCCGCCACACTGTCCGGGCGCTCTGTGTTATACAGTGTCGGAAATGGAGAATATTTGTTATCTTCAATAATCTGCTCAATGTAGCCTGATTCCAGAATTGAATCCACCTTAATTTCCTGAAGCTTTTTTTTGAACACCTGAATCGTTTCCTGGTCGGCAATGCCATTGATATACATAATAGTGATATCGGTGTGGGTCACATCGCCCAGCTTCATCGTTTCGGTCCAGAGATCGGGATTCTTGATGATTTTGCGGACCAGGGCGATATTGGTACTGATAGTCTCCGTGAAGCTTTCCTTCGAGCCGCGGATCGCCACTTGAGTCGATGCCTCGGATACCGGTCTGACCTCACCGCCGCAGGTGCTTCCGCTCACCGCTTCACTTAGTCCGTCAACCAGAATAATGGTGTCCCCCGACAGCAGCGCTTCCAGCAGTCCATTAATATCTTGAACCAGCTTCTCCTTACCAATGCTTAGTGCATTGTCTTTGATATAGGAATACACATCGGCCGTTGTTGCTGCAAGCAATATATCGTCATTCAAAGATTCGAAGGACATCACATGTGAAATGAAATGATCAACCATCTCTCTGTCCGTAATGCCAATCATATATACCGCAGCTACCCGGGCTGTTCTATTGATCAGTTCGTAAGTACGTATGATAAGATCCGGGCTGTTCCCCAGCCTGGCTTTGATTTGAGTAATATTCTCTTCCAGATCAGGGGAGATAGGCGGATTGTGAAGTTGCCCGCCCGTGCTGTCCACCGTTTGTGCGGCCTGTCTGGATTCTTTGGTTGTCTTATCCATAATCAGCACCTCCTGCACTTACTATTCGCCTGCTATCCTTTTTTTATGCAGCTTATGGAATGTGTGAGGAAGCCTGCTCCACCCGAAAAAAGGCTGCTCCCACCACGGAATTTCCCGTGTTAGGAACAGCCTGTATGAATTGAGTCTAGTGATCATCAACGACGCCAAGCGCCTTATTTTTCTCCTTAAACCGGTCATTATGAGAGGAGACGTAAGCCACCTTCTCTGCACTCGGGTCCATGAACAGCTTCGCGCTGTTGAGGGCAAGCACTGCATCCGTGAACGTTCCGGCAATCAATCTGACCTTGCTGTCATAATCTACGAAGTCTCCTGCGGCAAAGATACCCGGCAGATTCGTTTCAAGCCTGTTGCTGACCTTAGCCCACCATTCCCCCATATCCAGACCCCAGTCCTTCAGCGGACCAAAATCACTCTTGAGCCCGTGGTTTACAATCACTGCATCCACCTCAAGCTGCTCACTCTCACCGGATTCAATATGGCTGACCGTGACCTGGTCAATCTGCTCTCCATTGCTGCTGTGCAGCTGGCTCACCGCAAACGGCACACGCACATCCACGGAAGATGCCTTCATCCGGGCGATATTCTTCTCATGGCCGCCGAACCGCTCCCGGCGGTGCACGATGGTCACGCTGGCGGCAATCCCCTCCAGTTCATTCGCCCAGTCTACGGCGGAGTCGCCGCCGCCCGAGATCAGAACCCGCTTGCCGCGGAACGGTTCCAGCTCCTGCACCGTATAGTGCAGGTTCGTCACTTCATAGCGGTCTGCGCCTTCAATCTCCAGCTTCGCCATCTGCAGAATGCCGTACCCGATGGTGAGAATAACAGTACGGGTCCAGTGCTGCTCACCGGTCGCTGAAGTCAAGATATAAGTTCCGTCCTCCTGGCGCGCCTGATGCACAATCTGCTGCCCGAACACAATGGTGGGATCGAAGGTCCGCGCCTGCTCCGCCAGCTGGTCTATCAGCTTACGGCAGAGAGTCGGTGTAACACCTCCGACATCCCAGATCATTTTCTCGGGATAGATAAGCATTCGTCCGCCCAGCTCTTCCTTCGCTTCAATCAGCTTCGTCTTCAAATCTCTCATTCCGCTATAAAAAGCCGTATACATTCCTGCGGGGCCACCGCCAATAATCGTCACATCATATAATTCCATGGATTCGTTCATTTGTTTCCCTCCAGCTTCTAGGTGTATTTAAGATTTGGTCCGGGCCAGCAAATACAGAAAGTAAGGAGCGCCGATAACGGCAACAACAATACCGGTAGGAATCTCCGACGGCTGCAGAATCCGGCGGCCAATCGTATCGGCAGTGATGACGAGCAGCGCGCCGAGCAGCGCTGAAGCGGGAAGCATCAGCTGATGTTTCGGTCCCACGAGCCTTCTGGCCAAATGCGGGCCGACCAGTCCGACGAAACCAATCCCTCCGCTTACCGCTACGCTTGAGGCGGCAAGTCCGACCGCCGCTGCCAGCAGACGGAACTGCTCTCTGGTTACATGGGCACCAAGACCGGTAGCCGTCTGCTCGCCCAGATTAAGCACATTCATTACCCTTGCCTTATAGATGACGTAAGGCAGGAGAATTACAATCCAGGGAAGCAGGGACAATACAAATTTCCAGCTGGTGCCCCAGATGCTGCCCGCCAGCCAGGTAGCGACGAATTGATATTTGTCCGGATCAAGGCGAAGCGTCAGCACAATCATCGCTGCACTCATCCCTGCCGCAACTGCGACACCGGTGAGCAGCAGACGGATCGGCGCAATTCCCTGATGCCGCTTATAGGCCAGGCTGTAGATCAATGCGGCAGTGAATGCCGCCCCGACGAACGCAACTACCGGAAGCAGGTAGACAGGTGCTGCAGATGTCGTCGGATAGAAGGACACCATCAGCATGACCATCAGCCCGGCTCCGGCATTAATGCCGAGAATCCCCGGATCAGCCAGATCATTGCGGAAGACCCCCTGCATCACCGCACCGGAAACAGCGAGTGCGGCTCCTATCAGTATGGAAATTACAATACGCGGTAAGCGGAATTGGAACAGGATCAATTCCTGCTTGTCCGTCCCCTTACCGAATAAGGTATTCAGCAGCTCAAGCGGAGTTAAACGTATGTATCCTGTATTCACGCTTATAATGAACATGATAACAATTAATGCAGCCAGCACACCAAGCACATTCAGACCATGCTTACGCCTTGCTTCTTCAAAGGAAATCACCTTGGTTCTCTGCATCTTTACAGCTCCCTTCTTTCTTTACGGGCCAGATACAGGAAGAAAGGTACCCCGATCAGCGAGATAATTGCTCCAACTGGCGTTTCATGCGGCGGGTTGATCATCCGGGCCGTCAGATCCGCTCCGACCACGAGCAATGCACCCAGCACGGCGGAGCAGGGAATAATCCATCTGTAATCCACACCTACAAGATAACGTGTCAGATGGGGAATAATCAGCCCGACAAACCCTACGGCCCCTACTACAGCTACCGAAGCACCTGCCAGAATCAGAACGATTAGTGCCCCGGCTAATTTGACCAGACCGGTTCGCTGTCCAAGTCCTCTGGCGATATCCTCACCCAGACTAAGCATCGTAATGGAACGGGAGAGGACAATGGCTCCGATGATTGCTGCAATCACCCAGGGAGACATGACCTGCAGCTGGAACCATTTCGTTCCGGCCAAGCCGCCTGCATACCAGAAGGCGAGGTCTTGTCCGATTTTGAAATACAGTGCCACACCTTCACTGAGTGCTGAGAGCAGCGCACTGAATGCGGCTCCCGCCAGCACAAGCCGGGCCGGGGTAAGTCCGCCCTTCGCCAGTGAACCGATTCCGTAGACAATACCTGCTCCCGCTCCGGCCCCGATGAAGGAATATAGAATAAGATACATAAACGACAAATTCGGAAAAAAAGCAAAGCAGACCGCCAGCGCAAATCCCGCTCCCGAGTTAATGCCCATCAGCCCCGAATCCGCAAGCGGATTGCGGGTCATCCCCTGCATGATGGCTCCGGCCACTGCGAAGCTGGCTCCGACCATCACTCCCCCGAGAACCCGCGGCAGCCGGAGCTCGCGGATAATCTGATGCTCTGTAATATCCGGATTGAAGTGAAAAACTGCTGTCCAAACGACAGAAAGCTTAATATCTGCTGCCCCAAACGATACTGAAACAGCGATGCCCAGCGCCAGCGCAATCAAACCGCCAATAAGGATCAGCGTTGCCGCCCAAGGGCGCGAACGCAGTTTGAGCGGTTCTGCTCTCTGATCAAGCCCATTCCTGGACACTGCCTGTTGATTCATGACTGTCACCCGTTTTCTGTGAAATTGATTCTCATTATCATTGTAATATTGTAAATGAATTTGTCACTGTTTGGCAATGGACAAATATAAACCTGTACATAGAAAGTCTCTAATCATCCATTTCGCGATGGATGCGCGGCATAAAAAAAGACAACCTTTATCCTAAATACATCCGCAGGGGGATGTATCTGGAGGGTCAGGTTGCCGTGTTCACTTGCTGTTGAATAGGCGGAAATGTCCGGAGTTCAGCACTATACATTCTGCAGCGTACCGCCGAATAGTCTGCGGATATATCCCTGCAGCTTGCCGATATGCGGCACGAAGTTGCTTTTGTCATACACATAATTGGACTGGCTTACCAGCTGCGAATAGATCAGAAACAGAATAGCTGCAAGCTCCCGGTCAATCTGCTTCTCATGCTCGATCAGCAGATACGTTTCATCCAGCGCCTCGTATAGCTGAAGCAGGGCAGCTTCATTAATGCTTTTGCGGCGCAGCGGTACAATAATATCCGTGGCAATAGCGTCAATCCGCAGAATTAAGGCTGCCAGTCTCTCGTTCACGCGTTCTCCCTCCTGCTGTGACGGAATGGTTAAAGCGCTTGCTTAATACCATCCTATGTCAGCCGGACCTTGAGCATGCCTTGAGCGGCTGGAACAGATTCTGCCTGTGCTATGTAATTCTTCTTACCTTGTGTATTCCTCGTACTCATCTTTCTGGTTATGCCGCGAATACATGTACTCATCATTCTTCAGCTTATACATTTGCCCCATCCCGCCAAATATAAACAGCAGCACTACAAGCAGTGTATAGGCATAAGTGAATTGATTGAAATAGAAGCAAAGCACAACCGCCGCTATAATCAGCAGCAGCAGTCCGAGACCTATCCGGCTTAAGATTTTTCTCATCAGGGATTCCTCCGCAGAAATTTTAGTCTTACTGTACCATGTTCTGCGGGCGGATGATGTCGAAAGCTGGCACTATACACACAGGGGATGTCCCTGGCAGCCGCCTCCTGGCTCCGGGACATCCCCTGTTATCCTTCTTAATCTTTTATAATAATTTGGAGATCACCGTTCCGGCGAGCAGCTGGCCGAGCGTCTTATCCAGCGGCAGCGGCTTGTTGCCGAGGCAGGTTCTGAGCGCTGTCAGCAGCACGCGTACATCATACTTACTCGGATGGATGGGAATCACTTCTTTTTCCAGCGCCAAAAGATTGTACACTGCCATCATCGCGGAGCGGACCGAATATTCCACGGTAAAGACGCAGTCGTCCGGAACTTCGGCGAACTGGCCGAGAAAGGCCAGATTGGTGCTGCCCTGCGGAACCACCTGCGGACGGTCTCCTGCCACACGCGGCATAAACTGTGATGTGATATAAGGCATCATGCAGGGAATAACGTTGGTTGTATGCTCCAGAATCTCCGGAATGCGGTTCTTCAGACCGATATGGTACATCAGCTCTTCCAGAAGCTCGCGTCCGGTACAATCGCTCATTTTCTTCTTGATGTAGTTGCCTTCGGCATCCGGGAACAATCCATAGGCCCAGAGCACCTTCACATTATCGGGCTGGTTGATGAAATGCGGCTGCTTCGGTGCGGTCCAGGACATCATCCAATTGGAGTCCTTGATGGTCACTACGCCGCCCATACCCGGAGCATCTCCCGTCAGCTCCAGCAGATATGGGAATACAATATCGTCGTCCGTAAAGGTCATCGTAAACGACAGCCACTTGGACTTGTCGATATCCCCGCAGAACACTTCCGGGTGGCCGAAATCCGGGGATTTGGCGGCAAGCTTCTCCCAGAGGCTCCAGCAGCCGCGTTCCGTAACAGAGCGGTTCAAGATCGCCGGATGGTCCAGATCGCCCAGGGTAGAATTCTCTGTCATCGAACCATTGGTGACCATGACCAGATCTCCGCGTGCTGTTGAGATGGTTTTTGGCGATCCGTTTACGAGCAGCTGAATAGCGGTTACGGTTTTCTCCCCGCCGGTGAAATCAAGCTCCAGATCTGTAACCTGATGGCCTTTGTCGAAATTGACCCCCTGGCTTTCCAGCCACTTCATCAGAGGAAGAATCAGTGAATCGAACTGGTTATATTCGGTGTGCAGGATCCCCTTCAGCTGGTTCATCCCGGAGATCAGGTGCATGAAGCGTTCCATGTAACGCTTCACCTCAACTACGCTATGCCAATTCTCGAAGGCGAACATAGAGCGCCAGAAATACCAGAAATTCGTCTCCAGGAAGGTCGGGTCAAAAAACTGCTCAATCGTCACCGCCCCGAGTCTTTCTTCGGTCGCCAGGGTCAGCTTGCCCAATTGCAGCGCATGCGCAGTGGAGAGTCCCAGCGTTGAGAAATCGGCGGGCTGTCCTTCCTTTTCTACCAGACGGCAGTGGGATTCGATCGGTTCTGCCAGGTTCAGCTCACGGAATTCATCCAGCACTGTCCGGTCCGGATTGGTTAATGAGGGAATGAAGCCGAACAGCTCCATGAAGCATTCAAAGTGCTCTTCGATCTCGCGTCCGCCGCGGGCACTGTAGCCGTCCTTCGCGTTCCCCGCCCCGTCCATTGAACCGCCATAGATCGCCGATTGCTCGAGGATATGAATATTCCGTCCCGGCATATGGCCGTCACGGATCAGGAAAGCAGCTGCCGACAACGAGCCGATCCCCCCTCCTATGAGATATGCCTTACGTGAAGCGATGCCTTCCTGTACCAGCGGATGAATTCTTTGATATGTACCCATATGTCCTCTTCCTTCCATGATCAGGGGATAAGTGCTGTTAACTGCCTTCACTATACCCGCCGTCAACATTGAATTCTATGGACAGCTTGGCGCGACTGTACAGGGATTGCACATCTTACGCACATTGTGTCATTTTCATTTAACCGGATGAGCTGCAGCTGACTGGTAGTGCTCCAGGGAACGGGCAATGCTTCCATCCATAATCCGCGCCACCTTCTCAACAATTTCAGCCGGGTCTGTGTTCGCCCCTGCTTTAAGCCAGTGGATAACCTGTTCCAGAATCGCCAGCGTGTAGAAATCGGCAATTTCGTGCCTGGCCTGTTTTTTGACCGGTTCCGGTATCTGCCTTTGCCCTTCGCGGTCCAGCTCCTGCCCGTCCAGCTCTTCCACAACCCTGATGATGACGCCATATATCACTCCGTACAGAAAATCCTCCAGATGCTCACGTCCAAGCGAATGAAAGGTGTTTAGACAGATGGTTTTGTTGCTCACGGTGTAACGCAGGACGCTCAGGAACCCCTGCTTCCAGCCGGCGCAGCAGCGGTATGGCTCCAGCCCTTCAATTACCTCTGACCTATAGACCCAGCCGAGCAGCTCATAGATATCCTGAAAATGATTATAAAAAGTATGCCGGGTCACACCGCAATCCGCTGTAAGCTGCTGGATTGTAATCTTGTTGAGCGGCCTTGCGAGCATGAGTTTTTTGAGGGACCGGGCTAAAGCGTTCTTGGTTAACAGTGAATTGGACATTTCTTCCCCCTAACTGCAGTAAAAAACTTAACCGGATTTCTGGATTTACTGCATTGCTTAATAGGCTTCAAGGTTCTACAATACGGTATAGATGTTCCAATTATAACCAATTAAGAACAGGTTTTCATAATAACCTTACGGGAGTGGATACGCTTGAATAGAAGAAGATACGGCAGTACAGGCAAAACGGTGTCGGAGATTGGCTTCGGTGCCTGGCAACTGGGGAATAAGCAGGATTGGGAAGCTATGGAGGATCGAGCGGCAGTTTCTCTGGTACATGAAGCACTGGAGCGCGGGATGAATTTCTTCGATACGGCTCCCGGGTACGGGGGCGGCGCCAGTGAAACCCTGCTTGGAGCTGCCTTATCCGGCAGACGCGCTGGCGCTGTGATCAACACCAAATTCGGTCACGGGGCGGATGGCAGCACCAGCTTTGATACGGATCATATCCGGGCCTCCATCGAGGGCAGTCTACAGCGACTGCAGACGGATTATGTGGATTCCGTACTGATTCATAATCCGCCTTTTGAGCTGCTGGACGGGAAATTCGGCCACTACCACGAACTGGACAAGCTAAAATCTGAAGGGAAAATTCTCTCTTACGGGGTTTCGGTCGATTCCGTGCCGGAAATGCTGGAGGTCATCCGCCATACGGATATCGGCGTTATGGAGGTGATGTTCAATATCTTCTACCAGGAAACGGCGGAAGCCTTCAAGCTGGCTCATGAGAAAGACATTGCCCTCATCGTCAAGGTCCCTCTGGACTCCGGCTGGCTCTCCGGCAAATATGACAGCAGCAGCACCTTCGAAGGGGTACGAAGCCGCTGGTCACCGGAAGTGATCGCGAAACGCGCTGCCCTGGTGGACCGCATCCGGTTCATTACGGACGAAGAGACGACCATGACTATGGCTGCCCTGCGCTTCATCCTTGCTCACCCGGAGGTCACCACCGTGATTCCTGGAGTACGCAGCAGCGCCCAGCTGGCCGAGAATATCTCTGCAAGCCATGAGGTGATGCCGCCGGAGCATGTGGTGAGGCTCAAGGAGCTGTGGGACAAGGAGATCCGGGATCAGCAGCTGGGCTGGTAATCCAGGGCTGCAGCTATTCCTTTTCACCAAGCCGGACTGAATAGGTCTTGTACCCGTCGTCATTAATCTCCAGGCAGTTCAGCTGCCCGCCATATACACAGCCGCCGTCAATGCCAATCTTGTCTCCATGCGGGCTGAACCAGATTCCTGCCCCGTCCTGCAGATCTACCGTGGAGGTATGGCCGAATACGACCGTCTTCGCGGTAGAGGTTACAGGATAATTGTAGAACGGCTCGCGGATCCAGATGAAATCATACTCCCGCTGGCTTGTCCAGTTGGCAAGGGAAGGATCAATTCCTGCATGGACGAATAGATGGGTGTCCGTTTCATAATAGAAAGGCAGCGTGCCCAGGAAATCCAGATGCTCCTTATACTCCTGCCGCATATACTCCTTCATTTCCGCATAATCCTTCCAGCCTGAATCCGGGCGCAGCAGGACCGAATCACAGCCGCCGCAATAACTCAGCAGAGTATGAAATCCTCCATTGGTAATCCAGTGTGTATCACGCTTGTCATCTTCACCCGTCAACGCATCACATGCCATCTGATCATGATTGCCCCGCAATACGACCGCACCTGATTCTTCCGCAAGACGTTTCACCTGTTCTACCACAGCTCTGCTGTCCGGCCCTCTGTCCACATAATCGCCAAGCAGGATTAACTGGTCTTCGGAGGGGATATAGCTGGCTCTGCGGAGCAGCAGGTTGAATTCCTCCACGCATCCATGAATATCACTGATCACTAAAGTTCTGATACTCGTTCCCTCCTATTCTCATCTTAAGATGCCTTACACTCAGAAACTTAATTATACTGATAAAACCGGATTTCCGCACGGCCCTGCTGCTGAAAACCGGTTGTAAGCGGTTGTGAAGACGCAGCCTGCAGAAAAAAGAGGTTAGCCCGTTCAGCCGGGAAACCTCTTCATCCAATACTATTCGCTCTGTGTTACATTATGGACCCGCACCGGCAATTCAGCAGCATTGTCCCAGCGCCAGGGAACGTCATGACCCTGCTGATGCAGGCCGCCGTACCATTCGTCTATACCTTGTAGTGTGACTCTATCTGCGGTTCCGGCCAATACCTGTTCTCCCAGCTCAGTCAGAATAACTGTACGGTTCAGAAACTCCGGTACCTGTCTGTAATCTGTAGTTTCTGCCGTCCCCTCAATAGTGAGCAGAGGATGCTCTCCCGCTGTCAGCGTGCGAAGATACTTCCAATATTCAACATCCCCCATTCCAAGCCTGTGCAGGGAATCCGTCACTTGCCGGAACAGCTTCAGGGGTGTATCGGCTCCTCCAGCCGCAGCCTTAAGCGTTGTCTGTTCGACAATGCCAAGGCCGTTATCAACCGAAGGCAGACGCGAGAGATGGGCTTTGAAGGCGTCGTAGGCAAAAGATAGCGCAGATCCTGCCAGCTGCGGCTTACTCTCCTCCAGCAGGGCAGCCAGCTGCCGGGGATCCGGAGATGCATATGCCTGCCACAGCCTGCTCCCTAGCTCCAGCTCCTCCGTGCCGATGTTCTGCCAGGTTCCGGACAAGGTCTGCAGCTGTGCCGCCGTAAGCTGGCCCAGACCGTGGAACAGCTCAATACCGGGAAACTCCCCGATGCAGAGCAGACTCAGCTTCGTGCTGTCCGGCTTCTGCATGCTGAACCAGTGCAGCAGATAGGCCAGCATACTCTGGTCGAACAGATCATGCTCAAACCACAGCACCACTTCATCATACCGGTGAAATCCGCTGAGAATGCGCTCCTGTTCCTCACAGCCCGCTATAAATTCAGTCGCCGGAATTCCCAGTGTGGCCTGCAGAACCTCTGCCCGCAGCTGCCGTTCCTTCGGTGCCGCCGGATCAATGAATATCGGCCCCGCCGTGTAGATTTCTCTCCATACGAGCACATCCCCCTGGACAATGCCCTGCTTCAGTTTGTCTCCAACCGAATCACCGTTCACAATATGCAGCATACGCTGTCCCCCCTCATGTAACAGATTCATTGCAGCCGCAAGATCAGCAACGGGATAAGCCCCCTGCAGCTTGCGTCTGCCGTCATACAGCCTTTTCTTCAGCGTCCCGGCCGGAATTCCCATATATACGGAAATCTCCTGAAGCGAATAACCATAGAAGTAGAACAGCTGCACCGGTACCCGCAGCTTGGCGGACAATTTTGCCACCGAGCTATGCAGCACCCGCGCCCGCTCTCTGTGTTCGGCAATTTCCTCAACGCCCGGAGTAGAACCTGCGACATGCTCTGCAGCCTCTAGAGGCAGCAGAGTCTGGCGCCTGCGCCGCAGCAGCCGGTGGCACTGCCTGACCACAATGGTTCTGAACCAACCCGGAAACGCCGCCGGCTCCTGCAGACTGCCAAGGTTCATATACGCATCAATAAATGCCTCCTGTACCGCATCCTCCGCCAGCTGAACATCTCCAAGCATATCGTAAGACACTACGTAAGCCATACCCCGGACATGCTCTGTCAGCTGACGGAACGCCTCGGCATCCCCTTTCTGCGCTTCTTCAATCCACTGCAGCATAGGCCTGCGAACCTCATTTCTGTATGTTTTTCGCTTGTTCTAATAATAGGTGCCATTCCCCGGGAAAAAGGTTACAAAACATTGTTCAAGACCTGGGTTAGCCTACCTATTGTACAATCTCTCCGTTTATTGACCCGTGAGGCCGGGAGGATACCAAGCGATAACAATCGCTTATTCATTGGAGATCATACAAATTTCACAAGTGTAATTGTAGCGCCTTAGGATGAGGTTAAGGAATATGGAGTAAATAAAAAGCGTCCAGCAAGCCGTGAATGGCCGGCTGGGACGCTTTTTGCTGTTGGGAGCGGTAAATTTCACACCCTAGGGTTTGCAGTGACCCAATTACGGTATATGCCTGGGAGTTGGGAGTATGCGATATGCTTGCTTAATTGCACTCTGTACAACTAAATAGTCTGATTTACAACCGATTCACCGTTTAGTTGTATTTCGTACAATTAAACTGCCTGTGTAGACTGCTTTTCACCTATTCGGGCAGATTTAGTTGTACAGATTACAGTTATATGATGCAGGCATCTCTTATTGCTGCTTTTAATTGCACATTCTGCAACTATATATGAAATATTACTCGGAACTGAATATATCCTTTGCAATGAATTCAGGCGGAATGTAGTCCGCTAACCAGATATTATGATTGCCGTGGTAGAACTTGATCCCCTCGTGTGCTGCCCGCCCGGCGTCGATTGTTAAGATCACAGGATTGATATCTTTCCGCCCTCCAACCAGTTTGGCCGTTTCGGTATCAACCGAGAAATGAACGTACTGTCTTTTCATCGGTTTAAGGCCATCCGTCAGAATCGTTTCCACCCATTGTCTGGCTGTTCCATGGTACAGAATTGGGGGAGGGATTTCATCCTTCTTTATTATTTTTTGAGGTACTGAGTGACCATATAGCGCTCTTATTTTGCCCTCCACAATCTCATGCCGTTGTTTAGCTGATGCCTCTATCATCTTAGCAAGATCAGCTGCAGTTACTGAATTCCATTGATGCTCAAGGTGCAATGCATTTAATAACTGTTCTATCTCTACAAAGCCCTCTTCATCTAATTCCAGTTCATACTCCCAAGGCGCGTGGCGCAGTGCATACGAAACCTCTTTACTGAGCTTCGAGTAATCCATATCAAACCTCCTTACCAAAATGCCTCATTGGCTTCTAAGTAACATATATGATTACGAGTTTATCATATGTAACGCTGCCAACATAATAATGCGCATGCGCAAGACCCTCCATGATCCTTCAGCTGGCGGAGGAGGACTGAAATTCCGCTATTTCAGCTAATCAGGCAGATTTGCGGAGTACGCGGACTCAGAATCCGTTATGTGACCGGATTCCACTTATTTTGGGGCCGAATGAACAAGATAAGGGAATCTCAGTCCGTTTCAGCTGCAAAAGGAGGCTTTTGGGCGAAATAAGGGAATCTCAGTCCGATTCACACTTCAGACAACACATTAGCGCTCCGTACCGCCCTCATACTAATCTAATCTTTAAGCCGCTCTAATCGTCAAATGTTATTGCGGTGGCGGAAGCGGCGGGTTAGCACAACGACTGGGCTGGCAGTAACTGGGGTAGCAGTGATATTAGTCGTGGCAGTGACATTGGCGGGCTGGCAGCAACCGTTGGATTATATTGGTCTTGCCGTTCACTTTTCCAGCAAAAAGCCGCCCCTCCCGAGGCGGCTCCTCCTTGCACCCGTCACTGTACATCACATACTTAATTCATGCTCAGCTGTACTGCTAGTCCTGCCATCAGGCGGCTGACGCCTTCGGCGGGACTACTTGACTGCTGTATCAAGCTGGCTGCACCGCTGCCTCCACTCTACGAATGCTCAGCACTCTGCACCTGGCACTGCCACCTTACTGCGCGATCTGCTCGCGGATGTTCGCGAGGATCTTCTTCTCCAGCCTCGACACCTGAACCTGCGAGATGCCGAGGCGGCTGGCGACTTCGGACTGGGTCTGGTCGCGGTAGTAACGCAGGTAGACAATCAGGCGCTCGCGCTCGGTTAAGGCGCCTATGGCCTCGTTCAAGGCAAGCTTGTCGAACCAGCGCTCCTGCGACTCGTCGGCGATCTGGTCGATCAGGGTGATCGGATCGCCGTCATTCTCGAAGACCGTCTCGTGGATCGAAGTCGGCGGCTTGTTAGCTTCCTGGGCGAAGACAATTTCTTCGGGTGTCACGCCCAGCGCCTCCGCCACTTCGCCGATGGTCGGCAGGCGGTCGAGCGTTTTGGACATTTCATCCTTCATCTTGCGCACCTTATTGGCCATTTCCTTCAGCGAACGGCTGACCTTGAGCGTGCCGTCATCGCGGAGGAACCGCTGGATCTCGCCGATAATCATCGGCACCGCATAGGTGGAGAACTTAACCTCATAGCTGAGGTCGAATTTATCAACGGACTTCAGCAGTCCGATACAGCCGATCTGGAACAAATCATCAGGTTCATACCCACGGTTCATAAACCGCTGCACCACTGACCAGACGAGGCGGATATTGCAATTGACCAGCGTGTCGCGGGCCGTATTATCCCCGGCTTGACTGAGCGCGATTAGACGTTTGACCTCCGCATCGTCCAAATAGGTCGGCGGAGCTTTTTTTGACTCTGCATCCATGGCTCCAACCCCTAATTGTATAAAGCTTTTTTCGAGACGATGGTTTTCTTCATTGAAATGGATGTGCCGCGTCCCGGTTCACTGGTAACTTCGAATTCATCCATGAAATTCTCCATAATGGTAAAGCCCATACCGGACCGCTCCAGCTCCGGCTTGGAGGTATACAGCGGCTGCTGGGCCAGCTCCAGATCCTCAATGCCCCTGCCCTGATCTTCGATCGTCAAATGCACAGTTTCAAAATCAATGGAAGCGGAGATGCTGACAACTCCTGCAGGATCACTGTCGTACCCGTGGATAATGCAGTTGGTGACCGCCTCCGACACAACCGTCTTCAGGTCATTCAGCTCCTCCATAGTCGGATCAAGCCTGGAGACAAAAGCCGCCACTACCACACGCGCGAAAGATTCATTCTCCGACAGTGCGGCAAACTGGACGCTCATGAAGTTACGAGCTTCACTATTTGTCATAACGCAACCTCCAAATCCGAGAGTGCAGCGCTCTCGTCGTCATATAGGGGCATGATCTTGAACAGGCCCGACATTTCCAGCAGGCGCTTCACGGGTGCGGTGGCATCGCAGACTGCCATCTTGCCGCCCTTACTGCGAATCAGCTTGTACCTTCCCAGAATGACTCCGAGCCCGGAGCTATCCATGAACTGCAGCTCCTTCAGGCTAAGAATCAGATGCTCCACCTGGCCCCGCATAATCGCTTCATCCATATCCATACGTACATAATCGGCTGCGTGATGATCCAGTTCGCCAGACAAACGGACAATCAGCACACCCCGGTGATGCTCCATCTCCACATGAGAATTCATCCTTGCCACTCTCCTCTTCGTTGCTTGGACAACCGCCCTGTAACTACTTTCTTTCCGCTACAAGGACAAGGTTTTCTACACCGCAATTGAGGATTCCTGCCTCACGACAAAACTAGAAGAAAACCCCTAAGAACTTACATAAAGCATGGGGCCAATCTACAAAATGCAAGAAATTAATCACTAGCTCTAATCAATCGTAAAAAGCGATCCGGTTGTACGCTTGAACAGCTTCCACCAGCCTGCCTTGGCTACATCCTCGCCTGCTTTCAGCTCATATTCCTTCAGGACGTCTGTTCCCTGGTATACAACCAGCTTGCCGACAGTCTGATCTGCGGCCACCGGAGCCTTCAGATTCTCTTCCAGCACCAGCTCATGCCGGATGCCCTCCTGGGTAATTCCTTTTTTGAGTAATACACTGTAAGTTTCCTTCGCCGTCAGCGGCAGCTCCGTCTTCACGCCCTTCTCAATCTTCACTGTGCCGATGGTGTCCCCCGCCTTGTGAATCGTATGCAGCTTATATTGGGAAAAGAGGTAATCGAACATCGCCGACACTTCACTGTTGCGTGTTTTGGTATTCGGCTCCCCCAGCACAACCGCGACAGCGCGCAGCCCGTCTCTGGCCGCAGTTGCAGACAGGCAGAATTTCGCTTCAGCCGTATACCCCGTCTTCAGGCCGTCAGCACCTGTATAGAAGCGCACCAGCTTGTTCGTATTGACCAGCCAGAACGGCTTGGCTGAATCCTTGCGCAGGTAATCCTGATAAGAGCCGGTATACTTGATAATCCGCTCATGCTTCAGCAGCTCCTGGCTGATTACGGCGATGTCATGCGCGGAAGAATAATGATTCGCAGCCGGCAGTCCATTGCAGTTGGCGAAGTGGGTGTCCTTCAGACCTAAGGCTTCAGCTTTCTGATTCATCAGATCGACAAAAGCGCTCTCCGAGCCGGCGATTTTCTCCGCCATGGCTACAGAAGCATCATTGCCCGAAGCCATCGCGATGCCCTTCAGCATTTCATCCACAGTCATTTCCTCACCCGGCTCCAGAAAAATCTGTGAACCGCCCATCGACGCGGCATACTCACTCGTCCGCACTTTGTCGGTCAGCTGCAGCCTGCCTTCATCCAGCGCTTCCACGGTCAGCAGCATGGTCATAATTTTGGTAATACTGGCCGGCGGCAGCTTATCATGGCTGTTCTTCTCGTAGATGATCGTGCCCGTACTGGCATCCATAAGAATGGCAGAGCGGGCCCCCGGTGCGAGGTCAGCGGCCGCAATGCTTCCGGTATTGCCGGTATTGGCAGTACCTTTGGCTTTTTCCTCAGCAAAAGCGCCTGAAGCCCCTCCCAGAACCGAAACAGCGATGCACAGTGCAAGCGTAACATAACGAATTTTTCTCACAATGGTTCCCCTCCTGAACATTAACCTTCATTTCACAGGTACTGTGTTCCAGTTTCGTCAAAAAGGCAGGAAATTATTCCATTTTACGCACAAAAAAAGAAGCTTCCCCCGGTATCCTCGCAGATACTTGAGAGAAGCCTCTCTTACACACCCTATGAATCGTTAGCCTCCGATAGCCATTGCGCTGAAAATAACAGGTCCAACCACAACAGCAGTAGAGTTGGTATCCTGATTCTCAACAATCAGCTGATAGTTCTGGACACCAGCCGGGACGTTGATATCTACCATATGCAGCGAGATAATGCCGTCGTCATTGAAGAAATCCTCGTACTCTGCCCGTGCATAAAAGATTTCGAAGCCTGCACGCCAGATGCGCACCAGGATATTCGGGGTATCCAGCGTAACATTTACGCCGATCGTTGCTTTGAGCTCTACTTTGTTCGGGAAGTGGGCCGGAACTGCGGGATCAATATATACCGATGTTCCGGCAATCTGCACACCAGCGGGGGAGATGGGGACCGGGATGGCAACCCCGTTCGTAATAGGTGTAACTACGGATGCATTATAGTCCAAAAGCGTTTTGACCATGCTTATCACTCCTTTTCATGTTCTATTAAAGTATATGAACATTATGAAAAAGAGCTTGTGCACTTCTATCAATAGCATTGCCTATTTATGCAGAAGATTCATCCATTACTAGAGACAGAGGCAGCCTTGCCCGTCCGCTTAGCCGGAGGAACGCCGCCCGCTTTCCCAAGGTAGAACCTCGATAATACCGGGTAGCGCACAGCCCACTTGGCGGCAAGCAGCGGCACAATGACTCCAATTAAAGTGAATGGCACCAGCCCGTAATCCGCGCCAAGCAGGTATTTAAGACTGTAATTCAGAGGCAAATGCAGATACATAATGGTGATGGTATTCCGTCCAAGGCTGCCCATCCAGCCCAGCGGAATCAGCCTTGCAAGCTGGTAGACCGCTGCGCAGATCGTCAAAGAAATCAGCAGCGGAACAGCCAGATCCAGCAGCAGCGACTCATACTCCTTATACTTCATGTTCAGACTGTAGTGAATGATGCCTGTCCGTTCCAGCAGCAGCACAAGTGCAGACAAAGGGAGCAGCACCAGCAAGGCCGAATAACGGCTGATTAGCGCTGGTATGGCTTGTTTACCATAGAACCCGATCGCATAATACGTAACAGCGAGCAGTGCAACATCGATGTTCCAGGGAAGATTGAAATTCTTAAGCGCGGTCAGAGAGATCAAATGGGAGACCAGGTAGGCGGAGGTGAGCAGGAGAAGTTGTATTCTGCGGGAATATCTGACGATGTATCCAAAGAGCAATTGCGTAAACAGCAGGCAGGTGATGAACCAGAATACCCCGTAAGGACCGGTAAGGGATAGTCCGCCGTAGAGCAGCCTCGCCATATTTTCGGCAAACCCTCTTATATTGAAGCTGAACAGCAGCAGCACCACAGCAATCAGGAGGCCATAGGCAAAATAGGGAGTCATCAGCCCTTTGGTCCGTCTCGCCGCCCAGCCCAGATATCGCCCGGGATCGACCGGTTTAAACACCAGCCCGCTTAGCTGAAAGAACAATGGCATCCTAAACCAGGACAGATAATGATTCGCTGCCGCATCACCGGAATGGCCCATGACTACAAAAATAATACTGAAGCCCTTGGCTGCATCAATCCATAATTCACGTCGTTTTTCCACTATCTCCTTCCATCTCCTCCCATTTCAGTTGTTATTTAATTATAATTATAGGTTGGTTCATGATTTATTTCAATTTTAAATGAAATATTTCAGTGGTATTTCTGAAAAGAATGGCACTTAACAACGGACGAACTACATATAAAATAAGGCGTTGCTCCTAGATGACAGTGAAATCCGTTTCAGCTTGCAGGACTAGGGCTAAAGTCCGACGATCACCTGCGCACAGCAAGGACCATCCGCTGCCGGATGGCCCTTATCTGCACATAGTGCATTAATATAAATGGCACGAGACCTGATGGCCCGAATCCAGCTCGCGCAGCACCGGAGCCTCACTCTTGCAGCGGTCCATGGCGTAAGGACAACGCGGATGGAAGGCGCAGCCGCTCGGCGGTGTCTCCGGGTTCGGAACGTCACCGGTCAGGACAATCCGCTGCTTCTTCACTCCCGGATTCGGCACCGGGACCGCCGACATCAGCGCCTGCGTATACGGATGCAGCGGCTTCGCGAACAGCGACCTGGTCGGTGCCAGCTCGACGATCCGTCCGAGGTACATCACTGCCACCCGGTCGCTGATAAATTTCACAACGGACAGGTCATGGGAAATGAACATATAGGTAAGGCCGTATTGCTCCTGCAGATCCTGCATCAGATTCAGCACCTGGGCCTGGATCGAGACATCCAGTGCCGATACCGGCTCGTCACAGACAATGAACTTCGGATTCAGTGCAAGCGCCCGGGCAATCCCGATCCGCTGCCGCTGGCCGCCGGAGAATTCATGGGGAAAGCGGTGGGCTTGATAGGGGGACAAGCCCACCACTTCCATCAGCTGCTCTACCCGGCTTTTGAGCTCACTGGCCGGAGCGGACTCGTGTGTACGAAGCGGCTCCTCCAGTATGCGCTGGACGGTCCAGCGCGGGTCGAGCGAAGCATAAGGGTCCTGGAACACCATTTGCATATCGGTACGGAACCTGCGCAGCTGTTCGGTACTAAGAGCGCGCACATCGGTGCCGTTAAACATAATCTCGCCTTCCGTCGGCTCAATCAGCCGCAGGATGGCCCGGCCGGTGGTCGATTTGCCGCAGCCGGATTCACCGACCACCGCAAGTGTCTCCCCCTGCTGGACGGATAACGTAATGCCGTCTACTGCTTTTACAGCGCCGACCTGCTTGGAGAAGAAGCCTTTGCGGATCGGATAATGCTTCTTCAGGTTGCGGACTTCAAGGATTGTGCTCATATGACTCCCTCCTGCTGCAGGATACAGCGGCATGTGTGGCCCGGCTGCACCTCAAGCAGCTCCGGAAGCTTCTCGCTACAGCGCTCTACAGCCACCGGACAGCGCGGTGCGAACCGGCACCCGGACGGAAGATTAGCCGGATTCGGCACCTGGCCCGGGATGGAGCTGAGCCGGTCCTCGTCACCCGCAAGCTGAGGCAGGGAAGCCAGCAGCCCCCGGGTATACGGATGCAGCGGATTGCTGTACAGGGTAGCAACATCCGTCTCCTCCACGATCTGCCCGGCATACATAATGACGACCCGGTCACACATCTCGGCGACTACGCCAAGATCATGCGTGATCATCAGAATGGACATGCCCTCCTTCTCCTGCAGTTCGCGCATCAGATCAAGAATCTGCGCCTGGATCGTCACGTCCAGAGCCGTTGTCGGCTCATCGGCAATCAGCAGCTGGGGATTGCAGACCATCGCCATCGCGATCATCACCCGCTGGCGCATGCCTCCGGAGAGCTGATGGGCATACTGCTGCGCGATCTTTTCCGGCCGGGGAATCCCGACCTTGCGCAGCATCTCCACCGCCCGCTCCGCCGCTTCCTTCTTGCTCAGCTTCAGATGGTAACGTGCAGATTCGGAAATCTGGCGGCCGATCTTAAATACCGGATTCAGCGAGGTCATCGGCTCCTGAAAAATCATCGCAATCCGGTTGCCCCGGATGCCGCGAACCTCCTTCATCGACATCTCCAGCATATCCTTGCCTTCAAACCGGATGTGGCCGGAGGCGATCCGGCTGATCCGCTTGGGCAGAAGCTGCATAATTGACAGTGAGGTGATGCTTTTGCCGCAGCCGGATTCGCCGACTATTCCCAGCGTCTCCCCTTTGCGCACTGACAGACTGATGCCGTCCACCGCGCGGATCGTTCCGGCCGCTGTTTGAAATTCGGTGCATAGCCCTGATACTTCCAGCAGTTCTGTCATGATTGCCCCTCCTTCGTTAAAACCACAAATATATCATCTAGTTCTCTGTATCTTCCACGCCCAGATATTTAAGTGCCGTCAGGGCATATACTTTCGCGCATTGGATAATCTGCCAGACCGGTGCCTTCTCGTTAAAGTTATGAATCGTCGACAGCTCGGCCGGGCCGTATTGCAGTACAGGAATGTTATGCGTGCGGAAATGGCGGGCATCACTGGAGGCCCATTGCAGCACACCGTAAGCCTCTTCCCCGCTGACTTCACAGATGCTCTCCACCAGATCGCTGACGACCGGCTCCTCATTCGAGGTCCAGTTGGCGTTGCCCTGGAAGCCGAAGCCCTTCACTTCAGATTCAATACCTGCCTCCAGCAGCAGGGAACGGGCACGGTCAAGCACATCGCGGTAGTCTACACCGAACGGTACACGGGAATCAACCTGGATCGTGCAGCGGTCCGCCACTACATTCACCTTAGTTCCGCCCTGGATCGTTCCGATATTCACCGTCACATGATCGAATACCTGATAGGCGATCGAGCCGTCCTGTTCGCGCTCCTTCACATAATCCTGCGAAATGCGGATAATCTCCTTCACTTCATCGGGAATATCGACTTTGATATCCCATAGACGCTGCAAAGCCTCAATACCTTTAGCTGCTTTGACAATCGCGCTGTCTCCGACCACTGGCGAAAGGCTGCCGTGACCCGGCGTGCCTTCGACGGTGAATTCGAACCAGCAGCTGCCCTTTTGCCCGATCGTCGGGTTCAGCGGGCCTGATGGCTCGGCGATAACCGCCGCCGTTCCGGTAATGAGGCCGCGTTCCAGCACCCAAGGCACACCCAGATGGCCGCCGGTTTCTTCATCCGGCACGATCAGGAGAGATAAATCGCCCTTTAGCGGTACGCCAAGCTTGGACAGAAGTGCAGTCACATAGATCAGCCCGGCCAGGCCGGCTTTCATATCGGAGGCGCCTCTGCCCAGCAGATAGCCGTCAACGATATCGCCGCTGAACGGATCGAAATCCCAGCGCGAGCGGTCTCCGGCAGGAACGACATCTGTATGTCCGCAGAAAATCAGATTTTTGCCGGATGGCAGTTCAGACCCTGTACCCAGTGTAGAAACAAGATTCAGCATCGTATCTGTTGCCGGATGGACACGGGTATCTATACCCGCTTCCTTCAGATAATCAATGATAAAGGCGCTGATCTCGCGCGAATCTCCAGGCGGATTCTCCGAGGGGAAACGGATCAGCTGTGAGCACAGCTCCAGCAGCTTATCCTGCTCAGCATCTATCGCCTCCAGTACCTTGCTTTTCCAGTCAGTCATGGTTGTAATTCTCCTTTGCGTTCCCTGCTGCCTGCCCTGCGGCTGGCGTGAGGTATTTGAATTTGTGAAAAAGAGCAAGTAGAAACGGCTGTACCGTCCTTGTTAGGACGGTACCGTTTCAGCGAGAAATATAAGGATAAGTTATCGTGTGAAACCTATAATTTCTTATATTTGGACAAAGCCAATGGCCCGTCCGCTCTCTTTTAGCCAAACCTGCTTATTCAGTAATCGATAGCGGATAGAAACGGATAACTTCATCCGGATAGAAGGCGTAGCCGCTGATCTTGTTGCTCATGCCGACAATGCGGTTGTATTCGTACAGATAAGCCCAAGGTGCTTCTGTTGTAATGATTTCCTGTGCCTGCTCATAGAGTGCTGTCCGTTTCGCTGCGTCTGTCTCCAGGTTCGCCTCATCCCACAGCTTGTCTACTTCAGCATTTGAATAGTTGATGTAGTTGGAAGAGCCTTTGCCGTACAGCAGGAATCCGAGGTGATAGCCTGGATCATTGACGAATGATGTCCATTTGGAGATATAAGAGGTGAGATTATTGGTCTTCTGCTGCTCCAGGAACTGGGCGCGGGCCAGCTTGTTGATGTTCATGGTTACACCGATTTTGGCCAGCTCCGCCTGAATCAGGACCGCATCATCCTCCCAGTCATCGAAACCGGAGCCAAGCGTGAAGTCAAAGGTAAACCCGTCCGGATAGCCGGCCTCTGTAAGCAGCTCCTTAGCTTTATCCAGGTTGTGCTCATATACGTAGCCTGCATCGGTGAAGCCCGGCGTGTTGCTCGCCACAGAGCTCTTCATCTGCTTGGCCTGGCCGTACATTACCCCGCTCAGCAGCTCATCATAAGGAATCGCATAGTTGATCGCCTGGCGGACTTTTACATTGTCAAAAGGTTTAACCTTATTGTTCATTGCGAAGAACAGAATCCGGTTGCTCGCATTGGAGGCGACGGTCAGGTCCGTATTGCTCTGCAGGGAGGCTACATCCTTCGGAGGAATCTCGATCGCCATATCTACATCGCCTTTATCCAGCAGCAGTACGCGGTTAGAGGCTTCTTTGGTGAATTTCAGGGTTACTTTGCTGAGGTTAGGCGCACCCTGCCAGTAGCTCTCATTAGCCGTGAAGACAGCTTCGGTCGCCGGGTCCCACTTCTCAAGCGTGAACGGGCCGGAGCCGGCAGCATTCGTCTTGAGGTAGTCTGCACCCTGTGCTTCTACGGTCTTTTGATCCACGATGGAGAAGGTGTACATCGCCAGAATCTGCAGGAAATTATGATTGGCATTAGTCAGTGTAACTTCAACGGTGGAAGCGTCTTTCACCGCAACGGACTTGATCGCCGCCATTCCATAGAGGAAGCTGCCGGAGCTTGATTTAGCCACGCGGTCAAAAGAGTACGCAACCGCCTCGGCATCCACCGGATTGCCGCTCTGGAAGCTCACGCCGGATTTCAGCTTGAAGGTGTACACCGTGTTATCAGCGTTCACTTCCCAGCTCTCTGCCAGCATGGGCTGAATGTCTTCGGTGTTGGCGATGCTTGTGCCATTTTCGGTTTTGATGCCGTAGGTGACCAGCTGATCATAAGCGGCAAGCACAAGTGTATCGGAGGTCAGATCGTTAGCTTCTGCGGGGTCGAGCGTAGTGCCGCCCTCGGAATAAGCAACCGTCAGATTTGACTTGGCAGCGGGAGCAGCCGTCCCTGTAGTTCCTGAAGCTGCCGTAGTGGCAGCAGGTGTCTGCGGATTGGCGCTGCTGGCGCATCCGGCAAGCATTACTGAAAAAGCGACGAGTGTGGACAATAGTTTAACTCTTTTCATCAGTAGTTCCTCCCTTTTCTATATCCTGCCTGCACTGGTAGTACTGGTGCTGCTTGTGATCATCCTGCCGCAACCGCTCCGGCAAGCTCTGATCTATATTTATCGGGGTATTGCCGAGCTTATCGGGGGATATCCCCCGGCTCTGCTCTATTTACCCGAGCGCAACCGCGGATCAAGAACGTCCCGGAAACCGTCTCCGAGCAGGTTAAAGCCTAAGATGGAAGTGGCAATGGACAACCCTGGAAAAGTAACCAGCCACCATTGCCCGGAAATGATGTATTCCCGGCCTTCTGAAATCATCGCGCCCCATTCGGCAATCGGGGGTCTGACGCCAAGACCGAGGAAGCTGAGACTGGAGGCGGTCAGGATGGCGAAGCCCATTCCGAGCGTTGCCTGCACCATCAGCGGAGCCAGGGCATTCGGCAGGATGTGGCGGTACAGGATGACTGTATTCTTCACGCCGATCGCCCGGCTTGCTTCTATATACTCCTTCTCGCGGAGCGATACGGTCTGCCCGAACATCAGCCGGGCAAATTCCGGGATGCCGACAATCCCGACGGCGATCATCGCACTGCTGAGACCTGCTCCAATGGAAGCGGCAATCGCCATCGACAGGACCAGTGACGGGAAGGACAATAGTACATCCATCAGCCGCATGATGATGGTTCCGGTACGGCCGCCATAGTAAGCGGCAATTCCGCCGAGCGGCACACCGATAACAAAGGAAATCGAGACGGCAATCAGGCCGGTCCAGATACTGATCCGTGCGCCGTACAGTACCCTGCTGAGAATATCCCGCCCGAAGTTGTCGGTTCCGAACCAGTGGCTGCCCGAGGGCGCCTGGAGTTTGTTCGCCATATCCGTAACATAAGGATCATGCGGTGCAAGCCAGGGTGCGATAATGGCTACCACGGTCCAGATCAGAATAAAGGTTAGCCCCAGGGCAGCCAGACGGTTATGCAGCAGCAGGGACAACAACGTCCGGGGTTTAGCCGCCGCAGCGGGTTTGGCCGGACTGCCCTGTGCTGAATGTGCTGCAGTGCTCACAAGCAATCTCCTCCTCTCACACAAGCTGTTCTATTCATAGCGGATTCTCGGGTCAATGAAGCCATAGATCAGATCTACCGCCAGGTTAATTCCGCAGTAGAGCACGGCGCTGACCAGGGTGAAGGCTTGAATCGGCGCATAATCCGCAGCAAGGATGGAGTCAGTGACATAGCCGCCGATTCCCGGCCACGAGAAGATCGTCTCGGTGATGACCGCGCCGCCCATCAGAAACCCGAATTGCAGACCGAGAACGGTCAATGTTGGTATTAGTGCATTGACGAGCGCATGCTTGTAGATGACGGCTGATTCCCGCAGCCCTTTGGCCCGGGCGGTGCGGACGAAGTCCTGATCCACGACCTCCAGCATGCTGGAACGGGTCATCCGGGCAATGATCGCCATCGTGCCGGTACTGAGGCAGATTGCCGGAAGCAGCAGATGCGAGAGGCTGCTTTTGAGTGCTGCCGTATCACCTGAGAGGATGCTGTCCAGAACATACAGCCCGGTAATGTGCACCGGGGGATTCAAGTCTCCGCTGATCCGTCCCATCGGTGCCGGTGCCCAGCCCAGAATGGAATAAAAGACATAAATGAACATCAGGCCCAGCCAGAAGATCGGCACGCATGCACCTATCAGCGAGAACACGCGTGAGATGTGATCCAGAAACGATTCCTTGCGGGTAGCAGCGACAATCCCAACGGGGATAGCCACCAGGACCGCGATCAGAATGCTGGCCAGGGTCAGCTCAATCGTGGCCGGGAACCGCGAAGCCAAATCGCTGGCTACCGTATGACCCGTGTGATAAGCGTAGCCGATATTGCCTTGCAGCAATTGGCCGATGTAAGTGAAGAACTGGATATACAGTGGCTTATCGAGCCCCATATCCTGGCGGATCTTGTCCACAATCTCCTCCGGAGCCTGCTCTCCGGCCAGCATGATCGCCGGGTCACCCGGCAGTACTCTTGAGAGAATGAAGGTGATGACGATAATACCGAGCAAGGCTGGAATCATCTGCACAAGTCTTTTTAATGTGTAAGCAAACAATGAATCAACCCCCTTACGGCTTCTGTGCCATCCATGCTGTGACTTCCTTTTTGACGGAAACGTTCTTCTCATGTCAGGTACTATGCGGTTTGTTTGTCCTCTTTAGTAGTTGTGCTAATTCTACATAGATTTTGAACACCTCTCTACGTCCCGTTCAGCTAAAAAAAAGCACAACCGTTTGTCGATTGTGCACTATCAACGCTTTTATATGTAACCTTTCCTAACATACTATTCCATAAAAGTTCCAGTCCCGCCTATTTTTCCTGCAGGTAGTAGTAGATCAGGCACAAATGGCAGACGAACTGCTCACGCGGATCGTTCAGATCGAAGCCGGTGATATCCTTAATCCGCTCCAGCCGGTATTTGACTGAATTCCGGTGGATGTACAGGCTGTTCGCCGTCTCGATCAGGCTGCCCCGGCACTCCAGGTAATGATAGAACGTCAGCAGCATATTGCTGTCATGCTCCTGGTCATACTGCAGCAGCTTGCCCAGCTTACGCTCGAACAGCCGCCCGAATCCCGCACCGCCCAGGCCCTCCAGCAGATGGTATACCTCCATCTCTTCATAGCGGGTGACACCGCCTGCCCCTTGGCCGAGCCGCCGCGAGATAGACAGCGCTTTACGCGCTTCGTTGTAGCTGGTGTGAATGTCCCACAGGAATTCTGAGGTGCCGATTCCGCTCCGGTAGCTGCTGAGGCCTTCGTTTTTGTCCTGCAGCCAGCCTCCCAGCGTCTTCTCCCACGGCTCCTCTGCATCTCCGCCCGGCGTGAATTTACGCCCCTCCTGCGTAGGCAGGAACAGTACAGCCCGGCTGGAGCGGTATTCAACGTGAGGCGTGACTCCGCGTCTCTTCGCCTCCCGCTCCAGCAGCCGGTTCACCGTTTCCTCACTCGGCGCTGTCTCCCCTTCGATCACAGCAACCTCCCACTTATGCTCGGGATTCATCCCGAGCTGGCGTGCCCGCCGCTCTACCTCATGCCGCGAAGGCAGCGGCGGAGTCAGCAGCTCATCGATGAAGTTGCCGCGCAGCCGGAACTCGGTATCCTCCGCAACCTTGCGCCGCATCAGCTCCAGGGCAAAGACGAGCCGGGCTTGCTCGATACCCACTTCCTCCATATCGTCCAGCCGCTCTTTGTCCACCAGCAGTCTGGCTACGGTCCGCCGGTCCACGTGAATATTCCAGTTCAGCGGCGCCTCTCTCTGTGACCAGTCGAAATCGGCCGGTGAAGACACGATAATCTTCCGCTCGGTGTCGACCAGGGCAACCGGCGCTTTCAGAAAATCAGCGACATTATCGCTGACCGCCTGAATGCCGCTGTTCTCCAGCACCATCGTCGTCAGCGTGCGGTAGACTTCCTCCGCACGGCGCAGCAGCATCGCCTGGCGTCCGAGCAGCAGCTCCATTACCGGCTGGGTGATATCCGTATACGGAATCTCCGGCGGGATCTCCACAATCGGCAGACCGCAGGCATTGCTGGCCTCGATCGCCCCTTGAGGAATTTCCTTCAGGAAGCGTGCCGGCTTAATCGCCAGCGCCGCCGCACCCAGATTATCGAGCGTATAGATTAGCTCAGTCAGCAGAGAAGGATCGTGGCGGATGGAATACGCCGTAGTCAGCAGCATAACACCTTCGCTGATCCAGCCCTTCAGATCCGGAACCTCCATAATATCTACGAACCGGACCACGCGGTCCAGCCCCTGCTGGCCGCTGATAACCTTCGCTTTGCCAAGCACAGAGAGCTCCATCAGCTCCCGTAGCGTAATTCCTCGTGTATTCAACATTCTGCCTCCCTCTACTGTCTTCAGTATTTCATGATTTTTCCTGAAATATGCCACCCGTATGCACCCGTACTCACCCGTAGCCACTCGTATACCGCCAGCTTACATTCGCATTCCCGCTAGTTTATCAGACATTCCCGCCCAGCCACAGGAAAAATATATAAAATTGCAGATATTTTTTTCGGATTTATGCGAAGGTGTGGGAGGGAAAGCACCGGTCAACAAGCTGATTCGGTGACTGTGAATAGGACACAAGTAGTACGAAAATAGGACACAATATGTCCTTATTGAACAAAGTAACTAATCTGATGGCTACGCCGGCCTGTATGAGGGGCGCTTGAAGCTGGGGGGGGAGAATTGGCCACAAACACAGGTGGGATCTGTTGTAATAGTGCCTCTCATTCCGTGCTGGAGGTCACTTCTGGTGAAATGAGAGAGATGTGTGCTTTGAGTTGGTGCTGCGGGCTGCGGGCTGCGACGGCGCGATCAGAGGGATTCGTACCATTGATTTAGAGCTGGAGCTCCTTCGGATAGAACCAAGGGCACTTTTACCCTTCATTTCCACTTTTATCCTCCTTAGGCGGAAATCAAGGACACTTTTGCCCCTCATTTCCACTTTTAGCCTCCTCAGGCTGAAATCAAGGGCACTTTTGCCCCTCATTTCCACTTTTATCCTCCTTAGGCTGAAATCAAGGGCACTTTTGCCCCTCATTTCCACTTTTATCCTACTTGTGGTGAAATCAAGGGCACTTTTGCCTCTCATTTCCACTTTTAGCCTCCTCAGGCTGAAATCAAGGGCACTTTTACCCCTCATATCCACTTTTATCCTCCTTAGGCTGAAATCAAGGGCACTTTTGCCCCTCATTTCCACTTTTAGCCATCGTGGCGGAATCAGAGGGATTTTTACTTTTAATTTGGTGCTGTGAGCCACTTTCGGCGGAAACAGAGGGATTTTTACCTTTGATTTACTGTTGTGAGCCGCTTTCGGCGGAAACAGAGGGATTTATACCTTTGATTTACTGCTGTGAGCCACTTTCGGCAGAAACAGAGGGATTTATACCTTTGATTTACTGCTGTGAGCTGCTTGAAATGTTGCTACTATACTTTCTGTATGGTGCCCGACCGACTGTTCATTTCTGTATGTACTTAAAAATCTGCGCACTCTCCTACTCTCCTCTCTTCACCTCTCCACTCCCATCCACCTCCATACTCTTCATCCCCCACTCCCCATACTCAATTTCTCAATTTCCACTTCTCATACCCTCACTTTCTCATTTCCTACTTCCTCGCTCCTTCCTTCCTTCCTTCCTTCCTTCCTTCCTTCCTTCCTTCCTTACTTACTCCCTCACTCCCTCACTCCCTTACTCCCTTACTCCCTTACTCCCTTACTCCCTTACTCCCTTACTCCCTTACTCCCTCACTCCCTTACTCCCTCACTCCCTCACTCCCTTACTCCCTTACTCCCCACTTTCCATTCCCACATTTCCCACACCACCCCCCCCCCGTACCTCTCACTTCCCCCTCCAACTCTTCCTCCCTTACTTCCCGCTCCACACACTCATGGCCACTCCCGCAGCAGCTCAGAAACAACTAACTATAACGATCAGCAATCCAAATTACTTACATAAAAAAACGTTCCCCGGACCTAAGTCCGTAAGAACGCTTCAGCTATATTTCCTGAATTACTATACTTCGTACTTCCTGATAGCATCTAGCCCGGCGAATCAGCGCCGCACACCCCCAGGTAACGAGGCAGCCGCAGAGGCCGCTGCTCCAAGCGCGAGAATCGGATCGAACGCACGGATGCCGAGCTGTTCTTCCAGCTCCGCCGCCAGCCCGATGGTGGCAAACCCGGTGCAGGCCAGTACTATGGCCTCCGCACCGCGCTCCACCAGCCGGGCTGCCCCGGCAAGTGCGCCTGCCCGTCCGGCAGGCGTACCCAAATCAAGTGTGGTCGTTACCCCATCAGGCCGGTCCATGCCGAGGTAAGCATCGCCGAGAATGCTGCGGATCAGTGGCGGCACCTCGGTCAGGATCGTCAGCACGCCGATCTTGCTGCTGTATGCCAGCGACATATGGGCTGCACAGGAGCCTGCGCCCAGAACCGGAACCTTCACTGCCAACCTTGCTTCCTGCAGCGCGGGATCCGCGGCACAGCTAATGCCGATGGCTGTACAGCCCTGCTGCTCCAGTTCCCTGGCCAGGCGGATAATCTTCGGTAACGACTCCGCTTCGGTCTCGTCATTGTATACGCCCTGAGGCTGATCCGGAATACAGCGGCTGATTACCGGCAGGCCATACCGGCGTTCAATCAATTCTCCGTGCAAATGGATCGCAGACTCCTCGTGCAGTGTGATTACACGTATAATTCCAAGCATCCTTATCTCCCCCTGTTCAGCCGTTGTTGGACGTCCTGATTATCCTCACAGTATTCTCCGCTTCTTCCCGCATCGCGTTTATCCTCTGTCAACAGCAGCCACGCCGTCTAGAGCAGTTCTCCGGCACGCATAATCAGTTTGTCGTCGATATACACATCCGGCTTCATAACCACGGCATCAATATGTACACCTGCCGCTACAACCCCGCCGAACGTATTATTGCTGCCAAAAGCGACATGGATGGTCCCGTAGACCTTCTCATCCTCCAGCACCACACCTGTAATTCTTGCCTTGTTGTTTGTACCAATGCCGAACTCGCCCAGGAGCCTGCCGTCACCGGCACCAAGCATATCCAGCAGCCTGTCACCGCTCTCGCCTTCTGCACTAATTAACCGGCCCTGCTCTACCGTCAGCACCATCGGGCTATTCAGTGCGCCAATGCCCGCAATCGAACCGTCCACCTTAATCTGGCCGGCAGCTGTACCTTCCATCGGCGCAATATAAGCCTCGCCCGAAGGCAGGTTGCCTGATTCGCCCGGATTAAGATATAATCCGGTGCTGAGCACGCCATCCCGGCCCGCAATCGAAAAGCTCAAACTCAATCCGTCTTTAACTACACGTACCTGGCTTCCCTCTGACAGCAGAGCGGCTACCTGCTCCGTCAGAGTCTTCACCTGCGCATAATCCGCAGTGATCGCGCCATGGCTGAACATATCATCCGTCATGCCCGGCATAGTCGCCACCCGGGTTCCCGCTGCGGCTGCCTGCTTACGCGCCGCCGTATGTGTCATCGAATGTGTTGTAATGCATACTGCCACATCCGCTTTGGCCATAGCTTCGGCAATCGGAGCCGGCGGCTCCTCGCCTGATTTGCTCCGCGCCTGCATAATCAATAGCATCGATTCCGCCCCGAGCCGCTTCCCTGCTTCATAGACGGATTCGGCAAGCTCCCGCTTGTCGTCATCGGCCACCACAGCCAGCAATTCGCCGCTGCCAAGCCCCAGACAGTCCTTAAGGACATTCATGCTAATCAGTATTCGTTGCTCGCTCATTATACTTTCCTCCCGGTTACACCATTTCTGCTACCAGCTTGCCCATCAGGGCATTGGACAGCACGGCAGGCACTCCAGCGGAGGCCGCCCACTGTCTATGCTGCTCCACATATCCCATACAGTCAAGCACTATCACATCCGCATGGTCCCGCAGACGCTCAGCAGCAGCACGGAAATCCGCTTCCGTTCCGGTATACGGAGATGCAGCTGCAAACGGCAGCCGGGTTCCGGCACCCGCGAATTTCTCAATCATACTGTCTTCCTGCTCTGGCAGAGGACCGATCAGCCCCAGCCGCCGTCCGTCTAGCATCGCTTGTACAACCGGAGGAATAATCCGGTCCGGTTCAATCAGATGGGCCTTAGCCGTATGCAGTCCCGGAAAAACACCGGTACAGGCCAGCAGAATCGTCTGAATTCCAGCAGCTTCCATAGCATCAACCTTCCCCTGCAGAACTGACTTTATCCGTTCACGGGAGATCACCGCAGCTGATCCGTCCGCCATGCGGGTAGTCAGCACATACTCCCCGGGACCAGGACTATAGAATTCCCGTACCTGATCAGCAGTGAACCCGTCAAGTACCCCGGACTGAACCAATCCTGCCTTACCCTCCAGATACTTCTCAATAATCGGCGCAACATCGTTCCGGGGAGCTTGTCCGATCGTGATTAACCCTATATTTTTACTCATCTTGCTCCCTCCCGCTTCTTCATACTGATTGAATTTGTGGTAACCGGCCCGGTGCGTGTATACAATGAGCAGACGCTGAACCTTGCTCAGCGCCTGCCATTATCCAGTTCTATTCTATTGCGAGATTACAGCAGGTTTACCCAGTGTCTGCAGCACTTTCATCGAACCGTACAGCTCGGTAATCTGTGCAAATTCAGCTTCGTTATAGAAGGAGCATATGCCTTGGGTGAACTCTTTGGCCGTCTCAATGGCAAAACGCACTGCCTGGGCGATATCAATCTCGTGGCTTGCCCCTGTACCGCAGCCGGGCACCATGGACTGGGCAGTAATCGCCAGACCTACTACCGGAGCGGAAGTCGCTACTGCTGGCTGCAGGATTGAATTGATATGATATAGTCCGTTACCGTAAGGCGTAATATCCTGCGTAGTCACCGGAAAAGTAACCGGATACTGTCCTGTCGTCATTTCCTTGATACGCAGCAGATCTTCACTAACCCGCAGAATGTATCCTTCTTTGACGGTAGGTGAGATTGCAATGCCTTTGTGATTCACCACACGGTTGCCTTTGGTTGTATCAATGGAAATAATCGCTTCCATCTCCGGCAGCACCTCATGCTCATTCATCTGCAGGATATCCACCGGGGAATCCATGAAATCAACCGGCTCATGCGGCAGGGTCGGAGCATCCGGGCAAATATGTGTCGTGACCAGGACGTCACCTTGCAGCACATCCCCTTTGGTCTGCATGTTCGCCAGCTTCAGCGCTGAAGCGATTGCTGCCACCGCACCGTCTGCATCAGAGACAATACCGATCCGGCTGGGGCGCGCCCCAATGCCGCCAAGTCTGCCGACAATTCCGAAGGTTGGTGCGCTACCGCCTCCAAGCTTGCCTTTACTGCCGGGAATGGTGATTTTGACGAATTCCGTACTGCCTTTCTCACCTTCCACTTTCTGAACCTCAACCTTAACCGCAGGATATGCTGCGAATAACTGCCTGACCTGCTCACCGTTAACATAAGCGCTGTCCAGTGCGTTCAAGACTGTAATCGTTTGATGAAGTGCCATTATAATTCCTCCCCGGATGCATGCTCATGATTGTGATGTTTGAATTTATACTATCTTAAAATTCAAAACGTCCACAATGTGCCGCCCTGCCAAAACTAAGTTGTTTTTCTTGTCCTTTGCACATAAACCTTACGCGCGAGGTTCACTCTTCAGCCTTTCAGCAGCATCTTGCATCCATAAACCTACTTCAATCCCCGCTCCATATCATAAACAAATATAAATAAAGGTTAATTATTCCATATTGGCGAATTACAAAAAGGGTGCATAATCAAATTATACAAAGAGGTGTAGTACATGAAGCTGGAACAGACAGAGCAACAATATCCACTCCAACAAAGCATTGATCAGGAAGTTCTGCTCTCCGGGTTTTCGGGGGCGGTACTGGTTACACAACACGATCAGACTCTCGCAGCCGCTGCATACGGACAAGCCAATGTAGCAGAGGAGCGGATCAATCAGCTTAACACCCGTTTCGGGATTGCTTCCGGCAGCAAATTGTTCACAGCAATAGCCATCTGCCAGCTGGTCGAGCAGGGCAAGCTTTCTTTTGACGGCAAAGTGCTGGAAGTCTTAGATAAGCTGAAGTTCCCCTTGTTCAGCCCGGAGATCACGGTTCATCAGCTGCTGACGCATAGCTCGGGCATTCCGGATTATTTTGATGAGGAGGTAATGGAGGATTTCGCAGCATTGTGGAAGGATATACCGATGTATACACTCAGGCGACCCGGTGATTTCCTGCCTCTATTTGCAGCCCTGCCGATGAAATTCACACCAGGGGAGCATTTCCACTATAACAATGCGGGTTACATCATGCTTGGTCTGCTCGTCGAAGCCGTCAGCGGAATGAGCTTCACGGATTATGTGGAGCAGCATATTTTCCGGCCTTGCGGGATGCAGGATTCCGGTTATTTCGCACTTGATGCACTCCCGGCCAATGTTGCTCTGGGCTACATCGACAGCGAGAACGGTCAAAGCATCAGTAATATTTACTCTATACCGGTAGTGGGCGGCGGTGATGGCGGTGCTTTTGTCACGGCAGCGGATATGCAGAAGCTGTGGACTTGCTTGCTCGGGCACAAGCTGCTGCAACCAGAGACGACCATTCTACTGCTCACTCCGCATATTCAAGAGGATGAGGATACTTATTACGGCTATGGAGTATGGATTAGGGTCCGGAACGGCGTGGTGTTGAAATACCATGTCATGGGCTCCGATCCCGGAATCTCCTTCCGCTCGGCAGTCTATCCGGCAAGCGGCGTAAATTTCACCGCTCTCTGCAACCGCAGCAGGGGGGCTTACCGGCTGATGCAGGTGGTTGAGGGGAATCTGCTGCTGGATTAGCTGCGCGCTCAAGCTGAAGCCCGTTCTTCCACGGGTTACGGGTTACGGGGTACGGGTTACGGGTTACGGGTTACGGGTTACGGGTTACGGGGTACGGGGTACGGGGTACGGGGTACGGGGTACGGGTTACGGGTTACGGGTTACGGGTTAAGTGGATTCCGTACACTTATTTTCATTGTGTGGACCGCATACCAAAAAATAAATGGATAAACGTCACCTAAATTTGCTGATTCCGCCGCCAAGCGATGGCGTAAAATAAGTTGTGTACCAGTATTTGGAGCCTAGTCAGGCAACAAAAAAGTAGGGTATCCTCGGGATGCGAAACCACTAAGGAGGGACCCTACTCAATGACTATTTTACCCGAAATGCAGCTGAATAATCTATTTGAAAATCTTGTCACTCAGTTTGTCAAAGACAACATGGAATCCATCATGCGTGCCGAAATGCAGGCGTTCATGGCGAGCGAGGAAGCCGGTACACGTAATAGCCGCAACGGCTACTACACCCGGAACTTGCACACGAAATACGGCAATCTGGAGGACCTGGAGGTCCCCCGCGACCGCCAGGGACTGTTCCAAACTCAGATGTTTGAGCCGTACCAGCGGCGGGATGGTTGGCTGGAGGAAGCGGTGATCCAGATGTACAAGTCGGGAATGGGAACCCGGGATGTGGCCCGTTTTATTGAAAGCATGTTCGGAAGCCATTACTCTCCAACCACCGTTAGCAACATTACCGCTACCGTCCTCGAGGATATCCACCAGTGGCAGAAACGACCGCTGAGCAAGCGCTACAGCGTGATCTATTTGGATGGGCTGTACGTGAAGCTCAAACGGGGTACGGTCCGAGGCGAGGTGGTTTATTTTGCGATGGGGATCGACGAAGAGGGACAACGTCAAATCCTCGGGTTCTACGTCGGCGGTCAAGAGAGTTCGAACGGCTGGCGCGAGGTCCTGAAAGACCTGTACAACCGTGGAGCGCAGGAAGTGTTGCTCGGTGTGTTTGACGGGCTTCCAGGACTGGATGCGGCGTTTAAAGAGACGTATCCGCAGGCAGATGTGCAGCATTGTGTGGTGCACAAAGTGCGAGCGACCTTCCCCAAAATCCGAATCGAACACAAAACCGATGTCCTGGAAGACCTGAAAACGGTGTATACCGCACCGGATGAGGTCGTGGCCCGGGCTCACTTTGATACGGTCAAAGCGAAATGGAACAAGCTGTATCCGAAGGAAATGAAGTCCTGGGAGGAACAGTTATCCACGCTACTGACGTTCTACAAGTACCCGGAGCCCATCCGCAAAGCGATCTACACGTCGAATCCCATTGAGCGCATGAACAAGGAAATCCGCAAGCGCCTCAAACCGATGAACAGTCTGACGAATATGGATGCGGCAGAGAAAATCGTGTATCTGGAGATGCTCGACTACAATGAACGTCATGCGCAGCGGGTCGTCCCAGGCTTTGGGATGGACAATGTCAAAAAGAAGCTAAACGAGCTATTTGAAGCACGCTATCCTTCCTTGCCTACACCCGAAGAAGAATAGCGGATGAATCCAGTTTCTGGGGGTCGGGGTTCCCCCTCCCCCCAGAAACACCTACACCCCAACCCGTAACCCGGGGAGGTACTTCTACTCTCTTACACAAACTTCTTGACGCTACCCGCCAAGCCGGTAAAACGGAAAATTAAATGTACTTTTTCCAACCAAAATCCAAATATCAGCGTTTCAAGGATAATTAAATGCCCTTTTTCCACTTATCTTACGGGGGCGGTCCTGAACAATCCAAAAAGCCGTACAATCAGCGAATTGCTGATGTACGGCTTTTTGGATTGTTTGAGCAACCGGAATCCGGTCTAGTACCGTGTAACCCCATCCTTAGTCACCAGCGCAAATACCAGCGGCTGCGGAGGAACCGGCTGCGCGGAGATGCGGTAAGCTTCCAGCACCTTGGCTTCGGCTTCCTGCACTTTGCTCTCGCTGGCGTCATTCACATGCAGTACGGCAAGCGTGTCGCCTGCGGCTACGGCATCACCGACCTTCAGCGACAGCTGAATGCCAACGGCCAGATCGATGACGGACTCCTTCGTTTCACGTCCGGCACCGAGCAGCATGGCGGCTACGCCGATCTCTTCAGCCTGAATGCTCTCCACATAACCTGCGGTCGCAGCTTTCACTTCGATGAACTTCCGGGCTGCCGGCAGGGTGTCAGGAGACTCGATCTGCGAGACATCTCCGCCTTGGGCAGTTACCATCTGCTTGAATTTATCCAGCGCGCTGCCATCCTCGATATGGGACAGCAGAATGGAACGAGCTTCTTCTTCATCCTTCGCCTTACCGCCAAGCACCAGCATCTGGCTGCCCAGAATCAGGCAGACCTCCTGGAGATCCTTCGGCCCGTGGCCCTTCAGGGTCTCAATGCCCTCTTTGATCTCCAGTGCATTGCCGATGCCGAAGCCAAGCGGCTGGTCCATGTCGCTGATTACAGCGACCGTGTTGCGGCCGAGATGCGTGCCGATATCCACCATTGCCTGTGCGAGCGCAATGGAATCATCCAGCGTCTTCATGAATGCGCCGCTGCCGGTCTTCACATCAAGGACGATAGCATTCGCACCTGCGGCGATCTTCTTGCTCATTACGGAGCTGGCAATCAGCGGAATGGATTCCACGGTGGCGGTCACATCACGCAGCGCATACAATTTCTTGTCCGCAGGCGTAATGTTGCCGGACTGGCCGATGACAGCCGCACCGATCTCCCCTACCTGGGTGAAAAAGCGCTCGCGGTCCATCTCCACGGAGAATCCCGTGATCGACTCCAGCTTGTCCAGGGTGCCGCCGGTGTGGCCGAGGCCGCGTCCGGACATTTTGGCTACCGGAACTCCGGCTGCAGCTACAAGCGGTGCAAGAACAACGGTTGTCTTGTCGCCCACGCCGCCAGTGGAATGCTTGTCAACCTTGATGCCGGCTATCGGACTGAGATCCACCTGGTCACCGGACATCGCCATTTCCAGGGTCAGATCGCCGGTTTCCCGTGCGTTCATTCCGCGGAAATACACAGCCATCGCCCAGGCGGAGATCTGGTAATCAGGGATTTCCCCCTTGCTGTAGCCTTGAATCAGGAAAGCTATTTCCTCACGGCTGAGCTCTCCGCCGTCTCTTTTTTTCTGGATAAGATCAACTGCACGCATTATACCTGAACCTCACGGACAAAGGAACGCACAAGGCCGATGAACTTCGGCTTAGTAAGGTTTGCTACCTTTACCACCTGCTCATGAGTCAACGGCTCCAGCTCATCCCCGATCGCCATATCGGTGATACAGGTAATGCCGAGCACACGCAGCTTGCTGTGGCTGGCTACAATAACTTCCGGCACGGTGGACATCCCAACGGCATCGCCGCCGAGGTAGGCCAGCATTTTGAGTTCAGCCGGGGTTTCATAGGTAGGTCCGCTGATGCCGGCATACACGCCTTCCTGCAGCACAAGGGCTTCACCGTCTACACCCTTAACTTCACCCGCCAGCTTCTTAGCCAGCGCAATATATTCAGGGTCATAAGCACGGGACATATCCGGGAAACGAACACCCAGCTCCGGATCATTCGGTCCGATCAGCGGGTTGTCGCCGGTCATGTTCAGGTGGTCGGTAATCAGCATGAGGTCACCGGCTTTGAACGCTCTGTTCATTCCGCCGCCTGCATTGGTAATCACGAGTGTGCCTACACCAAGCTTAGCCATTACGTATACCGGCAGCACCACTTTGCGCATTTCATATCCTTCATAGTAGTGGAAACGGCCCTGCATGATGATAACGTCCTTGCCTTCCAGCTTACCGATTACGAAACGTCCGGCATGACCCTCTACCGTCGAGCGCGGGAAATGCGGAATTTCTTCATAGGGCAGATATACGGCATCTTCGATCTGGTCGCCCAGATCCCCAAGGCCGGAGCCCAGAATAAGTCCGATGGCCGGAGTGTAAGAACCGAATTTGGATTGAATATATGCCGCAGCTTCTTTTACCTGCGTGCCGTATGGGACTGTTGATGGTGTTGTCATAGGTTGATCCTCCCGGATATGAATTGTCTTGTAAATAGCTTGAAGCAGGAACTACATCTTCGGAATAAAAGCCAGCACCAGCTTCAGGAATTGCTCGCGCACACGTTCCGCTGTCTCCATCACTTCTGCATGGTTGAGCGGCTGTTCCAGAATTCCGGCAGCCATGTTGGTGATGCAGGAAATACCCAGCACTTCGATACCGGCATGGCGGGCCACAATCGTCTCAGATACTGTGGACATCCCTACTGCATCTGCCCCTTGACGGCGCAGCATAACGATCTCAGCAGGAGTCTCGTAGTTTGGTCCGAGCAGGCCGGCGTATACGCCTTCCTTGAACTCGAAGTTCAGCGCTGCGGCAGCTTCTTTGGCGGCTGCAATCAGGCGCGGGCTGTAAGCTGAAGACATATCCGGGAAGCGTACACCCAGCGCATTATCGTTCGGTCCGGTCAGCGGGTTGCGGCCTGTGAGGTTCAGGTGGTCCGTAATCAGCATCAGGTCACCCGGTGTGAACTCAGTATTGACCCCGCCGGCAGCGTTGGTTACCAGCAGGCTGGTTACGCCCAGCTCTTTCATGACACGTACAGGGAACGCTGTAGTCTCCGGTCCATAGCCTTCGTACATGTGGAAGCGGCCCTTCATCATTACGACGCGGCGGCCTTCGATCATGCCGATCAGCAGCTCTCCTTCATGTCCTTCAACAGTGGATACGGGAAAATGAGGGATTTCATTATAAGGGATGACTACTTCATCCGTAATCAGGTCCGCCAGAACGCCGAGGCCGGAGCCGAGGATCAGCCCGATTTCGGGGGCGACAGTACATTTATCTTTGATATATACTGCTGCTTCTTGAATATTGCTTTGGGTAACTGCGGTCATGGTTGGTTCCTCCTTGAGGTGGGTAGGATGAACTTTAGTCATCGACGTAAAGCTGAGCCGTCACTACGGTGATATTTGGACTTCCGGCCGCTGTTGTCACCAGATTTCTTGATTTATCTGCTGTCCGCATTTGAAATCCGGTGACTGCTGATGCTTCCGAAGCGAGCTTTCCTGCGGAAAGCTTTCAGGCGGTCGCTATCGCTCCTACAGTTCCAAATTTCCCCTTCGATTCTTCTCGCTTTTAGTTATATCCTTCAGTTCATCTTGATTTATTATTTATATTAAATTAATTCAGACAAAAAGCTCGTCCCGTACTGCGGTGCCTTCGCTCCGAAGTTATCGGCGATGGTAGCTGCTACATCAGAGAACGTCAGGCGGATGCCCAGGCTGCCCGGATTCTTGAATTTCGGGCTGTAGATCAGGAGCGGCACATATTCACGGGTGTGATCCGTTCCGGCATGGATCGGGTCATTGCCGTGGTCAGCCGAGATGATCAGCAGATCATCTTCACTGAGGGTGGAGAGCAGCTCAGGCAGCGCCTGATCGAACACTTCCAGCGCGCGGCCGTAGCCTTCCGGATCACGGCGGTGGCCGTACAGGGAGTCGAAGTCTACGAGATTGGTGAACAGGAATCCGTTAAACGGCTTGCGCAGCTCATCAATCGTAATCTGGATGCCGTGCTCATTGCTCTTGGTCGGGTAAGAAGCTGTTACACCTTCACCAGTGAAGATATCATTGATTTTGCCGACAGCAATCACGTCTTTGCCGATATCCTCCAGAGCGTTCATAACGGTCGGCTCCGGCGGCTTCACCGCATAGTCATGACGGTTCGGCGTACGCACGAAATTCCCCGGTTCGCCGATATAAGGACGGGCGATAACACGGCCGACAGAGAATTCGGGAGCCATCGTCAGCTCACGGGCGATCCGGCAGGCGCTATAGAGTTCTTCCAGCGGAATGATATCTTCGTGCGCTGCCAGCTGGAATACGCTGTCTGCCGAAGTATACACAATCCATGCGCCGGTCTTCATCTGCTCTTCGCCATATTCTACGAGAATCTCGGTGCCGGAAGCCGGCTTGTTGCCGATCACCTTGCGTCCGGTAGCCGCTTCGAATTTCTCAATCAGCTCTGCCGGGAACCCGTCAAAATAAGTATTAAAAGGGACCTCAATCTTCAGGCCCATCAGCTCCCAGTGGCCGGTCATCGTATCCTTGCCTACAGAAACCTCCTGCATTTTGCCGTAATAGCCTGTCGGGTCAGCTACCGGTTCCAGCGGCGGCAATGGAGCAATATTAGCCAGTCCCAGCTGTTGCAGGTTCGGAAGCTTCAGTCCCGGAACCCGTTCCAGAATATGTCCCAGCGTATGGGAGCCTGTATCTCCAAAATTAGCGGCATCCGGCGCTTCACCGATACCTACACTATCCAGAACAATAAATCCGATGCGTTTAAATGAGGACATTGCCGTCTTCACTCCTTCGTAGTTTACATAGTTGTAAGGTCTGCTCAAAACAGGAAGAAACTCCGGGAGAACCTCTCCCGGGAGCTATCCATTCAGTATGATTCCATCATAACTTTCTTACTCACAAAAAGCATCTTTTCGGCCAATCCAAACCATTACCCGTTCTATCCACGGTTACACCCAGCCTTAGATGACAGACTACTTCGCCCGTGGATGGTGATTCTCATAAACTTCCTTCATGTTCTTGCGTGCAATTCCGCTGTAAATCTGCGTGGTTGAAATATCGGAATGGCCCAGCATCTGCTGCACGGAACGCAGGTCTGCCCCGCCTTCCAGCAGATGAGCGGCGAAGGAATGCCGCAGGGTATGCGGTGTGATGTCCTGTTGAATACGGGCTTCACGCGCATGTTTCTTGATAATCTTCCAAAAGCCCTGACGGGTCAGCCTCCCGCCCAGACTGTTCAGGAACAGTGCCGGCTCCTCCTGGTTTACCCGGAGCAGCTTGTCCCGCATACCGGACACATAACGGGCCACACAGTCCGCAGCAATCGTACCAATCGGCACCACTCTTTCCTTGCCGGAGGCCCCGCTGCAGCGGGCGAACTTCAGCCCGGTATTCACGTCCTCCACATTCAGCGAGATCAGCTCCGTTACACGGATACCCGTAGCATAGAGCAGCTCAAGCATCGCCTTATCGCGCATCCCCTGGGGTGCAGATTCATCAGGGACGGCCAGCAGGCGTTCAATTTCTTCAATGCTAAGAATCATCGGCGGTTTCTTGCTCGGTTTAATCGTTTCCATATCGAGTGTCGGGTCTTGCCCGATCAGCCGTTCTTTCAGCAAAAAATGAAAATAGGCGCGCAGCGATACCGTATTCCGGTTGACTGTTGCCGTTGCCTTGCCCGCTCCGCGCAGAGCGCCGAGGTAGAGCATAATATGTGATCTTCTAATCTCTTCCATCGCAGCCGTGCCGCGTTCTTCGGTAAACTCCAGAAACTGTGATATATCCCGTCCATAGGATTCCAGCGTACTAGGAGACAATCCTTTGTCCCCGGACAAATACTGCATAAACGGCTGCAAGTGTGACTCCATCTATTCACGCTCCTGTCATACTCAGGCTGCTTCATGCGGCTCTGCAGCGGGTGGGGTCCGGCAGCAGTCAGAACGCTAACGTCCCTTAACATGCTCTAGATTTATTCGACAGGCTTCTAGCTTTTTCCTGCAAACGGCAGAGCGGTCACTCCCCGTACCAATAGTATAAGCGCAGGCGCTGCCCTGCACTAAGCCCTTCATCGCCCTGCTTCACATCGTGAAATGCCCGGATGGCTGTGCCCTCAGGAATATCATAATTCTGCGCTGGACTCATCCAGGCGCTGAACCAGCTTAAGATATAATACAGCACACAGCTTATCGCAACGAGCAAGGTCATAAAATACAGCCGGCGCACGGTTTTGGGAATCGAGACAATCATCTTAGGCAACCTCCTAAAAGTAATGTAAGCTTCCGCTACAATGTTCCACTTCGCAGAACTCGTCCTTCAATTTATGCGCCGGAGGGTGAGGTTATGTATTTAAATCAGTTAAAAAGCCCCCTCCAGCCATTCAGCCGGGGAGAGCTTGTGCGGTAAATCCTCATCTATAAGCTTATTCGGGAGTATTGCCTTCTGCAGGATTCTTATCCTTGCAGCGGTAGCAAATTCCGTGAAAATCAAGTCTATGATCAAGCACCGTAAAATTATAATCCTTCTCCAGCCGCTCTTCCAGCGGGCCCAGCCAATCCTCACGAATCTCATCCATGGTTCCGCATTGTACACAAATCAGATGATGGTGATGATGTTTCGCTGTATCCGTCCGCAGATCATAACGGGCCACACCATCTCCGAAATTAATCTTCTCCACGACATGAAGTTCGCTGAGCAGTTCCAGGGTACGATATACGGTGGCGAGACCGATCTCCGGAGCCTTTTCTTTCACCAGCATGAACACATCTTCAGCGCTTAAATGATCATCCTCGTTCTCCAGGAGAACTCTTAAGGTCGCTTCCCGTTGAGGTGTAAGCTTGTATCCTTGGGATTGTAGTTGTTGCTTAATCTTGTCTATCCGGGCTTCCATTGTCTGCCTCCCCCTTGGAAAATTACCGCACCGGGCTTCAAGCCACTTCTTCCATTATAGGGGGAGTTACTTTGAGAAGTCAAACGGTTTTAGGATGTATGCAGACTTAAATAGGCTTAATTGGTATGACATTAATACCTATGTGAATCCCCTCTTTAAAAAGTAGCCCCTTAAGGCGGATTCGTAATATATCCAAAAATTATTGGGATCAAATCCGAAAAACAATAACAATCGTAAACATGCCTTTCCATCAAAACGCCTTTTTTAATAGAAAGGACGATCTATGAGAAATACGTGTGAGGATCTGCATATGCTATTGAATAAACAGAAAGGAGGTGCTTTATGACTCTTTTACTAGATTCTCGCACATCACAAAATGCAAGCTTTGCCTCTTCTCTTGGCGTTCCTTTCCCAGCTATACTATCCCCCCAATTATACGGACAAGTCGGATTGAACATTGTGAGACCCACAGGGAATATCAGGGTAGAATTTTTCACTACCGTATCTATCTTACTACCTGCCGGCACTCCTCCAACTGGAATCTTCGTGATCATCGTTAGAGGAACCACTACGAACGATCCTATCATCTATTCCGCACTCGAAGTGTCTCTGCCATCCAATACGAATGAACAAGTGCTGCCCATCACGGTTATAGGTTCTGACTTCAATGTCCCTGCTCCTGAGAATAATCAATTGATCTATTCAGCATTTGTTAGCACAACGACCCTCGGACCGGTCCGGATCGGACCCGAAAGCTTTACCGTTACAGCTTACTCTGATTAATAAGAGTATACGAATAAAACCAGCAGTATGGGATATCCTGTACTGCTGGTTTTATTGTTTCTTTTATTGCAGTGGGAGACCTTGTTTTGAAGGTTTTTTGTTGCATCCATTTGATCATTTTGAAAAACACTACTATATTCAATCAATACTTACCAGCATCGGCGTCACCCACCGCATCATTTAGTCTAATTAATACAGTGAAATGGGGTGAAATACAGGGGTGATTATTTTGCTCATGGATATGATTTGGGTCATAAGAGAAATCCAGTAAAACACATTAAAAGAGAAACGGTGATTTTCGTGTGATTTTTTTATTTGTTATGATTACAGTTCCCGATATCTTTCTTACTATAATAAGGCTACACTTTTGGCACCCTCCCCGTCAATCTCAATACCTCCAGCTTCCGCTGCAGTTCCAGCTGCCATTCGTGGTCGTGTGTCGCTCCAGCCAGCACGGACTGATTTTGAATCATCAGACAGTCCCAGCAATACCTGGCATTCTCTCGCAGGCAATATTGCAGCTCCTTAGCCTCTTCGATCGTCAAAGGTCCAGTCATGTTAATGTGAAAGATCTCTGCCAAGCGTAAATGTACCGGTAACATCATAAATCACTCTCCTGTATTATCATCCTAATACATCATATGCAAGTGTATCAGAAAGATGATACGCGTATGAGGATATTGATACATTTATTTATGTGATGTATACTTTTGGAAAAAGGAGGCTTGTCCGTGATTAAGAATAACGTCAAGGACATCATGGACCGGCAGAATAAGGGGATTCGAGGCACTGCGAGGGAGACGGGGTTAGCAATCAACACGGTATCGGGGCTATATCATAATACGTCCAAGCGCGTGGATTTTGAGACGCTGGAGAAACTCTGCAAGCACCTGAAGGTTAGCACTGGAGAACTCATTGAATACATAGAAGACAAGGAAGCCCAACCGGAGTAATCCTGCTGGGCTTTTTCATATTTACCGAATTAATAAATAGAAAAATATCCCTACTTCTGATAGACTTATTTTGTAAATTGTTATCATAAATAGGGGGAAATTTGTTGAATAAGCCAATTTATACAAAGTGGTGGTTCTGGGTCCTGGCGGTCATCATTATAGGAGCTATCGGAAATATGGGTGATGACAAGAATACAACGGATCAAGCAGTGACCTCAGCCACTATAGAGCCGGCAAAAGTTGTTGTGGCAGAGGCCACAGAAGAGGCCGTAATTGTGCCGACTCAGAAACCTAAAGAAGTATCCAAATCAGATCCTACGGTCGCTCCCACTGAAAATCCGATACCGGGAACTATCGGCATGACACCTGAAGAGTTTAGGAAGGAATTCAATGCTCGTGCTGACTCTATGGAATCCAAGCTAAAAATCAGCAAAAAGCTCACTGTTGAAGATGGACTTGCCCAAGACACATTTCAGTACATGTTCAATGATTTCCTTGGCATAACAGGTAGTGTTAATAAGGCTGATGGGTCAATTAGAGATATAATGATGATAGGACGTGGAGACGGTACCTCTGCTTCAGGTGCAAACATCATTGTAGTCATGGGATTAGTAATATTAGCTGTCAATCCTGATATTGAGTCGACAGAGGTCGGAAGTATAATCACCGACTTAAAGGTACTTGAAGATGGTGTTGACCTTGCTAAAATTGATGAGTCCACTGTCAGAAATGGCATACGGTATCATGTACAGGGGTCAAATGAATTAGGTCTTATGTTCAGCGCTGGTGATGCAAACGATAAATAGTAAAAAGCCCTGGGGATGTCCCAGGGCTTTATTTATGTAATGACCCGGATCACATCATCGATCTTGATCCAGCTAAAGTCCTCTTCCATTTGGAACTTGATTCTCCTCAGCTGCCGGTCTACTTTCACCACAACGCCCCGCACCTTCAAATCCTTGTAAGGGTCAAACAGTACGATTGTGATCTGTTCCTTCTCCAGCAATGCATACCCGAGCGCCTGGTCAATCAGCTCCCATTCATCAGGGTCGATCGCGGGCCGGCTGCGTCTTCCCTGCTCCTGCATTTCCTGCCTCAGAAGCTGCACATGCTCTGGCAGCAAAAACCGACTACCTTCCCAAACACTCTCCAGTTTCTTTCCCATGATGTATCCCCCTAGTACTCGGTCCAGTAATCTATATTTCCCGTTATTTCTGCCTGCTGTGACTTGTGTGGGCCTGCCGCAACATGATCTTTAAAAGGGACGTCCCTTTCCCATGCCTCGATCACAACGGCCGTCTCAACCGGCTGCTTGTCGTCCCACTGAATGTAATACTGCTCGACCAGCTGCAGCATGCCTGCTTTGATCGCTGCAGATCTCCGACCGCTCAGCCGTTCCAACTCTGGCAGAGAGGGCATTCTCCGAAAGTGACCATGGAACTGAAACATGACCCGAAGCAGCTTGCGCGCCGTATCATCCAGCATGACGATTCTCCGCTAATGGTCTCCAGGATAGTACGTTTGCCACTAAGAACACGCGCGGGGCATTGGTGGTCAGGCAGGTGGCCCTAATACGGCCGTCACGGATGCCGAGGATTTCAATCTTCCGCTGCGTGATCTTTCCGGCTTTGTCCAGGTATATCATTTCAATGGTTTGGCCGATGCTCATTTTCATGTGATCGCCTCCGAAATAGGAACGTTTGTTTGTATTATATGCTCCCTACCCGATTTTTAGCAATGGTTTGATTTCCCACAAAACGCAAAAAAGCCCGCCGACCAGTTAAGGTTGACGGGCTTTTTGCCGATGCTTTCGGACTGCACGCTCGGTGCTTCCGATCCGTGTAACAATACAATAACACATTTGGAACATCTTGTATGAAAAATATTCCTAAACGCAACAAATACCCTCCATAACTGGTAGAGTAATGTTCTTTCCACTACAGCAATAACCACGATCGAATTCTTATGAAGTGATTTTTTTGGCAAAAGGTGATCTATCATAGAAAAAAACCCGCTTAGGGGTTTGAAAATCTGACTAGGATCGAATAAGTTTGTTATTGGCCTCGAAAGAGAACCTACGCTTAATTTGATCATTAATCGTTCTCGTTGTATCAGCAAAACCTAAATGTTCTTTAATAAACGTGAAATCATAGACTTCCAGCAGTTCGATGAATGCTGAATTAATAAAGGATGAAGAAACACTATCCATACCTTTAAAGGAAACAATAACTGAGTCTCCAGTGTCAAAATGTTTTCTTAGTACATCCTGTACAGCTTCACCTTCTGCATTGGAGTAGCAATGATTGACATGGTCACCAAGCCTTAATAAACGTCCCATGAAAACTCCTCCTCTACATATTCAATTGTGTCAGTCTGAAAAACAATTTCCAATAATGTTCCTGGATAAAATCCTTCTGTTTTTCTTGAAGTAATTTCCATCCCATCACGACCTGACGTTGATGATAGTATACCATGATTTGAATGGATGTAAACACTCCCCTTATTATTTATAACCACATTTTGTAAGAGGAAATCCAATCCCGCACCCCTATTTTTAGGTGTAGACTTTGTGGTAAAGCCTTCTTTAATCGCTAAAAGCAGGGCCTCCGCATCGTCAACTCCAGGAAGTATGTCTTGAATTGATGATGGAATTCCAACCCCAAAATCAGAAATAGCTACCATCACTCTGCTTTCTCTTGGATAATGTTGAACAAATATACTACCAGTATGCTCCGCAGAATGATCAATTATATTGTTAAATACCTCCACAAGACACGACTTAATATCTCCTAAGGATTCCTTTGTTAGATTCAGTTTACCTGCCAACCAAGACATAGCGTAATCCAAATACTCATAACTTCTGTTATACTCTACGTGTTCAAGTGGCAAAGTAGTCATCCGAAGAGAAGATTTCTCATCTAGGGTTCGATCTATGAATTTCTTAAAAAACATCGCATCATCCAGAAACGCCATGGGGCAGCGCCTATTGCTACGGTCTGGTTCGAAATATGTAATGGATAAATGTGCCCCTTGTTTCTTTAATCGCCCAATAATATTGCTCAAAACAGTTACACCTACCGGCCTAATGAATCTTAGTGGGGTGAAGTCAAAAACATAATCCCTTGCTCTAAGATCCATATTTTCATCAAAAACCTCATTAATAAAATAATACATATTATCTTTATCGAATTCCTTAGGCAGATATACTCTCAATGCATCCACAATCTCACCTCAAAATTATAATAGGTATATATTACCACTCAATGAAGGAATGGAATAGACCTAATTGTGGAATCCTTTTTAGAATTAAAAATGAGAATAATAATAAAATAAGCCCACCAGCCGAAGCCAGTGGGCAATTATTACTGTTTGGTCAATACTGTCGCTTTATAAGCGAGATATGCCTTCTCGATGGCCGCCCGGATCTCCTCTGGTGCAGCCTTGATGCCGCGCGCCTCCAATTGGTCCGAGGCATACACCAATGCCTGCTGCAGCTTATCCTCCCCGCCCAGCTCCTTGTAGACCGTCTGAGCGTAGGCAAAACCCTCGGAAGCAATCTTGTGCAGCAGTTCCCGCTGAGACACTGACAGCCGAGCATCGAAAAATGAGTCTGCCTTTACCTGCAGCAGTGCTATCGTCCGCAGTATTACCGTGGCCAGAATGCCGACAATGGCCAGCACAACGGCCGTGATGTACGGCTGAGCCTGATCAATTACAGTTTGCATATAAACCTCTCCTATTCAGTCGGCATGCACGCAGCGCGCCGCAGGTGATTTGCCGTATTGTTGTAGAAAGCCATAGCCGTCTTATCACTCTTAACCTTCGCCGCCTGCCAGCCGGGAGAAAGCCACCTGAACACCAACTCCTGGACATTGCTCTTCGGCAGTTGGGTGAACGGTGCTGCTGATCCCGGCTGCAACGGTATGCGGGCGGCCAGGCGAAGGTTATTCGCCAGATTGTGCAGATGCAGGGTGCCTACGGAGTCACCAGCCTTCCGGGCTGCAAACCATGCTGGGGATACGTAATCCTCAATGAGTGCCTGCGCCACGCTTGCCGGAAGCTGCAAGGCAGTAGGTGCCACGATTACCGCCGGCTCCTCCTGCATATCCTTGACAATGTCATACAGCAGGTCCTTCAGTGTCTTCCCGATAGTAGCCAGCGCCTGGTCAACATCACTCTTACGCGTCGGATCCAGCTGCTTATGGCTCGGGATGTGTGTCAGCGGGTTAAGCTTCCACTTGTCGCAGCAGAAGGCCAGATACCACACGTAGCGCTTGTACGCCTCCAGGGTATTAATCTTACCGCCGTAGCACAGCTCCACGCCTAAAGCGATGTCGTTGGCGTCATCGCCGTATTTGGCGTTGTCAGTGGTCACGTTGTACAGCACATGCCAAGCCTTCTCCGCCGGGTCCGTCCCGGTGCCGGTCGGGATGATCTCTAGGATGCGCTTGTCGTCCACGAAAACCTGCGCGGAGGCCGACCGGTTAACAAGGGTCTGAAAATACTCGAAGTGCTTATCCGCTGTAGCCCCGGGGTTTCCCGTATCGTGGGCAACTAAAAAGCCCGGCGTACCCGTTACTAACCGGGTGCCGGGCCGAACATTGGAACGCTTGTTGATATAGCGCCGCTCGATTGGGTATTTATTTTTGATCATCGTCTTCCGGATCCTCCCTTCCTTTTACCACTGGGCCGTTCTAAGAACAGCCCCAAATCTCTGCCCTGCACCAGAATGGCCAGCGCGCAGAGCGTAACCGTCGTGCCGATTACACCGATGGTCCAGCCCCATTTCTGCAGCAAGTCGAAATAGTAACCTGTCCATCCTTGAACCTTTCCGAACCGGATCACAAAGCCGACCAGGCGCTCCAATGCGTAGGCCGTGAACATCAACATACCAAGAACCAGCCCGATACCGACAACGCCCTCCCGGTATTTCTTGCGGAAATAGATGTGCATAGCTGCCGTGATATAAATGATGCAGATCAGCGATAACGCATAGCAGATGAGTGTAATGGTGTCGTTAGCGCGCATAGTTCTCCCCCTCTTTCGTACTGTGATCGTAAATAAAAGCGCCGGCGAATCCATTTGACCTGACAACTTCCTTATGTCGTTCATCCAGATCCTCATATCTCCGGATCGCCCACTTCACTTCCTGTTCTTTCTCTTCTAATTCCGCCTCTTTCTTTTTGATGGCGGGTATCTTTCTGAGCAGTTCAAACAAACTTACTCGCGGCATGTTACCCACCTCCGTCCTGGTCGCCCGGATTCAAACGATCTGCAGGCTTCATTTTCTCCATAACATCACTACTCCGATTTAGAGCAGCCACGGCGGATATGGCCTTCTCGATTGCATCATCCCGCTGCTTCTCCGCCTTTTCCAGCGACTTCCCCGGCACCAACTTACCAATAACCAACCACCTACCTACAATGACCAACAGCAACGCTTCCCCGAGCGCAAACAACCAGCCAATACCATATTGGTCCGCCAACGACAGGGCGTCTTTTAAGCTAGGCAAATCCATCCTCCCGCCCCTCTCTCTACATGGAAATAGCCCGCGGATCGGCTCCGAGGGCAAAAAAATAGCACGCTCCTCTTCAGGGCGTGCCGCTAATCAACCGGTGATTCCAAATCTTCTGCCACTTTGCTGTCTGCTGCCTTCATGCGGGCTTCGTCCAGTGCCGCCAGTGCTTCACCGATCTGCATGTCGATCTGCTGAAGCAACTCATACTGCCGGCCGGGATGGGAGTTGATGAGCAGCAGCACAACTGCCACCGCTTCCTGCACGGGATTGCTCGGATTCACCGAGAGTTCTAGATTGATTACTTTGGCCAGAGGGATCACCTCCTCTCGAGGGAATAAAAAAGAGCCCTCATAAGAGGACTCATTCTGAATTATCATCTACCCATCCGTAACTGGGGACATAATGTTGCGTGTTGCCTGTAATTACATTTACTTTTATAGGGTACGTTTGACCATTCTGCTCATAATTCAGATAACGATAAGGCGTCGGGTAAATCAATATGCTGAAAGTAAACAACAGCAATAAAACACCGGCAACCCAGACTATAGGTTTGTTCATGGCGTTGAGGGTTCATCAAGTAGCGTCTTAAGCCTGACAAGTTCTTCTTCATTAAAAGTTATGATCTTTTGCTTTGCTTTGATCATTTCATCAATTTTTGCCAAAGCATCAAGCTTCTGCTGTTCGGTCGGGTAATCAGCCGGATACATTTTGACTTTTTCTTTGGAGTCTTCCAAACCTTTAATTGCTCCTTGAGCGCTCTCAATTTCACTCTCAGCAGCCCGGATTTTATATTCAATAAATTCTCTTGAATCGGATTTGTCTGTGGATGTTCCGTTTGAGATAGTGGAATCCGAAGCTATCGTTTGAATGTCACTCATGATAATCTTTTTCCCCTCCACAGTCAGATTTGTCCCTACTGCTTCAGCAACTTCACGAACTGGAGCATAAGCCGAACCATTAATGATAACAGCATCACCAATCTTCGTTCCATCTGCTTTCTGTACCGTGAACAGCCCTTGCACTTTTGCACCGATTAATGGAGAACTTGCGGCAGCAAATCCAATCGACCCACCAAGCATAAGCGCAGAAGTCATAATGACAAAAACCTTCTTTTTCAATATTTCAACCTCCTGAATATAGTAATAACCCAAGTATATCCAAGAGGCTTATAAGATGGTAGGTTTTTTAAGAAACTGTGAATGAGCCTCCCCAGTTCACTGCACCAGCAATACCATGATTATGGGTTCCAAGGTTAACCGTGTGCGAATGACTAGCGCTTGCTTTCCCCGCTAAGGCGGACCAAATAGAATCAAGCTCAGCACGTAATCCGCTAACGAAATTAATACCGAAACCGGAAACACTATAGGCAGAAGCGAAATTCATTTGCCCTTGAAAAAATATAGTGTTTGTCATAGCAGATAAGAACAGATCGTTATCTCCAGCAGATCGCACTTCAAAAAGACCATCACCACCATTAATTACGCCACTACGAGTACCATTTGATTGATCAAATGTAAGTGCACTCATATTATATCCAGCATCCTGATAGATTCCGATGCGCCTGGTACCACTTGCATCATAAGTCCTCCATCCGGTTTCATCAACCTCGAACCTTGCTCCTGCAGCAGCAGTCCTGATCAGCGCCCCCGTCACTGTGCCAGCAATAATATCCGAATAGGTCATAGTACTCTCTTCAATCAGTCCTGTCAGCGTAATAGATCTCGCCACAACATTCCCGGCCATGTCCACCCGGAACGGCGCGCTGTTAAAGTCCGCATGCCCCGCGCTGATGCCGCTAGGGTTGATCTTGGTTATGTTATTCCCGCTACCAATCTCCATGCTGACGAAGCTCCCAAGCACCCCGGCAATGACTTCAGCAGCAATGCCCCGGCCGGTGATGGCCGTTCGCGCCGTGGCCCCGCCGTCCTCCGTGATAATCAGCCCATGCGATGTCAGAACCATCTGCACATTCGGATGATCCACTTCCTGCAGCACAATGCCGCGGCTGTCGTAAATGATCTCGCTCTTCGAAGCATTGATGTCGATGACGGCCTGCTTGGCAAATTCTTCAAACGCAGCTGCCCGTACCCGGCCACCGGACAGGAGATCATTAAGAATTTGTTTGCTGCGCTCCAGGTCCGCCAGCACCTGCGTATCATCCCGCATCTGGTAGTTGGATAGCGTCGCCTGAGAGTGCTTATCCATGCTGAACGGATACTCCGTCAGCTCCATCACCCGGCAGCTGACACGCTGTAGCTCCATTTCCGGATCATAGGCGTATACCGTATCGCCCAGGCCCGGCCGCTGCTCGTCTGGATCAATCTTATAGATGTCCGCCGCGCTGACACCGATCTCGAATTCTGGCATTTCCTTCTTCCGCAAAGCCTCCCGGGTAGCGATCAGCAACTCTTCCGGATCCTCGATGTTCTGATCGATGAGCTCACCGTCATAAAATGCGTTGACGTTGTTGGTCCAGTACTGAGTATACGGCGAGATCAGATAATTCACGGCCAGTTTATTATCAACGATGGCGCCCGGAACGGACTGCAGCAGGCTGCGTTCTTCCGTGGTCAGGTAGTCGGCGGAGAGGCCGATGAATGTCCGGCCGTCCTTCATCTGGGAAAACAACCGGGTTGTCAGGTTCGATACATTGTCCTTAAAACTATCGTTGATGATATTCTTCCGGATCCGATATTCGAATCCATCGTCACTGCCGATCCGCTTGTACAAATGAATGACGAAGTTATCCGGATCAATCTCGCAACCGTACAGGTTGACGGTATCCTGCAGGGCGGCCAGGGCCGTGGTCGCTCCCCAGTCCTTGACGTCCCGGAGATCAAATGTATCATGCGTGACAAAGGTGTAGATGCCTCCGGTGGCCGTACTGATCTTGTCCAGCAGCACGCTGATGTGAACTCCGTATGCCTCATCGATGTAATCGTCATATGGCATCTTGGAGTCGATCATTTTGAACATGATGTGCGTACAGATGATCTGGGCGCTGATCACTTTGTTGCTGCGATCCCGGGCACGGGACTGCACGACATAAAATTGGCCACGCTCATCTTGAACGTGGCCTTTGGGTATGATCAACTCTTTATAGTCGGTGCTCGTCATCGGGACGGTGAAGGATATCTCGTAGTCGCTGTTTAGCCGACGGCGGCGCTGGACGTCGGTGGTTGCAACCAGCAGGCCGGTTGGGGTGCGGTTGCGGTCGAAGGATTTTAGGTGCTTCTGCAAGGTGGACTCTCCTTTCAACGTAGCTCTGAACCTCTTTATGATATTAATTTCTAAACAATAATTTACCGATATAATGTATAAACGCACTATAGGGAGTGATTAATATGAAAGAAATCTCTAAGGCTAAACGGGCAATTGAAGAAATTAAGAATCTTGAGAAATATTATAAAAGTCAATTGACTATAGAAGAAATCTCTTATTTAAAATTCCATTTCGATAAAGAAACAGAAGTGCTAAAACAACCGTTCATAAATGTTGCCGCAATATCTTTCGGTGCATTTGTAGTTGGTTTAATGATTACGCAAGCGTTTAAGGAAAATTTCCTTTCAGCTGTATTTATATTAAGTGTTATTTTTCTAGTATATCTAGGGATTATGGGTTCGATGCATTACAGTAAACTAAAATACTACACGATAAGAAAACACATTACCGAAAAAATCCTTAATGAAGTCGAACAAAAAGAGCCGCTGGAGTGATCCGGCAGGCTCTTTCTAATCACAAATCAATACTATTCGCTGGTTTTGTCAAGGTCCGAAAGCATGCGCTCTAATGTCTCACGATCATAAGCTGGTTTTATAATCTTCCAAAGTCTCTTAGCTTCTTTCAGACTATAGAGATGCCACTTCGGTTTGATATTCATCGGTTCATATTCATCGTACTCTTCAATAACCTCGAAACAATCTAAGCAGACCCAGTAAAATTCCCCATTACCTTGAGGTATTTCCCTGAATTCAATTGGTTCACCATTACTTAGACTTTCAGTGTGGTCTTTACCGCAAAATTCGCACTTCATTCGCTTCACTCCTCGAAAGTTTTGTAACTCGTAAGCAAGATATTTCTCTTCTTGCTACTCGAGAATAACACTTTCAATCCCCTATATTAATGGGAAATGAGGTGAGACGAGAGATTCGCGTGAAAGTGATGGAGATTAGGTTCCGTTGGATCGAGATTAAAAAGTGGATTCAGGACATTAACAAAATACCACTGAGTTGAACCACTTAATACTGGTGTTGAAATGTTGAGTTGAGAAAAATAATTTCCAATTTTTTGTCTAAATAATGAATCTTATATCTTTTTAAAGCTCTTTGAGGTTTTTAATCCTCATTTTCTGATATCATGCTACGCAGTTTGATCCTTTATTTCATATAGAAAACAAAAAGTTCCCTTTGCGGCTTTCAGTGTCAACTTGTTGCTCACGGTTTGGACCCGTACCGCAACATCGTATCCCCTTGGCGACCGCATTAGGAACTCCATTAGTATACAATTCCGCACACGTATTGTAAATATCCCACTAAAACCCAAACTTCCCCGTGATGATTAATAATCTTCGCTCTTCTTGACAAGTATTTCGTTATTAAAGGAACTTGACTAATCCAACTGAAGCTTTAATAGATGGAATTCCTAATTCTTTAGCAAGTACCGCTCTGTGATTTCCCATTCCTCCTACTAATAGATCACCATTTGGAAGCTCAATTAAGTAAATGCCATCAGGTCTTTCATTCGTCCACCCATTCTTTTCAACGCTCTCCTTAAGAATGCCCATCTTGTAATCATTGAGTATTGAAGGATAGTCATAAGATTCATTAATTGCGATTATTTTCTGTGGATCAACATCTTTTAGTACCGCACCAAGCGTTGTTGCTGCCTTATCTTTGTATTTCTCCTGAAACTTTTTTATTACTTTCTCTGTTGTCTTCCACTTCTTCGCCATTTATATTCTCCATTCTATTTCCATTTTCATACATTCTACTATCAGAACGGAGAAAGTGTAAATAGCAATGCTAAAATTCACCACGCGATTACCGTCTACCTGCTTCATAGCCTATTTACACTCGATCCCGTTGCTGTAAATCCGGTCGCTGACTTACTCGTAGAATATAATTCGTTTCCGGTAACGGTCAAAACGTCAAACGGCAGTCCGAACTTTTTGACCTTCCCGACCATAACTACTTCTCGGGAGTGTAGCGTGATACTGTTTGCTGCGCAGTATCGTCCGTCTATGAACTAAGACTCTACATATACAGGCATTTCTAGTGTGCTTTTTATCTTATAAAACATCTCTAATTCTGTTTGATTCAATGCATTAAGCCTATCATCATTCTTAAAATTATTAGCATTCGCATCAGCTCTCACATAGATGCATTTGACCTTTTCTTCGAGGGCATATTCCCGGAGTCTATTAAAATAATAACTAGCCACGCCTTTTCTTCTCAAAGATTCATCATGTACGTATAGCAATTCTAATACTATTCGAGACATGTGTCTTCCCGGAAGTGAGGGACTACCTTTGAAAAAATCCATCGAAAAGACAACCTTGTCTGTTCTTTCATTATAGAGACAAAACTTTACATCTCTTACGTTGCAATGATAACCTCTTTCACTTGTACCCGTAATGCCTTCATCGTCGAATTTAAATATTATATGTTCTTTATCCCTCTCGAGGCATTTTGGTAAACCCCAGTTTGTAACTAGATTTTCCATTACTTTATCATTATTCATTTCTATTCCCCTCTCACATCCAGAGTTCTATGCAAAAGGGAGAATCCCTTCTATAAGTTCATCAAAAACTAAGACTGTTTTACTGGGCTTAATTCTCTGAAATTGAAGTTAACAAATATTAATCAATAATATATACTTCATAGATAACACGCAGACTTAATTTTACAATTTTAATACTCAACAGTTGGGAGCGAGCACAGTGAGCAATATAACTAAAACTTTAAAGAGCACAAGATTATTCGTTAAAAACTTCAATTCAAGAATAAAGCTAAAAAACGACAATTTCAGTATCATCTCAAACAACTGCTGGGGCGGTCAAGTATATAAAAATTTAGGAAAACCGTATAACACGCCATTTGTTGGCTTATTTATATATGGGCCATGCTACATTAAGTTATTGGAAAACCTCGATTACTATCTTCACACACCGTTGACCTTCACTGATACGTCCCAGTATAAAGAAACTCCGAGCTACCCCGTCGGTCTACTACACGACATCGAAATCCATTTTATGCACTATACCGACGAAAATGAGGCCTACGAGAAATGGAACCGTAGGCTAGCCCGATTTAATTGGAATAATATATTTATAAAATTATCTGATAGAGATCTTACTTCGGAAGAACACGTACAGCGTTTTGATGCTCTTACATACCCTAAAGTGTTTTTCTCTTCTAAGAATACTCCTGGCATTAACTCCCTTGTCTGGTTTAGGGAATTTGAAAATTCCTCTACAGTCGACAATGAGATGCTCGTTTACAAAAAATACTTTAATGCTGTGAATTGGCTTAACACAGGTAAAATCAGCTAAGCGCGCCTATGCGTAGTCACTACCCACCCCGTTGTCGCTGCGCTTTTAATTACAAGTCTCACGGTGCCGGAGTCGTTGTATATCCCGAATTCATTCGTACCGAGTAGCACGCCATGGTCGTACGGAGAGGCGTTGTAGACACGGTTTAACTTATACACGGTCCCGCCGGACGACACTACTCTCGCCGTCAACTTTGGATAGTCCGTTATGCTGCCGAGCGCTATCACGCTAATCCCTGTTACCCCGGATGCAATGCTATCTCGCGTTTCCGTTACCGGGAATAGGCTCCAATCCGTATTGCGGTTACGGATGCTGACAACGTGCTTGATATCCTCAACCAACTCGACCAGCGCCGGTACGTAGCCCTCTTCTATTCCGATGCTTGAAGGGTGATTAACCCCGTTTCCGCCGTACGGCTGTTTAACCGAGTAGTCTCCGGCAGCATAAGCGCCGAACATCTCACGGTCAAGCAGCACCGGTAGATATTCCGGATATTCCGCGCCCCACACCTCAATTGATTTGACCAGTAATGACTCACCGGCGGTTCCGGTAGTGTACAACATATCGAGTGTTCCCGGAACATCCCAACAGTCAGCGTAATCCTTGATGATCCGCGTTTCGTTGTCGCCTAGCTTAATTTCAACAATTGGCCCTTGCTTAGTGATCGTTAGTACAACGTCAACACCTTCATAGGCCACGGTATCTGCATAACTTCCAGTAATGAAGATCGTATAATGTGCATTATCTGCTATCCTCATTGCGCTATCGATCTTCGCAAGATTGCTAGGAGATTTCGGAGAGAAGATAACGGCATTGTCATAAAATCCAGGGTTTGTCTTATTAAATTTCACGGTGAGAGAATGACCTGTGCTTGATCCCAAAACATGGAAGTTAAGCTTGAGCTTCAATTGGAAATCCTTCTGCAGATTCCCTGCGAGAGAGAGTGAAGCGCCATTAATAAAGGAATACGTTCCGTCACCATTGTCGGTAACCCCGTTGAGAATTTTATTGAAGTCTGATACGCTAATTTTTTTGAGCATCGGTCTTGTTAAATCCAAACCAATACGCTTGATATCTGTTATACGAGCAACGTCACAAACGTATGCTCCATACTCTTGCCCAATAGCTCTTGCAGCATTAGCTGCTGCATGTATAGATGAATGTGTAGTATACGTTCCCCAAGTTGTTTCACCGGGCAAATACGCACAACGAGGACTTGTAATAACTACGATATCAGGAATAACAGTAAAATTCGCTTTGACATAATCTAGCAATGTTTTTAAGTAATATGAAAATATTCTTGCCGAGTCATTACTAGCATGATTCATCCCGAAGGCTATAACAAGCAAGTCCGGCGCGGCATCCTTACACATATCAATCCAGGTTTTGGTTATCCAGACATTGTCAATTTGAATCGTTCTGCTAACTCCCCAATTGTTGATCACCTCTCCCCCAATTGAAAAGTTTGAGTATTTAAACGTGGTGTCTGGGAAAGAATTTACGAGCATTTCCATTAATTTGATCGGATACGCTGCGCTTTCTGCGGAAGCGTCTGGGCCATTAATATACCCCAGTGGATTTGAAGAACCTTTCACTGATCGAAGTTTTAAGTTCGCAGTGTCCCAACCTGCCGTCGAGATACTGTCGCCAAAGATACAAACCTTAACGGGCTGATTCTGTGAGATAGCTTCCGCAACGCGCCGGAATCCACCAGTGTCCACCGCTTCTGTCAACCCACGAACCGCGCTTGAATTGATTTTCCCGCTGAATCCACGGAACGTCTTTGAGATATGCGTAAACCAGTTAACGGGATTCTTTCTGCTAATTTCCGCATTACCGATTTTTAGCACTTTAGAAGTGCCAGAGAGTGCGCTATCCGGCACAAATGTGCCCGGCTTATCGAACATCGCATATCGAATACCTTTGTCCTCAAGGGCCTCGAAATAAGTGTTAAGCTCCGTTGTCTGGTCCGCGCCAGTCGGTTCCACTCCGTATAAAGACGCTTGGCCTCCGTACGCTACATCCCCCAACTGTTCCCCAAACTGCTTCTGCATATCCCGTACTACATCACCAGCAGCGGCAATTGTCCGGCCAGGCGTATAGCTGGGATCTGGCGTTTTGATGTCGGTCAGCTCCGGGTCTTTATCCTCACTGCCGCCGACGATGATCGTATCCAGACGCTCATCTACAAAATCGATAGCCTCTTGGATGTTGGCCGCACCAGCAACTGCACCTGAATATGTCACATGCGCAGCTGGATGAGCTGTGGTTGAAGCCTTGTGAATCGTTATATCGCTCTGTGCCCCTGTAATCCGCCCTTCGTGATCAGTCAAATCCGTCTGAATGTCGGCATAGTTATCGTTGTGCCGCTGGAGATTAATTAAATCCAGCGTCTTGGTAATCATTCTCCGCGCAAATGTCATTTTTGTAGCAGCTCCTTTCTAATAGAGATATTGATAGCGGTAGATCACTTCAACAGTGATATTGGGGCTGGTGGCCGTCACAGTGAATGTTGTCTCCCCTGGTTCAAGAACAAAAAACACACCATTGCTGCGGGACCAAGCATTCACCCCATTAAGCCGCACCGAGCATTTATCCAGGTCGCAATCGATCTCAAATACATCGTTAGTTCCAGCGCTGCCGGTGATGGTCAAGGTCTGGATGCCATCACTCATCGAAAGGTTTGTAAACGCCCCTGTGATACGGATCAATGGGTAAGCCAAGGTAGAACCTTCATTGTTAACGGTAAAGGTCTGACCGCTTGCTGTAATCGAGAACGAAGAATCGGAGATATAAAAATAGCCCTCCCCAAAGGAAAGGCCCTCTCCATATTCCCGGAGCTCGGTATCCTGTATCGACTCGATCCACGAATCATCCATCTTCATGGGCACATCAATCTTCCGATTTCCCGTCGAAGTATCGAATGCCATAGAACCGCGATATTCAGCGATGAACCTCTTTTGCGGAATATCATCAAAGATGACGATTGCTGGGCCATTCTTCACATCAAATACACGGGCCAGATTCGCCACAGTGCCGTAATAATCGTCACCCATGATAAATAGACCCAGGCCGAGAGGCCGGGCCGCATAGGTACTGCCGAAGCTCTTTACGCCGTCCCTGCCGGCAAGCTTGATGGTGTTCTCCTCGGTATCCGGCAGGGGCGGTAGGTCACGGGAGACCAGCAGGATGTTCAAGGTTGAGAGCCAGACACCGTTTACTGATACGTCGTTCATCCGGACTTCACTCCCATCGTTTGCATCCTCCGAGCCGTCTTCTCTCGTTCAGAATAAAGGATTTCCGTGTCTGCCCGGTCTTCCAAGGTTACGCCGTTTACGGACATGTCGATGTGGTTCTCGACTTTGGTTTCGGACTTCGTCACACCCGCTGCAGCTCCGATAATGCTGGGGTTATCCAGGATGCGGAACAAGCCATTGAGCTGCGCAGTGTTAAAGATTGCTTCCTGCCCGTGTGCGATAATCGGTACGGGGGCGCCGGCAGCTCCCGGGATAATACCACCAACATCGAAACTCTGCAGCTTATCGCCAGTGTCCTTGGTAATGCCGTACAGATCGCGAAGCGCTTGATTCCGAGAGGCTAACCTCACCATTTCAGTACGGTTACCTGCTGCTGCAGCTGCGGCATAGGCATCCTTGTTGGCATTGTACTCAGCAAGGTCAGCATCCTTCTGAGCTGCTTGTTTGGCAGCAGAGATTGCTGACATCTTCGATTGGTACTGAATGATGAAGGCGTCTAGATCAGTCAGAATCTGCGTATTGGCCGTACCAGCGGAAGATACCCGGAAAGCAGCGATGCCCGCTTCAATCACCTTGATGTCATCGGAATAAGTATCAAAGGCTTCTTTTAGATCATCATAATGGGCTTCGGTTTTATCCTTCTCATCCTCGAATGCCTGCAGCTGAACGTCCTTCTCATCCTGCAGCGCGTCCTTCTGGTTGTTCAGGTCCCGCTTGCGCAGGTCGCGTTCGTGGTCCTCAATGAGTTTGTCGCGCTCTTCAATGGTCTTCTGCCGTTCCTTAAGGCCATCCTTACCAACGGCAGAAGCAAGCAGATCGATGCGAGCGTTCTTCTTTGCGAGCTCCTCTTCATAATCCAGATCACTGTTCGCTTCAGCTTCCTTCGCAAGGAGATCATCAATAGCCTTGATCTTGGCGTCCTGCGCAGTAACATAAGCATCTTTACGGGATTCAATCGCAGCCAGTTCAGCCTTCTGGGCCTCATCAATTCGGTCCTTCTCGGCATCGACCAGTTCTTTGGTCAGATCCAGCGTCTTGTCGGTCAGGTCCTTCCGGGACTGGTAGAGTTCCTCATCCGCCTTCTCGTAATATGTTGTGTCGATGGCATATTGATTTCGCAGGTCCGTCCAGGCTTTCACCTTATATGCGGCGATCTCCGCTTCGGTGGCTCCGGACTCTTCTAACCGGCGGGCTTCCTTCTCAATCAGCTTGGACCGCTTCTCGTACAGTTCGCTGATCTGCGTCTCCGTCTCGGTGGCAACTTCCTTGCGGGATTGCCGGACCTGATCATCCGCTGCCTTGTACTGCTCAGAATCTTTACTGTAGCGATCCCGCAGGCGTGTCCAGGAGTCCAGTTTCATCTGAGCAATCTGCAGTTCTGTCTTCCCGCTGTCCTCCATCCGTTTGGATTCAGCATCAATCCAGGTGGCAGAAAAGTCATACCGGGACTTGACCGAATCCTCACTCAAACGTTTGAGTTGCAGGGTCAGTGTGCGGGCATCATCCACAGATTCAGCCAGAAACTTAGCATGCTTTTTCCGGAGTGCCTCGTACTTCTCCATCTGCTTTTCAGCAGTGAGGTCATAATAGTCAGCCTGGAACTGAATGGTCTTCAGGTCAGCCTCATATGCAGCCTGGCGAGCTTCGGCAGCAAGCTCAGCAGCTGTTTTTCCGGTGGCTGGTTTATCCTTCTTCGGCTTTTCCGGATCAGTCAGATCAATGCCTGGACCGTTTGGACCATCCAAGTCAAAATTACCTGATGATAGAGCGGCGGCGGCAACTTCAATTACCTTTTGTTTCTCCGCCAGTTCCCGCTGTTGATCTGTCAGTTTGGTCAGTTCTTTTTCCGTCTGCACCTTCAAAGTATTATTCACGATGTCCATGACGTTAGGAGTCGTCCTCTTCGCTCTTTCCTCGTTTTGCTTCACCGATTCAGCAAATGTGGAAGCTTGGACACCATTGACCGCATTCATAGATTTTAGGAGTTCACCGTAATTCTTGATCTGAGCCTCAACGGCCGCTTTCTGTGCCGCTGTCTCTGTCACCAGAGCCTGCATCCGTTTACTTGCTCCAGAGATAGCCTGATTGGTAAAGTATCGGTCTGACTCGATTTGGCCCTCAATAACACCGATGTTATCCGCTCGAATCCGTCCGTCTTCCTCTTGGACAGCATTAAGACCAGGATACTCCCGTTTGAGTGCGTTCGTAGCATCGACGAGCTCCTTCTTCTGTGCCTGATCCAACTTCTGAGCTGAGGAGAGTTTTTTGAAGGTAGCGAGCGACTTTTCCAAAGCCTTCAGCTTGTCGTTCTTTGCAGCTAGGTCAGAAACTTCCGCTTTCTGTTCTTCAAAGAGAGCACCCACAGAACCCTTAATCGCCGTGTTCATTTCCTTAAGCTTCTCAGTCGCCTTTTCCGCGCCATCGAAGCCCATGCTTCTGAGATTTTTATCGATCTTTTCCAGTTGCTCATTGATGTCCATTGCTTCGGACAACATCTGGGGATTCCCTTGACCGGCATCAGCCTTCTTTTGAATCTCATTTAGCCGTTGTTGCAACTTCTCGCGCTCATGAAGTGCCTTGGTAAGATCCTCCGTCTTCTTGCGGAGCTCGGTCAGATCATCAACGGAACGCTTAACAGGAGAATCATTAAGAGTATCGTTGAGCTCCGCCTGCGCTGCTTCAAAGTTCTTAGTAGCCTCCTTGCTCTCATTGTACTTCCCGACGAGAAAGGCTGCGCCGGCAGCGACCGCTCCAATGGCTACAGCTAAAAGCCCTAACATTGGGATTGTTCTTGCGGTGAGTGTCCCCGCCAATATCGCGGCTTCGTAGGCTATTTTGACAGCATCGATGGCCTTTTTGAGTTGGTAAGCAACGACTACGCCTCCAAGCAGTAACGGTGGTAAAGCCGCAAAGGTAATGAGCGCAGCCTGCGTTGACTTATCAAGCTCGGAGAATCCGGTGAGTAAGGCGGTGATACCTTCAACCGCTTCCCTGACTGCCGGCAGGAACATGTCCCCGATGATGATTCCAGCAGACTCAAAGGCGCTGCCCATGTTATCTGCGGCGCCCTTCAGGGTATCCATCTGAGTTTTTGCAACACGTTCTGCAGTTCCGCCTGCTTCGGCAAGGGAATCGGTATAAGCATTGAGCTTGCCGCTTCCAGATTCAATCAGCGTAATAAATGCAGATGCCGCTTCGCGCCCGGCCAGCGTGGCAGCTACGTCAGCCTGTTGTGCCTGGGTCAGCCGCGGCCAGATCTCTGTTAGTTGTTGGACAATTCCGGATAACGGAAGAATATTACCTGCGGCATCTTTAATCGAGAAACCCAACTTATCCATATATCCGGCAGCTTCTTTGGAAGGAGAAGCCAGCGCCAACAGGATCGCCCGTAATCCGGTACCCGCCATCTCGCCTTTAATGCCGGCATCAGACAGGGCACCAACAGCCGCAGTGGCCTCTTCGAGAGACAGCCCCATGGACTTGGCAACCGGGGCGACGTATTTCATCGCCATACCCAGGTCAGTCACATCGGCATTGGTCGAAATACTGGACGATGCCAGCACGTCCACAACTCGAGTGGTCTCAGTAGCAGCCATCCCGAAGCCGCGCAGGATGGAAGAGGCAATATCCGCGGTTGTGGCCAGATCAACATTACCTGCTGCCGCCAGCGACAGCACACCCGGCATTGCCGCGATAATCTCCTTCGTGTCAAATCCTGCTTGTCCCAGCTCAGACATTGCGTCTGCGGCCTGTGAAGCCGAGAACTTGGTCTGAGCACCGAGCTTAATCGCATTGATACGCAGAGCTTCGAAGTCAGCACCGGTTGCTTCCGTAATCGCCTTGACATTCTGCATGGCCTGTTCGAAGTCAGCTGCTGTCTGTACGGACTTGGCAATCGCAGCTCCAACAGCAATTGCCATGGCTGCATATGCAGCTCCAAGTGATTGGATCTCAAAATCAACGCTACCGGTTACTTCATTAAGCTCTTGCATCTGCTCAATGATGTCATCAATGACTGAACTGCTGACTCCGAGATTCTCAAGCTCCTCTCTTACACTGGCAAGTTGCTGTTCAAACACTTCAGGATTCGCCCGGCGGATCGCTGCATTAATGTTGTCAATGTTCTGACCGCTGGCACCGACGTCCTGCAAAGCCATATTCAGCTTCATGAAGCTCCCGGTTGCCTCGTGAGCATGATTGCCCATCTTTTTGGCAGCATCGGCTGCACCAATTGTACTTTTCTCAGCCTGACCCATGCTTTTATTGATCTTGCTGATCTGTTCTGCACTGACGCCAGACTCTGCCAGCGCCCTATTCAGCGTTTGAAGGTCCATTCCGGCCTTCTTGGCCGTCTCCCCCATACTGGCGAAATCCTTCTTCACTTCTTTGATGTCGCGCTTGATCCCATTGGCATCGGCAGTCAGCCGCGCCTTCAATTCCCCGAGGTTTCCTCCAGCCACTGATTATCCTCCTCCCTTCATGCGCGCAAGCTGCGCTTGATACTGGTCTTCTGCGGAAGCCCGCGGCTTCTCCGGCGCTTTCGGCAACACTTTGATATAGCGATTAATGATTTCCTGCCGGACTTTCTGGTCCGTGATATGTGGGTAAGACGCAATCTCAAGCTGAGCAATCACTTCCGATGCACGAGCCTGATCCTTCAGGAGCAGCAGCTGCGGCAGATCAATAAAGAAGTACTCGTTCTCGATCTGATGCTGTGTCTTATCCAGCACCGTGCAGCAGCGTAAAACAAAATCGTCATAGGTTAACCCTGGGCCTGACTCTGACGAGCCGCGATTGAGGTCACGAATTGCTGAGCCATCGGCGGAATCAGGCCGCTTAAGTTTTTTAAGGCTGTATTCATGTCGTTCTTCTGCCAAGTCAAATTCAGGTATTCAGTACATTCAGCCAGGCTAGCCTGCTCACTGAGCTCATTTATGTCGATATCGCTCATGAGCGATGTGAGTTCGTATATCTCGTCAATCATGATCTCGGCTCCGGCTACGATCATTACAGATCGGTCAGCTTCCGGAGTAAGGAATATCTTTACGAGCAGATCACCGATCGTGCCGAGGTGGTCTGTCAGCTTCTTCAGGCGGTTCCTGGTAAGCTTCGGTATGGACACCGTGCGGCTGCCGAGCTTCAGCTTATCTTTTCTGGTAAGTGGAAACACGTTCATCCCTCATTTCTCGAAATACAAAAAAAGGAGAAGGCACAATGCCCTCTCCCAGAATGGTTCTATTCAATTATGATTTACGCTGTGGCGGTGATATCGCCCCAGGTGTAGAGCAGGCCCTTTGGTGTGGCATTAACATCCGGATAAGCCATAGCAGCCACAGTCAGCCGCAGGTTGTTATCCAGGACGAACGCGGCGTTCATATCAAACTTGATGCCGACACTCTCGATGTAAATGAACCGGGAAGGATCAGTGATACCCTGCGGTTTGATAACCGCTCGTTTGCGAGGCAGCTCCTTACCAGCCAAACCTGTGACCTGATACTTTACCTTTGCAGGGGTATCGCCGTCTATAACCTTGGATGCATTCGGGTTATACGAGACAACCTTCTCGAAGTCCATATCTGGAGTCTCAAAGTTGATCGCTCCTGTGGTACCCGTGACAATGGACTTCACCGGCGCAGTACCTGTTTGGTCAACGGTTGGTTCGAAGTAAGTTGTGGTCGTTGTGAAATTGATACCGCCCTGGGTCAGGTCGATGGTAATAGCATCAGATTCTTCAGTACCATCCGCATTAATCCCCCAGGTGAAAATGCCGGGGCCAGCGTAAATATTATTGATATCACTCATGAATTAATTCAGCTCCTCTCTTATGATTGCAAGCTCAGAACACCCACAAGGATGTCTGTGCTTACGGAAAAATCGACATGGACAAAGCCGCCCTGGTTATACAGTTCGGCATCGAATGGTCCAATGAAGCTCTGATCACCTGCAGGAACAGAAACAACCTTCTGCCCGGTGCGGCCGTGTTTATCAGTGGACATCGGGATCGTCACATTCACCGCGCTGCCGGATCCATTATCGACGTACAACAGTTGAGCACCATTGTTCTGAAATTGCATGTCATCGGCGGAGTTCGCGGCCTGCGTCGCCAATTCTACTCCCGCCAAACTAGCGGTTGATCTCGCTATTGTGGCTCTAGCCATGATTATTCCTCCCTCGCGTAAAACTCAAAATTGGTTGAATAGATCGGCCTGTCTTTCTCATCCAGCCCAATGAAGCTCGGCTGCATTGTGGCCACGCTGGAAAAGACATAGGTGCTACCGACCATGTAATTTGATTCTCGGTGCAGTAGCTTGGACAATCCCTTCGCCACAGCTTCAGCAGTTGCCATGTTGACCGGGTTTGCCTTGTAGGACTTACCCTTGACGATAATCTGATAGGACGGCCGCTCCGTCGGAACATAGTCATCCGGTGGAGGACCGCCAGAGTCTTCAACGAAGAGGCAAGGAAACTTTGCCTCAGGGAGATCTGCAGGTACAAAGTTAGCATCCGGATACACGGAGTAGCCCGCGCCGGTCAGGAAATTGATCAGATCACTTGCGAGCATGGCATCACCATCCTTCCAGAATCTTGGACAGCTCACTCTTGATCAGCTTTTCGTTCAATTTGATGGCATTTGCAAGGTACTTCTTGCCCGGCATATAACCTCTGTAATTACCTTTGCTTAGGGTCTTCTCCCCAGGCTTGAGTGTGATCACCTTGCCCAACGAAGATTTGTTAAATCCCTCATGCTGGATGACGGAGTAATCATTCACATCTACAGTAGCCCCGAAGTCGATGGAGGATAATCCGATTAGCTGAATCAGCTCCCCCACTTCCAGGGATCCCTCCAAATCGCCGCTATCATTAGGAGCCAGCCGCTTTGCATCATGAATGATCTTCATAGCCAGTTTGGTCAGTGTCGCATCAAGGCGGATTTCGATGTCCTTCTCCAGATCATCGAGCCGGTCAATGATTTTGTCCAAACCGTCCAGCTCAAATGAGAACGCGCCATTATCAGCCATACAGAACCACTTCTTTCACATCGTCAGTACCGAGATACTTCCGGATCTCATAGTGCTTTACGTCGATCCGAATCTCCGTACCTATCGCATCGGTGTAAAGTAGCCAGTCATCGAAGCCAACAGCATTGATTCCCTCCAGGTAGACGGTGTAAGCGACCGTTATCTCCTCGCCCTTGGCGTTCTTAACGAGCTTTTGCTCCTCGACCACCTTGGCATCCTTCTCCACCGGAACGGCTGGCAGAGGGCGGCCCCAATCATCGACACCGGGGTGATAATGGGAAACGGTCGCAGGATATCCGAACAGACTCATATCAGACACCCGCCATACTGCAGGTCGGTTCCGCCTTCCTCAGCCTCTTCTTCTGCAATCTCGCTGGCCGTCTTCCCGAGCAGGTCCCGCACGTCCGGAGCCACAACATCACGGATTCCGCTGTACGTGACACCTTCGCCATGGTCATCGACCGACTTGACGCCATGCTTCTGGAACTTGAGCGCTGGGTCCAGCCCTTGCATTTCCCAGATGGATTGAAGGGCAGCAATCTCCACGGTCAGGATGACGGCGGGATACCACCGGGCAAGGTTACGTTCAGCTTGCTTTACAGCCAGTGGCTGCTTCAATGGCTTCTTATCCCATGCTTCGGTATCGAGGACATTCTCCGCTATCCAGAGGTTGACCTCTTCGGTAGTGGGCATGACACATCACCTACTTCTTTTCAGCTTCTGCAATGGCCGCAGTAAGTTCCTCAGCTGTCTTGGTGTCAAAGCCTTCAATGTCCAGCTTAGCAGCCTTAGTGCGGAGCTCCTGCAGTTCAGCTTCTTTCTCGGCGATGGCTTCCTTCAGTTTTGCTTCACCCAGACGGCCAGCCTGCGGCACGCCGAGCACCTTTGCCCGTTCCCGCAGTGCCTGCAACTCGGTGTCATCCTCTGGCAGTGGTTCGACTTCCTCAGCATATTCCTTAGCAATCAGATCCAAGGCGATTTCATCATCCACTTTGCGGACAATATCTCCCGGCTTCAACCACTTGCCGCCGTTCTTCACAACGCCCTTCAGTTTGATATCCACTTTATTCACCCTTTCCTCTACGTGATGTTACGTGATAAAAGAAAAGAGCCCCCGGGGGGCTCCTAGATTACAGTTGCACTCATTACAGAATCCGCATAAGGGAACGACGGGAAGGCCAGGTTAACACCCACCGTGCGAAGTCGCAGTGGATGCTTGCTGACCAGGTCGCGGAATACATAGATGCCGTTCTCTGCAGTCGTTTCCGCTTCGATGCCGGATACCATGGATTCGGTTGTCTCAGCCCACAGGTAGTCACCCAGTTTGCCGCCTGGCAGCATGACAAACCGATCTTCCGGCGTCATACGCACCGTACTGTAACTGGTCTTGCCGTTTACCAAGGCAGTGTCCTCTGTCCGGGCAACCGTATCGTAAGCAAGAATACGCGGCAGCTTCATGCGGTCTGTGATCTGGTCCAGTTGGCTCGAATCCAATTGTGGTGGCACTGCCGTCCCCGTTGGGTTGCCGAAGTAGAATTGCCGCATGGACAGGTTGTTCAGCAGGTACGAGAGAACAGTTTGGCTAGTAAAGGCGCGTTCCAGGATCACCCCGCGGGCTTTCTGGATGTTATACCATGTCTGCATGTCGAGGAGTGGAGTAGAATTCACCAAATCGCTCCATCGATCAGTACCACTTAAAACAGGTTTTTGATCATTGGTAAAACCATAGTCAACAGTAATACGGACATCGTCCTCGACATAGTTTACAGCACCAAGGCTCGCTGCCTGCATGGCGATCCACTCTTTACGGGCCCGGATACTGGATACTGCATACTTCGCATCATCCAACTGATCCCGCACAATGCTGGCAACTTCCTGTCTACGCAGGCCGGATGCCTGGCTTGCCATGAGCAGCAAACGGATCAACTTCTCATCCATCCAACGGCCGCGCTGAATCTTAGGAATCTCAATGCGCTGTCCGGATGTACCTTCACGGGAACCGTACTTAGTTTCAGTCCCAAGGTGTGCGATCTGTGCCATGACTGGCAGCGAAGATGCCGACTTGATCACATCGACTGTCAACTCATCCGTTTGCAGCGGTGGGAACAGGATATTCTGCCAGTAATCATTCTGAATCGTGAGGTTGGACGCATAGACCAGCAATTCCTCCCCGGACAACGCCTCTTCTAACAACAACAGTTCTGGATCCATATGTTATTCATTCCTTTCAAGTGAGTAGAATTGGTTTATGCAAAGGTGATGCCGGGCATCTTGGCTTTCAGGGCAGCATCAACGGTAACGGCCAGGCGTGCAGAAAGTAGCTTCGCCACTTCGACGCCGCCGATGACATGGTCGCCATCCTTGACATTTGATGTCCGGACTGTGATGAACGTCGGGTTGTCACCGCCGTCGGCATTGGTCAGCACACCGTTAGCTGTGGTATAAGCATTGGTAATCGCCGTGAAGGTGATCGTCTTAGTACCGGCATTAATCGCGGTGATGGTCTTAGGCTCGGTGTTCGTACCGTTGTAGAAGGTAATGATATCCCCGACAACCAGCCGACTGACGTCATTGAGCACAGCTGTAGTTGCGTTTGCTGCGACGTTGGCCGTAAGAGCGAGCCCGCCGGTGTATGGACGATACTTTCCGGATGCCGTGATCTTTGCCATTGGTGTACCTTTCTTGATGATGCGATCACCGTTGGCATCAGCAGGGACCTTGGTGTAATCAACGGTAGCGCCGTTCGTGATAAACCGGACGACTTCCATCGATGCGAAGATTTCATAATCGCCTTCCACTTCAAAGAGTGGACGTGGTTGTAATCTCATAACGAGTATTCCTCCTTATTTTTTTGCCCAAGGGTCATTAGCAGCTGCGGTTGCAGTGCTGTCGTTTTGGGCCAATTTCTTGATGTTCTCAAGTGCGGACTTCTTCTGGTCCGGGGAGTTCGGAACGGTTGCACCAAATCGGCCAGTGCTACCAGCCTTAGCCTTCAGCAGGTGCGGCTTCTTCTTTGCCAGCGCCTCCAGCGCTTCCTTGACGCCCTCCAGCTCGCCTTTGTCATTCTCCTTGACGGCGGTCAGATCAGACAGCGCAGCAGCATCCTCCCAATCGGCAAACCCGAGTTCGTTCGCCAGTACCTTTACCTCGGCATTTAGCAAGCGTTTGAAGGTCTTGTCGTTCTGTTCCTTCTCACGCGCCTTGATTTTGTCCTCGACCAGGCGGTCGACTTCAGCGGGATCAAGTTTCCCGTCTCCTTTTTCTTTGTCCTTCGGCTTAAGGGCTGCCTGCATGGCTTCGACTGAGTCGTAGCCCAGATCTTTAGCCAGCGTCTTCTGCGCTGCCTTCTCGGCGCGGGAAAGGCGTGACTGAACAGCAGCATCAAGCTCGGCCTGCGTAAAGGTTTTACCTTCCCCTGCCGCTCCTCCTTCACCACCAGTCCCGCCGCCCTCGCCGCCTCCAGCTCCAGCTCCACCTTCACCGCCGCCACCGTCCGGTGCGAAGAATTGATGAAACCGTGGAAACCGTCTTGAAATATATGTGTACATGTTGTTGACCTCCTGTTTAAGTCCGGGTGGACTGCCTGCCGCAGCTTTTAGTGTCGTCACGGCGTTTTGGACAAAAGAAAAAGCCGCTCGGTTAGAGTGGCTTCAGTTCACATCCGCAGAACGGACAATATTGAATTGATGTTGATTGATCGAAATCAATCCGTAAATCCCATTCCTTTTCCTGTTCATCATAAGTGATATCCACCCAGGATGAAGGAAGGTCAGTACATTTATGCACGTTCAAAAATCATCCCTCCCTCATCTGGATCATCACATCATCCTTGCCGCATTCCAGCAGGCCGAGTGCTTCAGTGTTCTGAATATGACTCCAAACCGTCTGAATGCTTCCATCGGCCAACTTCACCACAGCAACAAATGCCTCAATGCGCCCTTGTTCGGCTGCCTGTTGTAGGCTACCTGCGCATGCCAGGGGAGTGACTTTGCCTGCGCGAAGGTCTCGCCGTTCCTTGATCTCATCCAAGGCAATCAGCCCCCCTTCTTCTTAATCTCAATGTTCGCCGCCCGGTAAAGCTCCTGCAACTCCCCGTATTTCTTCGTTCCCCGCACCTTGTTACTGGCGAACTGCTTCAGGTCAGGAGTATCATCCGGCAGCGTGGCCTTGTACCTGATCCATTGTTTCCGGGTCTCATTCTTCCGTGACTTCTCACGCTGCAGCTCGTTGTATCGCTTTATGTTGGCTTCGGTGCGGCTTTCCTGTTCAAACGATCGATTGCTGTCCTTGATGGTCTGCTCGACCTCAGCAGCAGGCGTATATTCTTCCACCCATACCGACAGGGAGTGAACACAATGGCTATGATACGGCGGCCGCAGCTCCAGCTTTGGGAATCGCTTGTCTGCTCCGCTGATGGAATAGACACGGCCCTGATACTTGGCGCACATCGAACAGGTGATGCCGACAGAATTGACATACACCAGGTCCTGTCCGTTTTGCACGGCCATGTTCTCGGTACCGGTGACATGCGCCTTGCGCTGATGGTACTGCACAACGCCAGCCATGTACTTGTCAGCAGGAATCTCAGCACCGTTCTTAGCAATCATCCCGGTGATGCCCTGCTTATTAACCTCGGCAACGGCATTCTTCGTGGCTTGCCTCCGGCTGACGCCCTGGATCAGCGATTGCTCATTCGCACGGCTAACGGCAGTTTCAATCCGCCGTTTGGCATCGCGACTCATATGCTCCGATGCTTCAAGGATGGAATAGAATCCCTCGTCTGAGATCGTCTGTGCCGCCTGCTGGTGGATGATAATCTTAAGCGAACTGTTAACCGCTTCAGCCGCTATCCCCGCTGCCGTCATCTGCTCAACCGCTATAGCAGCCCCGTTACGGTATTCAGAGCCAACCAGATCAGCCAGACCTTGCCCGGCGCTACTGGTCAACTCCTCGATGATGACCTCAACCTGCCGAAGCAGCTGCTGCCTGCGGCGGTTTGATATATTGCCGACCTCCAACGATTGGACTAGGGCTCTCAGGCGTTCGTCCGTCAGGACATACTGAGCGATCAGTTCCTCCGACGTAGCCATCCTACACCGTCACCCGGGGCGGCTGCGTGTAGGTTGGGTTTAAAGTGTCGACCGCCTTCTCATCCTGAATCTTCTGGATCTCGGCAGCGATTGCTTCCTCAGACCAGTCTGGATGCATCCGGCGGACCGTGGTTTCAAGCGATTGGACGCCATCGACATACTTCTTGCTCTCTTCTTCGTCCTTCTCGCTCTCAGCCTTCGGCAGCATGGTTCCCCACTCAATGACCGGGTTAACAGGCTTCAGCCCGCCCTTGCCGATCGCATTCTCCAGCAACATGCACTTCCGGATGGCGTCCTTGATGGCCCCGTCGAACTTCGCTTGAATGGCTTCGGCCTTGATCACCGACTGAATCCATAGGTACAGCAGCGCAATGCCTGTATCTCCCTTGGCATCTTCCAGCCCGGCAGCCTGGACAGAAGTCTTCGATACGGCCAGCAAGTAACGGATCAGACGCTCTACATGCTTGAAGGATTGGTCCGTCTTCGCATCCCAGGTGATGTACTGCGGGATGGCCCCGGTCTTCTCATCGAAGGAAACAACCTCCAGATCCGCTCCGCGAACAAACCGAGCGCCGTAATCCCGCTGGTTCTGGTTGGCAACCGTGTCCCACAAGGCCCGGGGGATCGCCAGCTTCGGCTTGCCGTGCTTGTCGAAGACGATGGAATCACGGGTGATGGTCCAGTTGATTTCCTCCTGGATGGTGTCGATGTTCCGCAGAGCCGAACGGCCCCGGGGATGCAGCAGGGTTTCATCGTTGATCACGAAGCCACATAGCAGCTCGGTGACATCCTTCAGGGTTTCGTCATCCGGGATCTCGATTTCATAAGTGACAGCATACTGGTTAATATCGATCTGATCACCAACAGTCTCGCCGTCCATCTCATAGACCTGCTGCTGAATGGTAAGCCCTTCGTCGCTGAGCTCCTGCCGTTCAACCCGGAGAAACTTCAGCTTACTGCCTCTGCGGTCATCCCACTCCTCGATCCAAGCCAGATCAGCCCCGCTCCCATCCTCATGCGGAAAGAACCGATCACCCAGCACCCATTCGAACCAGACCTTGCCCTTGGCACTCCGCCGGATCCGGTAAGCGATAAGGCCATCTACTTGATGCTGCGTGATTGCCGACCATATCTTGTCATTAGGTTTGGAAGCAGTGACCACGGCGGAAACAAA